>NZ_JAMLJL010000009.1 GCF_023634845.1 Flavobacterium amniphilum | reverse complement strand
GCATTTACAGAGTAGCATTAAAATGAAAACTTATGAAATAAAAAACAGAAGTAACTATAAAGCTACTTCTGTCTAAAAATGTATTTTTACTATTATTAATCCTGTATCGTTATTTTAGGACTAGTCATAGTATTATAGTGTATCAAAAATAAATTCACGGAACTGCTCCACTAACTTCGGCACCTGAACAGAACTGGTCGAAGACGTTGAATTAAGAATCAAACATTCTATTTTTCTGTTGTCTATAAAAATATAGAATGCGGCAGGAGCCTTAGCATTAAATCCTTCCGGAAATACAGCTTCAATTTTTTCATCTTTGACATACTTCAGAAAGGATTGAGCCGCGCTGCTCTTGGCTGAAAAACCCAACAGTATAATTTTTTCCAGTTCAGAATGATTTTTCACGATCGAAACAATATCCTGATATTTTATGATTTCAATATCCGAATCCAGTGAACTATTCCCTTTTCTGATTATTTTCTGCGCCACATCATGGATTCCCATTTGAAGCTTCCTCATAATCGATTTCCGTTCTTCAATTACTTTATCAGTGTCCGAAAAATCAGCAACCAGACTGATTCCGGAAATATCAGCCATTACTTTCCAAAACCGGTTCTGTTTATTCGGATAATAAAAAGGGAAAGCATGACGGCTCTGATGCGGCGGAAAACTACCCAGCATTAAAAACTTCATGGGTTTGAAATCGTAAAACCAGTTGGGATGGGATTCATTCATAGGAAACTTAATTTTAAGCAAATCTATTGTTTTATGGGAAAAATCATAATATCTTAACCCTCTTAAACAGCGAATTTATTCCTACAATATATGAAACACTTTTTAGTATTATTCTTTTGCACACTATCCTTATTTGCTAATGAGATAAAAATTAAGGCAACTACCAAAGAAGTAACGGTTTACACCTCCGGAGCACAAATTTCAGCGGAATCATCCGTTACCATTCCCAAAGGAAATTCAATTGTCCGTATAACCGATTTATCTCCTTATATTAACCAAAATACCATTCAAATCAGCGGACTTAGGGATGTATCGATTCTTTCTTTCGGATATGAAACCCTTTTTTACCCTAAAAGAAGTACTTCTGAAAAAATCAATACCCTGCAAAGTGAAACAGACTCCAAAGTAAGGGAAATTGCATTTTTGGAAAGCAAGATCAAAGGATTACAGGAAGAAGAAACCATTTTGTCCCAAAATAAAACACTGAGCAGTTCACAGCAATCGGTTACGCTTGAAAAAATACTGATTCACAGCAAACATTACAGAGAAAGAGTTCCGGTTATCAAAATGGAGATTTTTGACATTTCCAAAAAGATTGACGATTTGAAAAAAGATTTGTCGGCCATGCATCTGGAGATGAACAAAATGAGCAGTGAAGAAAAAGAGCAGAAAGGTGAGATTATTTTAAAATTCAACAATCCGAACGAAGCTGTCCTGCTTAATCTCAGCATCAAATACAATGTGAGCAATGCCGGGTGGAATCCTTCATATGAAATCAAAGCAAAAAACACCAAAGACGCTTTACAATTCGCCTACAAAGCACAGGTATACCAAACCACAGGCGAAAACTGGAACGACGTTAAGCTGATACTTTCGACTGCAAACCCGACCGTTAACAATGAGAAGCCAACACTTGACAGCCATTACCTGAATTTCATGAATTATTACGCAAATCGCGAATCGTCTGCTTCAAGAAACCAGAAATTCATTTATAATCCTCTGGTCAAAACAGTTTCGGGAATAGTTAGTGATAAGTCAGGGCCACTACCGGGAGTCAATGTTGTGGTCAAAGGAACAACAATTGGTGTACAAACCGGGTTTGACGGAACGTACAAATTAAACGTTGAAAAAGGGAAAGAACTCGTCTATTCTTTTTTAGGAATGGAAGATCAAATCCTACCCATTTACAGCAGCACCATGAATGTAGTTTTAAATGAAAGCGCAATGCAATTACAAGAAGTTGTTGTAACAGCAGTTGGACTCAAAAGAAAAAAAGCAGATTCTGACGACAATGAAGAAGAAAACAAACCGGAAGAAGTTGTAACCGCAACAGGTGATGAAAAAGAAGTAGCCATTAACTCGGTATTATTCCGGATTAAGAAGAATTATTCGATTCCGTCTGACCAGACACCTTCTGTTATTGAAATCGACAACTTTAATATTCCAGCCGAATTCGAATACTATTCCGCTCCTATCCTAAGCGAAAATGTTTTCCTTACCGCCAAAATAAAAGAATGGACAAAATATGATTTGTTGCCGGGAGACGCCAGTATTTACACAGAAGGAAGCTATGCCGGGACAACTTTCATCAATCCGTACCAAACGGACGAAGAGCTGGTCATTTCGATGGGAATTGACAACAATCTCGTAGTTGAAAGAAAACAAATCAACAATTTAAAAGACAAGTCATTGTTAGGCACCACGAGAATTGTGGATAGAAACTATGAAATTACATTGCGCAACAACAAGGCTATTGATACCGATGTAAAAATTTACGACCGCGTTCCGGTAAGCCAAAACAAAGAAATAAAAGTTGAAAAAGCGAATGTTGACAATGCCGATTACAAAGAAGAAACCGGAATACTGTTCTGGAAAACAAACATTCCTTCAAAAGGTGTTGTAAAAAAGAAATTATCTTATCAGATTAAATATCCGAAAGGAAAGAAGATTAATTTATAAAAGAAAAGCCTCACAGATGTGGGGCTTTTTTAATTATCAGGTGTAAGCAAAGAAAATATTTCAAACAAACATTACATCCAATTTATATTATAAGTCAGCATAATTTCAAATCTAAAATAATTTGTTCTGAATGATTCCTTTGAATTATGCGGAAACGGGACAACATAATCGGTAGTTCTCTTTTTTATCCCTGACAAATAGCTAATCTGGGTATCAATAGCCCATCTTCCAACGCTTGTAAAAGCTAAAACTGCACCAACTGCAGGTCCAAAATATTCGTAGTCAGTTTCCCTGTGATAGTAATCATGATCATAATTACGGTCATGATCGATAGTTCTTCTACCTTTTTTATAATTTGCAGATATATAAGGAGACACACCCGTTCTTTCCCTGAATTCATTTAAATTGAGATAATGCTTATATTCTGCAATTAAAGAAAGATCTCTGTCATCAGTATAATCTATTAGCCCTTCTTCTTCATCTTCCCTACGGGGTAAAAAATGATTATAAATTAACTTAACCCCTATTGAGTTATTTCTCATAAAACCTTTCTCAACCCCAACAATAGAACCGAAACCTCCATCCAGCAAATTTATATAACCACACGCTTTCAGTGCTAAAGTATTGTTTGGATTTTCTTTACTGAATGGCGTTTGACCAAACGATAAAGAACACATAAAAAAGAGGATGTATTTATACATATAGTTTTTTCTCAAATCTAATTCTTTTTAACAAACGAAAAACCTTCCTGAAGCGGAAGGTTTTTATATAATTTCAATGCCATATTAAGAACACTTCGACAGGCTCAGTGTAAGCGATTCGCACAAAATTTTTTTTAAAGATTCCGGCTCTCTGAGATGCTTCGACAAGCTCAGCATAAGCGACATGCAATCTTCAACTTCAGCTTCGCCTTGTTTCAGATGCATCCTGCTTACATATTTCTTCTATACTGTCCACCCACTTCAAACAACGCAGCGGTTATCTGGCCTAATGAACAATACTTGGCCGCATCCATCAATTTCTCGAAAATATTCAGGTTTTGAATCGCTGCTTCCTGAATGATTGCCAATTGCTCTTTCACTTTATCAGCCTGTGCTGTGTGTAAGCTTTCAAGCGTAGCAATCTGGAATTGCTTTTCTTCTTCCGTTGCACGGATAACCTCAGCAGGAACTACTGTTGGCGAACCTTTTGAACTCAAGAACGTATTTACTCCGATAATTGGGAATTCACCAGTATGTTTTAATGTTTCATAATACAATGATTCTTCCTGGATTTTAGAACGCTGGTACATGGTTTCCATAGCGCCAAGGACTCCTCCTCTTTCAGTGATACGGTCGAATTCAGTCAATACCGCTTCTTCCACCAAATCAGTCAATTCTTCAATAATGAAAGAACCTTGAATTGGGTTTTCGTTTTTCGCCAACCCTAATTCTTTGTTGATGATCAACTGAATTGCCATGGCACGACGTACCGATTCTTCCGTTGGAGTTGTAATTGCTTCGTCGTACGCATTGGTATGCAACGAGTTACAGTTATCATAAATCGCATACAACGCCTGTAAGGTTGTACGGATATCATTAAAGTCAATTTCTTGTGCGTGCAATGAACGTCCTGAAGTCTGGATATGGTATTTCAACATCTGCGCTCTTTCATTGGCTCCGTATTTATTTTTCAGGGCTTTAGCCCAAATTTTACGTGCCACACGTCCGATTACTGCATATTCCGGATCGATACCGTTCGAGAAGAAGAACGATAAGTTAGGACCGAAGTCATTGATGCTCATTCCACGGCTTAAATAGTACTCCACATACGTGAAACCATTTGCCAATGTAAATGCTAACTGCGTGATCGGGTTTGCTCCTGCTTCTGCAATGTGGTAACCTGATATCGAAACCGAATAGAAGTTACGCACATTCTTCTGGATGAAATATTCCTGAACGTCACCCATTAAACGAAGCGCGAACTCCGTAGAGAAAATACAAGTGTTTTGTGCCTGGTCTTCCTTTAGGATATCGGCCTGAACCGTTCCACGAACCTGAGCTAACGTTTTCACTTTAATATCAGCATAAACATCGGCTGGTAAAACCTGATCTCCGGTTACTCCTAGAAGCATCAAACCTAAACCATCATTCCCTTGCGGTAAATCACCGTTATAACGAGGTCTTTCCGTTCCTTTAGCTTTATAGATTGCTTTTATTTTAGCTTCAACTTCAGCTTCCAGACCGTTTTCTTTGATGTATTTCTCACAGTTTTGGTCGATAGCCGCATTCATGAAGAAACCTAATAACATAGGTGCCGGTCCGTTGATCGTCATTGAAACTGAAGTCGCCGGATGACTCAAATCGAAACCGGAGTATAATTTTTTTGCATCATCCAAACAACAGATGGAAACTCCTGCGTTACCGATTTTTCCATAAATATCTGGTCTGTGATCAGGATCGTTACCATATAAAGTCACTGAGTCGAATGCAGTTGATAAACGTTTTGCCGGCATACCCAACGATACATAGTGGAAACGGCGGTTGGTTCTTTCCGGACCACCTTCACCTGCGAACATACGCGTTGGATCTTCTCCTTCACGCTTGAACGGATATAATCCTGAAGCGAACGGGAATTCACCCGGTACGTTTTCCTGTAGGTTCCATTTTAAGATATCACCCCAAGCCTGGTATTTTGGCAAAGCTACTTTCGGGATTTGTGAATGTGACAATGATTCGGTGTGTGTCTGGATTTTGATTTCCTTGTCACGCACCATGAAGCTATATACAGGGTTTTTATATTTATTTACTTTTTCATCCCATGTCAAAATGATTTCCCAGTTGTAGGGATCCAAATTCATTTTCACACGGTCGAATTCTTTCATCAGCAATGACAAGAACTCTTTTTTATCAGGCGAATGATTTAACGATTCTTCAAGAATTCCTGATTTATCTAATTTTGGCACTCTTCCTGAAACCGTTTCAATGGTTTTGAAAATTCCGTATAATTTTTGCGCTACATCAACCTGAGAAAGTGCCGTTTCATCATATTTACGGTTGTTTTCAGCAATTTCAGACAGATAACGTGTTCTGTGCGGCGGAATCACGAAGATTTTCTCACTCATTTCACGTGTAATCTGGAAATTCGAATGCAAATCGATTCCCGTTTTCTCTACAATTTTATCCATGATGGATTTGTAAAGTGTATTCATTCCCGGATCATTGAACTGCGAAGCAATGGTTCCGAAAACCGGCATTTTATCCGGATCAACGTCCCATAAATTATGGTTACGCTGGTATTGCTTTTTCACATCACGGATAGCATCCAAAGCACCACGTTTGTCGAATTTATTCAAAGCCACCAAATCAGCGAAATCCAACATGTCGATTTTTTCCAACTGCGTAGCCGCTCCGAATTCAGGTGTCATCACATACAACGAAACATCCGAATGCTCCAAGATCTCTGTATCTGATTGTCCGATACCCGAAGTTTCCAAAACAATCAAATCGTATTTAGCTGCTTTTAATACTTCAATAGCTTCCTGAACATATTTCGATAAAGCCAAATTTGATTGACGCGTTGCCAATGAACGCATGTAAACTCTCGGGTTATTGATCGCATTCATACGGATACGGTCACCCAATAAAGCTCCTCCCGTTTTACGTTTTGAAGGATCAACAGAAATCAAACCAATGGTTTTTTCCGGGAAGTCAATTAAGAAACGGCGCACCAACTCATCCACTAAAGATGATTTTCCGGCACCACCCGTTCCGGTGATTCCCAACACAGGCGTTTTACTGTCCTGATTGATTTTATATATTTTATCCAAAGCAGGTTTAGCCACCTCAGGGAAATTTTCTGCAGAAGAAATCACACGTGCAATGGCCGTTGGGTTTTTATCTTCCAAATGATTTGCCTCACCGTTTAATTTATCCCCTACAGGAAAATCGGCGCGTTGTACCAAATCATTGATCATTCCCTGCAATCCCAATTCACGGCCGTCATCCGGGGAATAAATTCTTTCAATACCATATTCATGTAATTCTGAAATCTCAGAAGGAAGGATTACTCCGCCTCCACCACCGAAGATTTTGATATGACCGGCACCTTTTTCATTCAGCAAATCATACATGTATTTGAAATATTCGTTGTGACCTCCCTGATACGAAGTCATTGCTATTGCATTTGCATCTTCCTGAATTGCAGTATTCACTACCTCTTCCACACTTCTGTCATGTCCAAGGTGAATTACTTCTACGCCTGTAGCCTGAATGATACGGCGCATGATATTGATTGCAGCATCGTGTCCGTCAAAAAGCGAAGCTGCTGTAACAATTCTAACTTTATTTTTTGGTTGATAGGGTTGTACCTGTTCCATTTTTACGGTAATAAATTTGTGCGTGCAATTTACGTATTTCTAAAAAATTAAAAGCCTAATTTTTGTATTATTCCAAACAAAAAAGAGATATTTTGTAACCATTCTCAAATTTTGTCGTCTAGTGAATACCTCTTTTGCATTTTCAGAAAAAGAGGCATCAATCATCAATCACCCGAGGCGGAGCCGAATTGTTTGGAGCGCAGCGGAAAAAAATCAGTTTTTCATGAAAAATCTATTTTCCCTATTAGCAGGAATTCTCTTCATTTTTAATTCCTTTGGGCAAAACAACCCGGTCAATTATGATCTGGATTTCACCCAAAAAGACCAGAACATAGTTCATATCAAAACGACTTTAGACTTAGCCGAAGCCAAAAACCGCTTTTTCATGTTTTGCCATCCATCGGAGAAAAATCCGGAAGGTGAAATCAAATTTGTCAAAAACCTAACGGTCAAAAACAATAAAAAAAAGGATCAGATTGTTAAATATCTTGGTGACGGAACTTGGGAAATACAATCAGCAACACTTGGCAGTTACGCTATTGAATACGACATTATAACTGAACACAATACCGAAAACTGGGAGCATTGTGGCGGTTATGATGAAGTTGCCTATAAAACCCCGGAAGGGTTATTTTTTACAGGATACTCACTTTTTATGGTTCCTGACATTCCTGTTTTGGCTGATGTAAAAAATGTCTCGGTTCATTTCACCTTACCTAAAAACTGGAAAGCCTCAACACCTTGGATTAAAACTCCCAAACCAAACGATTTCATTGTAAATGAAGATTTACGGTTTCTTTTGAACAATTGCATTTTTGTTGGAAATCATTATGAAAAGGAAATTAAAATAGGTGATTTTGAGCTTTTGTTTGCATTGGGAAATACAATAAAAGCCAATGAAAATGATTTTATTGGATTAATGCAACCCATTATTGAATCTACCACAAAATTTTTTAACGGTTCACCAAAGAAAAAATACCTCATCGTTGTTAATGAAAGTAGTGTAATTACTGACGGAAGTGCCTTCAGAAACAGTTTCAGCCAAATCATAAAAGGTAAAATCAATAAAAACAGCCGTACAAACTGGGGACATATCATGGCGCACGAAACCATTCACTTATGGAATGGCCATACCATAATCCCAAAAGGTCAGGAGGAATGGTTCAAAGAAGGTTTCACAGATTATCTGACCAATATTTTACTTACCCATACAAAAATTATTGATGAACCGACTTTTTACAAACGTTTTGAAAATGTAATCACGAGATATAACATCATCAGGGATTTACAACAAAACAAAACCAGCATCAAAGAATCCGGAACCAATAAAAACCAAAACCGCTATTTAGTTTACGGAGGCGGGACATTGGTCGGTTTAGGATTGGATATTGAAATCAGGAAAGCTACCGGCAACCAAAAAGGACTTGATGATTTTATGGCAGAAATGTATACACAATTTGGAAAAACCAATATCCCTTATGAGCTGAAAGACATCGTTGCTGCTGTCAATAAAGTTTCGAAAAAAAACATGCAATGGTTTTTTGATGATTATGTAACCGGAATGAAAAGAATTCCTGTTACAGAATATTTATTTGACATGGGATTACAATTAGACGGCTACCTTGAAGATGTTTATATTTCACCTGTTGAAAACCCCACACAGGAACAGTTAAACCTCAAAAAAGGGATTCTCGGATTGTAATTTTAACACACTCCTATTCTTCCGCTTTTAAAAAAAGGCACGGACTTTGCTTATCTTTGGTAAACCAATTTTAATTTATGAAAAAGTTTATCCTACTATTCGTGTTCATTCCATTTGTAAGCAATGCACAACTCAAAGATTTAATTAAAAAAGCGGAAGACAAAATTTCGGCCATAACCAAAAAAGACGGTGGGCTTGATATCGCCGGAGGGTTGAAAGAAGCCTTAAACAAAGGAGTTGATATACAAGTTAAAAAATTAACCGCAACTGACGGGTTTTACAAAAATGAAGCCGTAAAAATTTTGTTGCCGGAAGAATTACAGAAAGTTGACAAAACTTTACGCAAAATGGGAATGTCAAAACTGGCCGATGACGGAATCAGGGCGCTGAACAGAGCTGCAGAAGATGCCGTAAAAGAATCGACCCCAATTTTTGTCGATGCGATCAAAAACATCACCATTACCGATGCTAAAAATATTTTATTAGGCAATCAAGATGCGGCAACCAACTATTTACAGACTTCAACGCGTAATCCTTTGTATGCCAAATTCAATCCGGTTGTACAACAGTCTATCGGAAAAGTAGGCGCTGATGTAATCTGGAACAACATTATCAAAAAATACAACAACCTGCCTTTGGTAACCAAAGTAAATCCCGACATCAATGATTATGTGACCAATAAAGCATTAGATGGCGTGTTCAAAATGATTGCTGTGGAAGAAAAAAACATCCGCACCAATTTAAATTCCAGAACATCTGATTTATTGAAAAAAGTATTTGCATTACAAGACAAAAAATAAACGAATGAAAAAAGCATTAATTATTTTAGCGGCATTACCATTATTCACAGGATGTGCCGAAATGCAGCAGGTAATTAACCAATTACCACAAACGCAAGGTATGTTAACCCAAGCCCAGATTGCTTCAGGATTAAAAGAAGCTTTAAACAACGGAATTGACAAACAGGTTGTAAAATTAACCGCTGTGGATGGGTTTTACAAAAACGAAATGGTTAAAATCCTGCTTCCTGAAGAATTGAGAAAGGTAGACAAAGCATTACGTGATATCGGAATGTCAAAACTGGCAGATGAAGGATTGAAAGTCATCAACAGAGCTGCAGAAGATGCCGTAAAAGAGTCGACGCCTATCTTTGTGGACGCCATTAAAGAAATGACATTTACCGATGCCAAAAACATACTATTGGGAAATGAACGTTCGGCTACAACTTATCTGGAGAATTCAACTTCATCGGCTTTGTATGTTAAATTCAATCCGGTGATTAAAAACTCGTTTTCTAAAGTTGGTGCCGATAAAGTATGGACAAATATCATCAACAAATACAACACGATTCCGTTAGTTAAAAAAGTAAACCCTGACTTAACAGATTATACAACAAATAAAGCGATGGAAGGCGTATTCAAAATGGTTGCCGTTGAGGAAAAAAGCATCCGGACTAATTTAGCATCAAGAACTTCTGATTTACTGAAAAAAGTATTTGCTCTACAAGATAAAAAATAAGCGTTAATTTTTTCATAATCAACAAGATAATAACAATATCTTAACAATAGAATTCAAAAAAAATACTGACCTTTGTCATAAGAATTCATAGAATTTTGTTTGGTTTGGTTAGTTTACAAAAAAGTCGGTATTTCCATACCGGCTTTTTTATTTAAATCCCATAAGAAAATTCAAGACCTGATCATTGAAAACCGAGGCCTGTTCTACGTTCACAACGTGTCCGCACTTTTCTACAACAAACAATTTTGCCGTTCTATAATGACTCTCAACGACTTTCCGTACCGAAGGCAAAAACATATAATCTTCCTCACCCATGATGTAAAAAGTTGGTATATTGAGTTCAACCTGACGGAACCATTTTAACACCGGATTAATCTCGGCCGTTAATTTAAACCATTTTATAAATTCCTTCTGATATAACTTTTTGGCTTCATTTATAAACAACAAACGGGAATGCTTGTGATTTGCTTTCGGCATGATAATAAAAGCAAAAAGACGGTACAAAACCAAATAAGGCAACACATACTTAAAAACATTTCCAACCCGCATTAAAATCTGCGAACGGAAATTCATTTTCAGGATTGCGCCACCCATAATCATGCTTTTTACCCGTTCAGGATGCATTTCTGCCAATTGCCTGATGATAATGGTTCCCAAAGAAATCCCTACAAAATGAGAAGATTCGATTTTAAGATGATCAATTACTTCCACAACATCGGTTGCGATTGATTGGAATGTATATTTTTTCTGGAACGGATTTTTAAACGAAGTAGGCTGTTTTGAATTTCCGTGACCACGTAAATCAAGCAACAATACATTGAAATGCTTTTGAAAATCACGTATTTGTTTAAACCAGATGGATGAACTTCCTCCTGCTCCATGCACAAAAGTCACCCATTGGTCACTTGATTCGTTTTTGTAAACCGTATAATTAATCACATTTGAAAATTAAAGCGAATTGATAAAAGCTAAAAGCTGGTTTCTCTTTTCAGTGGAAAGCTGTTTGAATCTATTTTTGGAAATTTGGGCTTCACCACCGTGCCACATAATAGCTTCCGTAACGCTTCTCGCTCTTCCGTCATGCAATAACCGGGTATGGCTGTTCACTACATTTATCAATCCGATTCCCCACAACGGCTGGGTTCTCCATTCAGTTCCCGAAGCCAGAAAATCAGGCGAATTATCTGCCAGGCCTTCTCCCATGTCATGCAATAACAAATCGGTAAACGGTCGTATTGTTTGGTTTCTCATCGCCACTATAGGATGATTATTACCCGTTTGCATTTTGGATATATGGCAGGATACACAATTAATCTCTTCAAATATCTTTTTGCCTTTCAGTACATCCTGATCTTTATAATTTCTACGCACCGGAACCGCCAGAGAACTCGAATATAAAACCACACGGTTGAAATTAGCACTCTCAATTTCAGGCGTTCCACCATTAGGGATTGAACCACAATCAACACCTGTAGGGCAGTTTTCATTTGGAAATACCGGAGAAGTAATTCCTAAATCACCAAGAAAAGCACCGGCTACCTGTTGGCGCACACTTGGCTGATTGGCTTTCCATCCAAACCTTCCCAATTTTTGCGAATTACTTTCAACATCATATACATAGTTTGCCTTTCCTGAAACACCATTTGCATTATTAGCAGTTATAAATCCTAAAATTGTATTTTCCGGCACTGCTTCTAGTAATCCCATCCCTATCATCTGATTGGCTACGCGTGGAGAAACCATAACATTTGGTGCCAAAGGTCCGTAACCTAAATTACTGATTTGGTAAATTGGTTTTTGAAGTTCAACTACAGTACCGTCAGCAAGGGTTTCGGTTGTGATTTGATAAGTAATCGTATAATTTCCTTTTATAGTTTGTCCTAAAATGGCATTATCCTGTAATTGGGAGCCATAATTCGGATCAGGCAGTGAGCCACCGTTAGCATGTATTCCCGGTATACCTAACCGCAACAACAATCCTTTTCCCAATTCACCGTCAAACATGGGAGGACGTCCTCTTCCATCCTTAAAATGACAGCTTGAACAAGTAATTGCATTAAAGAAAGGCCCTAAACCATCACGTGCTGTTGTTGAAGAAGGTGCTGAAATCCAACTTTGTCTGAAAAATGAATTCCCTACGGCAAAATCAGCTTCTTCATCTATCGTTAAATCTTTAGAAGCGAAACCAAACGCTTCAGCTGAAGCATTAAAAACAGTCGACGAACCTCCTAAAAGCTCTTCTCCCTCTTCAGGTACCAATGTATACTCTTCCTCCGAGTTACACGCTACCAAACAGATAGCTACTGAAAAAAGAAATAATTTTAAAATATTTTGCATGCCCAAAAATAAAAAAAGTGCTCCTATAAATAAGAACACTTCTAGTAAAAATATTTTGTTTACAGAATTAGTTTACAGTAATTCCAAGTTTTGTAGCTCCTGCCAGCAAATTAGCTCCGAAATCTTTCAGTTGCAAACGTGCTGCTGCAACTTTAGCTCCTTCGGTAGAATTTGGACCACCTGAAATTGCCATATCAAAAGGAATTAAAATTTCATCAACTTTAAATACTGCTTCATCCAATGAAATTTCTGTATTCTGATAAACAGAATTGCTTTTCAGTCTTACTAAATCTTCTAATGAAGGACCGTTTACAGCTCCATAATTTCCTCTATAGATATTAATAACACCTTGCAGATTTAAAGCTATGTCTCTGTGCGTATTATCACTGAAGCATGAATGCTCATCTTCCTGATCCATATTCACCAAAGCAGTATGCATACGCTCGTCCGGCAATTCGGCAGTAATCAAAGTAACAATTCCCAGATAAACATTTTTCAATGCATCATCAACCGGCATTGCTAAAAAAGTATTTCTGTAAGTTCCTCCCACTTTCCATTGGTCAACCAAATAAGCCAAATTATCAGTCAACAAATCGGCACATGCATTTAGATAAGCTGCTCTTCTTGCCTGATTAGCGGCAGTACCTCCCGAAGTCAGATAATCGGTATAAGGCCTTTGTCCCGGTAAATTTGCAGAAGGAGCCGTTAGATCCTGTCCCCAAAGCAAAAATTCGATAGCATGGTACCCCACACTGATACTTTTATCATCCTGTTGTTCATTCAAACCTTCCAAAACAGCTTTATCAATAGTTGGATATAATCCAGGATTGTTAATAATCCCGGCATTTGGAGCAAGATTAACATAATCAATATAATTTTCATCTAAAGGCCATGCATTCAGCAAACCTTCCGGACCTTCAGCATTATCAATTGGTCCGTCTGCAAAACGGAAAGCTTCTGTAGTACCGTAACTTTCACGTGCAATTTTCCATTTAGATTTCGCATCATCAAAATTTACCTGGGAAGGATTTGCGGTAAAAGTTGTAATTGCAGTTTCTAAAACAACAGCGTCATCGTATGCTTTTTTGTAATTTTCATAAGCAATATTAGCATAGTTTTTTAATACATCCTGCTTTGAAATAGAAGCACCTCCTCCATTATCCGAATCGCCTGAGCAAGAGAATAAAGAAACACAACCGGCAGAAACAATCAGTAATCCTGATAGAATATTTTTCATAAGTGTAGTATTTTAGAATGATTTGTGATGCAAAAATAATTTTTTATTTGTAATGAATCCAAATAAAGATAGATTATTTTTAATGGTAGTGCAAATGCATTTCACCAATACGGGCACGTAGTTTCTTAAAGTAATCAAAGGCTTTAACCAATCGTGTTCCGTACCATGAAAACATTTCACCATCAACAAAAACAGTTTTGGCATGATGGGTATGCCTGCCTAATTCAAAAGCATGCTCGTCCTTAAACGGAAATGGCTCCGAAGAAAGAAAAATAATATCCGGATCACCCTGAATACGCATTTTCTGCACCACTACTTCCGGATATCTGCCTTCATACTTCTCATTATTGGCATAAATATTTTCAAATTTATTTAATTCCAAAAGTTCATTGATAAAGGTATTACCTCCGGCTACCATATAAGGATTTGCCCAAATAAAATAAGCTACTTTCTGTGATTCGAAATTTTTGATGAAATTCAAGAAATCTTTGTGGGCAAAGTTAATTTTATCAAGCCACTTCATCGCTTCTGTCCGCTTATTGAACAACTGTCCGAAATCAAATATCATCTGGTTATTATCCTCAACAGTATAGATATCAGTAACCCAAACCGGACAAACACCTTGCAGGGAATCGACAATCTCCTTTGTATTTTCTTCTTTATTACAAATAATGATATCAGGCTCTAAAGCTTTGATTTTATCAATATGTATTTTTTTAGTACCGCCAACAATCTTTTTTGTTGATTTAAAATGAAAAGGATGTACACAGAATTTAGTAATACCGACAATACTTTCCTCCAACCCTAAATCATACAACAATTCTGTTTGTGAAGGTACTAATGAAACAATTCTTTTAGGAGCGGTTTCAAAAACATGTTGGTTTCCCAACTGATCTTTAAAAATAGTTTCTGCCAAAATTTATAATTATTTTTTCAAAATGAGTTCCATTTCCTGTTGGAGTTTCAGTGCTTCTTCTCTTGCTTTATCAGCAAAATCCAAACCACTTGAAGCATAAATAACAGCACGGGAAGAATTAATCAGTAATCCTACATTTTCATTCATTCCATATTGGCACACTTCTGACAAACTTCCGCCTTGTGCTCCAACTCCCGGAACCAACAAAAAACTGTCCGGAACAATTTTACGTATTTCCGTGAAATATTCTGCTTTAGTTGCACCAACCACATACATTAGGTTTTGTGCATTTTTCCACTTTTTGGAAGTTTCCAAAACCACTTTATACAATTCCTTCCCTTCAACATTTTGCGTCTGGAAATCAAAAGCACCTTCGTTTGAGGTTAATGCCAGCATAATGGTATGTTTATTTTCAAAAGCCAGAAACGGTTCAACCGAATCTTTCCCCATATAAGGTGCTACAGTAACCGAGTCAAATTCTAAATCTTCAAAAAAAGCTTTCGCATACATGGAAGATGTATTCCCGATATCACCTCTTTTAGCATCGGCAATTGTAAAAATATCAGGATGGTTTTGATTAATATACTGAATGGTTTTCTGCAATGATTGCCATCCTTTCAATCCATATGCTTCATAAAAAGCAATATTTGGCTTATAGGAAACACATAAATTATGTGTCGCATCAATGATAGCCTTATTGAATTCAAAGATTGGATCTTCAGTTTCTAATAAATGCTTTGGAATCTTTTTTAAATCGACATCCAGACCAATACATAAAAATGATTTTTTAGCCTGAATTTGTGAGTGAAGTTGTTGTGTTGTCATTTTTTTAAGTTGTGTTGCAAAAGTACGAAGTTGTCACCCAATTCTCAAAATTATATAACAATACAGAAAAATCCTGTAACAAAAAGCTTAAGGACTAATCAGAACTTTGTAAGGTAAACACAACAAATTAGAAACATTAAAATAATCATATTATGGAAACGACTTTAAAAAAACTGATACTTGGGTTGAGTTTATTAAGTGTTGGATTTGTTTATGCACAGCATGAAGACATGACCAATATGTTTAAAATTGGTGCAAATGCAGGAGTTGCACTTCCTTCATCAAATGCATCCATGTCCGCAGGTGTCGACTTTGCCTACCAGAATTTAATTACTCCGGGATTCGGTTTAGGTCTAGCCACCGGATACAAACAATATTTTGGCAAAGACAATGACGGATTGGAAAACAATGATTTTGGGGTAATCCCTGTTGCAGGTATGATCAGGATTTACTCAAAAGAAGCGGGATTATTCTTCGGAAGTGACGTTGGGTACGGATTTATTACCGGATTGGAAAAAGTAGCCGATAATTCAGACGTGGAAAGACCGGATGGAGGACTTTACATTAAACCCGAAATAGGCTGGCACAACTGGCATTGGAACATTTCGTTGCAATACACCAAAGTATTTACCGGAAGTAAAGGTGAGATAGGTTCACAAAATTATGACACCGGCAGTTTAGGACTTGGAGTCACCTACAATTTCCCGCTCGGAAAATAAGTTCTTCCAATAAAAAAATTTCAAGCCCTGAATTATCAGGGCTTTTAAAATAAAAATCATATGCAGAAGAATCGTGTTTCAATTAAATTTTTAAATTTACGTATGAAATTACCTGCATCAAATCCTACAGCCCAGTTAGCATACAATCTTATATCGTTAATTGCCATCATCTCGATCCTTTATATCATGAAGCCTTTTTTGGTACCATTATTAATATCGGTTATATTGAGTGTGATGGTTTTTCCAATTGTCAATTTCCTTGAGCAAAAATTACGTTTCAATCGCATTTTTTCAGCATTGACAGTTTTATTGATACTTGGTTTTATAATCGGTACTTTGATTTGGCTGATCAGTGCACAGATTTCAAATTTTGTAGGGAAAAGTGATTTATATACGACTAAATTAACCGAATTATACAACGAAACACTGACTTATTTCGAAAACAATTTCGGCTTAAACAAAAGCAGGTTAGTAGACCAGAATGAAATCAAGTTTGAAACACTGATCCGTAATAATTTTTCAAAAATCGGGGACTTTTTAAGTTCTTCAACGGGTATTTTGAGTGATTTATTCTTAATCCCGATTTACATTTTCTTTCTCTTATTATACCGAAAATTTTTCGTTGAATTTATCCATAAAGCTTTCCCGGAGAAAAATAACAAATTCCTGAATATCATCCTGGATAAGATTTATGATGTACAAAAAAGTTATCTTCTGGGATTATTTACAGTAATGCTTATTGTGGGAGTTTTAAACAGTGTGGGATTGCTTTTACTTGGAATTGAAAATGCAATTTTCTTCGGGTTTCTGGCAGCACTTTTATTGTTGATTCCCTACATAGGAATTATCATCGGGTCGCTTTTACCGGCACTGGTTGCTTTGGCTACTAAAGATTCGGCTTGGTATTCACTTGGTGTGATTGGTATATTTGGATTTGTACAGTTTTTGGAAGGAAACTTCATCACCCCGAAAATAACCGGTTCAAAAGTAAGTGTCAATGCTTTTATATCGATAGTTTCCTTAGTATTGTTCTCAATGCTTTGGGGAACAGCCGGAATGATTCTGGCGTTACCGATTACAGCCTCTTTGAAAATTATTTTTGACCACACACCAAACCTAAGACCTTACGGTTTCCTTATAGGCGAACCCTCAGAAGAACATTTAAAAAGCAAAGCCAAAATAAGGCTCGAGCATTGGGAAGAAATCAGGGAACAAAAAGAATCAGAAGAAACAACATAAATCAAAATGACAAGTATTTTACTGGAATATAAAACCCTTAATCAGACGCTGGAAGAAATCCAACATTTCTTTATAGCCAAATTCCCGTTGATCATCATAGCAATCATACTGCTGGTTATTGGGTATTTTGCCATAAAAAAATTAAAGAAAATTGCTTTTGATTACATCGATAAAAAATCGGAAGATTCATTAGCCAGCGACTTTCTGGTAAACCTGATTGCATTTATCCTTACGGTTATCCTGGTGATTATCTGCTTAAGTATATTGGGTTGGGGTCATGTGACCGACAGAATATTGGCAGGAGCCGGAATTACTACTTTCATCATTGGTTTTGCACTTAAAGACATAGGTGAAAATTTTCTGGCCGGAATTTTAATGGCCTTCCGCAGACCGTTCAAAGTAGGTGATTTAATCGAAATTGAAAGTGTAAGAGGCCGTGTAACCGAAATGTCACTTCGGGAAACCATCATTAAAACATCTGACGGAAAAGAAGTCTTTATTCCGAATGCCATGTTGGTTAAAAATTTATTGGTTAACCATACGTACGATAATTTGCTGCGTTCCGAATTTTCCATCAGCATCGAAAATAACGAGGACACCGAAAAGGCAATTAAAGTTATCGAAGATATCCTGAAGGGTTTTGAGAAGGTCGAAAAAAGTCCGTCACCAAGGGTTGTCATTGATGAAATCAATTCAGGTTCAATTATTGTCAGGGCACAGTTTTGGTTCAAAACCGAAAATGTAAATGCATCAGCTTCCCGCTTGCGCAGTGATATCATGCTGAGAGTTTTTAAAACATTATTACAAAAAGGTCATAATATTGCCTCTGAGTCGATACAGTTAAAATCAATTAACGAACAAAACCAATAGCTATGAAAGCATTCTTAAAGTTTGACTTCAATATTTTGACCAGGAAAATTCTGGAGGAAAAACTGTCAGAATTGGACATAAAATTCAACATCACAGGTTTTGGTGAAGTCGAATTTCTTACTGCTGTTTCTGATGAAAAACTGGAAGAAATCTCTTCAATTTTCAGTGAATTTGGTATCGAAATCATCGAAAACCAGAAAACGGTTTTGGTACAAAAAATTAAAGATGCTATTATCGAAATGGTTTTCAGTGAAAATGCACCATCAGTAAAAGCTTCAGCCTATCTGGCAGACAAATTGAATCACAGTTACGGATATTTATCCAATTTATTCAGCGAAGTAACGTATACTTCCATTGAGAATTATATAATCATCCAAAAAACTGAATACGCCAAGCAGCTCATTGTAAACGACAAACTGACTCTCACCGAAATTGCCTATAAACTCAATTATTCCAGTGTCGCACATTTGAGTACACAATTCAAAAACACAACAGGAATCACACCTTCACAATTTCAGCGTATTATTGCCAAAAGAAGGGAAATAGCCAATACCAAATAGCACAATATGGAAAAAGAATATATCCACATTATCCTTGCCGATGATGATGAAGACGACAGATTATTTTTCACCGATGCTTTTTCGGAATTGAAAATAAGCACTAAAGTACAAACTTTTAATGACGGTGTCGAATTAATGGATTATCTGAACCAGGAAGATGCTATTCTTCCGGAAGTTCTTTTTTTGGACTTAAACATGCCCCGCAAAAACGGTCTGGAGGCTTTACATGAAATTAAGTCCAATCCAAAATTTGACAATATAGCCATCGCTATCTATTCAACCTCTTCATCAGAAGAACATATCGAAGAAACGTTTGTTAGCGGTGCTAATATTTACATTAAGAAACCTTCCGATTTCAACACCTTAAAAAAGGTACTTTCTGATGTGGTAACAATCAATTGGCAATACCATACTTCGGGTTTAAACAAGGATAATTTCTTATTGCGGATGTAATCATGGACTTTATAAAAATCTATAGACCCCCGTTATTTCTGAAGGTGATATTCGTTATCTCCATCGCCATTATTTTTTTCATAGCGGGTATCAGCCTCAAGCATATTCATTCGCTTTCAAATTCAGCGAAATGGGTCAATCATACCTATAGAACTGCCATCGAATTAGAGCACTTATATGCCGACATTAAAGATATAGAAGTCGCCAAAAGAGATTATCTGTTAACCAAAGACCAAACGATAAAATTTGCCATCAATATCTACAAAAAAGACGTTCAAAAATCACTTGATAAAGTAAAAAAACTCACTGAAGAAAATCCGGAACAGCGAAAAAACACCGAAATACTTGAAAAACTGGTCATCGCCAAATATGAGAATGTAAACCATGCTTTCAAAATTGTGGAATCCGGCACTCATACCGATAACTTTTCCGATGAATTGCTTTCCGGTAAAAAAGCAATTTATGACATCAAGGTGCAGGTAAACAAAATGGTAAAACTTGAAGAAAAGCTACTCGACATCAGAAAAGCCAACTATGAAGACAACCAAAACATAACACCAGTCATCATTTATCTTTTATTGTTATTTATTCTTGGATTATTATCACTGGCTTATTTCAAGATGAATGCTGATCTGAACAACATCAAACAGAATAACGACGAATTAATCGTTGCAAACGAATCATCCAATCTGGCTGAAATAGTGGGGAATTATGGAACCTGGTTTTTAAATCTGGAAACTTATGAATATATTTTTTCAGACAACGAATACCGTTTATTTGGCTATGAACCTAAAAGCTTCAAAGCCACGCGGGAAGATTTCCTTAAACATGTTCATCCTGAAGACATTAATGGTGTAAAAGAAACTTCATACAAAATGATCCATCAGGAGATATTAGCTCCTTTCATGTACCGTGTCATAAGAAAAGACGGAACTTTACGTCACTTCAAGGCAATAGGCAGAGTCGTTGAAAACAAATCCGGCGAGCACATTTTAATTGGCACCACAACTGATATTACCGATGAAATTACTGCCGGTCAGGAGTTAGAAGAAAGAAACCGAATTCTGGAAGCAAACAACAAGGAATTACAAGCGTTCAATTATGTGGCAAGTCATGATTTACAGGAACCGCTGCGTAAAATAGAAACATTTA
This sequence comes from Flavobacterium amniphilum, assembly GCF_023634845.1. Taxonomy (GTDB): domain Bacteria; phylum Bacteroidota; class Bacteroidia; order Flavobacteriales; family Flavobacteriaceae; genus Flavobacterium; species Flavobacterium amniphilum. The sequence goes on along the minus strand of NZ_JAMLJL010000009.1, from coordinate 166,278 downwards.
TTTCAAGACTAATTGAGAAAGAATACGGAGCAATTTCGGAAGCCGGGCAGCAATATTTAAACCGTATTAAAGTTTCAGCTGGAAGAATGCGCGTACTTATTGATGATTTATTACAATTTTCAAGAACAACAAGAGCCGAAAGTGTATTTGAAAAAACAGACTTGAATACACTTCTTGAAAATTCAAAAACTGAATTAAACCAATTCATTGAAGATACCAAAGCAACAATTAAGTATGACAAACTTCCGGTTTTAAATGCAATTCCGTTCCAAATGCAACAACTGTTCACTAATTTAATTCATAATTCATTAAAATACAGTAAGGAAAATGTTGCTCCGTTTATCGAAATCAGACAAACTGAAATTATTGCCGAAAATGAAGCCATCTTGAACCTTTCAGTCAAGGACAAATATCATAAAATCACTTTTGAAGATAACGGCATCGGTTTTGACCAGCAATATGCCGAAAAAATATTTGCCTTATTCAGCCGTCTTCACGGAAAAACAGAATATGACGGAACCGGAATCGGATTGGCCATCTGTAAAAAAATTGTCGAAAACCACAAAGGCTACATCTTTGCCGAAGGAAATCCGGACAAAGGGGCTATTTTCAGCATTTACCTTCCGAAAGAATCTTAAAATCAACAACATACAATCCCGATACAATCGGGATTTTTTTTACTTAAATCACACCGTGTGAAAATTCTGTAACAGAGCGTAAAAATTCTGTAACACATACCTAAGCAATTCAAAGCATCTTTGTAATACAAACAGCAAAGATTATTCTTGACACAAATCATGAGGAAATTAAAATTGTGTAACATGTTCAAAAAATCCTGTAACATATTACTTCCGAATTCGTAGCAACTTTGTTGTATAAGTTCATAGAAATAAATCTTTCATATAGTTGCCGTAAGCAAAAAAAACAAGAACGAATTGGGGCTAAAAGCCATGATTCATTTGTACACTTTTCAATAATCATGGCTTAGTTCTTGTTTACTGTATTACTAAAATTATAAAAACAATAAATTTCAAATACCATGAAAAACGTAAACAAATGTATCGCTATCACAGCAGTTATGATCTTATCTTTATTGAATCAGGCAAATGCACAGGTTTCAACAGAACCGAGTGTAGGCTTGAAAGGTGGTGTCAATTTTTCCAATATGTATGTAAAAGATGTAGACGACAAAAATATGTTGGTGGGTCTCAACATCGGTCTTTATGGAAATATGCCTCTTAGCAGCGGTGTTTCATTCCAGCCCGAGTTTAATTTTACAACCAAAGGTTCAGAAGTAACATACAATAACATTTTTGACAGCGGAACCCGTAAATTCACTTTAAGCTATCTGGAAGTTCCGATGCTGATTAAAGCGAATATCACACCAAATTTCAATTTACATTTTGGTCCATACCTTGCTTTTTTGGTGGACTCCAAAATAAAAAACGTATCATCAGACGGTTCAGCTACTTTTACTGATTTGGATGAAGATGATTTCAACAGGTTTGATGCCGGTTTATCTGGTGGAGTCGGATTTGACTTCAAAGACATCGGTATCGGATTACGATATAACTACGGACTAACGACCGTTGGAAAAGAACAACAAATAGGCGGAACAGCATATAATGCATTGGATGCTAAAAACAGTAACGCCAACTTATATATTGCATTCAAATTTTAAAATTAAAACAAAACAGTCATGCAAAACTTATTATATATGGCAGCGGTGGTATTGGTAATACTATGGGCCTTAGGATTTTTTGTATATAGCGCAGGTAGTTTAATACACCTCTTATTAATCATTGCAGTTATTGCTATTTTACTGAGACTGATTAAAGGAAAAACAATTTAAAGTATAACCCATAAATTTAAAAATCATGAAAACAAGTCACATCGTTTTAGGACTACTGGGTGCAGCGGCTGCCGGTGCTGCTTTAGGAATTTTATTAGCTCCCGATAAAGGAAGTGAAACCCGAAAAAAAATTGCTTCCAAGGGAAATGAATTAAAAAACAACCTAAAAAGTTCTTTGGAAAACTTAGCCAATAAAGCCTCTGAACAGGTATCTAAGTTTACCAATCAGGCAGAAGAAGTAATTGATGAAGCAAAAGTCAATCTGAGCAACATCAAGGACATTAATAAAACAATCATTTAAAATGCATTAAGATGAACACAATGGCAACAAACAAGAAATTACTGATTAGTAAAACTGAAAACTTTACTAAAACAAGTATTGATTTATTGAAATTGAATATGGTAGAAAAAACTGCCGATATTGTTTCTTCAGTAACATCAAAATTGGTAATCCTTTTGATTGTTGCCATGTTCATCTTTTTTCTGAACATTGGCCTAAGTTTATGGATCAGTGAAATTTTACAATCTTCGTATTTAGGATTTCTGATTGTTTCCGGGTTTTATCTAATTATTTCTGTTGCTGTTTATTTGTATCAATGGCAATGGCTGAAAAATCCGATAAGCGACAGAATCGTAACGAAACTTCTCAAAAATGTCAATCTTGATGAAGAATTAAATCCTGAACACTATGAATAACTTATCATCCACAGAAAAACTGAACAACCTTATTGCTGTATTGGAAGTGAAGCAACGGATGGAATACGCTGAACTTAAGGATCAGTTTGAAGTAACCATTGAAAGCATGAAACCCGAAAGCATTGTAAGTAATGTTTTGTCTGCCTTCATGTCTCCGTCTCCATCAGTAAAAACAGGGTTAGCCGGTACTTTGTTAGGTTTAACAACAGAACTGATATCAAATAAACTTATCAATGGGAAATCCAATAATCTTTTTAAGAAACTCGCCGGATTCGGCATTCAATATATAGCCAATAAATTTTCAGTAAAAAAATAAGCCTCTAAATTGAGGCTTATTTTTTTATTATTTCCAAACGGTTTATTTTACCAGCTTTACTTCAACTCTTCTGTTAAGTGCTTTACCCACTTTTGTTTTATTTGTGGAAATCGGTTTAGCTTCTCCATATCCTTTAGAAGACAATCGGGATGCATCGATCCCTTTTTCAACCAAATAACTCATTACGGCAACTGCCCTGCTCTCTGAAAGTTTTAGATTTATATCTGCAGCACCATCACTGTCAGTATGTCCTTCTATCGAGAATTTTGCAGCCGGATATTCTTTCAGAATGACTACCATGGCTTGTAAAACAGGATATGTTCTTTGCTGGAATGTTGATTTGTTCACATCAAACAAAATAGTTTTAGCGTAATCATTCAGCTTTCTCACTACATCTTCTCCAATTTCAGGACAACCAAAATTAGAAATGGTACCTTTCACTGTTGGACATCTGTCATCTTTATCAAAAACTCCGTCTCCGTCACTATCCTTATACGGACAGCCTTCGTTATCTTTTGCACCGGGAACGGCCGGGCATTTATCCAGATTATCCAGAACGCCGTCATTATCAGAATCACCCCAAGGACAACCGTTATTTTCCCTTGCACCGGCCTGGTTTGGACATTTATCAACAGAATCCATTAATCCGTCTTTATCAGAATCCTTATCAGCTACTTTAGGAGTCACAGGTGTCACTGGTACTTCTTTCGGTTTATCAATTTTTCCGGCACCTTTGTAAATTGGAATTTTCAATCCGGCATGAATATCAAATCCTTTTGATTCGTCTGAAATTAAATTGGTTATCACCGAACCGGAACCTACAAAAAGAGGACCTGCCCTAAAACCGACCCCGGCTTGAAAACCACGGTAATCCATATAATTCAATGGTAAGTAAAACCCGAAAAATTTAGTTTCGTATCTTGGTGTAACCGAAACCGTATTAGCAAAAGCTGAGGCATTCAATTTTTTCTTATCAATCAAATTGAGATCTCCATTGACATTCACATAAAACTTACGGTACAAATTCCAGTCAAGATTAGCATGGAGTGCCGTCGGAAGGGTTACTTTTTTTGAATCTTTAGCTTCTGTTACAGTATAATTATTATCCAGAAACTCTCCCATAGAATCCGCACCTTCGTATTGGGCTTCGGTTACGGTTTGATTTAAATCATATGTTTTTTGGACGTTATCATCATACATGATTGAACCTATATCGGTTACCGATAATCCCAAACGCAATTTATATTCATTGGCCGTAAAATTTTTAAAATCGGGGCGGTATTCGTACACAAATCCAATATCACCTCCTATTCCACTTGATTTTGAATCGAAATCCAATTCATTGAAACTTTTTGAGAAATCTGAATTCCCTCCATAAATTAAAGTTCCTGTTGTTGCAATCGTATTCAGCGGAGGAACACCATTATAATCATAATTCACCGTCACATTATTTCCCTGTGAATACGTATTGGCAATTCCCTGGAGGTATTTCAACGTAAAACCTCCTTTCAGAAAATGTTTTCCTTTATTCATAAAAACTCCGGCATAGGACAATCCAAATTCTCCCCATGAATTTCCGGTCATATTGAAGTTACCGGCATCTAAGTTAAAATCCTGATTTGAATTGAAATCATCTGTTAACTGATTAAACACTTCACCATTGATATCATGAATATTTACAACAGCTCTTGCTCTGGTAACCAAAGCCAATGAATGTTTCGGTTTAATATTGAACATGACGGAAGGCCCCATTAAATCGGCATTCAGAATAAAATTATTGGAATCAGAGCGGAATTGTTTGGCCTGGGTTTCTAAATTATAGTTGCTTTTAAACAGATCGAAGACATTTATGCCGTAATAATCATTGGTTCCGGTAATACTGGCAGAAAACAAATTGATATCTGCCCTGAAATTAGAATCGGCTATAGATGCAGGATTAAACAATACAGATTGTACACCCGCATAATTATCATGATAATACCCTAAATAAGATTGTGCACTTATGTCTAGAGAACACAACAAAACTAAAATTCCTGTGAGCAGCTTTTTCATCGTTCGGTTCATTGATTGCTAAATTTGCATTAAAAATATTCCGTCCTTATTAACGTGAATTTAACAAAATTAGTATGACCAACCATAAAAAAAGCCCTGAAAAATCAGGGCTTTACTTTTAATATACTTCGCTTTCCTTAAGCTTCTCCGTGTTTGCTACCAATTGAAGTTCATCAATGAATTTCTGGATCTTTCCAGCCATCACACCGTCCATATCAAAGATATCCATCCCAATTCTATGGTCGGTTATACGACCTTGCGGATAGTTGTACGTTCTGATTTTTGCAGAACGATCACCACTGCTTACCTGTGAATTACGCTTTTTAGCATCTTCTTCCTGTTTAATGGCCAACTCTTTTTCGTATAAACGCGAACGTAATACCGTTAATGCTTTGTCTTTATTCTTATGCTGCGATTTTTCGTCCTGACACTGCGCTACCAAACCTGTAGGGATATGCGTCATACGAACAGCTGATTTTGTAGTATTTACCGATTGTCCACCCGGTCCTGAAGAACAGAAAAAATCAATACGCACATCATTCATATCAATCTGCACATCGAATTCTTCAGCTTCCGGCAACACCATAACTGTCGCTGCAGAAGTATGCACACGTCCTTGCGTTTCGGTTTGCGGTACACGTTGCACACGGTGAACACCAGCTTCAAACTTCAAAGTACCGTAAACATCTTCTCCGGTTACTTCAAAAATAATTTCTTTGAATCCGCCAGAAGTTCCTTCGTTTAAATCCACAACAGTAGTTCTCCAACCCTTGGTTTCACAGTATTTGGTATACATACGGTACAAATCCCCTGCAAAAATCGAAGCCTCATCACCACCGGTACCGGCACGGATTTCCACCATAACATTTTTAGCGTCTTCAGGATCTTTAGGAATCAACATGAATTTGATTTCTTCTTCTAATTGTGGTAGGCGCTCCTGCGCTTCATCCAACTGCATTTTGGCCATTTCCACCATCTCTGCATCTGAACCGTCAGCAATAATTTCTTTTGCTTCTTTAATATTTCCATCAAGATTGATATACTCTTCTCTTTTATCAACAAGAGCTTTCAAATCTTTATATTCTTTATTCAACTGTACATAACGCTTCTGATCGGCAATAACATCCGGCTGGATAATCAAATCCGAAACTTCATCAAAACGTTGTTTTACATATTGCAGTCTGTCTAACATAATGCTATTCTTCTATTTTGGAGTGCAAAAATACAATTTTTGTTCCAGCTTTCAAGTCTTCAGTTTCAAGTTTTTAAAACTTTTGGCTTTCAGACTGTTAAAAATTTATTTAGATTAAGTCTAAATAAATTTTGTTTTTACTTTTATTCCAACTTATATTTGCATCGTTATTTTAATTTAATCCAAATAAGATGAATAAAAAATTCTTAACATCTTCTCTTGTCTTGTTGCTTGGACTGTCCCTACAAGCACAGGAAAAAAACCAAGCGAAGAAAGATTCAATTAAGGGCCTAAATGAAGTTTCAGTGAATGGTAGTACCAATAAATTCTCAACAGTAAAAACTTCAAGTTCTTTAAGACTAAAGACAGAGATTGCAAAAATCCCACAAAACATACAGGTTGTAACCGGTGAAGCTCTAAAAAATCAGGGTATCAACAATATGATGGAAAATGTAACCCGAAATGTAAGTGGTGCACAAATGATTGAGCATTGGGGCCATTTTGCCAGAATCAACATGAGAGGATTCAAACTACCCGCTTTCCGCAACGGTATGAATGTAGAAATGCCATGGGGTCCACTTTCAGAAGACTTATCAATGGTTGAAAGTATTGAGTTTGTTAAAGGTCCGTCTGGATTTATGATGTCTGCCGGCGAGCCTGGAGGGTTTTATAATGTTGTCACTAAAAAACCAACAAAAAAATCAATTAATGAAATTTCGTTTACAGGCGGTAACTTCAATGCTTTAAGAGGATCTCTCGATTCAGGAGGAGCATTAACACCGGATGGAAAATTACAATACAGAATCAACGGTATGTATCAAACTGCCGAAACAAACCGCGAGTTTGAAAAAAACAGCAGATACAGCATTGTTCCCTCAATCAGATATGAATTTTCAGACAACACTTCATTAACTACTGAATTCACATATCAGCAAGCCAAACAGATGATTGGTGCTGCTTATGTTTTTGCACCTGCTTCAAGTGGTTTTGGAAGTTTATCCAGAAATTTTACAAATATCGACCAGGGATTCCCTACAACAGATATTGAGGAATTAAGTTTGTTAACAAACTTCAGCCATAAATTCAGTGATAAATGGTCTATTGAAGCACAATATATGTATATGCGTCTTGATCAGGTAGGTGCCAGTACATGGGTAAACACTTTGGCAGATAACGGAGATATGACTCGCTATGTAAACATTTGGGATGCCTTGAACAGAAACGAATTGGCTCAGATTTATACTAACGGTGAATTCACAACAGGCTCATTGACACATAAAATCATGGGAGGTTTTGATACCAGAAACTTAAGCTATTATGCTGATTGGGGTCAAGCTGCTTTAATTGATAACCCAATGACTCCCTTTAATATTTTTAACCCAGTATACGGAAATGCTGTTTTCCCTACATTTGACCGATCAAAGTCAGTTAAAGAAAGAGGAGCTGCAAATCACCAAGGTGTTAACTATTATTCATTTTACGCACAGGATGAAATCTGGGCATTGGACAATAAGTTGAGAGTAACTCTTGCCAGCCGTTTTTCTGAAGGTAATGTGTTTGCTTATAAACAAAACAGCAAAAAAGCACGTTTTACACCAAGATTCGGTGTGAGTTACGACATCATACCTAATCTAACTTTTTATGGTCTTTATGATCAATCATTTATGCCTCAGACTGGTTTAAGCTCTAATCTAACTCCTTTCAAACCGGAAGTTGCAACAGATATCGAAGCCGGTTTAAAGAAATCATGGTTCAAAGACAGGCTTAAAACAACATTAACAGCCTTCCAAATCACTAAAGAAAACATTGTCGTAGGCGACTTCTCTAATCCTAGCTCTCCTATCAGTATACAATTAGGCGAAGTCAGATCAAAAGGAATCGAGTTTGATATGCAGGGACAAATCACTCCTGAATTAAATATTATTTTAAACTACGCCAACACTGATGTAGAAATAACAAAAGACATTGTACAGAGTAGAGTGGGTACAAAAGTTGCCGGTCATTCAAAACACATGACAAACGGTTGGTTAAACTATAGCTTCAGAAACACATCTTTCTTAAAAGGTCTTGGTGCATCTATCGGATACCAATACCAGGTTGGCCGTTCTTCATGGGATTGGGGTGCAAATAATGACTCTAATTTACCTGATTATTTCAGATTGGACGGTGGCCTTACATGGAAAAACAATCATATCACCATTGCAGCTAACGTAAACAACATTTTAAATAAATATTTGTATTCCGGTGCCGCAACTATAGACAGCTCAACACCTCCAAATCAAATTGTTTACTGGCAAAGTGAACCAGGAATCAACGGAAGGTTAACTGTTAGCTATAAATTTTAAACGAAGTCCATTTGTTTTATTTTTTGTTTGAATAACTCCCCATTCGTTTGGGGAGTTTTTTACCTTAATAACATGAAAAAAAGCTCCATAAAGAAAAGCATTAAAAAAATTCACCTTTGGTTAGGATTGACCATAGGTCTTTTTGTATTTATAATCTCCATAACTGGCGCGCTTTATGCTTTTCAGGCAGAAATAACGGACTCTCTCAGAGATGATGCTATTTACCACCAGGAGAAAAACACCAGCACAAAAGCTGTATTACCTTTAAAAGTCCTGGAAAAGAAAGTAAATGACCATACCAAAGAAAAATATCCTGTTCATTGGGTAAACGTTCCGGTTGATAAAAGTTTAAGCTATATTTTTTACTATTATGAACACAATCCTAAAGCTTGGAATTACTTTGATGAATATGTAATCTACAAATCGGTATATGTAAATCCTTACAATGGAGAAGTACTGGCTGTTTACGATGAAACCAGTGATTTCTTCAACATTGTAAAATCAATCCATTACAGTTTTCTTTTCAGAGCAGAATGGGGAGCTTACATTTGTGGTATTCCAACCTTGATTTTCATCTTTATGTTAATTTCAGGGATTATTCTTTGGTGGCCAAAAAACAAAGCAGCCAGAAAACAACGCTTTTGGTTCAACTGGAAAAATGTAAAAAACTGGAAACGAAAAAACTACGATCTACATAATATCCTTGGTTTTTACGCTTCATTTTTGGCATTGATTGTCGCAATTACGGGTTTATACTATTCGTTTTTCTTCATTCAGGCGGCTATTTATTTTGCATTTTCAGGAGGGAGTACTGCCTATCCTGATTTTTCACATATCAAAACGAAAGCGCCAATCGAATTAAGAACGGATACTACTCTGGATAAAATCGGTAAAAAAGTGGAAGAGCTTTACCCTGACGCTTATGGCTATTCATTGGATTTTGGACATCCACACATTGACGACCATGAACATCCGAATTATTCAGTATTCGTAAAACAATTATCGTATTCTTACCACGTTAACCACAGTCTTATTTTTGATGAAAATACCGGAGAATTATTACACGTACATGACCACAAAGACAAAAATTTAGGAGAAAAGGCAATTGCAGCTAATTATGACACCCACATCGGTGCTATTTTAGGACTGCCCGGAAAAATTTTAGCCTTTATATTAAGTCTGGTTTGTGCTTCATTACCCATTACCGGATTTTTAATCTGGAGAGGACGGAAAAATAAAAAATGACATAAGCCATGAGATGCAACTATATACTAATCAAAGAAACCGAGAACGGTCAACTGGTCTACCTGAAAAATCAAGGACAATACCAACTGACCTATAAAAACTTAAACTTTAGTTTAAGTGATATCGAATTGAATACACTATATAGTTACTTAAAAAACATCGATGCGGCTTATTGGGAAAAGGAATATGAAAATTCAATTTATGACCGGAAAATCCCTATCCCTACCACACAGAAAAACTTCATTATCCTGCTGAATGAATTTGAACTGATAGAACTTCAATTCATATTGAGTAATGCATTGGAGAAAATTTCAAACCGGGGTGCCATTGTCAAATTACCAATATTCTGGAATTAGGAATTTACCATAAATAAAAAAGCGGCCTTAAATGACCGCTTTTTTATTATCTTGATTTGAAATATTCTTCTAAATGTTCACAGTTAGAAAGATCATTGTAAAATTCAGGATATCGGGAGCGTAGCTTTTTGAAATCATTCGGATAATTACTCTTTGCAAAATCTATCATCCTCAAACACAGTGCTTTAAATTTATCTGTTTTAGCGTTTTCATAGGCTAATCGGTAATATTGCTGTGCCAAATTACTGTTGCGGTAATCTGTTTCATCAATATAAGATTCATTATAGACTTCTTCTTCACGATAATCTGAAGTGGACTCATACCGCCTCATCATCCAGGAATGACCATATTGCGACATATTTACGTAACAATTGGCTATTATGAAATAATAGTAATCCCTGTCTTTTGTTTTGGGATTATTGGCTAACTTCAAATACTTGATTAAATGCTGTGTAACCGAAAGTTTTGTCACCAAATACTTTTCGGTATGCGGAATGAAGTTTTCCGTGTGCTTAAAATCATAAAAGGGATTTTCTTCAAAACTATAATATTCACCATATTCATCTCTTTCCCAGGCATTGTAATTATCGTTCCAATACTTCTCTCCTATCGAACGGAATGCAAGTTCGGCAGCTATTAATCTGTTTTCACGGATATATTTGGTTCCCAACAAATCTGTTAATTGGTCTTTATCTTTCAACAATTGTGAATAGATAATTTTTTGAAATATATCGCGGGATGTTTTATTCTGATTCAGTTTATTGATTACAATCTGCATTTCTTTAGCACTGTACACAAAATCCAGATAATCGAAATACTTATAAAAATATTTCAGGTTACCGGAACTTTTCAAACGGTTTCCTTGCCATTCCACACCAGATGAAGCATCATAATCCAAATAATATTCCGAAATAGAATTACCAAAAGAAATCAAAGCCATACCATCAGCAATATTACCTCTGAATTCCAATTCCCTTCCTAATGAAAACAGAAAACGTTCATCACTTTTATACTTTAAAATAATTGGTTTGATTTCGTCCTTAACAATAGCTTTTCCAAAACCCTGATCCGATATGACACATAAAGCCTTTATTTTCTCAACTTGCTGAAAAATCTTTTCTTTAGAATGTTTTTTTTCAAATTCATGAATCCTGTTCAGGCATTCTGCATAGTTTCTTGTCATAAACAAGAGTTGAATCTGTGATGCATTCCATAAAACAGGATTTTCAACTTTTGACAAATCAGCTGAATTCACAAAATCCAAGACCATTTTAGCATACAAACGGTCTTTTTCGGAACGGTTGCGCAAGGTATTGGTTGACTCAACAACTTCTTCTCCCTCATACCAGTTATCAGCAGAGTCTATTGAAGGTAGGTAATTGGTATAATAAGGCGTAAAGATCCAATCTTCAATTTTATTGATTTCACGCAACAATAAAAAGTCTAGTATTCTGGACTTATGGCTATTATCGTAAATCTTCTTTAAAGATTCTAAGTTCGGACTGATTTTCTGTACCGATGCATATGCATGAACATTGGCAATCTCCTGTTTGCTTTTAGCTTTGGCCAAAGCTTTTTGCAAATTAAAATCATTATGGAAATAATAATAAACCGCATACTTTTTTTCTGGAGAATACGCCATTATATTTGCGACATCGATGCTTTTGTCGTCTTTAGTAAAAGAATTGAAAAACAAACTCCAATAGTATAAATAATCTTTTTTTCCGTTTTTAAAATACATATCAAACAATGAGGACATCGACTCACCATTGCCTATATAATAGCTCGTCCTGATTGCCAGAAAAGCATATTTACGCTTCAGATATTCGTTTTTTTCATCGATAACGGCTTGCTTCAATTTTTTTAAAAAAGCGAGTTGATGTAAATTTTTCTCCGGTGTGTCTCTTTCCCATTCATCTTCATAAAAAAGCGAATTGACAGCCTCACATTTTTTAGCCATCTTTAGATAATTGATCACATTGTTCATTTTATTCTGATACAGAAAATGTACAAATCCGTTTTTAGAATCGGTATTAATATCCGTAAATGTTAAGCTTCCCATACATTCATCGATTTCATCCAATGTCACTTTCTTTCCGGTAAAATAATACCAGTCATATATATTGGAATCAAAAGAATTATCATACTCAAAATTAAATCCGAATAATTGGGAATCATAATAAAAAGGCTTAAAATCATTATAACCAAAGTATTCAGGCAAAAATAATGAATACCTTACATCTTCGCCATAAGGAGAATATCCGCAGGCAAATGTTTTACTGATACTACTTAGTAAAACCGCTGTAAAAACCAGAAATCTCTTCATGAGTATATTGCTTAAAAGTATTTTCATCCAAATCAAATAAACTGATGGTCGCCGTCTTATCCAAATCGACGTATTTTTTAATGAGTTCAATAGCCAGATTGATATCCGATGCCTTGACATCTTCACACTTAATCTGATCACCGGCTTTCAAATATGTTTCACCATAATTAAAACTGGTATCTCTCTCAATTTGATACCAAAGCGGTTGTGTATTTTTGGCAAATGTCTTAACATCATTTGTACTAAATTCAAGCAGTTCTGCAAAACGATTATTCTGATACAATTGCGTCCAGTAAAATACAGGCAACGCCACATCGATATGAACCGGATACGACTTTCGTTCGTTCAGGTATTTCTTCAATTCTTCAATATCAAGAATTGAGTTTTTATCTTTTTTTGTTAGTGGTTTTATCAGATTGTAACACATCAAAGTTACCTTATCCACTGGTGGAACACCCATAATATCAGGGTACTTATAAGGATACAACCGGAGTGTACAACTAATCTCTTTACCGGAAAGTGATTTGATTTTCTTCAACAGATAGAAATACTTGTCCTTGGTTGATTTTGTCCAGTCACAGTCAATTTGGATTTCGTCATAATTAAAGACCTTCCGATCTTCCCCGTACTCATTTTTACTGTATTTTTCAATCAGGTAAACTATATTATCAGCTAATTGATCGAGTGTCTTTTCATCATTATATTGAAAAATACCGTTTTTAATAAAAATAGTCGGGACCACTTTTACCGAATCCATTCTTCCAACTTCATATTCATCAATCCTGCTTTTTTCAAAAGGAAAATTCCCTCTCGCTTCAGTATAATCAACTTCAAATAGTTTGACATATAATTTCCTGACTTTAAGATCATTCAAATGCTTGGCATCATCCTCATTAATTGAGCTATTGCCTTTCCAATAATAGAATGCGCGTTCAACATGTTCGACATTAGAATCGTTGCTGCACGAAAGAAGGAATAATGAACTTATTATTCCCAAAAAAATACGTTTCATAGAATGAAAGAAATTAAGTGAAGTTTTATGCATTAAATCTATCAAAAATTATGCCTTATTTAACAAGAAAATCCATTTATTTCTAAATGGATTTTAATTATTATTTTGTTCTGGTTTACCTGTATTACGATAGCCTTTTTTCCATGACATAATCGTCCATGACATACCCTCTTCCAATATCGATTACTTCTTCATAAGCCAACTCAAAACCTTTGGCTTTATAAAACTCCTGAGCATTATTGTATTTATTTACATTTAGGAAAAGATGTGAATCACTACCTTCTTTTGCTCTGTTTTCGACTTCATTCAGAAGTAATTTACCTATTCCTTTCCCTTGTGTCTGCGGCAAAACATAAATTTTATGTAATTTGGTTTTACCGGTGTTTTTACAATTTAATTCATAGGAAGCAAAACCAAGAAAGGTTTCATCTTCTTTGATCAATAAAAAAACATGACCATTGTCCATTTGTTCTTCCAAAGCCGGGATTGCATAAAAGTTTCCCAACATATAATCCAATTGTTCTTTGGATAGGATTTCACCATAAGTATCCGGCCATATTTTATAAGCCAATTCCTGTATAATCTGTAATTGATTTTTTGTCGCCTGTATTATTTGCATCTGAAATTTATTCCGTTTATTTTTATCAAAATTAAATATATTTTTTTTATTTATTCCCTATCCTGTTACCATATACTCGATAGATTTACAGCTCAGCATACTATGATTAACATTATCAATCAATTATTCGAAATTGAACGAAAAGCCAAAGACCAGAATATTGCCATTTTCGAACGTAATTTCGACCGCATAAAAAACGAACTTGACACATTGGGTTTCATCATTAACGACCCGATTGGAAAAATATATGATCCCAGAGATACATCAATCGAGGCAAATATAGTAGGAAACTCATCTTCCCCTAAGGTTGTAAAAGTCATGAAACCCGCTATTTTCCAAAAGGACGGCGAAGGAATTCTTCTTATTCAAAAAGGTATCATAATTGCAGAATAAAATGGAGAATATCAATTTCGGAATAGATTTAGGAACAACAAATTCAGGGATTTGTAAATTTGAAGACGGCAAAGTTGTCATCTTTAAAAACCCTGTGGGATTCAGTGAAACGTTACCTTCTGCCGTTTCTTTCAGAAAAGGAAGAATCAGCATCGGATCCAAAGCAAGGGAATTCATGGGAACCGCACATGCTGATGTTTTCACTTCGTTTAAACGTAAAATGGGAACCGACCACTTGTATTCGGTTACGGAGAATAATGAAACCAAAACCCCAATTGAACTTTCAGCTCTTATATTAAAAGAATTAACCAGCTTCATTACTGATGAAAAACCGCAGTCGGTCGTAATTACCATCCCCGCTTCTTTTGATACGGTTCAATCCAATGCAACCAAAAAATCAGGACACATAGCCGGTTTTCAGGAAGTTGTTTTGCTTCAGGAGCCAATTGCAGCCTGCCTTGCGTATGCCAATAATCAGGAGCAGGACAACACAGAAGAGAAAAATTGGTTAGTATACGATTTTGGAGGCGGAACATTTGATGTGGCTTTGGTAAAAATCAATGAAAGGGAACTGAAAGTTATCGATCATGAAGGGAATAACTTCCTTGGCGGTGTCGACTTAGATCATTTGATTATCGAAAATTTATTGGCTCCCAAAGTTCAGGAAATACTTCAGGAAACCGATTTGTTTAAAAAAATGATGTCCAAAACCAATGACGTCTATAACCGATTGTATTTTGAACTTCTGTACAAAGCCGAAGAAATCAAAAAAGAACTTTCAATTAAAGAAACCATCACAACCGAAATAGAACTGAATGACGGTGATGATTATCTTGAAATTACGATCAACAGAAATGAATTCAATTCGGTGATTCATCATAAAGTAGAAGAATCAATCCATTTAATTCAAAAACTGCTGGATGAAAATTCCAAGAGCAGTAACGACATTGAAAGAATCATATTGGTGGGCGGCACAACTTACATCCCGTATGTAAGGGAAAGACTGAAAGAAACGTTCAATATCCTTATTGATAATTCAATTGATCCAACAACTGCCGTAATGGTTGGCGCTGCCTATTATGCAGGTAGCAAATCAAAAGAAACGACATTACAGGAATTACAAAATATTACAAATAATGCTCCGAATATTCAAAAGCCAACTGACATCCAATTGGTTTATGAAGCTAATACGCAGGACAGCGAAGAACTGCTGGTTGGTATTTCCAATACAAATTCGGAGATGTTCTACAGGATCATACGAAAAGACGGAGGCTTTGACACAGGTATCATTCCGTTCAAATCAAAATTCACTGAATTCGTAAAAGTACTGCAGAGACAACGTAATTTTTTCACTGTGACTGTGTACGATTCAGGCCAGAATATTGTTTTTGAAAACAACAGTATTGTTATCAATCACGGTGTATATAATGTTTCGGGACAACCTTTACCGAATGACATTTGCCTGGAAGTCGACGATACTTTCGGAAATACGTATCTGGAAAAAATATTCACCAAAAATGACATCTTACCGCTCACAAAAGTGGTGTATAAAACGACATCCAAAAACTTTATAAAAGAAAGCGATGATAAAATGGTCATCAATATTACCGAAGGTAAATCAGGAACTTTACCCGGCAGTAACATGACTATCGGTTATATTGAAATCAGCAGCAAAGACCTACCTTTCAATCTATTAAAAGGAATGGATATTGAAATTAAATTTTCCATGAGTGAATCCAGGGATTTGAGTGTTTCGGTTTACATCAGTTCCATCGATTATGAAATAAACGAAGTCTTTAACCCGCATTCCAAAAACATCAACAAAAATAAATTCCAGAAAGACATCGATCTGGTTATTCATGAAATAGATGATGAATTGATTTTTGCAGAACATGATGAAGATAATTTTGCTTTTTATGGCCAACTGAAAAAAATAAAGGATGAACTCCTCGAGATTAGTATTGCGTTAATTGAGGTGGAAGAAGACGAATCAACTGAAAGGATATTCCAATTGGACGAAAGAAAAAGAAGAGCGCTCCAAACCTATGACGGATTAGTCAGATACAAAAGTGTCATCGAAGAAATTGAAGAATACAGACTCTCAAAAAGGGAATTGGAATTACTCTTGGATGAAGCTTCACCAAGACAAGTTGATCAATTCCAGAAAATCATTAAAGATGAGAAAAGCATTCTGGAATCCAATGAAAAATCGATCATTAAAAGAAAGACTAAAGAACTTGATATGCTCCATAGAGACATTTACTACAAAAAGGATGACTCGTATGTAGGCGTTTATTACCATTACAAATATTTATCTCCGGGAGAATACTCTGACCAACGAAAATTAAACCAGTTGATTGAGGCTGGAGACAAAGCAGTTGAAAATGAAAACTATAAAGAAGTCAAACACATTGTACAGGCGATGTATGATTTATTAAAGGTCAAACCAAAAGATACCTTTGAAGATAAAGACGGAAGTCTTGGTATAAAATAAAGCACTGATCAGTGCTTTATTTTTTTGCTATGTAGTTAACAAATTTTACAACAAGGACAATTGGAAGAATAAGTAATTTAAACATCCAAGGCTCAAAATCGTCTATTGTTGTAGCCAAAATAATCCCAATGGCTATAACAGCGCCTATCGTGAGTATTATTGGTAAAATAGAACTATCACTATCATTATAATGCGACTGATCATCGATCCAAGATTGTCCCACATCCTTATTATCACTCAAAACTTTTATTGTATCTTCATAATAGGCATCAAAATATGAAATAGCCACTAATATTTTCCCTTGGGTAACTTTATTAGAAGCTGACGTTTTTTGATGTCTTGCAATAGTGTTATTTATTTCCAGAATCTCCTGATCAAAATAATAGGAATCAAGTTCTGATTGCAGTTTGTAATATTGCGGACTGAATGCATAGTTTCCTGTCTTTTGAAAAAAGGAATATTTTAAAGGCGTGGGAAGAATATTTAAAATCAGCCTGTTTTTGTTCGAAAGCATTTCTTTCGCTTTTTCAAAAGCATCAAGACTGATGATGGGATCATAAAACTGAAAAAAATCTTTCAGTTTAGACCATTTACTTTGCTGAATACCACTATAAATAAACGCACTCACCGACTCAGAAAACAATTCGGCAAATTCATATAAAATCTCATCATTTTCTTCATTAAAATCTTCGGAAGGAAACCCTGTAAAGCTTTCGAAGTCATTCTTTAAAATCGCCTTCACATTATCGTTTTCAAAAAGAAAGTTAAACTGGGAACCATAGTTTCTGAAGAAAGACAACAGATTTTCAACATCTGTCATTCCAACTTCCGAATTCAGTTTATTTTCAACTTTTAAAACTTTTTCAGCTTTAATGAGATCCTGAACATTAGCGGTATCAAAATCAGGCATATTTTTTTGGATTACACCCAAAAGTTCAATCTTAAACACTATTCTTATTTTTTTCTGAAAATTCTATATATAATTATTGCTGCAACAACTCCCGCTCCGCCTGTATAAAATGCAATGGCAGCCAAAATTCCGAGAGCAGCCAGAAACAAAGCTATAAAAACTCCCACTACAACAATAAAAATCTGCAATAAAAAACTCCTTAAACCCAGATTTTTCAGGAAAATCCTAACAGGTGCCGTTTTTGCCTTTTCAGCATCAGCGGCTTTTTCTTCCTCTTTATCACCGGCAATTTTATTTCTGAAAATAACATAAAGAATGATTTCTGTAACCACTATCACATAGAACCAGAAATTCTCAATCTTAGTATACAGATAATGGTAACCCCAAATCAACAAGGGAAAATAAATCAAGACCATGGTCCACTCGGCAGCAGCACCGGGATCAAAATCCAATGCCTTTGAAATCGCATTCCGTATTTTTCCGGATGCTTTTTTCTCACTGGTAATCCACTTTTGGGCTATTCTTCTGTTTTTAGCCAAAATTCCTGCCCTAACCTCATCTTCATCCTCGAAGGCAGCAAGTGCAAAAAGAACTTTTCCCAAATAGATTCTATATTCAAAATCCACATGTTGATGATCGACAACAAAAGAATTGATTCTCATTACCTCATCTGCAAAATAGAAGGCATCAATATCTGAAAGTAAGCTGTAATAATCTTCATCGATACCGAATTTATATTCATTGATTAAGGTTGTATACTTCTCCTTAAAAGGAATAACCTCCATAACCAATTCGTTCTTTTGGGTCAACGATTCTTTGAATTGCTCCCAGTTATCAAAACTGATTATTGGTTCATAATGTACAACGAGCTTTCTTAAATTCTTCCAGTTTCCTTCAACAATGTTCTTTTGGATAAATTTCCAGATTGTTATAGCGAATACTTCCGAAAATTCTTCACATAAAGTCATTACTGACTCGCTAATCTGTCTGTATTTTTGGTTTTGTGCCGGATTGAAACTTATTTCGTATAAGCCGTGTTCATCGTCAGAAAACGAAAACTGCTTAAACTCATCCGTTTTACCGTTCAATATGGATTGAATGTGACGATTTGACAATAGTATATCGAATTTTGAACCATGACGCTTGAAAAAGGAAATCACATTATCGATTTCCTTTGTCTGGATTGCGTCGTTAATTTTACTTTCGGCTTTTAAAACCTTTTCCGCTTTAATTAAATCATTGGAATTGTTGGGATCAAAACCGGATATACTATTCTCCACTAACTGGAGGACTCTCAAATCAATCACTTTATATTTTGGAAGTTTATTTTTTCAGTCTTTTTTGTTCTCTGGCCAATAGGGTATTTTTAAGCAACATTGCAATAGTCATCGGTCCAACACCACCCGGAACCGGAGTAATATGCGATGCTTTTTTGGACACATTTTCGAAATCAACATCTCCGGTAATGATGTATCCTTTTGGATTTGTTTCATCGGCAACACGTGTAATTCCCACATCGATAATTACTACATCATCTTTTACCATTTCGGCTTTTAAGTAATTTGGAACTCCCAATGCCGTAATAATGATATCAGCCTGTGAAGTAATCTGGTTGATGTTTTTAGTATGACTGTGCGTTAAGGTAACGGTTGAATTTCCGGGAAAACCTTTTCTTCCCATCAAAATACTCATAGGACGCCCCACGATATGGCTACGACCAATAACCACAGTGTGTTTCCCTTTGGTTTCCACATTGTATCTTTCCAATAATTCAAGGATTCCGAAAGGAGTTGCGGGGATGAATGTACTCATATCCAAAGCCATCTTTCCGAAGTTTTCCGGATGGAAACCATCCACATCTTTACTTGGATCGATAGCCATCAATACTTTTTGGGTATCGATTTGATCAGGAAGCGGCAATTGCACGATAAAACCGTCGATGGTATCATTCTGATTCAGTTCTTCGATTTTTTTAAGTAATTCGGTTTCAGAAGTGGTACTAGGCATTTTAACCAAAGTCGATTCGAAGCCAACACGCTCGCAGGCTTTTACTTTACTTCCAACATAGGTTAAACTTGCACCGTCATTTCCAACAATCACGGCAGCTAAATGAGGGACTTTTTCCCCATTGGCTTTCATTTGCCCTACTGCGGCTGTGATTTCATTTTTAATGTCTTCCGAAACTTTTTTCCCGTCTAAAATTTGCATTGTTTTTTGTGTTTAAAGTTTAAAGCTTTAAAGTTTAAAGTTGTGTTGTTGATTACTTTATCCTTTAAAATTAGTATAAAAAAAAGGCGCGTATGTACGCACCTTTGTTCTTTTTATCGCATGCCCGGCATTCCTTTCATGCCGCCCATCATTTTCATCAGGTTCTTACCTCCTGCTCCCTGCATCATCTTCATCATTTTGCTCATTTGGTCGAATTGTTTCATCAACTGGTTGACTTCTTCAATTTTACGGCCTGAACCTTTTGCGATACGTGCTTTACGTTTCACATCGATGATTGACGGTTTGCTTCTTTCGGCTGGGGTCATGGAGAAGATAATTGCTTCCACGTGTTTGAAAGCATCATCCGGGATATCCACATCTTTCAATGCTTTTCCGGCACCCGGGATCATCCCTACTAAATCTTTCATGTTACCCATTTTCTTAACTTGTTGGATTTGCGTTAAGAAGTCATCAAAACCGAATTCGTTTTTAGCAATCTTCTTTTGAAGTTTACGTGCTTCTTCTTCGTCGTATTGTGCCTGTGCACGTTCAACAAGGGAAACCACGTCACCCATACCTAAGATACGGTCGGCCATACGGTCTGGATAGAACACATCGATTGCGTCCATTTTTTCACCCGTACCGATGAATTTGATTGGTTTATTTACTACAGATTTAATCGAAATTGCGGCTCCACCACGGGTATCACCATCTAATTTTGTTAAGATAACCCCGTCGAAATCTAAACGGTCGTTGAATGCTTTTGCTGTGTTCACGGCATCCTGACCTGTCATTGAATCGACAACGAATAGTGTTTCGTTTGGCTGGATTGCTTTGTGAACGTTAGCGATTTCGGTCATCATTTCCTCATCGATCGCTAAACGGCCGGCTGTATCGACGATAACTACATTGAATCCGTTTGCTTTTGCGTGTTTGATTGCGTTTTGTGCAATGTCGACAGCGTTTTTATTTTCAGGTTCTGAATATACCTCAACACCGATTTGCTCTCCAACCACGTGTAACTGGTTGATCGCCGCCGGACGGTAAATATCACAGGCAACCAATAATGGTTTTTTGTTCTTTTTGTCTTTAAGGAAGTTAGCCAACTTACCAGAGAAAGTTGTTTTACCTGAACCTTGTAAACCCGACATCAAGATAATGGAAGGATTTCCTGAAAGATTGACTTCAGTAATACCACCACCCATTAATTCTGTTAGTTCGTCTTTTACGATTTTGATTAATAACTGTCCCGGCTGTAAGGTTGTTAATACATCCTCTCCCATTGCTTTTTCTTTTACACGGGTTGTAAAATCTTTGGCAATTTTAAAGTTAACATCGGCTTCAAGTAAAGCACGACGCACCTCTTTAAGGGTATCGGCAACGTTTACTTCGGTGATTTTACCGTGACCTTTTAATATATGGAACGCTTTATCTAGTTTCTCGGATAAATTATTGAACATAATTCTTCTTTTTTATGAAGTTGCAAAGATAGATTAAAGTTTCAAAGTAACAAAGTGATTAGTAACTAGTAATTAGTGATTAGCACCGTTAAAAGAGTACTTAGTACTTTCTTTAGAGTGACTAGTACATAGTCCTTAGTCCTTAGTGCTGCCTAGATAAAGCTTAGTGCCAATTAAATAGTTATCGGTACCACTTGACTTCGACAGGCTCAGCCACCAAATATCTATCGGTACCACTTGACTTCGACAGGCTCAGCCACCAAATATCTATCAGTACCACTTGACTTCGACAGGCTCAGCCACCGAATATCTATCAGTACCACCTAAAAACTCTCGGTACCACTTAAATAATCATCTGTACCAGTTAAAGAGTCCTTAGTACCAAATCCTTAGCTCTTAGTACCACATAAAGAGCATTTAATAGATAGTTTTAGTATTTAAAATTATTTTTCAGAATACACATCGGTTATTGTTTATAATATTCTTCATAAGATCAACTACTATGGACTAATTACTCTTCACTAATTACTCTTCACTAATTACTCCACTTTCACCGCTTTCTTATTCTCGTCGATGGCTACGAAGGTGAATTCGCCGGTGATGGCTTTTTCGCGCGAATTACTGTACATTTCTTCGATGAAGATATCAACTCTAACTTTGAGGCTCGTGGTTCCGAGATAGGTTACTTTACCAATGAGTTCGATGATGGTTCCGTGCGGGATGGGACGCTTGAAATCGATACGGTCGCTACTCACGGTTACCATTTTTTGACGGCTGTAACGGGTTGCAGTGATAAAAGCGACTTCATCCATGAATTGCATGGCGGTTCCTCCGAATAAGGTGTCGTAATGATTAGTGGTGTTAGGAAAAACGGCTTTGAATACTCTTGTGATTGAATCGTTGATTTTTTCTTCCTGTGTTTTCATATTTCTGTTATTATATTTTAAAAAATTAATACAGAAAGTGGATAAAACAGCATGGGCTCCATTCGGGATGAATGAAGACAATGGTGGCTCAAGCACTTTCGTGATGCTTAAACAAAACCAATTCTATGTATCTGACTTATCTTTTAAAAAGAAACACAGTTGCACGACAGTTCAGGAGTTGCACCTGATTCCATATGGAAGGAAACTTCCGGAGTTGGTTTTATTATTTAATGGGGCAAAGATAAGTTTTTATAGTAATTAGTGACTAGTAATTAGTGATTAGTAATTAGTGATTAGCTTTTTGGATTACTTAGTAAGATTAAGGTGATTAGGGACTCTTTACTAGTTACTAGTTACTTTTAAAAAGCAAAAGCCCTTTCTGTTCAGAAAGGGCTTTTGCTTTTTAAAACTACATTCTTTCAGGAACGTTGATTCCTAAGAGACTGAATGCGTTTTTGATGGTTTCGCCGACTTTTTTCGACAATTGGACTCTGAACACTTTTTTATCTGTGTCCTCTTCTCCTAATATTGAAACCGACTGGTAGAATGAGTTGTATTCTTTTACCAAATCGTATGTATAGTTGGCGATTAATGCCGGGCTGTGGTTGTGTGCCGCGTTTTGGATTACTTCAGGGAATTGGGCAATTTGCTTTACTAATTCCTTTTCTTTTTCATGAAGTGAATTTGCTGGTACAGTTTTGTTTGTATCGAAATCGGCTTTACGTAAAATCGACTGGATACGCGCATAGGTATATTGAATGAACGGACCGGTATTACCGTTGAAATCAACCGATTCTTTAGGGTCAAACATCATGGTTTTCTTTGGATCTACCTTCAACATATAATATTTCAAGGCACCCAGACCGATTGTGTTGTACAATACTGCTTTTTCGTCATCAGAATACCCTTCGAGTTTTCCTAATTCTTCTGAAATGGATTGTGCTGTCGTGTTCATTTCAGCCATTAAATCATCGGCATCTACTACAGTTCCTTCACGTGATTTCATTTTTCCGGATGGCAGTTCCACCATTCCGTAAGACAAGTGGAATAAATCGGCTGCCCAATCAAATCCAAGTTTCTTAAGGATCAGGAACAACACTTTAAAGTGGTAATCCTGTTCGTTACCTACGGTATATACCATACCACCCACATCAGGATTATCCTTTACACGTTGGATAGCTGTACCGATATCCTGGGTCATATACACGGCAGTGCCATCTGAACGCAAAACGATTTTACGGTCAAGACCATCTGAAGTGAGGTCGATCCAAACCGAACCGTCGGGATCTTTTTCGAAGATACCCTTCTCAAGTCCGAACTGCACAACTTCCTTACCTAATAAATAGGTATTGCTTTCATAATAATACGAGTCAAAATCGACTCCAAGGTTTTTATATGTAACTCCGAAACCGTCGTATACCCATTGGTTCATTTTCTTCCAAAGTGCAACAACTTCTTCGTCGCCCGCTTCCCATTTACGGAGCATTTCCTGCGCTTCAAGGATAGAAGGCGCCAGTTTTTTAGCCTCTTCTTCGGTTTTACCTTCTTCCATTAAGGCTTTGATTTCGGCTTTGTATGCTTTATCAAATTCCACATAGAAGTTACCCACTAATTTATCACCTTTCAATCCGGTTGATTCAGGCGTTTGGCCTTCTCCATATTTCTGCCATGCCAGCATTGACTTACAGATATGGATTCCACGGTCGTTGATGATTTGTGTTTTATATACTTTTTTACCCGAAGCTTTGATGATTTCAGCTACCGAGTATCCCAATAAATTGTTACGAATGTGTCCTAAGTGAAGTGGTTTGTTTGTATTAGGCGAAGAATATTCGACCATAATAGCTTTTTCACTTGCTGTAGGATTTACAAAACCGAAAGTTTCTTCTGTTCTGATCCCGTTAAAGAAATTGATATAGTAAGCATCGGCGATTACGATATTCAGGAACCCCTGTACCACGTTGAATTTTTCAACTTCCTTTACATTTTCAACCAGATAATTACCAATTTTAGTTCCTATCTCTACCGGATTACCTTTTACCAGTTTCAGGATTGGAAAAACCACCATGGTTATGTCACCTTCAAATTCCCTGCGGGTAGCCTGATATTCTACTTTATCAAGTGAAACAGCAAACAGGGCCTGTAGGGCTTCCTGGATTTTTGGCGTAAGAATTTGTGTCAGTGTCATAATTAATGATTTTTAAAGGCGCAAAGATACTATTTTAAAAGAATTTTTCAGTAAATTTATGGTAGTACATTTTTAACCAAAATAAAGCATTTATGTATTAAAAATCTGCATAAAAGAACCCTAAAACGTAGTTTATCGATAATTTTTCGCTGTCAGTTATTAAAAGAATATTTTTGCGCACCCATGAAAAAACATATGAAAAGAAAACTACTTATCACGCTGTTTTTACTCAACAGCTTTTTTATTTTCTCCCAGTCAATTACCGTTAACACAACGACTTATAGTGACTTTGCATTAGTTAACAATGTATTGGTCAACAGTCCGTGTGTGAACATACAGAATGTTAGTTCGAGTACCGGGACAAACTTTGGATCGACAAACGGAATTGGTTATTTCCAAAATACCAATCCGGCCTTTCCCTTTACGAACGGAGTTCTGTTAACGACAGGAAATGTAAGCAATGCACCCGGTCCCAACACTTCTGTTTTGAATGACGGAAGCCCAGCATGGCCCGGAGATGCTAATTTAGAAGCTGTTTTAGCGGCATCAGGAATCAATATGAGTTCGCGCAATGCCACAATATTGGAATTTGACTTCACCACCTACTCTAATTATTTCAATTTTCAATTTGTATTTGCTTCGGAAGAATACGGTACTTACCAATGTCAATCGACAGACGGTTTTGCTTTCTTACTAACCGATTCGGGTGGAGTTACCGAAAACCTGGCGGTTATACCGAGTACGACGATACCTATTTCGGTACAAACCATTAGGGACAACATATACAATTCAGCCTGTTCATCACAAAACACAAGCTACTTCGGCGCTTTTAACGGTGGTTCCGGAGCTGCATCATCACCAACCAATTTTAACGGTCAGACCGTTTTGATGAATGCCACGAAAAATAATTTAGTACCGGGACAAACGTATCACATCAAGATTGTAATTGCTGATGGAATCGACACACTTTCCGATTCAGCAATATTCTTAGGAGGAAGCAGTTTTGATTTCAGTCAGGATGTTCTTGGGCCGGATATCACAAATTTATGTAACAATAACGGAGTTAATGAAAGTTACACGATTACTTCAGGATTAGATCCAAACTTCTTCGATTTTGTTTGGAAAGATGTGAACGGTAACCCAATCCCGGGAGAAACCGGTCCTGATTTAACCGTAAACCAGCCCGGCACTTACCAATTAACTTATTACATTCAGGCCACAAACTGTGAAGTGGCTACCAATGATATAGTGATTAGTTACCAATCGGCGATTAGCGTTCCCGATCCGGTAGATTTATTTAAATGTAATAATGGTTCAGCCAACTATACTTTTGACTTAGCTTATAATACGCCACTTGTAAACCCTAACGGGCAATACCAGTTAAGTTACCATGAAGCATTGGCGGATGCAACAGGAAATACCAATCCGTTAACAACAAACCATACTGTAGCTTCAGGAAGTTTACCGAAACAGATCTGGATAAGGGTAGTAGATCCGGCAACAGGATGTTATACTATCAAAACTTTTTTCCTTCGTTTGACAACTTCACCGGTAGCCAATAATCCAGGCGATGTAACCCAATGTGAAACTACAGCGGGATCAGGAGTTGCTTCTTTCGATTTAAACCCACTGACCAATACTGTTTTAGGAGGTCAGTCATCATCGATTTACAATGTAACTTATCATACCTCACAGGCAGATGCTGATAATGATGTCAATCCGATTGATTTGTCTTCACCATTGATTACAGCCAATACACCTATCTTTATCAGGATTGAAAACAACACTGACCAAGCTTGCTTTAGTACAATAAGCATTAACTTAATTGTAAAAGCAAGACCGGTTTTAGACAACATTCAGAATCAATTTGTATGTGTTCAATATATTTTGCCTCCGTTGACAAATCCCGGAACGTATTATTCAGGACCTAACCAAACCGGGCCCGTTCTTGCACCGGGAACAGCCATCACGGTAACCAGCACCATTTACATTTACCATGAAACCGGAGGAACACCAAGTTGTCCATCGGAAAGAAGTTTTGACGTATTTGTTGTTGGCATTCAGGATATCACCCCGGCCGATGTAACCAGCTGTGATAATTATGTCGTACAAGCTTATGCTTATCCCGGTATGCGCTATTTCAGACAGCCAGGCGGACCAACTACTCCAGGAAACATCGAAGTTTTTCCGGGTGATACGATATCAACTTTAGGAACTACAACACTTTATGTTTATTTCACCTTTTCAGACCCAACGTGTTCTCCTATTGCCAGTGATTTTGACATTACAATTTACCAGACTCCAACAATCAGTAATACATTCAATAATATTTTTGATTGCGTTCAGGTGAATTCATTACCAACTATCAACACGAATGTAGGTACGGCCAACTATTACACGTATGATGCAGGAACAGGAATCTATACACCATTAACGTTTCCGATTACAACCACAACAGAAGTACATGCTTTTGCCGACAATAATATTTGCCGTTCTGCAATATCGATTTTCACGGTTTATATTGGAAGTTTGAACCTTCCCAATGTAAATCTTTGTACAGGACCATACCAGTTAACTGCACCACCGGTTGGAGAATACCGCGATGCACCTAATGGCGGAGGGAATATCATCACAACACCAGTAGATATTAACCAAAATACAACTGTTTATCATTATGTTCCGGGTCAAAGCTGTACCAATGATGATTTCTTTACTGTCACATTCCATCAGCCGGCATTAACAACACAAGCTCCGGTGGCAGCATGTGAAACGTATCTTTTACCGACAAATCCTGATGGTGGAAGGTATTTTGTACAACAGGGAGGACCGGCGACATCCGGAAATATTGAACTATTCCCCGGTGATGCCATTACTTCTACCAATACCATATGGATTTACAAAGAATCTACAATGGCACTGACACCTGTATGTTATAATGAAATACCATGGACGATTACCATTAACCACAGACCCATCATTGATTCAAGAGGGCGACAGGAAGTATGTTACAGCTATACCCTTACTCCGTTAGCAAATGGTGCATATTACGATGACCCGAACGGACAAAACCTGATAACCGACTTTGTAATTGATGCTTCAGATTTGAATGCTAATGACGATTTAGTCAACTTGGTAAAAACCATATACATCTATGCTGCAAATCCGAATGATCCGAATTGTTTCAGTGAAAATTCATTTGAAATAGACTTTGACAGTTTCAGGGCTCCGGTATTCCAAAATCAGGTACATTGTGACAGCTACACATTGCCTGCATTACCAGCTAACAATTACTATTACGATGCACCGATGGATCCAAATCCGTCTAACCCTCATCCAGGAAACCTTATTCCGGCAGGAACTGTTTACACCTCTGCGAATGTGGTTACACCGCTTTATATTTATACCGAAACCAATGTGCGTTTCAGCTGTAGAGATGAGAGTACCTTTACAATCACAATTAACGACACTCCGGTTTTAGACCCTTCATTACCGGCGGCATTTAATTACTGTGACAGCTTTACACTTCCGGCACTGACTGCTGGACAGTATTACAACCAATCTATCAGCAATCCAAACGGAAGGGTTGTAATTCCTATCACGACGTATGATATAAACAATCTTCCTCCTGCATCGGTATTTGTGTATGCTGATACTGGAACTACACCAAATTGCTTTGTGGAAAGAGAAATTCCGATTAATTTATACAATGTTACCGAATTACCGGATGTACCGAATACCTGCAACAGTTATCAGTTAAATCCAGGCAGTTTACGTGCAGGCGAAAATTACTATGACAGTAACGGTAATTTATTAGCGTCCAATGCTATTATCAATACACCGGGCGCCAATACCATTTACATTAGAGGAAACTCACCTTTCGCACCAACATGTCAGGACCAAAGCGACTTTATTGTAAACATTGTTGCAGAACCTGTGGCAAATCCGGCAATTGTCAGTCCAAAGTGTGATGATTTCGGGAATAATGACGGAATTTACAGCTTTGATTTAATCACCGAAATACAAAGTCAGGTTTTGGGAGCACAAACTCCGGCAACTGATTTCATTTTCAGCTATTTCACTTCTGCAGCTGATGCTAACGCGGGAATAAATGCGATTGCAAATCCTTTGGCATATCAAAATGACACTCCATACAATGATACGATTTGGGTACGAATCAGTAACACAACTTCGAACAATCCTTGTTTTGATATCGTTAGTGTGAATCTAATAGTAAACCCACTGCC
Organism: Flavobacterium amniphilum; assembly: GCF_023634845.1. GTDB lineage: Bacteria > Bacteroidota > Bacteroidia > Flavobacteriales > Flavobacteriaceae > Flavobacterium > Flavobacterium amniphilum. The sequence continues at coordinate 137,444 of NZ_JAMLJL010000009.1, read as the reverse complement.
AAATCCTGTTTTGGATTCTGAATATTTCGTTTGCCAGGATTATGAAACCGGAACATTACTGAACAGTGTTGTCTTAAATACAGGTTTGAGTTCGGGATATACTTTTGTATGGACATACAACGGAGCGCCCTTTGGAAACAATTCTGGGGCAGTTACCACCAATCAGGCCGGAGACTATTCGGTAACGGTTACCAATACTACCACCAATTGCTCCAGAACCATAACAACAAAAGTGACATTATACGCACCATATCTGGAAATCATTTACAGCGATGCTTTTGAAAATCCGACTTTCATTGAAGTAAACGTATTGGGTGTAGGTTCCGGAAATTATGAATATTCACTGGATAACGGCCCGTATCAGGACAGCAACATTTTTTACAATGTATCACCTGGTGAGCACACTGTTTCCGTAAGGGATAAAAACGGACATTGTTCCCCGGCTCCGCTAACAGCCACCATTATCAATTATCCTAAATTCTTTACTCCAAACAGTGACGGATACCATGAAACCTGGAATATTCCAAACCTGTTTTCAACAAACCCGGATGCTGCCATCAGTATTTTTGACCGCTACGGAAAATTCATCAAAAGAATAACACCTTCTACTCCTGGATGGGACGGAACTTATAACGGAGAACCACTTCCATCAACCGATTATTGGTTCACTGTCGAATTTAACGAAAAAGGAATGAATAAAACTTTCCGTTCCCATTTTACATTAAAACGATAATCAACCTTCGGGAAACCCTTATAAAATGAGCCTTTTTGAAAGAGGCTCATTTTTTTTATAAAAATCTGTAACAAAAAATACAACTTACATACTACTATGTAAACAATAGTTAAATAAAAAAAATAGTACTTTGTTTTGCATAGTTCTAAATTATTTATACATTTGTCCCAGAAATCATCATCAATCAATTTTTAAAATCATGAAATTAAAAGCGTTTATTATTTGCTTATTGGTTCAGATAACCAGTCTGCAAGCCCAAACATCCACAGCTCCAACCCTTCCGACTGCAAAAGGGAATGTAGAAGGAAAGGTTATAGACAAGAAAAACGGCGAGCCACTCTCATATGCTTCCGTTACCATAAAAGAAGATGGAAAGGTATTAACCGGAAGTATGACAAAAGACAACGGAACTTTCTCCATAGACAATTTACCTCTTAAATCTCTTTCGGTAGAAGTTGTTTTTATGGGTTACAAAAAATATGAAACAACCATAACACTGGACAGCGACAACAAATCGGCTAACCTGAAAAGTATTTTTCTTGAAGAAGAAGCCAAAATGCTTAACGAAGTAAGTATTGTTAAGGAGAAATCATCTGTAGAACAGAAAATTGACCGGAAAGTAATTACTGTCGGAAAAGATTTAATTTCAGCCGGAGCAACTGCTGCAGATATCATGAACAACATTCCTTCTGTATCGGTTGACCAACAAAACAATACAGTTAGTCTTAGAGGTAATGACAATGTGAAAATTTTCATCAACGGAAAGCCGTCTAATCTGACTGCATATCAGGCATTACAGCAAATCCCTACAACTTCAATCAAACAAATTGAATTAATTACAAATCCATCTGCAAAATACAATCCGGAAGGAATGAGCGGAATCATCAACATTGTGTTGAACAAGAATGCCCAAATGGGTTTTAACGGAAATCTGAACACTGGTGTTACTTTTGGAAAAACTCCTAAATTCAATGGTTCAATCGACTTAAACTATAGAGTGAATAAATTCAATTTCTATACGAATTACTCTTTAAATCATGGAAAACAAATCGTCAACGGAATCATCAATTGGCGTAACTATGACAATGTTGATAATTACAATGCTTTGTTTAACATCCGTGAATTCAACAAAAATCATTTTACAAAAACAGGCGTTGATTTTTACATGAACGACAAAAACACCTTATCATTTTATACGATTCAGTCATTTGGGAACCCATTTATGGTTTTCGGTAACAAAATCGATTACGTAACAGGAACAAATACAGATGTAACCCAAATTCAGTCGGCAAAAGGAAATGACAAAGACCAAACGTACAATGTAGCCTACAAACACAAGTTTGAAAAAGCTGACAGAACATTGGACATCGAAGTAAACTACAATGTATCAGAAAGTCCTGAAGACAGTGAATTCAGAGATGAAAACAACAATTTAACAAAAACAAACTATGTAACCAGAGATGGTAAAAATTTGATCGCCAATGTTGACTATTCAAGTCCGTTATCAGAAACTTCAAAAATCGAATTAGGATTTGAAAGCAGAATTGACGGAACAAAAAACAAATTTGACATCAATAACACATACGATTCTGATTTTGAATTCAACAGAAATATCCAGTCTGCTTACGGTAATTACAACACCCAAATTGGCAAATGGAATTATCAGTTAGGTTTACGTTTTGAAAGTTATGATGTAAACGGAACATTCAAAAAAGCTGGTCAGGACGACGATACTTTTAAAGATTACATCTTTACTGTTTATCCATCAGCATTTGTAACGTATACTCCATCTGAAAAAAACACATTCAACTTCAATTACTCAAGAAGAGTTGACAGACCAAACATGCAGCAGGTAAACGAAATCAGACAATGGAGCGGGCCAACAGTTGAGCAAATTGGTAATTCGGATTTAAGACCTCAGTTTACCAATTCGATTGAAGCAAATTATACCCGAAAAGTAAAAATCGGTTCAATCACATCAGGAGCTTTCTTCCGATATATCAAAGATGACATTTCACAGGTTTTGACCACAAATCCGTATGATGAAACCAAAAGCCTTTTGACTTTTACCAATTTTGACCACAACACAGAATATGGTGTAGAAGTTTCAGGAAACCTGGATTTCAACAAATGGTGGAACATGAACTTTGGAGTTGACAGCTACTTTAAAAACAACAAAGGAATCATTGAAGACCGAAATGGTGATTTAGTAGACAAAGAAATCAATGCGGTTTTATTCAACTCAAGAATGAACCATACCTTTAAAGTTACAAAAGATTTCAGATTAATCTGGTTCACTATGTACAGAGGCGGAGCAAGACATTTACAATTTACAAATAAAAGCATGTGGAAAACCGATTTAGGAGCCCGTTTGAATATCTTAAAAGGAAAAGGAACGGTAAGCGTACGTTACAATGACGTTTTCGACATCATGAGAGAGCGTTTCCACAGTGAAGATCCTGCGAAAATCAATGGTAAATTCCGTTGGGAAAATCAGACTTTAAACGTAAACTTCAGCTACAATTTCGGAAACGGAAAAGAAAAAGCATTACAACGTAAACAAAGAGAACAAAACGATTCGCAGGGAGGCGGTATGTTCTAAGATATTGGGTTTGGTTAATTTTGTTGATTGTCCCCGGGAGAAAATCTCCCGGGGATTTTCTTTTGTTTGTTAAACATTTCTTAAAACTGTAACAAACCGGAGTACGATGAGTCTACTAGATTGTAAATTTGCTTGCATCTTTACTTTCCAAAACATAAAGAAACAATCATCAATCGCATCCAAACTTATTTTTAAGATGAAATTAAAACTTTTTATCATTTGCTTATTGACGCAATTCGTTAATATGCAAGCACAAACTTCTGCTCCTGCCACCGGAAATCTTTTGCCCGGCAGCATTAACGGAAAAGTAATCGAAAAGAAAACCGGTGAACCCATTCCTTACGCGACTATTTCGGTAAAGGATGAAGGAAAAGTTATTTCCGGAGGAATCACAAAGGACAACGGTAGTTTTACAGTAAGTAATCTTCCGTTGAAAGAACTGACTGTTGAAGTACAATACATCGGCTTCAAAAAATATGTAAGCTCTTTTACACTTTCAGACGGCGACAAAGCTATTGCCTTAAAAACCATCGCCTTAGAAGAAGAAGCAACCCAATTAAACGAAGTTGCTGTCGTAAAAGAGCGTTCAACAATCGAACAGAAAATTGACCGTAAAGTAGTTAATGTCGGAAAAGATCTTGTAGCTTCAGGAACTACTGCTTCTGAAATGCTTAACAACATTCCTACTTTAAGTATTGATGCGCAAACCAAAGAGATTTCATTACGCGGTAACAGCAACGTAAGAGTATTAATCGACGGAAAACCTTCTAATATTGAAGTTGGACAATTACTGCAACAAATCCCTTCTTCCTCTATTAAACAGGTAGAATTGATTACAAATCCTTCTGCGAAATACAATCCTGAAGGAATGAGTGGTATCATCAATATCATATTGCATAAAAATGCCAATAACGGGTTCAACGGAAGTATCAATACAGGAGTTACTTTCGGTATAACTCCTAAAACCAATTCAGCTTTAAACCTAAATTATAAAGTAGGAAAAGTAAATTTATACAGCAACTATGGCTACAACCACGGTATCAATGCCAATCACGGTTTTGTAAATTCTTCAAATCCAGGCAGAGAAAGTGAACAGGATTTCAGATTCAGAAACAGAAACAATTCACATCTTTTAAAACTGGGATTTGATTATTATATTAATGATAAAAATACTTTTTCGGCTTATACAAATCAAAACCTGACCCATCTTGACGGCCAAAGCAGAACTGATGTTGACTATCTAAATAATGCCAACCGCGATTCCAATCAGCTGGCAAGAAATGAAAACAAAAACAACAATCAAACTTATGACTTGGTATTCAAGCATGATTTTGACAAAAAAGGTGAAAACATTGAATTTCAGGCAAACTTTTCAAATACCAACAACAAAGAAAACAGTGACTACTTAGATACTGAATTTGATCCTACTGAAACGACACCAAGTAATAACAACATAGAAACTGAAACCAATTATACCCAATTCAATATTGATTATACAAATCCAATTTCTGAAAGTGTAAAACTGGAAATCGGTTTCGAATCAAGATTACAAGGTACAGAAAGTAATTTTGACAATTCAAGACCGGAATCAGCCTATTTAGCCGAAAACAATTTTGACTTCAAAAGAAACATCCATGCTTTATACACAAATTATAGTAAAAAATGGGGTAAATGGAGTGCGCAGCTTGGTGCGAGAGCCGAAATTTACAATTTAGATGCCGATTTTGAAACAATCTCAACTGAGCCAACTGAAAATGACCAGCAAAAGGTAAGTGATGACATTTTTACCATATATCCTTCGGCTTTCATTAATTATACACCTAATGAAAAAAACTCATTCAATTTTAATTATTCCAGAAGAGTTGACAGACCGAGTATAGGCCAGATCAATCCTATCCGTGAATGGACAACCCCTACTATTGAATCAAGAGGTAATCCAGGTTTGGTTCCACAATTTACCAATTCATTTGAAGCTAACTATACGCGCACAATGAAAGTTGGAACAGTTACAGCAGGAGTTTTTTACAGAAGAATCAACGACGAAATTTCAAGGGTAACTTATATTGATCCGAATAATGAAATCAGAAGAATTTTATCATGGGACAATTTCAAAGACAACAATGCTTATGGTATTGAGGCTTCCGCCAATTTAAAGTTCGCAAAATGGTGGGGAGCAAACATTAGTGCCGATTCATATTTCAAAACCGTAAGAGGTATTGTTCAAAACGGTATTACAGAAGAATATGAGAAAAAAGAAATTGATGTTACAACTTTCAACGCCAGAATGAACAATACATTCACTGCATCTAAAAATTTACGTTTCCAGTTATTCGGAATGTTCAGAGGACGTGATATTAGTTTACAAGGAGAAAGAAAATCAATGTACAAGGCTGATATTGGAGCTACTTACAACATCTTGAAAGGAAAAGGAACGATAACACTTCGTTACAATGACATTTTTGAAAATATGCGTTTTGCTTTCGACGGAAAAATACCTTACAGACAATACGGAGCATTCTATTGGGAAAGCCAAACGTTTTACGCAGGTATCAACTACAACTTCGGTGGTGGAAAAAACAGAGCGTTACAACGTAAACAACGTGACCAAAACGAAACACAAGGTGGCGGTGGCGGACTATTCTAATTGTTAGCCAACAAAAGTAATCAAATAAAAACCCCGATTTTCATCGGGGTTTTTATTATTTAAATAGGTACGCTTTTTTAATAGAGTCAAGCTTTGGAAACTTCTTCATGAATTCTTTCCGCTTAACAGCCAAAGTATCATACACTTTCATCGTTTCATTTCCATATCCGGAATACAGTTTTTCAACCACTTCCATGCCTTTGGTCACTTTACCTAAAGTTGGAAATCCTTTTACCCTGTTAAAGGCAACCGTATCCAAACGTTTGTTATCTTTCAGATTGATGAACAAATGATTTCCTCTGGAATCCGGTCCGGAACGTGCATAACTGATTGTTCCTTTAACATTACTTCCTTTAACCGGTTCATCTTTTACTTTATAGCGGTCCCAGTTATTAGCCGTTGCAGTAGAATCCATATGCCCAAACTGAACAACAAAATTAGGAACAACACGATAAAAAACCACATTGTCGTAAAAACCATGGGTGATTTGCTGATAAACCCTGTCCACCGCTTCCGGTGATAGGTCTCTTGTAAACTCGATTTCAAAATTCCCCTGTGAGGTTTCAAAACGAGTCTGGAATTTTTCAGGTGCCTTCTCCTCCATCCATTTGGAATTAAAAGCAGGTTTACCGCAGCTTAACGCAAATACAGAAGCTATTACAATGGCTTTTTTCATCAATTACCATTTGATGATGGCACTCGCCCAAGTGAAACCTGAACCAAAAGCTGCCAATACAACTGTATCTCCTTCTTTGATTTTTCCTTGTTCCCAAGCTTCGGTCAAAGCAATTGGAATAGAGGCAGCTGTTGTGTTACCGTATTCCATGATATTGTTATACACCTGGTCATCTGTCAATTGGAACTTCTGCTGGATAAACTGTGAAATTCTCAAATTCGCCTGATGCGGAATCAACATGTCAATATCAGAAACCTGAAGATTGTTTGCCTGTAATCCTTCCATGATTACTTCACTGAAACGGACCACGGCATTTTTGAATACAAACTGACCGTTCATATACGGATAGTAACTTTCGTCATTAGGATCGTTATCTTTTAAAATATCCAATACCCAACGTTTTCCCATACCCGGTGCAATCAATGCCAATTCTTCAGCATATTGTCCTTCCGAATGTAAGTGTGTAGATAAAATTCCTTTGGTTGTATCTTCTTCTCTTGATAAAATCGCAGCTCCTGCACCGTCTCCGAAAATAACCGATACACCGCGTCCTCTTGTTGTGAAATCCAATCCTCTTGAGTGAACTTCAGAACCGATTACCAAAATATTTTTATACATTCCGGTTTTGATGTACTGATCCGCAATTGAAATCGCATACACAAATCCCGAACATTGGTTACGTACGTCAAGCGCACCTACCGTTTTCAAACCTAAATCCCTTTGTACCAAAACACCCGGCCCAGGAAAATAATAATCCGGACTCAAAGTCGCGAAAATGACAAAATCAATATCGTCTTTGGAAATTCCTGCTCTCTGTATGGCGACTTCAGCCGCTTTAACACCCATTGAAGTGGTAGTGTCTTCCGCAGTATTTACGTGTCTTCTTCTCTTTATACCGGTACGTTCTTGGATCCATTCATCATTAGTTTCCATTATTTTGGACAAATCATCGTTTGTCACCACATTATCCGGAACGTAATAACCCAATCCCGTTATCTTTGAATGATACATGCTTTTTATTTATTAATTAAAAATTGTCTGCAAATTTACGTTTAATGCAAAAATTAACAATACAAAATACACAAAATTTCCGAATTGACAATTGGAATACTATTATATTTGAAACACGATAGACAAAAGCACATGGAATACCTTATTATTTGCATCACATCCCTGATTGGTGCAGGATTAACACTCTTCTCGGGTTTCGGACTGGGCACACTTCTTTTACCGGTTTTCGGATTGTTTTTCCCGATTGAGGTTGCAGTTGTATTGACCGCTTTAGTTCATTTCATGAATAATGCCTTCAAATTTTTTCTATTTGGTAAAAATGCGGATAAAAACATGCTCCTAAAATTTGGTTTGCCCGCCATTGCTTTTTCTTTCCTTGGTGCTTATACCTTAAGCTTACTGACACACACCGGAACACTATATTCATACCAACTGAACGGACAGTTTTTTGAGATCAAACCATTGAAACTTATCATTGGGTTACTCTTGATTGTTTTTGCCTTATTTGATTTTATCCCGAAACTCAAAAACCTGGAATTTGATAAAAAGTATTTAAGTCTTGGCGGGATGTTAAGTGGCTTTTTCGGTGGTCTTTCAGGTCATCAGGGCGCTTTACGGAGTGCTTTTTTAATCAGAGCCGGTCTATCCAAAGAAGTATTTATCGCTACCGGGGTTGTTATAGCCTGTATGGTTGATATTTCCCGTCTGGCCATTTATATTCCGAAAATCATCAGCAACGAAGTGGAGCTTGATTTCACACTGGTCGGACTCGCGGCACTTTCAGCTTTTACCGGTGTATACTTCGGAAACAAATTATTGCAAAAAACAACTATTTCCACATTACAGAACATTGTCTGTGTAACTTTATTACTCTTCGGGACACTAATGCTCTTAGGAATTATATAAAATTTTGTTAAGCTGTCCCGAAAGGATGCCTACTTGACATACTTTTATGCAAATGATTAATCAACATATGAGAAAACTACTTTTTTCGGCTTGCCTATTAATTGTGAGCCATTCAGGTTTTTCACAGGAAAACTTAACCTATCAGAAACCATCGGCTTCCATTCTTGCCTTAGCCGATTACGAAAGAGCTCCGTCTGTAAACATGGACACCAAAAAGCAATACATGCTCCTTTCTTACCGGAATACTTACAAAACTCTTGATGACTTAAATCAGGACGAAATGCGTTTGGGAGGATTGCGCATCAATCCGGTGACGAACATATCCAGTACGCTGACTTACATCAACAATCTGAAGATCAGAAAAATAAAAGACAAAGCAGAAACGCAGGTTAACGGCTTACCGCAAAACCCTAAGATCGCCTACCTGAACTGGTCTCCTGACGAAACCAAAATAGCCTTCACCAACACCACGGCAACCGGTGTGGAATTATGGGTTTTGGATGTGGCTACCGCAACCGCTAAAAAACTGACTGATGCCACTTTAAATGCCAACACAGGTTCTCCTTTCAACTGGTACCGTGACAGCAAAAGCATACTGATCAAGCAATTGGTAAAAAACAGAACTGCATTAAACGACGGCAAAAAAGATTTACCTAAAGGGCCTACTGTTTCCATGTCGGACGGAAAGGTTTCCCAAAACAGAACGTTTCAGGATTTATTGAAAAACCCAACCGATGAAGCCAATTTTGAAAATCTGGTAACTGCCGAATATTACAAAGTTGATTTAAACGGAAATGCTTCTTTATTTAAAAAAGCCGATTTATATGTGGGCGAATCATTTTCACCTGACGGAAATTATTTACTGACCAATGTCATAAAAAAACCATTTTCCTACATCGTTCCTTTTACCCGTTTTCCCATCACTACGGAAGTGTATGACTTAAATGGAAACCTCATCAAACTAATCAATGAATCTCCGTTAACAGAAGTAATGCCTAAAGGCTTCATGGCGGTTAAAAAAGGTAAACGTTCTATTGCATGGCGTACCGATGAACCGGCAACTTTATCTTTCGTGGAAGCACTTGACGGTGGTGATCCTGCTAATAAAGCCGACTTCAGGGATGAATTATTCACTTGGACAGCGCCTTTCAACGCTAATCCGGTTTCGTTGTTGAAAACGCCACAACGTTTCAGTGGGGTTACCTGGGGAAACAGTACAACAGCAGTCGCATATGATAACTGGTACGATACCCGTAATGTAAAAACCTATTTATTCAATCCATCAAAACCGGGAGAAGCACCAAAAGTGATTTCCGACCGTAACCAACAGGATATTTATTCGGATCCGGGGAATTTTGAAACCAAAAAGAACGACTACGGACGTTTTGTATTGGCCATCGAAAATGATAACTTATACCTGTTAGGTGATGGTTTCACCAAAGACGGACAATTCCCGTTCGTTGACGAATTCAACCTGACTTCTTTAAAAACAAAACGTTTATACCAAAGCACTTACAAAGACAAAAAAGAAGACATCTTATCGATCGAGGATTTCAAAAAAGGAGAGGTTTTAGTATCGATCCAATCGAAAACCGAATTCCCGAACTACTATTTCAGAAACATCAAATCGAAAGATAAAATCACTCCGGTTACAGCTTTTAAAAACCCATTCGAAAGTATTAAAAACGTATACAAGGAAGTAATCAAATACAAACGTAAAGACGGTGTTGAACTTTCAGGAACATTATACTTACCGGCTGATTATGACAGAACGGCCAAAAAAGAAAAGTTACCATTATTGATCTGGGCGTATCCGGAAGAATTCAAAGACAAGAGTTCGGCAGGGCAAAACAACAAAAACCCGAACGAATTCACGTTCCCTAACTATGGATCATTCGTGTACTGGGTAACCAAAGGGTATGCAGTATTGGATGATGCTTCGTTCCCAATCATCGGGGAAGGAAAAACGGAACCAAATGACACTTTCATGCCGCAGTTAGTGGCTAATGCAGAAGCTGCAATCGATGCAGTGGATAACTTAGGTTATATCAACCGTAAAAAAGTAGCGGTGGGAGGTCATTCATACGGTGCCTTCATGACAGCCAACTTATTAACACACTCTAATCTATTTGCCTGCGGTATTGCCCGAAGCGGTGCATACAACAGAACACTGACTCCGTTCGGATTCCAGAGCGAACAGCGCAATTACTGGGAAGTTCCTAATATTTACAACGGAATGTCGCCTTTCATGACCGCTGAGAAAATGAAAACACCAATGCTTTTGGTTCATGGTGAGGCTGATAACAACCCGGGAACGTTTACCCTGCAAACCGAACGCTACTTTCAGGCGTTAAAAGGTTTGGGAGCGCCGGTTAGAATGGTCATCTTACCTAAAGAATCACATGGTTATGCTGCCAAAGAAAACATCTTCCATTTGTTATGGGAACAGGAACAGTTTTTAGACAAGTACCTTAAGAACTAAAAAAAGCCCCGGATGGGGCTTTTTTTAGTTCTTAAAGTGATTAGTGACTAGTAATTAGTAAAGAGCACTTAGTCCTTAGTGGTTTCATTTTTAAAATATATCGGCTCCACAATAAAGAATATTGGCTCCACAAGCAGCAATATTAACTCCACAATAGATAACATTGCCTCCACAAGCAGCAATATTGATTCCACAAGAGACAACATTCACTCCACAAGCAGCAATATTGATTCCACAAGAGACAACATTCACTCCACAATAGACAACATTCGCTCCACAAGCAGCAATATTAGCTCCACAAGAGACAACATTCACTCCACAAACAGCAATATTGATTCCACAAATTCAAACCATAAAAAAAAGCTCCAAACAAATGGACTCCTTTACAACTATCTTATAAATCTCTTTTAAGCACACTAAGGACTAAGCGCTAAGGACTTCTTTACTAATCACTTTTCTCCATAAAAAAAGCCCCAAACAATGGGGCTATTATTATTTTCCTATAGATTTCCTTCAAAGCACACTAAGGACTATGTACTAAAGACTCTTTACTAATTACTAATCACAACCTCTTCACTTCCAAGGCTACATCCAACTGCAATTCCAATTCTCTGTCATGCTGGAAAAACAACGGACGTCCGTTAAAAGCTCCCTTGATCAGATAGTGGTTTCCTTTGAAATAACATTGCTTCACCGTCACTTTCAGCGGGCCTTCTTCGACCACTTTCAATTGGTGCGGATACACTAAAACCGTTTCCGATTTTCCGTCTTTGTTCATCACGAGTTCATTTACTTCCCCGAAAAGAGAAGCAATGTATTTAGATCCCGGGTTTTTATAGATTTCCATCGACGGTGCTTTAACCAGCAACTGACCGTCTTTCATGATCATGGTTTCATCTGAAAAAGAAAGCGCGTCGGTACTGTCATGCGTGGCCACAATAACCGTAATCCCACGGCTTTTCAGATAGGCAAACAAATTACGGCGCAAGGCATTTTTACGGAAGTTATCGATATGACTGAAAGGTTCATCCAGCAACAATACTTCGGGCTCAAGTGCCAATACCCTTGCCAATGCCACACGCTGCTGCTGTCCGCCACTTAATAAATTCACTTTGGTACGGGAATATTCGGCCATTTCGACCAAATCAAGCAATTCCTCGATGCGGAGTCTTTTGATGGCATTGAATGAATTCGACAAATATTTCCCCACACTTTCCCCAGCCGTTTCATACGGCATCAATCCGAAATCCTGAGCCATGAAACGCATGTACGGCATTCCCGGCACCAGATTATATTTCGGTCCGGTCACTAATTTTTCCTGCCATGAAATTTTTCCTTCATCCAGATCATGCAACCCGTAAATCAATTTCAGCAACGTACTTTTTCCACAACCGCTTTCCCCCAGAAGCGCAATATTCTGCCCTTTCTGGATATTGAAACTGATGTTGTGCAAAATGGTTTTCTCGGTGTATCCGAAAGATATATTTTCTACTTGAAGCATATTCAGAATTTAGAATGCAAAGCTACAAAGTTCAACAAACAAAAAAGCCGTTCTAATGAACAGCTTTTTCAACAATTTATACTTTTTTTATTGTCCGGCTTCTTTTTTGGCATCCTGAACCATTTTTTCATTGGCAGTAATGGCAAATTCCACACGGCGGTTCTCGGCACGGCCTGCATCACTCTCGTTTGAAGCGATAGGATCTGCCTCTCCCATTCCGGTGATATTGAAACGGGTTGATTTCAATCCTTTAGCCACTAAATAACCTCTTACCGCATTAGCTCTTTGCTCTGATAAGCTTAGATTATAATTATCTGCTCCTTTGCTGTCCGTATATCCGTAGATTTTGATATCGGTATCAGGATACTCCTTAAAAACCGGAATCAACCTATCCAGATTGGCTTTTGCTTTAGGAGTTAAAGTCGCTTTGTTGAAATCAAAATTCACCGAGTTTTCACCCAATGTCAGTTTGATTCCTTCCCCCACTCTTTCTACTTTGGCACCCGGTAGCGATTCACTGATGCTTCTTGCCTGTCTGTCCATTTTGTTACCGATGACTCCACCAACAACTCCACCGACAACACCGCCTAAAACAGCACCTAAAGCTCCTTTACCGCCTTTACCTAAATTATTTCCCAGGATTCCCCCAAGAACAGCTCCACTCACGGCACCAATAGCGGCACCTTTTTGGGTATTGTTAGCGTTTTTAATGGAATTACAGCTTGACAAGGCCGATCCTAAAAGGAAACTTGCCACAATTCCGTATATGATAGACTTTTTCATGATCGTATTATTTATTTTTTTTGAATTGGTATACTATTTCGGTCATCTTACCCGCTATGTCCACTTTATCCACCAGTTGGAAGGACTCCAGCGATTGGTTTCTAAGCATCAATATATAACCTTCTCTTACTTTACGGGCTTTATCACCGGCATTCAGCATTTTTAACACAAACTGTTGTTCTTTATTGACATACCATTTGATATCAGAGTTAAATTGCAGACAATTTGCCTGTGTCAGTTCCATCTTTCCGGAATCATTGTTCGGGATAAAATCCCAGCGGCTGCCTTCAAAACATTTGGTATCTGCAATTTGAAAAGCATTCACTTTCAACACATTTTCACCCGGGTAATTAACATCTGTCAAAATCCAGCTGCCTTTCAGGGCAGTTTGTGCACGTCGGTCTACAGTAGTAGTGGTTGCCGCATCTTTAACTTTACAACCAAACAGGGATAACATAAGGCTTAAAAGTAAAATCAGTTTTTTCATGATCGAATATATTTGAATTTTATAGTACAAATTTACAACACTCAGCCGAAGTTCTATTATATTATTTTTCTTATTAATTATAAAATCACAATCGGTCAATTTGTCATTAAAGGAAGAATTGGTATTTCTTTTGAAAGAATAGGAAAATATTAAAAGACTAATAAATTTACTAATAAAAATTTAAATACTATGACAACAGGAAAAATTAATGTTTCGGTTGAAAACATCTTTCCCTTAATCAAAAAGTTCTTATACAGTGACCACGAAATCTTCTTACGCGAATTAGTTTCCAATGCGACTGACGCGACACTGAAACTGAAACACCTAACGAACATCGGGGATGCAAAAGTGGAATACGGAAATCCTGTCATTGAAGTAAAAATCGACAAGGAGAACAAAAAACTGCACATCATCGACCAAGGTTTGGGTATGACAGCGGAAGAAGTGGAGAAATACATCAACCAGGTAGCTTTCTCGGGTGCTGAGGAATTCCTTGAAAAGTACAAGGACTCTGCCAAAGATTCAGGTATCATCGGTCACTTCGGATTAGGATTCTACTCGGCTTTTATGGTGGCTTCCAAAGTGGAAATCATTACCAAATCATACAAAGACGAACCGGCAGCACACTGGACCTGCGACGGTAGCCCGGAATTTACTTTGGAACCGCACAGCAAAACAGAAAGAGGTACCGAAATCATCCTGCACATTGCCGATGATTCCCTGGAATTCCTTGAAAACTTCAAAATCAGTGAATTATTAAGCAAATACAATAAATTCATGCCGGTGCCGATTAAATTCGGAACCAGAACAGAAACACTTCCTGTACCGGAAGGTGCTGCTGAAGATGTAAAACCGGAAACCGTTGAAGTAGATAACATCATCAATAACCCGAATCCGGCCTGGACAAAACAACCATCTGATTTGAGTGATGAAGACTACAAGAACTTCTACCGTGAAATGTACCCGATGCAGTTTGACGAACCGCTGTTCAACATTCACCTGAATGTAGACTATCCGTTCAACCTGACCGGTATTTTATATTTCCCGAAACTGGGTGACAACATACAGATCCAAAAGGATAAAATCCAATTGTACCAAAACCAGGTATTCGTAACCGACAACGTAGAAGGTATCGTTCCTGAATTCCTGATGATGCTGAAAGGTGTGGTGGATTCACCGGATATCCCGTTAAACGTATCCCGATCTTACTTACAGGCCGACGGAAATGTGAAGAAGATTTCCAATTACATTACCAAAAAAGTATCGGATAAACTGAAATCCCTGTTCACTGAAAACCGTGAGGATTTTGAAGCCAAATGGAATGATATCAAAATCGTACTGGAATACGGAATGCTTTCGGAGCCCAAATTCTATGAAAAAGCCGGTGCTTTTACACTTTATCCGACTACTGACGGCAAATACTTCACTTTGGAAGAATTGAAAGAAGCCCTTCAGGCAGCACAAACTGATAAAAACGGGAAGTTAGTCGTATTGTATGCTTCAAACAAAGAAGCACAACACAGCTACATTGATATTGCTACCGAAAAAGGATATCAGGTACTTTTACTGGACTCTCCTATCGTTTCCCACTTGATCCAGAAACTGGAAGCCGACAATGAAAACCTGACATTTGCACGTGTGGATGCCGATCATATCGACAAGTTAATCCAGAAAGAAGATACACAAATCTCTAAACTTTCAGACGAACAGAAAGAGACTTTAAAAGGAATCATTGAAAACAGTGTTCCCAAAGAAAACTATACGGTTCAACTGGAGGCAATGGACAGCACTTCGGCACCGTTCATGATCACGCAGCCGGAATTCATGCGCCGTATGAAAGAAATGAGTGCAACAGGCGGCGGTGGAATGTTCGGTATGGGGAATTTCCCGGATATGTTTAACTTAGTGGTGAATACCAATTCTGATTTGGCCGACACTATCTTAAACGCCGAAAGCGAAGACGTAAAATCAGGACTGATCAAACAGGCATTGGATTTAGCGAAACTATCCCAGGGCTTATTGAAAGGGGAAGAACTGACTTCATTCGTGAAACGCGGTTTCGAAACTTTGAAATAATAATCCGAAATACAAAAACAAAACCTGCAGGGAATTCGCTGCAGGTTTTTTTATGCTTAACACTATCTGATTTTCAGGGTTACCGTCCCCGAAAAAGTCCTGCCGTCCGAAGGCCATATTCCCGGCCCGGGATAAAACTGCGGGCGCTTGGTAAAATACTGCCTGTCAAAAATATTACTGGCATTTAATTGTACTTTTATCCAGTCTTTCAATACCAGTGTAAGTCCCAAATCGGTTAAATGATAAGACGGAACAATACCAACGGCTCCTGTGGCTGACGGTGTGGTTGTATTCAGCGGATCAGCATAGTTTTTTGACGTAAAACTATGCAACACCGAAAAACTTACCATACTGTATTTAAATGTCAGTCCGTTACGGGTAATACAGGACGGTACACTTTCCACTTCATTACCGTCTATCGAAACATTGTTATTTCCTGACCGTACCGTGGCATTTCTGTATTGGGCATCCATAAAAGAAGTAGACGTAAACAACGACACCATTGTTCTCCTTCCGGTTAGAAAATCCTTCTGTAAAAACAATTCAACTCCGTTTGTACGCGAATCCCCTATATTGGTCCTGTAAATAATCAGATTCCCGTTACTGTCTGTTTGGGCCAATGTACCCATTCGGTTGTTATAGCGGAGATGAAACAGACTGACATCCCAGCGCAAAAAATTCTTCTTTCCCCTGTACCCAATCTCAGCGGTATACCCTTTGGCATCTTTTAACTCTTTATCGGCTACTTCATAAGTCGAAGCGGGAATAATATCTTTAAAAATAACCGGACGGTAAGACGTGGAACAACCGGTATACAAATTGGCATTCTTATTAACCGTATATTGGGCATTCAACCCGAACAACGGAAAATTGTGTTTTATGGTATTGGGAAGGTTCTCATCCGGATAGTAAACAATTTCTCCGGTCATCTTCGTTTTTCCTATCTCCATCCGGGCTCCGGTATTAAAGGATAACTTACGGCTTACATTCCATTGGTGCTCCGCAAACAGCGCCACATTCTGTGTCTTAAAATGGAGGTTCCTGCCCCAGCCCGGCGTAACAAGGGTCAAATCATATCCGGTTCCGGTAGTGCCCTTTCCTAACTGTCTTCTGTGCAAATCATTGTTCATGTATTGAACACCGGCCGAAAAAGCATTTCTCCTTTTTCCTGACACATAAGAATGCAGCAACCGCAATTCATTGGTATAACTGTTGAAACGGTCAATATCCACCTGACGGTTGGCATATTGCAGCGTTACCGGATCAATGGCATCTTCAACCGTAGCGGGTTTATCAAACATAACACTACTGCGGGTCCCCAAAACAGCCGAAGAGGTAAACTGCAGCCTGGTATCCTTCGAAATCTCCCAATTGGCGGTCAGGGAAGGAATATGAATGTCCGGACTGTAGTAATTTCTCGAACGGGTTGCTTTCCTCGGATTGGAATGAAACATAGCATCGGTCAAAGGTCCCGGCAGATGTGCTCTATACATCGAGTGTGTCCACTCCAGCTTCACATTGATATTTTTGGAGAAGTCATAAAACAAACTCACGGCTTCCGAATCATATTTCGAATCGCCATTATCCCTGTACCCTGAAATTTGCTTTTTATTGGCCCAGACCATGTACCTGAAATTGCCTTTCCTTCCCGAAACACTGTTGAAAGCACTTACGAGTCCGTTCGAGCCTCCCGTATTGATACTCTCAAAGGAAAAAACACCCAGAGTATCCGGTTTTTTGGCCACATAATTCAGCATTCCGCCAAATTGCGCCCCGTACTGCAATGCTCCAGTTCCCCTCACCATTTCAATACATTCAACAGCTTCCATCGGGATGTTATAGTGACTGGCCGGATAACCGTACATATCGGAATTGGTGATGATACCATCTTTCCTGATATTCATTTCCCAACTCCTGTGTGCATCCAGACCACGCGTGGAGATGTTCACCTGGTTTCCGGTTCCGTCCATGTCGTATACAAACACACCGGGCACTTTGGCAAAAATCTGTCTCCCCTGTTTCTCGGTCAGTGAGACGTTTTTATTGGCCATTTCGATTACTTCGTTTTTCTTGCCCGAATAAATAAAAGTTCCTGCTATCGAATCAAGCCGTCTGATATCCTGCACGGCATAACCGCCTTTTATCGCGACCGAATTAAGATGTTTGGTTTTAGTACTGTCAGAATGTGACTGTGATAAACCGATTAAAGGCAGGAACGCAACAAGAAAAACTAATATTCTTTTCATTTTATTTTAAATACAACAAATAACTAATACTGAAGGTAACTTTTAGGCTGCACAAATTCTCTTTTGGCCAATATCTTACCATTTTCATCATAAAATTTCCATTTTCCGGCTTGCTGTCCCATATAATACGCTCCTTTTTCTTTTTTCTTTCCGTTTTCATAATAAAGGATCCAACTGCCATTTGGCAGGTCTTTCTCAAAACTTCCTTCTGAAGCTGTCTTGCCGTTCTCAAAATAAAAAACATACTCTCCCTGCTTTTCCCCATCCATATAACGGGCCACTTCTTTTACATTTCCGTTTGCATAAAACGAATTCCACAAGCCGGTTTTCATTCCGCCTTTGTAAAATTGTTCGGCCAGTACTTTTCCGTTTTCATCAAAAATATACCAGGCTCCGGTTTTGGCATCACGCTCAAAAACACCTTTTTCTTTAATCGTTCCGTTTTGATGGTACGTAACTGCTTCTCCTTGCTGCATATCGTTTTCATAGTGTACCTCAAAAAGCAATTCCCCGCTTTCATACCACTTTTTCCAGTGTCCTGTTTTAGTGTATTCCTTATGGTATTCTTCCCGGAACGGTTTGCCATTCGGATAATATTCGACCGCCTTTCCGTACAATATACCATCATCAAAGTTCTTTTCAGACTGCAGGGTTCCGTCTTCATAATAACTCTTGAACACACCGCTTTCCTTGTTTCTTTCATAATTCCCTTCGGTACATTTCACACCATTGGCATACCACGAAATATAAGGACCATGCAGCATATCGTTTACATACATTCCTTCCGATGCTTTTTTCCCGTTGGGATGAAAGGTAACCCTGATCCCGTCAGTTTTATGAAATTCGGATAAGCTTCTCTCGCTTAAACCGGTTTCGGCTTCAACCAGGAGCATACTGCTTTTTTGGGCATTCATCCCTAAACTACTGATTAAGAAGACCGAAAATAGTATTTTTTTAATTGGTATCATACTGTAAATATTTATAATTCAAAAAAACAGAACCGTAAGGCTGCATATACCCACGGCTCTGCTTTCAGGAAATAACGTTTTATAATTTTGAAGTGATTACGGTATGGAAGGTTTCCTTATTTCCTTCATAACTAAGGGAAACAATATACATGCCCGGACTTAATTTATCATTGATGTTCCAGGCTATACTTTGTTTACCCATAGCCAGATTCCCTTTGAATATCGTCGCCAGCTTTTTGCCTGACATATCGGTCAGTTCAACCCTTACATCATCTGATGAAACAGGTAGCTCAAATGATATGGCTGCCTGTGACTGGGCCGGATTAGGGAATACTTTCAGCTTTTCTTTTTCTGCCGTTTCAAATTCTTTGGTACTGAGTGCCTGATTGTACACAACTGCTTTTTCAGTTGACCACGAACTCCACTTCAGGTTTTCGTCACGGTAACGGACTCTGTAATAATACGTTTGCCCCGTTGTCAGGCCATAAGTGGAAGCATTCAGTTTAGATATGTTCAGGCTGGCGTTTTTATTGATCGGCGTGTAATTTGGCGCTCTGGTATCGTCATAAATATTATACTTATCCTGCTCCTTGTTGATTAACGGATTAGTATAATTCCCTGAAGTCGCTGTAACCTGGAAATGACAGGTTTGGGCGGCATCTGTTCCTATCATCGGGGAAGCTACAAGTGTTGTCTGGTTTTCGATACCGGTAGCCGTTGGTGTAGCCGGCTTGGGTTGGTTTAAATTCAAATGGAATTCATCAATCAGTTCGTTCACAACCGGACGGTTACTGTTCCCGAAGCTATAAGTCTTGGCATTGAAGGATTTGTTGTCCACATCGATATCAACCAATGTCCAGGAAAACACATCACGGCTGACTTTAATTTCGGGATAATCGGTCTGGTTGCCGTACATACCCCAACGGTCAAGTGCCGAACCTGCCCCACCCGACAACTCCAGGTACATGTCATGGGTACCGCTGGTAATATCGGTCACACCTCTTTCGTAATTATGCGAATGACCATAAGCCAGTAACGCATTTTTAGGGTATTGCTTCAATTTAGGCAATATGCTGTTCTGTACAAAAACTTCATTGCCATCAGGCCATATTTCACTGTGACCCGGATGGTGTAAAAAGGAGAATACGAAATCAATATCGGTATTGGTATTGGATTCCTGTAAACGGCCATCAATCCAGTTGATCTGGTCGCTTAATTTATAGCCTGAATTTCCGTTAACGGCCAGAATCTGGGTATTCCCGTAGATATAATTGTAAAACTTCTCATTATAGGAATGGCCTACAGGATAACCATTAGTCAATTCTTCATACTTCATGTACTTGTAAAAGTTGGAAGAATCGCCTTCGTGGTTCCCGATACTGATCATCGACGGAATGGAAGCTGTCAATGGGGCAAATGGTGTGAAATATTCGTCGGTATACTGACTGATGACAGATCCGGTAGTCACAACATCACCACAATTTAAAATCAAATCTACCGAGTTATGGAAATTGGCGCCGTATAATTCGACCAACTTGCTTTTAATCTGCAATACGTTCTGGGTGGTTTTCGCCACATCGGTACGGTTATCACCCAACAATACCATGCGGATATGCTGACCCGGTGTGCTTCGCAAGGCAGGTGTTCTGAAAACATTCACTGCCGAAGCCGTTGTTCCGTTATAACACTGGTAAAAATATTCAGTATCCGGCTGTAAGCCTGTTAATTTAACAGTGTGCCAATAGTAACTGGCTGTTGAATTGATTCTTTCCCAGGTTCCGGTAATGCTTTGGTTCAGATTCGTACTGCTGGTGCCAAATTTCACTACCGGGTTTTGTGCCGTATTGGTGGAATGCCACGAAACATAGACCGAATTAGGCGTTGCGGTCTGCAAATACGGATTCATACCGCCTGCCACCGGTGCCGGTGTATGACCGTAACCACCAATCGTTGCGACCTCAGCAGCGGTCAAAGGTCTGTTGAATACGCCAATCGAAGCGACATCCATCTGATTGTCTTCGCCATTATCATCGGCCAATAATAACAATAACGGATCTAAAGCATACCGCCCGTTCAATGAGTTAGGCTGTCCCGGATTCCATAACTGGCCGTCGATATACATTTTGATTTCAGAACCTACATCGGCTGTAAGCACTAACCGGTACCATTCATTGGGCAAAACCGCCGAATTGGAGTACGTCAGGGCTGAAACCCCAATCTTCCCTGACGGATTAATAAATAAATCCCCATCATTGGAATTGCCCTGATTGGTTTGCATAAAGCTGTAATATTGTCCGGTGGAAGGGATCTTAAAGTCGATCATCACCGAATATTTATTGGCATAACTCTGCCCGTAATTCGGAACATTATGGGTACATTTCAGATAATTCCCAAGGGTCTTGCGGAGGGCTAAGTTGTTTGCCGAAGGTCCCGCAACCTGAGTAAAGGTTCCCTGTGGGGTAAGATTGGTTCCCACCTGCGCCTGCATCAAATTGGCACTGTTTTCAAAATCCCAGTATCCGGTCAGGATTCCCGCCCAATTCCCCGGTACAAAAGTGGTTTGGCCCATTACTACCCCTGAACCCAGTAATAGTAATGCAACAATTGTTTTTTTCATTTCAGTCAGTTTTAGTTCGTTTGCCTGCAAATATTTGTATTTTATTTTAACACAATATTTCCTATACAATATAATAAACCAAACATAACTTTTTAGATACATTCCAATTGGTTTTCAACAACTTACAAACAATGTTGTTAATTTTGAGGTAACGTTGGGTTTGGGTTGAAACCTTTATTCCCAGCACTTCACATTTGAGAACTGTGTTATTTTACTGAATTTGATTTTCTGGATGACACTCAACACACCCGAAAGCTAACTTACTGATTATTAAATAAAACAATTAATCAAGTCCTTTTCATTTTATTTAGTGTATATTTACACTATCTGAATAATTGATGGTTAATCTTTCTGGTTATTTTGGTCTTTAAAGAGCGTGCAATTTGGTTAGCATGCTCTTTTTGGTTTATAAGAATTCCTGAAATTATTCCATAGATGGCCCTTCGCTACCGCGCGAATCCCTTCGCGTGGTTCAATAATTTAAATTTTCTGCTAAAACCGGACATTATTGCCTTCGCTACCGCGCGAATCCCTTCGCGTGGCTTCAATAATTCAAACTTTTCATTTATTTTCTGCTAAAACCGGACATTATTGCGTACCACTAAATAAACTACTGTTCCGGCAAAAAGCAAGCTTATAAAATACCCTGTCCAAGCATTCCTGCTTTCATATCCGTCAGCTAACTGATCAATCAGTTTTCCCTTAAATCCTTTTAAAACCCAAAAGAAAAAACCGCCTGTCCAAATACAAGTCAGTTTTACTGCAAAAGGTTCTTTAGCCATTTTTATTTTTTTTCCTGTGCAACAATACTTTTAATAACAACTTAACCAGAATAATGCAAAAGAAAAAAATAACTGCCTCGCTACCGCGCGAATCCCTTCGCGTGGCTTCAATAATTCAAACTTTTCATTTATTTTCTGCTAAAACCGGACATTATTGCGTACCACTAAATAAACTACTGTTCCGGCAAAAAGCAAGCTTATAAAATACCCGGTCTAGGCATTCCTGCTTTCATGTTCTTCTGCAAACTGATGAGTCAGTTTTCCCTTAAATCCTTTTAAAATCCAGAAGAAAAAACCGCCTGTCCAAATACAAGTGAGCTTTACTGCAAAAGGTTCTTTAGCCATTTTTATTTTTTTTACTCTGTAACAAATCTGATGGCGCGGAGTTACTTCGTCAGTTCGCTGCGCTCGAGTGTAATCCGTGCCAAAACAAATCTAATGAAAAAGGATAAACAATCCCAAAACTGTCTTAATTCATCTTCAACCCTTCCTCTTTCCGTTCAATATACCACCTCTATAAGTTAGGGTTGACCCATACTTAACCCATACTTAACCCATACCAAAGCCATACCAAAGCCATACCAAAGCCATACCAAAGCCATACTAAAGCCATACTAAAGCCATACTAAAGCCATACTAAAGCCATACTAAAGCCATATCAAAGTAGTATCAAAGTAAGGGTTGACCCGTACTTGACCCGTATCAAAGTGCTATATAAGTGTTGTGTAAGTATGATGCAAGTATAATCAGATGGTCAGATCATTTGATTGTTCGATTATTAGACTTCCAGGAGATTTAAGCCCCATCCCAACGAACTTTCAAACATTCAACATACTAACTTTATAAACTTCTTTCATTCTTTCAACTCATAACTCATAACTCATAATTCTTTAACTTTATAACATTCCAACTTTATAACATCACAACATGACACTATCCATCGAAACCCCGGCCCTGCTGTTCTCTGCCACTTCGCTCATTTTACTGGCGTACACCAACCGCTTTCTCACCATTGCCCAAATCATCCGTAGTCTCAAAAAGAACTACCAGGAAGCACACAACAAGTCCATCCTTCTGGAAATCCACAACCTCAACAAAAGGCTTACTCTCATTCGCTTCATGCAGCTCATGGGCGTTTTATGCCTGTTCCTGTCGGTATTCGCCATGCTGCTCATGTTCATCAACCTGCAAAACATCGCCATTTACCTCTTTGGGCTCAGCATGTTCTGCCTGCTGATTTCATTGGCCATCTCCTTCTGGGAAATAAGCATCTCCGTCAACGCTTTAAGAGTCCACTTAAGTGACCTCGAAGAATACACTAAGAACGATTGATTGTTTGCTTAGATAATTGGATTGTCCGATTATTCAATTATTGGAATTTCCCTCCCGTCAAAGACATACGATAGCCCCAACTCCGACCTCATAGCATAATCCGTAAAAAACAACGAAGGATATAGCGGCAACAACCCGCGTAGCCGAGGAGGCACGACGAGCGGTTCGGGTTGTGGAGCGGAATCCTGAGGTAGTTTTTAGGATTGTGATATGCAGTCTTGATCTTTTGTTTCTTTTGCATCAAGGCAAAAGAAAAGAAAGTAGCCGTATCCCGTTGCAAACGGGATGTAGGTAAAAAAACAAAAACGAATTAAACCATTTCCCACAACTCAAGTCTTACTATCAAATCAAAAAAATAAAACCATGAAAAAGTATCTCGCCTCTCTACTGGTTGTCTTTGGAACAACAGTAACCTTAGCCCAGGACAATGACGCACCTGAATATTCAGGAGATGACTTCAGCCTTGAAGGAGCCGTTGCCCTGTTCAAAAAAGCCAATACACTGGAACAATTTGAGGAAGCCCTCAATAATGAAAACAACGACGTTAACAATTTAGACCTCAACAACGACGGTGACATCGATTACATCACGGTGGAGGACGTCATTGAAAACGACAAACACATCATAGTACTCACGGCTCTTCTGGGTGATAACGACAAGCAGGATATAGCCACCATTGCCATTGAAAAGACAGGTAAAGAGGAAGCCCAACTCCAAATCATCGGTGATGAGGACCTATACCCCGATAACACCATCGCCGAACCTTTCGACACTAATGACACTATGGATAAAACCCAAAAAGGCCCTGCCATGCCCGAAATCATGACTACACGCATTGTTGTAAATGTATGGGGATGGCCTACCGTTCGTTTTATCTACGCTCCAGGCTACAGGGTATGGGTGTCCCCGGTTCGCTGGAGAGTATACCCACGCTGGTGGAGACCTTGGAGACCCATGCGTCACACCATCTTCGTTAGCCGTTGCCATGTACACAAAGTATACGTTCACCGCACTCCTGTCCGTAGGGTAACTGTTCACAAAACCTATGGCCCACGCAGACATTCATCCACTATGGTTGTAAAAGGTAAAAGAGGGACTACCGTTGTACACAAAGGAAGAAGAGGAAATGTAAAAGCCGTAAGAGTCAGAAGAAGATAAATCGATTGTCAGATTATTAGACCTTTTAGATTTTTTAGATTTTTTAGATTTTTTAGATTTTTTAGAACCTTAAATCCTTTAATTCTGTCAATTAACTATCTCTAACGGAGGCTGAGGCTCTCGAAGCCACAATCTTTTAATCTAACTTTACAAACCTTCAAACTGATTACTAGTTATTCTTTATTGTTCTAACTCAATTTTTAAGTAGAGGCCACTAAGGACTAATCACTAGTCACTAATCACTCATCACTATGAACAAGTCGTCCCTTTGGTCATTGCGCCTGGGTTTTTCAAATGAACAATCCGCCGCTATAGAAAACATGGGTTTGGAAAAATTCCTGGCCCAGTCTTTCAGTACTCCTGTTGACAATAGCATTCCTTCGTTTCTGGAGGAAAGCCCAAAGTCAATCAAGGAATTAAAAGGCATGCGCAAGAACCTCAAAGAATCAGATCCTGAAGCGGCAAAGAAACTCCTCAACCAGGAGATTAAGGTTTCAGTGACCATGAAGTCCTGGTGGCTTGAGAAGATGAGTGGTGAGCAATTTCCCTTACGAGAGAAGATGACCTGCTTCTGGCACAACCATTATGTATCTACGTTCCAGAAAGTGAAAGTCAACCATTGGGTATTCCAACACAATCAGTTATTACGGAAGAACGCCTTTGGTAATTTCAGGGAGTTAACCAAAGAAGTAATTAAAACAAACGCCATGGTGCGCTACCTGGACAATGTCGATAACAGAAGTAACAAAATCAATGAGAACCTCAGCCGGGAATTACTTGAACTGTTCACGCTGGGCATTGGCAATTACACCGAAGCTGATATCCAAAACGGTGCAAAAGCACTGGCCGGTTTAGGTATTGGGGAAGACAATGCCATGTACCGCCCTGTTTTCGAGAACAATGAAACTATTACCTACCTCGGCCAAAACGGTAAGTTCAAAGCCGATGACCTGGTAGACATTATTTTCAAACAGAAGAACGTTCCTTATTTCCTTACGCGTAAAATCCTGCAGTGGTTCATCTATGACAATCCGCCAAAGGAATTGGTTACCTACTATGGTGATTATTTCCGTCAGGTAGACTTCGAAATCAAACCTTTACTGACAAAAATCTTCACCGAAGAATATGCTAAAGACAATGCCGGCTCTAAAATCAAAAACCCACTGGAATACAGCTTGCATCTTATCGCTGAACTCAATATCAAATTGCCCAACTATCAGGTACTGTCCTTTTTCCTGAAAGAACAGGGCATGGATTTGTTCAACCAGCCCAATGTAAAGGGCTGGGAAGGAGGTAAGGCATGGCTCACGTCCCAAATCTACCTGCAGCGCAACAATGTATCCGACTTGTTCTGCAACGGTAAAACCATCAACCGCAGAATCCTGAAGGGTGATGCTGAAGCTAATAATGCCATGGTACAAAATATCCCCATCCAACTTGACTGGAAAGGTAAAACCAACAAGGAGATCATTAAAAACCTCACGGACAGGCTGCTTTTTGAAGTAGACGACAACACACAGAAGGATTTTGAAACCATTCTGAAATATGACTTCAATCCCGATGAAGCGAATGCCAATCAGGCTGTATTAAGACTTTTCAATGCCATTACCAAAACACCCGAATTCCAGTTAATCTAAAACATACCGCCATGAACAGAAGAAGTTTTTTATCGTTAACAGGAACCCTCACAGGAGGTGCTTTGCTCCTCCCCGATTTCCTGTTGGCTTACGGCTCACAGTCGAATCTTGTCATTGGGGAACAATGCTTGGTTTTTATCCAACTCAACGGTGGCAACGACGGACTTAATACGCTTGTGCCCATAGAAGATGCTGCCTATTTTTATAACCGTCCAAAGATTGCCTTGTCCAAAGATGAGGTCATCGGCAAGAACAAAGGCATGGCTTTTCATCCGGCCTTAAAAAGCTTTGCACAGATACAACAAAACGGGCATTTAACGGTCATACAAAATGTAGGCTACCCGGAACCGAACCGCTCCCACTTCAGAAGCCAGGAAATCTGGCAAACGGCATCGGCTTCTAACCAATATACCAACAATGGCTGGTTAGGCCGCTATTTGGATTTCCAATGCAATGAACACAACCCTACCGCCGGTATTAACATTGACAACATTGATAACTTAGCCCTCAAAGGAGAAGAACCCAATGCCATAACGGTTAAAGACCCTAACCGATTCAAGGTAAAACAGTCTGACGATGACCGGATCAAACTCTCTGACAATCCCCAACTGGATTTTGTCCGTAAAATAGCCGGCTCGGTTACAGAAGGTGCTGAAGAAATACAAAAGGCTTTATCCCAATCCAAACAGGAATTGTCGTACCCTAAAACAGGATTGTCCAAAAACCTGGAATGGATTGCCCGCTTAATCAAAGGGAACCTGAACTCAAAGGTATATTACACTTCGCTTGGTGGTTTTGATACCCATGACAACCAATTGGCCATCCATAAAAACAAACTCACCGAACTGAATGATGCCGTATTTTCCTTTTACTCCGATTTAAAAACAGCCAATGCACTCCAAAATGTAACCATTGTCATATTCTCAGAATTCGGAAGAAGGGTCAAAGACAACGGCAACGGTACTGATCACGGTACTGCAGCTCCGATGTTCATTATTGGCGGTAACGGTACTGGCAAAATCATCGGTAACAATCCGGACCTGAACAATCTGGATAGCGGAGACTTACGATTCGAAACCGATTTCCGTAGCGTTTACGCCAGTTTACTTCAGGATAAACTGCAATTTGATTACCGGAAAATAGGCATTACAAACCAGCCGTTGAAAGGCCTGTTTTAAAAAAACTGCCATAATTTGCCTTAAAACTCATAACTATAGACTATATTTGCCGGCTTTTTAAAAATGAAAAAATGACAAATAATAGTATGTTAAAAGGAGTTTTCCTTGTGGGATTAGGTGCAACGAGTTATGGTATGTTAGCTACTTTTGTAAAGCTGGCATATGGGGAAAATTTCACTACTGCTGAGGTAACTTCATCACAATTTATATTAGGGATTTTAGGCATGTTGATCATCAACGGCCTACAGAAATTCAAAAAGAAAGAAGCGGTTGTAAAAGCTACTCCCAAAAACATTTTCCATTTAATGTTAGCCGGTACTTCTTTGGGAATGACCAGTGTTTTTTATTACCTGGCCGTAAAATACATTCCGGTTTCAATCGGTATCGTATTATTAATGCAAACCGTTTGGATGGGTGTATTATTGGAATGGTTCCTGGATAAGAAAGCACCTTCCATGCAGAAAATCATTTCGGTATTGATTGTATTGGTTGGTACGGCTTTGGCTACTAATTTATTGAACAGTTCTATTGAATTGGATTGGAGAGGTGTCATGTGGGGACTATTGGCAGCTTCATCATTCACGACAACCATGTTTACCGCTAACCGTATTGCATTGGGCATTTCATCGGCACAACGCAGTTTATATATGCTTTTGGGTGGTGCCGTTATTGTGTTCGGTTTTTCAATCGCTACACAGGTAACGCCTTTCAACATGGAAATCTTCAGCAAATGGGGAATTATTCTGGCTTTATTTGGCACAATCATTCCTCCTATTTTGATGAACGCCGGTTTCCCTTACACAGGCATCGGATTGGGAAGTATCGTCTCTTCACTGGAATTACCGGTTTCGGTAATGATGGCATTCATGATCTTGAATGAAACGGTTATTTTCTCACAATGGGTAGGTATCTTTTTAATTATCCTTGCCATTATCATCATGAATATTCAGTTCAGAAAAAGATAATAAATCTTCTTTATACAATTTTTTTTAGGTAAATTCGTAAGAAATATCTTCCCTTATGAGTTTACCTTTGCATTTATATGGAATGGCTCTGCTTTACATTATAGCAGGTTTTAACCATTTCAGAAGTCCGAAAGTCTACCTCAAAATAATCCCTCCTTATTTTTCAAACCCTAAGGCAATAAACACCATCAGCGGTCTTGCCGAAATTATTTTAGGGGTCGGGCTATGCATTCCCTCTCTGTCAAAATACGCAGCCTGGGGAATAATCATATTACTCATAGCCATTTTTCCGGCTAATCTATACATGTTCCAAAACGACAAAGCCAGCCTGGGAGTTCCAAAATGGCTTCGGCTAATACGGCTGCCTTTACAGGTAGCTCTTATCTTTTGGGCCTATTTATATACCTGATAACCACTAAACTTTTTAATATGAAAAATTTATTAGCAGAATTTTTTGGAACCTTCTGGTTAGTATTTTGTGGATGCGGAAGCGCATTATTCGCAGCAGGAATCCCTGACCTCGGAATTGGTTTCGCCGGCGTATCACTCGCTTTCGGTTTAACAGTATTAACCATGGCTTACGCAGTTGGCCATATTTCCGGAGGACATTTCAATCCGGCCGTTTCATTAGGTCTTTGGGCAGGCGGAAGATTCGACGCAAAAGACTTACTGCCATACATTGTCGCTCAATGTATTGGTGCAATAGCAGCTGCCGGTATTTTATATCTGATTTTATCAGGAAAAGAAGGTTTCGCAATCGACAACACAAAAGCCGGCGCATTTGCCTCAAACGGGTATGGTACCTTTTCACCCGATGGTTACTCACTTGTTTCTGCCTTTATCACCGAATTTGTACTGACATTATTTTTCCTTCTTATTATTTTAGGCTCAACTGACCGCTTCGCAAATGCTAAATTTGCCGGTGTGGCCATTGGTTTGGGACTAACCCTGATCCATTTGGTAAGTATCCCGATCACTAATACTTCCGTAAATCCGGCCCGCTCTTTATCACAGGCTATTTTTGCCGGAGGGGAACCACTAATGCAGGTTTGGCTGTTCTGGGTAGCTCCCATAACAGGAGCTATAGTGGCAGGCTTTATCTACAAAACCACATTCGAAACAAAAGCGGAATAAATAAAAGTATACAGCAAAGCGATGGATTCCATCGCTTTGTTTATTTTTGAACCATGAGCTTATTCCCCGAAGAAAATATCATATTCAACCTGCCTGATGCAGAGATTGTATATTATCCTGCATTTCTGGACTTGGCTGTTGCCAATGATTTGTTCCAAAAAATACTGCAGGAAACACCTTGGCAGCAGGATGACATAACGGTTTTTGGCAAAACACATCCGCAACCACGTCTTACCTGTTTATACGGTAACGAAGGAAAGCCCTATGGTTATTCAAATATTGTGATGCAACCCCATCAATGGACACCCACCATTATGTACATCAAAGAAGAGGTGGAAAAAATCATCCCGGATAATTTCACTACAGTATTAGCTAATTTATACCGCAACGGTCAGGACAGCAACGGATGGCATTCGGACAATGAAAAGGAACTGGGCAGAAATCCTGTCATTGCTTCGGTAAGTTTAGGCGCCGAAAGGATGTTCCAACTCAAACACAACACATTGGAAACCAAACAAAATATTACTTTAGAACACGGAAGTCTGCTGATAATGAAAGGAACAACCCAGCATTTCTGGAAACATCAAATCCCTAAAACAAAATCAAATGTTGGCCCCAGAATCAATCTGACTTTTAGGATAATCAAATAGTTTTTTTAGTACATTTGGGAAAACGACCCAAATTATGATTAACGAAATTATCAATTATTTCCAAACCATACCTTCATCGCACCGCAGCGCAATATTGATTGGCGGTATTGCTTTATTCTGGTTTATTGAAAGTGGTATTCCACTATTTAAATTCAAATACCATAAATGGAACCATGCACTCATTAACTTCTTTTTTACAGCCACGACTATTGTAATCAATTTCTCATTGGCTATTTTACTGTTTAAAAGTGCCGAATGGGCTGCAGATCATCAATTCGGACTGATTTACTGGCTGCATCTTGATAATTTGTGGCTACAGGCTATTATCGGATTATTATTTATGGACCTGATTGGTGCCTACACAGCACATTTGGTACAGCATAAAACCAAACCGTTATGGCGTTATCATTTAATTCACCATACCGATACCTGGATCGATACAACAACTGCTAACCGTCATCATCCGGGCGAAAGTGTTATCCGTTTTATCTTTACTGTATTGGCAATTTTAATTGTGGGCGCACCTATATGGCTTTTCTTTTTATACCAATCGCTTTCAGTATTCTTATCCCAGTTTAACCATGCCAATATGAGAATGCCCAAAAAACTGGACAAATGGATCAGCTACCTGATTGTATCACCTGATATGCATAAAATACACCATCATTACCAACTTCCGTATACCGACAGCAATTATGGAAACATTTTCTCAATATGGGATCGTTTATTCGGTACGTTTATGGTAATGCCGAGAGAAAAATTAATCTATGGTGTTGATACTCACATGAAACAGGAAGAAAATAACAAGTTAAGCAATTTATTAAGAATTCCCTTTCAGAAATATCGTAATCCGGAAGCATAAAAATTTTTTTTCCTGATCATTTTTTAGTAATATTGGTATAAGTATTGCACAGGTTTATTTGAATTAACGTTTTATAAATGAGAAAAAGTAAAATAGCTGATTTAGACAGAGAAACTTTAGAAAGACTAGTCAGTGTGGCACAGGAAGAACGAAAACCCTTTGAAGTAATTAAGGAAGAATTTGGTATTACTGAAAACGAGGTAACTGAGTTGATGCGGAAACGCTTACCCAAAGACAAATTTGAACTTTGGAAAAAGAAGGTCACGGCTTCAAAACCAAAACCAAAACAAGTCAACATTGATGACTTTGATGAAGACCTGGATGGAAAATATTATTTAAAGAATAAATTTGATTAAATGTTAAACTCCTGCTAAAATCAGGAGTTTTTTTGTAACAAAAAACAAAAAACAACTACAAATACTCAATTAACAATCATAAAGATGAAAAAGATACTTATTGTAGCTTCATTTGCTTTCTTTGCAATAAGCTCTATGACAGCACAAAGCAAAGCAAAAAACAATGCTACCGCTGAAGTTCAGGTAAATATTGATTTAAACAAAATCAATGATGATAAACTAATGGTAACCGTAACACCTACAAAAGTAAGTGAAAACGAGATTACATTTAATATCCCTAAAACAGTTCCGGGAACTTATTCAACCGATAATTACGGAAAATACATTGAAAACCTGAAAGCTTACGACGCTAAAGGGAATGCTTTGGAAGTAGCTAAATTGGACGACAACACTTGGCGTATCAGTAAAGCTAAAAAATTAAGCAAAGTAACTTACTGGGTTAACGACACTTACGACCAGGAAACACAAGGTGGTCTTGGCGGTAAAGATGTGTTTTCACCGGCCGGAACAAATATTGACCCTAATTGCTTCATGATTAATACGCACGGTTTCGTAGGGTATTTCTCAGATAAAAAAGAGGTTCCTTATACCCTTAATATATCACACTCAGGTGAATTATTCGGTGCGACTGCTTTAGTTGATACAGATGCAAGTAATACAACAGACACATTCAAAGCATCGCGTTATGCCGAATTGGTTGACCACCCAATCATGTATACCAAACCGGATTACACTACTTTTAAAGTAGAAGATATGGACATCATCATCAGTGTATATTCTCCAAACGGGAAATTCAAAGCTGCTGACATCACTCCGAACATGGAAAAAATGATGAAAGCACAAAAGAAATTCCTTGGTCCGATCAACAACACCAAGAAGTATGCAGTTCTTATTTACCTTTCTGACGTACAAAAAAATGATGCCAAAGGTTTTGGAGCTTTAGAACACACTACTTCAACAACTGTAGTAATGCCTGAAATGATGCCGGCAGAACAAATGGATGAGCAATTGAAAGATATCGTTTCACATGAATTCTTTCACATCGTAACACCTCTTGGTATCCATGCTAATGAAATTCACTATTTCGATTTCAATGCACCTAAAATGTCAAAACACTTATGGATGTATGAAGGAGTTACTGAATATTTTGCCAACTTATTCCAGGTTAATCAAGGCTTAATCACTGAAGATCAGTTTTTCGACAGAATGTCTGATAAAATAAGAACGGCTTCTACCATGAACGATACTATGCCATTCACGCAAATGAGTGCAAATGTTTTGGAACAACCTTACAAAGACCAATATTTAAATGTATACCAAAAGGGTGCCTTAATCGGAATGTGTGTTGACATGATTATCCGTGAGGAAAGCAATGGTCAAAGAGGTATTTTGGACTTAATGCAGAAATTGAACAACGAATACGGCATCAAAAAACCATTCAACGATGAAGAGTTGTTTGCAAAAATCGTTTCGTTGACGTATCCTAAAGTCGGTGAGTTCTTCAAAACGTATGTTGAAGGACCAACACCAATTCCTTATGACCAGTTCTTCAAAAGAATGGGTGTAACTTCAGCTAAAACAAAAGTTCCAGGAAATCCATTCTACAAAGCACAGGCTCCTTACATTACAGTAAACCCGCAAACTAAAGAAATCGTGGTAATCCCTGGAATTGAACTTCCTGACTTCTACCCTAATTTAGGAATAAAACCTGGTGACATCATCACAACAGTAAATGGCAAAGCTTACAATCTTGACAACATTTACGATATGATTATGGAAAGTCAAAACTGGAAAGAAGACGACGCTATCGCCATCAAAATCAAACGTGACGGAAAAGAACAGGAATTAAAAGGAAAAGTAAAACTTCCTTATGAAGAAATGGAAGGTTACAAATCAACCGATGATTCTAAAAAGACACTACGTGATGCTTGGTTAAAAGGATAAGTCATTTGCAAAAGCTTTCTTTTAAAAGAAAGAAATAACCATATAAATCCTCAGTTTAAAATTTAAATTGAGGATTTTTTTATTATTTTGCGCCAAATTTAAAAACTATGCACAAATTATTAATTGCCGTACTATCGCTGACACTTTTGGTTTCATGTGGAGAGGAGAAAACAGAAGGAAATCTTGAAATTACCGGAATCATCAAAGGCTTTAAAAAAGGAAAACTATATATTCAAAAAGTTGAAGACACAACATTGGTAACTTTAGACACAATCGTTTTAAACGGTACTTCAAACTTTGAAAGTCACCTCAACCTTGAATCTCCGGAGATGCTTTATTTATTTGTAGACCGCGGTGTAACAAATTCGGTTGATAACAACCTTCTTTTCTTTGCTGAACCCGGAAAAATCAATATTGAAACTGATTTGGATTTCTTCTTATCCAATGCTAAAATCACAGGATCAAAAAACCATGAGTTATATGATCAGTATAAAGGCATTATTTCGAAATTTAATGACCAACAGTTATTATTATTGAAAGAGCAACTGATGGGAACAAAAGGAAATAAAAACTATTCGGCTGAAGAAAACCAAAAGAAACAGGATGCTTTATTGAAGAAAAGATATTTGTATGCCGGAAATTTTGCACTTACAAATGCCAATAAAGAAGTCGCTCCTTATATTGTTTTAAGTGATATTTATGACATGCAGCCAAAGTTTCTGGATACAATTTACAAGTCCATGACTCCTGAAGTTGCCAAATCTAAATATGGTAAAAAATTCACCGAATACTTAAAAGAAGTAAAAAAAGTAAAAGACACAACTCAATAGATACTAAACAAAAATCCCGCCTGATTCAGACGGGATTTTTTATTTCAAACAAGAAATTTCTTTTAAATAAAAGAATTGCAACTTAAATTATGGACAATATTGAGTTCCACTTACCCAAAGTGTACATACAAGTACACCGCTGGCATTATAATCCCACTCACAACATCTTCTAAGTGGTCTTGCCCCAATAATTGTTTTTTGTTCAGCCGTGCTTAGTTCCTGCGCACCTGACAGATTTGAAAGATTTTTAATCATTTTTTTGGTTTTTTGGTTAATAAAAATTTTCTTACATAAAATTAACTAAACCACTGAAAATCAGTTACGGTTTTTCCTCAAAAAAACTTAAAAATAAAAAAACCCGTCACTTGACGGGTTTCATCTATAATAACAAATCTTTACTTCACAGGAATATTACCTAAGATTTCCAATAAAAATTTCCAGAATTTTTGTGAGGATTTAATCGAAGCTCTTTCATCCGGGCTATGTGCACCATGAATCGTTGGTCCGAAAGAAATCATATCCATTCCAGGGTAATTGGTTCCAAGAATTCCACATTCTAAACCGGCGTGACAGGCAACAACTTTTGGTTTTTCATTGTTTTGCTTCTCATAGATACCCACTAAAACGTCTAATATCTCAGACTTCACATTGGGTGTCCAACCCGGGTAAGATCCGCTGAAAGTCACTTCACATCCAAACAATTCATAAGCAGAACGTAAAGCATTAGCCAAATCAAATTTGGAAGACTCAACTGACGATCGTGTTAAATTCTGAATTGAAATCTCACCATCTTTTACAATTACTCTTGCAATGTTATTTGATGTTTCCACTAAATCGTCCATATCGGCACTCATTCTGTAAACACCATTGTGAGCTGCATAAATTGAACGTAACAAACCTTCCTGAACTCCTAAATCCATTACTTTAACCGGTAAATCCGATTTTTCAATCGTAATTTGAAGGTTTGGTTCCATTGTTTTGAATTCGGCCTTGATATCACCAATGATTTCCTGCATGTCAAACACAAAAGCTTCATCATACATCCCGGCAATAATCACTTTGGCAACACTTTCCCTCGGAATGGCATTACGTAAACTACCACCTGAAATTTCGGCAATCTGTAAACCGAAATTCTCAAAACCGTCAAATAACAAACGGTTCATTATTTTATTGGCATTACCCAGCCCTTTGTGGATATCCATTCCGGAGTGACCTCCGCTCAATCCTTTTACGGTAATAACATACCCTACCGATCCTTCCGGTGTTTCTTCCTCGTTATATTCTCGGACAGCGGTTACATCAACACCGCCGGCACATCCGATATCAATTTCATCATCTTCTTCAGTATCCAGATTTAAAAGAATTTCCCCTTTCAGAATCCCTCCTTTTAAATTTAATGCACCAGTCATCCCTGTTTCTTCATCGATAGTGAACAAAGCATCAATAGCAGGATGCGGAATATCTTTACTTTCCAAAATAGCCATAATTGCAGCTACTCCTAAACCGTTATCAGCTCCTAGAGTTGTTCCTTTGGCACGAACCCAGTCACCGTCAACATACATATCAATTCCTTGTTTGTCAAAATCGAAAACCGTATCATTGTTTTTTTGGTGAACCATATCCAAATGCCCTTGCATTACGATGGTTTTACGGTTTTCCATTCCTGGAGTTGCCGGTTTACGGATAATTACATTTCTGATTTCATCTTCAAAAGTCTCTAAACCCAAACTTTCACCGAAATTTTTCATGAACTCGATCACTCGCTCTTCTTTTTTAGAAGGGCGTGGAACTGCATTTAAATCGGCAAACTTGTTCCAAAGCACTTTTGGCTCTAAATTTCTTATTTCCTGACTCATTTTAGTTAGTTTAATTCATTCCCTCTGCCTTTTAAGCTTAGGTCTGGTTACAAAGCTTCAAAGTTACAAAGTTTAACCACTTATTCTATTATCAGGAATGTTTATATTTACCTTTTAAAAACATTTTTTGTGAACCGAAAGTACCTTTTACCCATTTTACTGATTGTCCAGTTCATCGGACTAAAATTACTGGCTTTCTTTCCTGAATTTATCGAAACCTTTTACAGCAACGGACTTTATCAATACATATCTCATTTTTCAAGAACGGTATTCGGGTGGATACCTTTTTCGGTTGGTGATATACTCTACGGAATTCTGATACTTTGGATTATTTTCTGGCTAAAAAAACATTGGAAAATAACGTCAATGAAAGAAAAAACATTTTTGGCTTTAAATCTTTTATCTGTTGTATATTTTTTATTTCATTTTTTATGGGCCTTGAACTACTATCGTTTACCGCTTTTCGAAAAAATGGATTTAAAAACAGAATATTCACATGAACAATTACTCACTTTTACTAAAAAACTAATTTTAAAAACGAACGAAATACAATTTCAAATCACTCAGGACACGGCACAAAAAGTTGTGACTCCTTTTTCACGTCAGGAGATTTTTAAAAATTCAATTATTGGTTATCAAAGTTTAGGAAAAAAGCATCCTTACTTCAAATACGAAATACCAAGTCAAAAGGAATCATTAATGAGTTACCCGTTAACCTATATGGGGTTTGGTGGCTATCTGAATCCGTTTACCAATGAAGCACAGGTTAACAATAAAATCCCAATGTATAATTTCCCGGTAACCACCTGTCATGAAATGGCACATCAGTTAGGCTACGGAAGTGAAAGCGAATGCAACTTCATTGGTTTTTTAGCGGCTATACAAAACGAAGAATTATATTTTAAATATTCGGGTTATACCTTTGCTTTACGCTATTGTTTAGTTAATATCGGTTTGAAAAACGAAGCTGAGTTTGAAGATTTACTTGCAACCATCAACCCGGGCGTTTTGAAGAACTTCAAGGAGAGTGAAGAATACCGAAAAAAATACAAAACTTTTATAGATGATACTTTTGAAGTCATCTATGACAATTTTCTAAAAATGAACCAGCAGAAAGACGGCATGGAAAGCTACAGCAAATTTGTGGATTTGCTGATCAACTACTACGAAAAAGAAGCCTTATAAATTAGCGGGGATTCTATTTCATTTCCGTTACTATAACCGTAAAAGCGGCCTCACCAATATTGGTTGTTTTATGTTTTACGGCTGGAAGAGAAACAGCTTCCCCTGCTTTTACTTCAACTGTAGCCGGTTCTTTCCCTTTTACTTCTGCTTTCATTTTTACATCGGTTACTGCATAAACGGAATGCGCCTTATGAGAATGCCAGTCGGCAACTGCTCCCGGCGCAAAGGTTACTTGGGTAACAGTCATCTTATCGCTCTCGGCTAACACTTTGGCAGTTACCCCCGGCCATGGCTCTTTCATTTCCTGTGCATTGACTGCATTAAAAAATACTGACAGCATAAAAACCAACAGTATCATCTGAATTGATTTTTTCATTTGTATTTAATTTGAAGTTTTGCCTACTCTGTAACGTTTTCGGCTTCCCATAATAACAGCTTGGGTTTAGCTCAGGGAAATTCAGTTCATTATGTAAAAAGTACTTTAAAATTACGAAAAATATGTCTAAAATCCTTTTAATAATAAAGAAAGAGGACGGAATATTTACCATTCCGTCCTCCAGACAAACAAAAATTAAAACCGAGAAAATTTTTCTTCCAATTTCCTCAACCACTTTTCTCTTTTCTGATGATCAACCATTTTGACTCTGTTATAACTGATCCATTTCCTGTTTTTGTAACCTAATTTCCAAAATGTCCCCCTTATAAGCGCCCTTTGGATGGCATTCCCGAAAAACCAACGGTAAATAAAGCCCGGAGTATTCATGGTTGTGATAACAGTGACTCCCTTAATATTTTCCAAAAGAGGTCTCATCCGTGTATTACTTGAATTAGCATAATCATAAGCCAGTCCCGGAAATATGACTTTATCCACAAATCCTTTCATCAAAGCAGGCATTAATTCCCACCATATTGGAAAAATAAAAATAAGATGATCAGCATTTTTTAATCTTTCCTGATAACCAATAACCTGATTATCTACCGGCTTTTTATCCCGGAATGCCTTTAAATCCTGAGCAGTCATAACAGGATTAAATCCTTCTTTATCCAAGTGGATTAAATCGATGGAATGAGCAGCAAGCCTGAGTCCGTTTTGTACTGCATTCAGCAGGGAATTGCAGTAGCTCCCTTCATAAGGGTGGTTAAAAACAATTAAAACGTTCATATATTTGGGGTTTAACGGGTTAATTTGAATGAATCTTTTCCAGATAACTATTTATCTGGTTAAGAATCTCATCATATTGATTTACATTTCCGGTATTGAAAATGAATTTATCAGGCCTTATAATCACAAAATCAACTTTATGCCGGTTCATCCATCCGATAAAAAATTCAGATTGAATCCTATTGAAAAATTTAGAAGGATTTGAATCTACACCGATAAATTTCAGGAGACTGAATGAACTATACGGAATCATCTTTGAATCAGCCCGATATAAAACCACCCAATTAAAACCACAAACTTCATCAAAATAAAGCTCTCCATTCACACTAATGACTTTCGGTTGCGGGATTCTTTTCCCAACCAAAGAATGTTTAAGTTTTGAAAAATTATCGATTTCGATACCATAGAGGTGCTTGTTAATCAAAGCATCAATGGGTTTATTGGGCAACACATTAAACATCTTAAGCAAACCGTTTCTGAAAGGTGACAAAACCGGATTGGAGTACTGGATAAATCCGCCCAGAATAGCTGCCAGTTTAATGATTTTTTTAACTTGTGGTGCGCGTTCAGCTTGGTATGAATCCAATAAATTCTCAGTTGATGAATTATTATTACGGCAAGCGAGAGCCAGTTTCCAAGATAAATTTTTAGCATCTTTTATACCGGAACACATACCCTGGCCTAAAAAAGGTGGCATTTGATGGGCTGCATCACCGGCAAGGAAAATATTTCCGGAACGCCAACTGTTTGCCAATAATGTATAAAACGTATATTTTTTCTTCCGTATAATTTCAAAATCATCGATTGGAAAAAGAGCATTCAATTTCGGAATCATTTTAACAGCAAGCATTTCATCGGAAAGGTTACTGTCTTTTTCTGAAACCATAAATTCCCAACGGAAGTGTTTATCAACACCGTTTACATAAGTGATAGGCTGTTTCGGATCACAAAACTGTTTGTGGTCTTCTGAGAAAATTTCATCACCATGGTAATTTGTGTCAATTACAAACCATTCTTTTTTAAAACCAAAATCATATACTGAAATATTTAATTTTTTCCGTATTGGGCTTTTACCACCGTCACAGGCAATCAAAAATTTCGATTTAACCCTTACTTCTTCATTCTTGTTATTCTTAAGTACTAAAGAAACACGGTCTGAAGTCTGCGATAATTTGATCCAAGATGTTTCCTTCATAAAAGTTACATTGGAGTATTTAGCAAATCCATTCCGCAAATGTTTCTCGATCCCAGGTTGCAAAATCCAATTACAATCCGGAATATTTTCGGAAACACTCGAGTCCGGCTGAAATTGAAAAAGTGTTTTATCCCTTTTTGAAACCAAAGCATAATTTTCGAATGGTTTAATCGCATCTTCCAACATACTTCCATACAATCCCAATTCCTGAAAAATACGTATTACATCTTCGTCTATATGGACAGCCCTTGGATATTCTACAATATCAGGTTCGATATCAAAAACCAGAACCTTCAAGTTATATTTCCCTAAATAATTAGCAAATGTGGCCCCGGTAGGACCACAACCTGCTATTATTACATCATATATTTCTTCCATTGAAATTATAATTTTTCAACCAATAAAGAAGTTGCTGTTAAACCCGGTCCGAAAGCCATAGCCACAACTTTTGTTCCGGATGGAATAGTCGGATCATTAATAATTTCATTAAAAATATGCGGAATGGTTGCCGAAGACATATTTCCCTGACGACGCAAGACTTCATATGACCAACAAGCCTGTTCTTTAAAAATTCCGATTTCATCTACCACATAATCGATGATTTTTGGGCCGCCCGGATGAATTGCAAAATGCATTTTATACTTTTCCTCTTCCAGGTTTACACCAGCTTTTTCACAAAGTATGGTCAGGAATGATTTAATGTTTTTGCGGATAAAAACCGGTACACGCTTTGACAGAGTCATCAGGAAATTATATTCTCCAAGATCCCAAGACATATCCTCAAGAGAATCCGGTATGATTACTTCGTGCGAAGCCAGAATACGCAAGCCTTTTTTCTCCTGAATATTCTCATCCTGCATAAAAGTTTCCTCTTCATACAAAGAATAACCAATGAAACCGTCAGCAAAAAGAGAACAAATCATGGTGTTGGCGTTAGAAAATTCAGTCAGGTTTAAATGCGCAGACAGAAGTTCTGTATGAATTACATCCACTCTTCCATTTGTTGCACTGGCACTAACAAGACTACTTGCCGTACGGATGGCCGGAAAAGCGCCATAACAACCCATCTGATACGAATGAGTAACTTGGGTTGTCTCCCAATTTCTTGTAATAACAGCTTCCTGGGCTACACTTGGAGAAGCATAACCTGAACACGTTACGTGAACCAAATTTTCCGGATTTGTTTTGTTTTTAGCGTAGAATTCATCAAAAACACGA
The DNA here is from genome assembly GCF_023634845.1 of Flavobacterium amniphilum. GTDB lineage: Bacteria > Bacteroidota > Bacteroidia > Flavobacteriales > Flavobacteriaceae > Flavobacterium > Flavobacterium amniphilum. The sequence continues at coordinate 96,268 of NZ_JAMLJL010000009.1, read as the reverse complement.
GTCATTTTTTCTTTAAACCATACCATTCGGTCACCAATTTTTGGCCCATATAAGTCACCCGGTTTAGTAATAAAACTTTTAGGTAATTTATACTCCGATGGCAAAGTCAGATGCATTTTGTTTTCGATAAACTCATCAACTTCTTCAAAAATTAAAATCTGTCTTTTATTGATATTTTCGGGGGAAACTGAATACTTGTCAACCTGATCTGAAATAAATTCAATACTTATTGACACATCATCTAGTTCGTCATCTCCAGTTACAGCTAAAGTAGGTTGGTTTTGAAAGTGATAATACAAAAACTTTGTGTATTGGTTCAGCTTTTTCTGGTCAGTTAGCTTGCCAACTAAAATGGGGTGAAAATTTGAAAGAATGACATTTTTTTTCATTTTTTATAAAAGTTTAGATTTGACGCAAATTTTAGCCAAATTCCTTTTATAAAAATTAACATTTGTTAATTAAATTCTTACAATAAATCTATTAACTGTTTAGCAACATTTTTTTTACTTTCAAAATGTCATTTCATGGTTTTCCTTGCCCTTATCCTACTCAGCGATACAGTGGTAATTCCTAAGTATGAAGCAATATACTGTAACGGAACACGCTGCAGGATATGTGATTTATTTTTGATTAAATTCAGGTAGCGTTCCTCAGGTTTTTCCTGTATATACGAAAGAAAATGATGTATATAATTGATGAACCTATCCGAAGTAAATTCAACAAATAATTCTTTGAAGGCAGGGTTTTCATCCAAAATGGTTCTCCAGTTTTCTTTTTTAATAACCAACAACCTGCACTCCTCAATGGTTTCTATACTGAAAGCACTTGGTGTGTTTTTAAAATAACTCTCAAAAGAAGAAACAAATTCATTTTCGAAAAAAAATTGAATCGTTATTTCCTTCCCATTGTAGTTATTAGATAAACGTATACATCCTTTGACTATAAAATACAACGTATTCGACACATCACCTTCATTTAAAAGTGTATGCTTTGCCGGTAAATATTCCTCATACCAGAAATTCTGGTATTTTTCAACAATATTTTTAAGTTTTGGAAAGGCTTTGAATAAATTAGTCAACATTTCGTTTCATTTAAATTAATCACAAAATCAGTTAACATGGTTTTTATATTTGGGCAGAATCAAAATCCTTTCATCAATCAGACTTAAATCCAAAAGATAATCAGTTCGTTATCTCTTCTGCAAGATACGAACATAAACAAAAACGAAAAAACAAATTGTAAGTAATTTCTTTAAATTTGATTATACTTCATCCGAAGTAAAAGTCGTAAAACTTTTCTTTTTATAAGGACGGATGATTAACCTTCCTTCTCGGTCGAAACGAATATAATTGTAAACCCAGTTCAAGAAAACAACTGCCTTATTTTTAAACCCGATTAACGAAAACAAATGTACAAACATCCAGACAAACCAAGCAAAAACCCCATTGAAATGATATTTTGGCAAATCGACTACCGCTTTATTACGGCCAATAGTTGCCATTGATCCCTTATCATTGTACTGGAAAGGTGTCATTGGTAAATTCTGAATGAATTTGATTAAGTTATCTCCTAACAAATCACCTTGCTGTAATGCCGGCTGAGCCATCATGGGATGACCTTGCGGATAAGCTTCTGAAACCATTGAAGCGATGTCACCAATTGCAAAAATGTTATCATACCCTTTGACCTGATTGAATTCGTTTACACGGATACGTTCAACTTTTTCAACCAAAGCCTCAGAATTTAAACCATGAACTGCTGCACCCTGAACTCCGGCAGTCCAAATCACGGTTGCCGTTTCAAAACTTAATTCTGAATTTGTTGTAATGGTTCTTCCGTCATAATTAGTTACCCTCACGTTTTTCCAGATTTTTACACCAAGGCTTTCCAGAAATGATTCGGAAGCGTTTGATGACTCAACACTCATTGTATTAAGTATCCGGTCACCACTCTGAATGAGGTTAATCTGCATTTTCTTTATATCAAGATCCGGATAATCTTTCTGAAGAATAGCTTTTTTCATTTCTGCCAAAGCACCGGCAAGTTCAACACCTGTTGGTCCTCCACCTACAAGCACAAAATTCATCAAAGCATTTCTATCCGCTTCCTCCTTGGTTAGAACGGCCTGTTCAAAATTCTCAAGAATTAGACTTCGTATATTCAGTGATTGCGGAATAGTTTTCATCGACATCGAATTCCGTTCAATTTCCTTATTCCCGAAATAATTCGTTTTGGAACCCGTGGCAATCACTAAAAAATCATAATGTAAATCGCCAATTTCAGAAAGTATTTTCTGATTTTGGGTATCTATTTCCTTCACACTTGTCAAACGGAAATAAAAATCATTACAGCCTTGGATTACTTTACGGATCGGGTACGCAATTGATCCCGCTTCCAAACCGCCTGTTGCTACTTGGTACAGCAAAGGCTGAAAAGTGTGGTAATTATGTTTATCCAGTAAAACAACCTGAAGATTTTTATTTTTAAGTTTTTTAGCCAGGGAAATTCCGGCAAAACCACCACCAATAATGACGACTCTTTTTTTATCCGATTGAGGTATATTCATTCTGTAGAATTTCAATATCCCAAAGATACAAAGTTTGGCAGGAATTTAAAAAGTCGTTTAACAACTAAAAAAACACATTTTCCATACACTGTTAAAAATAGTATATCCTTTTATTTTTTTTAATTTGTAACAGATTCCGGCAAAACACTACTAATTGTAATATGAGTAATGCACTAGAGCAATCATTTGTCACGCAACTAAAAGAAAATCAGAACATTGTTCACAAGATTTGTCGGCTATATACTCAAAATGAAGACGAGCACAATGATTTGTTTCAGGAAATCACTATTCAATTATGGAAGGCTTTTCCTAAATTCAGGGGTGACAGTAAATTTTCCACTTGGGCTTACCGCGTAGCATTAAATACCGCCATCACTTTATACCGTAAAAACACCAAATCAGTCAATACCATTGAGTTTGAAACGGGAAGGCATTTTGTACTGCAGGAAGATTACAATTACGAAGAAGAAGAGCACATCAAGCTTTTATACAAAGCTGTCCAACAATTAAACGACATTGAAAAAGCATTGGTTTTTATGTATCTGGAAGATAAAGACTATGTTGAGATTGCTGAAACTTTAGGGATCAGTGAAGTAAATGCACGTGTAAAAATGAACAGAATCAAAACAAAATTAAAACAAATTATTAATCCGTAACGATATAAGATATAGAATGGAAGAGCTGGATTTATTAAAAAAATCATGGAATAAAAAGGAGAATTTCCCTGAAGTAACAGAGGAGAAAATCTATGGTATGTTGCATAAAAACTCATCTTCAACCATAAAATGGATATTCCTGATCAGCATTATTGAGTTTTTATTTGGCTTACTTTTGAACGTAGGAATGCAGTTTACCAAAAGTCATGAAGACACGATTGATTTATTGAAGAAAGCCGGGGTTTTTACATTTTACCAAATTGGCTCCGGAATCATATGGGTAGTAGCATTATACTTTATTTACAGATTTTATACTATTTATAAAAAAGTATCAACTACGGATAGTGTAAAAAAATTGATGGAAACTATCATCAATGCCCGAAAAACAGTACGAAACTATATTATTTTTAATTTATCGGCGGGAGCTGTATTTTTATTTACGGTTTACTCATTTGTTTTAAATCAGATGTTGGAATCAATCTCAATAGAGCAACATAAAGAAATAACTACTGGCTTTTATTTAGGCGCTTTTGCAGCAATGATAATCGTGACAGCTGTATTCATCGGGTTATTTTGGCTATTCTACAGATTGATTTACGGATTCCTTTTAAAACGTTTAAAGAAGAACTATAACGAACTCGAAAAAATTGATTATTAAAAACATAAACAAAAAACCTGCTTTTAGCAGGTTTTTTTTAATCTATATTCCATTTCCGGTATCGGTCCAATTCTTCCTGTTCCTGAATTTCTTCAATTGAAAGTACTTTTAAGAAAGAGGGATGTTGCTCAATTGCATATTCAATTTTCTCAACAATTTCCTCGATTGACTCATTGTCATAATCAATTTGCAATGGTTCCTTGATTATAAAAGACTGCAAAATTCCTTTTTTCTTTGGTCTTAACCCTTTTTTATCAAAAGAGCGTCTGAAACCATCTATCACAATCGGAACCACAATAGGCTTATGGTTTTTAATAATGTGTGCTGTTCCCTTTCTTACAGGTTTAAACGACTTTGTTGTACCTTGTGGAAAAGTAATTACCCATCCGTCATCCAACGCAACACCAATATTTTCCGTATCATTCATGTTGACTTCCTTCTGCTCATGCTTTTGCAAATCTTTTCCGTCTGAACGCCATGTTCTTTCGACAGTAATAGCACCAACATATGCTAATATTCTTGGCAACAAACCGGCCCTCATGGTTTCTTTGGCTGCCACATAATAAATATTCAATTTAGGTTTCCACAAATACCCAACATTTTTGATATTATCTTCACGGCCTTTCAAGCTTGCGTTGAATACATGGAACATGGCAACAACATCGGCGAAATAAGTTTGATGATTTGAAATAAACAACACATTTGTATCCGGTAAAGCACGAATAATCTCTGAACCGTCAATATGCAACGAGTTAAAACCACGGTATCTCCGGTGTGTCAATGTTCCGAAAACTAAAATTAACCATCGTTTTATAAAAAGTATATGTCCGAAAGGATTTCTTTTAAACAATCCCATAAGTGTAATTTTTTAAGGCTGCGAATTTATAAAAAAATATTTTTATATGATTTTTTTAAAAATCTCTTTTAGTTCGCTCATCATCATCGCCGTAGCACCCCAGACTAAATGTTCATTAATTTGAAAGGCAGGCACACTAATATTTGAGGCGTATGAGGTAGACATGTTTACATTAACCACCAGACTATCATCCAGAAAATCCCCCAAAGGCAGTTCAATGATTCCTGACACTTCTTCAGGATTCAGATTAAAGGAAAGTTCTTTTTCGGAAAAACCCAAAAAAGGCGAAACCAAGTAGTTACTGGGGGGTATATATACTTCACTGAATGCTTTGACAAGGCTGATCATATCTGACGGAATTCCAATTTCTTCATGTGTTTCACGTAAAGCAGTTTGCGACAAATCTGCATCAAATACTTCAACTTTTCCACCGGGAAAAGCAATTTGTGAAGCATGTATGCCCGGATATGAATTTCTGACAATAAGTGCCAGATGTGTTTCTTTTTTTTTAGGATACAAAAGCATTAAAACCGCAGCCCTTTTTGGCACCAAATCGGCAAAAGAATGAGTCCGCAAAAATTCAATTCTTTCAGGAGGGATCATTTTTGCGTGTGCATCAGACGCCGGAAGCGATTCTTTTGTTATTTTTGGCACATATTTTAAAAATTCTGAAAACTCCATTTTTTAGCTAAGTTTTAACAACAGTTATCTAATCCGTTTTAAACGGACCGAAACATAAAGATAGCCCAAAAAAACGAATTTAACAATTTATAAAGCCTGTTTCTCATGTATAGTAAAGAAGAAAGCCTTCGGATCAAAAAAGAATTTTGGACACAATTTGCCGAAGCATATCCCCGTAAATGGCTGTTATACAACACTAAAATTAAAGATGTTACCTTCAAATTTTATGTTGACAATAAAAAAGCACAGGTATTATTCGATATTGAACCAAAAGATGAAGAAAAGCGTAAAATATATTTTGAAAAAATAGAATCGCTTAAAACTATTTTGCTGGAAGATTTTCTTGAAGATGCCATTCTTGAGCGCAATTTTTACCTTGAAAACGGAAAAATCATAAGCCGGATCTGGGTTGAATTAACAGGTATCAGCCTTAACAACAAAGCTACATGGGAAACGATATATGATTTCTTTTATGAAAAAATGGATGCTTTCGAACGTTTCTTTTACGAAAACGAAGACTACATCAAAGATCTTGAAATTAATACATAAAAAAATGCCTTAGTTGGGGGACCAAGGCATTTTTAAAAATCAAATAAAAAACAAACTAATAAACTAATCTTATTTTTTCATAAATAGGTTCGTATAAAATTTCTTTCCATCTGCGTTTGTGCGGATTGCAATACCGAAGTGTGTAAAATCCCCTTCGATATTTGCTTTGTGTCCTGCGCTGTTTAACCAAGCGCTAAAAACACCTTGTGGAGTTGAATAGTTATAAGCTAAATTTTCACTTACGTTAACTGCTCCTAAATTTCTAACCAATGCTTCATATCTGTCTTGGAAATAATCATGTGAAATTCCTCCTTTAGAAATCATGTAGTTATCATGCTCTTCTGATTTAGCTGATATATAATCCACTTTATCAAGACGGTTTTTACCGATACTTACTCTATAATCATTTATGATATTCATCAATTCCAACTCTTCTTGTGAGTATGTGAATGTTACATTTACAGGTGTATTGTCATTTTGATCTGAGGCAATTTCTTCCTTTGAGCAAGAAACTAATGAAATTGACAATAAAGCTAACAGTAAGATTGGGGACAAAAGTTTTTTAATCATAATTTAATGTTTTTTAGAATGTGTTACTTTTTTGATTGTCAAATGATTACCACCTCATATTGACATGACAACATTACAAATAAAATCGATAAACTACAAAATAAAATCGATGAAATGCGCAAAAAAAAATCTTTTGAAAAAAAATTCTTACATAAAATAAATTATTTCAAATATTTGATTTATAGATACTTATGAAAAAATCATTTTTTTTTGTAACAATTTAATATGATCCGTATCCAAAAGAAAAAACTAAAAACAACAATTATGAAAAAGACACTTTTATTTGCGATCGTATTATTATTCAGTGCATTTAGTCATGCACAAAACCAATCATTTGAAGTTAAGATAACAGGAAAAGGAAAACCGGTTATTTTAATCCCGGGTTATTCATGTTCAGGTGACGTTTGGAATGAAACCGTAGAACATCTGAAAAAAAATTATGAACTTCATGTTATAACAATTGCCGGTTTTGGTGGTGTGAAACCAATTGAAAACGATGAAATCCTAAAAACAGTACGAAACGAAATCATCAGCTACGTAAAAGTTAAAAATTTAAAGAAGCCAATGTTAATCGGACATAGTTTAGGAGCATTCATGACTTTATGGATACAAAGCACAGAGCCTGACTTATTTGGTAAAAGTATCTGTGTTGACGGTTTGCCATTTATTTCTGCAATCGGAAAACCTGAAACTACTGCAGAATCCTTAAAAAACAACCCACAATATAACAAAGAAGCAACTATAGCTAATTTCAAAGCTATTCCTTCTGAGAACTACGTTAAAAACAACACTAAAGCCATGATGTACCAGGTAAGCGACAGCATCCACGCGAAACAAATAGCTGAATGGAGTTTTAAAAGTGACAGAACAACTCTTGGAAGTACAATAATCGAAATGTCAACAACCGATTTAAGACAGGAAATTGCAAAAATTAAAGTTCCGATATTAGTTTTGGCCAGTCTTTGGGGAAATAAAGAAGCCAGCGAAAAAGAATACGGAACACAATATGCCTTATTGAAAAACAAAACCATCAAGGTTGCCAATGCAAAACACTTCATTATGTATGACACTCCCGAATGGTTTTATAATGAAATTGACTTATTTTTAAACTCTAAATCATAATCAGAATTGTGAGTTCTACAGAAAATCAATTTAAAGACATCTACTCCAAATATTCCCAAAAAGTACACCGATTGTGTTTGGGATATACCGGAGACGCAATGCAAGCAGATGATTTACTCCAGGAAGTATTCATCAAAGTTTGGGAAAATCTCGAAAAATTCAGGGGAGAATCGCAAATGAGCACCTGGATTTACAGAATTGCAGTTAACACCTGCCTATTACATTTACGCTCCAATAAAAAACAAACGAAAGTGAATGTTGAAGACTTAAGCTCAAAAATAAGTGATGAAACCAACGAAATGGAAGCTCAGGTTCAACTTCTATACAAATGCATCAGTGAACTAAATGAAACAGACAGACTCATCATCACATTATTATTGGAAGAAGTTCCTTATCCCGAAATAGCAGAAGTGACTTCAATTTCAGAAGGAAATCTAAGGGTAAAAATTCACCGCATCAAACAACAATTAAGTACAATTTATTCAAAATATGAAAGACTTTGATAATTTAAAAGATTTATGGAAAACACAGGCAGATGTAAAACTACCTGATGTTTCCGAAATACTGAAAAAAGTAAAAAGAGAAAAACTCACCTATACCAATAAAATCCTTTTTCAGGTGGCAATTTTAATCGCAACCATATTTGCACTAATCTGGATTGGTTCATTAATAGATTTTAAGATGATGACAACTTATATTGGTTTAGGCATCATGTTGTTGTGTGTTGCAGGATTTTCAGCAATAAGGTTATATCAGATGATAACCTTAAAGAAAATTGATTTGACCGAGAAACCATCAGTTACCCTGAACAAATTGGAAAACTATTATAATTTCCAACAGCTTGTAGGAGCCAAAATCACTCCGGCTTACTTCATTTTACTAAACATGGCTTTTGTTTTCTATTTTATAGAAGTTATGCAACCGATGTCTACGAGTTTAAAAACAATTTGTCTGACGGTTTATATTGCTTGGATGTCTTTTGCTTACTTTTATTTAGGCAAAAAACAGAAGAAAAAAGAAAATGACAGAATCAACTCCATCATTGATTCCATAAAAGAAATGGAAAGCAATTATGAGAAATAAAAAAAGGTCTTCGTATGAAGACCTTTTTTTATTGTAACCAATACGGTTTATCTTAATCATTTTCAGATTGTACCTTTCAAACAATAACCATACAAAAAAGAAAAGGTCTTCATACGAAGACCTTTTCTGGAGCCGATGGAGGGACTCGAACCCACGACCTGCTGATTACAAATCAGCTGCTCTAGCCAGCTGAGCTACACCGGCAAAGTGTATTATACAGTATTTTTAAAATTTGAGCCGATGGAGGGACTCGAACCCACGACCTGCTGATTACAAATCAGCTGCTCTAGCCAGCTGAGCTACACCGGCGACTCATTTCGGGTGCAAATATAATGGAGTTTTTTAAACTTCCAAAGACTTACACCCTAAATTTTATCTGTTTTTTCTACTATAATACGTTGATTTTTTCAACTAATTGGTTAGCAGCATTTTCTAAATCTTTATTTACTTGCTTTAAGTGAGCCTTTCTGTTCTCAACTTTTTTATCATTTACTTTTTTGATCAATCCGTCAAATGTAACGATAGCTTCTTCGATAATTCCGTTTGTAGCTTCAGTTGGTCTACCAGTTGTAGTCATTTCATATAAATAAACTGCTTCAATGATGTCACCAATTACATAGTTGATGTCTTTTTTTAAGTTTTTTACACTTGCCATAGTTTCCTATTTAATTTTTTTTTTGCAAAGGTATCATTTATCTTGATATTTCCTACTAAGAAATAAATATTTCCAACAACTCCGAACTACCAATTAATTGATAATCAGTTAAAAATGCAGGAATCAAAATAGTATCTCCTTTTTGAAATTGATATGTTTGTTGTTTTACTTTGATTTCCAATTTTCCTTCTGTGCACATATATACAACAAAAGAATCAGTATTCTTTGTTATAACCATCTGTCCTTCCAACGGTATAATATTGGTTGTAAAATAAGGACAATCAACTGCCAAATTACTCTTGTTGATTTCGGAAATATATTCTTTCTTCGCATCAACTACGCCATAATTAATTGCTTCCAAAGCTAAATCGACATGAAGCTCACGTAAATTTCCATTAGCATCCTTACGGTCAAAATCGTAAATTCTATACGTAATATCTGAGGTTTGCTGAATTTCAGCTATCACAATTCCGGCACCGATGGCATGAATGGTTCCTGTTTCCAACAAAAAAACATCACCTTGCTTTACCGGAATTTCTTCCAAAATAGAAGTCAGCGTTTTATCTTCCAAATGCTGTAAATACTTTTGCGGTGTTGCTTTTTCTTTAAAACCGACAATCAACCGCGATCCTTCATCGGCCTGCATAACATACCACATTTCCGTTTTACCGAAAGAATTATGGCGTTTTTGGGCTAATTCGTCATTCGGATGCAATTGAATGGATAAATCTTCTTTAGCATCTAAAAATTTAAACAATAACGGAAATTGCTTCCCGAACTGAAGATATACCTTCTCTCCCAATAATTCAACCGGATATGCAGCAATTAAATCCTGAAGTGACTTATCTTTCCAGTATCCGTTTGCGATTTGGCTTACATCACCTGAAACGGTTGACAACTCCCAACTTTCACCGGTGGTGTCATTAGGAATATTTTTATTCAAAACCGATTGTAATTTGGTTCCTCCCCAAATACGGTCTTTAAAAATTGGTTTAAAAATTAAAGGATACAATTCCAACTCCATTACATCAAACTTTTTACTTTTTCTACGGTAAGTTCCAAATGATTTTCAGCATTACTGTCTTCAAAAACCATTTGCACCACACCATTCAAATCTACTATATAAGTAACTCTTCCCGGTATTAATCCCAAAAAATTATTTTTAACGCCAAATATCTTTCTTAATTTTTTATCAGCATCAGAAAGCAAAATAAAAGGTAAATCATATTTATGGATAAATTTCCGGTGTGAGGCAGCTCCATCGGCACTGATTCCAATTACTTCTGCTCCAATTTCCTTAAATTCCTCATAATGATCCCTAAGAAAACAAGCTTGTTTTGTACAGCCCGGCGTATCATCTTTCGGATAAAAATAAATAACCAACACCTTTTTCCCGATTAAAGATTCAATTCTGAATTCGTCACCGTTTTGGTCTTTAGCCACAAAAAGAGGCAAGTTGTCCCCTACTTTCAAACTTTCCTGCATTATTCTCCTTTAAAAGTTACAAAATTACGTGGCGTTTCATACAAAGTAACTTCTAAATCATTACCAGCAGCAATTCTATTCCTGATTTTATTCCAGATAACCACCACAATATTCTCTGCAGTGGGATTAAGATTTTCAAATTCAGGAACATCCAAATTTAGATTTTTATGATCAAATTTTGACTCTACTTCTTCAAAAATAATATCAGCCAGATCTTTAATATCGATAACATATCCTGTTTCAGGATTTATTTTACCAGTCACACTCACAATCAGTTCATAATTATGGCCGTGAAAATTAGGATTATTACACTTCCCGAAAACGCTTTGATTTTGTTCATCAGACCAATCTTTACGATACAAACGGTGTGCTGCATTAAAATGTGCTTTTCTGCTAACGGTTACCCTCATAATTTATGATCTTCAAGAAAATGATAAAATTCATCGAATATAATTTTGAACCAAACTGTATAAATTTCAGGTTTTTGTTCCATATCATTCTTTACATCCTCAATAGCCATCCATTTCCAACTTTCAACTTCATCATTATTGATTTTAGGTTCATCATTATAATAACCAATCATTACATGATCCAGTTCATGCTCAGTCAAACCATTATCAAAAGGCGCTTTATAAATAAAATGAAAAAGTTCTTTCAACTCAGCCGTAAATCCCATTTCTTCAAATAAACGACGGGTCCCGGCCTGAATATTACTTTCTCCTTCCCTTTGGTGACTACAGCATGTATTAGTCCATAACAACGGAGAATGATATTTATGCTGCGCTCTCTGCTGCAGCATCAGTTCATTTTTATCATTCAATATAAAAACCGAAAAAGCACGGTGTAGCAATGCTTTTTCATGTGCCTCCAGTTTTGGCATCAGACCAATTTGCTGATCATCTTCATTCACTAATATTACCTTCTCTTCTGTCATAAACTTTTTATTGCTTGGTAAAAATACGAAAACTATACCAAATAAAGGTTAACCATATTTGGTTACAATCCCTAAAACCATCCGTAAACTCCACATAAACGCCCTTAAAAAACAAATTGATTTTTCTTACTTTTTGTATTTTTTATATAAATTGCCCTCAACAAAAAGACATTCAAACAACTAAAAAACAAGAAGTTATGAAAAAATTAATTTTAATTGCTTTTACTGCATTTACATTGTTTTCGTGCAGCGATGATGAAAGATCCGGAGCACAAAGAAAAGTCGAATACAAAATACAGGGAAATTATTCAGGTTTACTTAGTACGAACCGCCCTGATATGTACGGGGAACCTACAGATTCACAAGTTGTCGAACAACTTCCATGGTATGAAATCATTGAATATGATACTAACGTAGCTTCAGCCACGATGAAAGTTGAAGGAACCGGTGGCCTACCCGGCGAAAAAATCACGGTTGAAACCTATATGGGTGGAAATCTGGAATCCATCAATTACGGAACAGCAGATTCTGATGGTGTGATTTCACTTATCACTACGGAAGCAGAATTTTAAAACCACGAAAAAGAGCGCTATATGCGCTCTTTTTTTATTCTGATTTAGACAACTATTATTTTGTCAGATACATTTTTCTTCTTGAATACAACTCATAAAATTGATCATCTTTCAAATCATCAATAAACAAGATACTTTCTCCCGTAGATTTCATCTCTGGACCTAAAGCTTTGTTTACATTAGGGAATTTACTGAATGAGAAAACCGGTTGTTTTATTGCATATCCGTTTAATTGCGGATTAAAAGTAAAATCAGTTACTTTATTTTCTCCCAACATCACTTTAGTGGCATAGTTTACATAAGGCTCACCATAGGCTTTTGCAATAAAAGGAACCGTACGTGATGCTCTCGGATTTGCTTCGATGATATAAACCGTATCATCTTTAATGGCAAACTGGATATTAATCAATCCGACTGTTTTTAAGGCCAAAGCAATATTCTTGGTATGATCCTTAATTTGCTGCATTACAAACTCCCCCAAATTGAAAGGAGGCAAAGTTGCATTACTATCTCCAGAATGCACTCCACATGGCTCAATATGCTCCATGATTCCGATGATGTATACATTTTCACCGTCACAAATCGCATCAGCTTCTGCTTCAATGGCACCATCCAGGTAGTGATCCAATAATAATTTATTATTCGGGATATGTTTCAGGATTTCAATTACATGCTCTTCCAATTCCTGTTTGTTAATCACAATTTTCATTCCCTGACCTCCTAATACATAAGAAGGACGGACTAACAATGGAAAATCAAGATCATCAGCTAATTTAACTGCCTGTTCTGCATTTTCTGCTACTCCGAATTTAGGGAAAGGAATATTCAATTCTGTCAATAATTCCGAAAACCGTCCTCTATCCTCAGCCAAATCCAAAGCATCAAAGCTTGTTCCGATAATTTTGATACCGTATTTCGATAATTTTTCTGCCAGTTTCAACGCTGTCTGACCACCCAACTGAACGATTACTCCTTCAGGCTTTTCATGTTGGATGATATCATAGATATGTTCCCAGAAAACTGGTTCAAAATATAATTTATCAGCTGTGTCAAAATCGGTTGAAACCGTTTCAGGATTACAGTTGATCATGATAGTCTCATAACCACACTCTCTTGCAGCCAAAACACCGTGTACACAAGAATAATCGAACTCGATTCCCTGACCGATACGGTTCGGTCCTGAACCTAAAACCACAATTTTCTTCTTATCCGAAACTATACTTTCGTTGTGAACGTATTTTGTCCCATCAGCTTTTTCGATTTCAGCTTCAAAAGTTGAATAATAGTATGGAGTTTGCGCTTTAAATTCGGCCGCACAGGTATCAACCAGTTTATAAACCCTTTTAACCCCTTGATTATCACGCAATGTATGTACCTGACTCTCCAAACAACCCAACATGTGTGCAATCTGTCTGTCACCGTACCCTTTTTGTTTCGCTTCCAATAATAAATCCTTTGGAAGTGTATCAATTGTATATTTTGATATTTCTTTTTCGATTAAATACAATTCCTCATACTGCTTCAGGAACCACATATCGATTTTAGTAATCTCATGGATTCTTGACAGCGGAATTCCCATAGCAATGGCATCATAAATCACAAACACACGGTCCCAACTTGCATAAGTAAGTTTTTCGATAATCTGTTCGTAATTTTTGTATCCTTTACCATCAGCGCCTAAACCATTACGTTTAATTTCCAATGATTGAGTTGCTTTATGCAATGCTTCCTGGAACGACCTTCCAATTCCCATTACCTCACCTACCGATTTCATCTGTAATCCTAAAGTACGGTCTGAACCTTCAAATTTATCAAAGTTCCAACGTGGTATTTTTACGATTACATAATCCAACGTTGGCTCAAACAAAGCCGAAGTCGATTTTGTAATTTGGTTTTGCAATTCATCCAAGTTATACCCTAAAGCCAATTTCGTTGCAATTTTAGCAATTGGATAACCCGTAGCTTTTGATGCTAAGGCAGATGAACGTGAAACACGAGGGTTTATTTCAATAGCCACGATATCCTCTTTATCATCCGGAGATACTGCAAATTGAACATTACAACCTCCGGCAAAGTTTCCGATACTGCGCATCATATGAATAGCCATATCACGCATTTTCTGGAAAGTGGTATCTGATAATGTCATCGCAGGTGCTACTGTGATACTGTCTCCTGTATGGATTCCCATTGGGTCCATATTCTCGATCGTACAAATGATTACTACATTATCGTTTTTATCACGAAGTAATTCCAATTCGTACTCTTTCCAACCTAAAAGTGCTTTATCGATTAACACTTCGTGGATTGGTGAAGCTTCTAAACCACGGGTTAACAATTCATCAAAATCTTCTTTTTTATGCACAAAAGCTGCTCCGGTTCCTCCTAATGTAAATGAAGGACGGATTACCAATGGAAAACCGAATTCCTGTGCAATTTCTTTTCCTTTTAAGAATGAATTAGCCGTTTTAGCCGGTGCATACGGAATATTAATCTCAGTTAATAATTTTTTGAATTGATCACGATCTTCTGTGATATTGATCGCATTGATATCCACACCAATCAATTTCACATCAAAATCCTGCCAGATTCCTTTTTCTTCAGCTTCAAGACATAAGTTCAAAGCTGTTTGTCCACCCATGGTAGGCAGTACCGCATCGATTTGCGGATGTGCTTTCAGGATTTCAATGATTGATTTTGTAGTTAACGGTTTTAAGTAAACATGATCCGCCATGGAAGGATCAGTCATGATGGTTGCCGGGTTGGAATTGATTAGAATTACTTCGATCCCTTCCTCACGCAATGAACGTGCTGATTGTGAACCTGCGTAGTCGAATTCACAGGCTTGACCAATAATGATGGGTCCTGACCCAATAATTAAAACCGATTTGATTGAAGTGTCTTTAGGCATTGTATTGTGTTGTTGTTTATTGTTTAGCCCCGATAGGAACGGCATCCTTTTTAAATTTCAAAATTTAAAAAGATACAGTGGATAGCGGGAAATAGCTCCTAATAATATCAGTAATGTATGAACTTTTTAAAAAAAAGGCGTTACTGATAAAAGTAACGCCTTAATATTTGATTGATAGTCAATCATTATTTTTTATGTCTTGGTTCGCAAGAAACAGTTAATTTGTGTCTTCCTTTGGCACGACGACGAGCAAGGACTTTTCTTCCATTCGCAGAAGCCATTCTGTCCATAAAACCGTGCTTATTTCTTCTTTTTCTTTTCGATGGTTGAAATGTTCTTTTACTCATAACTTTGTATCTTTAAAATCTTGTATAAATATCTAATTGTTTGGGCTTTCTCAAAACCGAGTGCAAATATACAACGATTTTTTTTTCTTGCAAGGGGTTTTGCAAAAAATAATTTCAATTATCTTAAAGTTTATAATTTGGTTTTCAAAGGCTATGCATAATCACAGGTTTTCATTGGTGTTAGCTTTTTGTAAACTAGGTTGGTAATCGCGATTTCTTTTTTATATTTGCATCTCATTATTAAAAACATATTTATGTTTCATAAAAATATCAAACTAATTATAGCCGGATTACTTTTTGTTACCGGAGTTTGGCAATTTACTGAAGGAAATATTGGAAATGGTATTTTCATTACTTTACTGACTATCATCCCGGTATTTTTATACTTTAGAAATGAGTTTATTTTACTGGCTTTCCTTAGATTAAGAAACCAGGATTTCGAAGGCGCAAAAAAATGGTTGGATAAAATTAAAAATCCTGAAGCTGCATTAATTCAAAAGCAACAAGGTTATTATAATTACCTAAACGGTTTAATGGTTTCCCAAACCAATTTAAACCAAGCTGAAAAATTCTTCAAAAAAGCAATCAGTTTAGGCTTATCGATGGATCAGGATTTAGCATTGGCAAAATTAAATTTGGCAGGAATTGCCATGAGCCGCCGCAGAAAACTTGAAGCCACAACTCTATTGAATGAAGCGAAAAAGTTGGACAAACACAACATGCTGAAAGATCAAATTACAATGATGAAAGAGCAATTGAAGAAAATTTAATTACTTTTTTTATCGAAAAATAAAAAAAACCGTACAATAAGTACGGTTTTTTCCGTTTAAGAATGTAATTAGTCGATTAATTAATATGTTTGTCGAGAAAATTATTAACTTTATTATCAACGGTTTAGTTTTGCAATAGGATATTAGATGATGAAAAAACTCTACTTCGTAATAACAATATTATTTTTTTCAATTTCATCCTTCGGACAGGATGATGTGGAGGCTATAGGCTTTTCAGAAGCTTTAAAAGCACATTTGAAAAAATACAATGTACAGAGTGACATTGCATATAACAATAACGACAAACAAAAAGGGCAAATACTTTTTGACTCTTTAGTGGCACACCATCTTGTGGGCACACAATTTGAAGACTATACCTTAAAAAGCTTTGAAAAAAGAAAAATCAAACTGAGCAGCTTTAAAAAACCTGTTTTCATCTTAACATATGCCTCTTGGTGTATCCCAAGCAAAGGAGAAATACCGGCCTTGAACAAACTGGCTCAAAAATATGCCAAAGACGTTCAGTTTGTGATTTTATTCTGGGATAAAAAGTACCAGGTAAAAAAGATTGCACGCAAATTCAACCACAATATCACAGTTTGTTATGCACACGAAAGCTACAAAAATGACGCTTTGATAGTAGCACACTTAAAACACACTCTGGGATTCCCTACCTCTTATTTCTTAGACAAAGATTTAAAAGTGGTAAACATAAAAAGAGGTGGCGCACAACCCGACAAAAAAAGCAGCTATGTCAAAGCCTATACCATGAATTACAACACTTTCAGGGAAGGATTAGGCAGTTTACTGATTGACAAAAATATCACTCAGGAACAACTGACTACAAATTAAGCCTTAGAGAACAGCATTTTACCTGCTACAAAAAGAAGCACAACTGCAAAAATTTTCTTTAGCATTTTCTGATCAATGCTAATCGCCATTTTACTTCCAAAATAACCACCAACCACAAAAAACAAAGCAATAATTGCCGCATACCGCCAATCTATATAACCTTCTTTATAATAGTTATATACTGCCGCTGCAGTAACCGGCACCACCAAAACAGTCAGACTTGTTCCCTGCGCCTGGTGTTGGTTAAATCCTAAAAGATAAATCAAAAGCGGAACCATCACAATGCCTCCGCCAACACCCACTAAACCGCTGAGCATTCCGGCAATGACACCAATCAATGCCAGCAACAATATAGTATCTAAAGCCATTTTCTTCATTTTTATTTCACTTCGGGAATTTCAATTTCGTAAACCTTCTTTGCAGGATTATCTAATTTTTTATCGCGTAACCAAGGATTATGATATTTCAGTGTTTTATAATTTATACCCTGTAATTTAGAAAATTTAGCCAAATCACCCACTGAACTGTCAACAAGAATTTTCCGGGTTAACTGCTTTTTATAAAGCTCTTCCTGTGGAATTACAAAATTATATTTAGCCGGATTTTTCATAATTTCCTTTAAAGCGAGGATTCTAAAAACATAACGCGATGTTTCTTCATTCAAAAGTAAATCATAATAATTATTCACACCCTGAAAATCAATTTGTGCCTGTAAACCGTTAATTCCACCATTGTAAGAGGCAGCGGCCATTGTCCATGAACCGAATATCTCTTTGGCAGCAATTAAATAACGGCAAGCTGCTTCGGTTGATTTTTCAAGATGGTAACGTTCATCAACGGTTTCCGATACTTCCAAACCCTTCTCTTTTGCGGTTTGTGGCATGAATTGCCAAACTCCGCGTGCTCCAGCCGGAGAAACTGCATTAGTCAAAGAACTTTCAATAACGGCCAAATATTTAAAATCATCCGGAACATTGTATTTAGCCAAAATAGGCTCAATAACCGGAAAAGCTTTATTAGCACGCTTCATAATCAGAATGGTAGAAC
This sequence comes from Flavobacterium amniphilum, assembly GCF_023634845.1. Lineage (GTDB taxonomy): Bacteria > Bacteroidota > Bacteroidia > Flavobacteriales > Flavobacteriaceae > Flavobacterium > Flavobacterium amniphilum. Next base: position 77,957 of record NZ_JAMLJL010000009.1, on the reverse strand, counting down.
CGTGCATAAACTCATTAACCACTAATTCCCTATCCATCCGCTCTTTAACATCAGGAATATTCAATGGTGTTTCTTCTCCCGCAAAATCAATCTTTTCGGGAAATTTAGTATTCATTTTTGCATTGATGAACAATACCGAAACAGCAATTCCAATGCATGCAATTATAATCTTCTTCATGATCTTTCTTTAATTTTCTTTTAAAATAATTTCCGGCAAATTAGTATTTAACCAACGGTATTTGGTTATAATCATAATATGTGTGCCGGCATTAATATTAATAAATCCTTTTATATTTTTAGATGGAAAGACCTCATCTTTGTCTCCGTGTATATGAATCACTTCCGGATCGATTTCAACCCGTTCCCAATTGACAATCTGCTCAATGGCCCAATCCAGATATTCTTTCTCACGGCGCGTCATCAATACTTTGTACAATTCAAGACGCTGTTTCACAATCCCGGCGCCAAAAGCATATTTTGCCAAAGCTTCCACATTTTTCGCCAGACTCGTTGGCAACAATTTATAAGCCTTGGTTGTTTTGGCGATTTTCATCCTGCGTGGTAATTCGGTGTTACTTTTCACACTTGATATAATAATTACTTTCTTAGGATTGAGAAATTGCTTCATTTCCTGCACCAAAACACCTCCGAAGGACACGCCAACCAATACTGCATCATCGTACTTCACTTCTTTTGCCATACGTTGGGCATATTGCTTTAACGTTTCATGCTTTTCCGGCATAAACCATTCAAGCAAATGAACTTCAAAGATATCTTCAGGTAATTTAATTTTTTCGAAAATCAATGAACTTGCCGCCATGCCCGGCATAAAATATACATGAATTTTAGACATAAAAAGTGACTTATAAGTAGATTTTACCGAAATTTGTATAAAAGTAATTATTTCCAGACGTATTTCCTGACTTCATTATAAAATTACCATTTTTTTTAATATTTACAATTCATCCAATCCCTCAATATATCAGATATGGAAATCAAAGACAATTCTTTTTCGAGACAGTTTGAAATCACAACTACCGAAGGCATATTGACCGTTGAGTATTCGTTGCAGGAACGAAAAATATTCCTTACCCGCATCAACACTCCTGAAAACTTTGACAACGAAGAACTCATTGACAACATCATCATAAATATTTTATCGATGGTTGAGGAAAAGAAATGGAGAGTTGTCCCTATTTATCCCAGAATAGCCAGTTTTTTTAGAAAAAATCCAAGTTACAAAAATTTACTCCCTCCCGGAATACGAATTTAACATACCGTAAATTGCTGTTTCTAAAATATTTGTATTTTTACCGGCATGAGCCCTGAAGAAACAAATCACAATATCCTCGAATTTTTTGAAGAAATCGAAAAATACTACGGCTGTAAAACAGAACTTACCGAGGGAATCTGCACTTCTTCCGGTGACTTTAATGCTAATTTCACAACCTGGAATTTATTTGAATTTGATTTAGTCCGTTCAGCCTATAGAAATACCGGTGCACGGTTCATGATGGAAGGCAGTGGTATGTATTATGAAATTGATGCCGGCTCGATTGTCTCCCTTACCCAGCCGGGAAGAAATAAATTTGAATTCATTGAGAAGTTAGGAGACAACGTATACCGCATTACCAAACTCCGTTTTCATTACAAATATTGATAAATTATTAAATAAAAAACTGGATTTGAACATAAGCTCAAATCCGGTTTTAATCTTTTGTCTAGATTTTATTTTAAACCAACACATTTAAAAATTCCATTCTCACACTACCGTCTTCATCTATTTTGGTCAAATTTACGTGATGCAATGTATTAACCAATTCGGGGTTCCAAGGCGTTTTTACCTTTACATAGTTTTCTGTAAACCCGTGAATATAACCTTCTTTATTTTCTCCTTCGAATAAAACTGTTCTATCTGAACCAATCTGACTTTCATAAAAGGCACGTCGTTTTTTTACAGATAATCCGCGAAGCATTTTACTGCGTTTTGCCCTTATATTAGCCGGCACTACTCCATCCATTGCAGCTGCTTCAGTATTATCTCTTTCCGAATACGTGAATACGTGCAAGTAAGAGATCTCCAATTCATTCAGAAAATTATAGGTTTCCAAAAACAATTCATCGGTTTCACCCGGAAAACCAACTATCACGTCCACACCAATACACGCATGAGGCATAACCTGACGTATTTTGGCCACACGGTCAGCATACAACTCACGCAGGTAACGGCGCTTCATTTTCTTCAAAATGATGTTGCTCCCGGATTGTAACGGAATATGAAAATGTGGAACAAATGTGCGGCTTTGGGATACGAAGTCAATCGTTTCATTCTTCAATAAATTAGGCTCTATGGAAGAAATACGCAAACGCTCGATTCCTTCAACTTTATCCAAAGCCTGAACCAATTCATAGAAAGTATGTTCGTGTTTTTTATTTCCGAATTCTCCTTTACCATAGTCCCCGATATTAACACCGGTCAAAACAATTTCTTTTATTCCTCTTTCTGAAATTTCTTTGGCGTTCTTCATTACGTTTTCCATCGTATCACTACGTGAAATACCTCTGGCCAAAGGAATCGTACAGTACGTACATTTATAATCACATCCATCCTGCACTTTTAAAAATGCTCTGGTTCTATCACCGATGGAATAACTTCCCACGTAAAAATCAGCTTCTTCGATTTCGCAGGAATGTACTTCTCCCATATCATTTTTGGAAAGATCATTGATATAGTCGGTGATTTTGAATTTTTCAGTCGCACCCAAAACCAAATCCACCCCATCAACTGCAGCTAATTCTTCCGGTTTCAATTGAGCATAACAACCTACAGCAGCCACAAAAGCTTTATCATTCAGCTTCATGGCCTTTTTCACAATTTGCTTAAATTGTTTATCCGCGTTTTCTGTTACTGAACAAGTGTTGATCACATAAATATCAGCAACTTCCTCAAAATCAACGCGGTCAAAACCTTCTTCTTTAAAATTTCTGGCAATAGTGGATGTTTCCGAAAAGTTTAACTTACATCCAAGCGTATAAAAAGCGACTTTTTTCTTGTTTTCCATAAAATAGCTCAATCAATGAAATCGTTGTCAAAAAATTGAGGGTGCAAATTTAATCAGAATTATTGGTTTGTAAAAATTATTAACCATTTACCATTCAATTATTTAAAATTCTTCGGAGCCAACATGTTTTCAGGATTCAGAATTTCGTCCAGCTGTTCTTTTGACAGAATATTGTGTTCCAAAACCAGATTATAGACACTTTTCCCTGTTTCCAAAGCTTCTTTAGCAATTTTAGTACTGTTTTTATAGCCAATATGCGGATTTAAAGCTGTTACTATTCCAATACTATGCAACACCATATCCCTGCAATGTTCTTCATTAGCTGTAATGCCCACAATACATTTTTCCCTTAGTGTATCCATCGCATTACTCATTAACTGCATCGATTCCAAAATAGCATAGATAAGAACCGGCTCCATTACGTTCAATTGCAATTGCCCTGCTTCGGCAGCCATAGTAACGGTTAAATCATTACCAATTACCCTGAAACAAACCTGATTCATCACTTCCGGAATTACCGGATTAACTTTTCCAGGCATTATTGAAGAACCGGGTTGCATAGGCGGCAGATTAATTTCATTCAATCCACAACGTGGCCCGGAAGAAAGCAAACGCAAATCATTACAAATCTTTGACATCTTGATTGCCATTCGCTTTAAGGCAGATGAATAAATAACATATGATCCCGTATCAGGTGTTGCTTCAATTAAGTTTGGAGCCGAAACAATGGAAAGCCCAGTCACTTTTGCTAAATTTTCGGCACAAAGTTTAGCATATCCCGGTGCTGCATTTAACCCTGTACCGATTGCCGTAGCGCCCATATTGGTTTCTAAAAAAAGATTTGAATTTTGGGTAAGCCTTTCAATTTCTTCCTCCAAAGTCGCAGCAAAAGCCTCAAATTCCTGACCTAAAGTCATCGGAACCGCATCTTGCAACTGCGTGCGTCCCATTTTCAAAACATGCTTAAACTCTTCTCCTTTATTTCTAAAAGCCTGAATCAAAAGCTTTAAATGGGCAATCATATTGACATTAGAATGAATCGCACCAATTTTTATTGCAGTTGGATAAGCATCGTTTGTGGATTGCGATAAATTGACATGGTCATTAGGCGAACAATATTGATATTCTCCTTTTTCATAACCCATAATTTCCAGCGCACGGTTAGCCAATACTTCATTGATATTCATATTAGTAGAAGTACCAGCCCCACCCTGAATCATATCTACCGGGAATTCCTGATCAAATTTCCCTTCAATTACTTCTTTTGATGCCTGTACAATTGCACTTTTTATTTTCTCATCCAACAATCCCAATTCAAAATTAGTCTCTGCTGCTGCCCATTTTACATATGCCAAGCCTTTAATAAATTCGGGGAACTGGTAAAGTTTAACACCAGATATATGAAAGTTCTCAATTGCTCTTTGGGTTTGAACTCCATAGTAAGCATTTTCAGGAACTTGTAAATCCCCAAGCAAATCGTTTTCTATTCTATACATTGTCTCTATTTTAAAGGAATAAATTTATATAAAAAACCACGACTACATTTGCAGTCGTGGTGTTATAATTTTATTAAAACATTCAAACAGCTAAAATTACTACCTGAATCAAATTGCATTTTGTTCTTAAAAGTCTCTCTTATTTTTTACACTGATTGTATTCTTTAACAATCGTAATCAGGTTTTCAACTACTTTTAAATCAAAAGCACCATCGTTAATTTCTTTTGATAATGCCGGACATGAATTCAGATATTCAGAAAGTTCCTTGCTCAATTTTTGATTTTCCCTGGCATCAATCATTTGTCCCGATGGATTTGATTTCAATTTCAGTACAAAACGGTTATCTTCAATAGGATCAACTAAAACAGTATTCTCTTTTTCAGTAAACAAAACTTTATAAAAATATGCATTATTAAAACCTAACGACATGGCATTAGACAGTTTTTTCATTGAGTCTCCTTTAACTTTCATGCCTTCATAAGTCACTTCATTTCCGGAATTATCCATGACAACAAATTTGATATTATCCTTTGCCGCGAAAGTTTTCACTCTTTCCGATCCTTTTTCGTTCAAATATTTAACTGAAACATATTTCCCATAATTATCGATAGCATCGACAACCTCTGTGTTTCCGGTTTGATTGATATCCAGTTTTTCAAATTGAACGGTTACATATCCTTGATATTTAATCCCTTTTTCATCAATAACATATCCTTTTACCCTATAATGATTCCTACTTCTTTCTTTTGCAAGATTTACTTTTTCCTGATGGATTTGTTGGTTATAGGATTCTGCCTGGTGTCTCAAAGTATACCCCCTAAAAACCAGCTCCTCGATTAACTCTTTATAAAACATACTGTTATCAACTGAAGAATATCTTTTTTCAGCTTGATAGGTAAAGGTTTTTGAATTGAAAAGTTCTACCTCAACATCATTATTCATATTTCCGGTAACACTGGCACTTGCCACTAAAATATTATCCAAATCATACACCTGAACAAGCGGTTTTGGTCCCATTGAAGAATAACCGGAAGTAGCTGAAGTAATTCTCCCCACAATGGATGTTCCGGTATTTCCTCCAAAATTAACTGTACCATCCTTACTAACTGAAGGATTATATCTGCTAACAACATCTTTCTTTTCTTCCCTGTCTTTTAAAAGTGCAATTTTTGCCTGTGTTGCCTTATCACCAATACTTTCTCTTGGCGTATTAAAAAACTCATCTATTTTTGCCGGATTAAAACCATTAACATCAAACAATTGATATTTTGCGCTTAACAAGTGAAATGTAATTTTTGAAGAACTCAACGAAGTGATAAGAACTTCATATGGAATTTCAGATTTTTTGGTATTATCCGCATTTGAAACGACCAACCATTGATTAATAATTGTCTGGCCTTCCATTAACGTTTTATATTCAACAGTTAACTTTTTAGTTCCCTGCAAATCAGAGAGCACATACATATCCCGCACTTTATCATCATAAATTGCGACTTCTTTTTCATCAATAAGTATTCTGTCTTTTTTTGTTTTTAATTTTTGGGCAAAACCCAACAATGGGATCAAAAGGAATACTAAAATTTTAAATTTCATTTTGCAAGTTTTAAGTTTGTTACAGCCAATTTAATTATTTTTTTATTCCTTTCTGAATTTTTTGGTTTCTTCAAAGACATGTTCCAAAATTTTGGCATCTTCTTCGGTAAATTCAACCTGTCTGCGGGCCATTACTATTTTAGCGGTCTGAAAAGCCTTGTTAGTCATATAAGTTGTAAATCCGGAAGCACCGCCCCAAGAAAAACTTGGTACAAAATTACGTGGAAAACCCGATCCGAAAATATTAGCCGAAACCCCAACAACCGTACCGGTATTGAACATGGTATTGATTCCGCACTTACTGTGATCACCCATCATCAAACCGCAAAATTGCAATCCGGTCTTAGCAAAACCTTCAGTTTCATAACTCCACAATTTAACTTCTTCATAATTATTTTTTAAGTTGGAATTATTACTGTCGGCTCCAATATTACACCATTCCCCCAATACTGAATTTCCTAAAAAACCATCATGACCTTTATTGGAATATCCGAACAATACTGAATTATTAACCTCTCCACCAATTACGGAATGTGGCCCAACAGTAGTTGCTCCATAAACCTTAGTTGCCAATTTAACTCTTCCGTTATCACAAAGAGCAAAAGGACCGCGGATTACTGATCCTTCCATTATTTCGGCATTTTTACCAATGTAAATCGGTCCGGTAGAAGCATTTAAAGTAACAAACTCAAGTTTTGCACCTTCTTCAATGAAAATGTTTTCAGGCGCAATTACATTTACCGATTTTGGTATGGTTTGCGAATGACGGCCTTCCGTAATCAATTCATAATCTTCACGCAAAGCAGCATCATTCTTCGAAAATATATCCCAAGTGTGCTCGATACGGAGACATTCTTCAGAAAATTCAAGAATTTCAAAAGTATCAAAATCAACTTCCTGATTTTCTTTACTGTAAAACGCCACAACCTCATCATTATAAAATATTGCCTGATTTTCTTCGAGATTCCGGATCATTTCAACCAAAATTTCATTTGGAAGAAAAGAAGCATTGATCATAATATTTTCTTCCATTTCCACCATCGGATACTTATCCATCAAGTACTCCTCTGTTAATGTTGTAGTGGTATAACCAAGGTGTTTTTCCCATTTTTCCCGTATGGTCAGAATTCCTACCCGGATATCTGCAACAGGTCTTGTAAAAGTAAACGGAAGTAAGGCATTACGAACGGTTCCGTCAAATAATATGTAGTTCATTTCTTATCTCTATTGAATTTCTGTGACGCTAAGTTACAAAGTTTGCAACTAAAACCACCAACACAAAATAAAAAAAGCCTTTCCGTATGGAAAGGCTTCATATATCTCAGAATTCCTGAATTATTTTTGGAATTTTGCGTATTTGTTTTTGAATTTATCGATACGACCAGCTGTATCAACCAATTTAGATTTACCTGTATAGAACGGGTGAGATGTTCTAGAGATCTCCATTTTGAACACTGGATATTCAACTCCTTCGTGAACGATTGTTTCTTTAGTTTCTACTGTAGATTTAGTAATGAAAACATCGTCATTTGACATGTCTTTGAATGCTACTAATCTGTAATTTTCCGGGTGAATTCCTTTTTTCATGATAAATCTTTGTTATGTTTTGCTGCTTTAGATCTTGATGCTTCTTACTTAAAAAAGGTATCGATTTACGGCAACTTTTATTTTATTTCTATTTATTTTAGGGTGCAAATTTACAATTATTTTTTTAATTCCAAACAATATGTAACATTTTTTGATTTCAATCACTAATAACCATAACTTTAATAATTAGTATATTTGTAAACCAATTTAACAAAACACATGAACAAAATCATTAAGGAAAACGGCATACAATTCGGTATCATTATTGGAATCATCTCAATCCTCTTACCGGCTGCAACCTACATAAGTGATAAACCATTATATAAAAATGTATATATAGGACTACTTTCTTACTCTATTTATTGGGTAATAAGAATTTATCAGGCAAAAAAAACCAAAACCGAATTACAAAGTCAAACTGTTACACTGAAAGAAATTTTTACAACTTTATTAATTTCAACAACTATAGGAATAATTATTTCTACCCTTTTTAATTATCTTTTCTACAACTTTTTTGCAATTGATCTCATGCATGAGACAAATGAATTCATGAATTTAAAACAGCTGGAAATACAGAAAGTTTTCAATAAAGGAGGATTTGATAAACGGAAAATAATGGAACTCAATAACTTTTCTCTTGAAATTTTATTAAAGAATGGTGTTGTTTCTATTTTAATAAGTTCAATTTTTAATTTAATTTTGGCAGCTATTTTCAAATCAAAAACATCAAATCAATTATAGTGGATATTTCCGTAATCATTCCTTTACTAAACGAACAAGAATCGTTACCTGAATTAAGTACTTGGATAACCAAGGTCATGACTGCAAACAATTTCAGCTATGAAGTTATTTTCATAGATGACGGAAGCAGCGACAATTCATGGGAAATCATTGAAAATTTATCCAAAGAAAATTCAAGTTTCAAAGGAATACGTTTTTTAAGCAATTACGGAAAATCACAGGCACTACATGCTGGTTTTGCCAAAGCACAGGGAGATGTTATCATTACCATGGACGCAGATCTACAGGATAGTCCGGATGAAATCCCTGAACTTTACAATATGATTACCAAAGACGGACTTGATCTGGTTTCAGGCTGGAAAAAAAAGCGTTATGACAGTGTTGTTGCTAAAAACCTTCCTTCCAAACTATTCAACTGGGCGGCCCGGAAAACATCCGGAGTTCATTTGAATGATTTCAATTGCGGATTAAAAGCCTATCAAAATAAAGTTGTCAAAAACATTGAAGTTTCGGGTGAAATGCACCGCTACATACCGGTTTTGGCGAAAAATGCAGGTTTTAAAAAAATAGGCGAAAAAGTCGTAATCCATCAGGCGCGTAAATACGGTGAATCAAAATTCGGAATGAACCGTTTTATCAATGGATTTTTAGACTTAATCACCATCTGGTTTTTATCCAAATTTGGTAAGAGGCCTATGCACTTATTCGGCTTATTGGGAACCATCATGTTTATGATTGGTTTTATATCCGCCGGATACATCGGAATCATGAAACTCTGGAAATTATATTTTACGAATCAGGAAACCATTTTGGTAACTGAAAACCCTTGGTTCTACATTTCCCTGACCACCATGATTATCGGAACACAATTATTCCTGGCCGGATTTTTGGGCGAAATAATTCTTCGCACCAAAAACAATGAAGAACGTTATAAAATTTCAGAAAAAGTTAATCTGTAAAAAATATTTTTAATTCTAAAATTAAAGAAAATGCATATCGAAAAGGCAATTTTAGATAAGGTAAATGTCTGGCTGACCCCGACATTTGACAAAGAAACACAAGAAACCATCATTGAAATGATGACCTCTTCCCCAAAAGAACTGGAAGAGTCATTTTATAAAAACCTTGAATTCGGAACAGGTGGAATGCGTGGTGTAATGGGCGTTGGAACCAACCGTATCAACAAATACACCTTAGGCAAAAACACACAGGGTTTATCCAATTATTTAAAAAAGTGTTTCCCGGACGAGCAAATCAAAGTTGCAATTGCCTATGATTGCCGCCATAACAGCGACACATTAGCCAAAGTAGTTGCCGATGTATTTTCAGCTAATGGAATTAAAGTATATCTTTTTTCTGAAATGCGCCCTACTCCTGAATTATCATTCACGGTCAGACATTTAAACTGCCATACAGGAATTGTTTTAACAGCTTCACACAATCCACCGGAATACAACGGATACAAAGTATACTGGCAGGATGGCGGCCAGATTGTTCCGCCACAGGATGCTGAAGTGATTGCAGAAATAGAAAGTCTGGAATACAGCAATATCAACTTCAATGCAGATGAAAATTTAATCGAATACATTGACACTGCCATTGATGAAGCTTTCAGGGATTCGACAATTAAAAATGCTAGTTTCGACACTTCTGCTGATGCCAGAAAAAAATTAAAAATCGTTTACACCTCACTTCACGGAACTTCCATCAAAGCCATTCCCGGCGTTTTGGAAAAAGCAGGTTATACTGATGTGAATATTGTTGCCGAGCAGGCACAACCCGACGGGAATTTCCCTACGGTTGCTTCTCCAAACCCTGAAGAACCGGAAGCATTGGCCATGGCTATGGAATTAGCCGATAAGATCAATGCAGATATTGTTGTGGGAACCGACCCCGATTCAGATCGTTTGGGAGTTGCCGTTCGCAATACGGAAGGCAAGATGATTTTACTGAATGGCAACCAAACCATGGTAGTCATGACCGCTTTCCTATTGGAACAATGGAAAAAACAAAACAAACTAAGCGGAAACGAATTCATCGGTTCTACCATCGTTTCAACGCCTATGATGCTGGAATTAGCCTCTGCTTATGATGTAGAATGCAAAGTAGGATTAACAGGATTCAAATGGATTGCCAAATTCATTAAGGATTTCCCTAATCAGACCTATATTGGCGGTGGCGAGGAAAGTTTCGGATTTATGGTGGGTGATGCCGTACGCGATAAAGATGCGGTTGCCGCTATTTTATTAGTCTGTGAAATTGCCGCCCAAGCGAAAGAAAAAAGCAGCTCATTATACCAGGAATTACTACAAATGTATGTCGATTTCGGGTTTTACAAAGAACATTTGATTTCAATTACCAAAAAAGGAATTGATGGAGCAAACGAAATCAAACAAATGATGATTGACTTACGTCAAAATCCATTAAAGGAAATCAACGGCGAACGTGTGGTTTGTGTGGAAGATTACCAATCATCTAAAGGAAAAGATTTCATGAACGGTGAAGAATTCGATATTACGATACCAAAATCAAACGTATTGATTTATTATTTGGAAGACGGAAGTAAAATTTGTGCACGACCTAGCGGTACCGAGCCTAAAATAAAATTCTATTTCAGCGTGAACTGTACTATTGACAGTATTGCAGATGTTCCCGAAGCTGAAAAACAATTGGATACAAAAATCAAAAACATTATTGCTGAAATGCAATTGAACTAATGGATAATAATCTCAAAAAATTAATCCCTTTTGCCTTAGTTTACAAAAAGGACATTATACTGAATATTGTATACAATATCTTTTATGCCTTTTTCTCTACTTTGCTGATGGTATCTATGATTCCAACCTTAAATGTAATTTTCGGTTTGAACAAAAAAATAACGGTTGAACCTAAATTCAACGGAATTGGAGGAATCAAAACATATCTTGAAGATTATCTGAACTTTAAAGTGACAGAACTAACTGCCAACAATAGTTTTGAAGTTGCCATACTCTTCGTTATATCAATCATTATTGCAACTGCATTCTTAAAAAACATAACCAACTACTTCGCTTCTTATCACGTAACAAGACTGCGCAACGGAGTATTAAAAGATATCAGGGAAAAATTATATGAAGTAATTATTCATTTGCCTGTTTCTTATTATTCCGAAAAAAGAAAAGGTGATGTAATGTCAAGAATGCTAGGAGACGTAAACGAAGTGAAAAACTCATTCTTTCAGGTATTGGAACTCGTAGTAAGGGAACCTTTGACCATATTATTCTCCATTATCACCATGTTTTTCATCAGTGCAAAACTGACACTTTTTGTGTTTTTATTCATCCCGGTTTCAGGAATCATCATCTCAAGAGTTGGAAAAACATTAAAAGCGAAATCTACAAAAGCACAGGAACAAAACGGAATACAAATTTCCATTTTAGACGAAACATTAAGCGGTTTAAAAGTTGTAAAAGGATTTAATGCCGAAGACAAATTCATTTCAAAATTCAATGCTTCCCTTCAGCGCCTTTTGAGACTTTCAAACAGCATTGGAAACAAAAACAATTTAGCTTCTCCATTAAGTGAATTTCTGGGAATTGTAACCATAGCAATTTTGTTATGGTACGGAGGCCAATTGGTAATTGTTGACAAATCATTGGCACCAACAACTTTCATCGCATATATAGCTCTTGCTTATACCATTTTAACACCGGCCAAAGCCATCTCCAAAGCTTCCTATCAGGTAAGAGGAGGATTAGCAGCAGCCGAAAGAGTTTTTAGTATTTTAGAAGAAGAAAACACAATACAAAACAAACCTGACGCAATCGTAAAAGATACTTTTGACCGTAACATTAAGCTAGAAAACATCAATTTTGCTTATCAGGAAGAAAATGTCCTGACCAATTTCTCGATTGAAATCCCGAAAGGAAAAACCATAGCGTTAGTTGGCCAGTCAGGTTCCGGAAAAAGTACAATTGCTAATTTACTGACACGTTTTTACGATGTAAATGAAGGTAAAATAACCATTGACGGAATTGACATTAAGGACATGGACATGCACTCACTCCGTTCTTTAATGGGATTAGTAACCCAGGATTCCATTTTGTTCAATGATTCGATTAAAAACAATTTACTGATTGGCAAACCTAATGCAACTGATAATAAAATTATTGAAGCTCTAAAAGTTGCAAATGCCTATGAATTTGTAAAAGATTTACCTGAAGGAATTGAAACCAATATTGGTGATTCCGGAAGTAAACTTTCAGGTGGACAAAAGCAACGTTTATCAATTGCCCGTGCTGTATTAAAAAATCCTCCGATTATGATTTTGGATGAAGCAACATCAGCATTGGATACCGAAAGTGAAAAATTTGTTCAGGTTGCTTTGGAAAACATGATGCAAAACCGCACTTCCATAGTGATTGCACACCGTTTATCCACAATTCAAAAAGCAGACAACATTATCGTAATGCAAAAAGGAGAAATTGTTGAACAGGGAACACATGATGAATTATTAGCTAAAGAAGGTACGTATTCGAAACTTGTCATGATGCAGTCTTTCGAATAGTTTGCAATTTCGTGTTGAAGATTTAAAACAGATTTGAATTAAAATTTGTATCTTCAAATCAGAATGTACACCGAAAACCCTAATATTCATCTTACCGACAATCCGGACACTATCGTTTGGAAATACCTTGATTTATCTAAATTCCTGGATATTTTATTATCGGGAAAGATGTTTATGTCACGGTCGGATAAGTTTGAAGATCAGTACGAGGGTACTTTCAGTGAACCAACTTATGAGGAAATCCGTAAAATTGCCGAAAACAATCCTGAATTTCTGGCTTATTACAAATCACACCGAGAAAAAGTTGTAGTAAGCAGTTGGCATACCAATGAATATGAAAGTTTTGCCATGTGGCAGATTTTCACCAAAAACAATGAAGGCCTGGCCATACAGTCAACCATCGGAAGATTGAAAAAAGCTTTGGAACCTGAAAAAAATTTCAATCAATACATCGGTGAGGTAAATTACATCGATTATAAAAAAGAATATATTCCTTTTGAAGATGATTTCTTTCCATTCCTGTTCAAACGGAAAAGCTTTCAATACGAAAGAGAAGTAAGGGTCATCACCGATGTCTCGGCACATCAGATAACCATTAATGAAGGCTTAAAAATCAACGTAGATATTAACCGTCTTATTGAGAAAATTTACATCCACCCGAAAAGCGAAAACTGGTATAAAAAACTGGTAATTGAATTGGTTGAAAAACTGGGCTTTGGATTTGAAATTGAAAAATCAGATCTGGAAAGCGATATTCTTATTTAAATTCCTGGGAAAGCTCATCATCCCATTTAAAAGTGTTCAATATCCAACCATTTTTGTTTTTATAGAAAACATATATCAAACGAATAGCCTGATTTTCAAATCGCAAAATATACGTTTCCCTGATTGCAAAATCACTGATTTTCTCTTCTTTGATTTTTGAAACGCCTTCAACTTTACCAAATCTTGACTGTAACAGTTCCATAAATTGAACTGTTTTATCTTCAAGACTTGTCATTTCATTATCAGGCAAAGGCCAATAAGGCTTTAATTCTTTAAAAAAAACAGGAAATTTACCTTCTTTAAAAAGGTTGGTTGCTTTCTTTGAAAATTCAGAGATCTCTTTAGGAGATTGAAAGAATTTTTTCTGGGCATGAGATGATGTGAAACCTAATAACAAAATCAGGAACACAATCTTTTTTATGTTCTCCCTTAACTCTTTCATCTATTGTTCAATTGGCGAATAATCTTCAACTTTCCATTCATCAGCATTCAGATTCACATAATGGTAATGCATCTTGTCCTTCTTATCGAATGCGCCATTTTTATTAATATCTTCGATTGTTCTGAAATATAGTCTGTTTAGGGAATCAATTACATTCCAATCAATCAACTCTTGTAATTCACCTGAAAGTTTCTGGAAACGAAAACCACTGAAATCACTTATATATAATGACTTAATATCATTTGCATCAATTTTACCGTCACGGTTTGTATCTGAATCTACAAGAGAATAAACCAATATTTGTCTTTTGGTTTTACTGGCAATAGTATTTAAAAATGTAGCCGTCTGAATTTGTACATTCTTATCTGTCAATGGACGTAAAGAAGTAGAATCAATATGCTGGAATTTGATATTCTGGAAATAACCTGTCAATTCAAAACTGTTATAATTCGACAAAGCATAACTCCCTACGTTAGTTTTAACCGATCCATAGCTACCCCTTTCATAAGCAACCTGAACATCACCGATTGCATGTAACAAATATTTGGTACCTTCCATGTGAATAGGCAAATCAGCTACCTTAATCTGAGAAGAATCTTTCTTAACCTCCTGAACTTTAGAATCTTCGTAAATCACTTTTGGTTTCTCTTCTTCCTTACAACTTGCCATTAACGAAAGTATGGGCAATATATATAACAGCTTTCTCATTTTCCGACTGATTTTGTATCAAATATACTACTTTTTGAATTACAATTTGGCGCTGATTTTAAAACTAAAAACGCGTGAGGTAAGATAATTAGGCACTCCATACTGTGATTTTGTATACACATCCCTTACCCAGGTATTTGTAATAGCATTCTGGTTATTAAACATATTAAAAATCTCCAGTCCCACTGACAAATCCTTGAATTTATTCAACCAACTTGAAACATCTTTAGCTCTGGCCCTATCTGTAAATACATATGAAAAACCAACATCAGCACGACGGTAATCCCTTAATCTTAATTGGTAATCATACGGATCTGCATAAGATGGTGAACCACCTGGCAGTCCCGTGTTGTAAACCAAATTCAGATACACTTTACATGCCGGAATATTAGGCACATAATCCTGAAAAAGAATTCCGAACTTCAATCTTTGGTCTGTTGGCCTTGCAATAAAACCTTTATTATCAATGTTTTCTTCCGTTTGCATATATCCAAAACTCAACCAGGATTCTGTTCCGGGAACAAATTCACCATTTAAACGTAAATCCAGACCCTGAGCGTATGCAGTTGCATTGTTTTCTGCTGCATAACGGATACGGACATTATCCAATGTATACGGATTTACATCTGTAAGCGACTTATAATACGCTTCGGAAACCAATTTAAAAGGCCTTTCCCACATTTTAAAACTGTAGTCATTACCCAGAACAATATGCACCGATTGTTGTGCCTTCACATCAGGCTGGACCACACCTTGTTTATCACGCAATTCCCTGTAAAAAGGAGGCTGATGATATAATCCACCTGACAAACGGAACAACATGTCCATATCCCAATCCGGTTTGATAGCAAATTGCGCCCTCGGACTGACAGTCATCTGGCTTTTACCTGAAATATCCTCACCACTAACCTGCCACTGATGTGCACGTACTCCTATATTCGTAAAAATCTCGTGTTTATTCCAAAATGAACGTCTGTTCCATTGTGCATAACCCGAAATTCTGTCAATGTTAGTAAAATTAATTGCCCTTACATTACTGTATGGTGCCAATGGTCCAGTATACGGATTATATGGCTGATCATTTACCGGAAAATCCAATATAGGATCGTTTAGTGAAAATCCTGCCGAATCCACTACCTCCCATTCCCTAATCCTGTCACGGATACTTTCCCTTGTATATTTTAATCCCCAGTCAATTTGATTCTGGTTTTTCTTGTGTGTTCCTTTTACTTCGGCATTAAAAATCAAAGCATCCAAATCATTTCGGGCATGTGTTAACTGTGAACCAATTCCTCTTGTAAATTCAACTTCTCCGAAATCATCATCCCCCATATCACCGTTAACTTCTCCTAATCGGTACTGTCCAAAAATATCAAAATACTCCTGTTCCTGTGTATGATAAGCCGAACCTATCAATTTTAGCGTAAAGTTTTCACTTTTTTCAAAAACACCTTTATAAGCTCCAAAAAAAGTAGTGTATCTGTCCTTTTCCTGACCTTCATAATAAACCAGTAAAGCAATTGGCTCACTGATTGTACCAAAATTTGTCTGACGAACTTTTGGTCTGTAATCGTATTTATTTTGAGAGATATTGCCAAGGAAACCGTGTTGCCATTTACTATTGGGCGTATAGGTAATATACGACTGTACATCAACAAAACGTGGTCTGAAATCTACTTCCGTCTGCTGGCTTTTAACCAACATACTGTTATCACGGTAACGGATTCCGGTAATATGGGTCCATTTTTGATCTTTAGAAGCATTTTCAACAGCCAGATTTACACCTAAATAACTAGCATCCAATGAAACACCAAATTTTGTTGGCCTACGGTAGGTTATATCCAAAACAGAAGATAATTTATCCCCAAATTTTGATTGAAATCCACCTGCCGAAAAATCGATATTCTGAACCAAATCCGTATTGGCAAAACTCAACCCTTCCTGTTGCCCGGAACGGATTAAAAAAGGACGGTACACTTCTACTTCATTGACATACACCAAATTTTCATCATAATTACCACCACGTACTGCATATTGTGTACTCAACTCATTATTAAAATTAACTCCCGGTAATAATTTTAAAATATTTTCAACACCAGGATTAGCCCCAGGTATTTTTCTTACGGTTCTTGGCGAAATAGTTGTCACTCCTTCGACCCTTTTTTTTCTGTTTTTATCAACGAACACCTCTCCTATAGTCTCAGCTGAATTTTTCATCACAACGTTGAATTCATAATCTTCATTCTTCCTTAATTCCATAGCAACAACTGCCGGTTTAAGTGAAACGTGTGAAAATTTCAAATTTGATTTTACATTCGGTTCAACAACCAAGACATAAAATCCGTTTTCGTTAGTTATTGTTTTTTTATCCTGAAAAGAGATATTAACTCCTTCTACAGGTTTATTATCTTCATCAAAAACAATTCCTTTTATTCTGGCTGTCTGCGCAAAAAAAGTTATCGAAAAAAAGAAAAAAAGCAGTGAAAAATTAGTTTTCAAAATTTATGATTTTGTTTTAAAAAAGTGTGATTCAAATTTAGCGGTATTACCCATATTATCTTTGACTTCTATCAAAAAGTCATTTCTTCCGTCTGCAAATATATCATCGGAAAAATTATGTATCAATCTATTTAATTTTGTTTCATATTCCATTAAAATCCATTTCCCGTTCAAATAGGCATTGTATTCCTTAATACCGGACAACTCATCCGATATTGATATTTTCAGATTATTTTGCAAATCAAGCGTATCGCCTTCCTTGAAATTCGGGTTGTATATTTTTGGCATCATTTCATCTTTCCCAAGAAAAAATTTACCCAATTTCTTAGTTTTTATCAGAAAGATATTTTCTTTTTTGAAAGTTGAATTGTATTCCGTTTTATTCCCGTCTAAGTTTGCTATAAACATTTTTTCACGTTCTTCCGCCGGAATTTTGGAAACATCAAACGTTATCTGGAACGGATTATTGACAGCAACTGTCTCGTCATGCAAAAGTAACTCATTGTTTTTAACTTCAAATTTTAAATAAAAATCTTCGTAAAATGTATTTTCGGGAAAAAACACCGAAATATCATCTTTTGCATAACTATTATCATTTTGGGCTTTCAGTAAATAAGGTGTTTTGACTTCATCATCAAATTGGGTAACCGGAAGCTTTCCATACGAAATAGGTACATTGATAATACTTTTATTTCCGTGAAAATCTTCGAGAACAATTTTATAATAAAGTGTGAAATTATTGGCCAACTCAATAATTCCGCTATTCTTCATCATTTTAATAATGCTCACCGGATAAAGAAATCCCACAAAAAGTTTCTGAAAACGCTGTTTGGTTAGTTTGTATCTCGGATAATCAATAAAACAATTGATATGCTTCATTTCATCAAAAGAGAACGAATCAAACTTGAACTCATAATAAGGTATTCCGTTTAAATAAGCATCAACCCTGAAAATTCCGTTTTTCCCATAATTATAATCGGAAATATCATGTGCGCTCAATCCAAAACCGATAGAGCCGTTTGCTGTTACCTTTCCGGCTAAATACGTACCGTCTTTTTGTAGTGTCAACGGAATATTTACCGGTTTTTCAGATCCATTCACATTTGTTTTATCACTTATCGGATAAACCAAAAGACCACTGATAATGGGAGCTTTCGTATCTTTTACTTTTTCATCATATCCAAAAAAAAACGGATTGATCGCAAATTCTGTTTTTGTATCACGGACTTCAAAATGCAGGTGTGGCCCGGATGAACCTCCCGTATTTCCTGAATAACCGATAAGTTCACCTTTTTTTACCGGTAAAATATCGGCTCCCGGTCTGATTTCAATCGAATAACTTTTTTGGGCATACTGTGTTTCATAAACTAATTTATGAACTGCGGGCGCAAGTGACTGTAAATGCGCATAAACTGTTGTAAACCCATTCGGGTGGTCAATATAAATGCATTTTCCGTAACCGTATGTCGAAATATTTACCCTCGAAATAAAGCCGTCTGCAGTGGCATAAACCGGAAAACCTTCTTTTTGTTGTGTCCTGAAATCAATTCCGGTATGAAAATGATTCGGTCTTAATTCCCCGAAAGAACCGGCAATACTCAGCGGTATGTCCAACGGTGATCCGAAATAATCTCTGGGATACTGGTCTTGGCTGAAAATTGGGGTTAAAAAGAATAAAAAGAAAACTAAAATCCGCATAAAAAACATTTGTGCTAATATAACGATTTTGTTTAATAAAAAATTACGCACAACACTAATTGATAATACTTTAAATATGAGATTGTTACAAAATAAAATTAACAAAAATCATTTTTTTTGGCTAAGCTATTGGTATAATTCAACAGGAATACTAACTTTGTAAAGTACGTAATGAATTTTTTATTGCAATGAGTGACATTGGAGGAATTGTTGATTCTCTTGAAGTTAAGTTTCAAAAACTTACCAAAAAGCTGGAAAGTCTACAGCAAACTAATGAAGGTTTGTTGATAAAGCTTAGCCATTCTGAGAAAATAATGCAAAGCCAAAGTCAGGAAATTAAAGAATTAAAAGCAAATTCCGACTCAATAAAAATCACAAATTCATTACTTGGTAGTGACGAATATAAACGAGATACAAAGCTTAAAATAAATTCATTAATAAGAGAAATAGACTATTGTATAGCCCAACTTTCTGATTAGAAAGCATAATGAGTGAAAAACTAAAAATTAAAATATCGATTGCAGACCGTATTTATCCGTTAACGGTAGATCCAAGTCAGGAAGAAGGATTGAGAAGTGCTTCTAAAAAGATAGACGCAATGATAAAACAGTTTGAACAAAATTATGCAGTCCGCGACAAACAAGATGTTTTAGCGATGTGTGCCTTACAATTTGCAGCTCAGGTTGAACAAAAACAAATAGACAAAACATCTATTGAAGAAACAACAAAGTTAAAACTGGAGCGCCTAAATGACTTATTAAGCGAGTATTTAGACAAATAAACGTTCTTTACATATACTAACAATACTACCTACATTAGTAATTATTTGATAAACTCAACACTAACATTTTAAAATGAGTAAATCTTCGGTACTATAGCAAGCCTTTCAGTAGGAAGCTTGAACACTGAGTTAACTCAAAACTTGTACATACGAGTTTATACATTTCTTCTAATGTAGGTTTTTTTTATATATAAACACAAACAAACTATGGACATTTTGACAATAATAATTGCAGCCGTTGTAGGGATAGCAGGTGGTTTTGGGATCGCAAAATTCATTGAAAAAAGCAATGTTTCCAACTTAATCAAAAATGCTAAAAAAGAAGCTGCTTCAATTTTAAAAGATGCAAATCTTGAGGCCGAAAACACCAAAAAAGATAAAATCTTACAGGCCAAAGAAAAATTCATCGAATTAAAAGCTGAGCATGAGCAGGTAATTATTGCCCGTGACCGAAAAGTTGCCGAGGTTGAAAAAAGGGTAAGAGACAAAGAATCACAGATCTCAAATGAATTAGCAAAAGCTAAAAAAGTTAACGACGAATTTGAATCAAAAGCAGCCGAATACCAAACAAAGATTGAGTCTTTGGACAAAAAAGCTGCCGAAGTAGAAAAAATGCACCGCTCACAAGTAGAACAACTGGAAACTATTTCGGGATTATCTGCAGAAGAAGCAAAAGAACAATTAGTAGAAAGCTTAAAAGCTGAAGCTAAAACCAGTGCTATGGCGCACATTCAGGAAACAATTGAAGAAGCCAAGTTAACAGCACAACAGGAAGCTAAAAAAATCATCATCAATACCATTCAGAGAGTTGGTACAGAAGAAGCCGTTGAAAACTGTGTTTCTGTATTCAACATCGAATCTGACGACGTAAAAGGACGTATCATTGGCCGTGAAGGACGTAACATTCGTGCTATTGAAGCCGCTACAGGAGTTGAAATCATCGTTGACGATACACCTGAAGCTATTATCCTTTCATGTTTTGACCCGGTACGCCGTGAAGTTGCCCGTTTAGCATTACACAAACTAGTTACAGACGGACGCATCCACCCGGCACGTATTGAAGAAGTTGTTGCCAAAACGCAAAAACAAATCGAAGATGAAATTATTGAAGTTGGTAAACGTACCGTTATCGATCTTGGTATTCACGGATTACACCCTGAATTAATCAAAATCGTAGGACGTATGAAATACCGTTCTTCATACGGGCAAAACTTACTACAACACTCCCGTGAAGTGGCTAAACTATGTGGTTTGATGGCTGCTGAACTTGGATTAAACGTAAAACTGGCAAAAAGAGCCGGTTTATTACACGACATCGGAAAAGTTCCTGATACTGAAAGTGACCTACCACATGCTTTGTTAGGTATGCAATGGGCCGAAAAATACGGTGAAAAAGAAGAGGTTTGCAACGCAATTGGAGCACACCACGATGAAATCGAAATGAAATCATTGCTATCTCCTATCATTCAGGTTTGTGATGCCATTTCCGGAGCACGTCCAGGAGCTAGACGTCAGGTTTTAGACTCTTATATCCAACGTTTGAAAGATCTTGAAGATATCGCTTACGGATTTGGCGGGGTAAAAAGCGCTTACGCCATTCAAGCCGGTAGAGAATTACGCGTAATTGTAGAAAGCGAAAAAGTTTCCGATGAAATGGCAGCCAAATTATCTTTCGACATTTCGCATAAAATCCAAACAGAAATGACTTATCCTGGACAAGTGAAAATCACTGTAATCAGAGAAACAAGAGCGGTTAACATCGCTAAATAAGATAAAACAAAAAAAGACCGTTAAAAATTATAGCGGTCTTTTTTTATCTCTTAAAATACACTTTAAAAATCGTTCCTTCACCTACTTCACTCTGCACCTCTATCTTCCCTCCCATGGCTTCAATCTGGTTTTTGGTAATATACAGCCCGATTCCTGTCGAATCTTTATGCTTGTGGAATGTTTTATACAAACCAAAAATAACATCTTTATATTTAACCAAATCAATCCCCAAACCGTTGTCTTTTACACAAAGTACGTAATACTCTATAAATTCTTCACAATCTTCCAAATAAAACTCAATCTTAGTTTCGGGTTTATCAGGGTCAGAATACTTAATTGCGTTCGTTGCCAGATTCAGAATAATACTTTCCAGATAAGCCGGAATAAATGAAACAGCAACATCATTAGGCACTTTATTGACTATAGAGACTTTTTTCTTCTGTATTTCATCATTCAAAATCAATAACACCTTAGCCAAATATTCGGCTATATTCAGATCTTGTTTTTCAACACTTGCAGAAACCTGGACATTCACCAATTCAACAAGATTTTCAATCGTCCCGGTCAATTCATCCGAAACAGTCTGTAAACTATTAATCACCTCTTCAGTAGTCAGGTAGCCATTTTTATGAAACGTAAGCAACGTACTGAAATTACCGGTATGGTTTTTTAAATTATGAGAAACAATATGGGCAAAATTAAGCAGCTTCCCTTTTTGGTTATTTACCATATCAAAAGTCTCCTGAAGCTTCTGTTCTTTTTCCTTTTGAGCCGTAACATCTGTATGTGTACCTATAATCCGCAAAGGTTTTTCATTTTCATCCCGCAGAATCACTTTCCCTCTGTCCAAAATCCATTTGTAGCGACCCTTACACAAAACCCTGTGATACGTTTCGTAATAAGGTATTTTTCCGTCAAAATGCTCCTGAATATTTCCAAAATAAGCCGCCTTGTCATCAGGATGCACCAACTCATCCCATTTCTCAGGATTATCAACTAAATCATTATCATTATCTTCTATTTCAAGGATTTTAAGTGACTGGGCGGAGTAAAACACCTTATTGGTAACCATATCCCAGTCCCAAACCCCGATACTGGACGCCAAATTTGCAAATTGACTACGCAACTCGGAAACTTTATGTTCTTCTTCCTGCTTTTTCTGACGGGTGATATTCGAATTGATTCCGTAAAAAATAACTGTTCCGTTATCTGTTTTTTCGGTCATGGCCATCACCTTACACCAACGTAAACCATCATCCGGAACAAGAATACGGAATTCAATTTCCCAATTTCCCGGAAAAACCCTTTTCTCATTAACAGATTCAATTATTCTGGATTTATCTTCGGGATGTATCAGACGTTTAAAAACAGCCCATGGATCATCTTCAAATTCAGAAAAAGTAGCACCGCAGAATTCTTCAATCTGACCATTCAAATAGTCAAATCTAAGCTCACCATCCTGATCAATAGTAAACTGAAAGAAAATATAAGGTTGTTTAGAAATCATTCGGTTCAAATAAATTTCATCAAGTACATTCAATTTCTTCTCCCTCACCTCTTAAAATTTATCGTGTTGTTAAGCAATATTAATGAAATTATTGAATAAAAGTAAGAATTTTATAAAAATTTCAGCCATTTTTTCTGCCCAAATTTCAATCCTAAAACATTTAACTTCAAGATTTTCAAACCATCACTTTTAACATTCAACTAAACAGAAATAGATTTCATTCTTATCAAATTTAAAATTTAAATCTTCAAATAAGATTGAAATACAACAAATTGACATTGGCTTTTAATACCTTTGTCAAAAACACCAAACAATTTGAAACAGCTAACCTACCTATTAATTTTAACGAGCTTACACTTTTTTGCACAAAACAGAAAAGGAAATCTCCATTTGACTCCCAATTCAGAATCACACGAGTTGTACATATCTATAAAACCATCAATCAATCTTAATCCTGAAGATTTCAATAAGGACCTCATCCAACTTATTCCTGAGATGAAATCATTGATTACCGAATACGGCATTCATTTTGAAAAAGGAATAAATATTTCAGAAGACAAATTGAAATTCCTGTCATCTGAAGCCTTCCGATTAACCAAAAACGATGTTTCCATACAAAAACTCAGAAATATTTTAAAAATTAAAATCAACAACCCGACCAATCAAAAACTTTGGGAATTAGCCGAAAAACTGGAAGCGCTCAAAGACGTCGAATATTGTTCTTTGATGACATTGACTCCTATCGCTCCACCAACCGATATACCGCCAACAACAAGCAATTACGAGCTCAATCAAACATATTTTGGAGCTAATCCGGGTGTAAACATGAATTACGCACACGGATTGGGGCTTTCCGGAAATGGAATCCGTGTTCGTGATGTTGAATATGGTTTCAATCATAATCATGAAGACCTGAACGAAGTAAACGCCTCAATTGCTCCGGGAATGACCATAAGTCCTGATGCCACATCTTTATACACAGAACATGGAACGTCAGTTTTCGGAATTGTAATGGGACACAAAGACACCTATGGAACTACAGGATTAGCTTATAATGCCCAGGAAATGGTTTTATTTCCTGAATGGCAGGAAATTGGCTATGACCGTGTAAATGCAGTCAGCGAAGCCATTACCGCATCTCAGGCCGGAGATGTGATCATATACGAAATGCAAACTTACGGACAAGGGAATAATTACGTGCTTGCTGAATTTGACAATCCAATCTGGGATTTGACAAAAGCTGCAACCGACGCCGGAATCATTATCGTTGCAGCAGCCGGTAACGGCAACCAAAATTTGGATTCGGCGTATTATACTTCTTACAGGGCCAGAGGAAATTCGGGCGCTATCATTGTAGGCGGCGGAAGATCTAACACGACACACAACAGAATTTCATACAGCACATACGGAGCAAGAGTCGACGTGCAGGGATGGTCTGAAAATGTTTTCACCTGTGGTTACGGAGATTCGGTTTTGATCAACAATGATATGAATCAGGGCTATACTAATTTTTCAGGAACAAGTTCAGCCACACCAATGGTAGCATCCTGCGTGGTTGTCTTACAATCTTATTACCACAATTCAACCGGATCATTCATGTCACCTTCAGAAATGAATACCTTATTAAAAAACACAGGAACACCACAAGGAAGCGGAGTAAGCGGACATATCGGACCACTTCCCAACATGCAGGCAGCCATTCAGCAAATACAAGGAACTTTAACTGTTGATGACGAATCACAATTACAGTTTTCTGTTTTCCCAAATCCTGCAGAAGATCACCTGACAATTAATTTACCTGAATCGGTTTCAGGAAAAACTTCTGTTGAATTGTATGATAACTTAGGAAGAAGCTTATTTTTTAATCCTGAATTCATAAAAGAAATCCAAATTGACCTTTCAAATTTCCCAACCGGGATGTATTTTATCAAAATAACATCTGAAAATAAAACCGCAACAAGGAAATTTCTAAAAAAATAAATACACTTTTTAAAACAACAGAAGAAATAAAGTTATCTGACCACACTTTTTAAAATTATTGAAACGAACCTAAGAAAAAAAAAAAAAAAAATCATCTCTATCTTTTAGTTTCGTTTCACCTTGTGACAAATAATTAATTCTCATTTTTTTGTCACAACTTTAAAACAAGATTTCATTGTCCGGCAGCAAAACAAGAAGTAAATCGAAGCAAAAACCATGTTTTTTTTTGAATCGGGATCGGGATACTGAATCTTCAATTGAGTTATAAAACAATGTTCGCTTTTATGTTCTAAGCGAACACACTTTCAAATTAGTTTCAGATAATTTTAAATTTTTGAACATAAAAAAACCCTAACTATTTGATTAGTTAGGGTTTACTTTTCAGTAGCGAGGACGGGAGTTGAACCCGTGACCTCAGGGTTATGAATCCTGCGCTCTAACCGACTGAGCTACCTCGCCATTTTACGTCGGTATTGCATCTCTCAATGCGGGTGCAAATATAACACTAAATTCATTTGTTCCAAATTTATTTTAAGAAAAATATTTATTTCAAATTTTATTTTTTTTTCAAACTTAATTCTATATATTTCCAAAAAAAACAATAGTACATGGATAGCAAAATACGTTATGAATTAGAATTTCCTATTCACTCTTCGCCGCAACTTTTATATCAATATATATCAACACCATCAGGTTTACAGGAATGGTTTGCAGACAATGTAAATTCGCGTGGCGAATTCTTTACTTTCATTTGGGACGACTCGCAGGAAAAAGCGCGCTTGTACTCAAAGAAAACAGGTGAAAAGATTAAGTTCAGATGGGTTGATGATGAAAATAAAGACACTGAATATTACTTCGAATTACGAATATTGGAAGATGACATCACAAAAGACGTTTCTTTAATGGTAATTGATTTTGCCGAAAAAGATGATCTGGAAGAAGCCAAAATGCTTTGGGAAAACCAAGTATCCGATTTGAAACACGTGATAGGATCTGTATAGGAATTCCAAATATTAAAACTTAAATTTGTCCCGTCTTGTTCTAAAAACAAGTCGGGATTTTTTTTATGCAACCACATTCTTTACATACAAACAGAGGTTTTTTATTTGGCGATGCTGTTTTTGAAACGGTAAAAATTTTAGACAGCAAAGTTCTTTTTGCCGAAGATCATTATTTCAGGTTAATGGCTTCTATGCGTATTTTGAGAATGGAAATCCCGATGGATTTTACTTTAGAATTCTTCGAAAACATAATCCTTTCCGATGCCAAAAAAGAACAAGTGGAAAATTCTTCCAGAGCCCGTTTAACCGTTTTCAGAAAAGACGGCGGTTTGTATTTACCAAAAACCAATGAAGTGGATTACATCATTTCCGTTTCCGGAGTTGAAAATCCGCTATACACAATCGAAAACAAAACATACGAGGTCGATATCTACAAAGATTTTCATGTTTCGAAGCAATTGCTTTCCACTTTAAAAACAACCAACAAGATATGCCACATAACCGGAAGCATCTTTGCCAATGAAAACGGATTGGACAGTTGTATTTTATTAAATGAAGAAAGAAATGTAACTGAATTCCTGAACGGCAATATTTTCATGCTAAAAGAAGGCGTTTTAAGCACTCCTCCCATCAACGAAGGATGTTTGAACGGCATTATGCGCAAACAAGTCTTAGCGATAGCCAAAACCATCAAAAACATCGAAGTCAAAGAAGAACCTGTCTCACCTTTTGATCTTCAAAAAGCAGACGAACTTTTTCTTACAAACGTAATAAAAGGAATCCAGCCGATTACCAAGTACCGAAAAAAGGAATTTGAAACAGTTTTTTCAAGTAATTTACTTCAAAAATTAAATACTAAAATTAGATTGGGTTAATTATAAATTGGATTTTCCGGAGCGTTAGACCAAATCAAATACTCACCGCCCTGCTCTTTGATTTTTTCTTTCCAGAAATCGGTAGGTGATTTTGCAATGATTTTATTTCTCAATTCATTTTCAGAAATAATCCAGGAATTAGACTCCAATTCATTCTGCAATTGTTCGGCATCCCAACCGGAATACCCCAAAAAGAACCGGATATTGTTACGCCCAACCTTACCTTCATTAATCAGGTTTTTGGTCAGTTCAAAATCGCCACCCCAATAAATACCTTCTGCAATTTCAATGCTCCCGGGAATTAGCTGTGGAACGTTGTGGATGAAATACAGATTGTCCTGTTCGATTGGTCCGCCGTTATAAATCTTGAATGTAGCACTGATTTCAGGTATCAGCTCATGTAAGGTATAACCAAGCGGTTTGTTAAGTATGAATCCTACCGAACCATCTTCGTTGTGGTCTGCAAGCAAAACCACAGATCTATTAAAAGATAAGTCTCCCGTAATAGAAGGTTCTGCCACAAGCAAGTGTCCTTTTTTTGGTTTTACAGCTATCATAACTCTATATTTTAGACTTAAATTTAACAAATTAATTGTCGATACTCCAAATAAAATCGTCAAATAGCACAAAAAAAGCCACGCAATGCGTGGCTTTTTATAATTTATAAAAAACTATTATTTGTTTACTGCACCTTCTAATTCAGCTCCAGCTTTGAATTTTACTACATTTTTAGCAGCAATCTTGATAGTTTTACCTGTTTGAGGATTTCTTCCTTCTCTTGCAGCTCTTTTAGAAACTGACCAAGATCCAAATCCAACTAGAGATACTCTTCCACCTTTTTTCAAAGTACCTTCAACATTGTCTAAGAATGATTCTAAAGCTAATTTAGCAGCAGCTTTTGTAATACCAGCGTGAGCTGCCATAGCATCGATTAAATCTGATTTGTTCATAATAATTGTTATTAATGATTGGTTAATACTAATTGTTAGTCTTACAAATTTAATAGGATTTCCTTACTACACAACACCTTAGCGTTATTTTTGCCAAATTTGTTAATAACTTCGATTTTTTGTTGATAAAACCCCGCTATTCATCGATAAAACCTACGATTTCTTTATTTTTTTCAAGGATTAACAGGCCTTGACAGCATCTGTAAATATCATTCCATTCAACAATTCATGGATTAACATTCGTTTTTTGCCCGGAAATTGTATGGATTTCACAACAAGATAACCACCATTTACAGCTAATTTCATCTCTTTTTTACCCAAAATTACCTTACCCGCTTCAAAATCATGATCCTCAATCTCCTTTTCAACATCATAAATTTTAACATTCCACTCTTCTTCACCATCCCTAAAACTACAGTAAGCAGCCGGATAAGGAGACAAACCTCTTATTAAGTCATAAACCTCATCAATGGATTTAGAAAAATCAATTTTACAATTTTCCCTGTCTAATTTATAGGCCGTCCTTATTTCAGGAGTATCTTTCTGTATGGTTGTTGCTACGTTCCCTTCTGAAATCCGGGATAGTGTTTCCAAAACCGCCCCACATCCTATAGCCATCAACCTGTCGTGTAATTCACCTGCATTTTCATCTGCTCCAATCATAGTCTCTTTGCTTAAAATCATGGCTCCGGTATCAATTTTCTCATCAATAAAAAAAGTTGTAACTCCGGTTTTTGCTTCACCATTAATAATTGCCCAATTAATAGGCGCTGCACCACGATAATTTGGCAAAAGCGAAGCATGCAGATTAAATGTCCCAAATTTTGGCATAGCCCAAACTGCTTTTGGCAACATTCTGAAAGCAACCACAACCTGCAAATTTGCTTCAAGTGAAGCCAACTCTGTTAAAAATTCTTCACTTTTCAAATTGGTTGGCTGTAATAATCGCAATCCTTTTTCAAGTGCATATTCTTTCACCGCCGAATACTTAATCTTCTGTCCACGCCCAGCAGGCTTATCTGCTGCTGTTATCACGCCAACTACTTCATGTTTCCCTTCCTGTACAATAGCATCCAGGATTCCCACCGCAAATTCCGGGGTACCCATAAAAACGATTTTTAATTTTTCCATTATTTATTTAATGTAAACTGATTTTTTGTGTTGATTGAAATTATATGATACTCCAGCATTTGCCTCAGTATATCCAAAATTTCCCTTTCTTCAAATTTTACCATTTCAACAATTTCCCTTGATGATAAATCTTTTTCGTTGAGCACTCGCCTTATGGCATCCTGAATTTCTTCTTTATTATTGACCACTTTATTTTTGGCAAGACAATAAGAACAAACTCCACATTGGCCAGTTGTTTCTTCTCCAAAATAATGCAACAATAAATTACTCTTACATTCCTTTCCGTCTTTCACATAATCAATTACAGAAGCCAATTGTCCCTTCTTAACTTCATTTTGTTTTTCAAGATACTTTGCTACCCGGTTTATGGTACGGTCATCTTCCCTGACTTCTAAAAAAGTAATTTTAGATTCATTTTGCTGGGCTAAATAATCAATAATTTGTGATTCTCCCAATTTTTCGAGCAAAGTTAAAACTTTAGCTTCTGTTGTACCTGCTTTTTTAGCCACAAATGCAGTATTGATATTTACCTGCATGTCAAAAACCCCGGGATAAGCACGCAAAACAGTTGTCATGACCAACTCATCTTCAGGATGCAGACTTATATAGCGGATCACTTCTTTGGATTCTATTATAAACTGAATTTGGGCTTTTTCTGAATATTCATTACTCAATGCAATAATCCCTTGCCGGTCCAAGAATTGCAAAGCATTAAAAGCTTTCAAAACCGGCAATTGGTATTTGGCACAAAACTGATTCAAACTGAACGCATATTCCTCATTAATTCCTTCTCCGTAAGCAATCTGAAAATAATTACAAAGTTTGACATATACCAACTTCAGAAAGGAGACATCCGGTAAAACAGCAATAAACTGACTTTCAGCCTGAATAGTATCCTGAGGCGAATGAATCAAAATCCCGAACGCTTTTTCACCGTTACGACCAGCCCGCCCAGCTTCCTGATAATAACTTTCCAGATTTTCCGGCAAATTAACATGGATAACCGTTTTTACATCCGGTTTATCAATCCCCATTCCGAAAGCACTCGTCGCAATCATTATCTGTGCTTCATTTTTCATCCACAAACCCATGTTTGACTCTTTCTCTTTTACAGGTAAACCTCCGTGATAGTAAGTAGCCTTAAATCCCATTTGATTCAATTTGGCTGCATACTCATGGCAACTTTTCCTGTTACGTACATACACAATGGATGACTGTTGGTTCTTAATCAGAATCTGATTGATTTTATACAATTTATCTTCAGCATTGACAACATGATAACCCAAGTTAGTTCTCGCGAAAGATTGTTTAAAAACCACAGGGTTATCCAAAGAGAGCAATTCAACAATATCTTTTTGGATCTGCGGAGTAGCCGAAGCTGTTAATGCTATAAAAGGAATTTTCGGAAAATGTATTTTAAGATTTTTTATTTTCAGATAAGAAGGTCTGAAATCGTGCCCCCATTGTGACACACAATGCGCCTCATCAACGGCAATCATGGAAATCGGCAAAGCTTTAATCCGCTCCAGAATCCATTCCTGCTCAAGGCGTTCAGGAGAAAGATACAAAAACTTATAATTACCAAACTGACAATTATCAAGCAGTTGAATCATCTCATCAGATTTAATACTCCCTGTCAGTGCAATTGCTTTAATATTTCTGTTTTGCAGCTGGGCAACCTGGTCTTTCATCAAAGCCACCAAAGGAGAAATCACAAGACATATTCCATTAAAAACCATGCCCGGCACTTGAAAACACAATGATTTCCCACCTCCGGTTGGCATTAGTCCGAAAGTATCTTTTTTTTCTAAAACAGAATGAATGATTTCTTCCTGTACCGGCCTGAACTCAGAATAGCCCCAATATTTCCCAAGAATCTGTAATGCTTCCTGCATTCTAAAAGTTTATGGTTTTATGGTCAGCAAGTTAAGTAATTTCGTTTTTAACTCACAATACCATAAACCAACTTTATTTATAAGTGGTTTAAGATATAGAGAATGCGGTCTTCAACCGTACCTTTAGGAACTTCAACCAGGGAATATCCATATTTAGCATAGGTTTCCTTCAAATGCTCATAGATAACTTTAGCCTGTTCAAAATCTTCATAACGGGCTTCATCACTTTCGTAGATTTCTTCCCAAGGAGGTAAAACAAAGACTTTTGAATAACGGCTTTCATGGCAGGTATTATCAAAATGATCAGGATAATCATCACCTATAAAATGCATATAAGCTAATATATCAGGAATTCCCCTGTCCATAAAGACAAGATCACTTTCTTCCGTTATGGCGCTTTGAAACTGTTTAAGTCTTCCCTCAAGCAACATTTGACTAAACAAAAGAGGCTCAGTCAAAAACAACTGGTCAATTCCCTGTCTTTTCGCTTCCAAAGTAACTTCGCGCGAAATTTCAGGATAACAAGAATATCCTTTTTCGATTAATGCATCGATAATGGTCGATTTACCGGTTCCCGGTCCACCGGTTATAACAATTACTTCTTTTTTCAAAACCCGATTTTCAAGGTGCAAACTTAAATAAACTATTTGGTTTTTTAAAATTGAATTAAAATATTAGCATTTCAATTTTCAGATATCCCGGTTTCTAATTTCAAAAAACGTATATTTGCGTTTATTTTAATGCAGAAGATGGATAAAAAAACTACCGAATTTTATATTCGTTTAAAAGAAGAATTAAATAGTGTTAACAAAGTTTGGCCTTCAAAATATTTATATAAATTTATAGTTCCGACAGATACTGATAAAATTCATGCTGTGGAAAAAGCTTTTGACAGAATGGGCGCAATTATAGACACTCGCCAATCGAAAAACGGTAAATTTACCAGTATTTCGGTAGATGTTGTGATGCCAAGTGCTGACGAAATCATTAAAAAATATCAAGAAGTCTCAACTATTGAAGGTATAATCTCATTATAATGGTCACAAAATACACGCAAGAAAATGCCGGGGATGTGGTAATTCATTTAGAATACAATTCTGAAAGAAAACCTTTAATCATTCCTGAATATGGACGCCATTTGCAAAAACTGATTGATCAGGCAGTAGCAGTAGAAAGCCGAGAGGAAAGAAACAAATTGGCCAAATATATCATTTCGGTTATGGGAAGCATGAATCCCCATTTAAGAGATGTACCTGATTTCCAACACAAATTATGGGATCAGATTTTCATCATGTCTAAATTTGAATTGGATGTCGACTCTCCTTACCCTATTCCTTCAAAAGAGGTTTTAGAGTTAAAACCGGATCCTTTGAAGTACCCTCAAAACTTCCCTAAGTATCGTTTCTACGGAAATAACATTACCTACATGATTGAAAAAGCCAATCAATGGGAAGACGGAGAAATGAAACAGGCTTTGGTGCGTGTAATTGCAAACCATATGAAAAAATCATATTTAAGCTGGAACAAGGACACCGTTACCGATGCTGTTATTTTCGAACATTTGTACGAGCTTTCGGGAGGAAAATTAAATTTAATGAGTACAACCGAAGAATTGTCCAACACCCAGGATTTGATGCGCACCAACAAACGCATGTCAAACAAAATCCAAAACAATCCGGGAGGTAAGCCAAAATTTAATCCAAAAAACAACAACAACAAAAAACCATTCAATAAAAATAATAATCAGAAATAAAGTCAAAAGCAAAGTCTGTAATTAAAACACCAGACCTAAACTTTTAATCATAAAACATATGGGTACTTTTAAAATCGAAGGAGGGAAACCGTTAAAAGGGAATGTACAACCGCAAGGAGCAAAAAATGAGGCATTACAAGTGTTATGCCCAGTTTTGTTAACTTCGGAAAAAGTCAGAATTACCAATATTCCAGACATTATTGATGTTAATAAACTTATTATCCTTTTAGGCAATTTAGGTGTTAAAATACAAAAAAACGGCCCTGGTGATTATACTTTTCAGGCCGATGAAGTTAATATTGACTACTTAAAAACCGAAGCTTTCAAAAAAGAAGGCGGAAGTTTGAGAGGATCTATCATGATTGTCGGACCACTTTTAGCTCGTTTTGGCTGTGGTTACATCCCAAAACCAGGAGGAGATAAAATCGGACGTCGTCGTTTAGACACACATTTTGAAGGATTCATCAATTTAGGCGCTAAATTCAGATACGAAAGAGAAGATCATTTTTACGGAGTTGAAATTGACGGACGTTTACAAGGCGCCTACATGTTACTGGATGAAGCATCAGTAACCGGAACGGCAAACATTGTTATGGCTGCAGTATTAGCAGAAGGAACAACCACAATTTACAATGCTGCCTGCGAACCTTATCTTCAGCAATTATGCAAAATGTTGAACTCCATGGGAGCAAAAATCACAGGTGTTGGTTCTAACTTACTTACTATTGAAGGAGTTGAGAAGTTAGGAGGATGCGAGCATAGAATTTTACCGGATATGATTGAAATAGGTTCATGGATTGGCTTAGCTGCCATGACCCGAAGCGAAATTACAATCAAAGATGTTTCGTGGGAAAATTTAGGAGTAATCCCTAATGTGTTCCGAAAATTAGGAATCACTTTAGAAAGAAAAGGTGATGATATTTATATTCCGGCACATAAAGACGGTTATGAAATCAAAACTGATATTGATGGATCAATTTTAACTGTTGCCGATGCACCTTGGCCAGGATTTACACCAGATCTATTAAGCATCGTTTTAGTAGTGGCCACTCAGGCTAAAGGAGACGTTTTGATTCATCAGAAAATGTTCGAAAGCCGTTTATTCTTCGTGGATAAATTAATTGACATGGGCGCAAAAATCATGTTGTGCGACCCACACAGAGCAGTTGTAATGGGGCATAATTTCCAATCACAGCTAAAAGCAACGACCATGAGTTCACCTGACATCAGAGCCGGTATCTCATTATTGATCGCAGCCTTAACAGCTAAAGGAACCAGTACAATCCAAAACATTGAACAAATCGACCGTGGTTATGAGCGTATCGACGAACGTTTAAGAGCATTGGGAGCAAATATCGTTAGAGCATAATCATCAAAAGCAAATGATAAATAATTCCAAATTCCAATTGCATCACTATTGGGATTTGGAATTTCTTTTTTAACCAAACTGCTATGGAATCCTACATTATTATTTTGCTTTGCATTGCTTCTTTTTTAGCTGGCTTTATAGATGCTGTTGCCGGTGGTGGCGGACTTATACAGACACCTACTGCGCTTATTCTACTACCTCAACAACCGGTCTCAAGTTTAATGGGTTCACTTAAAATACCTGGATTCACCGGGACAAGCGTAGCATCATTACAGTATTTGAAAAAAGTCGACATGAACTGGAAATTATTACTCACAATGTCATTTTTCTCATGTTTGGCAGCTTTTGCCGGAAGTTATGTCATGACAATTGTTAGTAATGATTTCATGAAACCTTTATTATTTCTTGTCTTGACAGGAGTTGCAATTTATACTTTCTTCAAAAAAGATTTCGGGAACCATAAACCAAAAAAAATCAGCTATAAAAAATCGGTAGCTTTAGGAATACTAATTAGTGTACTGATAGGTTTTTATGATGGATTCATCGGTCCGGGAACCGGAAGTTTCCTGATACTCGCTTTTATCTCAATTTTGGGGTTTGACTTTCTCCATGCTTCCGCAAATGCCAAATTAGTCAATCTGGCTTCAAACGTAGGCTCGTTGGTTTTATTCATTTCCAAAGGAAAAATTCTTTGGATAATGGCAATTCCAATGGCTTTTTGCAACGGGATTGGCGGATGGATGGGTGCCAAACTCGCAATAAAAAAAGGGAATTCCTTTATCAGGGTCTTTTTTCTGGTTGTCGTAATCGGGACTTTAATCCGTTTGAGTTACGATATTTTTATGAAAGCCTAAAGAAGAGATTGAATCCCCAAATCATAACTTTGTAATCCAAATCCAATAATTATTCCTTTTGCATTGGGTGAAATATAGGATTGATGACGAAAACTTTCCCTTGAAAAAGTATTCGATATATGCACTTCTATCACTGGTGTTGTAATCGCTTTTATACAATCCCCTATTCCTATTGAAGTATGTGTGTAAGCACCGGCATTCAAAACAATTCCATCATAATCAAATCCGACTTCCTGAAGTTTATTTATCAGCCCCCCTTCAACATTACTTTGGTAATACTCCAATTCAACTTGTGGGAATTTAAGTTTTAAGTCGGTGAAATATTGCTCAAAACTCTGACTCCCATAAATTTCAGGTTCTCTTTTTCCAAGTAAATTAAGGTTCGGTCCGTTGATGATCAGAATTTTCATATGGTGATTTTTGGTAAAAATAAAAAAACCATTCCGAATTAGAATGGTTTTTTATAAGTAGATTGAGATTCTTAAAATCTAAAACCGGCCGACAATTGTCCTACAGAGTTCTTAACATCCGCGCTTTTGGATATTTCAGTCAACCCAAGCACATATCTTCCCTGAATAAATATATTATCAGTTATGTTAACGGTCAAACCTCCAACTCCGGCAAAATCGAATTCATTGATATCAGTATCAAAATCTACATCTTTGGATAATAAATACGAGAATTGCGGACCTAAATCAAGACTGATTGTTTTTCCCATATGAATTCTTGCCAATAAAGGAACCGAAATATAACCAAGTTTAGCTTTCACTTCTTCCGAAAGATTATCATATGAAGCTCCTTGTGTTGAATACATTACTTCAGGCTGAAAAGACAGTTTTTCCCCCAGCTTAATCTGTGCCAACAATCCGGCATGATAACTGGTTATAGCATCTGTTTGCAAATCAGATCCGCTGAAGTTTGCATAATTAACCCCAGCTTTAACACCTAACTTCAATACTTGTGCGTGACCAAAAGTTGCAAATCCGGCAACCATAAGTCCAGTAAAAATTAGTTTCCTCATAAATTTGTTTTTATAATAAAGTAACGAAAATTATGCCAAATTTATTACTTTCCCTTCATTTTCAAGCCCATATCAAGAAAACCATCAAAACCAACCAAAAGAAATAACTTACAAAATATCACCAAAATTAGTGAGACATCAACACCAAAATTAGGTATAAAACCAACCTAAAAAACACTTAAACCACTGGTTTTCAATGTTAATTAAAATTGTTAATAACTTTAATATAGCCCATATGTTAAATTATTAAATTTTAGTACTTTTCAATCAACAAATTTTAATACAAAATAGACTATGAAAAAATTATTTTTAACTGCAGCTGCAATTTTCGCATTCGGATTTGCTAATGCACAGGAAACAAAGTTTGGGGTAAAAGCTGGTTTAAACATGGCTGACCTTGGAGGTGATGACGCTGACGGAATCGATTCTAAAATAGGTTTTCACGTTGGTGGTTTCGCTGAAATCAAATTATCTGACAAATTTGCCGTACAACCAGAGTTAGTATACTCTACACAAGGAGGTAAAGTTGATGGTGGTAAATACAACTTCGACTACCTTAACATCCCAGTAATGGCTAAATTCTATGCAACTGAACAATTCAGTATTGAAGCTGGTCCACAAATCGGTTTCTTAATGTCTGCTAAAGTTAAGCCGGATTCTGGTGACAGTGTTGACGTAAAAGATGAATTAAAATCTACAGATTTTGGTGCTAACTTAGGTCTTGGATACAACTTCACAGAAAACATTTCAGCTAACTTAAGATATAACTTAGGTTTATCAAACATTATTGATGCTGACGGTGCAGATGTTAAAAACAACGTATTCTCTTTATCAGTAGGATACAAATTTTAATCTGAACCAAGATTAATAAAAATATAAAAAGCCATGTTAAACATGGCTTTTTTTTATACGAAAAAGATTAAGTATTCAAAACAAATTAAATAAACAATTAAACTAGAAAACAATGAAAAAACTATTATTCGCAGCTGTAGCTGTATTTGCATTTGGGACTGCAAATGCACAGGGAATGAAATTCGGGGCTAAAGCCGGTTTAAACATGGCAGACTGGTATGGGGACGATGCCGAAGGTGCTGATTCAAGAACAAGCTTCCACGTAGGAGGTTTTGCTGAATTCAAAGTGTCTGACAAATTCGCTGTACAACCTGAATTACTTTATTCATCACAAGGCGCCAAAGGGGAAGGCGCTAAAATCAACACTGATTATATTAACTTACCTGTAATGGCTAAATTCTATGCAACTGACAAATTAAGCATCGAAGCCGGTCCACAAATCGGTTTCTTAATGTCTGCTAAATTAAAACCAGAATCAGGTGGAGGTTCTCAAGACGTTAAAGACCAATTAAAGTCTACAGATTTTGGTGTAAACTTTGGTCTTGGCTACAACTTCACGGATAACATTTCAGGCAATTTAAGATACAACTTAGGTTTATCTGAAGTTCCTGATTCTGCTGATGTAAGTGATGTAAAGAACGGGGTATTCTCTTTATCACTGGGATACAGCTTCTAAGAACTATTTAATTAAAATATTACAAAAAGCCATGTTTACCATGGCTTTTCTATTTTAAAAACATTCTAAATACCTCATTTTAAGGCATCAAAAACACAAAAATGGCTGATCGATAATAATTTTTTGAATATTTTTGCCTTAAATTCAAATACATAACAAACTATGAAAAAGATTTTACTTACCACAGCTGCATTGTTTGCATTTAGTTTTGCACATGCACAGGAAACAAAATTCGGAGTTAAAGCTGGTTTAAATTTGGGGAATTTATCCGGTAACGCTACTGATGCTTTCGTTGATGAAGACACTAAAATGAGAACTTCATTCCACGTAGGCGGATTTGCCGAAATCAAATTATCAGAAAAATTTGCTCTTCAACCGGAGGTTTTATACTCTGTAGAAGGAGCTAAACAGGACATCGATGGTGAATCTGAAAAACTAATCTGGGATTTAGCCTTTGTAAACATTCCTGTAATGGCTAAATACTATGCAACAGACAAATTAAGCATTGAAGCCGGACCACAAATTGGTTTCCTGACAAAAGCTGAATTAACTTTTGACGGGGATACTGTAGAAGATTTAAAAGAAGACTCTACAAAATCAACTGCTTTCAGTGGAAATTTCGGAGTAGGTTATAACTTTACCGATAATATTTCTGCTAATTTAAGATACAGTTTAGGTCTGTCTGACATCCTAGACGTTGACGGATTTGAATTAAAAAGCAATGTATTATCATTATCAGTTGGATATAAATTCTAATACAATATATAGAACATTAAAAACCTCCGCTATGGAGGTTTTTTTATTTAAAGAAGAAAAGTAGAATTATGATTTTCCCTTTTATATTATTTTTTTCTATTTATTCCAAAAAACAGTATTTTCTCACTTTCTTTACAAATGAAATTATAATTTTTTCACAAATTAAAAACAAAAGAGACTGATAATCAATTGTTAAAAAACGAAAACAAAAAAAGCGGCCACCCAGTGCTTCAAGCTATTGGTAATTTTACCTAACTTCGCATTCAAATTTTAAATAAAAACAAATTATGAAAAAATTGGTATTAACTGTTGCTGCAGTTTTCGCTTTTGGTTTTGCAAATGCACAAGAAACTAAATTTGGTGTTAAAGGTGGTTTAAACTTAGCTGACTGGTCAGGTGATGACGCAGACGGTATTGATTCTAAAATTGGTTTCCACATTGGTGGTTTCGCTGAAATTAAAGTTTCTGACAAATTCGCTGTACAACCAGAATTATTATACTCTGCTCAAGGTGGTAAAGCTGACGGTGGTAAAGTAAATGTTGATTACATCAACATCCCGGTAATGGCTAAATTCTATGCTACTGAGCAATTCAGCATTGAGGCTGGACCACAAGTTGGTTTCTTAATGTCTGCTAAAGTAAAACCAGATTCAGGTGATGATGTTGATATCAAAGATCAATTAAAATCTACTGACTTCGGTGTTAACGTTGGTTTAGGTTACAACTTTACTGAAAATGTTTCAGCTGGTTTAAGATATAACTTAGGTTTATCTAACATCGTTGATGCTGACGGTGCTGATGTTAAAAACAACGTTTTCTCTTTATCAGTAGGATACAAATTCTAATCTGTAAACATATCTACAAAGAATCCCGTCTTTTATGGCGGGATTTTTTTATGCTTATTTTTTCCTAAATTGGCCGTATGAATTGGCAAGGCTACATCAAAAATTATCAATCGTATTTAAAAATAGAAAGAGGCTTATCAAAAAACTCCATCGACAACTACACCCTGGACATTGAAAAGCTGTGCCTTTATCTTGACGCAAACAATATTTCTGTTTCTCCTGTGCAGATTAATGAAGAAACCATCCAGGAATTCATTTATGATGCCTCCAAAAAAGTAAATCCCAGAAGTCAGGCCCGTTTAATTTCGGGATTGAAAAGTTTTTTCAATTATTTGATTTTTGAAGATTACAGGAAAGACAATCCGCTTGAACTCATCGAAGCACCACGTTTAGGCAGAAAATTACCGGACACCCTCAATATTGAAGATATCGACAACCTGATTGCCGCCGTTGATTTATCCACTAACGAAGGTGAGCGCAACAGAGCCATGCTCGAAACACTTTATGGTTGTGGCTTACGTGTTTCGGAGATGGTCAGCTTGAAGATATCCGACTTATTTTTTGAAGAGGGTTTCATCAAAATAACCGGTAAAGGAAACAAGCAGCGCTTTGTTCCGGTTAGCCCGCATACCCAGAAATACATTGAACTTTACAAGAATGAAGTCCGTATTCATTTG
Source organism: Flavobacterium amniphilum (assembly GCF_023634845.1). Taxonomy (GTDB): domain Bacteria; phylum Bacteroidota; class Bacteroidia; order Flavobacteriales; family Flavobacteriaceae; genus Flavobacterium; species Flavobacterium amniphilum. Next base: position 38,126 of record NZ_JAMLJL010000009.1, on the reverse strand, counting down.
CCCATACAAAAAGAATTCGGGGACACCCTGTTTTTAAACCGTAGAGGAAAACAACTCACCAGAGCGATGATATTTACGATCATCAAAGATTTGGCTAAAAAAATCAACCTCAACAAAACGATTAGTCCGCACACCTTCCGCCATTCCTTTGCAACGCATTTGCTTGAGAACGGCGCCGATTTACGTTCCATCCAATTAATGTTGGGACACGAATCGATCACCACAACAGAGATTTACATGCATGTAGACCGGAAACACCTCAATCAGGTTATGCAAACGTATCACCCGAGAAATAAATAAAGAAACCGCAGATTCACAAATTAAATAAGTACAATTTGCGAATCTGCGGTCTATTTAAACTAAAGCTTATTATTTTAAAGCTTTCAGCAACTCATCAAAATTTACGGTTTGCTTTTCACCTGTAACCAGGTTTTTAATATTGTATTCGTTTTTCATCACTTCTTCCCCACCCACAATTACGGCGTACGGAATTCCGCGCTTTTCAGCATGCTTGTACTGCTTGTCCATTTTAGCCGCATCAGGATATAATTCTACTTTGATTCCCTGTTGACGTAATTTGGCAATTGCACGCATCGCATATTTAGCCTCGGCATCACCAAAGTTCAGGAATATGGCTTTTGAAGTCGATGTAACGGTTTCAGGGAATAAATCCAATCCGAAAATTACATCATAAATCCGGTCAAGACCAAAAGAAATACCAACACCACTCATTTTATTCTTGGAGTCAAATATTCCTGTAAGATCATCGTAACGGCCACCGCCACCGATAGAACCTATACTTACTCCTTCTGGAGCCGAAACTTCAAAAATTGCTCCGGTATAGTAATTCAATCCGCGGGCTAAGGTTACATCCAAATCCAGATTAGCCGAAAGCAACCCAATTTCCAGTACGTTCTCACAAATGAATTTTAATTCGGCCACACCTTTCAAACCTTCTTCCGAAGACTCCAGTAACTGCGATAATTTTTGAATCTTCTCATCAATTGTTCCGTCAAAACTGAACAAAGGCTGTACTTTAGTAATAGCTTCTGATGAAATACCTTTACCCAGCATTTCATTCTTCACCCCTTCTTCTCCTATTTTATCCAATTTATCCAGCGCCACCGTAAAATCAATCAATTTATCAGAAGCTCCGATTACTTCGGCAATACCGGATAAAATTTTGCGGTTATTGATTTTTATCGTTGTTCCTTTTAAACCTAAATCGTTAAAAACCGAATCGTACAATTGCACCAATTCCACTTCCTGCCACAATGAAGTTGACCCCACTACATCGGCATCGCATTGGTAAAATTCCCTGTAACGGCTTTTCTGTGGTTTATCAGCACGCCATACCGGCTGAATCTGGTAACGTTTGAACGGAAATTCAATCTCATTCCTGTGTTGCACTACATAACGCGCAAACGGCACGGTTAAATCATAACGCAATGCTTTTTCGGAAATACTGTTCGTAAATTTATTCAACTCGATTCGTTGTTCCAAACTAATTTTATCGGCAGGATTCGCCTGTAGTTCCTCAATTGATTTTGGTAGTTCAATCTTTTTACTATCAAATAAGAAATTCCCCGAATTCAATATCTTAAAAATCAGACGGTCACCTTCTTCACCGTATTTCCCCATCAATGTTTCCGAATTTTCAAACGTAGGCGTTTCAATAGGCTGGAATCCGAAACGCTCGAAATGGGTACGGATCGTACTGAATATATAGTTACGTTTAGCCACTTCGGCTGGTGAAAAATCTCTGGTTCCTTTTGGAATACTGGGTTTCTGGGCCATCTTTTGAATTATGAGTTATAAATTATGAATTATGAATGAGCAATGCACAGATAATTGTGGCCATTTCATAAATTGCCCTACAAATATCTTACATTTTGAACGAATACTAAAATTTAGTAAGTGATTGTAACAAAAAACACAAATTAGTGTCTTATTGACTATGGTAGGATTATTTAGAGAAAACGTAAAAATCGCCCTGGGCTCGATCAGAACCCAATTACTGCGTACGATTTTAACTGTCATCATTATTGCTTTCGGAATAACTGCTTTAGTGGGTATCCTGAGCCTGGTTTCTGCATTGGAAAACACGTTATCGAAAGATTTTGCCTCAATGGGTTCCAACACGTTTACCATCAATCAATATGATAATTTAACCCGTACCGAAGGCGGCGGCGAACTCAAGAAAATTAACCCTATTATTTCTTATCCAGAGGTTAAAGCCTTTAAAGAAAACTACAATTATCCTTTTACACATACCTCCATATCGTTTACAGCCACAGCATCCGCAGAAGTAAAGTTCGAAAATAAAAAAACCGATCCCGAAGTATCTGTATTGGGAATTGATGATAATTACACCTCAAATTCAGGTCTTGAAGTAGTGAAAGGACGAAACTTCAATCCTTTTGATATCGAAAATAACAACTACGTATGTATCCTTGGTTCTGATTTTGAAAAGAAATTACTGGCCGGTGTAAACCCGATTGGCAAAACCATTTCGGTACGTGGTGCCAAATTCAAGGTTGTGGGTGTTTTGAAAGAAAAAGGATCTACTTTCGGAAACAGTCAGGACTTAAGGGTTTTGGTTCCCATCCAGGTAGCCCGCACTTTATTTACCGCTCCGAATATCAATTACACGACCAGTGTCATGATTGATAAAAAGGAACTGCTTAATGAAGCGGTTGACAACGCGACCATCACCATGCGTAAAGTACGTAAACTCAATCCGGTTGAAGATGACAATTTCGGTGTTTCGAGAAGTGACGACCTTATCAATAAAATCTTGGGCATTACCCAATATTTAGGTATGGCTGCATGGGTAATTGGGGTAATTACCATTTTCGGTTCTTCGATTGCATTGATGAATATCATGCTGGTTTCGGTAACGGAAAGAACACGCGAAATAGGCACAAGAAAAGCATTAGGCGCCAAAAAAAGTACCATTGCGATGCAGTTTTTTATGGAAACTCTTGTTATCGGACAATTAGGCGGACTCTTTGGTGTTATTTTCGGGATTTTAATCGGTTATGCCATTGCAGCCGGTATGAGCTTCCAGTTTGTTATTCCGTGGCTGGCCATTTCATCTGCTTTTGTGGTTTGTTTTATCGTTGCAGTGGCATCAGGCTCTTATCCTGCCATTAAAGCCGCAAATCTGGATCCTATCGAAGCGCTTCGTTACGAGTAATCTTTTGGTTTAGTAATTAGTGACTAGTGAAGAGTGATTAGTAAATAGTCCTTAGTAATTAGTGACTAGTACTTAGCGAGTAGTTCACGTCACTTAATAACTCGTTCTAATCTTTTAGTTTATAGTTCACGTTACTTAATAACTAGTTCTAATCTTTTAGTTTATAGTTCACGTTACTTAGTAACTAGTTCTCATCTTTTAGTTTATAGTTCACGTTACTTAGTAACTAGTTCACCTAATTAAGTTTGGAGTTCTACTTACTTAATAACTAGTTCACCTAATTAAGTTTGGAGTTCTACTTACTTAGTAACTAGTTCACCTAATTAAGTTTGGAGTTCTACTTACTTAATAACTAGTTCACCTAATTAAGTTTGGAGTTCTACTTACTTAATAACTAGTTCACCTAATTAAGTTTGGAGTTCTACTTACTTAGTAACTAGTTCACCTAATTAAGTTTGGAGTTCACATTTTCGAATTGACAAAATTGTCTCTTAACCTGTAATAAAGCAGATATTCATTACAAAATACCGAAAATCATCCGGTCGTTTCCGTAAATATCTTTGCGGAGTTCGATGTTTGAGAAATTATAATCCTTAAGCAATTGGATCATCTCGTTCCCTAAGTATTGGTTGATCTCAAAAAACAACTGGCCGCCATCCGAAAGATTCTTTTGGGCTAATTCAGTAATTTTCCGATAGAAAAGCAAGGCGTCATGATCTTCCACAAAAAGCGCCAGATGCGGTTCGTATTCCAGGACATTCTTTTTGATTTCTTCTTTCTCCAGATTCCGCACATAAGGCGGATTGGAAACGATGATATCAAACTGCTGAAGCAAATCTTCGGTCTCCAGAATACTTTGGTGCAGAAAAGTAACTTCCGCTGTGTTGCGGTTTGCATTTTTTTGGGCTACAGCCAAAGCCTTCTCCGAAACATCCATGGCATAGACTTCGGCATTTGGCAAGTTTTTGGCCAAAGATATTGCAATGCATCCCGTCCCTGTTCCGATGTCTAAAATTTTTACTTTGCTCTTTGGATTTTCGACTTTGGACTTCTCCAGAATCCAATCGACCAATTCTTCGGTTTCCGGTCTCGGAATTAACGTATTTTCATTTACATAAAAAGGCAATCCGAAAAACTCGGTTTCTCCTAATATATACTGAATGGGTTTTTGTTCTTTAAGTTGGGATAAAACCGTTTCCCACTGCAACAATTGCATGGTATCGATTTCCATTTCAGGCTTCATCGCCAGATCGATTCTTTTCATCTGATGGAAAGCTTCCAGCAGGATATAGAAAAAACTGTCGATCTCATGTTCATCATAAACAGGAGTTAATTCTTGGGTAAACTGGATTTTATATTCTTTCAGTATCATTATTCGGTATCAGTTGTCAAATCCTTAATCATCCAGACTCCGCAAGAAGTGTGTCCGGTACAACCCATCGGTTTATCTAAATATTCAAAACCGGATCTTTGATATAGTTTTTGAGCAGCTTCCATATAAGGCATGGTTTCCAGGTAACATTGTTTAAAACCAAGTGACTTTGCTTTTTCAAGACAAACTTCCATCATTTTGGCCCCCACTCCCAGCCCTCTTGTTTCCGGTAAGAAATACATCTTTTGCAATTCACAGACATCCGGCGAACCGTTAGCTAACGGAGCTATTCCGGCCGTACCGATAATTCTTTCTTCGTTTTCGACCACAAAGTAAGCCGATTTGGGTTCCTTATACGTTTCATACATTCGGTCCAATTGCGGATCAGCATAAGCAGTCCCCACTTTAGGCACATTAAATTCTTCCAGAACAGTACGGATTACCTTAGCAACCTGTACATTATCTTCCAACTGGATTTCACGGATCAACATAAATTTAAAAGCTTATTTTTGTGTTGTGAAGATACACGAAACGTCAATGAAAAAAAAGAGTTATTCCGAAATAATGAGCCATACATCCAAAGCTGCTTTTACAACAGATGAGAAATTCATCAGCCGCTGCATTGAATTAGCCCAAAACGGGTTAGGCACCACTTACCCCAACCCGTTAGTAGGCAGTGTTATTGTTCACGACGGAAAAATCATTGGCGAAGGCTGGCACAGGAAAGCCGGCGAACCCCATGCCGAAGTTAATGCGGTCAATTCGGTAAAAGACAAAACATTGCTATCCCAATCGACGATTTATGTCAGTTTAGAACCTTGCAGTCATTTTGGAAAAACACCTCCCTGCGCTGATTTAATCATTCATCATAAAATACCGAATGTGGTCATCGGAACAATCGATCCTTTTGCCAAAGTTTCGGGTAACGGCATCCGCAAACTGAAAGAAGCCGGGGCCAATGTCACAGTTGGTATCTTGGAAGACCGGTGCAATGCGCTCAACAAACGATTCTTTACCTTTCATACCGAAAAGCGTCCCTACATCATCTTAAAATGGGCCGAAACCGAAGACGGCTTCATTGCTCCAGAAAAAAGAGACAAACAGGAACCGGTATGGATAACGAATCAATACTCACGCCAACTGGTTCACAAATGGCGCACCGAAGAACAGGGAATACTCGTTGGCACCCAGACCGTAATCGATGACAACCCGAGTTTAACAGCCCGCAACTGGAAAGGAAACCATCCGGTGCGAATTGTTCTCGATAAAAAAAACCGGATTTCAAAAGAAAGTGCTATATTTGATAATTCGGCCTTAACTTTTTTGATTACCGAAACCGAAATTGACTTCACCCAAAACGTTGCAAAACAGCTTTGTGACTATTTATTTGGGAAGGGAATCCAATCTGTAATCATCGAAGGCGGAAACCGGACCCTACAAACCTTTATTGATTCCCAACTGTGGGATGAAGCAAGGGTTTTCAAAGGAAATTCGCATTTTTCAAGTGGAATAACAGCCCCTAAAATCACTGGAAAAATAATAGAAGAACAAAAAATAGGAAGTGACGAACTAATAATTTATGCTAAACTATGATTAACACTATTATTTTCGATTTTGGCGATGTATTGATTAATTTAGATAAGAATGCTTCACTCAATGCATTAAAGAAACTGGGGCTACCCGGATGGAGTAAAGAACTTGATGATATCAACATACAATTTGAAAAAGGAAAAATCACCGAAGTTCAGTTCATGATTGAAATGAAAAAGATGATTCCGAATGCATCCATCGACGAAATAAGAACTGCCTGGAATTCAGTTTTGCTTGATTTTCCGTTAGAGAGACTTGAGTTTTTACAGAAACTGTCACACAAATACCGCTTATTCCTTTTAAGCAACACAGACGAAATACATGTTGCCAAATTTGAACACAAAGTAGGCCACACATTCGCCCGTGAATTTTACCAATGCTTCGAAAGAATTTACTTTTCTTTTGAAATAGGCTGGCGTAAACCCGAGCCCGAAGCTTTTAACTACATTGTCAAGAAACATGAGTTATCAATGAAACGCACTTTATTTATTGATGACAAAAAAGAGAACACTGACATTGCCGCATCCCTTGGAATGCACGTTTGGAACCTTCAGGTGGGTGAAGAAGATGTAACCGATTTGTTCATGCAGAAAGAAATTCCGGTTTAAATTTCAAAAAATAAGTATTTTTGAAGCCGAAAAACAACTTCATTGGATACTTACAAAACAATAGACGAAGCTTCACCGGAAACTTTATACAAAGAGAAAAACAGTAAGTTTTTCGGCTTTGCCTTTCCCATTACTTCCGAAGAAGAAGTCAAAACCCATATTGATAAGCTCAAAAAAGAACATTTTTCGGCCAGACACTGGTGTTATGCCTATCAGATAGGAACAACCAAAATACAATACCGCGCCAATGATGACGGCGAACCCAACAACAGTGCCGGAATGCCCATTTACGGACAGATACAGTCATTTGACGTCACCAATGTCTTAGTTGTTGTTGTGCGGTATTTCGGCGGTGTAAAATTAGGTGTTGGCGGATTGATATCCGCTTACCGCGAAAGTGCCAAAATGGCTTTGGAGGCTTCGACCATAATCGAAAAAACGATCGATATTCATTTCAGTGTAACATTTGATTACAAAAACATGAACAAAGTGATGCGTATTATTAAGGAGAAAAACCTCAATATCGTTTCACAGAAAATGGAAGAAAACTGTCAGATTGAAATTTCAACCCGAAAAAAAAATGCCGAAATGGTATTCGACATTTTTACAAATTTGTTTGAAGTTGACATAAAAGAAATCTAAAGTTCTGTCAACAACTTTTTAAGATAATCAGGAGGTAAAATTGGCTTACCGGTTTTCATATCCACAAACACCAAAACAGAATTTCCGGTTGTTAATAACTCACCTTTACTGTTAAAGATTTCATAGTCGAATTCTATCTTAACCGACTCCTGTTTTTTCATAATCGTACGCACCGTCAACTCATCATCGTAGCGAGCCGGTTTTTTATAATTCATCGTCAGGGAAACCACCGGAAGCATTATTCCTGCTTCTTCCATCAACTTATACGAAACACCCAGATTTCTAAGCCATTCCACACGTCCCAACTCAAAATACTGCGCATAATTCCCGTGATAAACCATTCCCATCTGATCCGTTTCGGCATACCTGACCCTTACTTTTAATTCATGAATTTTCATCAATTTCTTATAATTATTATTTAAACATTTCTTAACCCCAATAAAATTTCTTACAACAATTTTTTCATAAAATCAATATCAAAAAAATTTTTTTTTACAATATTTATAATCCATATTTGCTATCCCAATCTACTCAAATTCTTGGCCCGTAATTTGTCCAAGTAAAACCTTTAAAACTAACAATATAAGAATGCACACAATGAATAAAACTGCGGAATCGGTCTGGGAAAATTGTCTGTCTTTCATAAAGGACAACATACAGGAGCAAGCATACAAAACTTGGTTTGAACCAATCAAGTCTGTAGAGCTTACCGATAATGCGCTTTATATTCAAGTGCCGAGTAAATTCTTTTACGAATGGCTAGAGGAACACTATGTTAAGTTATTAAAAGTTGCCTTACAGAAAGAACTTGGAAAAAATGCGAAGTTACTGTATAAAATTAAAATGGAAAACACCTACGGGAACAAACTTCCATTTACAGAACAGCTACCAAGCGCAACACGCCAACCTGTAAAAACACAGGAAATCGACGTGCCGGTTCAACAAAAAAATCCGGAATTAAAAAACCCATTTATCATCCCGGGAATCCGAAACATCAAAATCGAATCACAACTGAATGCCAATTACAGTTTTGACAATTTCCTTGAAGGAGATTCAAACCGTTTGGCCCGTAGTGCCGGTATGGCTGTTGCCAATAAACCGGGCGGAACTTCATTCAACCCGTTATTGATTTTCGGAGGTGTAGGATTAGGAAAAACACACTTAGCACATGCTATCGGTGTTGAAATAAAAGACAAATACCCTGAAAAAACGGTTTTATATATTTCTGCTGAAATTTTCACACAACAATATATAGATTCCGTTAAAAAAAATACCCGAAATGACTTTATTCATTTCTACCAGTTAATCGATGTATTAATCATTGACGACGTACAGTTTTTATCAGGAAAATCAGGAACCCAGGATGTGTTTTTCCACATCTTCAACCACTTGCACCAAAACGGCAAACAGGTTATCCTGACTTCAGATAAAGCTCCGGTTGACATGCAGGACATCGAGCAACGTTTATTATCCCGTTTCAAATGGGGATTATCTGCCGAGTTACACCAGCCAGACTACGAAACAAGGGTTTCAATTTTGAAAAACATCCTGTTCCGCGATGGTGTTGAAATGCCGGAAGACATTATTGAATATGTTGCCCGCAACATCAAAACCAATGTACGCGAACTGGAAGGCGCAATCATTTCATTGATCGCCCAATCTTCTTTTAACAAAAAAGAAGTTACCATTGACTTAGCAAAACAAATCGTTGAGAAGTTTGTGAAAAATGTGAAGCGTGAAATTTCTATCGACTACATCCAAAAAGTAGTTTCGGATTATTTCCAGCTTGACGTATCAACCTTACAATCACAGACAAGAAAACGCCACGTGGTACAGGCACGCCAGTTAGCGATGTTCTTTGCTAAAAAATACACGAAAGCATCTTTGGCAAACATCGGATCACAAATTGGAGACAGAGACCATGCCACCGTTTTACACGCCTGCAAAACAGTAGACAATTTAGTTTCTACCGATAAACAGTTCAAAAAATTTGTTGACGACATCAACAAAAAATTATCACTGTAATGACTACAAAAATATTGATGGTTTGTTTGGGGAACATATGTCGTTCTCCATTGGCCGAAGGCATACTTCGCTCTAAACTTTCCAACGATTATATTGTAGATTCTGCAGGAACCGGAAGTTGGCACGTAGGTCAGCCCCCCGACAAAAGATCTGTACTCACGGCTAAAAACTACAATCTCGATATCACCCACTTAAGAGGCCGTCACTTTTCGAAAAAAGATTTTCAGGAATTTGACTATATTTATGTTATGGACAATCAAAATTATAAAGATGTGATTGCCCAGGCACAAAATAATACAGATAAAGCTAAAGTACAGCTTATTCTGGATGAGATTTTTCCCGGCGAACGCGTAGACGTTCCGGATCCGTATTACGGACAACAGGATGGCTTTGAAAAAGTCTACCACATGTTAGACAAAGCCTGCGACAGTATTGCACAAAAACTTTTGAAAAAATAAAACCGATGAAGCCCATTACATTTTTAGGAAAATTATATCTAATCCCAACCACTTTGGGCGAAATGAATCCAGAAGATGTATTACCTCAAACTATCAAAAGGAGCATTGATTTCATTGATCATTACATCGTTGAAAACGAAAAAACCGCACGCCGCTTTATCAAAAGTGTTCATCCTGAAAAAAAACAACCCAGCTTACACATTTCAGTATTAAACAAACATACCGAAACACACGAGCATCAGGAATTCATCAAACCACTTTTAAGCGGGCAGAACATAGGCTTAATGAGTGAAGCCGGATGTCCGGGTGTTGCCGATCCAGGAGCCGTTATTGTAAAATTAGCCCACGAAAAAGGAATTCAGGTCGTTCCGCTAGTTGGACCAAGCTCAATTTTACTAGCCGTGATGGCATCAGGGATGAATGGCCAGAGTTTTGCTTTCAACGGTTATTTACCAATTGACAAAGGTGAAAAAAAATCTGCACTGAAGAATTTTGAAAAGTTGTCTTTTGAAAAGAATCAATCTCAGCTTTTCATTGAAACTCCGTACCGAAACAACAAATTAATGGAAGATCTTTTAAGTACATTGCAACCCAACACCAATCTTTGTATTGCATGCGACATCACGCTTCCCACTGAATACATTAAAACATTAGCTGTAAAAGACTGGAAAAAACAAAAGGTCGATTTACATAATCGACCTTGCATTTTCATCATCCACAAAAACTATTAATACACGTAGTAATTAGCTTTTGCTTTTTTATTTGCCTCAATAAAACTGGTATCATAACCAGCGAATTCTCTTAAATACTCAGCAATCGAAGTCCCAAAACCATCGACAAACTTTTTACGTCCTCCCGAACGCAAAAAACGTTTAACCGATCCCGGCCCTCCAAGATGTGCTGCAGCTAATATACCCGATTCAGTAATAGGAATACCCCTGATTACCTTTCCGGAATACCTTTCAATCTCTTTCCGTAAGTCCCATTTGTTACGCGCCAAATAAGCAATAAATGCCTTCTCCTGAAGCTTTCTGCTTTTCAGGAAGTTTTGTTCATCATTGATTCCTAACTCTTCTAGAGTTTCGGTACCAAATTGATATTTTCCAAGATAACCAAAAGAATTTACTTTATGATATTTTCCCTGGGATTCACGGGCCGCTAAACTCTGCTGGAAACCAACGAAAGTTTTCCCCGTAAAAGGAATATCAAAAAATGTTTGGCCAACTTCTACTTCTGTAGGTACTGTGTAGGTAATTTCCTTTTCAAATACATGAAACCAAGGAAATAATTCAGATTGGAATGGTCTAAAACCAGAACTTAATGTGATGATTGAGGCAAATAATCCAAAATAGAATATTTGTTTTTTTGTCATAAATATAATTTTCTTCTAACTAAGAACCCTGAACGTATTTTACCCGGATTCTATCATTGCCAGAAAATTTCTACGGGACAAAGGTAAGGCGTAAATACTTAAAAACGTGTTAATTTCTGTCAAAAATATAAACAGTCAAAGTTAACAACTCCGTTAGCACCCAGTTTTACAGTTGGTGCGGGGATTTTAATCATGTTAATAACAGAGAAAAAAGTTTTTAAAAAGTGTGATTTTGTTTCAATTTTTGACAAATCTGCATCAAAACTCAAATAAAACTCACGATTTCTTTTTATGTAAGACAAATCAGAATCAGAATTTACGAAATCCTCACCTGTAATCATTCCATTTCCGCCATATCCAAGCGCAATATTGAACCATTTCGGAAGCTTAGACTCCTTAAAAAAAGAGCGCAAATTAAAAGATAACCAATACGTTTGTCCATTATAATCTTTCAGCAATTGCTCATTAAAATTTTCTCCTAATGCTTCCGGACGGAGCTTAGCATATTTTGTGGTATGGAAAGAAAACTTTGGAATAATCCGTTGTTCATTCCAGAGCAATTCCTGTGATACATACAAACCAGCCCCAGACACATTCGCAATAATATCACCGGAGGAAGCCCCCCATTTCTGTGAAAATCCGTCAAAAACCTCAACAGTCGTTAAAAAACCCAAACTCAATACCGAGCCATAAACCAATTGTTTATTTTTAGGCAATCCGGCCCAATTCATCGTTTCACAACCCAAGCGGTTTAAATGGTAAGCCGAATAAAAATGTCCAATTTTATCCATTTGAAGCCATTCTGAATTATCATTTATAAAATGAAACTTACTCTGCGGATAATCTTTATACCACAACTGACTCAAACCAACCAATGCACCGGCTGCCAATCCAAATTCGGAGTAAAGGACAGCCTTTTCCCTACTCACATTAAGCGAATCGGCAGGCGTTAAAAAAGAATCGATTCCGGATTGTGAAAATACCGGAATCGAAATCAATAAAAATAGTATGTATTGAAAAAACCTCAAAAACTACTTAATTCCCAATTTATTAACCCATTCAGCATACTTATTGGCATTTTCCACATGCTCCGCATAAGAAGCCGTGAAATCATGGTAACCAAAACGCTCCACACTTGCACAAAAATAAATGTAATCATGCTTTTCAGGATTTAAAACTGCATCAATTGCCGAAATATCAGGCATTGCAATTGGCCCGGGAGGCAATCCAGTATGCACATAAGTATTATAAGGAGAATCAACCCCTAACATTTCTCTACCTTTCACGCGTTTAATCACCAAATCCAAATTATTAGCCTTACGGCGCATAGCAAAAATAATAGTTGGATCAGCCTGCAAAGGCATTTCGGTTTTTAAACGGTTTAAATATACACCAGCCACTCTTGGACGCTCATCTGCTTTTACCGTTTCCTTATGAACAACTGCTGCCAACGTAATCACCTCAACCGGAGTCATATCTAAAGCTTTCGCTTTTGCTTTTCTTTCTTCCGTCCAGAAATTCTCAAATTCAGCAAACATTTTATCCCTGAATTTCTCTGCAGAAGTATTCCATTTGAATTGGTAAGTATTCGGAATAAACATCCCTAAAACCGTTTCCTCATTAAATCCGTTTTTTTTCATGAAAGCCGGATCTTTAATTGCTTTCATCAGACTAAGACTATCTGCTTCAATTTGCGACGAAACCCTTGAAACCAATTTTTCCAGACTTTCCTGATTATTAAAAGCCAGATCAAGCGGTTGATTATGACGCAAAGCCGAAACCAACCCTAAACTTCCGGTTCCTTTCTTAAACAAAAACCGTCCCGGAAATACATTTTCGTCGTACGATCTTATTTTAGCTACAACTTTAAAACCATCAACATCTTTAACATAAGGCTCGATGATTTTCAGAACATCTTCATACTTAGAACCAGTCGGAACAAAAACATAAACCTCATCTTTATCAAACTTTGTATTCGATGCAAAAAGGCTAACATATAAATAGGCTGCAACAGCAACTGCTATTACAGAAAGGACAATAAGAATCTTCTTTTTATTCAAAATAGTGAAATTTAAAAATTTGTATTGATTAACTGGAACAGTATTTCGTCGTAAAATTTACCATTGCGGTAATTCCAGTCTTTTTTGGTTCCAGCTTTAAAGAACCCAAAATTAGTAAAAAGCTTTAAACTTGGCGCATTATCAGAACCAATATTTGCATACAACTGATGTAGATTTAACTTATTAAATGCATAATTAATCAGTAAACCCAACGATTCTTTGCCAATTCCTTTATTACGTTCATCCGGATTATTAATTACAATCCCCAAACCTGCCCTTTTATGCTGTGGATCAAAATCAAACAAATCAATCAAACCGACAGCTTCAAAGGATTCATTTTTACAAATTGCCAAACGCAATTGCTTTGCCTGATAAATATCCTGATGTGCATTTTCGAGATATTGCCGGATTAAAAATCGCGAATACGGTGTTTGCGTACTACTGACTTCCCAAATTGATTCATCATTTTCAATTTTATAGATAAATTCCAAATCTTCGGGTTCGAGTGCGCGCAGGTAAATATTTTCTCCTTTTAAAGTAATCATCCAATTACAATTTAAACAGTAATAATACCTTGGTAAACAAACTTAGCCGGCCCTTTCAAGAACACCTGTGTAAAGAATCCGTTTTTCTCATTAAAGGAAACTTCCAATTCCCCTCCTTCCACACGAAGTTGGATTACCGAACTATTTGTTTTTCCAATTGATTTCATTGCAATAGCCACTGCCGTTGCGCCGGTTCCACAGGAAAGTGTTTCATCTTCCACTCCACGCTCATATGTTCGCAATGCGAATTTGTTTTCATCCGTTTGTGTGACAAAATTCACATTACTTCCTGCCTCACCATACAGATTACCATAACGGATACGTGATCCTTCATTTCTGACATCGAAAATATGCAAATCTTCAACCAATTGAACATGATGCGGTGAACCCGTATTCAGGAAAATGTGGTTTTCATGCTGTTGCACTTCATCAACATCCTTCATCTGAAGCGACACAATATCATTCTCATCAATGGTAGCGTGATGCAAACCGTCAACAGCAATAAAAGTTGTATCATTTTGGATAACACCCAATTTCTTGGCAAAAGCTACCAGACACCGGCCACCGTTACCACACATCGAACTTTGATTCCCATCCGAATTATAATAGACCATTTTGAAATCGGTCGATTCGTCATTTTCCAACAACATCAATCCATCGGCACCAATACCAAAACGGCGGTCGCACAGGAATTCGATTAGTTTGGTATCATTTTTGGGAAATGTTTCAAGGCGATTGTCAATTATAACAAAATCATTCCCTGTTCCCTGATATTTGTAAAATGTATAGTTCATTATAATTATTACTCTTTTAAAATCTGAATCAACGAGATGTAATATAACGCCAAATTCAGAAAAATGATATATTACAGAAGCCTGAAAAAGGCATTCTTACATTACAAAAGTACAAATATTAATGATACGTTAAAGATTGTTAAACGAGCGTTAAACCCATTGACATAAAATAAGAAAATTATATTTTTACGTTATAGAATTATAAAACAAACAATTACAGTTATGAAAAGATTTGGAAGTTTATTTTTAGTTTCTTTATTAAGTGGAGCGACTACTTTGGGAGCTTACAAATTATTAATGGAAAATGATGTTCCCGGCTCAAAATTATCAATTGCATCAGACAGCTTTGCCAGAAACGTGGGTTTTAATGGTGATGCCGTTGATTTTACTGCAGCTGCAGATAATGCAATTCACACAGTAGTACACGTTAAAAACGTTACTGTTTACAATGTTCCCAACAACCCTTTAATGGAATTCTTTTATGGTTACCAGGGAGGTGGCACACCCCAAAAACAAATTGGAACCGGATCAGGAGTTATCATTAGTGAAGATGGATATATCGTAACCAATAACCACGTGGTAAAAGATGCTACAGAATTAGAAGTTACACTAAACAACAACAAAACGTACAAGGCAAAATTAGTGGGTACCGACAGCAAGATGGACATTGCTTTAATCAAAGTTGAAGCGAATGAAAAATTACCGTACGCAACTTTCGGAAATTCAGACAACATCAAAGTTGGCGAATGGGTATTGGCCGTTGGAAATCCATACAATTTAACCTCAACGGTAACTGCTGGAATTGTTTCGGCAAAAGCAAGGGATTTATCAAACAACGGAATTCAGTCGTTTATCCAGACTGATGCAGCGGTAAATCCAGGTAACAGTGGAGGCGCATTGGTAAACACCAGAGGTGAATTAATCGGCATTAACACCATGATATCTTCACCTACAGGAAGTTACACAGGCTATTCATTCGCAGTTCCTTCAAATATCACCCGTAAAATAGTTGAAGACTTAATGGAATTCGGAAATGTACAACGCGGTGTTTTAGGTGTTGAAGGTGGTGAATTGAACGATGCCGCTTCAAAAGAATTCGGCGTAAAGGAGACACAAGGATTTTATGTCAATAAAGTATACAAAAATTCTGGTGCAGAAAAAGGCGGATTGAAAAAAGGCGATGTGATTGTACAGTTAGACAACCAAAAAATTAAAGGTTTTGCTGATCTTACCTCTTACATCAACACCAAACGCCCTAACGATCAGGTACAAGTGGGAATTTTAAGAGGAGATGACAAATTAAACCTACCAATCAAATTAACTAAAAAAGAATTAGTTAACTATGAATACAATGGCTTTGAACTGGAAGATATCGATGCGGCTGATAAAAAACGCTTCAGATTAAGCAACGGTGTAAAAATCAAGGATGTGACCAATGAAAAATTCATGGAATACAAAAATGAATTAATCGGAAGTATCATCTTAAGCATTGACGGTTCGAAAATCACATCAATGGAACAGGCGTCAAAAATGCTGAATTCCAAATCAGGAACTGACAAATTCAGAATTGAAATATTAACCCAAAACGGAGAACAAGTACGCATGTTATTATAAATTGGTTATGTACTTAATTTCTTTAAAAACCTCGGGCTACCCCGAGGTTTTTTTATTTCAAAAATATCCGTTAAAAAGTTTTACGAAAACGTTTGAAATAGCTAATTTTGCGACAGTAAAAACAAAAAACATTTTCATAAAAATGAGCAACACAGCAGTTTACGAAAAAGAGTTAGCTTTTCAGGCAGACAGGAGAAAGGCAGCAGTAGAGTTTATCAAAATTGTCAGCGATTTATGGTACGACAAATCAATCGAAATGGTTCTTTTCAGAAACCAATTGATTGACAGAAGCGTGAGTGATATCATGAATTTACATGAATATGCAGGCGAATTTGTACAAAAACCTATCAATGTATTTGATTCTGTTGAAATCTTAAGAGCAATCAATAATTTAGATTTACCACCTTCACGTTTAGATATTGGAAAACTAACGTACGAATACCACTTAGAAGACAACAAATACAACGATGCGACCGCATTCGTTATCGACAAATTAAAAGACGCTAAACACACGAACGAAATCAAACCTAAAGATGTTGTTTTGTATGGTTTTGGACGTATCGGACGTTTATTGGCTCGTGAAATGATGTCGAAAATTGGAAAAGGGCAACAATTACGTTTACGCGCCATTGTAACACGTGATAAGAATGATGCTGTTTTATTGGAAAAAAGAGCTTCATTATTACGTTACGATTCAGTACACGGAGATTTCGAAGGTTCTGTTCAAGCTGACGTAGAAAACAATGCATTATTAATCAATGGAACTACCGTTCACATCATCACGGCAAATGGTCCGGAAGAAATTGATTATACACAATACGGAATCAACGATGCTTTGGTGATTGACAATACAGGAGCTTTCACAACTGAAGAAGCATTAAGCAGACATTTAACTTCAAAAGGTGTTGACAAAGTATTATTGACAGCACCAGGAAAAGGAGTTCCAAATATCGTATACGGTGTAAACCACGAAGATTACAATCCTGAAGAAGTAAAAATCTACTCAGCTGCATCTTGTACAACCAATGCAATCACTCCGGTTTTAGCTGCAATTGAAGAAACTTTAGGAGTTGAAAAAGGACACATCGAAACAATTCACGCCTACACTAATGACCAAAACTTAGTGGACAATATGCACAAAAAATACCGTCGCGGACGTTCAGCTGCCTTAAACATGGTTATCACCGAAACAGGAGCCGGTAGTGCTGTTGCCAAAGCTTTACCAAGCTTAGCCGGTAAATTAACCTCAAATGCAATCCGCGTACCGGTTCCAAACGGTTCATTGGTAGTTTTAAATCTGGAAGTAAACAAAAACACTTCAGTACAGGATTTAAACAACATTATGAAGAAATATGCATTGGAAGGCAAATTAGTTGAGCAAATCAAATATTCATTAAACAACGAATTAGTTTCATCTGACATTGTAGGAACTTCTGCTCCGGCAATTTTCGACAGCAACGCAACAATTGTTTCGGCTGACGGAAAAAATGTTGTAATGTATGTTTGGTATGATAACGAATACGGATACAGCCATCAGGTAATCCGTTTAGCTAAATATATCGCTCAGGTAAGACGTTATACTTATTATTAATAGTTATTGAATATCACAGTAAAAATCCGCTTTCATGATGAGAGCGGATTTTTTTTATCATCGTATCTTAAAAAGTAGTATCTTTCTTAAAATAAATTAAGAACTTTAAACCAATCATTTATGGGAAAATTTGTAATTTCTAAAAGAACAAACGGTGAGTTTCAGTTTAATTTAAAAGCAGGGAACGGCCAAGTCATTCTTACCAGTGAAGGATATTCAGCCAAAGCAGGTTGTGAAAACGGAATCGAATCGGTTAGAAAAAACTCACAAGACGAATCAAATTTCGACAAAAAAACAGCAGCGAACGGCAAATTTCATTTTAACCTAAAAGCAGGAAACGGCCAAATAATAGGCTCAAGCCAAATGTATGAAGCTGAAGCCGGAAGAGATAACGGCATTAACTCTGTGAAAGAAAATGCACCAGATGCAACTGTTGAAGATGAAACTGTATAATAATTTTATATAAACAATAAAAAACCGCCTTAATATAGGGCGGTTTTTTTTCAATATATAACATAGATTTATTCCAAAACCCTGTTCACCTGAACAAAGCGTCTGGCATAATAAGCCTCTTTTGTCGAAGAAATGATTACACCTGCACTTGTAGAAGAGTGTATGAATTTAATTTCATCTTCCAGCACTTCGGTTACCATTCCCACATGACTCACCCTTCCGCCTCCCATGGTTGCAAAAAAGATCAAATCACCTTTTTGTGCCTGACTGCGCTCAATACGTGTTCCGGCATTTTGAGCCATATCGCGTGAAGAACGCGGCAATGTCATCTCAATGTTTTTAAAAGTCGCAAACATTAATCCAGAGCAATCAAAACCTGCCGGTGTTGTTCCTCCGCTTCTGTAACGTGATCCCAAATTTTCTGATGCTTTTGCAATTAAAAAATCGGCTTTCATGCTCGCATCTGCCGATAAAGGCAACATAGCAACAGGAGCATTTTCGGTAGTAGCCACATCCTGATTGTTTTGAATTTCCTGATTTTCTGGCTGATTCGCTACAACTTCAGTATTTTCCTTATCTTTTTCTTTCTCCTTTTTAATCTCACCTTTGATAACCAAAACATCACCCACATGAAGTCCGCCTCTTGCGTGAGGATTCTTTTCCTCTAAATCAGCTATGGAAATTCCGTAACGCTTGGAGATTCCATATTTCGTTTCTTTTAACTGAACCGTATGTGTAATATTCTCTTCCGAAGTTGCAACATTTTCAACAGCATCTTTTGTACCAACTTCATTCCTTACCGAAGTTGACACATTTTCCAATTCTACTTTTTTTGGTAATTCAGCAATTGAATTTTGACCATAAACTTCTTCAGAAACAGGAATCTGCAATTTCATTCCAATTGCCAAACCTTCTTTTTCAATAGCAGGATTGTTTTCTTTAATGGTCTCGATACTCACTTTGTATTTTTTTGAAATTCCATACAAAGTTTCTTTTGGTAATACTTCGTGATTTACAGTTTTATCTAGCTTTTCATTTTTAACCAACTCTTTCTCAGCGCGTGAAGTTTGCTTGACCGGTATCCACAAAACCGACTTAAGTGCTAAAACACTTCCTTTGGCTTTCGGATTCAACTGATAAATATCATTCAGTTTTACATCATATTTTTTGGCAATGCTATATACAGATTCCCCGCCCGCAACGATGTGTTTGATTTTCTCTTGAGAAAACCCCTTAAACGTAAACAAAAACAGAAATAATAAACAACAATACCTCAACATAAATTTATTTTTGGTTTCGCAAGATAGCGCTAAAGAACCAAACGAAAAAACCTTCACTTTATTTTAGCATTTCTTTAAGATTTCCAAAACACAGAAAATCAATATCAAATTATTAAAAATTGTCAATTTTTCTTAATAAAAAGTTGATAAGTTATTCAACTCTATGTTGTTATTTGAAAAATTAGTAATTTAATTGCACTAAACTAATTAACAATCATAATGAAAAAACTTTACTCTCTATTATTATTCTTTTCGATGGGGATTTTTTACGGAAACGCACAAAAACTTGAACTTCCCGAAAGCGCCACTTATCACCTGCCAACCAAATCGTTTTATATATCCAATGTAAAAAGCAAAAACATCATCCGTCAGAATGCAAAAGGCCAACAGACCGTTTTTGCTCACATAGACGCACAATGTCTGGGTCTAACCATTTACAAGAATACTTTATATGTTGTTGCCGATGATCAGATTATGGGATTTGACATCACGTCCAAAAAATCAGTATTTACAATCACAATCGATGAGGCCAAACAACTCAACGACATAACGGCTGACGAAACCGGAACCTTATATGTTTCAGATAAAGCTGGCAACAACATCTACAAAATCAACACTAAGGAAAAGAAATTCAGCAAACTACTTAAAGCAAATGCCATCAAAGCACCTAACGGACTTTATTATGACAAAACATCAAAAGTCCTTCTGGTTTGCAACACCACCGAAAACAGTAGTATTTTTACAGTTGATTTAAAAGACGGAGATGTTATATCACAATTTGCGACCAATTATACTAATTTTGACGGTTTAGCCGTTGATAACTTAGGAAACATGTACGTTACCAGTTGGTCCAAAGATTGGAAGAAAAGCAAATTACTTCAATTTGGAAAAATGGCCAAACAACCTAAAGTACTGTTATCCAATTCCAAAGGAATGTCTGATTTAGACTATAGTCCGGCTTTAAATAAGTTGATTATGGTAAATTCATTCGAAGGAACCATCAAAGCAGAAAACCCGAAATTAATAAAATAAATACCATGAAAAAGCTCTCTTTTCTTACCTTAACCATTATTCTGGCGAGTTGTAATTGCACCAAAAAAGCTTCCACAACACTGATTCAGGATTGTCCTGATGAAAAAATAGTTGATAAAATGCCAACTGTTGGTGAAAGCAACACTCCAAAAGAATATTACATTTATAAAGGTGAACGTAAAGAAATAAAAGATTTTGATGCAGCCTGGGTTTCCAAAAACTGTAATGTTAAAACCACAACTGTACATTAAAATATCATAATCCGCTTGAAATCAATCAGGCGGATTTTTTTTAATCTGCCAACCCTAATTTTATCACAATTTTTATTTAACAAACTGTTAATTCACTTCAGGCCGAACCGCAATCTGTTTACATTTGACAAAATCAAAAGCAAACAGTTTAAACAAATGAGAAAAATTTTCCTAGCCATCAGCTTACTATCCATTTCATTCACACAAGCACAAACAGAACCAGAAAAATTTGAACCTTATAAAATCTCAAACGGAGGTGTTTTCGGATTGACAATATCTCCCGATTCTGAGACAGCTCTTTGGGTCAATTCCAAAGGAAAAAGAGACACTTTAATCATTATGGAATCCCACAAAAGAGATGGCAAATGGACAAAACCGGTTGTCGCTTCTTTTTCAAGTCAAAAAGGGATGTGGAAAGATATCGATCCTGTATTCACACCTGACGGAAAAACTGTTTTATTCCAATCCAACAGAAGTGTGGAAAACTATCCTGACCGGCAAGGTTTCGATATTTGGGCTGCTAAAAAAATAAAAAACGGTTGGAGCGAACCTTATCATTTAGGACACACCATTAACACCAATGCTTCTGAATCTTTTGCTTCAATGGCCAAAAACGGAAACATTTACTTCATGAAAGACAATGAAAACAAAAAGGGGAATTCAGATATTTGGGTTTCCAAATATGTTAAAGGAGAATACCAAAAACCGGTTAATTTAGGCAATCCGATAAATACCGACGAAAGAGAGTCCAATCCATTCATTTCACCTAATGAAGATTATCTTATTTATTTCTCAACCAAACCGGGCGGATTTGGCGAAATCGATTTTTACATCAGCTTCAACAAGAAAGGAAAATGGAGTGAACCGATTAATTTAGGAAAATCAATTAATTCTGAACTTGCCGAATTCTGCCCGTTTGTACACCAAAAAGAGAAAAAGCTATATTTTTCACGTCAGAAAAAAGAAGAAAACGGAACAATGACCGAGGACATTTATTCCGTTGACTTTGATATAAAGAAATATAAAAAGTAATGATCCAGAAAAGAATACAGCTCACTTTATTTATTCCGTCATTTCAATCTGAAACAATTGAAAAAATAAGAGCTGAATTCAACCCTGAACAATTTCGCTTAATTGATGCACACGTTACTTTATGCCGTGAAGACGAGCTGACAGATATCGGACAGGTTATTCGGAACATTAAAAACAATCCTTTAGAATCAGTAACATTGAATTTAGGCAAAACCAAGCGCTTTTCCGAAGAAAAAGGTGTTTTGATACCTGCTGTCAGTCGTGATGATTCATTTAAACAATTACGGAAAAACATTCTTTCAGGAATTATTGCCGACATAAGAAACCATGAAGCCCACATCACTTTGATGCATCCCAGAAATTCAACATGCACAAATGAAATTTTCAGTCAGATAGAACAATTTCCAATTCCGAAGACAATTATTTTCAATGAAATTTGCCTGATTGAACAAGAAATTGGCCAAAAATGGAAAATTTTGGAGCGATTCCAATTAAAATAAAAAACTCCTGCAGTTGCAGGAGTTTTTTATTTTATACAATTACTTTATCATTAAGCTTTACCGGCAGCAATCAAGTTCAGTGCTGAACCCGCGACAAACCAGCCAATCTGGCTTTCATTATACGTATGGTTCGCAATGATTAGATCTTTTGAACCATCGGCATGGACAAACTCCAAAGTCAATGGTTTTCCCGGTGCAAATTCTGTTAAATCCAAAAAGTTGATCGTATCGTCTTCCTTGATTTTATCATAATCGGCTTCGTTAGCAAATGTCAAGGCTAACATTCCTTGTTTTTTAAGGTTTGTCTCATGAATACGCGCGAAAGATTTCACCAACACAGCTTTCACACCTAAGAAACGTGGTTCCATAGCTGCATGCTCACGGGAAGAACCTTCACCATAATTGTGATCACCCACAACTATAGACGGAACTCCGGAAGCCTTATATGCTCTTTGCACTTTTGGCACCTCATCGTAAGTTCCCGTCAATTGATTTTTAACTGAATTAGCCTTATTATTGAAAGCATTTTCGGCTCCGATTAACATGTTATTTGAAATATTATCCAAATGACCACGGTAACGCAACCATGGACCGGCCATTGAAATGTGGTCGGTTGTACATTTTCCGAAAGCCTTGATCAACAATTTCGCTCCTGTAATATTTTTCCCGTCCCAAGCATCGAAAGGCGCTAATAATTGTAAACGGTCTGATGTTGGCGAAACCACTACCTGAACCGAAGAACCATCAGCAGCAGGAGGTTGGAATCCGGCATCCTCCACATCAAATCCTTTCGTTGGCAACTCATCACCAACAGGAGCATTCAATTTAACTTCCTCTCCATTATCATTCAATAAAGTATCTGTAAGCGGATTGAAATCCAAACGTCCCGAAATTGCAAGTGCCGCCACCATTTCAGGAGAAGTTACAAAAGCATGTGTATTCGGATTACCATCAGCCCTTTTCGAGAAGTTACGGTTGAAGGAATGAACAATTGTATTTTTCTCTTGTTTATCAGCACCTTCCCTATCCCATTGTCCGATACATGGCCCACAGGCATTCGTAAAGACTTTGGTACCCATTTTTTCGAAAGTGGCAATTATGCCGTCTCTTTCAATTGTATAGCGGATTTGTTCAGAACCCGGATTGATACCGAATTCCGCTTTTGGCGTGATACCGTGTGCAACTGCCTGCTCCACAATAGAAGCTGCCCGTGACATATCCTCATAAGACGAATTGGTACACGAACCAATTAGTCCCCATTCAATTTTGATTGGCCATCCGTTCGCTTCTGCTTCTGCTTTCATTTTAGAAACAGGAGTTCCGCGATCCGGAGTAAACGGTCCGTTGATATGTGGTTCTAATTCGGATAAATTGATTTCGATTAATTGGTCGAAATATTGATTTGGATTTGTATATACTTCCGCATCCGCTGTTAGGTAAGAAGCTACTTTATCAGCTGCATTTACCACATCCTGACGGCCTGTAGCGGTTAAATATCTTCTCATCGAATCATCGTAACCAAAGGTTGAAGTTGTCGCACCGATTTCGGCACCCATATTACAGATTGTTCCTTTTCCGGTGCAAGACATTGATTCAGCACCTTCACCAAAATATTCCACAATAGCTCCGGTTCCTCCTTTTACGGTTAGGATATCGGCTACTTTCAAAATAACATCTTTCGGTGCAGTCCAGCCGTTTAGTTTTCCGGTCAATTTTACACCGATTAATTTCGGAAACTTCAATTCCCATGACATTCCCGACATGACATCAACCGCATCGGCACCACCCACACCAATGGCCAGCATACCCAAACCACCGGCATTAACCGTGTGTGAATCGGTACCAATCATCATTCCGCCCGGAAAGGCATAATTTTCCAATACGATTTGGTGGATAATCCCGGATCCCGGTTTCCAGAATCCGATTCCGTATTTATTTGAAACAGAAGATAAGAAATCAAAAACTTCTTTCGACTGTGTATTTGCAACCTGCAAATCTGTAGCAGCACCAACCTTAGCCTGGATCAAGTGATCACAGTGCACGGTTGTAGGAACCGCCACTTTACTTTTACCTGCATGCATGAACTGCAATAACGCCATTTGGGCCGTTGCATCCTGGCACGCCACTCTATCGGGAGCAAAATCAACATAATCTTTACCTCTTGAAAACGCCTGTGTAGGGTTTCCTTCCCAAAGGTGGGAATATAAAATCTTTTCTGATAACGTAAGCGGACGCCCGACCAATTCACGTGCTTTATCCACACGGGAAGCCATAGTTGCGTACACTTTTTCAATCATTTCAATATCAAAAGCCATAATAGTAAGTTTTTATTTTTTGTTGTTTGTTTATAACCCTACAAGTTACAAAAAAATTGCGCAGTAATAAAAAAAAGCCCGGGTTATTAGCTCGGGCCTGAGGTTATACCTGCATATGTTTATCATCTTTTAATTCGTCAAACAAAATGATTGTTGAATTAGAAGTGCAAAGTCAGATCCCGATAGCTATCGGGATTGCGGAGCAAACCTATCTTAAGACTTCGCAGAGCTGGGGATGACCTTTTATTTTTTTGTGATAAATTTTTTGTGATAAATTTTTTTATCACACTTTTTTTATCACAAACTTGTGATAATTTTTCTGTGATATTTTTTTTTATCACACTTTTTTTATCACATGCTTTGTATAACTGATAAAAGTTGTGAGGTAGGCAACGAGAATTTAAAAGATTGACGATGATAGATATTCAAAGTCAGGTCCCGATAGCTATCGGGATTGCGGAGCGGGATAAAACAGCAATAAAAAAAAGCCCGAGTTTTAGGACTCGGGCTTCTGGTATTTATATACTAAATAATTATTTCACTAACAACTTGTGCGAAGGCGCAAACTTAGTTAAGTTGATACCTTCTACCGCTGTAGTATATTCTTCGATAGTTGGAGTTCTACCTAAGATTGTAGACAATACCACAACCGGAGTTGAAGAAAGTAATGATTCTCCTTTTTTCTCTGTAGAATCTTCTACCACACGGCCTTGGAACAAACGTGTAGACGTAGCCATTACCGTATCTCCTTTAGCCGCTTTTTCCTGGTTACCCATACAAAGGTTACATCCAGGACGCTCCAGATATAACATGTTTTCGTATTCAGTACGTGCTGCACCTTTAGGCGCATTATCGTCGAATTCGAAACCAGAGTATTTCTGTAATACTTCCCAGTCGCCTTCCGCTTTTAATTCATCAACGATGTTGTATGTTGGAGGAGCAACAACAAGCGGAGCATTAAACTCAACCTTCCCTTTTTGTGCTTCCACATTTTTAAGCATTTGAGCCAGGATTTTCATATCGCCTTTGTGCACCATACAAGATCCGATGAATCCTAGATCCACTTTTTTAGTCCCTCCGTAGAAAGATAACGGACGGATAGTATCATGTGTATAACGTTTTGAAACATCAGCATTGTTTACATCCGGGTCAGCAATCATCGGCTCAGCGATCTGATCTAAATCAACAACCACCTCAGCATAATATTTAGCGTTTGCATCTGGACGTAAAGCTGGTTTTTCACCTGATCTGATTTCAGCAATACGCTTGTTTGCCCTGTCAATTAAACCTTGTAATACTTGGTTTGCATTGTCCATTCCTTTATCGATCATGATTTGGATTCTGCCTTTCGCAATTTCCAATGATTCGATTAACGTTTCATCTTCAGAAATACAGATAGACGCTTTTGCTTTCATTTCAGCCGTCCAATCGGTAAAGGTAAATGCCTGATCCGCTGTTAACGTACCAATGTGAACCTCGATAATTCTTCCCTGGAAAACATTTTCCCCACCATATTGGTGCAACATTTGTGCTTGCGTCGCGTGAACCACATCACGGAAGTCCATGAACGAAGCCATATTTCCTTTGAAAGTCACTTTTACCGATTCCGGAATTGGCATAGAAGCCTCACCGGTTGCCAAAGCTAAAGCTACAGTACCAGAGTCGGCACCGAAAGCCACACCTTTAGACATACGTGTATGCGAGTCACCACCGATGATGATTGCCCACTCATCGATAGTAATATCGTTCAATACTTTGTGGATAACGTCAGTCATTGAATGGTAAACACCTTTCGGATCACGGGCTGTGATCAAACCGAAGTCATTCATGAATTTCATCAATTTCGGAATGTTAGCCTGTGCCTTTTTATCCCAAACCGAAGCGGTGTGACATCCCGATTGGTACGCACCGTCAACGATTGGCGAAATCACGGTAGCCGCCATTGATTCTAATTCCTGAGCCGTCATTAAACCTGTAGTATCCTGAGAACCTACGATGTTTACCGTCACACGAACGTCTGAACCTGCATGTAACGTTTTTCCCGGAGTCGTTCCCACAGCATTTCTGTTGAAGATTTTCTCAACTGCTGTTAAACCTTGTCCGTCATTAGAAATTTCTTTTGATGGAGCAAATACAACCGGTGCTGTAATCCCCAATGTTTTAGCAGCAAATGTTTGTAGTTTTTTTCCAAAAACAATTGCGTATGATCCACCCGCTTTGATAAATTCCATTTTTTGCGGTGTGAATGCTTTGGCAACATCAATCAATTCCTGATCTCCGTTGTATAATTTTTTTGCTTTTGTATTAATAGTAAGCACGGTTCCGGTTGCAACTGAATAAGCTTCTTCCAAAATCGGCTCTCCGCTTTCGTTACGGACAACTTCACCATTAGCATCCGTCTTTTTAACCCAGTTTTTAAGGTCAAGACCAATACCTCCGGTTACGTCAACAGTAGTAAGGAAAATTGGAGAAATTCCGTTGGTACCACCCACAATTGGAGCGAAGTTTACGAAAGGAACATATTTACTTGCCTGTTTACCTGTCCAAAGCGCTACGTTATTCACACCTGACATACGGGAAGAACCTACACCCATTGTACCTTTTTCAGCAATTAACATCACCGATTTATCAGGATGTTGTGCCTGTAATGCTTTGATTTCTTCCTGAGCTTCAGGTGTAATCATACATTTCCCGTGTAATTCACGGTCAGAACGTGAGTGTGCCTGGTTACCCGGTGATAATAAATCGGTTGAAATATCTCCTTCGCCGGCGATAAAAGTAACTACTTTGATTTCTTCAGCAACCTCTGGAAGCTTTGTAAAAAATTCGGCTTTAGCATAGCTTTCCAAAATCCCTTTTGCTACTGCATTTCCTTTTTCAAAAGCCACTTTCAAGCGATCCATATCAGCATCGTATAAGAAAACCTGCGTTTTTAAAACTTCACCGGCTTGCTCAGCAATGGCGCCATCATTTCCTAAAGCCAAATCCAACAATACCTTGATTGAAGGACCACCTTTCATATGTGATAACAATTCAAAAGCAAATATCGGAGTGATTTCAGCAACAGCTACTTCTCCAAGAATAATTTCTTTTAAAAACTCAGCTTTTTCACCGGCAGCACTTGTAGTACCCGGCAACGTATTGTAAATAAAAAACTGAAGTGAATCTTCACGATATGGATTATTTACATCTTTTATCTGTGAAATAATTTCACTTAATAATTCTGCTCCATCGATTGGTTTCGGGTGAAGTCCCTGACCTTTACGTTCTTCAATTTCTTTAATGTAATCTTGATAAGTATTCATTTTAGAAGTTTTATTTTTTGTTGCACAAATTTACAAAATTGGATTTTTGGTTGAAAATTTTTCAATCAAATAAGTTATTCAGTTGTAATCATTTACGAAAAGCATACTCTAGGGAATGTTTTTTTGCGAAAATTCAAATTAACAGAAATATTATTGACAGAATATTAATTTTTATCCCTGAGATTTGTCATCGGTTTTTCAAAAAAACGGTATAAAAGATACGAAAGGGAAATAACCAGTAACCAATACACTAAAGTATAGATCCACAAACCTATACCTTTTAAATTTTCAGACGGACAAATGGTTTTCATCGCATGTAGAATAACCGTATAATGCAGTAAATAAATACTATATGCCAATAAACTGATTAATGTTACCCATTTCAGGACAAAACCTTCTTTCATCTTAAACCGGGCCAAATACGGAATGGTCAAACAAATCGCGATTGAATTGAGCGGCAAATACAAAACATCAAAAAAGAAAGGAGTACGCTGTACCTGTACACCGATAGCGAAAATAAAAATATGAAGTATGAAAACACCCAAAAAACCAACCACAAAGAATACGCGTTCCAACGTTGGTGTGATAATCCCTTTACTGAAGAAATAGTACAATACAAATCCGTAATAAATAGCGTCCAGACGATACACAGAAACTTTCCTTAGATTCTCGTTCCAATCGTATATGGATTTTGTTTCATGATGAAGATTGTAATACAGCCTGACACCGAAAAACACAGCTATAATAAACAGACACATCCATAAAAAAAGTTGGCTCCTCTTTTTTTCCGGAAAAAACCGTATTAGAAAAAAAAGCGTGAATGGCCCAATAATATAACAAAACTGCTCAACTGAAAGGCTCCAGGCAACCCGGTAAAAATCAGGCGAAGTGGTTGTGAAATTTTGAAGATAGACAAAATACAGAATCAGCTTTTCGGGGATTTTCTGATAAATAGCATACCATAAAATCAAATTCAGAAAAAGCACAAAATAATAGTTTGGTAAAGTTCGGTACCATCTTCTTTTCAAAAACTGAAAAATAGACTGCACCGAAAAATCATCATCCATAATGAGCCGCATTACTATTTTACCAATCAGAAAGCCGCTGATAACAAAAAAAATCTCAACCCCAATGGTACCGCTAAGCTGCATGAGCCAACTAACCAATGGCGGGTAATGATTGCTTATCCACAAAGTATGCGCAAAAACCACCAAAGTAATCGCAACAGTCCGAGCTAAATCCAGTCCGGGATTCCTTTTGGATAAATCAACATCTAAACCAAACATTCAAGTCAGTATTAAAACAACTTTTTGATGATTATTTCTTCAGAGATACCCTCAGCATCAGCTTTGTAATTTTTAATAATTCTGTGACGAAGGATTCCTGTGGCCACTGCTTGAACATCTTCGATATCCGGAGAGAATTTTCCGTTTAACGCTGCATGTGTCTTGGCAGCCAGGATCAGATTCTGCGAAGCTCTTGGTCCAGCCCCCCAATCCAGGTAATTTTTAATAAAATCTGTAGCCAATGCATTATCAGGGCGTGTTTTGGAAACCAAAGTAACGGCATATTCGATTACATTATCTGCTACCGGAATACGACGGATTAAATGTTGGAAATCGATAATTTCCTGCGCAGTAAACAACGGATTAATCTGAACTGAAGAATCAGTAGTTGTGCTTTTCACCACCTGAACCTCTTCAGCAAATGAAGGATAATCAAGCTTAATGGCAAACATAAAACGGTCCAACTGTGCTTCAGGCAACGGATAAGTTCCTTCCTGCTCAATTGGGTTTTGTGTTGCCAACACAAAGAAAGGCAAAGCTAATTTATAATGATGACCCGCAATGGTAACCGCTTTTTCCTGCATCGCTTCTAACAAGGCAGCCTGTGTTTTAGGCGGTGTACGGTTAATCTCATCCGCTAAAATAATATTGGAAAATATTGGTCCTTTAATAAATTTAAAAGTTCTGTTTTCGTCTAATATCTCACTTCCTAAAATATCCGAAGGCATCAAATCAGGAGTAAACTGAATACGTTTAAAATCCAAACCAAGTGCCTGGGAGATTGTATTCACCATTAACGTTTTTGCCAATCCGGGAACTCCTACCAACAAGGCATGACCACCCGAAAAAATACTCAGTATGATTTGATTGACAACTTCTTCCTGACCAACAATGATTTTTGAAATTTCCTGTTTAAGCTCTTTTTGTTTTTGAACTAAATTTTGAATAGCAGCGACATCAGACATCTTGGAATATATTTAAATTAAAAAGAGTTAGCTTATAGATTTATAAAACTAACTCTTTTCTTTGAAATACTAAAATAATTATTTTTTCAACCAGTTATTAGTAAAAGTACAATCGCGGTATTCGCCATTGATTTTCACATAGGTTTCTTTAATTTTTTCTTCAGACCATTTAGCAATAGCCTTGATTTGTTTTTCTTTTAAAGCCAATTCTTTCAAACGGCCGTAATCTTTTGAATAATCAGCTGTATGCTCATCAAAACGGTTTGTAACCGTCATGATTTTGAAGAATTTACCTCCGGCACGTTCTTCATCAGCCATTGGCAATGAAACTTCCCCTTCTTTCAAATTGGCAACAATACTATACAATGACGGATCCATTTTTGTCAATTCAAAACGAGAATCCTGTGTCTTAGGATTCGTCAAAACACCTCCATCATTACGGGTTTCTTTCTCATCAGACATTGTACGGGCAGCCTCTGCAAATGAGATTTCTTTGTTTACGATTCTTCTTCGGATCAAATCAATTTTTTCCTTAGCAGCTTTCATAGCTTCAGGAGAAACTTTTGGTTTTAAAAGAATGTGTCTTACATCAATTTCCTGACCTCTCACTTTCTCCAAATAAATAATATGGTAACCGAATTCTGTTTTGAATGGCTCGGAAATTTCACCTTCCTGCAAACTAAAAGCTACATCTTTAAACTCTTTAACAAATTGTGTTTTACGGTTCATTTTATATAAACCTCCGGTAGATCTAGATCCTTCATCTTCGGTATATAGAACTGCTTTACTGAAAAAACTAGCCCCGTTTTCAAGAATATCTTTCTTAAATCCTTTCAGCTGATCAATCACCTTTTGTTCCTCTTCTTTAGAAACTACTGGCTTCACAACAATTTGTGCCACTTCCATTTCAGCACCGAAAACCGGCAGCTCGTCTTTAGGTATTCTCTTGAAAAAATCACGGACCTCTTCAGGTGTAATCGTCACACCATCTACAATTTTACGCTGCATTTCGGCAGTTAATTTATTGGTTTTGATAATTTCAAAAAGTTCCGTTTTCAAATCTTCTTCACTCGATTTTTTAAAATACTGCACCACTTTTTCAGTACTTCCCAACTGCTCAACCATATAAGCATACTGCTCATCCAGCTTTTGATTTACTTCAGTATCGGTAACAATAATACTATCCTGAATAGCCTGATGAGCATAAAGTTTGTCTTCCAACATTTTCCCCAACATCTGGCAGCGTGAAATATCATTTGTTTCCACACCTTGCTGTTTCAATTCCAAATAGGTTTTATCAATATCAGAATCCAAAATAATATAATCACCCACTACACCAATCACACCATCAACTTTGGTTTTTTTCTCCTGTGCCGAAGCTCCGAAAGCCATCAGCAAAGTCGCGATGATTACATTACATTTAAAGTTTAAAAATTTCATTTTATCTATTTATTGGCATTAATTATTTTTTCATTGCTGTTTTCAATCTTTCAAAAACATCCTGATTTATAGCAATTTTAAATTCGTTTTTCAATTCAGAAACCCAGTTGTCTTCCAAAAATTGTTGGTAATCATTAATTACCCTACCACGGGTTTCGTCAAGTGCTTTAGGTCCGGCCGGGATGGTTTTTACCACTTTGTTTACAAAATAAAATTCACCATCCTTGTATACTTCAGAAACTCCTGTTTTAAAGGCAACATTTTTAGGAAAATGCTCATTACCTTCTTCAAACGTTTCTTCTTTGGCCATGATATTTACCACTTCTTTCGTGTTCAGTTTTTCCTTAATCGCATCGATAGTGGCATCAGACTGCAACATTTTTTGTGTTTTTTTGGCAAAATCAGATTTAGTCGACGAAGCAATAATTACATCCACCCTATTCTTCCATTGGTATTTACCCTTATTCTTTTCGTAGAAACCTTTCAAACCTAACGTATCCTGTTTAGCTTTATTCCAGATTTCTTTCTCCATTAAATCAAAAAGCAACAAACCATCACGGTACTCTTCCACCACGTTGGCGAATTCGGGAAATTCATTTTCCAGATTATCATTGTAATAGATATTCAACTGATTATCCACAAATTTCTCATACAAATGATCTACCAGGTTACCGATTGGCTTGATTTTAAGATTTGATTTTTGCTGTGACTCCAATTCTCTAAGGAATCCGGTAGCCAATACCGGTTTGTCCTGTATTTTCACCAATTCCTTTTCAAAATCTTTAGTATCCGCAGGCATTACCCATTTTCCTTCATAATAAACATCTGTTACTGCGGTTTTAATCTGTTTGTAAACTTTATCATTACGTTTAACAACGTACTTTTTACGGAGTTTAGCATTCAACGAGTTTGTAATTAAACGGGAACGGTCATCTCTTCTTATTTTATTTTCCAGTTCACGCTCTAAATCTTCTAACTTCTGAATGGGATGTTTTTCAACCAATTTTATGATATGCCATCCAAATTGTGTTTCAAACGGCTCTGAATAATCACCAACATTTTTCAATCCGAATGAAATGTTTTCAAATTCTTCCGAACTCAATTGGCCTGAACCGAATTTTGGCAATACACCGCCTCTCGGTCCGGAATTTTTATCTTCAGAAAATTGGGCTGCAAGGCTTTCAAATTTCTCTCCCTGCTTCAATTTTGTATAAATTTCTTTAATTGTATTTTTAGCTTTTTCCAAATCCGCCGATTCATTCCCGGTTGGTTTCGGTTTTACGATCATGATATGCGCTACGGAAACTTCTCCTCTGTTATCACGAAGATCGGCCACTTTTACCAAGTGGTATCCGAACTTTGTTCTGACCGGCATTGAAATATCACCAACTTTAGTTTTAAAGGCAGCACTTTCAAAAGGATACACCATTCTAAACGCCGAAAAATAGCCTAAATCTCCTTTATTTTCCTTTGCCGAAGGATCCTGGGAATATTTAGCTGCCAAATCACCGAAGTTCTCTCCGGCCAATGCGCGTTTTCTTAGATCCAGAATTTCATTATATGCTTTCAAAGAATCAGCAGGAGCTGCATTTTCATCAACCATAATTAAAATATGTGATGCTCTTACTTCTTTCTGCATTCTTGCATAAGCTTCGTCAATCAAAGCCTTAGTCACTTTGGTATCTGAAGTATAATTTTTAGCCAACTGACTTCTATATGATTTTAATTCGTTGACATATTTCGGATCGTTTTGCAATCCTAATTTATTCGCTTTATTGATTTTTAATTTGTATCCAACGAAAAGTTCCAGATACTGATTTAAATCTTTTTGCGATTCATCTTTGACAAGGTCGATATTCTTATTATAAACTCTTGCAAATTCATCGGTATAGTAAGGTTTATTATCTACCGTAAACAATACTTCTTTCTTAATTTCCTGCGAAAAAGAAACAGCATTTACGCCTAGCAGTACACTTAAAACTAATTTATTAAACTTCATATTCCTTAATTTAATGAGGCTGTTTTTGGGTTGGTTTTTTTAATAACGAACAAAAATAGCAATTCGGATACATTATACAAGTAAAATGCAATCTATTAACAATATTTTATCCAAAGAAAAAGGCATCAATTAACTGATGCCTTTTAAATTTTAATAAATATCCGTTTACATTTTCAAAATAATAAACTCACTTCTACGGTTCATCTGATGTTCTTCTTCAGAACAATTCACTCCGTCACCACAATGGTTTATCAACTGGCTTTCACCATAACCTCTTCCCGAAAGTCTTTCCTTCTCAATTCCGTTTTTAACCAACCAGTCAATAGTTGATTTTGCCCTTGCACTGGATAACTTTTCATTGTAAGCATTCGTTTGACGGCTATCCGTATGTGAACGGACATCAACTTTCATAGTTGGGAATTCCTTCATGATTTCAGCAATTTTAGCCAAATCAGCCTGAGCATCAGAACGGATATTTGATTTATCCAGATCAAAATAAATAATTTTTATATTGAACGTTTTTGCCAAATCGGTTCCCGGTTTGATCTCTTTAAGCTTTTTACTTAATGCAATCGGAAGATCTGTCTTCCCGCTTGAATCCGGCAGAACAACATTTTGTTCTTTGGTTTCATACTCTGCTTGCTCGGCCCTTACATAATACTTCTGACCACATTTAACCTCAAATTGATATGAAGATTTACCATCAGTAGTAACTTTTGAAAGTAAATTGAATTTATCATCAAATAAAGATACTGTTGAACCAGGCAAGATCACACCGGTTTCTGCATCAGTTACAAGACCGGCTAATTCACTTTTACAATCAATAACAAGAGGTTCCTTTTCGGTAAAACTATAAATATCGTCAAGTCCTTTTCCTCCGTTTCTGTTGGAAGAAAAATAACCTTTACGCGTAGAATTGTCAATTATAAAAGCGAAATCATCCATTGGACCGTTAATTGGCGCTCCTAAATTTACTACAGGACCAATTGATCCGTCCGTGTTTATTTTAGTCACAAAAACATCCAATCCACCTAATCCCTGATGACCATCTGATGCAAAATACAACTCATTATCCTGCGTAACAAACGGGAACGTTTCTCTTGCCTCCGTATTAATCGCATTTGATAATTTTTCAGGAGTTCCGTATTGGTTTTCACCTAAGATTGCTACTTTAAAAATATCAGACTGTCCGTTTGTACCCGGCATATTAGAAGCGAAATACAACGTTTTCTCGTCCGGACTTAAAGCAGGATGGGCAACACTGTATGCATTACTGTTAAAAGGTAACTCTGTAACATTCTCCCATTTACCTTCAGCATTCAATACCGCTTTGTATAACTTCAAATTAATTACTTGCTTCTCATCCCTTCCGATTTTTCCTTCAGTAAAATTATTACGGGTAAAATAAACCGTTTTCAAATCTTTTGTAAATACCGGAGTATCTTCGTGAAATTTAGAATTTATTGTTTTTGAGAAGCGTTCAGGGTTTGTCAGATCATTTTCTTCTGTTCTGTTTGAAACATAAAAATTAGTAAACGACTGATTTGTCCATCTTGTTTGAACACGGGCAAAACCGGTTGTATCCCTTGAAGTTGAAAAAACAACTTTGTCGCCAAAAAAAGCAGTTCCATAATCTGATTTACGGGTATTCACCGTGGTACTTTTAACTTCGTACCTTCCTGAATTTTTTTCAATTGTTTTTTTATAATCTCTTTGTTTGTTATATAAATTAGCCCGGATATCATTTGCAGACAACTTATAAAACTTGTCCAAATATTCATCCGCTTTTTTATAATCTTCGGCTGCTTTAAGTGTTTGTGAATAACGGTAATAATACTCACTTTCAATTGGCTGACCAAGTGCAAAAAGTTCTGTATACCATTTATTGGCTTCTTTCAGATTTGCATTGAAATAATAGGAATCTCCTAATTTCTGAAACAATTCTTTCGACTTATACCCTTTTTTAGCCACTTTCAAATAAGTTTCGGTAGCATCAATATAAGCAAGGTCATTAAATTGAGTATCTCCTTTTGCAACTTTTGTCTGTTGTGCCTGCATTTGCAATCCAAATAACAAAACACATATCATATAAATTTTTCTCATACCAGTCATTATTTAGAAGAATCTTGGAGAAATTACTTTATCATACTTTCTGAATAACTCATATCTAAGAAACACCTCATGTGATCCTGAATTAAAATTCCCCAGTCTTGTTGTTTCCCTGTCATATGAATAACCGATCAACCAGGAATCTGAAATCTGAAAACCTGCCATTGCACTTACCGCAGCACTCCATCGGTATGCAGCACCAAGTGTAAGTTTATCAAAAAACAGGAAATTAGCCGACAAATCAACCTGTAAAGGAGCACCTTGAACTACTTTACTTAAAACTGATGGTTTAAATTTCGTTTCACTTCCCAAATTAAAAACGTGTCCTGCCATGACATGCAAATGCATTCTATCACTCGCAACATACTGTATATCATTATCATAATAATTATTTTCCAAAATATAAGGAACAGACAATCCTAAGTATGTTTTTTCAGAATACCAATACAAACCAGCACCTATATTGGCAGAAAATCTATTATCGATATTTTCACGGTTCAGACCATCATTCGGATTAAACAGCTTAACTTTTGTAAAATCAACTTTGAACATATCTGCTGTTCCTTTTACCCCAAAAGCCAGTTTAAAGTTTTCGGAAGTAGGGACGTAATAACTCAAATCCACAGAAAGAACATTGTTGTCGGATGGACCTAATCTATCATTAATCACGCTCACACCTAAACCAAATTTTTGTGAAATTCCCAAAGGTGAACTGATAACCGCCGTATTTGTTACCGGCGCACCATCTAATCCCACCCATTGGGTTCTGTGCATAATCAATCCACTCAAAGAACCTCTTGAACCGGCATAAGCAGGATTTATATTCCCCGTATTGTACATATACTGGGTATACTGTGCTTCTTGTTGTGCATTAGCAAAGATGCAGCTCAGTAATAATCCTAATATAATTAATCTTAATTTCATAATCATTTTTTTAAATTTCAACAGACATTATAGATTATCTGTTTATATATAAATATCCTGCTTTTTCTTTTGTTACCCCATCAGTTTTGGTATATCTGACAATGTAATAATATGTTCCTTCCGGCAAATTATCATCTTCACTTACTGTCGTTCTTCCTCTTGATCTTCCGTCAAAAGCCACATCAGTATTGTTATACTTTTTAGCCTGATACACCAATATTCCCCATCTGTTGTAAATCTCAACAGTATTATTAGGATATTTAGTTATTCCATCGATATAGAACACATCATTATCTCCATCTCCGTTCGGTGTCATATGCGTATAAATATCTATATCTTCTATCGTGTTAACAATAACCGTTACAACAGCTGTAGAACAGTTACCCGGATTCAATATTTCACAAATTGTATATGTAATCTGATAAGTTCCTGCCGGTGTTCCCGGATTAACATAAACTGTTCCGTCTGGGTTCAAAACAATATGACCTGTAGGATCCGGAGCGTCAACTGTCAATGTGACTTCGGACAATCCTGTTGGATTCCCATCCAATGTATCATTCTCGAACACATCAATAACTGCTGTTCCACCATTTGATCCGGATTGCATCGTCTCCGAATCATCATTTGCATCGATCACAGGAGCCGTTACCGTAACCACACTGATTACCGTATCACAGTTCGATGGGTTGGTCACCTCACAGATGGTATATTCTACGTTGTACGATCCAGCCGGGGTATTACCTGCCACTGTCACCGTACCGTCAGGGTTTAAAGTTAAGCCCGTTGGAACACTAACCGGAGTTAATGTTACCTGTCCAGGATTTGTGCCGATCACTACCGGGTTACCGTTCAAAGTATCGTTCAGTACCACAGTCGGCGTTGTGCCGCCAGTGTTACCGCTGATTGGTCCGTAAGTCTCCGTTACCGCATCGATCACTGGAGCCGTTACCGTAACCACACTGATTACCGTATCACAGTTCGACGGGTTGGTCACCTCACAGATGGTATATTCTACGTTGTACGATCCAGCTGGGGTATTTCCTGCCACTGTCACTGTACCGTCAGGGTTTAAAGTTAAGCCCGTTGGAACACTAACCGGGGTTAGGGTTACCTGTCCAGGATTTGTGCCGATCACTACCGGGTTACCGTTCAAAGTATCGTTCAGTACCACAGTCGGCGTTGTGCCGCCGGTGTTACCATTAATCGGCCCGTAAGTCTCCGTTACCGCATCGATCACTGGAGCCGTTACCGTAACCACACTGATTACCGTATCACAGTTCGACGGGTTGGTCACCTCACAGATGGTATATTCTACGTTGTACGATCCAGCCGGGGTATTACCTGCCACTGTCACCGTACCGTCAG
>NZ_JAMLJL010000008.1 GCF_023634845.1 Flavobacterium amniphilum | reverse complement strand
GATGCCAATCCATAATTGGGGATTAATACTTAATCAGTTCTTAACGATATTTGAAAAAAGGGTTCAACTTTAAGTAAAAAGTCAAACCCCGTTATTTTTAAACTTACACACTTTTTGGGATAGTGTCGTTGTTTATAGTTGATGGTTATTACGTAATGATCGGGAATTATTCAACAATAAATTAAGCCCTCATGACCTCAATTTAGAAAGACTATACAATTGTTACCAATCAATCTGAAACAATTCACAGAAGCCCCACAAGAGTTCACTTCCTTTCCCAAAGAGTTCACAGAGGCTCAACAAGAGTTCATATTCTCCCCCAAACAGTTTACAGAGACTCCACAAGAATTTATATTCTCTCCGAAACAGTTTACAGAGGCACCACAAGAGTTCATATTCTCCCCGAAACAGTTTATATTGACTCCACAAGAGTTTATATTCTCTCCGAAACAGTTTACATTGACTCCGCAAGGGTTCATATTCTCTCCGAAACAGTTCATATTCTCTCAGCAACAATTTATCAGGATCCAACAACAAATCAAACTGACCGAAAGTCCAAAAAACATTCATAAAGAAGAAAAAAAGATACTGATACAAATTGGCCGAACATAAAAAAACATCCCAAACACCATTAAAAATGTAAGGGATGTCAATCATTGTCAATCAAAAAAACTAAATTTTCAATTTTCCGATCAAATTATACTGACTGGAATTATAACCATATTGAGCTTTGACATTTTCTTTAATATGCACCGCGGTTTTAGAAAGAGTATCGTATGCACTCAAACGAATATCATTTTTCTGAATGAACTGTGAGTAAGCATCAATCACCGCATTATTAGCGGCTACCGCATTTTCATATAAGTCCTTTAGATTTTCGACAGACAATTCATCTCGGCTGGGAGCATAATTACTTCCAAAGGCTGAAAGATTAGCAATTAAATCAGAAAAGAACTGAATCTTTGAATTAAAAGACTGATGTGACTGACTCACAAAAGTTCCTTCGGTACTTTTCAATGATTTAGCATTTGAGCCTCTTATTTTTGAGATGATAGCTGCCACATCAGTAGCTTCCTTAGCTTCTTTTCCGAAGCTAACTTTAATTGTGGCATTGATTGGAGATAGAATGCGCCCTACTGAAAGCAAGTCTTTTTCGAAGATTTTGACTCTTTCTTCGACCGCCAGGGAGTAGTTTTGTTTGTGGATGGCGATTTGGGTGTTTTGGTTTTTGATGTTGGCAATAAGACTGCTGAACCCTTCGATACCCAATTCGGGTTTAGAGGATTGATAGTTGTTGAACCCTCTTAAAGCGGTTACTAAACTTTCGGCATTCCCGATGCGGGCACCATAACTGTTTTCTGTTGATGATTTCATACTTATAATGGTTTAAATTAACAGCTAAACCTTCTTGCTAACATTGTGCCAAAATTCTTACAAATGCGATCAATCCGGTCTAAATGTATCATTTGGACGATAAAAAGCAGAAGAACGATATTTTTTGTAACTTTATGTATCCCAAATATTTGGATCATGAAACATTTACTTCACATAGTGGGTTTTCTTATTTGGTTCCAGATTTCTTCTTCACAATCCGGAACAACACTCCGTGGGACCGTAGCCGACAGTGAGAATACGCTTCCCGGAACGGAAGTCCTCAATTTAAGCTCCAAAA
Organism: Flavobacterium amniphilum; assembly: GCF_023634845.1. Lineage (GTDB taxonomy): Bacteria > Bacteroidota > Bacteroidia > Flavobacteriales > Flavobacteriaceae > Flavobacterium > Flavobacterium amniphilum. The sequence continues at coordinate 200,766 of NZ_JAMLJL010000008.1, read as the reverse complement.
TCATTACCCATACCGACCGGAAAGGGCAATTCACCATTAAGGTTAATCCACAGGATATATTAGTCTTCATCTCCAAAAACCATGTAATCAAGAAAGTCTATTTAGGCGATCAGTTATACAAAACCGATTTGAATGTGATCATGACTCCGAAGAAAGAGCAACTGGATGAAGTGGTGGTCAGTTCAAACGCAAAGCCCGATTACAACTCACAAAAGATAACCGACACCCCTTATTTTGACGATAACCAATCGGTTCCAAAAGTCAGGATGTTTAACGACGGCAGTATTGTAAACGGGACCGATTTTGTGCGGATTTACAAAGACATCGTAAAACTGTTCCGGAAAAACAAAGAACAGAAAACCATTGCTTTTAAGGACAGGATGCTGAATGACTATGACAGTCAGTTCTTTTCGGAAACTCTTGGAATACAAAAAGAAGAGATAGTCCCTTTTATTGAATACTGTGAGGCTGATCCGAAGTCGAAAACGATAACTGACAACAGTAACACTTTAGATGTCATTGAATTTTTAATGGCCAAGAAAGCCGAATACAAGAAAAGCAATCCGTAGCAGCATAACAAAAAGCCTCTTCCAAACGAAAGAGGCTTTTTTTACCGAATTAATTTACGACCTGTAGATTAGTCTCCACAAGGGTAGTTTGTTGAACTGACAGGTGCACACGGATCATAACTTCTGTCGGCATGACACCATTGCAAAGGTTCTGCACATAAAGACGGAGGAGTTCTTCCTGCTCCGACGATTTCCAATTGCTCTTTTTTAGATAAGCCTTCAGCTCCATCTAATTTTAAAATGTTTTTTAACATGGCTTTACAGAATTAACACATAAAATTATGTTCTGTTAGTGGCTGACAAGGATCATATATTGAACCATCGCGACAGATTTCAACAGCCCAAATACATGCTGTCTGATGAGGAGGCGTTCTTCCTGTAGCACCTATAATATTCAATTGCTCCTTTTTAGACAAACCTTCGGCTCCATCTAATTTTAAAATGTTCTTTAACATAACTTAACGGATTAACATGGATAATTCGTTTGCGATATTGGTGCACATGGATCATAAGTTCTTTCGTTAGCACAATACAAAAGAGGTTCAGCACATAAAGACGGCGGTGTTCTTCTGCCAGCACCCATTACATTCATTTGTTCTTTTTTAGTTAAGCTTTGAGCTCCTTCTAAGTTTGAAATGTTTTTTAACATAATTTATAAGTTTTACTATTGTTGATTATCCAATCCTTTTAAGACACTTGGATCATATGTCTGCTCTTGATCAAGAATATTTTTCAAAACAGAATTTCATTTTATCCTGAAAAACCTGAGGCAAATATTTGAAGGTTTTGTCAGAAAAAAAAGGCAACATTTAAACATTTTATAAATTATCACACACATAATTTATAAATTAGAAAGACATATTTATCAACTAAACCCTTATAAAACAAGACTTAACAAATCAACAAGAAGTCAAAACAAGACGAAGCGGCAATTCATAAGAATATAGCCAACAAATCCTTTACATTTGAAAAGATTAAAACTTATAACTTATGAAAAGAAAACCAACCCTTTCCGATTTTGATGCTGAAGTATTGAACCGGGCACAACTGAAATGCATTTCAGGCGGATATGTACCCCCTCCGGCAGATCCGGGAGACACAAATGATCCTACACAACCACCACCGAAAGGCAATCACCCGGGTTATATTGACCCGGATCCGGACAACCCGTTAAATCCATAACAGAACAACCATTATCCGATTAGCCAGGGAACAAGCAGCTATAGCCAAGTGGTACTGGTTCAAACTGTAAACAATTAAAACTTACAAACTATGAAAAAAACAAACGTAAGCCTTGAAGATTATAAAGGAAGCCTTTTAAATACAGGACATTTAAAAAACATAAAAGGAGGCACAGTCCCGCCACCGGGAGATCCGGGAGACATCAAAGATCCGGACTTATACAACCCGAGATTCAATCCGCCTCCATCAGGCAACAGAAACTACACGGATCCGAACCCTGACAGTACGGGAACAAACCCATAATTAAACACTATATTCAGATTCGATTTTATCTGCAAACTGAACCGGAGTCAATCCGGTTCTTTTTTTGAAAGAAATCGTAAAAGAATTGGCTTTTTTAAAACCGGCGCTTTCGGCAATCGCCTGCGTGGAATATTTGCGGTAAGTAGGATTTGTGATCAGTTCATTAATCACATAATTGATTTTTAATTCGTTTGCGTATTCACTAAAAGTCTTTCCGAAACGCTTATTGACCACGAGCGACAGGTAGGCAGTATTGGTTTTAATTTTTTTGGCCACAAACTGCTGGGTATAATCCTGATTGAGGAAAACCAGTTTATCTTCAAGTTCCTGAAGTTTCCTGATGATTTCATTTTCTTTTTCCTCGTCAATACTCAGTGCAGGAGATTCCTTTTTGGGCAAAACTTCATGTACCTCATTATTTTTACTCTTCTCTATTTGCTGTTTGAATTCCTCAATGAGTAGCATTGCTTTTTGAATGTCCTTTTTCTTCTGCTGGTTCTTCCAAATCAGGAAACAGATGACAAAACCAACAATCAAAACCAATAAACCAATCGAAATCCATTTCAGGAGCACACTCCTCTTATTTGATTTTTCAATTTCCTGAATCTCTTTGGAAGAAATCTCTTTACTGGCAATAAAGTTCACATCAGAAGCTTCCTGCATTGACTTCGTTTCAGTTTTATCATAGTTTTCCAGAAAGATTTTTGAATGTTCCAGCGCCTTTTCGTGGTTATTGAGCTGGTTAAAAATTTTAGCCTGGAAATAATTTGAATAATAGTAAGCGACCGGATAATTGCTGTTTACCTGATGAACCGAATCGACTTTAGCAAAACACATCAGTGCTTCATTATACTTCTTTTGTTTGAAATACAATTCACCCAAATTAAGGTTCAGGTATTTAAAATTATCAGAAGTTAAATAATCCCTGCTCCTTTTAAGCAACGCCAGATACATTTTTCCGGCTTGGTCTGCATTCCCTTTGTAATGGTATATTTTAGCAAGATTAAGTTGCGCAGAAACATTATTAGTTGCGGTATGATTTGAATATATAAGCGTTTTTTTATAATAATATTCGGCTGAATCCAGTAAGACACGATTTGTTTCATCTGTAAAAAATTCAAGTTCATAAAAACAGCCCAGTTTATAACAGACGGTTGTTTTACTTTGATCATACTTCTCCTTTTCGTACAAATTCACATTAAGATCCGTCAGACGGTCAGACTCCTTTGCTGTTCTAATGGCCAGGCGGTAGTTTTTGGCATCGGCATAAACAGATGAAATGTTATTGTTAAATTTGATCACCTGGATAATATCCCCGATACTTTTCGACATTGCTTTTCCTTGATTGTAAGATTGCAATGCTTTGTTCAGGTTTAACCTTTTCCATTCGGCCAGGCCATTATAATTAAGCATGTAAGCATTCAGTTTTACTTTCTCGGCTCCGGGAGGCACCTTCTTAAGATAATCAAAAGCCAAGGCAGCGTATTTTTTTGAAGTAATGCTGTCCCCTTTCATTTGAATCAAGTATGACTTCGCCATAAGAGCAAACGCTTTATGGGCGCTTACATCTGACTTTTCCATTTGCTCAGCATAAGTAAAGGCACTGTCTGCCCTAGTGCCGGACAAAGTCTTAATCCTGTCCCGTAACCTAAGGTATTCAGTATCTGTTAATCTGTTAGTACTTTGCGAAAAAGCAGTCAATGAGATGCAGAAAAAGGAAAAGATAGCGACAAGTTTCATGGGAAAAATTTTCACAAATATACATTTTCGTGTTAAAAAATAAATGAAGTGATTTAAACATAAAAAAAAAGACACCGGTCAGGGTGTCTTTTATATAATCGAAAATACTATTTATCCCAATAAATTAAAGAGACCCCCCGGATACAATCCGATAGCAACATTCCCTATAAAGGCAATCACGGCAATAATCAGGTAAACCGCAGGAATTTTTGTCATTTCCCCTTCAGCATCTTTTGTGTACATCGCCAGAATAATTCTGAAGTAGTACCCAACACTGATGATTGAAGCGATAACCGCAATGATAACCGAAACAATCCATCCTGTTTGCATCAATTCTGTCAATAAGAAAAACTTAGCGAAGAAACCGGACAAAATAGGAATACCGGCCATTGACAATAAAGAAGTTGTCATGATTACAGCCAATAATGGATGAGATTTACCCAATCCGTTGAAAGCATCAATTGTTTCGTGTTTCTTCTCTTTGGTCACATAAAACACCACCGCGAAGAAAGCCAGACCGGCAACAGTATATGCAGCGGCATAGTAGAACAACACATTTTGGGCGTTATTTTGCAACAATAAAGTCGTCAACATAAAACCGGCATGTGAAATACCCGAAAACGCAAACATACGCTTCACGTTGTTTTGGCGTAACGCCATGATATTACCAACAATCATTGATAAGGCAGCAACCACCACAATAGTCATTTGGAATTCGTAAGTCTTCATCGGCAGTAAATTATTGATTAATTTAAACAATGCCGTCATTGCGACAACTTTGGCCAATGTACTCATTGTCGCCGTTGTTAAAGCCGGAGCACCTTCGTATACATCAGGAGCCCAGAAATGGAACGGCACAGCAGCAATTTTGAACAACATACCAATCAACAACATGGTTACTCCGATAAAGTACCATTTAGGATAAGTAGTTGAATGAATGATCTGGTAAATAGTTGTCGTATCGAAAGAACCTGTTGAACCATAAATAAGTGTGATACCGAAAAGGATGATACCTGAAGCAAAAGAACCCATCAGGAAATACTTCATACCTGCTTCATTACTTCTTAAATCCATACGACGGCTTGCAGCCAGGACATATAAAGAAACCGACAGGATTTCGATTCCCAAAAAGAACATCGCCAGGTTACCGAAAGAAACCATAGCCACGGCACCAGCCAATAAGAAAACCTTGATTGACACAAAGTCGGAAATCGTTGTTGGTCTGTCTTTGTAAAACTCATGACTTAATCCAATCAGGAAAATTGTAATGGCAATAAACAAACTTGTAAAGGCAACGGCCGGTTTATCAACCACAATCATGTTGTTGAAGAAAGTACCATACGGATTACTTGTCGAAACGTTATATCCCAAAATACCCAGTAGGCCGATAATTGTAAACGGAACAATAATTTTCCTTCCGTTAAAAATTTCGGCTAAAAGAGTGATGATTCCTAATCCTGATATCGCTATTAATGTATTCATTCCTTTTCTATTATAAATCTGAACAACTTCAGAAATTACATCTTTAAATTAAAATTGATCTTGGCTACGATTTCCTGTAAAGCAGGAGTGATTAAATCGTTGATTGGTTTCGGGTACAATCCGAAGAACAATAAAACGGCTATAATCACGATAAAAACCAAAGATTCCTGAACCGTAACAGCCGGGAAGGGTTTAGCATTTGCTTCACCCAACATTACATTCTGGAACATTTTCAACATATAAACCGCACCCAATATAATAGTCGTTCCCGCGATTACGGCAAACCATATATTTACATTATACAAGCTGTACAACAAGGTAAACTCACCAATAAAGTTGAAAGTAGACGGTAAAGCAACCGAAGCCAGCATTACGATCATGAACATTGATGCAAATTTGTTATCCTGAATACGGATACCCCCCATTTGGGCGATTTCCTGAGTCTGGAATCTTCTTTCGATGATTTCAGCGGCAAAGAATAAACCAACCACAACGAAACCATGCGCCAGCATTTGAAGCACTGCCCCTCTTAATCCGTCAACAGATAAAGTATAAGCACCTGCAGCAATTAACCCGACGTGCGCCAATGAAGAATAAGCCAGTAATTTTTTAAGATTATGTTGTTTCAGCGCAACGATAGAACCGTACACTACACCAATGATACTTAATACAAGTAATACATCCATATATGTCTTAGCAGCTATTGGAGCTAAAGGCAATTGCCAACGGATTACACTGTATAATCCCATTTTCAACATGATACCCGACAACAACATCGTTCCTACTGAAGGAGACATCTGGTATGTATTTGCCTGCCATGTATGGAATGGAAAGATTGGAATTTTGATCGCATATGCCAGGAAGAAAGCTCCGAAAATCCAGAATTGCTCATCAGCTGTTAACTGGATAGCATACAAATCGTTTAATCTTAAAGTTCCGGCTTTTTGGAACAAATACACAAAAGCAGCCAACATAAACAATGAACCTGCCAATGTATAGATAAAGAACTTTACGATAGCCTTTTTACGTTCTTCAACAGTACCTGAACCCCAAATCAAAGCAATGAAATAGATTGGAATCAAGGCCAATTCCCAGAAGATATAATACATCAAACCATCAGCACTGATAAATGTACCAACCATTGCGAATGCCATGAACAACACCAAAGCATAAAAAGCTTTACTGTTTTTGTATTGATTACCAAAAGAGGATAATATAATAATTGCCGTTAATGCCGTAGTTAAAAGCATCATTGCGATTGAGAGTCCGTCGACTTTTGAAATCAGGAAAATATCCGGATTTGTCATCCATTGAAAATCAAAATCAGAACTTAGTCCTGCGTTGTGCTGGTTCAAAATAACGACAGAAGCCGCAAATGCAGCCAAACTCACTGTAAAAGCAACGGTTTTAGCTAATTTATCTCCGGCAAAATAAGTTGCCAGAGCACCAAACAATAATAAAATGAGTATAATTGATACGTTCATTATGCGTAATTATTAAACTAAATATAAACAAACTAAAATCGAAGCCAGACCAAGTACAAAAGCCAGAAGGTAAAAACCAACGCTTCCGTTTTGGATTGCTTTTCCTTGATTCGCAGCAGCACTTGCAATTTTTCCGAAAGCAAAAACAGCTTCAGAGAAAACTACTTCAAAATAATTTCTGAAGAAGTGAGACATGCGTTTCAATGGATTAACGAATAAGGCATCGTATGCTTCATCCACATAATACTTATTATATAAAACCGAAGCGATTCCTTTGATTTCCGAATCCTGTTCCGGAACTTCCTGCTTCTTGATGTATTTTACGTAAGCAATCCCGATACCGATCAGGGCACCGATAGTTGCCACACCCATCAAACCATAAGCCGTACTATCCAAATGATGTGCTTCATGAGCTTTATGGAATAAAGGCGCCATGAAATGGTTTAACCAACTGCTTCCAGGCAAGCTGATTAATCCGCCAACAGCAGCCAAAGCAGCCAATATTACTAAAGGAATAGTAATCAAAGCAGGACTTTCATGCAAATGGTGTTTTTGCTCCTCAGTACCTCTGAACTCCCCGAAGAAAGTTAAGTACATCAAACGGAACATATAAAAAGCTGTCATGATTGAAGCGATTGAACCTACAATCCATAAAACAGTATTACCGTGGAAAGCCGTTAATAAGATTTCGTCTTTAGACCAGAAACCGGAAAATGGGAAGATCCCTGAGATAGCCAGTGTTGAAATCATCATTGTCCAGAAAGTGATCGGCATTGCCTTACGTAGACCACCCATGTTACGGATATCCTGCTCGCCATGTAAACCGTGGATAACAGATCCCGAGCCCAAGAACAAACAAGCCTTAAAGAAAGCGTGCGTGATTACGTGGAAAACAGCCACTTCATAAGCTCCCAAACCTAAAGCCATGAACATTAGACCAAGTTGTGAAACCGTAGAATATGCCAATACTTTTTTGATATCGTTTTGGACCAATCCGATTGAGGCAGCCAAAACAGCTGTTGCCGCACCGATGATGGCAATTATATTTTGAACCAATGGTGCCAGGTCAAATACAACGTGCATTCTGGTTACCATGAAGATACCTGCTGTTACCATCGTTGCCGCGTGGATCAAAGCCGAAACCGGTGTAGGTCCCGCCATCGCATCAGGCAACCATGTATATAAAGGAATTTGTGCCGATTTACCGGTTGCTCCAATGAACAAACAAAGAGCAGCCAATGTAATTAAAGCACTATTTTCACCAATGATTTTTGTATTTAAGGCATTTTGGGCGATTACATGGTAATCCAGACTTCCAAAAACATAGGCCAGAATAAAAAGACCGATTAACAACCCTAAATCCCCTATACGGTTCATGATGAAAGCTTTTTTAGCCGCATCATTGTACTCCTGGTTTTTATACCAGAATCCGATAAGCAGGTAAGAACATAATCCAACTCCCTCCCATCCGATGAAAAGGATTAGAAGATTGCTTCCCATTACCAATGTGATCATAAAAAACACAAACAGATTCAGGTAAGCAAAGAATTTATGCATGTTTTCATCATCGTGCATATAACTTACCGAATACATATGAATCAATGTCCCGATTCCCGTTACAAACAGCAACCATAAGATTGACAACTGATCCAGAAGAAATGAAAAATCAACATTGAACTTCTCTAAAGAAATCCATTGGAATAAATTCACCACAACCGGTTGTCCAGGGTTTGCATTAATTTGTGAAAAGAAAAACAAAGTAGCTAAGAACGAAACTAAAATAGATGAAGTTCCTACTACCCCAACGATACCCTTTCCGGCTTTCTTTCCTAAGAAAACGTTGAATAAAAATCCGAAAAGCGGTGCTAACAATAATACTAAAGCTAAATTTTTCTCCATTAGTATTTATCCTTTTAAATTCTTTAAATTATCAATATCAATCGATCCTGTGTTTCTGAAAATCGAAACCAAAATCGCTAAACCTACTGCAACTTCGGCAGCAGCTACAGCCATCGAGAAGAATACAAACACTTGCCCTTCTGCATCCTGATGTAACGTAGAAAAAGCCACCAACAGTAAGTTTACTGCATTTAACATGATTTCTATCGACATGAACATAATGATCGCATTACGTCTGTACAACACTCCGAAAGCACCGATACAAAATAGTATTACACTTAAAAAAATGTAGTTTTCAATTCCTATAGCTTCAAGTATATTTCCCATCTTATTGAACTGTTTTTTGTTTTTTAGACAATAATACTGCACCGATCATAGCCACCAATAACAAGACAGACACGAATTCGAAAGGCACCATGTATTCGTTTAATAAAACCTTACCCAATACTTTGATTGACTGGAAATCCATACCATTAGACGGGCTAGCCTTAATTTTCGGCATTGCTTTCACAAAGGTTGCCAACATAACAAAGCACAGTAAACCGAAAGCAATTACAGCTGCAAAGACCGAGGCTTTGGATTTGAGTGGTTCGGTTTCTTTATTTAGGTTCATCAACATGATCGTAAACAAGATCAATACCATGATTGCACCGGCATAAACAATGATATGAACCATCGCTAAGAATTGCGCATTGAACAGTAAATAATGCCCTCCAATACTGAAGAAACACAATACTAAGTAAATGGCACTATGGATTGGGTTTTTACTGATAACTGTCATAAATCCGGTAGCTAAAGTTACCGCAGCCAGTATATAAAATATAGTTAGTAACGACATATTAATTTACTGATTTAGAATTTTTAATAGCCATTTCCAGCGGCATGACCAATTTATCTTTTCCGTAGATAAAATCTTCCCTGTTAGAAGCTGATTTTACAATCACTTTAGATTCGGTTAAGTAGATAGCGTCTTTTGGACAAGCTTCTTCACACAGACCACAGAAGATACAACGCAACATATTGATTTCATAAACCGAAGCATATTTTTCTTCACGGTACAAATGCTCTTCCCCTTTTTTACGCTCTGCAGCAGTCATTGTGATTGCTTCAGCCGGACAGGCAACGGCACACATACCGCAGGCCGTACAGTTTTCACGACCCTGCTCGTCACGTTTTAACATATGTTGACCACGGTACACCGGGCTGAACTCACGTTTTTGTTCCGGGTACTTAATGGTTACTTTTCTTTTGAATAAGTGCTTAATCGTAATAACCAAACCTTTGGCAATGGCTACTATATAAAGACTTTCCAGGAAACTCATCTTTTTGTTTGAGACTTCCTTTTTTCTTCCTGATAATGAAATGGTATCTAAAGACATTTTATTATAAGTATTTATCAGCTATGATAATGATAATTCCAGTCAATACAATATTTGCAATTGCTAATGGGATTAACATTCTCCAACCTAAATTCATTAATTGATCGTATCTGAAACGCGGTATTGTCCAACGAATCCACATATAGAAGAATATGAAGAAACAGATTTTGGCAAACAACACAACGATACCAAGGATATTGGCAATATTTACACCTGCATTTTCAGCCATCCAGTCCATACCCGGGTAATTGTATGCCCCGAAATATAAAATTGAAAGAATTGCTGAGGAGATGAACATTGCTGCATATTCACCAAACAGGTAGAATCCCATTTTCATTGATGAATATTCAGTATGGTGACCACCGATAAGCTCGGCCTCACATTCGGCTAAATCGAATGGTGTTCTGTTGGTTTCGGCAAATGAACACACTAAGAAAATCAGGAAACCAACCGGTTGGTAGAAAACATTCCAGTTCATTCCCTTTTGCCCTGCAGCAATTTCGCTTAGACTTAATGTTCCGGTCATCATTACCAAAGCAATAATCGACAATCCCATTGCCACCTCATATGAAATCATTTGTGAAGAAGCACGCAAAGCACTCATTAACGAATACTTATTGTTAGATGCCCATCCCCCAATCATAATTCCGTATACACTGGTTGATAAAACAGCAAAGACATACAATAATGCCACATCGATATCTGTCGCCTGAAGTATTACTGTTCTTCCTGCAATTTCCAACTTATCACCCCAAGGCAAAACTGCACTTGTAATAAGCGCCATACTCATGGAGATAGCAGGACCTAAGATGAATAAAAATTTGTTTTGTGTATCCGGCATAAACTCTTCTTTGGAGAAAAGTTTCAAACCGTCAGCAAGTGGCTGAAACAATCCAAACGGACCGGCTCTGTTTGGACCTACACGATCCTGTAACCAAGCAGCTACTTTACGTTCTGCCCATGTCGAATACATTGCCATTAGCATTGTAATGGCAAAAATTACTGTGATAAAAATTCCTTTTTCTATGATTATTACACTGTCCATTTCTTATTGTTTTGAATTTTCAGTGTTCTCCAAAGGAACATCAATCATACTAATCTTTTTACGGTCTTGCTCACGTCCTTCCAGAATATGGTCTTCTGTTTTGATTTCCACTTTTGGAGCATTAAGCGCATATTTGTTACGGTTGATTACCGAAGTTTTCTCGAATGTACGAGGTCCTTCGATAGTCCAGTCGTTTACATCTTTTTTATCGAAACGGCACGTATTACAGATAAACTCTTCCACTTCGTGGTATTCATCTTTACGACCGGTTACACGTTGAATTTCGTTACCAAACATCCAAACCGTAGTTTTTCCGCAACATTTATCACAATCTCTGTGTGCATTATAAGGTTTACTGAACCAAACTCTTGATTTGAATCGGAAAGTTTTATCAGTCAAAGCGCCAACAGGGCATACATCAATCATATTTCCTGACATTTCGTTGTCGATTGCTTTGGAAATACAAGTTGAAATATTAGCGTGATCCCCACGATCCATTACTCCGTGAACACGTTTGTCCGTTAGCTGATCAGCAACCTGAACACAACGTTGACACAAGATACAACGGTTCATGTGCAATTGAATGTTCGGACCGATATCTTCCGGTTCGAAAGTTCTTTTCGTTTCAATGAAACGTGTTTCAGATTTTCCGTGTTCAAAACTCAGGTTTTGCAAGTCACACTCTCCTGCCTGGTCACAAACCGGACAATCCAGCGGGTGGTTGATTAACAAGAATTCGGTAACCGATTTTCTTGCTTCTTCCACTCTTGGTGAAGCCTTACTGGCAACTTCCATACCATCCTGGCATCCTGTTACACAAGAAGCAACCAATTTTGGCATTGGTCTTGGATCTGCCTCACTACCTTTGGTTACATCAACCAGGCAGCAACGGCATTTTCCTCCACTTCCTTTTAATTTAGAATAATAACACATGGCAGGAGGAACAACTTCTCCTCCTATCATACGAGCAGCCTGCAGGATCGTTGTTCCTGGCTCTACTTCTATGCTTTGTCCGTCTATGGTTACTTTCATTCTTTATACTGTTTGAATGTTTAAAGTTTGAATGTTTTTAAAGTTTTGGGACTTTTCAACTTCCAACTTTCAACTTTGAACTCAACTTATATGGTTTGTTTTGCTACTAAGTGTTTTACTTTTTCAAAAGGCTCAGCAACAAAGTGATCTCTGTTTTTAATTTTTTCAGGGAAACGAACATGGTATTCGAATTCTTCCCTGAAGTGGCGGATAGCAGCAGCTACCGGCCAAGAAGCGGCATCACCCAAAGGACATATTGTGTTTCCTTCGATTTTTGCCTGAATACTCCATAACAATTCGATATCCTCTTCTCGTCCGTGACCGTTCTCGATACGGTGCAGGATTTGCTCCAACCAACCCGTTCCTTCACGGCATGGTGTACATTGACCGCAAGATTCATGGTGATAAAAACGGGAGAAATTCCAAGTATTACGAACGATACAGGCTGTATCATTGTACACGATGAATCCTCCTGAACCCAACATCGATCCTGTTGCGAATCCACCGTCAGACAACGATTCGTATGTCATTAAACGGTCTTCACCGTTTGCAGTTTTGTAAATTAAGTGTGCAGGTAAAATTGGCACCGAAGAACCTCCCGGCACTAATGCCTTCAGAGGACGGTCATTTAACATACCACCAAGGTACTCATCAGAGTTCATGAATTCCTCAACTGTAAGACCTAATTCGATTTCGTAAACCCCAGGATTTTTGATGTGTCCTGAAGCAGAAATCAATTTGGTACCTGTTGAACGGCCAACACCGATCTTTGCATACTCTTCACCTGTATTCATAACAATCCAAGGCACGGCAGCAATAGATTCCACGTTGTTTACCACGGTAGGATTCTGCCATAATCCCTGAACAGCAGGGAATGGTGGTTTGATACGTGGATTTCCTCTTTTTCCTTCCAATGATTCGATCAAAGCAGTTTCCTCACCACAAATGTAGGCTCCGGCACCACAGTGAACATACAGTTCAAGATCATATCCCGAACCTAAAATATTTTTTCCTAACCAACCGGCAGCTTTAGCTTCGGCGATAGCTCTTTCCAAAATTTTGAAAACCCACATATATTCTCCACGGATGTAGATATATGACAGGTTAGCACCCAATGCATAAGAAGAAGTAATCATTCCCTCAATCAACAAGTGCGGAATGTACTCCATCAAATAACGGTCTTTGAACGTTCCCGGTTCCGATTCATCGGCATTACACACCAAATGACGTGGTTTACCTGATTTTTTATCGATAAAGCTCCATTTCATTCCTACAGGGAAACCTGCTCCACCACGCCCACGGATTCCCGAAGTTTTCACTTCTTCCGTCACTTCATCCGGCGTCATTTGTTTCAGGGCTTTTTCTACTGACGCATATCCACCATTTTGACGGTACACTTCATAGGTTTTAATCCCCGGAATATTTATCTTATCTAATAATATCTTCTTTCCCATAGCACTATTTATCCAATAATGTTACTTTTCCTGCTTTACAGTCATCTATAAGCTGGTCTACTTTTTCTTTGGTCAGATTTTCGTGATAGAAATCTCCTAACTGTAACATGGGCGCATAACCACATGCTCCCAAACATTCAACACCGCGCACTTCGAAAAGTCCATCAGCTGAAGTTTCTCCGATTTTCACACCTAATTTCTCACAAGTGTAATCCATTAGATTCTCTACACCACGGGTTACACAACATGAAGTCTGACAGAATTCAAACATATATTTACCGATTGGCCTTCTGTTGAACATCGTGTAAAACGATACTACTTCATAAACTTCTACCGGTAAAATACCTAAAATTTCAGCCACTTTATCCTGCAACTCATAGCTCAACCAGTGATCATGGGCATCCTGTACTTCGTGCAATACCGGAATTAAAGCGGATTTACGTTTATCCTCCGGATAATGACTTGTCAGCTCATTGATACGGGCCATCAATTCAGGAGTAATATTTATTTCTTGTTTAAAATTATGTTTTTCCATACTCATTATGCGTCTAATTCGCCAGCGATAACATTCAAACTTGATAGAGTAGCAATTGCATCAGAAAGGTTCTGACCTCTTACCATATCGTTAAATGCTTGATAATATATAAAACACGGTCTTCTAAAGTGTAAACGGTAAGGTGTACGGCTACCGTCAGTAATCAGGTAGAATCCTAATTCACCGTTTCCTCCTTCAACCGGATGATAGACTTCAGTTAAAGGAACCGGAACCTCTCCCATCACAATTTTGAAGTGATAAATCAACGATTCCATTGTAGTATAAACATCCTCTTTTGGAGGCAGGTAATATTCAGGAACATCAGCATGATAAGGACCTTCAGGCATTTTAGCCAAAGCTTGTTTGATTATTTTCAAACTTTCCCATACTTCTGCATTACGCACACAGAAACGGTCGTACGTATCTCCGGATTTTCCAACCGGGACATCAAATTCGAAGTCTTCATAGGAAGAATACGGCTGTGCCACACGAACATCATAATCGATACCGGCAGCACGCAGGTTCGGACCTGTGAAACCGTAACTCATGGCATTTTCAGCAGAGATAGGACCAACATTAATTGTTCTGTCCATAAAGATACGGTTACGCATTAACAGGTTTTCAAATTCCTGCCATACGCCCGGAAATTCTTCAAGGAAGGCATTAATTTTTTCCCAAACAACAGGCGTCCAATCTCTTTCGAAACCACCAATACGCCCCATATTAGTTGTCAAACGGGCTCCACAAATCTCTTCGTAGATTTCGTAAATTTTCTCACGGAACTGAAACACATACAAGAAACCGGTTAAAGCTCCCGTATCTACACCTAAAACTGAATTACATATAATATGATCAGCTATACGTGCCAATTCCATTACGATTACACGCATGTATTGTACACGTTTAGGCACTTCAATACCTAAGGCTTTTTCAAGTGTCATCCACCAGCCCATATTATTGATTGGCGCCGAACAGTAATTCAGACGGTCAGTCAATACGGTAATTTGGTAAAACGGACGGTTTTCGGCGATTTTTTCAAATGCTCTGTGGATATACCCTACTGTTCCCTCACCATCCAGGATTCTTTCTCCATCCATTAAAAGGATATTCTGAAAGATACCGTGTGTTGCAGGGTGTGTAGGTCCTAAGTTTAATATTGTCAGTTCGCTTCCGTCTTCATTTCTTCTTTGGTTGATGACATTAGCGTAACGTTGTTCTGGTGGTAATAATAACTCTGACATGGATAAGATATTTCAGGTTTATTAACAATTTTGTTGGGTTCTTCCGAAGAAACGGTCGTCCTTATCGGTACGTCCACCATCTTCTAATGGGAATTCCCTGCGCATAGGGAAAACCGTCATTTCATCCATATTCAGGATACGCTTTAACTGTGGATGTCCTTTGAAGACAATTCCGAAGAAGTCATACGTTTCTCGCTCCATCCAGTTTGCTCCAAGAAACAAAGGAATAGCCGAATCGATTTCAGGGTTTGAAGCCGGTAGAAAGGATTTGATTCTGATACGTACATTATCAATCCAGTTATGCATATGATAGACAACCGCAAATTGGCGTTCTTCAGCATATTCAGGATAATGGATTCCGCAGATATCAGTTAAAAAGTTAAAGCGAAGTGTTTGATCTTCTTTTAAGTATTTCATCACTTCCAAAATCGCATCGGGCGCTACTTCAAAAGTCAATATATCGTGTAATTGAACAAAATCGGCAACTTTAAGTCCGAACTGGTCAATCATTTTTTGTTGGATTACTGTGCTCTCTAAAGCCATACTTACTTGATGTTATAAGAACCTAATAAATCTTTGTACTCGTCTGAACTACGACGGCGTACCGATTCGTTTTTCACAATTTCCTGCAAACGCATGATTCCGTCTAAGATTTGCTCTGGTCTTGGAGGACAACCCGGAACGTATACATCAACCGGAATCACTTTATCGATACCCTGAAGTACCGAATAGGTATCAAAAACACCCCCGGAAGAAGCACAGGCTCCTACTGCAATTACCCATTTAGGTTCTGACATCTGCTCATATACCTGACGTAAGATAGGCGCCATTTTTTTTGCAATGGTACCCATTACTAAAAGCATATCGGCCTGACGTGGAGAAAAACTCATACGCTCAGAACCGAATCGTGCCACATCATAGTGTGATGCCATGGTTGCCATAAACTCGATACCACAACAAGACGTTGCGAATGGTAATGGCCAAAGTGAATTAGCGCGAGCCAATCCAACTACATCACTTAGTTTTGTAGCAAAAAAGCCTTCTCCGGCATAACCTTCCGGAGCATCGGCCATTTTATATTTAGAAGAATCATTCATATTATTTAGATTTTGGGCATTGGATCTCAGATTTCAACTCTTTGACCGCAAATTTCAATTTCAAATTCTTATTCCCACTCCAATCCTTTTTTCTTGATCACATAATAGAAACCTACAACCAACAAAGCCATAAAGATTCCCATTTTTGCCAAGCCATCAATTCCCATATCACGGAAATTTACCGCCCAAGGATACATAAAGATAACCTCCACATCAAACAATACAAAAAGAATCGCTACCAGGAAATATTTTACCGAAAAAGGAACACGTGCATTTCCAACCGATTCAATTCCACACTCAAAATTCTTATCTTTATTAGCCGAATGACGCTTTGGCCCTAATAATCCCGAAATGAAGATTGTCGCCCCAACGAAACCTACAGCTAATCCTACCTGCATCAAAATGGGCAGAAAATCCAACTGATTTGTTTGCATATTATTTGAATAGTTTTATCAGAACAACAAAGATAACTGGGTGCAAGTTAAATAACAATTATAAATTTGGTTTTCGTTTAAAAAACGTACTTTAATTACGTTATTTTTATTGATTCTAAACAATAAATAAAAAAACCGCCAGGATTTCTCAAGGCGGTTTTTGTAGTAATTTAATCTTCTATAGAATTTCCGTTTTCATCTAAAAACTTATATTCTAAGTACGTGTAAGCGTCACGAGGTATAATTTTCACCCATTTTTTATGTTCAAAAAACCATTTTGAACGTATTGATGGAAAACCTTTTGTAAGGTATGCAGCAATAAAAGGATGCACGTTTAACCGTATCTTTTTTTGCTGTTTAACGAGTCTTTCCAAATCGGTTGAAATCTTATCTATCACAACTATTGGCGCATCTACTTCGGCGTTTTCGTTGTTTGGATCTTCCTCTTTGGTCTTAATATTAACTTCCGGTCTGACTCTTTGGCGTGTAATCTGGACTAGACCAAACTTACTTGGAGGTAATATTTTGTGTTTTGCTTTATCGTCACTCATTTCCTCTTTCAGAAAATCGTACAATATTTTGCGGTTATCCGGATTTTGCATATCGATAAAATCCACCACAATAATACCACCCATATCACGAAGTCTTAACTGACGTGCTACTTCTGCAGCAGCGATCATATTCACTTCAAGGGCTGTTTCTTCCTGATTTGCAGCTTTATTAGAACGGTTTCCACTGTTAACATCTATGACATGCATAGCTTCGGTATGTTCAATGATAAGATAAGCACCTTTACTCATCGAAACTGTTTTCCCGAACGAAGTTTTAATCTGGCGTTCTATACTGTATTTCTCAAAAAGCGGCACGTCTTTCGACTGGTAGAGCTTGACGATTGATTCTTTACCAGGAGCTATTTGCTGCAAATACTCCTTTGTTTCATTCAACAGTTCTTTATCATCTGTTATAATCCCACTGAAAGTATCATTGAATACATCTCGTAAAATCGATGATGCCCTATTCAATTCACCCAGTACTTTTGAAGGATGATGAGCTGTTGGGATGCGCTTGCACATTGCAGTCCATTTGTCCAGCAAGTTTTGCAAGTCTTTGTCAATTTCTGCAACTTTTTTGCCTTCGGCTACTGTTCTCACAATAACACCGAATCCCTTTGGTTTGATTGATTGTACCAATCTTTTTAGACGGTCTTTTTCTTCTCTGGATTCGATTTTCTGCGAAATCGAAACCCTGTCCGAAAAAGGAACCAAAACAATATACCTACCAGCCAGTGACAGCTCAGAACTGATTCTTGGACCTTTGGTTGATATTGGCTCTTTGACCACCTGAACTAAAATAGACTGATTAGCGCTCAGCACATCTGCTATAGCACCATCTTTATCTATTTCCGGTTCAAAAGGGAAATTTTTAAGGGCGAAATCCTTTATTTTACCTGCGCTTACAAGTTTGATGAATTTCAATTGAGAAGAAAGATTAGGACCTAAATCATGGTAATGCAAAAATGCGTCTTTTTCAAAACCCACATTTACAAAAGCAGCATTCAATCCTGCAACCGGCTTTCTGATTTTAGCGATAAAAATATCACCCACCTGAAAGTTACTTGTCTCTTCTTCTTTATGTAATTCAACTAGTTTTCCATCTTTTAATAAGGCAAAATCTACAGCTTCAGAACTTGTTCGAATAATTAATTCTTTATTCATGTGTAAATTTTTATCCCGACTCTTAGTTAACCGTTAACAATTAGAGTTTGCACACATAATTCTTAACCCATAACTGAATTGCAAGGATGGATTAAACATTTTTTACAGGTAATTTACCCGTTGGCAGATTTCAAGACTTAAAATTGTTTTAATTTTTGAAATCCCCGATTTCAATGAACGTTTAAAAAGAAAAAAGTAGTTAGAGAACTACTTTTTCTTTTTATGACGATTAGCTCTCGCTCTTTTTTTACGTTTGTGAGTAGCTACCTTATGTCTTTTTCTTTTTTTACCACTTGGCATAACTTTGTAGTTTTATTGATTAGTAAATTATTTTGCTTCGTTATTTGTTTTTACACCTTCTACGAACACTTTAGCAGGTTTGAATGCAGGGATGTTGTGAGCTGGAATTTTGATTGTAGTGTTTTTTGAAATGTTTCTTCCAGTCTTCTCAGCTCTTGTTTTAACGATAAAACTTCCAAAACCTCTTAAATACACATTATCTCCTGTTTCCAATGAATTTTTCACTTCATCCATAAAAGATTCAACTGTAGCTTGAACATCTCCTTTTTCTAAGCCTAATTTGTCAGCAATTTTAGCTACGATATCTGCTTTTGTCATTTTATTATATAAATTAAGTTTATCTAATTTTTTTTGAGAGTGCAAATATATAAATTAAAAACAGAATAATTCAACTATAAACGATTAAAATTTAATAACATAAAGATTTATTTTTGCCAACCAAACCTTAACAATGAATTTCAGTAAGACATTAATAACGTGGTATTTAGAAAACAAACGCGATTTACCATGGCGCAATACAACCAATCCGTATCACATTTGGCTATCCGAAATCATGCTCCAACAAACGCGGGTAGCACAGGGATTACCTTATTTTTTAGCTTTTACCGAAACATTTCCAACTGTTTCTGATTTAGCAAAAGCGGAAGAAGAAAAGGTTTTAAAATTATGGCAGGGACTTGGTTATTATTCAAGAGCGAGAAACCTTCATGCAACAGCAAAACATATCGCATTCAACCTTGAAGGAAATTTCCCAGACAACTACAACGATTTACTAAAACTTAAGGGGATCGGTGAATATACAGCAGCCGCAATTGCTTCTTTTTCATTCAATGAAAAAACTCCGGTTGTGGACGGAAATGTTTTTAGGGTATTAGCCCGTTATTTAGGAATCACAACCGACATAGCATCACCAAAAGCAAAAAGAGAATTCACTCAACTTGCAGAAGAGTTAATCGACGCTGCAAATCCTGCTTTATTCAATCAGGCCATTATGGAATTCGGCGCATTGCAGTGCACCCCAAAAAACCCGGATTGCAACATTTGTCCTTTGAATAATTCCTGTTATGCTCTCTCACAAAAAAAAGTCGGCGATCTACCGGTCAAAGTAAAGAAGACCAAAACAAGAGACAGATTCCTGAATTATCTGTTTATTACAGACAATAACCAGAAAAGCATTGCCAATAAAAGAACCGGAAAAGGCATATGGCAAAATTTATACGAATTTCCTTTAATCGAAACGGACAATCCGGAAACAGAAACCGAAATAAAATTCCGAATCCACAAATTATACCCTGAAACCAGCTTGGTAACACTTTTGGATTCTGAAAGCATCCTGCATAAATTATCACATCAAAATTTACACATACGCTTTTGGAAAATCAACCTAAACCACCAGTTGGACAAAGGACTAAGCCATGACGACTTGATGCTTTTACCCTTCCCTATAGTTTTGCATAATTTCATTGAAAACAATAAGTATTGATTTTTTACGTATATTTGATATTAACTAAATTATAAGCCATGAACGGGACATTAAACAAGGTAATACTTATAGGTCATTTAGGTGATGAAGTAAAAATGCATTATTTTGACGGAGGAAACTGCATTGGAAGATTTCCTTTAGCCACTAATGATATATACATCAACAAAACAACAGGTGAAAAAATAACCTCTACCGAATGGCATAATGTAGTCGTACGGAATAAAGCAGCGGAAATTTGCGAAAAATACCTTTCAAAAGGCGATAAGATCTATGTGGAAGGACGCATTAAATCACGTCAATGGCAAGCCGAAGACGGTTCAACAAAGTACACAACCGAAATTCAGGTAACCGAATTTACCTTTTTAACCACCAAAAAAGACTCCGAAGTTGTAAAAAATACCCCGGAAACACCAAAAAGCACTAATTTTGACAACCCAATCGAAAACGATTTACCTTTTTAATTCAAAATTAATGTCAACAAAATACTTAAGCCTATTATTTTTCACAGGTATTTTAACCTGCGCCATCAGTTGCAAAGATGATGTTTTACCTAAACCAAAAGCCTATTTAAGCCTAGACTACCCAAAACCGGTTTATGCTCCATTTGACAAAACATGCGACTATACTTTCGAATACAACACTCTTGGGAAAGTTGAAGATCAGGGGAATTGCAATTTTCACATCAATTACCCAAATCTAAAGGCGACAGTATACCTTACATACAAACCGGTACAAAACAACATTGACAAATTATTGCGCGATGCCCAAAAGCTGACCTATGAACACGTAATCAAAGCAGACGGCATTGTAGAACAACCTTATGTAAATAAAGAGAGAAAAGCATACGGAATGTTTTATGAGATAGGCGGAAATGCCGCTTCCCAATCACAGTTTTATCTAACTGACAGCACAAAACACTTTTTAGTAGGGTCAGTCTATTTTTATGCAAAGCCAAATTTCGATTCGGTTTTACCTGCTGCACATTATATCAAAAATGATCTTAGGATTTTAATGGAGTCCTTAAAATGGAAGAAATAAAAAAAGCTTCAGCAATGCTGAAGCTTTTTTTATTTTCAAACCTATATTATAAAGTAGCCGGCTTTGATTCTTTTTCTGAACAGGCTTTTTTTCCCGCACAACATCCTACCTTCTTTTCTCCTTCCGGAGCAGCAGTAGTTTTTGCCTCATCATTAGCTTTAGCAGCCTTTTTCTTTTTATCCTGTTTTGGCTCTTGATAATTCATTGCCTTATCTGCCGAATTTTTAACATCTGAAACCTTATACGTTTTGCCGTCTGCTACTGCTTCAACAGTTTCAACTAATTTTTCAGGAGTCTGCACAGCAGCATCATACTCTACGGTAGCCGTTTTCTTTTCGAAATCAACTGTTGCTTTTTGCACTCCGTCTAATCCAGCCAACTTATTTTCGATTGTTTTAGCACAACCCATAGCACAAGTCATTCCGTCAATTTTAAAAGATGTAGTTTCAGCCTTAGCTACTACTTTACTTGTTTCATTTTGGGTTCCTTCCTCAGATGAAGTTTCAGCAATTTCTTTTTTACATCCAACCAATGTCAAACCTGCAAACACTAAAGCAAGGGTAGATAATTTCATAATTTTCATAGTATTGAATTTTAATTGTTTATAATGCGATAAGGCAAAATTATCGAAAAAGTAATTTGATTGTCATAAAAATAACAGAATTTTGGGAAATCAAATCACAAACTATGTTTTCTAAAAACAACAAATGGTTCTTACTGATACTTCTTTCATTGATTTGGGGAAGCTCATTTATACTTATCAAACGAGGGTTAGTTGGTTTAAATCCGTTCCAGTTAGGAGCCTTACGGATTATATTTGCTTCACTCTTTTTATTGGTAATCGGATTTAAAAGTCTTTTCAAAATTCCGTTATTCAAATGGAAATACATTGCCATAACAGCCTTATTCGGGACCGGATTTCCTGTTTTTCTGTTTGCATACGCTCAAACCGGCATTAAAAGTTCAGTCAGCGGAATTTTAAATTCATTGACACCATTATACACTTTACTTTTAGGGATTTTACTTTTTGGATTAACCTTCATGAGAAATCAGATATTCGGTGTTTTATTAGGATTAACCGGTTGCTTGATGCTTGTCATTGGCGGAAATTCAGGAAATGGTGAAACCAATTATTTTTATGCCTTTTTGGTTGTCATTGCAACCCTATGTTATGCTTTAAACGTAAATCTGATCCGGAAATACCTTTCAGATGTTAGCCCGTTAAGCATCACAACCGGAAATTTCACCTTTTTATTAATTCCAGCCATAGTGATTCTATTTATTAGTGGTTATCCGCAAATTGCTTTGCAACCGGAAGTCAAGCATGCCACACTTTTTATTATAGTGTTAGGAATGTTGGGGACAGGAGTTGCTAATATTTTGTATTTCCAATTAATCCACATCACATCACCGTTATTTGCATCATCAGTTACCTACTTTATCCCATTGGTAGCCATGGCATGGGGATTATTGGACGGAGAACGATTAAGTCCGCTCCAGTTTCTCGGATCATTGATTATTCTAAGCGGTGTTTATCTCGCCAGCAAAAACAAAGCATAAAAAAATCCCATAGTGTTACTATGGGATTTTTGTTTGTATATAAATCATTAATCGATTGCTTTTACAACTGCTTTTTCCGCTTCTTTTCGTGAACCGTCAAAACCATCAATTCCTGAAACCGTAGTATACTTCAACACATACTTTTTGCCCGGGTTCAATTTATTATAAACACTCTGACACATTAATGTTGCTTCGTGGAAACCGCAAAGAATTAATTTAAGTTTCCCCGGATATGTATTTACATCTCCAATTGCATAAATACCTTCGATATTAGTCTGATAATCCAAAGCATTATTTACTTTAATCGCATTTTTCTCAATCTCAAGCCCCCAATGTGCAATTGGACCTAATTTAGGAGTCAAACCAAAAAGCGGTATGAAATAATCCGTTTTTATGTTACGGTGCGCACCATTTTCATCAATATCGATAGATTCCAGATGCTCAGCACCGTTAAGTCCGACAACTTCTGCAGGTGTAATCAAATGTATTTTCCCGGCATGCTTTAATTCCTGCACTTTTTCAACTGAATCCAAAGCACCACGAAATTCGTTTCTACGGTGAATCAAGGTTACTTCCGAAGCAACATCAGCTAAAAAGATACTCCAGTCCAAAGCGGAATCACCGCCACCTGCAATTACAATTTTCTTATCACGAAACAATTCCGGATCTTTTACAAAATACTCAACCCCTTTGTCTTCGTAGAATTCAATATCTTCAATAATTGGCTTTCTTGGCTCAAAACTACCCAAACCACCTGCAATAGCAACAGCTTTTGTATGATGTTCAGTACCTTTATTTGTAGTTACAATAAAAGTCCCGTCATCCAGTTTTTGAATTTTCTCTGCGACCTCATTCAAAGTGAATCCCGGCTGAAACTGTTTGATTTGTTCCATCAGGTTATCCACAAGATCTCCTGCTAAAACAGAAGGAAAACCCGGAATATCAAAAATGGGCTTTTTCGGATATAATTCAGTTAATTGCCCGCCAGGTTGTGGCAGACCGTCAATAATATGACATTTTAATTTCAAAAGACCGGCTTCAAATACTGTAAAAAGCCCTGTTGGGCCGGCACCAATGATAAGTATATCGGTTTCAATCATTTTTCAAAAAAATTACTAGGTCGCCATGCAACCAAGGTTATAAGTATTCCGTACAGAATGGCATCGCGTTAGGGATTGCAGCAATTGTCTGAGCTCTTTTGTCTGTAATCCGTCAGGATCAGACAAAAAGCGAGTGCGGAAAGCCCGCCGTATTGTCCTGCTGCACTGAAAAGCAGGATAATACGAACGCCATAATCCGATAGATTCAGGAAAATATTAAGCTACGTTTACCACCGTTTCAATTTGTGGCGCATACTTTTTGATGGTTGTTTCCACCCCAGCCTTTAAAGTGCTGATACTCAAACTACAACTTGTACACGCACCCTCAAGACGCACTTTCACATGTTTTTCATCTTCGATGGAAACCAAAGTGATATCTCCACCGTCAGAATTCAAAAACGGACGTATTTCCTCTAGCGCTTTTTCGATATTAAGTGTTAATTCTTCTTTTGTCATCTTCTTTAGATTTTTAGACATCTTAGACTTTTAGACTTTTAGACTTTCATTTCAGGAAAGTTTAAATTAATCCGGCAATCTATTTTTTATTCACGGCAGAACAACCTGCCATAGTTGTTATTTTTATCGCTTCGGTAGCCGGTAAATTTTCGTTTCTGTTCACTACTTCCTGCACTACGTTACGCGCAATATTCTCGAAAATCCCTTCCAATGGAGAAGCGGTTTGCAAGGCAGCCGGACGACCGTAATCACCAGCTTCTCGGATGCTTTGTACCAATGGCACCTCACCCAGGAACGGTACCTGTAAATCTTCTGAAAGGTTTTTAGCACCTTCTTTTCCGAAAATGTAATATTTGTTTTCCGGTAATTCTTCCGGAGTAAAATAAGCCATATTTTCAATAATTCCCAGAACCGGAACATTGATGCTTTCCGACATGAACATCGAAACTCCTTTTTTAGCATCGGCAAGTGCAACAGCCTGTGGCGTACTTACCACTACAGCTCCCGTAATAGGCAACGACTGCATGATTGACAAGTGGATATCGCCGGTTCCCGGAGGCAGATCGATTAACATGAAATCCAATTCTCCCCAAGCAGCATCAAAGATCATTTGATTCAACGCTTTGGCAGCCATTGGTCCTCGCCAGATTACCGCCTGACTTGGCGCAGTAAAGAATCCGATGGAAAGCAATTTGATTTCGAAACTCTCAATCGGTTTCATTTTTGATTTTCCGTCTACTTCGATTGAAATAGGTTTTTCATTCTCTACGTCGAACATGATTGGCATTGACGGTCCGTAAATATCAGCATCCAAAACTCCAACCTTGAATCCCATTTTAGCTAAAGTCACTGCTAAATTAGCAGTAACGGTAGATTTACCAACACCACCTTTACCAGAAGCAACCGCAATAATGTTGCTTATTCCCGGAATGGCTTTTCCTTTAATTTCATTCGATTTTTCAGGAACTTCCACTTTGATATTGACTTTTACTTTGGTATCAGCCGAAAAAGTATCGTGGATTAATTTGCGGATATCGTCTTCTGCTCTTTTTTTGATGTGCATGGCCGGTGTTGACAATACTAAATCAACCACAACCTCATCACCGAAAGTAATTACGTTTTGAACCGCACCACTTTCGACCATATTTTTTCCTTCACCAGCTATTGAAATGGTTTCTAAAGCTTTAAGGATCTCTTTTCTGTCTAATTTCATTTCTTTGGTAATTCTGTTTCAGCTATGTTTATTTAAACTGATTTTAGATTGCAAAGATAGTCAGAAGTTTAAAAGTTTGAAAGTTTGAGGGTTTAAAGTTTTGTTATAATCAGATAGAGAATACTGATGAGAGGCTTTTAACAAAAAACTAATCCGCTTTTTCCAGTAACATCAACTTTAATCGCTGTGAACCGTAAAAAGATAATTCTCCCGGTTTTCTATCTTCAACAAACTTCATCAAATCTTTCTGATTAAATTGAGAACGATTGATCTTTCCATTGATTTCATTCGAATAAAAAAAATTTTGACCATCTGAATATTTTACCCTGATTTTCGTTTTGAAGTCTCCATCATATTTTATTATCGAGGCAGCAGAATAATGCTTTGGTTGCAACAAAAGATCTAGAGGAGGTATACAAGAACCAATCGTATAAGAAAACTCAATTGGCTTCCACTTACCATCAAAATCTTTTGCTTCCTGAATAACACTAACATAGAGACTTGTATCGCCAAACGGAATACTTTTTGAAGAATTATTGAAAAACAGAACTGGATAAGCCAAAACATTGCGTTGCTCCAACTTATACCCCTCAAAAAACCCAACCTTATTCCGATAAAACTTATTATGTACACTATCTGCTAACATCTTTTTATTAACAGAAAACAGCACGTTTTTAAATCGCAATCCTTTGGAGGTAAATTCATAAGTCGTATCTATAAAAATACTCAGATCTCTCTCTTTTAAAAAAAAAGCACCCTTAATTCCCTTATACATTTTTGTCTCTTTATCATATTCAAAATACCCTTTGAACATTTTAAAGATCGAAACATCGTTACTAAAATTGGCTGCAATGATTGGAGACTCGTTCTGCAACATTTCTTTACTGTTTACAAAAACAATACTATCTGTTTCAAAACCGGTCAGCCGGGGAAAAGCATTTTTCTTCTTATCAGAACAAGATGCAAATACCGTAACTATTATTAAGAGTATATGTAGTTTTTTCATTAACAGAAGTTATTCTTCTCTAACGTTGGGCTGCCAAAAATATTTTTCAAAATCAACAATTTGGTTATCAACCACCTCAACACCTTCACTTTCGAGCAATTGTTGCATTAGGCTAGTTCCGTCAAAATGATGTTTACCCGTGAGGACACCATTACGGTTTACAACACGGTGCGCTGGTACATCTTCCATATTGTGTGACGCATTCATCGCCCAACCTACCATCCTTGCCGAACGGGCTGCTCCCAAAACTTTGGCAATGGCGCCATACGAAGTAACTCTACCTTCCGGAATCTGACGTGCAATTTCATACACTCTTTCGAAGAAATTATCGTTGTCCGGATTGAATTTGGATTTGGCCACAGCGTACTTTTAGAATTTAAAATAGTATTTCAGGATATTGTACAGGGTAAAAACAGAAATCACTCCGGTTATGGAACCAATTATGATGTTCATGTTTTTCATTATGAATTCGGTTTTATGCTGTATTTTATTAAAGAAAGCAATGTAAGTATAAAACACTAAAAACGAACCTAAAACCACGCCCAGCACAAAACTGTAAACAGAAGCCGGTTCAAAATTAAAATACCCGAAAGAAGCCAGCGTCACACTAACAAACACGTAGTAAGGTATCGGAAAAAAGTTAATAGCCGAAATCAGCATTCCAAGAAAAAACCGGCTCTTTTTGCTTTTAATTTTAAGATCTTCCTTGATTTTACCTTTTGGCTTTTTGGCAATAAACAGAAAATAAACGGTTACCAATGCAAAAATACCGAATCCGATTTCCCTGAGCAGAATAACCACGTTCTGATGAGCATCAATATACCTTGCGAAAATTAAGGCTAGATAAGTCTGGAAGAAAATAATCAAAACAGCACCCGCTGTAAACATCATGGCTCTGTTTCTTCCATCCTGAAGACTAATTCTGGCTGCTGTCATATTAATTAATCCCGGAGGAAGAATTCCTATTACTGAGACAGCAAACCCAAAAAGAAGCGGCAGGATATAAGCCATAAATGCTATTTAATTTTAAATCGAATATACGTAATTGCCTTGTTAATTTCCAAATATTGTTTTTCGTAAAATGTCTGGATTGAAGTTACTGCTTCGGGAGCGCCTTCGTTTTTATACACATTGTGGTTAGCATATAATACTTCGTGACCTTCCCCATGCAATAATCCCAGAGTATAACCATGCATGAATTCAGAATCGGTTTTAAGATTCATGACTCCGTCCGGTTTTAAAATCTTTTTGTACAATTGCAGGAATTCTGAATTGGTCATACGGTGTTTGGTTCGCTTATATTTAATTTGCGGATCCGGGAATGTAATCCAGATTTCGCTGATTTCGTTCTCGGCAAAAACATAATCGATCAGTTCGATTTGCGTACGCACAAATGCAACGTGAGCCATTCCGCTTTCAACTGAAGTTTTGGCACCACGCCAGAAACGTGCACCTTTAACATCAATACCGACAAAATTTATATTAGGATTACTTTCGGCAAGACCGATGGTATACTCACCTTTTCCGCAACCTAATTCCAAAACAATCGGATTGTCATTTTTAAAAAAATCAGCATTCCACTTTCCTTTTAAAGCAAAACTGTTTGAAACCACTTCCTCTCTTGTTGGCTGAAATACATTTGTGAATGTTTCGTTTTCTTTAAATCTCTTTAACTTATTCTTACTTCCCACTGCTATAAATTTTTGGCAAAAGTAGGCATTTATATTGTTTTTGAAAACCAAAGTTGTTTAGACACAAAAAATTAAAGCCCGAAACCATTTTATAACATCTCAGTAACATTCCTGCAACATATCTTGAGTTAATTTGAAATAAAAAACTTTGAAAAAGAGAAAAGTAGAAGTCGTTGTCATTTCTGATGTTCATTTAGGAACCTACGGGTGTCATGCCAAAGAATTACTGGATTACTTATCGGCAATCAAACCAAAGATTCTGATTTTGAATGGAGATATCATTGACATCTGGCAATTTAGAAAATCCTATTTCCCTCCCACGCACCTGAAAGTTTTAAAAAAAATCATTTCATTAAGTTCAAAAGGAACCAAAGTTTACTACCTCACCGGCAACCACGATGAACTTTTGCGTAAATTCACCGATATCCATTTGGGGAATTTCAGTCTGCTCAATAAAATGACGCTGGATTTAGACGGCAAAAAAGCCTGGATTTTTCACGGTGACGTTTTTGATGCTTCCATAACACACACCAAATGGCTGGCCAAATTGGGTGGATGGGGATACGACTCATTGATTCTTCTGAACAGAGCCATCAATTGGGCATTAATCAAAATGAACCAGGAACCTTATTCGTTATCCAAAAAAATCAAGTCCAGTGTGAAATCGGCAGTAAAATTTATTTCCGATTTTGAAAGCGTTTGCATTGAACTGGCTATTGA
This sequence comes from Flavobacterium amniphilum, assembly GCF_023634845.1. Taxonomy (GTDB): domain Bacteria; phylum Bacteroidota; class Bacteroidia; order Flavobacteriales; family Flavobacteriaceae; genus Flavobacterium; species Flavobacterium amniphilum. The sequence goes on along the minus strand of NZ_JAMLJL010000008.1, from coordinate 171,608 downwards.
AAAAAAATACGATTATGTGATTTGCGGACACATTCATGAACCAAAAATAGAACAGGTTAAAAACCAGCATGGCGAAACCACTTACCTGAATTCGGGAGACTGGATCGAAAATCTGACAGCTTTGGAATACAATAAGAAAAAATGGAGGTTGTATGACCATAAGACCGAAAGCATTACTTTTGAACAATATGAGGAAACTTTCGAATACGAAAACCATTTGGTTGAACAATTCATTTCCATCATTGAAAAATAATTTATGTTTAAAACAGCATCTGAAAAAAAGAACATCCTTGTAGCGCCACTCAATTGGGGACTGGGACACGCAACGCGATGTATACCGGTAATCAACGCTTTGATCGATAATGATTTCAATCCGATTATCGCATCAGACGGAGTTGCTTTGGAACTTTTACAAAAGGAATTTCCAAACCTGCAAACAATTGAATTACCCTCTTACCAAATTCAATATGCCAAAAACGGAGCCAATTTCAAATTAAAGCTGTTTCTAAACAGCCACAAAATGATTCGCGCGATTTTAAAAGAGAGAAACAAAACAAGACAGATTATCCAGATGTACAATATTCAGGGTATTGTATCCGACAACCGTTTGGGCGTTGTTAGCGACACTATTCCATCAGTTTTCATCACCCACCAGCTGAACGTGATGACAGGGAACACGACCTGGCTTACAACCCAACTGCACAATCAGGTAATTAAAAAATTTGACGAATGCTGGGTTCCCGATGTAGACACATTTCCTAATTTAAGTGGAAACCTTGGCCATCCCGAAAAGAAACAAACCAACGTAAAATATATCGGCCCGTTGAGCCGTCTGCATAAAAAGAACCTTGAAAAGAAATACGACCTAATGGTTATCCTCTCTGGTCCGGAACCACAACGAACCATGTTAGAAGAAAAACTGATTTCCGAATTGGAATCTTATCACGGTACAATTCTCTTTGTAAAAGGCAAAATTGAAGAAGAACAGCGCATCCAAAAACAAAACCAATTCACTTTTTACAATTATATGAATTCAGAACAGATTGAAGTTGCTTTCAACGAAAGTGAAAAGATCTTATGCCGTTCCGGCTATACCACTGTTATGGATTTGGCCAAATTGAAAAAGAAAGCTTTTTTCATCCCGACTCCTGGACAATATGAACAGGAATATTTAGCTAAAAAATTCAAGGAGGAAGGACTGGTTCCATCCTGCAGTCAGGAAAAATTCAAAGTAAAGAAATTGGATAAAATCGAACTATACAAAGGCTTACGGAGTTTTGAAAGCCATATTAAATGGCAGGATTTACTGGAAGTATTCAAATAAAAAAAACCGACGATTGTCGGTTTTTTATTTTATCAAGTAGGTCAGTTCAGCTTATTTTCTATAAGCAACTGTTTCTTTTTCCCATTTGTTTACCACGGCTACGCGGCTATCTTTGTAATCAACTTCATTTAAAGCTCCGTCACTCCAGAAAAACCATTTACCGGTTTTTTTACCATTTGTGAATTCGCCTATCGAAGTTTTGATTCCTTTTTCGTTATAAGAAACCCATGTACCATGAACTTTTCCGTCCTTATAAAAACCTTCCTGCTTTACACTCCCATTGTCATAATAATAAGTAGCTTTCACTAAATTACCGTCAATTTCGTATTTTGGCTCAACTTCCTGCGCCATCATCATTCCTGATACTAATAAAGCGCATGCTAAAAATGTATTTTTCATAGGTCTACGATTTAAGGATTTATAAATTATTTAATCAAATATAAAAAATAATTTACAATAAAAAAACTTTTACTTAACAATTTCGTAACATTGAAAAAAAACATAAAAAAATCGAATTAACTCAAATTCAACAACTTGACATTAATTCGATTAAAAATTTAATTTTTATATCTTAAAAAATGTTTTTATTACACTTTCTCTAAAGTAAATGAAAATTCTGACCCTTTACCAAATTTACTTTGCACGTAAATTTTTTCATCATGTGCTTCAATAATATGTTTAACAATAGACAATCCGAGTCCGGAACCACCTTCACTTCTTGCCCCACTTTTATCAACCCTGAAGAAACGTTCAAATAAACGCGGAATATTTTGTTTTTCAATTCCTTCACCGTTATCACTTACACGGACAATCACTTTATTGTTTGTCAGATCTTCTATACCAATTTCCGTTGATCCGCCTTCTTTACCATATTTAATCGAATTCATGACCAGATTCAACATCACCTGCTGGATTTTTTCATAATCGGCCAAAACCATAATTGGTTTATAATATTTTGAATCAAAACTCAAGGTAATATCTTTTTTATTGGCTTTAATTTCAAGCAAGTCCATTACATTCTGAGCCAATTCTACCATATCGAACTCAACCATTTCAAGACTTTCGTCACCCATTTCGAGTTTTGAAATCATATCCAGGTCTTCCACGATATACACGAGACGTTCTACTCCTTTTTCGGCGCGTTCCAAATATTTTTTCCGAAGCACTTTATCTTTGTGAGCACCGTCAAGCAATGTAGAAATATAACCCTGAACGGTAAACAATGGCGTTTTTAACTCATGGGAAACATTACCTAAAAATTCGCGACGATATTCTTCGCGATCCTTCAGCATTTCGATTTCCAATTTCTTATCGGTTGCAAACTTCTTCACCTGTTTGGTCAAAGTAGCCATATCGGTAGTAATGGGCTGGCTCCTGAATTCGGTCGAATCCAGAAAGGAAATATCATCATAAATCTTTTTAACCCTTCTATAAATGAAATGCTCAACGCGGTATTGCAATACAAAAAAGGAAAAATTAAATATTGAGATAGCAAACACTAAACTGAAAATCCAGTTAACAGTAAAAAAGAAGTAAGTCAGTATCGTAACAAATCCTGAAGAAAACAACGCAATATACAGTGCCGATTTTACCGCAAACTTATACGTCTTCTTAAAATTGATACTCATTAAAACTCAAATTTATACCCAACTCCTTTAATTGTTTTGAATAATTCTTCACCGATTTTTTCTCTCAGCTTACGGATATGCACATCGATGGTACGACCACCCACAACCACTTCATTTCCCCAAACCTTATCTAGAATTTCTTCTCTTTTGAAGACTTTACCCGGTTTCGAAGCCAATAGATAAAACAGTTCAAATTCTTTTCTTGGCAGGATAATTTCCTCCCCGTCCTTATGTATTTTATATTCTTCGCGGTTAATTTCGATACCACCTACATTCAGACTATCACTTGCCGTTTCTTCATCTTTAAGTCTGCGAAGCAATGCTTTTACCTTACTTACCAAGACTTTTGGTTTGATCGGTTTTGTAATATAATCATCAGCTCCGGCATCGAATCCGGCAACCTGCGAATAATCCTCACTACGTGCCGTTAAGAATGTAATAATGGTTTGGCTTAATTCAGGGATTTTTCTGATATTTTCACAAGCTTCCATTCCGTCCATTTCGGGCATCATGACATCCATAATAATTAAATGGGGAAGATGTTTTTTTGCTTTTTCGACGGCTTTTTTTCCGTTATCAGCCGTAAAAATCTGATAACCTTCTTGTGTTAAGTTGTATCCTACGATTTCCAGGATATCTACCTCATCATCAACTAAAAGAATCTTAATATCCTTCTTTTTCATACAAAGAGCTTGATTGTTATTTGATGTAAAAGTATGTAATATTTGAAAGAAAATATTGTGATTACACAAATTTAATCTCTTAACATTCAGGAAACATAATGAAAACCAAAATGTAACTTCCAATTAACACAATCTTTACGTAGCTAACATTCCTTTGCACCAAAATTAAACACAGCTACTCAATGAAACTTAAATTAACATTTTTGTTCTTATTACTCTCTTTAGTAAGTTTTGCACAAAAAACAACTATATCTGGTGTGGTATCAGATAAAGACTTAAAAGGAGAACCTCTTCCGTTTGCAAATGTTTCCATCAAAGGTAAATCAATTGGCACAACGACGGATATCGACGGAAAATACACTTTAGAAGTTCCGGCAGGAAGCCACACTGTGGTTTTCAGTTTTCTGGGTTACGAATCTAAAGAAGTACAATTCAGCATAACACAAGGCGAAAGCAAAACCATCAACGAAACCATTGGTACCGGAAGTGTAACTTTGGAAGACGTAGTAATCAAATCTACTGTAAACCGCGAAAAAGAAAGCGCTTTATTATTAGAACAGAAAAAAGCAGTTGAAATCAAACAAAGTATCGGTGCACAGGAAATGTCAAGAAAAGGTGTAAGCGATGTAGAGGAAGGATTAACTAAAATCACCGGTATCGCTAAAGTTGACGGACGCGGATTATTCGTGCGCGGATTAGAAGATCGTTACAACAACTTATTAATAAATGATTTACAGGCACCTTCAAATAGTCCGTTCAAAAAAATCATCCCAACTGATTTATTCCCGACAGATATCGTAGGTGTTTTAAATGTTTATAAAACATTCAACCCAAATATTTCAGGTGACTTTGCCGGCGCAACCATCAATATCGAAACTTCACAACCTAAAAACAGCATTACTAAAATCTCTTCTGGTTTCAGTTATGTAACAAACAACAATGGTGAAGATTTCTTAATCTCAGAAGACGCCAATACAACTCAAGGATTTTTGGGATTAAACGGTGATGACAAAGTATTGCCTGGTTATTTCGGAAGCAGACCTTCAGGAGTAGTGATGACTCCGTCACAATATGCTGATTACAGCAAAAACAGCAACTGGAATGCAGACAAATCATCAAGTCCGATCAATACAAGCTTAGGCTTTTTACATGCCAACAAAGTTAAAGTCGGAGAAAACAACCTAAACTATATTGTTTCAGTTAATCAGGACAATGCCTATGTAATCAGAAAAGGAGTTGAGCGTACTTTCAACTTCGGACAGGGAAATTACGACAACAATTTATTCACGACTTCATATGATTTCAAAACAACTGTTTCTGGATTAGCGAGCGTAAAATATAAAACAAACCGTTTCGGGATTGGATTCAATTCATTCTTATTAAGAGCCACTTCGTCTAAAATCGAAGACCAATTTGGTTACACAAACAGTCAGGCCAACAAGCCAAACATGATCATCCGTTTGAATCAGTTTGAAGAAACACAATACTGGAACAACCAAATCATTGGTAACTACGATTTGACTGAAGACAAAAAACATACTTTAAAAGGCGGATTTTCATATGTAAAAACAAAATTCGGACAACCGGACAGAAAATTCATCGTGGGAGAATTAAGCGGAGAAGACCAGATTACGGCAAACTTCGGTGGAAACAACTTAATCAGACAACATTTAGACATTTCAGGTGACCGCTTTTTCTCTGGAATGCTGGAATACAACATAAAACTGAACACTACCGAAAACGGTAAAGACAACAAATTATCTGTAGGTTACAACGGATTCAGCAATGAGGAAATTTCATCTTACCGATTCTTATTCGGAAAACCAATTTCCACAGCACTTCCCCAATTCACAACGAGCTTAAACAACATTGAAGGCGTTGTATCAAATGCCGTACAAAACGGAAACGTTAATTTCACAGAAACTTCGAACGAAGATTACAAATCGAAATTATACCAAAACATACAGGCTGGTTACGCAAATTTATTCTGGAATTTTGGAGAAAAGTGGGAAATCAACGGAGGTGTCCGTATTGAGAAATCATTACGCGAAATCAAATTCAGACGTTTAGGGTACGGAATTAACAGTCCGTTCTCAAAATTAACAGATGATGAAATCGACTTCTTACCATCGGTTAACACAAAATACAGCCTGAACGACAAAAGTAACCTGCGTTTTGCTGCTTCGAAAACCATCACAAGACCGGCTTCTGCGGAGTTATTACCAATTGAGTACTTAAATGCCGATGGTACAGTTGTTTTAGGTAACTACCCATTAGCCAGAACAGTATTCCAGGCTGAACAGAACTGGAAATCATTGAAAAACACTGATAACCTGAATTTTGATTTGAAATATGAAATCTTCCCAAAAGAAAGTGAAATGCTTGCTGTGGGTGTATTCGGAAAACAAATCCAAAACCCAATTGAGAGAATATTTGTTCAAAGTGCGAGCAGCGGCGGACAAATCACAACTTTCGACAACTCAAAAAGTGCAACTATTTTCGGAGCTGAATTAGAATTATTGTTACAATTAAAACGTATTGCTCCGGCTTTGGACAAATTCACGTTCGGGTTCAATACTTCATTAATGAAGACCAAAGTAAAAGTAGACAAAATCAACAACCCTGCAGAGAATTCAGACACAAGAAAACTACAGGGAGCTGCTGACTGGGTAATCAACTCTGACTTAAAATATGAATTCGAATTCAATGAAGACATGAAAAACACCATGACTTTAGTATACGGAGTAACAGGAGACAGAATTTATGCAGTAGGAACTTCAGGATTAGACCACATTTACGAAAAACCATTCCAAAAACTGGATTTCGTATGGACCAGTAAGTTATCAAAAAACCTTGAGGCAAAATTATCGATTGACAACATCTTAAATCCAAATTTCAAAAGAGTTATGGGTGATGACAGCAAAGTTACCATCTATGAAAATGATTTAACGGTACGTCAATACAAAAAAGGAACAGGATTCGGATTGACAATCGGTTATACATTCTAATAAATTAACAGTCTTAACATTGGCTTTAAAAAACAATTTAGAAGAATAACAATTCAATAATTTTCTGATAACCATTAAAAAAAACAAGCGTAATAGTTTTGTATCAGAAAAATTAAAACAGACAACACCATGAAAAAATTAATCTTTAGTCTTTCAATTTTAGCTACACTTTTTACAGGTTGTACTTCAAGTGATGACGATTCTTCAGTTGAACCGGTAACTGGGGAAATTTCAGGAGATATTACTACAAACAAAACGTATGTAAAAGGAAATTACACTTTATCAAGTTCTGTAAGAGTAAAATCAGGAGCTACATTAACAATCGAAGCAGGTTCGGTTTTAACTGCACAGGACGCTAACGGATTAATCACTTTAACTGTTGAAAAAGGTGGAAAACTAATCATGGTTGGTACTGCAGCAGAACCAATCATTTGTACTTCAGTTACTAAAACTCCTGGAGCTTGGGGCGGAATTGTGATGTACGGAGATGCTCCAATCGTTCCTTCAACTTCTTCAACTACTGCTACTTCTGAAGACGGAACAAGCACAACTTACGGCGGAACTGTAGCTGCAGATAACAGCGGAACATTAAAATATGTACGTGTGGAATACGCAGGAAGAAAAATCGCTGACGGAACAAAAGAATTAAACGCGTTCTCAATGTACGCAGTAGGTAGCGGTACAATTTTAGAAAACTTAGTAGCTTACAAAGGTTCAGATGACGGAATCGAATTTTACGGAGGAACTGTAAGTGCTAAAAACATTATCTGCTACGGAAACACGGATGATTCTTTCGACTGGCAAGACGGATGGAGAGGTCAAGACAACTCTAACTGGTATGCATACCAAACGGGAACAGGAAACTTCGGAATGGAAGTTGAATGTAAATCAGTTAACAATGCATTCTGGCCAAAAGTAACGAACATTACATTAAAAAGAGCGGCAGGTACGTTAACTGAAAATGCATCTGTTGAATATGATGCAATCCAATTCAAAAAAGAAGGAAACGGAGATTTCAGCAACATTTTAATCGAAGGTTATAACGATGCTAATGCAGTAGCGGTAAGAATCCAGGATGCAGCAACAAATAACAATCAGGTGAATGCTTCAAAAATCAAATTGACTAATGTTAAAATTACCGGATCAACTCCACAAACTGGAGCCGGAGCATCATTCACGGTTGCTTTCCCAACAGGACAATACACAACTACAACATCTACAACAGGTGCAAGTTTAACAGGCGGTGCCTGGAGTACTGTAGACGGTGTAAGTTTAGTACAATAATCACTGAAAAAGTTCAATAAAAAATGCTCCAATTATGGAGCATTTTTTTTGGTATAATTTTTGAAATATTTTTTATATCTTTACAATTCAATTTGATTCAATGGCAAAAAAATACTTTTATATTACATCTTTGTTACTTCTTTTTTCTTCAGGCATTTACGCCCAGGAAAATAAGGATACTGCCGTGAATTCAAAAATCCAGGAACAACCCTTTGAAAATTTAAACATATATCCCAATCCGGTTGTCAATGACCGTGTGTATATTACTTCAAAAACCACTGCACCAAAGGATATCGAAATTTTTGACGTATTAGGTAAACGCGTGATGCAAATCACAATTTCCAGTAAGGAACTAAACGTTTCTTCTCTAACGCCGGGAGTTTACATCATCAAAATCAAAGAAGGTGAACAACGTGCTACACGGAAGTTAATCATCAAATAAAACAAATTGGAAAAATCATAAAACTTTAAGTTTTATTTACATTGAATTCTTTTTTCCTAAAGAAATTACTTATTATATTTGTTGTCCAATTAAAAATAAAAAACAATGAAAAAAATTTACTTTATAGGTGCTTTATTAGCCACTGCATTAACAAGTAATGCACAAGTTGTAATTAGCCAAGTTTACGGTGGTGGTGGTAATGCCGGAGCACCATATACAAATGATTTTATTGAATTATTCAATCGTGGAACAGCTGCAGTTAGCCTTAACGGATGGTCAGTACAGTACACATCAACAGCTGGACCTGCTGCTGCACCAAATAACTTTTGGTTCATGACACCTCTTCCTAATGTAACATTACAACCTGGTCAATATTTTCTTATTCAACAAGGCGGAGGAGCTACCGGATCTGCATTACCAACACCTGATGCAAATGGAGCAAACCCTGGAACCCTTGGAAGTAACGGTGCTGCAACTGGAGCAATTGCAATGGCTTCAGCTAACGGAAAAGTAATCCTCGTAAATAGCACAACACAAGAAACTACATCAAACCCATCTGGAGCCAACATTATAGACAAGGTAGGATATGGATCTGCTAATGCTTTTGAAGGCGCTGGTGCTACTGGTGCATTATCCAATACAACAGCTGCAATAAGAAACACCGGAGGCTGTATAGACACAGACAGCAATTCAGCAGATTTTACTGTTGCCACTCCTACTCCAAGAAACACAGCTACTACTTTAAGTCCTTGTACTTTAAGCAATCCTGACAATAGTATCTCAGGTTTAAAAGTATACCCTAACCCAGCAAAAAACAACTTATATATTTCTTCTGACAGTTTCGCAGAAAAACAAATTGAACTTTATGATGTTTTAGGCAAAGTTGCTTTAAAAGCTAAAGTTACTAACGCTCCGATCAACCTATCTGGTTTAACAAGTGGCGTTTATGTAGTAAAAGTTACCGAAGAAGGTAAAACCGCTACAAGAAAAATCGTAATTGAATAACTATTTTTTAATAAAATTCTTAAAAAGCACTGATATTCTCAGTGCTTTTTTTATACTTTTGCCGGCTAAAAAATAAATAATGAAAAACCTTTACATTACCTTTTTAGCCTTAGTTTCTTCGGCTGTATTTTCACAAACAACAATTTTCTCTGAAAACTTCGGAACTCCTGTCACAAGCCCAACACAAATATCATCTCATACCTTCCAAAACAATACCGCACCAATTTCTTTTAACGGAAACGCAACACTTACAACCTTAACCCCTTCTGATTACCAAGGAGCCTCAGGAGGAGGCTGTGTATTTTTAGGAGGGACTTCACCTGCTAAAGAAATTATAATAGGAGGAATTAACACGATGGATTATTCAAACATTACTATGTCTTTCGGTCATTACAAAGGCACACTTGCTTCTACAAACGAATTAACAATCTCTGTAAGTGAAGACGGTAATACTTGGACACCACTAACATACACAAGAGCTACTGGCCCATCAGTATGGCAAATCATTACCCCATCTGGAACAATTCCAACAACTCAAAACCTAAGAATTCGTTTTGAAAACCCAGTATCTAACATAGGATTTAGAGTTGACGATATCAAACTTACTGGTACATCTGCGCTAAACAATAATAAAAACACAATAGCAGGCCTTAAAGTTTATCCTAATCCTACTAAAAGCACATTATTTGTTACTTCTGACAGTTTTTCAGAAAAACAAGTGGAATTGTATGACACTTTAGGAAAAATAGTTTTAAAAATCAAGACCAATAACAGCCCAATTAATCTATCTGGTTTGTCCAGAGGAGTTTATGTAGCCAAAATAATTGAAGAAGAAAAAACGGCTACACGAAAATTTGTTATTGAATAGCTTTTTCAAAAAGCAAACTTCAAAAGCACTAGTCATCATTAGTGCTTTTTCATTAACAAACTTAACACATAGCAAACATTTTTTTTGCCTCTGAAACATCCTGAATAAAAATAACCTCAAATGATATCATGAAAACAAAACATTTTTTTTAATTACTTTTTTTAGCGTTTATTCATTATTAAGCAATGCACAAAATGTCCAGTCAAACAGCTTAGCCACTAGTGGAGGTTCCCAAGCTGGAACTACAACTTCAGGCATCGGACGGAATACATTTTACGGATACCAGTCGGGAAAAACCACAAATCAATCAGGAGTTAGCAATACTTTTATTGGTCATGAAAGCGGTATATATAACACCAACGGATCAAACAACAGCTTTATAGGCACTGGAGCCGGGTCACAAAACACCACAGGCTCTTCTAATTCATTTATAGGGACAGATGCCGGACAAAACAACACATCAGGATTAAACAATGTATTTATTGGAATGGCTGCTGGAGTAATGAACACAACAGGAATCGGAAATGTATACATCGGAGCTGGGTCATGTATGGGATCAGGCACAACAACAGGAAGCAGTAGAAATACTTTCCTAGGAGCATTTACAGGACCAAATGCAAGCGGTGATAGTGAAGAAATTGGATCAGGAAATGTCTTTATAGGATATAATGTCGGATCACGCGAAACCGGTAATGACAAATTAATGATAGACAATACAGATTCATCAACCTCTCTTATTTGGGGAGATTTCGCGAATGACAGATTAAAATTCAATGGCAAAGTAGGTATTGGCTATGGATTTAGCAATTATCCTTCAACAAGCGGAACTGTTAATGTATCTAATTACAATCTTTTTGTAAAGGGAGGTATTTTAACAGAGCAAGTCCGTGTAACCCTTCAAAGCACATGGGCTGATTATGTTTTCAAGAAAGACTATAGATTGCCAACACTTACTGAAGTAGAAAATCACATTGCTACAAAAGGTCATTTAATCAATGTCCCAAGTGCTGAAGAAGTAAAAAACAATGGCATTGAATTAGGCGAAATGTCTAAAATCCAACAAGAAAAAATTGAAGAACTAACATTGTATGTTATCGAACAAAATAAAATCAACGAAAAGCAAGCTAAAGAAATCAAAGAATTAAAAGCTTTAGTAAGCAAATTGATTGAGAAAGACAGTGCTAGAAAATAAGACATGAAAAAAATAATCATTTTTCTATTACTAATAACTGGAGTTATTGGTAAAGCACAAATCCCATCAGACAAAATAATATTAACTCCCAACGGATATTTTGATAAAGTTTTCGATCGTTTTGGTAATCAATACGAGTTAAAAGATTTAGAAGTAGGCAAAGATCAAATAAAAGACAACAACACAAGCAGAACAACTACCATTAGTTGCAATCCGGGCATATTCGAATTGTATTTTGAAACAAACTCCGGCATGGAAAACACCAGCAATCCGATCCATAACCAACGCAGAGAAGTTCTTTGTAGGGTCTTAAAAGATATTTCAGACTTTATCATAGATGCTCCTATCAAAGATCCTACAAACACCACAAAAGTCAGACTTTGGATACGAAACATTGACAACTTGAATGCACCTAGCAATGCTTTGGGCACAGGAACCTCATTCTACACAATGCCATATAATCCTGTAGTAAATTTTGGTGGTATTATCGATGGAGAAGTATACAAAACTATACACGGAGGTATAGATTCCTACACATCAACTGCAGTACCTCTAATTGATTCTGATGGCTCTACGGCATCATCAGGAAAATTCTACCACGGCATGATGTCAATTAATTTTGATAGCCCTTCCTGGAATTTAAATATGCTTTCAACCACAGAAACAGGAGAATATGATTTATATTCAATCATTTTACATGAAATTACACATGTTTTAGGCTTCAATAGTTTGATAAAAAAAAACGGACAATCAGTTTTCGGATTAGGATACCAATATTACTCACGTTACGACCTTCACATAAAAGACAATTTGAATAACCAGTATGTAATATCGAATTCAGATTCATGTTCTTCAATGTACAATTATGATTATAACGAAGGCACATTGACGGCTAACGCATCAAACTGTACAACAAATCAGACAATTTGTTCAAATGCATTAAAATTTGTTGGAACCAATACAATTCCAGTGTACACTCCAAACTGCTTTGAAGAAGGCAGTAGCTTCAGTCATTTCGAAGACTTGTGCATTAGCCCTCCAAATAATGGCAATGACACTTATTTTGCAATGAGTAACAAACAAAATTCCGGAAATGAATACACTAAACGCTTTTTAAAACCAGAAGAACGGAATGCCTTAATTGATATCGGATATACCTTGAACTTTATTTATGGAGATGAAAACTTCGTTTTAAACAGTTATAATAATTACGGAAGTAATACAACCGGGAGTTATACAGCAGGGGTGAATGATGGAATTTCACCAACAGGAACGTTTTCATTTATTGGAAATACAAATACTCAAATAGCTATTACAAACATCATTTTGAATGACCACAACGCAGCTTCATTTGAATGTCTTGAAGATGTCTACGACACTACAGCAACATTCTCTGAAAGAACAGGCAATGCATCAACCACAATTAACTTCAGCAGTACAGTTTCTGGCCTACATCTATTAAGATATATACCAGTAAATCTAGATGAAAAAAAAGGAAATATAACTTACATCTACGTTTATGTAATTGAAAACGGTAGTTGTGCAATACCATCAACTTGTAATCTGGTTTTAAATGGTGATTTCGAACAGCATAATGAAACTCTAGTGAATAGTATGAGCCAATTTCACAATACAGCATGTGGTTGGAGCTCGACACGTCTTTACGGAAGCAACGAATACTTTCACAGTGATTTAACAACACCTGCTCCTAATGGTGTCAACCTAAACGTTCCTTGCAATAATTTAGGATTTGAAACTGACCAAAGAAATGGCAGGGCATATGCCGGCATGTACGTTATGACCAATCGAAGTGGATATAGCGAGAGCATCAGAACGAAGTTAAAAACTCCATTACTTCCAAATACAAAATACATATTGAATATGGATATTTCACTAGCTGAATCAACCAGTAATGTAGCTGTAAAATTTCAGGGCTACTTAAGCAAAACATTTATTTTCCAATCTGGAAACTCCTATATTCCCATCAGTAATCAATCAATGCTTAAAACATCTCCAGTCTATTCAACAATTACAAATGGCTGGCATACAGTCTCTTTGGAATTTACAACCGATTCAACAGGAGGTGAAGAATACCTTTACCTTGGTGTATTAACTAATCAAGCAGGACCTGATATAAACATAATCCCAGTAACTCCAATCAATGGCTGCGGCACAATAGCTTATTTACAAAGGCAACCTTATTATTTTGTTGACAATGTAAGTCTTATTCCATCGCATGGAGCAGGCTTAAATCTGCCTGCAAACATTTGCGCAAATTCAACTCTGCAAAATTTAGTGAATTACACTAGCTCATGCCCTAGCAATGGTATTTTCAGTGGACACGGAATAACAAACTTAGGCTCATCTTTTACTTTTGATGCATCACAAGCAGGATCAGGGCTCCATCAAATTAATTACACCTATATAAATTCTGAAAACTGTTTGATTACTATTTCTGACACAATTTATGTTGACCCAATACTATTACCTAATTTTACAGCTACAGCACCAATCTGCACCGGCACAACATTAAATCCACTACCCACAACATCAACTAATGCAATAACAGGAACATGGTCACCGCCATTAAACAATACCATGACCACTACTTATACTTTTACACCTAACTCAGGACAATGTGCCACAAGTACAAGTCTTACTATTACAGTTTTAAATTCAAATGACCCGAGTTGTTCAAACAATTTATGTGTTGAAAATCTAACTTTAACAAATCCAGAACCTTCAACAAACAATTACGCTCATACATACAATACAAGTTCTTGGATAGTATGCAATAATAACTATGACGTAAATGGTCAAAACATTACACTCAATGCGCAAACGAGTATCGATTTAGCACCAAACACTTACATTCATGGTAATTCAACATTTTTAGCCAGAATAGAGGATTGTCCGGAAAACGTTAACAAAAAAGCAATTAGAGAAAAAGACGAGGATAACATCGGTAGTTCAATCTTGATTTATCCCAACCCAACCAACGACTATATTACCATTACTTCTGAAGACAAATACATGAAGAACATCGAAATAATATCAATAGATGGTAAATCTTTCTATAGTAATAACAATTTCAAGGATAAAAAACAATTAATCGATTTGAGTAAATATCAGAACGGCATTTACATTATTAGAATTGAAACAGAAGATAATAAAACCATCAACCGTAAAATAGTTAAGAATTAGTCATATAATAATATAGTTATTCAAAAAACGTCAACCTTTCCGGTTGACGTTTTTTTGATTATCGACAAAATCAACCCATTCTATAAAATTTCCCACATCAATGACTACTCATTAGCTTCATAGAAACATTTTACCCACGAAAATTTGCTACTGAATAACACACAAGAACCTAATTATAAGCAACTTAAATACCGTCTTAATTTCACAAGGCGGTATTTTTTTATATGTAATTAAACTTGTAATCAATTTCAGCATATCCGCATCACCAAAATTAGTTAGATAAAAAATCTGCAAACTAATCATTTTCAGTACAATGTGTCTTTTTGTCGAGTAAATAGATTAGTTACCGATTAAATTATTATCGACGAAATGCAGTAACTACTTTTACATCATCAATAACAAAGAACATAACACAAACATCAAATATGAAAACGATTTATTTTTTAGTAGCACTTACACTTTCAATCTCTGCTAACGCTTTAACAACAAACCAAAAGGATATTGAAAATCCTAAAGCAGCAAAAAAAGTCTCTGCATTAGAAAGCAAAATGAATAGCAGCAAGATTGATGGATTAAAAATTGTTTCTTACGATTCTAAAAAAATGGGGAAACATATCTACGTAGTTTCTGATAATTACGTTCAGAAAAAAGTATCAATTTACAATTTCAAAGGAGAAAGAGTGTTCAAAACTACAACAGTAGGTTCACCAATCTATCTTTCTAAATTTGAAAAAGGAAATTATGCCATCAAAATCAAAGAAGGCGGAAAAACTGAAATCAAGGAACTGACAGTCAATTAATTTTGATCTTCATATACCCGAAAGCCCTGCCATTTTGCAGGGCTTTCAATTTTTGCTTAATTTTGGACCATGCTTAGTACATCCGACATATTTCACATTGGCTCCAAAAAAGAATTCGAAAAAATCACACTGAAAGCATTTCGTTTTCAATATGACAACAACAACGTTTACAGGGATTTTTGTACATTCTTAAAGAAAGACAAAACCAATGTAAAACGGATTGAAGATATTCCTTTTTTACCCATTCAGTTTTTTAAAAGCCATAATGTACTGAGTTCTTCCGAAGCAATCCAAACCACTTTCACAAGCAGCGGAACAACCGGAATGAATACAAGCAGACACCATGTTACTGATTTGGAATTTTACGAAGACAGTTACCGTTTAGCATTCCGTCAATTTTACGGGAATATTGAAGATTATGTGGTTTTGGCCTTACTTCCATCCTATCTGGAACGGGAAGGTTCATCGCTAATTTACATGGTGGATGATTTAATCAAAGCATCTAATAATCCTGAGAGCGGTTTCTTTCTCCACAATCACGACGAACTTATTGAAAAATTGATCCGTTTGGATAATGATGGTCAAAACGTAATTCTTATTGGCGTAACCTATGCCTTATTGGACTTAATTGAAAAACAGCAATTTAAGCTCAAAAACACCATCATCATGGAAACTGGAGGCATGAAAGGCAAACGAAAAGAGATTATCAGAGAAGAATTACATGAAATCTTATGCTCTGGTTTTGGCGTTCCCGAAATTCATTCAGAGTACGGCATGACCGAATTACTTTCACAGGCTTATTCGTTAGGTAACGGCATATTTGAATGTCCGGCCTGGATGAGAATTCTGGTACGTGATACTGAAGACGCTTTAACTTACATTGAAGAAGGTAAAACAGGAGGAGTCAACGTTATTGATTTAGCTAACATCAATTCCTGTTCTTTTATAGCAACACAGGATTTGGGCAAAATAACAGGAAACAATTCATTCGAAATTCTTGGAAGATTCGACAATTCAGATATACGCGGATGCAATTTGATGGTAATGTAAATTTACTTCAGACATTATATAAAAATAAAACCCTCACTTTTCAGCAAGGGTTTTAACCAATCTATAATCAAAATTTAGTATCTGGCAAACAAGAAACTCTGTCCGCCCATATTAATAGTAAACTCATTTTTAGCTTCATTAAATTGCAACTCAACTCCGGCTGCATCAGATTTGAATTTATCCTTTCCGGCTGACTCAAAAGTAAGCGGCGGTCCTTGACCTTCTTCAGGTGTACCAACAAGTGCTCCATCTTCATTAGTGAAGTTAATTTTAACCGGAATCTGTTTGCTGGAAAACTTTCCTAAGTAAGCATCCAAAGCCGGTTCTTTTTCCAATTCATTTTTTCCATCTTCCCACACATTATTACTCGGATTCACATCAGGAAAAGCACGATCAGGATCTATCGTAATCGTTGCTATTTCTTCAATTGTATTTAATTTAAACTTCCAATCAGTATTACGCTGCCAAACCTCAACCGGCAATTGCACACGACTTACTGCTCCCGACTTAGTTTTTACTTCCAAAATAACCGGCATGGCCATTTTTTCGAAGTTTTCTATAGAAACCAAAGCTCCGTTTTTAGGATTGTTTTTTAAATATTTAATCTTAGTAATCCCTTGATCCAATCTCCAGTTGTTAATGAACCAACCTCTCCAAAACCAATTTAAATCTTCACCTGTTACATTTTCCATTGTTCTGAAAAAGTCATCTGGTGTTGGATGCTTAAAAGCCCAACGCTCAATATAAACTTTGAAAGCTCTGTCAAATCGTTCTTTACCCAATACCTGCTCTCTCAACATTACTAATCCCAATGACGGTTTTTCATAAGCTAACACATCCAGATTTTGTTCTTTCATTCCGTCAGGAGTTGTCATTACCGGCTCTAAATCCGGGTTAGTTAAAAAATTAGCACCACGATGCATATTTCTTGGTTTGGTTTTATACTCCCCATTATTAAAATCTGACGAACTCAACGAGTTGATAAATGTATTCAATCCTTCATCCATCCAGGCGAATAGTCGTTCGTTAGAACCCACAATCATTGGAAACCATGTATGACCAAATTCATGATCGGTAACCCTCCATAAATCTTCCCCACCATATTTCCAATCGCAAAAAACAATACCTGGATATTCCATTCCTCCTGCACTTCCACTGGCGACATTAACGGCTGCCGGATAAGGATATTCCAACCAACGCTTAGAATAATTTTCAATGGAATACTTAGTATATTCGGTAGATCTTCCCCAAGCTTCCTGCCCTGCACTTTCAACAGGATAAGCTGAAATAGCCAATGATTTTTTTCCACTTGGAAGATTAATTTTAGATGCATCAACTATAAAAGATGCTGATGAAGACCATGAAACATCACGCGCGTTCTTCATTTTAAAACGCCAGGTTAAGGTCGTTCCGGAAGGTCTCGAATTAGCATTTGAAACTTCTTCCGCCGAACGGATAGTTACTGCCTTATCACTTTGAGCAGCTAACTTCCATCTTTTTTGTTGTTCTGCCGTATATACTTCAGCAGGATTCATTAATTCACCTGAGCACACAACAATATGACTAGAAGGAGCCGTTACAGCCACATCAAAATCACCGTACTCTAAATAAAACTCTCCCGCACCAAGGTATGGTAAAGAATTCCATCCTTTAACATCATCATACACGCACATTCTTGGATACCACTGTGCCATGCTGAATATTTTACCGTTTTGCGTCTCATGCACGCCCATTCTGTTTGAACCGAAGTTGGGCGAAATAAATGAAAAATCAATTTTAAGTGTCACTTTCCCTCCATTAGCTTGAAGTTCCTGTGGCAAAAACACCTGCATACGGGTATCTATAATTTCAAATTTAACTTCTTTTTCAACCGTTTTGCCGTTTGCATTTGAAACAACACTAACCGACTTGATTTTATGTCCTCCGTCGAATATTTGCCCTTTATCCCCATTACGGCCTCCTGACGAAGGAATAGTCGATTTCCCACGCGAACCGTCCTTAAATAAATTCTGATCAACATTCATCCACAGAAAAGAAATTTTATCCGGACTGTTATTGGTGTAAGTCAAGACTTCTGTTCCAATAATTTCATTCTTTTGGTCATTTAAAACAGCTGTTAATTTATAATCGGCTCTGTTTTGCCAATACTTAGCTCCGGGCTGACCGCTTACCGAGCGGGTTTCAGTAGCATTCTTGGTGTAAAAATTTGGTCCGAACGCAGCATGATAATCGTATTTAGATACTGTTTTTGATGGCTGCTCCTGAGCCAACATTTTTGTAGTCCCTAATGAGAATATCAAAAGGGAAACCATTGTAATAATTTGTTTGTTCATGATTTTGATTGATGATTTTTGATTAAACTATTCTTGTTCGTCTAATTTTTTGGTCATATTGAATCCAATGAATAAAGCAGCTCCAGCCATGGTAAAAATTGTTGCCGGATAAACACCATTTTCATTCAATGAAGTATAGGTAGTCAATAATAAAGCAGTGAAAGCCCCAATACCGATACCCATTAACAATAGTGCCAGATTCAAAAGTATTACTTTATAAAAAGGTGATTTACTTTTTGCGCCCGGCATAAAAATACTCGCATCAACACCTTTTTCGATAAGTGCTAAACGTTCTCTGTTTCTCGTTGATAAATAAAGATACACCACACCGAAAACGGCAAAGAAAAAACTGATTGGAATTAAAATGTCTCCTAACATAATTGATTGATTTAAATTAATATTGATTGATATGTTCACAAGCTATGACGACCGCTGTTTCATTTTGGTTACAGAAAAAAGAAAAAATATTTTTTTGTCGTAACTTGTAACCTAATTCGATACTTTGTCGTCTTACATATATATGGGCCATATAGAAGACCAACATTATATCAATTTAGTTTTAAACGGAAACACTAATGCTTTTGCTACATTAGTTGACCGTTATAAAGACATGGTCTATTCATTGGCAATCAAAATGCTGAACAATAAGGAAGAAGCCGAAGAAATTGCTCAGGACACATTTATCAAGATTTACAATTCCTTGAATAAATTCAAAGGTGAATCAAAATTTTCAACCTGGCTTTACAAAATAACTTACAATACTTGCTTAGACTCCTTAAAGAAAAACAAAAAAGAAAAAAAAGTAGCCTATATTGAGGATTTTAGCGAACATCAGACTAAAGCATTAGAAAACAGTTTTGATGCCATTGACGAAAAAGAAAAACACCAAGCCATTCAGGAATGTTTAGAAGAATTACCAAGCGACGAAGCTTTCCTGATAACGTTATACTATTTTGACGAACAGTCGGTAGAGGAAATTTCCAAGATCATGAACAACAGTGTGAGCAATATTAAAGTGAAGCTCTTCAGAACCCGAAAGAAACTAGCTTCCATCTTAAAGCAACGATTAGAACCTGAAATAATTAATTATTATGAGTAAGAACGAAGACAAACATATAGAGGAGCTGGTTGACCACTTCATGAAGGATCGTGTTTTAGACACTCCATCGTTCGATTTCACTTCAAAAGTGATGTCACAGGTATTGACAACCAAAACAAGTAGCATTACCAAATACGAACCGTTGATTTCAAAGAAAATATTAATAACTATATTTAGCTTATTATTGGCTTTGATCATTTCCAGTTTTTTCTATGACACAACAGGGTCAAGCAGATGGGCTCCACACATAGACTTTATTCCTTTCAATAACATAACAGCTTCTTATGAATTTTCAGCAGTGACTACTTATAGCTTTGTTTTGACAGCCATCATGATATTCATACAGATTCCGATTTTGAAAAACTATTACGACAGTAAATTCGATGTATAAAACCAATTACAATAAAAGCCGCTTCTAATTGAGCGGCTTTTTATTTGACATCGACTATCAATATCATCTGCTCAACGAAATAATCTTCGCTGTTTCAATTTAATTCCGCCAAATCATTTTGAAACAGAACTAATTAAGAATTTTGGCAGACAAAAATATTACCAAACAAAAAGCCGCTTCAATTGAAGCGGCTTTTCTATCAATAATTTCAAATATTAATATCTGTAGTATTCTGGCTTAAACGGACCTTGAACCTCAACACCGATATAAGCAGCTTGCTCATCATTCAATGTTTCCAATTCAACTCCCAATTTAGCCAAGTGTAAAGCTGCTACTTTCTCATCTAAATGTTTCGGTAACATATACACTTCATTTTTATAGTTAGCAGAGTTATTCCACAACTCCAACTGTGCCAATGTCTGATTCGTGAAAGAGTTTGACATTACAAATGACGGGTGACCCGTAGCACAACCTAAGTTTACTAAACGTCCTTCAGCTAAAATTAAAATATCGTTTCCGTTTACGTTGTATTTATCAACCTGCGGTTTGATTTCAATTTTTGACGCACCGTGGTTTTTGTTTAACCAAGCCATATCGATTTCGTTATCGAAGTGACCGATGTTACAAACGATGGTTTTATCTTTCATTGCTTCGAAATGCTTACCAACAACAATATCTTTGTTACCAGTTGTAGTGATCACGATATCAGCATTTCCAACCACTGTATCTAATTTTTTCACTTCAAAACCGTCCATTGCAGCTTGTAAAGCACAAATTGGATCAATTTCAGTTACTGTAACAATAGAACCTGCACCACGGAAAGAAGCCGCTGTACCTTTACCTACATCACCGTATCCACAAACCACAACTCTTTTACCTGCTAACATAACGTCAGTTGCACGACGGATAGCATCAACAGCAGATTCTTTACATCCGTATTTGTTGTCAAATTTCGATTTAGTAACCGAATCATTCACGTTGATTGCCGGCATGAATAACGTTCCGTTTTTCATTCTTTCGTATAAACGGTGAACTCCTGTAGTTGTTTCTTCTGATAAACCTTTGATACCAGGAATCAATTCAGGGTAACGGTCAAAAACCATATTGGTTAAATCACCACCATCATCCAAGATCATATTCAATGGTTTTCTGTCTTCACCAAAGAATAATGTTTGCTCGATACACCAGTCAAAAGACTCTTCATCAAGACCTTTCCAAGCATAAACCTGGATTCCTGCAGCAGCAATAGCAGCAGCAGCCTGATCCTGAGTAGAGAAAATATTACAAGAAGACCAAGTTACCTCAGCTCCCAAAGCGATTAACGTTTCAATTAATACCGCTGTTTGGATTGTCATGTGCAAACATCCTGCAATACGTGCACCTTTTAGCGGCTGGCTTGCTCCATATTCAGCACGAAGTGCCATTAAACCTGGCATTTCAGCTTCTGCCAATTCGATTTCTTTTCTTCCCCAAGCTGCAAGATTAATATCTTTAACCTTATACGCTACAAATGGAATTGTTGTTGTACTCATCTATTTTAGTATATTTGTTTAACAAAATTCGGACTGCAAAATTACTGATTAGTTTTCGATTTCCCAATTATTAATCGATATTTAATATTTGTTTAATAAATATAAAACACTAATTTTCAGCATATTTAATTTTAGGAGCTATTTCCCGTCTTCCGCTGTATCTTTTTAAAATTGAACTTCGACAGGCTCAGTTGACAATTTTAAAAAGGATGCCGCTTCAACCGGGGCTATTTTAGAGAGCCATGCCTTTATTCAAGACCATCCATATCAACAATGACACTACGGTTTTCCTTTGGGAAATAACCGAAGATTTTAATGAACTATTCCGTCAGGCATCCCTCAAAGACACTTCTTTGGCCCGGATGGAAAACATGAAATCAGAAAGCCATCAAAAGGGATTTTTGAGCGTCCGGATGCTACTTCAACATTGTGGCTACACCGATTTTGATTTGTTTTATGACGAATTCGGGAAACCGCATTTAAATGACGGCACCCATATTTCAATCTCACATTCTTTCGATTTTTCGGCAATTGCCCTGAGCAGGAAAAACATCGGAATAGACATCGAACAAATCAAAGAAAAAGTATTGCGTATTGCTCCGCGGTTTATGGAAATGTGGCATCTCGAAAATCTTTCACCGGAAGATCAAACGAAAAAAGCCACCGTGATTTGGGGAACCAAGGAAGCAATTTTCAAAGTTAAAAATGAGGTTGGCATCAGTTTCTCAGATCATATTTTCGAAAAAGATTTTTTACTTTCTGATAAAATCTGCAAAGCCGAATTACATTTCAACAATCAAATCGAAAACTTCGACATCTGTTTTGAAGAGATAATCCCAAATGGCTCCAACACTGAAAAACAGAATTATATGCTCATTTGTGCACGCCACGGGAAATAACGGTTAAATAAAAATTGTATTCAACACAATCATAACAAAACTAACCAAAATACTGACTAACAGTAAGTCGAAAACCAATTTTGGCTTTTGCTGTGACAAAATCGAACCGTTAAGAATCATACAGGCAATTACAACTGCCGCCAACTGAATCATCTGTCCAAATGAAGTCCCATTTTGAAGAATATACATTACTGCAACTGATCCGAAACAGCTCTGCCCAATAATTGCCAAAGTCGCAAATCCCATGTATCCTTTGCGAAAATCTCCCAATGCTTTTTGATAAAGTGTCATAATCTTTGTTTTTATTACAACAAAGTTAATTCACACTTACATCCTGATTTTATGACTCAAATCATAAAGGAAAAATTACCGGAAAACTTTCCTGTTAATGATTTTTATCTTCTTTTTTGTTTCAAGGGTTTTTATGGAACGGATTACCGTTTCCACCCTTAGACCGGTTAAATCAGCCATCTGCTGACGGGTCAAATCAATACGGTAACCTTCCGGTTCTTTTTCGATTTTAAAAAAACGGATCGAATAATCCATTAAAGTGAGTAAACGGTGTTCCGGATCCTGTGAAGAGATTTCGGCAGACATGACCGCCTTATAATGGAGACGCCGGGATAAATTTTCAATAACTGCCAGCGAAACTTCTGCATTCTCCGTTACCAATCTTCTGAACAATTCTTTTTTCATTACCAGTAATTCACAATCGGTTACCGCAATTGCATTGGCAGGAAACACCCGCTCCAAAAACAATGGCGGTTCACCAAAACTCTGTCCGTGATGAAAAATTCCCTGAATAAATTCTTTCCCTTCGTCATTGAAGTTACACATTTTAACTTCACCGGTTACAATCTGATAATAATACAGCGGTAATTCATTTTCTTTAAAAATCAGGCTTCCTTTTTTATACTTCTTGGCAATCGCCCCATTTGAAATCAGTAATGCTTCAGAAATCATATTATTTTGATAGGTTCACCAACAAAATTACCATTAAAATTTTACCGATTTTAAAAAAGACCTACTTTTACAACTGAATAAGCAAGAAGAAATGGTTTACCCGCAAATTGTAGCAGCTAAAGAGAATAACCAAAAATTGTTGGCCATTTTATTGGATCCTGACAAAATCAACATGGATTCACTACCTTCCTTAATGGAGAAAATTAAAAAATCTCCGGCTACCCACATTTTCGTAGGCGGAAGTATAGTAGAGACAGACATTATTGACGAACTTATCCTTTCACTGAAACAACAAATAGAATTACCAATTGTTCTTTTTCCGGGAAATCCATCACAAATTTCCGAAAAAGCCGATGCCATTCTTTTCCTGACTTTATTATCAGGCCGAAACCCTGATTACCTAATAGAACATCAGGTAAACGCCGTACCCATTTTAAAGAAAACCCAACTCGAAGTAATATCAACCGGATACATACTTATCGAAAGTGGAAAACAAACAGCAGTTGAACGCATAAGCCAAACCACACCGCTCAGCAGAAACAATCCCGGCTATACTTTGCAAACCGCACAGGCCGGAGAATACATCGGCAACAAACTCATCTATCTTGAGGCCGGAAGTGGTGCTCAACAGACAGTTCCTTTAGAAATGATAGAAAAAGTATCGGGTCAAATCGAAATTCCGGTAATTGTAGGCGGCGGTATCCGAACCAAAAAAGCTATTGACGATGCTTATGCAGCCGGAGCCGACTTAGTGGTTATTGGAACTGCTTTCGAAAACGATATCAATTTTTTTAACTATTAACCATCCAACTGTCATGCTTGATTTTTTTATTGAAGCCTATAAAAATGCCCCGCTCTGGCAGATTATCCTGGAAGCCATTGCTTTCATTTTCGGTATATTCAGTGTGTGGTATGCCAAAAAAGAAAACATCTTAGTGTATCCAACCGGACTGATAGCAACAGTAATCAGCGTTTACTTACTTTGGCGTGCCGGATATTTAGGTGACATGATGATTAATCTGTATTTTTCAATCATGAGCATTTACGGCTGGTGGAATTGGTCAAAGGGAAAGAATGACGAGCAGCTTGAAATCACGCGTACAAACACAATTGAAAAATATTCCGGCCTCATATTATTCATCCTTACAATATTTATTGTCATTGGTATTTACAAATACTTCGATTATGAGATAAAAACCGAAAATTATTTTGATATTTTTGCATCTGGTATTTTCTTCACCGGAATGTGGTACATGGCCAAGAAGAAAATAGAAAACTGGACATTGTGGATTATTGGTGATATCGTTGTTGTTCCGCTATATGCTTACAGAGGTCTAGGAATGCTGTCATTACAATACCTAATTTTTACACTATTAGCCATTATGGCTTATCTGGAATGGAGAAAGATCTTAGACAAAAAGAAACTTCAATTATAAAAGTAACGCTTTACGGACCTGAAAGCACTGGAAAAACCACGCTTGCCAGAGAATTAGCCGAACACTTTGACACAGTCTGGATTGAAGAATTTGCCAGAGAATACCTTCAGGAAAAATTAAACAAACACAACGCTATATGTGACGAATCTGACTTATTACCCATTGCAATAGGTCAGACACAATTAGAAAATAATGCTTTGGAAAAAGCAAACCGCTTTTTATTTTGCGACACCAACTCACTTGTCACAAAAGTATTTTCTGATATCTATTACAACCACTGCACAGACGAACTGGAAGAAGCTGCCCGCTTACACGAATATGATTTATATTTCTTAACAGACATTGATGTTCCCTGGGAAGACGACGGGCTGAGAGACAGTCAGGAATACCGCGACAATTCATTCACCGTTTTTGAAAAAGCCTTAATTGATTACAAAAAACCATACATCCTAATTTCCGGAAATCAAGAAGAGCGCCTCCAAAAAGCCATTAAAATTGTTTCCAATTTAGAAAAAGCAAAAAAAGCAGGATTAACCAACCACGACTTCATTGCTTTACATAACACTAAGAAAGACATTGATTACACTGTTAATCAAATCAATAATATAAAAGCTGGTGTTTCAAAAATCGTTATTGAACAACCTGCAACCATCAACAATGGTGTATTTCAGCTTACTGAAAACGAATTCAAATACTATAGTGACATTTTTGACAATCAGAACAATAATTATTCTACAGAAAAATTCGTCCCGGCTTCAGGTGCCGCCAGCAGAATGTTTAAATTTCTGAGTGATTTCCTCCGGGATTACAACCCGGCTTCTGAAACCATAAACGGCTACATTAACAGAACCCAAAATAATGCTTTGGCTACTTTTATTGTTGCCATGGACAAGTTGCCTTTTTTCAAAGAGACCGACCATTATTTAAAAGGTGTTTTTCCTGACTTCAATACCTTTTCAAGAGACCGGAAAAACCATCTGTTTATTGCGACCATCTTAAACGATAAAAATTTTGATTACATCAATAAACCAAAAGGAATATTACCTTTCCATCAATATAACAGCACGAATGTAACTCCTATTGAAGAACATTTAAAAGAAGTGTTCGCATATTGTTCCAACGGAGAAAAAGCCAAGATTCATTTCACGATTTCGGAAGAACATGAAGCTGATTTTGACGCTATTATAAAACGTACTCAAAAAGAAGCAGGAAAAAAAATTGATTATAGTTTTTCCATTCAGAACCCTTTAACTGATTCAATCACACTGAATGATAAATTTATAACCAATAAGGACGCCCATGGAAATATTATTTTCAGACCCGGCGGACACGGCGCTTTACTTCACAACTTAAACGAAAGGGATTCGGATATTATTTTCATTAAAAACATCGACAATGTCAGCCACAACAATTTAGAAACCATAGCTTTATATAAAAAAGCTTTAGGAGGCTTCTTAATTGAAAAACAACAACAAGTTTTTGAACACATCCGCCTTTTTAATAATCAGGATGAAATTTCTAAAGACTGCATGAAAAATGTGGTAAAATTCATTGAGACTGAATTAAATATTTCCATTCCAACCAGCTTTAATGACTATAAAAACGAAAGTAAAATAAAACGCTTAAAGTCAATTTTAAACCGCCCCATACGCGTATGCGGAATGGTTAAAAACGAACAGGAACCTGGCGGCGGACCTTTTTGGATAAAAGAAAAAGACGGATCAGTTTCGTTACAGATAGTTGAATCGGCGCAAATAGACCTGGAAAATCCATCTCAGGAAAAACTTTTTAAAAGTGCTACTCACTTTAATCCGGTTGATCTGGTTTGCGGAATTAAGAACCACAAAGGAAAAAAATTCAACTTACTGGATTACACAAATCCGGAAACAGGTTTTATTGTTGAAAAAAGTAAAGACGGAAAAACATACAAGGCATATGAATTACCCGGACTTTGGAATGGAAGCATGGCCAATTGGATTACCCTATTCATTGAAGTTCCGATCGAAACATTTAACCCGGTAAAAACAGTAAACGATTTATTAAAGTCAAACCACCAACCCGATTAAACATGGTTGAAGAAATTATTTTGTCTGAACTTGAATATAAAGCCGTTCGAAGCAGTGGTGCGGGCGGACAAAACGTCAACAAGGTTTCCAGCAAAGTAGTCTTATCTTTTAACTTAAATATTTCCAAAGGTCTTACAGAAGAAGAAAAAGAATGGCTTATAGCTAAATTAGGGAAGAAACTTTCCCAGGAAAACATTTTACTTCTCACCTGCGAAGAAGACAGAAGCCAACGCAAAAACAAAGAAACAGTTACAAAAAAACTTTTTGATTTACTACAGAAAGCTTTGGTTAAACCCAAAGCAAGAAAAGAAACCAAAGTTCCCAAAGGAGTAAAAGAAAAACGCTTAAATGAAAAGAAAAACAATTCCGAAATCAAAAACTCCAGACGAAAACCTGATTTCTGATTATTGATTTTTAAATTGACTCAAGGCATTACGTGTAAAATCACTCAACACTAATTTTCCCGAAACAGCAGCTCTATGGTATAAAAGTTCAGGCCAGTTTTCGGTACCTTCCCACAATACTTTTTTTATTTCTGACAAAGCATCGGGATTATAAGAACTAAGATTCGCCACATATGCATGCAAAGCCGAATCCATTTCCACAATAGAAGCAAATATTTCAGAATACAATCCTTTTTGATGTGCCCACTGCGCTGATTTCCATTCGGTAGGTTGCAAAGCCATTTGTGACATCGCTGTTTTCCCTATTTTTCTGGAAACTGCCGGCTCAATTACAAACGGACCTATTCCAATAGCAATTTCAGACAACTTAACAGCAGCACTTTGCACCGCAAAAGCATAATCACACGCAGAAACCAAACCAACGCCCCCACCAACAGCCTTACCCTGTACTCTTCCCACTATAATTTTACTGCACCTTCTCATAGCATTAATTACATTGGCAAATCCACTGAAAAAAGCAGTACCGTCTTCCAGATTATCAATAGACAACAATTCATCAAATGAAGCTCCTGCACAAAAAGCACCGCCTCCGGTACTTTGCAACACAACAACGGAGACTTCATCATTATCACTCAACAAATCCAGTTGTCTGGTCAGCTCTTTTAGCTGGACACTTGGAAATGAATTACTGGCAGGATGGAAAAAAGTAATGGTAGCGACCTTATTTTCAATTTTTGTGGTGATGGTTCCGTTAGTTGACATAGTTTTGTTATTTGATACGTAAAAGTAAATAAAAAGCATAAAAAAATCCCGATTTACATCGGGACTTTCTTTATTTACCTTTATTAACCTCGGCTACATATTTTTCAAGAGCCATTGTCATTGATGGAGCTTCAGGCGTTGGAGCCATAATATCCACTCTCAAACCATGCTCTAAAGCTTCTTTTTGGGTTGTACTTCCAAAAACCGCTATACGTGTATTATTTTGCTGGAAATCAGGGAAATTTTTAAATAATGATTTAATTCCCGTCGGACTGAAAAATGCCAAAACATCATAATACACATCCTTCAAGTCAGACAAATCACTCATTACCGTTTTGTAAAAAGTTCCAGGTGTCCAATCCAATTTTAAATTATTCAATGTTTGCGGAACATCTGCATTTAACTGATCAGATGCCGGTAACAGGAATTTTTCATCTTTGTATTTTTTGAAAAGCGCAGACATATCAGCAAAGTCTTTCTGACCCACATAAATCTTACGTTTTCTGTACACTACATATTTTTGCAAATAGTAAGCAATCGCTTCACTCTGGCAAAAATATCTTAAATCTTCCGGCACCTTATAACGCATTTCTTCAGCAACCCTGAAAAAGTGGTCTACCGAATTTTTACTTGTTAATATAATCGCAGTAAAGTTGTTTAAATCGATTTTCTGAGCTCTGACATCTTTTGCCGGAACACCTTCCACGTGAATAAAAGGTCTGAAATCAACTTTTATTTTGTGCTTATTCTGTAAATCAAAATAAGGCGAATTATCAACTTTGGGTTCAGGTTGCGATACTAAAATAGTTTTCACTTTCATATTAGACATGCCTAAATCTGTTATCGGTTTGTAATTGCATAATACATAAAGTAATAGGGTGCAATTTCAAGAGCGCAAATATATAAAATAAAATAAAACAACTTACTCAAAAACAAATTTTGATAATTTCTTAATGAAACAAGGTATGTTACCGCATTAACTATCAATAATATAACTAAAACACCAAGAATCACATAAGAATTCATCAAATTTGTATAAAACAGTACGATGTTCACCGGAAGAAGCAATAGCCCAACATAGGTTCTATAGCTCACTTTAAACAAATTGAACTGCTCAATAAAGCTTTCAATATTAAACGAAGCGGCAATAATCTTTTCGATCAGAAATTTGGATAAAACGAAAAAACTCAGAAAGGTAAAAATCTGGATAAAACTCACCCAGTTTGTTTTGGTCGTATATCCGAAGTAACTCAACACAAGCAATATAAAGAAGGAAAAAGAAACCAGCTGTACCACAAAAAGCAAAATTGTGAACCAACTCATCAGGTTACTGGTATCCTTATATACTTTCATATACTTGTTGTTAACCAATAAACCTATAAAATCACTGAACCGATTCTCAAAAGCCGCCTTGGTAATCACAACAAGACCGATGGTAACAATAAACATGATTGTTATCCAGTCTTTGTTTTCGACTATACGAGGAATAAATTCGATTTTTTCCATGGCGCAAAATTACAAATTTTTTAATCGCATTACCGAATTATAAATTATTTAAGAAACACATAACCTAAAAAGTTTATTTTTGCATCAGATTTTAACACCATGCAAGACGGAATTGTCATTATACCAACTTATAACGAGATAGAAAACATCGAAACGATCATCCGTGCGGTTTTTTCTTTACCTAAAAAATTTGACGTTTTAATCGTTGATGACAACTCTCCTGACGGCACTGCAGATAAAGTAGTGGAATTACAACAGGAATTCACTGACGGACTGCATTTGGAAAAAAGAAAAGGAAAAGCCGGACTTGGAACCGCTTATGTGCATGGTTTCAAATGGGCAATCCAACACCATTATGAATACATCTTCGAAATGGATGCTGATTTTTCCCACAACCCAAATGATCTTGAAAAATTATACAACGCCTGTAAAAATGAAAACGCAGGAATGTCAATCGGCTCCCGTTACATTACCGGTGTAAACGTGGTTAACTGGCCGTTGAACCGCGTATTGATGTCTTACTTTGCATCAGTGTATGTCCGTATGATTACCGGAATGGAAATCCAGGATGCTACAGCCGGTTTTGTTTGTTACCAAAGACAAGTTTTGGAAAAAATCAATTTGGACCGACTGAAATTTACCGGCTATGCTTTCCAAATCGAAATGAAATACCGGACCTTTGTGAATCATTTCAAAATCACTGAAGTACCTATTATATTTACTGACAGAACCAAAGGTGAATCCAAAATGAGCGGTGCCATTATCCGCGAAGCCATTTTAGGAGTTATCATGCTTCGTATCCGAAAAATATTCAACCGACTATAACACACACAACTATGAGCTCTATTTTAATTAAAAACGCAAAAATTGTAAACGAAGGAAAAATAACCGAAGGCGAAGTTTTAATTGAAAATGAATTCATCACCCAAATAGGAAACAACCTCAACATTCCCGAAAATTGTAAAATCATTGACGCCGAAGGAAATTACCTTATGCCTGGCGCTATCGATGATCAGGTACATTTCCGCGAACCGGGATTAACCCATAAAGGAAACATAGCTTCTGAATCTCGTGCAGCTGTTGCCGGCGGTATCACTTCATTTATTGAACAACCAAATACAGTTCCCAACGCAGTAACCCAGGAAATTTTAGAGCAAAAATACCAAATCGCTTCCGAGACATCTTACGCCAACTATTCATTCATGATGGGCGCCACCAATGACAATCTGGAAGAAGTTTTAAAAACAAACCCGAAGAATGTAGCCGGAATTAAAATTTTCTTAGGCTCATCAACCGGAAACATGCTGGTAGACAGAGAAGAAGTATTAACTAAAATCTTCTCAAACACAAAAATGCTGATAGCAGTTCATTGTGAAGATGAGACTACCATTAAAAACAATTTAGCCGAATACAAAGAAAAATACGGCGATGATATCCCGATGGAATTCCATCACATCATCAGAAGTGAAGAAGCCTGCTATCTTTCTTCTTCCAAAGCAGTTGAATTAGCAAAAAAGACAGGCGCCAGATTACACATATTCCACCTTTCAACTGCAAAAGAAACCGAATTATTCAGAAATGACATCCCGTTAGAAGAAAAACAAATCACTGCTGAAGTCTGCGTACACCATCTTTGGTTTACTGATGAAGATTATAAAACTAAAGGCTCTTTAATCAAATGGAATCCTGCGGTAAAAACCCAAAAAGACAAAGACGGATTATGGAAAGCTTTACTTGACGGACGTATTGACGTAATCGCAACCGATCACGCACCACACACACTGGAAGAAAAAGCAAATCCATACACATCAGCTCCTTCGGGAGGACCATTGGCTCAACATGCTGTAGTTGCGATGTTTGAAGCAAATAAACAAGGAAGAATTTCCGTTGAAAAAATAGTAGAAAAAATGGCCCATAATCCGGCTAAAATTTTCAAAATTGACCGCCGTGGATTTATCAAGGAAGGTTTTTACGCCGACTTAACCATTGTCAATCCAAATGAAGCCTGGACAGTTTCCAAAGAGAACATTTTATACCATTGTGGCTGGTCTCCGTTCGAAGGTACTACTTTCAGTTCAAAAATTACCCATACCTTTGTGAATGGAAATTTGGTTTATGAAAACCAAAAAATCAATGAAATCCAAAAAGGAAAACGTTTAGCCTTTGACCGATAAACTATGAAGAAATTACTTTTTTTTATCTCATCCCTGATTATTGTAAGCTGTTCAAATAAAGTAGAGGTTAAAAAGCCCGAAAAACTGATTGAAAAAGAAACAATGGAAAACATCCTTTATGATCTGGCTTTATTGCAGGCCCTAAAAGGACATAGCCCACAGTCATTGGCCAAAAATGAGATTAATGCCAAAACATACATTTACCAGAAATACAAAATCGACAGTTTACAGTTTGTAGAAAGCAACCGCTATTACTCAGCAGATGTTCAAAATTACATGCAAATGTTCGACAAAGTCATCAAACGCTTGGATACCGAAAAAAAAGCCGCCAATGAAGTGGTCAAAAAAGAAACGGCTGCGAAACAAAAAAGAAGAAAAGACTCAATCGCAAAAGCTTCTAAAAACTAATCAACTGAAATTAAGCCAGTCTTCTTTTTTGATCTCATAGATGAAATTCAGTTTGGCTGGCTCACCATAATACTCAATCAACTTTTCACTGATTTTTTTTGCACCAATCCGCTGAATGGCGATTTGAGAGCGCACATTATTTCCGCCAATATGGAAATGAACATTATCCACAAACTGAAAAGCATAATCCAGCATTATTTTCTTTACAACCGGATTAATTCCTTTTCCCCAATATTCTTTCGCATAAAAAGTATAACCAATTAATACCACATTGCTTTTTTCGTCATAATCGTAAAAACGGGTACTGCCAACCACTTTACCGTTGGAAACCTCAACAATTTTAAATGCTCCTTTACTTTCCATCGCACCTTTGAAAAAGTTTTCAAAAACATCTCTTTTATAGCGGTCTTTATTGGGATGTTGCTCCCACACTTCCGGATTGGATGCGCATTGATACAATTCTTCGAAGTCAGACTCCCTCAGCGGAATCAATTTTACGATATCATTTTTAAGAGTTTCGGGTTGTAAATTCATTTTATCCATTTAAATAATCGGCAATTTTCACAAATTCAGTTCCTGTGTTTTTTTTCACTTTGGAGTTATCATAATACTCAATCGTATGCAAGGTACGAGCCATGCTTTTAGACAATGTTCTTTTTTTTCCAAACAAAGCCAACAAATAATCCAAGCGCCACGCCAATTCTGTCATCCATTTTTTTGCCTGTATTTTTGGCAGATTTACTTTCAATTTTTCAGCTATCAAACAAGTTAAATCCTGATAAGTGATTGTTTCCGAAACCAAAATAAAACGTTCGCCGTTTATTTCCGACTGCATTAAATTAATCATCGAATTCACAACATCATCAACGGTTACAAATCCACTGCCGCCTTTGGTATAAAAAACCAATCCTTTTCGGACTCTGTCGTAAATTTCACCACTTCCTTCCGTCCAGAAAACAGGCCCGAGGATCACACCCGGATTCACAACTACAACTTGCAATCCTTCCTGATGTCCACGCCAGACTTCCATTTCGGCGCCATATTTGGAAATCGCATAATCATTATGATGAACTTCGGGATTCCATTCAGTCTCTTCTGTTGTAACCGATTCAAAATCTTTCAAATCACCAAGAGCAGCAATCGAACTCACGTGGCATAATTTCTTTACACCAAAATCAATACACAGATTAACAATATTAGCCGTACCTTCAATATTTGCTTTACGCAGTTTTTCCTCATCTTTCGGATCAAAAGAAATCAACGCAGCGCAATGATACACCTGATCAACATTTTCAAAAACAGCTTCAAGCGAAGGAACATCCAAAATATCAGCCTGAACCCATTCTATTTTATCATATAAGTCCGGCTTCTCATAAAATGAGAAAACCTGTAAAACTCTTTTCCTCGCTTCTTCCTTACGGAATAACGCCCTTACCTGTAGATTTTGCGAAACCAATTGCAAAACCAAATGCGAACCTACTAATCCTGTTGCTCCTGTGACTAAAATCATATTCCAAAGATAAAAATTTGATTGAAAGACAAAAAGACATACAGAAATTAAGTCGGAATGATTTCTTTAAAACAATTTAAATCTCTTTTATCTTGTGATTGTATTCTATTATCTTTGCGGAAATTTTATAAAAAATGGAAAACATAATTGCTGAATTACAATGGCGTGGACTGGTACACGATATGATGCCGGGAACTGAAGAACAATTGTTAAAAGAAAGCACTGCGACATATATTGGTTTTGACCCAACATCTGATTCCTTACACATTGGAAGTTTGGTACCTATTATTTTATTGGTTCATCTTAATAAATTCGGACACAAACCTATCGCTTTAGTAGGTGGCGCAACAGGAATGATTGGTGATCCTTCAGGAAAAAGTGACGAAAGAAACTTATTGGATGAAGAAACACTGGCTAAAAATGTTGAAGGAATTAAAGGAGTATTATCAAAATTCCTTGATTTCAATTCAGCTGAAACTAACGCGCCGGTTTTAGTGAACAACTACGACTGGATGAAAACATTCTCATTCATTGATTTTGCCCGTAACGTAGGAAAAAGAATCACCGTTAATTATATGATGGCCAAAGATTCGGTTAAAAAACGTTTATCAGGCGAAACCGGAGAAGGAATGTCATTTACCGAATTCACCTACCAATTGATCCAAGGTTACGATTTCTACCATTTACACAAATCACACAACTGTTTATTACAGATGGGCGGAAGTGACCAATGGGGAAATATCACGACCGGAACCGAATTAGTGCGTCGTATGAATCCGGAAGGGAACAACAAAGCGTTTGCAATGACTTGTCCGTTAATTACAAAAGCTGACGGATCTAAATTCGGAAAATCAGAAGGCGGAAATATATGGTTAACGGCTGACAAAACTTCTGTTTACAAATTCTACCAGTTTTGGTTGAATACAACTGATGTTGATGCTGAGAAATACATCAAAATCTTTACCTTCCTAAACCAAGAAACGATCGATGCTCTAATTAAAGAACATAATGAAGCTCCTCATTTACGTGTCTTACAACGTAAATTAGCCGAAGAAGTAACCGTTTTTGTTCACAGTAAAGAAGCATTGGAGAAAGCTATTGCCGCTTCAAACATTTTATTCGGGAATTCAACTTCTGATGATTTGAAAGGATTGGACAGCGAAACATTCCTTGAAGTTTTTGACGGTGTTCCTCAGGCAGAAGTTTCTTTGGAAGAAATTAAAGCCGGAATCAATATCGTTGATGTATTGAATACCAAAACCGGATTCTTAAAATCAAACGGCGAAGCAAGACGTGCATTAACCGAAAATTCGATTTCAGTAAACAAAGAAAAAGTGACCGAAGAATATATGGTAACCGAAAAAGATTTGATCAATAATCAGTTTGTTTTACTACAAAGAGGCAAGAAAAACTATTTTGTAGTCAACGCACAATAAATATTATAAAATATTCAAAATCAACCACTTCAACCGAAGTGGTTTTTTTATTTACAAAACCACCAAAAACCCAATAAAAATAAGGCTTTCGCAATTTTATATCCATAATTTTAAGTATTTTATTGTTATATTTTTACTTTTCTTACATAAATTTTGTTAAATAATTAAAAAAATATAAATATATTCGTACCCATTAAACCAACTAAAAAACCACTTTATGAAAATCAAACTACTTTCCGTTATGCTATTAACGGTCACGAGTTTTGCATTTGCTCAAGATGGCTCTTTATGGAGAAAAACAACCAACTCCAACAAAGCGCTTCTTGAAAAAAGAATGCAACTTCCAGAGAAAAATCTATTTGAGTTAGATTTGACTTCATTGCAAACAGCTTTAGCAAAATCTCCAAAAAGATCAGCTAATGCAAAAGCGACAAACATCATTACATTACCAAATGCAGAAGGAACATTAGAACGCTTCAGCATTTATGAAAACTCAAACATGGATCCTGCTTTAGCGGCAAGGTATCCTGAAATCAAATCGTACATCGGAATTGGAATCGACAATCCTACATCGACCGCTTATTTCAGTATGTCACCGCTTGGTTTCAAATCGATGACCATCAATGCAGATAAATCGGCTTCATTCATCGAACCGTATTCATCTGATTTAAAAACGTATTCGGTTTACCAGAAATCAGACAAAAAAGCTGATTTATCACCTTTCGAATGTAAAGTAATTGACAAAATCGAGCCAAAAACAGTAAACCTGCGCCCGAATGCTGACGATTCAACTTTGAGAACTTTCCGTTTAGCCATGTCGGTTACCGGAGAATACACTGCTTATTTCGGAGGTACAAAAGCACAGGCTTTGGCAGCAATCAACAACTCAATGACCCGTGTGAACGGTGTTTTTGAAAAAGATTTTGCCGTAAGAATGGTATTAATTGCAAATAATGACGCGGTTATCTACACCAATGCATCAACCGATCCATACTCAGCAGCATCAAGCGGTGCAGGAGGAGCATGGAACTCAGAATTACAAAATACACTAACCTCAGTAATTGGTGAAGCTAATTACGATGTAGGACACTTATTCGGTGCTTCCGGAGGTGGTGGAAACGCAGGATGTATTGGATGTATCTGTGTTAACGGTCAAAAAGGAAGCGGATATACTTCTCCATCAGACGGAATCCCGTCAGGAGACAACTTCGATATTGACTATGTTGCACACGAATTAGGACACCAATTTGGAGCTAACCACACATTCTCACATGGTAATGAAGGAACAGGAGCCAATATGGAGCCGGGTTCAGGATCTTCAATCATGGGATATGCAGGTATTACTTCTCAGGACGTACAACCGCATTCTGATGCTTACTTCCATGCATTCAGTATCCAACAGGTAACTAACAACATCAAAGCAAAAACCTGTCAGACAAACACAGCAACAGGA
This sequence comes from Flavobacterium amniphilum, assembly GCF_023634845.1. Lineage (GTDB taxonomy): Bacteria > Bacteroidota > Bacteroidia > Flavobacteriales > Flavobacteriaceae > Flavobacterium > Flavobacterium amniphilum. The sequence goes on along the minus strand of NZ_JAMLJL010000008.1, from coordinate 134,748 downwards.
AATGCTGTACCAACTGCCGGAGCCGGAGCCGATTTTACTATCCCGAAAAGCACACCTTTTATGTTAACAGGTACAGCTACCGATGCTAACGGGGACGCTTTGACTTATAACTGGGAACAATTCGACAACGCTTCAAGTTCACAAACCGGAGCAAGTTCGGCTGCAAGTGCTACTAAAACATCAGGACCAACTTTCAGATCGTATTCTTCGACTACAACGCCGGTAAGATACTTCCCTAGAATGGCTTCTGTATTAACAGGCGCAACAACAACAGCAGGTACTGAAATCACAGTTGAAGCAGTACCGTCTGTAGCCAGAACAATGAATTTCAGATTAACTGTCCGTGATAACAGAGCCGGTGGTTCTGCAAACAATTCTGATGACATGGTTGTTACGGTAAATGCAACTGCAGGTCCGTTTGCCATCACATCCCAAGGATCAGCGACCAGCTATACTGGAGGAACTTCACAAGCCGTAACCTGGAACGTAGCAGGAACAACTGCAAATAACGTAAACTGTGCCAATGTTGACATCCTTTGGTCTACAGATAGCGGGAACACTTGGACTACTTTATTAGCTGCAACTGCAAATGACGGTTCTGAAAACGTAACCATTCCTAACAGTAATACTTCTACAGGTAGAATATTAGTTAAAGGAACCAATCACATTTTCTTTGACGTTAACAACGCAAACATTACTGTCACTGCGGGAACAATTGACAATACTGCTCCAACAGCACCAACTAATCTTGCTGCTTCAGGAACTACCCAAACAACAACAAACTTAACTTGGACAGCTGCTACTGACAATGTAGCCGTAACAAGCTACGACGTTTACCAAGGCGCTACGATAATCGGAAATACTGCTACTACATCTTATAATGTAACCGGATTGACCGCTTCAACAGCTTATACTTTCTCAGTTAGAGCGAAAGATGCTGCAGGTAACGTTTCAACAGCAAGTAACACTGTTAACGTAACCACTTCTGCTCCTGTAGTAGACACAACTGCTCCGACTACTCCAACTAACCTTGCTGCATCTGGAACTACTTCATCTTCTACTAACCTATCTTGGACAGCTTCAACTGACAATATTGGCGTAACCGGATATGATGTATACCAAGGCGCAACAGTGGTTGGAACTACAGCTTCAACAACTTTCAACGTTACAGGATTAGCTGCTTCAACAGCTTATACTTTCTCAGTTAGAGCTAAAGATGCCGCAGGTAACATTTCAACAGCAAGCAACACTGTTAATGTAACAACTTCTGCCGTAACCATCACTTACTGTGCTTCTCAAGGAAACAACACTGCTGATGAGAGAATCGGAAGAGTGGCCATCGGATCAATCAACAATCCTTCAACAGGAACTGCAGGTTATGAAGATTTCACTTCTCTATCTACTAACTTAACAAGAAGTGCTTCTTCTACTATCACGGTAACTCCTACATGGACAAGTTCAACTTATGCTGAAGGTTATGCTGTTTTCATCGATTACAACCAAAATGGTGTATTCACAGATTCAGGCGAAACGGTTTGGTCAACTGCCGCAACCACTACAACTCCGGTTTCAGGCTCATTCACAGTACCGGCTACGGCTACTTTAGGAGCTACAAGAATGAGAGTTTCAATGAAATACAATGGAATCCCAACTTCATGTGAGGCTTTCTCTTACGGACAAGTTGAAGATTACACCGTAAATATCGTAGCAGGTACACCTGACACAACTGCTCCTTCAGCACCGACTAATTTAGCTGCTTCCGGAACAACTTCATCATCAACTAATTTATCTTGGACTGCATCAACTGATAATGTTGGCGTAACAGGATATGATGTATACCAAGGTGCAACTTTAAAAGCAACTGTAACAACAACTTCTTATACAGTAACAGGTTTAACAGCTGCAACAGCTTACACATTCTCAGTTAAAGCAAAAGATGCTGCAGGTAACGTTTCTGCTTCAAGCAACACAGTTAATGTAACTACATCATCTGTAGTATTGACATACTGTACTTCACAAGGTAACAACACTAACGATGAGAGAATCGGAAGAGTAGCTATCGGAAGTATCAACAATGCATCAACAGGAACTGCAGGTTATGAAAACTTCACTTCTCTTTCTACAAATGCAGGAAGAAGTTCTTCACAAACCATTACGATCACTCCAACTTGGACAGGTAGCGTATATAGCGAAGGCTATGCAGTATTCATTGACTACAACCAAAATGGTGTATTCACAGATGCAGGTGAAACAGTTTGGACTAAAACTGCTTCAACAACAACTCCGGTTTCAGGTTCGTTCACTATTCCTGCAACAGCTACTTTAGGAGCAACAAGAATGAGAGTTTCAATGAAATACAACGGAGTACCAACTTCTTGTGAAGCATTCTCTTACGGACAGGTTGAAGATTACACCATTAACATCACTGCTGCTGCAAGAGAAGATGAATCTTCTGAAAGCATCACAGTTAATGATATCAGATTGTACCCTAACCCAACATCGTCAATCTTAAATGTAACTTCGGTTTCTGAAGCAGCAACATTTAAAGTATACAACGTAATGGGACAAACCATCCTTGACGGTAAAATAATGAACGGATCAATTGATGTTTCACGTTTAACTAACGGAAATTACATTATGGAAATTTCTGATAACGGAACTTCAACAACAAAACGTTTCATTAAAAACTAAACACAAAACCAAACCAAACATAAAACGCCTTCTTAACCGGAGGCGTTTTTTTATGGCAACAATCCGGCTGTGATAAAATTTTCAGTAATTTAGCGACACTTTCAAAAAATATAAAAATGAAAAAACTACTTATTTTAACTCTTGGAATAATGGGATTATCAGCAAATGCCCAGGATGTCATGACTCCTGAATTACTTTGGAAACTGGGACGCGTTACACCGCTTGGCATTTCCAAAGACGGAAAAAACATTGTATACAAAGTGGCAACACCTTCTGTAGAAGAAAACAAATCCAATTCAAAATTCTACAGCATTCCGTTAAATGGCGGAACAGCAATTGAAATTCCAGACACGAAAGAAATACTGAAAGACAAAAATATTTCACCTGACGGATTATACCTTCTTTCCCATAAAGAAGTGAAAGTAAATTCTGTTTTAGGGAAAGACGTTTACCCTGAATTGACTAAATCCGATGCTAAAGTCTATAACGGATTGGATTACCGTCACTGGGACACCTGGAGAGACGGAACTTACAACCATGTCTTTTTCGGTGGTGTTCCGGCACCAAACGTAAGACTGGCTGCCCCGGTTGACATTATGCCAAACGAAGCGTATGATTCTCCTCAAAAACCTTTTGGAGGCGATGAAGATTACATTTGGTCGCCAGATAGCAAAAACATCATCTATGTTTGTAAAAAGAAAGCTGGAACCGCTTATGCAACCAGCACTAACACTGATTTATACCAATATAATATTGACACCAAGGAAACCAAGAATCTTACTGAAGGTAATTTAGGTTATGATACACATCCAACCTTTTCACCAAAAGGAGATTTAAGCTGGTTACAAATGAAGCGTGACGGTTACGAAGCAGACAAAAACGACATCATCGTTAGCTTCAAAGGGATGCACATGAACCTGACATCTGCCTGGGACGGAACTGTAGAAAGTTTCAAATGGAGTGTTGACGGCAAAAAAGTATATTTCATTGCTCCGGTTGACGGAACCAAACAACTTTTTGAAGTCAACTTCCCGGGGTTAACAAGAATTGCAATCACCGTTAAACAAATCACCAACGGAACTTTTGACGTAACAGAAATCGTAGGTTTCTCAGGAACCAATGTTATTGTGGCAAGAAACGACATGAACCATGCTTCTGAACTTTATTCATATGATTTAGCAAAAAAATCATGGAAGCAAATCACAAACGTGAACACCGAAACTTACAGCAAATTAGCCTTAAGCAAAACCGAAAAACGTTACGTTACCACAACCGACGGTAAAAAGATGGTGGTTTGGGTAATTTTACCTCCAAACTTTGATGCTTCTAAAAAATACCCCACTTTATTATACTGCCAGGGAGGACCGCAAAGCGCTTTAACACAATACTATTCATACCGTTGGAATTTCCAGACGATTGCAGCACAAGGTTACATTGTAGTAGCACCAAACCGTCGTGGAATGCCCGGTCATGGAGTTAAATGGAACGAACAGATTTCAGGAGACTGGGGCGGTCAGGTAATGGATGATTATTTAGCTGCGATTGATGATGTGGCAAAAGAAGCCTATGTAGACAAAACACGTTTAGGAGCTGTTGGTGCCAGTTATGGTGGATACTCTGTATTCCAATTGGCCGGAATCCATAAAAACAGATTCAAGACTTTCATTTCACACTGTGGAATTTTCAACACCAAAAGTATGTACGGAACCACTGAGGAAGTTTTCTTCACCAACTGGGATTCAGGAGGCGCTTATTGGGAGACTGAAAACAAAACCGCACAGAAAACCTATAACGAATTCAACCCGATTACTATGGTTAACAACTGGAACACACCAATCTTAATCATTCAGGGTGGAAAAGATTACCGTGTGCCAATCGGGCAAGGACAGGAAGCTTTCCAGGCAGCACAATTAAAAGGGATCAAAAGCCGTTTCTTGCTTTTCCCGGAAGAAAACCACTGGGTATTGAAGCCTCAAAACGCTTTGGTATGGCAACGTGAATTCTTCAAATGGCTAAAAGAGACACTATAATATCAGAAATCCCTTCTTGTTTTAAGAGCGAGAAGGGATTTTTTCTTAAAAAAAGAATAAATTGATGTTAAATAACACACTCCTTTGTAACCGATTTCTATTTTTACCGACAAATTCACAAAAAACTATAAATACATGTATACAATTACCAAACCATTAATCGTTGCAGCATCACTATTTGTGGGTGTAACGTCTTTTGCACAAGACAACTTAGTCAATTCACTTAAGACCAATACAAGCGAAAAAAGCAAAGAAGCATTCAAGTTTTCAGATGTAATCAACATCGAGAATACTTCAATTAAAAACCAGGGATCATCAGGAACTTGCTGGAGTTATTCAGCGAATTCATTTTTGGAATCAGAAATGATCCGTATGGGTAAAAAGCCGGTTGAATTATCACAAATCTTTTCGGCACGTAATGCTTATGTTGAAAAAGGAAAGAACTACGTTCGTATGCACGGTTCGGTTTCTTTAGGTGACGGTGGAGCGTTTCACGACGTAATCAATATGTACAAAAAATATGGTGCTGTTCCGCAATCTGTGTATACAGGTTTGAACTACGGTACCGATAAAAACAAATTTGCCGAGATGGGTGCTTTAACAGAAGCTTTCTTAAAAGCGGTTGTTACCAACCCTAACGGTGAGTTGACTCCCAACTGGGAAAAAGCTTATGCCGGTATCATTGATGCTTATTTAGGAGCGGTTCCTGCATCATTTGACTACAACGGTAAAAAATATACTGCTGAGACTTTCGCCAAAGAAGTAGTAGGAATCAACGCTGACGATTACGTTGAAATTTCATCCTTACAACAATACCCTTATTATTCTAAATTCGTTTTAATGGTTCCGGACAACTGGTCATTTGATCAGGTATACAACGTAAAGATGAACGAACTGATCGAAACCATCGACAGCGCATTGAAAAACGGTTATACTGTTGCATGGGCAGGTGATGTTAGCGAGAAAAGTTTCTCTTGGAAAAACGGTGTTGCTTTTGTTCCTGAAAAAAGAGTGGAAGATATGAATGCTGAAGAAAAAGCAGATTTATTCAACGGACCTAAGAAAGAATTAGTAGTTACCGAAGAAATCCGTCAGAAAGCATTTGACAACTATTTGACTACTGATGACCACGGAATGCACATCGTAGGTATTTCAAAAGACCAAAACGGTAAAGAATACTATATCGTGAAAAACTCTTGGGGTGTAACTAACGATTACAAAGGATACTTATACATGACCAAAGAATTTGCCAAATACAAAGCCACTTCAATCATGTTACACAAGAAAGCAGTTCCGGCAGCGATTGCTTCTAAATTGAAACTGTAATTACAACATATCATCAATCAGGAATCCCGTCTCGTTAAACAAGACGGGATTTTTTTATTGGCATCAATCAGTGCAAATTTTCACTACCTTTACCTGTTTGAATTTTGCAACTCATGACTACAACAACCATTAAAGAGTTTTATGATGAGATGTTCGGGGAGTATTGTCCCGAAGTGATCAAGTATGTAGAGGAGATGGACAAAAAAGATGTAGGCCATTTCAATGTTTTTGACATCGGGGAGATGTTTGGCGCGTGTAAAGCCAAGCCTGCGATGCCCTACAACCGAAGAACCTATTACAAAATAAGCCTGATCAACGGAAAGAACAAAGTCGAATATGCCGACAAGACTATTGAAATAGAAGACTTTGCCATTTTATTCGCCACTCCGAAGATACCCTACAGATACACGCCTTATGACAACAACCAGAAAGGACATTTTTGTGTATTTACCGAAGATTTCATGACCAAATCGAAAACAGGCTTATTGCTGGACGAGTTACCAATCTATCAGCCCAATACCGATTTCATCTTCCGGCTGGATGCCAGACAATACCAGGAAATAGAATCCATTTTTGTCAAGATGCACAACGAAATACAGTCGGATTACCAGTTCAAGTACGACTTACTCCGCAACTATGTCATTGAATTACTGCACAACGGGCAGAAATTAAAACCGATGGATTCGCTGATAGACAATATGAATGCATCTTCACGGATCACCTCCCTGTTTTTGGAACTACTGGAAAGACAATTCCCGATCGAGTCGAGCACACAAGCCTTGTTATTGCGCAATCCGAAGGATTATGCCGAAACATTGAACGTACACGTCAACCATTTAAACAAAACCTTAAAAGAAAGAACCGGAAAGACCACAAGTGAAATCATCACTTCGAGAATATTACAGGAATCGAAGGTATTGCTGAAGAGTACGAGTTGGAACATTTCCGAGATATCAAATTGTTTAGGATTTGAGGAAGTTGCACACTTTTCCAACTTCTTCAAAAAACAATCCGGACTCTCCCCATTAGCCTTCCGGAACTGATTATTTGATTTTCGCAAAAAACAGATTGTTTCGAGCAACGGAAAATCACTGAAACCGGCGCAACTTTGTACTGTAATTTAATACCTATCAAAATGACAAACAATATCAACAAAATTGCATTAGTTACAGGAGGCAGCCGCGGATTGGGAAAAAATTCGGCATTGCAGCTTGCCCAAAAAGGATTTGACGTCATCATCACGTATCAATCCCAAAAAGAAGACGCAGCGAAAACCGTAACCGAGATACAAGCCTTAGGAAGAAAAGCAAGTCTTCTTCAATTAGACTTATCGGACATTTCTTCGTTTGATTCTTTTACAACCCACTTACAAAACACGCTTACAAGCGACTTTGGCACTGAAAAAATAGACGCTTTGGTCAACAATGCCGGATCAGGCTATCATGCATCGATCAGCGAGACCACCGAAGCCGGATTTGACGCCATGAGTGACATTCATTTGAAGGCACCTTTCTTTTTAACCCAGAAATTAGTCCCACACATCAACGATGGCGGAAGCATTGTGAATACCTCATCCGGGCTTTCCCGTTTCAGCTACAACGGATACGCCGCATATGCCATCATGAAAGCCGCCATAGACGGATTGACCCGTTACCAGGCAGTGGAATTCGGGCCAAGAAAAATACGTTCCAATTCAGTAGCTCCCGGTGCGATTGAAACCGATTTTGGAGGCGGAAGACTAAGAGACGACAAAGACTTAAACCAGATGATCAGCAATCTGACACCGCTGGGGAGAGTTGGAAAACCTGATGATATCGGCAGTGTAGTTGCTTTCCTTTGTTCAGACGAGTCGAAATGGGTCAACGGACAAAGAATAGAAGCTTCTGGAGGAATTCATGTTTAACCCAAATAGAGAGCCCTTGGTAAAACAGGGGCTTTTTTATGCTTTGGAAATAAATATTAAGTCATAGCAAACTTTGCAGAAGGCTCAACACTCTTCACATAGACATCAACACTCATTACACAAGCTTACACACCAAACACACAAAGCTCAACACCTTACACATTAAGTCCAACACCAAACACACAGGAAAAAAAACCTTCAACACAAGACACAACACCTTCTACTTAAGCCTTTACACTAAACACAACAGACTCAACACCCTTTACACTTAGTTCAACACCCTTTACACAAGGCTCAACACCAAATGATATTCACGTTTATAAAAAGTAAAAGAATTTAAATATACAAGCCTTTGACAATTCGGTATTCAACAGACTGTGACCCAAATTGCGCCTTAATACTTTCTATGACACCTATTGCATTTTGCGAAAGATTGGAGTAAACATTAATTCTCTTTGTATTGGTTAAAACAAACAAATGGCATTTAAAAATTTCGCACATTTGAACTACTACAAAATTCCAAACTAAATAACCATAGATATAGCTGTAAAAATTTATTTTTTTTCAAAAACGATTTTTTAGGTTTAAAAAAATTAAATTTACTTCTACACAAAAAATGCAATATCAAAACCATAATTAAACACACCAAAAAAGAATCTAAGATTGGAAGAAATCGCAGAAAAAATAGTATTAATAACAAATGATTATCATTCTGATTATGATAATGGCTTTGTTATGTCATCACAACACGTTATTGAATGGGTAAATCAGTTTGATGCTGATGATCGAGAATTTGTTTTAAATGAAGTTTTACACATATTAAAACAAGGTGTGTATATTTCAAAACAAAAAGCAAAAGAAATACTTCTTGAATTTATTAATAAGGCCACAACCTACTTTGACTATCAAAATATAGAAACTTTTTTAAGAGAGACTCATTTTATCTCAATTCAAGGAGCTGAAAAAAGCCAAACGGTACTACTATCAATACTTAATGAAATCTTAATTCAAAATACTGGTTTTTCATTGGATATCTGCGGCACTTTGGGCATAAGGAATTATATTTATTTGGATGATGTAATTGGTAGTGGCGGTAAATTTAATTTCGAAATTCATAAATACATATCTGAAAACAATTTACTCAACGCATTAAAGAACAAAGAAATTAAAATTTTATCCTATTTTTTCTGTATCCATACTTGGGGTGCAGTTAATGCAAGATATATTTTAAAAAACAGATTTACAGAGGAAAACTTTTTTTTGGATTACAAAGCATTTCCAATTAAAACTCACTATACAGTTGAAAACAACATTAAAGAGTTTAATCAACGTTTAAATTTAATTTATCCAGTAAAATCAAAAAACGATTATGATGTTTATCTTACTGGACTCGACCAAGCAACAAAACAAGCAGATAGGGCTTATCGAAAACAATCACAACCAAATCAAGAAACTTTTTTTTCTTCAAAGACAAACAGATTACGCCTTGAACATATTTTTCTTGACAAGGGGATTGAAATTATTAATCAAATTCAAGATCCTGAAAGCAAACGTAAACATAGACCATTAGGAAAAACTTATCCGGGTTATAAAACTTTTGGAACTGGAACCTTGTTTTTTACTTGGCGAAATGTAAGCAACACATGTCCAATTGTATTTTGGTGGGATAATGTTACACACAATTGGAAAGGTCTTTTTCCGTTACACAATAGAGGGAACTAAAATATTTACTATATTTACCCTAACTTTTAACTATGAATAGCAGAACGTATAAATCTAAAGAGGTAATTGTTTTTAGAAAAACAACTGAACCGTTTGGAGGTTTATCCAACATGGCATCAGGGTTTTCATTGTTCATTAACGAAATAATAGTTCCTTCATCTGAGCATCTGTATCAAGCAATGCGCTATCCAACTAACCCAGAAATCCAATTTGAAATTATTAGTCAAGATAATGCCATGAAGGCAAAAATGATTAGTAATAAATACAAAGCACAATATTCTCGTCCTGATTGGGAAAAAATTCAAATTAAAGTAATGCGCTGGGCTTTAGAAATTAAATTAGCTCAAAATTGGGACAAATTCAGCAAAATACTTAGAGACACTCAAAACAAATCAATTGTTGAATATGCAACTGACAATAAGATTTGGGGAGCTAAATCTTCAAACAATGATGAATTAATAGGCGTAAACGCTTTAGGCAGACTATTAATGGAGTTAAGAGAAAAATACGTTGAAGACAACAATCGTATTTATTGTGTACACCCCCCTTCCGTTCCAGCTCTTCTACTTTACAATCAGCACATTGATATTATATGTGACGATATGGTAATTGACTTCCACAATGAAAGTCTTTTAGAAGACAGTCTCGTCTAACAAAAACACTAATCACCACCTTAAAAAATCTTCATTATTTTAAGTGTATATAAATTCACATTTATAAAAAGTAAAAGAATTTAAATATACAAGCCTTTGACAATTCGGTATTCAACAGACTGTGGCCCAAATTGCGCCTTAATACTTTCTTTGACACCTATTGCATTTTGCGAAAGATTAAAGTAAGCATCAATCCGCTTCTCATTAATTAAAACAAACTTTGCATTTGATTCTACAATAAGATTGTTAGCAGCCACAGCGTTGTCATACAAATCTTTGAGGGATACCTCATTTAGTTTTGGGTTTACCGGACAGTAGTCACTTCCGAAAGTAGAAATAGTAGCCACCAAATCAGCAAAGAACTGAGTTTTAGAATGAAACGATTGGTAAGATTGACTAATAGAATTTCCCTCGTTAGCATTGGCTTTTGCAATGTTCTTTCCTCTCATTTTTTTGATAATATGAGCGACATCTTTAGCTTGCTTGGAATTTTTACCATAACTGACTTTCACGTTTGCATTAATGGGCGACAGTATATTTCTAATGGAATCCTGATTTTTATCAAAAATCTGGAGGCGGTTTTCGACAGCCAGGGAGTAGGCCAGTTTTTTTGAAGCCACTTCGTTATTGAGGTTTCTTATTGCAGCTATTTGTTCGCTGATTCCTGCTATGCTTAATTCCGGTTTTTGGGGTTGGTAGTTATTGAAGCTTTCGAGTGCCTGTACCAGTTTTGCGGCATTTCCGATGCGGGCTCCGTATCCTCTTTCGGTGGTTTGATTCATCTTGATGGGTTTAATGGTTAACAAGACGGTTATCAAACAATTATAGTGCCAGTTTAGTCCATAGTATTTAGTCCATAGCACTTAGTACTCAGTGAGGAGTGATTAATAGTTTATAGTTCGGGGCTATTTGAAGGCAATAAAAAAGCCCCGAATGGTTCGGGGCTTTGGGTATTAATTTTTAGGTTCTTTCATTTTGAACGATTCCATAAACTTAGTGGTGTAGTTACCTGCAACATAATCAGGCTCATCCATTAATTGTCTGTGGAAAGGGATTGTGGTTTTGATTCCTTCAATTACGAACTCATCCAAAGCACGTTTCATTTTTGAAATCGCTTCTTCTCTTGTTTGCGCTGTTGTGATCAACTTGGCAATCATTGAGTCATAGTTAGAAGGGATCGTATACCCTGCATATACGTGTGTATCCAAACGTACACCGTGTCCTCCAGGAGCGTGTAAAACGGTAATTTTACCCGGAGACGGACGGAAATCGTTGTATGGATCTTCCGCGTTGATACGGCATTCGATAGAGTGCAACTGCGGCAAATAGTTTTTACCGGAGATTGGCACACCTGCAGCCACTAAGATTTGCTCACGAATCAAGTCATAATCGATAACCTGCTCAGTGATTGGGTGCTCTACCTGGATACGTGTATTCATTTCCATGAAGTAGAAGTTTCTGTGTTTGTCTACTAAGAACTCAACAGTACCTGCTCCTTCATACTGGATATATTCAGCTGCTTTTACAGCTGCTTCACCCATTTTATGGCGCAATTCATCCGTCATGAACGGAGAAGGCGTTTCTTCTGTTAATTTTTGGTGTCTTCTTTGAACCGAACAGTCTCTTTCAGAAAGGTGACATGCTTTACCGAAAGAATCCCCAACCACCTGAATTTCGATATGGCGTGGTTCTTCGATTAATTTTTCCATGTACATTCCGTCGTTTCCGAAAGCAGCTGCTGCTTCCATACGCGCACTTTCCCAAGCTTTTTCAAGCTCTTCTTCTTTCCAGATCGCACGCATACCTTTACCACCACCACCTGCAGTAGCTTTCATCATCACCGGATAACCGATTTCTGCAGCCACTTTTACAGCGTCTTCGTATGAATCAAGGATACCTTCTGATCCCGGTACACAAGGAACACCGGCAGCTTTCATAGTAGCTTTAGCCGTTGCTTTGTCTCCCATTTTGTCGATCATTTCAGGAGAAGCCCCGATGAATTTGATTCCGTGTTCCTGACAGATTTTAGAAAACTTGGCATTTTCAGAAAGGAAACCGTATCCCGGGTGGATTGCGTCAGCGTTAGTAATTTCGGCAGCCGCAATAATGTTAGCCATTTTCAGGTAAGACTGGTTACTTGGTGCCGGTCCGATACAAACTGCTTCATCAGCAAATTTCACGTGCAAACTATCGGCATCAACAGTGGAATAAACCGCTACGGTTTTGATTCCCATTTCTCTACAGGTTCTGATTACACGAAGTGCAATTTCCCCTCTATTTGCGATTAATATTTTTTTAAACATCTTTTTTCAATTAGATTATTTTATTCCGCTGCGCTCCATACAATTCGGCTACGCCTCGAGTGACAATTGGATTGTTGGATTATCAGATTCATAAACACTTCAGGTCTAAAAATCTAAAAATCTAAAAATCTAAAATTAAGATGGATCTACTAAGAATAACGGTTGGTCGAATTCTACCGGAGAAGCGTCATCTACTAAGATCTTAACGATTTTACCAGAAACTTCACTTTCGATTTCGTTGAATAATTTCATTGCTTCGATTACACAAAGCGTATCACCTTTACCGATTGAAGAACCTACTTCAACAAAAACCGGTTTGTCTGGAGATGGTTTACGGTAGAAAGTACCAATCATAGGAGATTTAACCGTAATGAATTTTGAATTTTCTTCAGCTTCTGCCGCAGGCGTTGCCACTGGAGTTGCAGCTACCGGAGCTACCGGAGCAGCAGCCTGTACTTGAGGCATTGCAGCTTGCATAGGCACTTGTTGAATGTAAGTATGCTCGGCAGCACCGGCATCAGTAGTTTTAATGGTGATTTTGAAATCATCCATCTCTAGTTTTACTTCAGTAGCACCTGATTTTGCTACAAATTTAATTAAGTTCTGAATTTCTCTAATATCCATGATATTCGATTTTTGGTTTATTATTTAGTATCGTACGCCCATTTTAAGTAGATAGATCCCCAAGTGAATCCACCTCCGAATGATGCAAATATAAGGTTATCCCCTTTTTTCAATTGTTTTTCGAAATCGCTCAGCAACAACGGTAAAGTCCCCGAAGTTGTATTACCGTAACGGTGGATGTTGATCAGGACTTTTTCTTCGTCCAGGTTCATACGTTGAGCCGTTGCATCGATGATACGCTTGTTCGCCTGGTGTGCTACCAGCCAGTTTACAGAATCACCTGTTAAACCGTTACGCTCCATGATTTGTTCGCTGACGTCAGCCATTCCTGAAACTGCATATTTGAAAACTGTTTTACCATCCTGGAATACAGTATGCAAACCGTTTTCAACTGTTTCTTTAGAAGCCGGCAGGATAGATCCTCCCGCATCAATTTTCAGGTAATCACGTCCGATTCCGTCACTTTTTAAAATTTCATCCTGAAGACCAAGACCTTCATGGTTAGGTTCAAAAAGAACAGCACCTGCACCATCTCCAAAGATAATGCAGGTTGCTCTGTCTGTATAATCAATAATTGATGACATCTTATCGGCACCAATTAACAATACTTTTTTATATCTACCTGATTGAATGTATGCTGCTGCATTAGACATTCCGTAAAGGAAGCTCGAACAGGCAGCCTGCAAATCATAGGCGTATGCATTTGTTGCCCCGATTTGTGAAGCTACATATACACCGGTTGATGCCACGGGCATATCCGGAGTAGCAGAAGCCAGGATGACCAAGTCGATGGTTTTTGGATCCAATCCGGTTTTATCAATTAAGTTCTGAGCTGCTTTTATAGCTAAGTAAGAAGACCCTTTTCCTTTTTCTTTAAGAATTCTTCTTTCTTTGATTCCAGTTCTTGTAGTAATCCACTCATCTGTCGTATCTATCATAGTTTCGAGAACTTCATTAGACAGAACGTAGTCTGGAACATAGGCGCCAACGGCGGTTATTGCGGCAGTAATTGTATTCATGTTGTTCAAATAATTCAACTTAAAACAAGTGTTTCAAAAAGAGGTTGAAGTTACGAAAAAACTTTAAAACAAAGACACTAAGTGCTTTGAAAAATAATTTCGGTTATATTCAACAAAAAAACTCCCACATTTCGAGTGAGAGTTCGATTTTCTTTTTACTAAAGCGTATTAAGCAACAGCTACTGATTTATCAATAACTACTTGACCTCTGTAGTACATTTTACCTTCATGCCAGTAAGCTCTGTGGTATAAATGTGCTTCTCCAGTTATCGGGCAAGTTGCGATTTGAGCAACAGTTGCTTTATAGTGAGTTCTTCTTTTGTCTCTTCTTGTTTTCGAGGTTTTTCTCTTAGGATGTGCCATTTTACAAAATTATTTATCCGTTAATAGTTTCTTTAATGCTGCCCAACGCGGGTCAATTTCTTCTTCTTTTACTTCTTCTTCGTCTTTGACTTCGATATTATTCAGTTTGTCCATCGCATCGCTTTTCAAAGTTCCGTCCTTTACACCGGGATGGATTCTTTTTAAAGGAATTGACAATACAATCATTTCATATATGTATTGCGTCACATCTATTTGGTGTTCACCAAATGGAAGAATCAGCAATTCTTCATTATCATCATTATAGGTTTCTCCAAATCTGACAACCAATTTCAATTTTCCTTTGATGGGAAGATCAAAAGGTTCGTTTGTCAGGTCGCAGGGAACGTTTATGGTTCCGCTATGCTTGAAGTTTAATTCCAGCATACTGCTTTGCTTTTCCAAAACCAGATTCACTTTTATGTCAGCCGAATCAAATTCATCGTACTCAAAGTGATCAAAGAACGCCTTATTAATTTGATATTCAAACTGATGTTTTCCCAGCTTTAATCCCACATATGGAATTAAAAATTCATTTGTAACTTTCATCTGATAAATCTACATTATTTATAGGTATCAGATGGAACGCTTTGTGATTTAACCCTTTAAATAAAGAAATATTCCTTTATAGCGTTTCATCCTAACAACAATTTGTCCCTCAATTAAGGTGTGCAAAGATATAAATAATTTATAAATTCAAAAGGGTTATAAACATTTTTTTGTTTATAACTGCTTTTCTTTCACCTTTAAAGGGTTTTCAACGATTTCACGGTGCTCATTTCTGGACTTAAAAATATCGATGGCCGCATAAATTGCCTCCAAAAACGAATGATGATCAGCAATTCCCTTTCCGGCGATATCAAAACCGGTTCCATGATCAGGCGAAGTTCTCACCTTATTTAACCCGGCCGTATAGTTTACACCTTTACCGAAAGATAAGGTTTTAAACGGAATTAACCCCTGGTCGTGATAGGTCGCAATTACTGCATCGTACTTTTCATACTGGTTGCTCCCGAAGAAACCGTCGGCCGAATATGGCCCGAAAACCAAAATACCTTCTTCAAAAATCTTTTTCAAAGCCGGTTTCAGTACTTTTTCTTCCTCATCACCAATTACACCATTATCACCTGAATGCGGATTCAAACCTAAAACAGCGATTCTAGGACGTGTAATTCCGAAATCCTGAATAAGTGATTGATTAATCGTTTTTATTTTTTTACGGATCAGTTCTTCCGTCAAATGTTTAGCCACATCGTTAAGCGGCACATGATCCGTCAATAAACCAACACGCAGATTGTCCTGTATCATGAACATCAAGGCATCACCTTCCAACTCCTGGTCCAAATAATCGGTATGACCCGGGAATAAAAATTCTTCAGACTGAATGTTTGATTTATTAATAGGAGCCGTAACCAACGCGTCGATCGTTCCTTCTTTTAAAGCTTTGGTCGCTTCCACAAAAGATTTTACAGCATACTTCCCGACATTCTCATCTACTTTCCCGTATTCAATATTCACACCTTCCTTCCAGACATTAAGCACATTGATCTTACCGGTCAGCGCCTGCTCAATCTTATCGATACCGTGAAGGTTGATATTTAAATTCAAGCTCTTCTTTAAAAAAGAAAGAATCTTGACATTAGCAAAAATCACCGGCGTACACAGTTCCAGCATACGTGTATCTTCAAACGACTTCAGGATTACTTCGCTCCCTACTCCGTTCAAATCACCAATAGAGATACCTATTATTATATTTTCTGGTCTTTTTGTCATCAGTTCAATGTATTTATTGCTAATTTTGAATGCAAATTTACTAAAATTAATCAGTTAATGTTTACAGGCATCATAGAAACTCTCGGAACAATCCAATCGCTAAGAAAAGAAGGCGAAAATGTTCACATTACCATACAATCTTCCATCACCGGAGAACTGAAAATAGACCAGAGTGTGGCACACAATGGCGTTTGTTTAACGGTTGTAAGTATTGAAAACGACAGGTACACAGTAACCGCCATCAAAGAAACACTGGACAAGACCAACATTGGTGACTGGTCAGAAGGCGACATCGTAAATTTAGAACGCGCCATGAAACTGGGCGACCGTTTAGACGGCCATATCGTTCAGGGACATGTGGACCAGATTGCCGTTTGCAAAAACATTGAAGAAGCAAACGGGAGTTGGTACTTTACGTTCGAATATGACAGATCACTCAACAACATCACGATTGAAAAAGGCTCCATCACTGTTAACGGAACCAGTTTGACCGTTGTGAATTCGAAGCTGAACGAATTCAGTGTTGCGATTATTCCTTATACGTATGAGCATACCAATTTCAATAGCTTTAAAATTGGCACAAAAGTAAATTTAGAATTTGACGTGATTGGGAAGTATGTGAAACGTTTGCATGAATTACAGGCTTAACACAAACTACCAACGCTGTAGTTTTAATCGAATAAAATAAAAAATCCCAAACATTTCAAGTTTGGGATTTTTTTTTATTGAGACATTTAATAAAATTACATCTTCATCAACCAGTTACGCATCGAAACATCTTCGCTGATGATTTTTCTCAAATCTGCGATAGCCACACGATCCTGTTGCATGGAATCACGGTGACGGATGGTAACCGTTTTATCTTCCAAAGTTTGGTGATCGACCGTGATACAGAAAGGAGTTCCCAACGCATCCTGACGACGGTAACGACGGCCTACAGCATCTTTCTCATCGTATGCCACATTGAAATCCCATTTCAGGTCTTCAATGATTTCTTTAGCCAATTCAGGCAAACCGTCTCTCTTAATTAATGGCAAAACAGCCGCTTTTGTTGGCGCCAATACAGAAGGCAATTGTAAAACCGTTCTTGTCGAACCGTCTTCCAACGTTTCTTCTTTTAATGAATTAGAGAAAACCGCCAGAAACATACGGTCTAAACCAACAGATGTTTCCACCACATATGGCGTATAATTTTTATTTTCTTCCGTATCGAAGTACTGCATTTTCTTACCTGAAAACTCTTCGTGTGCTTTCAAGTCGAAATCGGTACGCGAGTGAATTCCTTCCAATTCTTTGAATCCGAACGGGAAGTTAAATTCGATATCGGCAGCTGCATTTGCATAATGCGCTAATTTTTCATGATCATGGAAACGGTAGTTTTCTTTCCCTAACCCTAATGACAAATGCCATTTTAGACGGGTTTCTTTCCAGTACTCATAATATTTCATTTCTTCACCCGGCTTCACAAAGAACTGCATTTCCATTTGTTCGAATTCACGCATACGGAAAATAAACTGACGCGCTACAATTTCGTTACGGAATGCTTTTCCGGTTTGCGCAATTCCGAAAGGAATTTTCATACGGCCGGTTTTCTGCACGTTTAAGAAGTTTACGAAAATACCCTGAGCCGTTTCCGGACGCAGGTATAAATCCATAGCAGTATCTGCAGAAGCACCTAACTTCGTTCCAAACATTAAGTTGAACTGACGTACTTCGGTCCAGTTTTTAGAACCTGAATCAGGACACGCAATTTCCAATTCTTCGATCAAAGCTTTCACATCGGCAAGATCACCAGATTCCAGACCGCGAGCCATTCTTTGAAGAATTGCATTCTTTTGGTCCAGATAACCTTTAACCCTTTCGTTTGTTGTAACAAATTGTTCTTCATCGAAAGCTTCACCAAAGCGGCCTCTTGCCTTTTCGATTTCTTTTTGTGCTTTCTGGTTTAATTTTTCGGCATAATCCTCAATTAAAACATCGGCACGGTATCTTTTCTTAGAGTCTTTGTTATCAATCAACGGATCATTGAAAGCATCAACGTGCCCGGACGCTTTCCATGTGGTAGGATGCATAAAGATTGCCGCATCAATACCAACAATGTTTTCATGCATCTGTACCATTGATTTCCACCAATAGTCTCTAATGTTCTTTTTTAATTCTACTCCGTTTTGCGCGTAATCGTATACAGCGCTTAAACCATCATAAATTTCGCTCGACTGGAAAATGTATCCATATTCTTTTGCATGCGAAACTACATTTTTAAATAAATCCTCTTGTTTTGCCATAGTGGTGCAAAAATAAAAAAACGGACTTAAAAATCCGTTTTATATTACAATTTATATGAGATGAAAATTCGTTTTTTATTTGAGAATGAACCGATAGTGTTATTTTAGTGAAAATACAGTACTTCCGATTAAGTTAATTCCTGAAAAAATATTGATTTCATAATCTCCTTTAGACATATCTTTTTTGTTTGGATCTACAAAAACGCACACATCCAATTCTTCATTATCATAATACACATTTGTTTTGGCACTGAAGCTCAACAAACGGTCACCTGATTCGACGAACTCTCCGTTTTTGGAAACCACTTTTCCATCCGGGTTAACGATTTGGATATAAACATCTTTATATCCTTTAACCGCTGCTTTATTTTCCAATAAGGTAAAACACACTTTGATTTGTTCTGTAGCATTGAAGCGTTTTGTTTCGATGATATTGTTTGAAACAATTTTGATACCATTAGCCACGACATTCGTTGCTGTAAGATTTTTAGAAACAGCAATAACAGCTTCGTTATCGTTGTTCTTCTTTTGAAGCTCTTTGTTTTTCTCAGCCATTTGATTCAACTGGTAAGACAAATCTTCATTTTCTTCCATCTTCTTATGGAATAAACTTTCAAATGTATCCTTCTTAGTTTTCTCAACTTGCTTTCCGATTGGGATTATTTTTTTCTCCAGGTGATAAACATCATTTCCTGAAGCTACTACCTCTTCCTTTTCGATAATCCCTTTCTCATCGAGTAATTGCTGGTTCCTTAACACTTCAGCATCGTATCTGTTCAGGATTTCTTTCAGTTCATTTGTGTAGGTTTCCTTGTCAAGCCTCATGTTTTCCTTAAGTCTGACATTTTGCTTTCTGGCATCATAGTATTTTATGGCGAAGACCAAAGTGGCCGACAACAAGGCAACGGAAGATAATTTTAATATAGTCGTAGGAATTTTCACTGTCATACTCAGGGCACTATTAATTATTTTTTCTAAATTTATCTGATTGGGTCATAAAAGAAAAAAAAAATCGATGAAATGCTTAAATATTTGTTAAACTTATTTTACCCCAATGTTTGTTCAGGTTGTTCCTACATATTACTCGAATCTGAAAATCAGATATGTACAACTTGCAGACATGAGATTCCCCTTACAAATCACCATATTTTAAAAGAAAACGAAGCTTTTAAGAAATTCTATGGAAAAATTCCTACAGAATTCACATCATCAATGTTGTATTATCACAAAAAAGGGATAACACAACAATTAATTCACAATTTAAAATACAACCGCCAACAAAAAATAGGCACTGTTTTGGGAGAGTGGTATGCTGAGGACTTAAAACAGAACCCAACTTTAAACACTGTTGATTACATAATCCCTGTTCCATTGCATAAAAAAAGATTGAAAGAAAGAGGATACAACCAGATAACTACATTCTGCAAGGCTCTAAGTCTAAATCTAAGCATAGCCGTTGATGACAATTTACTGTTCAGAAACCAAAATACAGCTACCCAATCAAAAAAAAATCTAATCAACAGAAGCATTCTCCCCGAAAACACTTTTGAGGCTCGTTTTAATCAAAACCATCACAACAAACACTTTTTACTCATAGATGACGTTTTAACCACCGGAGCTACTTTAGAAAACTGTGGCCGTGCGATTTTACAGATTCCGGGTGCCAAAATAAGTATTGTTACCATTGCATTTTCGGAATCATAGCCGTTAAACTATCCAAAAATATTTCGTTAACACTAAATAAAGTGGTTATTTTGTAGCGT
Source organism: Flavobacterium amniphilum (assembly GCF_023634845.1). Classification (GTDB taxonomy): domain Bacteria; phylum Bacteroidota; class Bacteroidia; order Flavobacteriales; family Flavobacteriaceae; genus Flavobacterium; species Flavobacterium amniphilum. The sequence goes on along the minus strand of NZ_JAMLJL010000008.1, from coordinate 114,296 downwards.
AAATCGATATAAATGAGAAAACTTAAGTTTTTAGCCTATATTTCAGTTAGCTTATCAATTCTGGCAAGTTGTGCCAAAAGAGGTTCCATTACCGGTGGAGACAAAGACATCACTCCTCCGAAAATAGTATCCAGCTATCCGAAAAATCTGTCTACCGATTTTAATGAAAAAACCATTAAAATCACTTTTGATGAATATGTCAAAATAAAAGATTTACAAAAAAACCTGATTACATCCCCATTGATGAAAACACCAATAACGGTGTTACCACAGGGAAGCGCCAGCAAGCAGATCACCATTAAAATAAACGACACCTTACAACCCAATACAACCTATAGCTTTAACTTCGGAGAAAGTATCGTTGACAACAATGAAGGCAATCCACTCAAACAGTTCAAGTATACTTTTTCAACTGGGAAAGAATTAGACTCACTGAGCATTCAGGGAATTATAAAAGACGCTTACGAAAAAGAAGCTGAAAAATATGTAAACGTAATGTTGTATGAAGTAGATGAAAACTATACAGATTCGATTATTTTCAAGCAAACGCCACGTTACATTACCAATACACTTGACAGCACCGTAACTTTCAAAATGGAGAACATTAAAGCCGGAAAATACAGACTGGTGGCATTGAAAGAAAAAACAGTTAATTATAAATTTGACCCCAATACGGATAAAATCGGGTTTTACAATCAAACCATTACAATTCCCGATCCATCAATTTTCGAACTTGAACTTTTTAAGGAAACACCAAAATTCAAAGCAAAGAAAGCCGTACAAGCTTCAGCTAACAGAGGATTGATTGCTTATGACGGTGAAGCTAAAAATATTAAAACCACTGGGCTTTATAAAGATCAGGATTTCAAAATCAGAACCACCAGAATGGCAGATAAAGACACACTTCAAATCTGGTTCGCTTCATTAAAAACGGATTCCATCCAGTTAAAAGTAAACAAGGATGATTACACAAAAGACTTTGTGTTGAAAATGCGCAATTTGAAACAGGATACATTAAGCCTAACTTCAAAAACCAGAGGCACCATAGGCTTTAACGATTCATTCAAAATCAACACCACTACACCTTTAGACAAGTTTGACAACAGCAAGATGAAATTGATCAAAAAAGATTCATCAGCTGTCAACTTCACGACTAAATATGACGAATTCAACCAGACGCTTGAAATTCTTTTTGACAAAGAACCCAATGAAAAGTATTCTTTTTCCTTAGAGGCTGATGCCATTCAGGATTATTTAGGTCAATCGAACAAACAGCTGACTTTTAATTTCAGCACCAAATCAAAAGCTGATTACGGAAATCTTACTCTGGATTTCAAAAACCCAAAATCATTCCCAATTCTTATTGAGTTAACCGATAACAAAGGAAAAGTGCTGGTAACAAAATTCATCGAAAGCAATCCGCTAGTCGAATTTTTATCTATAGAACCACAAAAATATTCTCTAAGAATAATCTATGATTCAAACAAAAACGGCCAGTATGATCCCGGAAATTATTTGGAAAACAGACAGGCGGAAGAAGTATACCACTTCCCTACCGAAATTGATGTAAGGTCAAATTGGGACGTAAACCAAAAAATTGAATTAGGAAACTAGAATCTCAAAGGCATCCTTATCATTCAGGAAATTCAGTCTATTACGTGTATCCAGCATTGCCTGTTTATCTAAAGAAATTATCCTGATGCCATCGTCTTCAAAAGGTTCGGCAGCATAATTACCTAAATAATCAATAATTTGGGAATGGCCTGTATATTCCAATTGACTGCCGTCGGTTCCAACCCTATTTACACCCACCACATAACAAAGATTTTCGACCGCACGTGCCTTAAGCAAAATATCCCAGGCATTGATACGTGGCTTCGGCCAACTCGCTACATAAATCAGTAAATCATAATTTTCAACATTACGTGAAAAAACAGGAAAACGAAGATCATAACAAATTTGCAGACAGATTTTCCACTCTTTGTATTCAACAATTACTTTTTCATTACCAGACGTAAAAACTTCATGTTCTTTAGCCAGTGAAAACAAATGCTTTTTATCATACTTGGTAATTGAGCCATCAGGAAAAACAAAAAGCATTCGATTGTAGAAATGTCCGTTTTCTTCAATAACCAGACTACCGGTTACAGCTGTTTTTCTTCTTTTGGCCAAAGAAACCACCCACGAAACAGTTTCACCATCCATTGTTTCGGCAACTTTGGAAGGATTCATGGTAAATCCGGTTGAAAACATTTCAGGCAAAACGATTAAATCAAGCATTTTATCAATTGCATCAATTTTCTTTTCAAATTGTTCTCTGTTTGCTTTTGGGTTTTCCCAAATCAAGTCTGATTGAATTAGTGCTATTTCCATAGGTTAAAAATACAAAAAACGCATTCAAATCAATGAATGCGTTTCTATAATATCAAAATCTGTCACTTTAAAGTTGGGCAGAATTTGGATCAATCCAAATAACATCTGCCTTTTTAAAGTAATCATGGATTAAAGGAACTGCAGTTTGTGCTTTCGAATGAACATCATGAAACAACAAGATTCCTTTGCGCCATAAAAGCATAAGTGTAATTTGCCTGCTGGCAACTTCCTTCGCATTGATATCTTTATTCCAGTCCTGTGAGTCCATATTCCATAAAACTACCTTAGACTGATGTGTATTGACATAATCAACCACCGTTTTATTCCTTTGTCCGTAAGGCGGTCTGAAATAAACCAGCTTATCTGATTTCTTTACTGATTTTATCACTTTTTGGGTAAAATCAAGTGACGCCTGCCACTCGGTAAATTTCTGGTGTGATTTATGAACTTTTGCATGTGATGCCACAACATGTCCTTCATACAAATTCTGCAATGCTTTAGCGGAAGAAGCATTCAGACGCTGGTTGAAGTTATCACCCAAAACAAAAAAAAGCCCTTTCAAGCCGCGGGTATTCAAAACACTTATCATTTTATCAGTGTTACCGGTTGCGGGAGTTGGTCCGTCATCAAACGTTAACAAAAAATGCCTTTGTTTAAAATCATCCCCGTTTACTTCAGTCCCATCAATTGCAGCAATTTCACTTGTTATTCTTGGATTTAAAGCGGCTAATCTGTACAATTCAACCAAATAATCTTCATGAAAAATCCTTGATGCCTGATACCACTTCTTAAGATTTTCAGGTATTTTCTTCTCCAACTGAAAACTTGTCAATGTATTCCAATCCATGTTTTTTTTAACCGAAACATGTGTTGGTAATGATTCAGGCAACAATTGGTTAAAATTATCCAGAATTATGTTTTTCGTTTTGGCCTCCCAATTTCTGATTGATTTTACATTTAAATTTTTTACTCCTATTTTATAGAACAATTCTGTTTGATTCAAAGCTGAATATTCATTCAAGACTTCTGAAAAAACCAACATTTCCATTTTGGAAGCCACATCAAAATCAGCTTTGGAATTCATTGGATACGGCCAGACCGAACGGTCAATTTTAGCAATAAGCATTTGTCCAAAAGAATTGGAAACAAACAAAAGCAATAGTAAAAATCTAAGCTTCACCATTAAGATCTGATTTTAGCAGATACTCTGGCTATACCTTTATCATATGCCGGATTTGCGTTGTGCTGTTTAGCCAATTTGAAATTATTCAGTGCATTATTCCATTGTCCTTTGCCTTCATAGATTTTAGCAATATTATAATACGAACTTGCTTTGATAACATTAGCACGTTGTCCTTCAGCCAAATCAATTGCTTTACGGTTAGCCCAAAGTGCTTCAGCTTCATAATCCAATTTTTGGAACGACAATCCTAAATTACTATAAGCCTGACCATTTCTCGGGTTTGCTTCAATAGCCTGTTGGTAATAATAAACAGATCCTTCAAGATTATCATTATGATATGCTCTTTCGCCCAATTGGTTCAATCTTGCCGATTCCTGTGCACTAGCCTGATCAACAACAAAATTAGCCGCGTCAAATCTATAGTCACTCAGTATCGATTTCACACCTTCCCAAGAAGAGGCATTTTTAAATTCATTCACATCAACCAAATTACCATTTTCATCAATAAGGAAAGGGATCCAAACCGTACCTTTAGTATTAGCCGGAGGAGTAAAAGTCCGCACTAAAGTATTTCCGATGTAAACATAAACTTTGGCCCTGCTGATGGTTGACAATCTGTTATTGTTACCATTATCCTTATCTGTAAAATTATGCACCGCATAAACGTATTTCTTCCCTTGTATTTTTTTGGTAATCGTAATTGTTTCCGGGCCATAACTATCTGTATCATCAACGTCAAGATTTGCTTGCGATGCATCTTTTTTATAATAACAAACATAACCGCCTTCATACGATAAGTGAGAGTCCAAATCATTAGGAGAACTTCCCCAACTCAATACAATACGCATACCGTCTAATTCTTCCATTACCGGACTTATTGCATAGGTAAGTCCGCCACACGGACACTTTGAAACCAAAGTAGAATAGCCTTCCTTTTTAATAATTATAGTCAAATTAGTTTCATCCTGATATTCTGCAGGAATAGTTACTTTACCACTTTGATTTGTCACTAACGGAATTGATTGCTCCCCGTTTTTTTGAAAAATGACCTGAGCTCCCGGAATTACTTTATCCTTGACAACCGCACTTAATACTAGAATTTCCTTTGAAGATTGCGCATAAAACGCCTGGGTTAGCGAAAAGAATAAAATCGCCAGAATGCATTTTTTCATTAGTTTCATTATGTTTTAAGAATTTATATCACAAATATAATTTTATTTTTCAGCTACAATAGTGTAGTCCCAGTCTTCCTTTTTATATTTTTTAGGCAGTGTCGGCAATGCTAATCCAATCCCTCCAATTGCTGCTCCAGCCGGGATTAAAAGCACAGCATATCCTCCCGCTGCAGCTGACGCAACAACTATCGGGGTTGCCACTCCCAAAACAAGCACTCCTGATGCCGCAGCTAAACCAAACGGTTTTCTTTTAATTGAAGCCATAGAAGTTAAAGCAATGGTATCCTTCTTGATTACTATTGAATTGTTGTCGACAATTTTAAAACGCCCTTTGAGAATTTTACCACTGTCTGTTTTGATCAAGACCCTTCTATTCTCTTTCAAAAAAACAGTTTTCCCGTTTTCTCTTTTAGTCAGATTGATTCCTTTTTCTTGTGCATTTAGCATTATAGCTGAAAACAATACAAAAATCAGGATTGTTATTTTTCTTAAATTCAAAGTCATTTTTTTTGGCTTTTTAAATTAATAATTTTGGGAAAGATAGTCATTTGAAATCTTTACTTACAGTTATTTCATACAAAAAACGCACCAGAATTAACGGATGCGCTTTTATTTATTCTAACTATTTTAGTATCAGCTTTTCACTTTCCAGTCATCCAAAAAAGTTTTAATCTTTTCCTGACTGTATCCTTTTCCTTCTTCCAGTGAACCGGTTTCCTGTACATGAATCAACTTTCCGTTTTGATCCAAAACCATAAAAACAGGATAACCCAATTTTTCTCCCGGATTACCATACTGGCTGAAGAATTTCTCGTTTTTATTCTTTGGTGACCAATTCAGATGATAAAACACATAATTTTTATCCATTGTGCTTTTTAGGGCGTCAGTTTTCTGAATAAAATCATTCAGTCTTAAACACCACACACACCAATTACCACCAACCTGTATCATGATGTTTTTATTTCCGGATTTCGCTTCGGCCAGTAATTCTTTTACTTTTGCGTCTGCATCTTCCATTTCGTGATAAGGTTTCGGCAAAGAAGCTTTTTCAGCTTCGATTTGTTTTTTCTTTTCGGCTTTTTCTTCTGCAGTTTGAGAAAATCCAATAGCAGAAATCAATAAACAAGCCAGATATATTTTTTTCATCTTTTTATTTTTTGGTTAAGATAGCAAAAATCAAGCCATAAAAAAAGCGTCCGGAGACGCTTTAGAATTATTTTATTAAACTCGCTTTCAGGTATTCCCTGTTCATGCGGGCAATATTTTCCAATGAAATTCCTTTTGGACATTCGATTTCACAAGCTCCTGTGTTTGTACAGTTACCAAATCCTTCTTCGTCCATTTGGCGTACCATATTTAAAACACGGTCTGTAGCTTCAACTCGCCCTTGAGGCAATAAAGCATACTGTGATACTTTTGCTCCAACGAACAACATGGCTGAACCGTTTTTACAAGTGGCCACACAAGCTCCACAACCGATACAAGCTGCAGCTTCGAAAGCTTTGTCTGCATCAGCTTTAGGAACCGGAATTGCATTAGCATCCATAGTTCTTCCTGAAGTATTTACCGATACGAAACCGCCTGCCTGTTGGATTCTGTCGAAAGCACTTCTGTCAACCACTAAATCTTTGATTACAGGAAACGCTTTACTTCTCCATGGCTCAACATAGATTGTATCACCATCATTGAACATACGCATATGCAATTGACAAGTTGTAATACCTGTATCAGGTCCGTGTGCACGTCCGTTGATGTATAATGAACACATACCGCAAATACCTTCACGACAATCGTGATCGAAAGCAATAGGTTCTTTTCTTTCGTTAACTAATTGCTCATTCAACTGGTCTAACATTTCCAGAAATGAACTGTCAGTAGATACATCATTTAATGAATAATCTACCATTTGTCCTTTGTCAGAAGCTTTTTTCTGACGCCAAACTTTTAATTTTATATTGATGTTCTTTTTAGAAGCCATAATCTTACTGTTTTAAGTCAACAACTAATTATTTATAGTTACGAGCTGCAATTTTGATAAATTCATATTTCAACTCTTCTTTGTGCAATACCTCTTTGTTGATGTCTTCACCTTGATATTCCCAAGCTCCCACAAATGAGAAGTTTTCGTCATCACGTAATGTTTCACCTTCAGCATCCTGATGTTCTTCACGGAAGTGACCTCCACAAGATTCTTCACGCTGTAATGCATCCATTGCCATTAGCTGACCTAACTCCATAAAGTCTGCCACACGGATTGCTTTTTCCAATTCAGTGTTCATTTCATCAGCAGAACCCGGAACATAAACATCTTTATAGAATTCTTTTCTCAGAACATCGATTTCAGCGATAGCTTCATTTAAACCTTGAGCGTTTCTACCCATACCCACTTTGTTCCACATAATATTTCCTAAAGCTTTATGGAAATGATCAACCGACTTGTTTCCGTTATTATTCAGGAAAAAGTTGATTTGATCGGTAACTCTCTTTTCAGCCTCGACGAATTCAGCAGTTTCAGTAGAAATCTTTCCAGTTCGGATTTCATCAGCCAAATAGTTAGAAACCGTATAAGGCAATACGAAATATCCATCGGCCAAACCTTGCATTAACGCTGAAGCTCCCAAACGGTTCGCTCCGTGATCAGAGAAGTTAGCTTCACCGGCTACGAAACATCCCGGAATTGTTGACTGTAAGTTGTAATCAACCCAAACACCACCCATAGTATAGTGAACGGCTGGGTAAATTTTCATTGGGGTTTCGTATGGATTTTCATCCGTAATTTTTTGGTACATGGTAAATAAGTTACCATATTTTTCTTCCAACCATTGTTTTCCTAAAGCAGTTACTTCAGCATCAGTTGGATTGTGATTACCTTTAGCATAAGCCGTTTGCTTTCCTTTTGAAATAATTTCAGAAGAGAAATCAAGGTAAACTCCTTCGTTTGTATCATTAGCTTCGATACCGAAACCTACATCACAACGTTCTTTAGCAGCACGTGATGCAACGTCACGTGGCACTAAGTTACCAAATGCAGGATATCTTCTTTCTAAATAATAATCTCTGTCTTCTTCAGCAATTTGTGTCGGTTTCAATTTACCTGCACGGATTGCTTCAGCATCTTCTTTTTTCTTTGGCACCCAAATACGTCCTGAGTTACGCAATGATTCAGACATCAAAGTTAATTTAGACTGATTCGTTCCGTGAACAGGAATACATGTTGGGTGAATTTGCACATAACAAGGGTTAGCAAACAAAGCTCCTTGCTTGTGGATTTTCCATCCCGCAGTTACATTACTTCCCATCGCGTTAGTTGACAAGAAATATACGTTTCCATAACCTCCTGATGCGATAATTACAGCATGAGCAGAATGACGTTGGATTTCACCGGTAACTAAATCGCGGGCAATAATTCCGCGTGCTTTTCCGTCAACCTTAACAATATCCAACATTTCGTGACGGTTGTACATTTTCACACGACCTAAACCGATTTGACGTGATAAAGCCGAATAAGCTCCCAACAACAACTGCTGTCCTGTTTGACCCGCAGCATAAAATGTACGTTGTACCTGAGTACCACCGAATGAACGGTTATCCAACAAACCTCCGTACTCACGCGCAAAAGGCACACCCTGAGCCACACATTGGTCGATAATATTACCTGAAACTTCTGCTAAACGATGTACGTTTGCTTCACGTGCGCGGTAGTCACCACCTTTGATTGTATCGTAAAATAAACGGTAAACAGAGTCACCATCGTTTTGATAATTTTTTGCAGCATTAACACCACCCTGTGCAGCAATTGAGTGTGCACGGCGTGGAGAATCCTGAAAACAAAATGCTTTGACATTATATCCCATTTCGCCTAATGAAGCGGCAGCAGAAGCTCCTGCTAAACCTGTTCCTACAACGATAACATCAATTTTCGGACGGTTATTAGGCGCAACTAATTTTAAATGGTTTTTATGATTAGTCCATTTCTCTGAAATTGAACCTTCTGGTATTTTAGAATCTAACTTCATATATTAGTGCTTTACAACAAGATTTAAATAGATACAAACTGGAATAATTGCAAACAATAACGGAACGATGATTGCAAATCCTTTTCCGATAAATTGAATTGTCGGTGTAAACTTATTATTGATTCCCAAAGATTGGAATGCACTTTGAAATCCATGCCATAAGTGAAATCCTAACACTATCATTGACAAAACATAAAATATGGTAAATGGCAATCCCCATTTAGCATCTTTAAAGAATTCAAAAGTAATTTTATGCAAATCTTTATAGGCATCTTTAAGTTTTATATTCAATTTAGCATCATAGATTTCTGTCTTATTTTTAACAACATAAGCAGTTTCATCAACAGGAACATAACCTCCGTCCGTCGTCAAATAGAAATCCTGAGACATTCCGGGTTGTAACTCAATCGTTGTTTTCTGCAATGGCATTTCTGAAAAGTGCATTTTTGCCCAGAAGTTAGTCATGTGTGTTGCGATGAAAACTAAAATCACTGTTCCTAAAACCGCCATATTTCTTGAAGCCGTTGAGCTGCTGTTTTGCGGGCTGTTCATAGCATAAGCAATCGGGCGCGCTTTTTTGTTTTGAATTGCCAACATGATTCCATCAATAGCGTGGAAAATAATTGAAATGTACGTTAAGTAAGAAAGTAATTTTACCGCAGGATTGGTAGTCATAAACAATGCATACTTATTGAATTGTAATGCATCGCCAAAAATTAACTGTAGGTTACCAGCTAAGTGACCGACCAAAAACAAGCATAAAAATAAACCCGTTAGAGCCATCCAGTATTTTTTTGCTAATGATGACTTTAGAAGTGCAGATTTTGCCATAATATTTGTTAGATAATTGGTTGTAAAAAAATTGAAACAAAAATAAGGGAATTTGGCTGTATGTACAAACCAAATCCCCTTATTTATAATGAATTTAAAGTGGATTTATTTTCAATTGATTTTCAAAAAGTTAACCTTAAGAAAGAACCTTTTGAAAATCCACGGAAATTATCTGACATACGAAGGTATCAAACCTCTCAACCCCATATCCACAACTTTTTCATTTGCCGAAGGTTCAAACTTTCCGTCGACATTCACTTCTTCCCATTCAAAACTATTATTAACAGAAAGAGACAATGTGACGGTTACATCCTGCGTTTCATTTCCGGTAATCACCAGATTTTCAGAAAACTTACCTGTCACAACACATGATCCAGCAGGAATCGGCGATGTACCGGATATAGGATTCGGTACGGTTGTCGCCCCTTCCGGCGCCTGTCCCGAAAATGGCAATCCCGCAACATTCAATGCCCAATAGCCTTGCTTTCTGTTCGCATTAACCGTAAAACTGGCCGAACCCAGCTTATGCGTTTTGATATAGCTATTAAATCCGACAAAACTTCCCAGATTACCCACCACATTCGTCCCGGAATTCCAAATATTGATATTATAATCCTGATAAGCCAATGAACATCTGACCCATTCATAACTACCCGCCTGAATCTCGCTTAACGGGATTGACAAAAACACTTCTCCTTCTGCAACAATTTTGGATTTACTGAAATCGATTGCTCTTTCACCTCCGGCTGTCGTTTCCGGTGCATGATACAAAATTTCACCTTGACCCAATTGCGTTGTAGCTGATGGTGCTAATTCCAGATAATGTGAACTAATCGCATTAAAAACAGGCGACTGCGCTGCATTTCCTGCCGGAACAGTCGATGGTTGACCAATATTATTCAGTCTTTCCTGACTTGGGTCAAATTTAAATTTCACAATTAAACGCGGACCTTCATCAGGCGCCGTATCGTTTTTATCATCACATGAGAACAGCAACATGCTAAAAAGCATACAACCCAAATATTTACTAAGATTCATAGGGACAAGAATTTAATTTCCAAAAAAACTAAAGTAATCATAAAATTGACAACTAACCGACTTTGTTTTTTAAATTTGAACAAACAACTTATTTGATGCAGACTTCCAAGGTAACCCATACGCTTTCTTCATTTTTTGACGGCACAAAAACCATTTCAATAGAGCCATTCAAAGAACATTTCACCTCTTTGGAATTAAAAAAGAACGAATATCTTGTAAAAGAAGGAACAGTCTGCCCATATTTCTGTTTTGTGGAAGAAGGAATTTTACAGCATTCAGTTATTATTGAAGAAGAAGAAAAAACAACATATCTCGCATTAAAAAACACCATTACATCTTCTTTGAAAAGTTTTTTATTTGGTGAAATTTCCCGTAAGAACATCAAGGCATTAACCAATACCCGTTTATTAATTATCAATCTGAATGATTTCAAAAAATTGAGAGACAACAATAAAGAGTTTCATCAATTTTATTATGACTTAATTGAAAAACAAATCTGCCTCATCGACGATTACCGAATTGACTTATTAACACTTACACCTGAAGAACGGTACCAAAAGCTACTCATTAATGAACCTAGACTATTAAACGAAATCCCTTTGCATTATCTGGCTTCGTTTTTGGGAATTTCAGACCGTCACATGAGCAGGATCAGAAAGAATATAAAATAACGCCATTTGGCTACCTTATACTTATTTGGTTTATGTAACTTTGGTATTCTAAAAATTATAGCCTTATGAAATACCATCAGATAGCACGTGATTTATTCATTAAAAACAGAAGAAAATTCACGGCACAAATGAAACCTAACGGTGTTGCAATCTTCAATTCAAATGATATTTATCCTGTTTCTGCGGACAGTACTTTACCTTTTGCACAGCATCGCGACATTTTTTATTTATCAGGAGTTGACCAGGAAGAAAGTATCCTGTTATTGTTTCCGGATGCACCTTACGAGCATTTAAGAGAAATCCTTTTTTTAAGAGAAACCAACGAACATATTGCGGTTTGGGAAGGTGAAAAACTAACCAAAGAACGTGCTTTTGAGGTTTCGGGAATCAAAACTGTAATCTGGCTACAGGATTTCCATAAAACATTAAAAGAAATCATGGCCTATGCTGACACCATGTATATCAATACCAACGAACACTATCGCGCAAGTATCGAAACTGAAACACGCGAAGCAAGATTCATCAAATGGTGGAAAGAAACGTATCCGGCACATAAAGTTGAAAAATCAAACCCAATCTTACAACGTCTTCGTTCTATCAAAGAGAGCGAGGAGATAGATTTGATCCAACAAGCCTGTAATATTACTGAAAAAGGAATCCGCCGACTTTTATCTTTCGTAAAGCCTAACGTAATGGAATACGAAGTTGAAGCTGAATTAGCTCACGAGTTTTTACGTAATCGTTCCAAAGGTTTTGCTTACACTCCGATTATTGCTTCCGGAAACAACGCAAACGTATTGCATTACATCGAAAACAACCAACAGTGTAAAGCAGGTGATTTATTATTATTGGACGTAGGTGCCGAATATGCAAACTACTCAAGTGACTTGACCAGAACCATTCCGGTTTCAGGGAAATTCACCGACAGACAACGCGCGGTTTACAATGCTGTTTTAAACGTTAAGAATGAAGCGACTAGAATGTTGGTTCCGGGAACACTTTGGAAACAATATCATGTGGAAGTAGGTAAAATCATGACTTCAGAATTATTAGGATTAGGATTGATTGACAAAGCCGATGTACAAAATGAAAATCCGGATTGGCCGGCTTACAAAAAGTATTTCATGCACGGAACTTCACACCATTTAGGACTGGACACACATGATTACGGATTGTTACACGAACCGATGCAGTCAAATATGGTTTTTACTGTTGAACCTGGAATTTACATTCCGGCTGAAGGTTTCGGAATTCGTTTGGAAGACGACGTGGTGATCCAGGAAAAAGGAGAACCATTCAACTTAATGCGCAACATTCCAATCGAAGCAGACGAGATCGAGAGTTTGATGAATTCGTAATTCAGAGAAAAAGAATAAAAGTTAAAAAAGCCTCACAATCGTGAGGCTTTTTTGGATTTAAAAATGTTTTGATTTTTAACTTTATTAAAAAAAATTTTAACTTTATTAAAAATAAAATAATTAATTTATACATTTGTATTAATATTAATTAATTTCTTTTAGTTAAAAATGAAGCTACCCATTGTATGTCCGAGTTGTGAAAGCGCACTTCGTGTAAGCCAGATGAAGTGTGAACAATGCGTCACAGAAGTTAATGGCAACTATGAACTGCCACTATACTTAAAACTAACAAGAGATGAACAGGATTTTATTCTGGAATTCTTTTTAACCAGCGGAAGTATTAAAGAAATGGCCAAGCAGGCCGAACTCTCTTATCCTACCATGCGTAATAAAATGGACGATTTGATAGAAAAAATTCAAAAAATGAAATAAGCAACTATGAACTGGCAAACTCTTTTCAATCCATTTTCAATATATACCGAAAAACAACTTGTTATTTCCGGCATTTTCCTAACCATTACAGGAAGCGTTATTGGTTATTTATGCAATAGCACTTTCAACGGTGTATTAGATATGCATCTTATTGACAATACCAAATTATCAATAGTTTTTCTTGAAAACACAATCAACATTTCAACATTAACCATTTTGCTTTTTGGATTAGGCAAATACCTGAACAACAAAACCCGGATCATAGATATTCTCAATACATCTTTCTGGTACCGTTTACCTCTATATGCTGTCTCTGCGCTGAGCTTTTTTTTAATCCCTTCTGACTTAAACAAGAGGGTGGCTGAAAACATCAATCAACCCGAAAAAATTTTATCTCAACCCATGGATATGGTATTAGCCATATTATTTGGTCTGATATCATTATTATGTATCACTTATGCCGTAGTATTACTGGTTTACGGCTTCAAGACCGCATCCAATATCAAAAAATCGCAACATTGGGTAGCTTTTGGTTTGGCCATTTTAATTGCGGAAGCAATCAGTCATGTGCTAATTAAACAATTTGCATAAACTTCAATCATCACAATCATTAAAACGAACAAAATGAAAAAATTAATCTTTGCATTCACATTATTCTCATCCTTTGTAGGGTTCTGCCAAGACATAACCGGGACTTGGAGTGGTGAATTAGAAGTTCAGGGAACAAAATTACCATTGGTATTCAACATCAAAACCGAAGGAAACTTTTTAAAATCAACTTTGGACAGCCCAAAACAAGGCGCAAAAGATATCCCAGTAAAAAGCACGCTTTTTGAAAACAACACCTTAACGATTGATGCATCCGATTTAGGAATTAGCTATCAGGGAAAATTAAACAATAATAAAATAGAAGGTGTGTTTAAACAAGGTAACATGCAACTTCCTTTGAATATAGAAAAAAACGGCAGCCAAAAAGACTACACTTTTAATCGTCCGCAAACACCCAAAGAACCATTTAATTACAAAACAGAAGAAGTCAGCTTTGAAAATCCTATTGATAAAAACGTATTAGCAGGAACTATCTCAATACCGAATGACAAAAAAGAATTCCCCATAGTAGTAATGATTACCGGCTCCGGTGGGCAAAACCGTGACGAAGAACTTTTTGGCCACAAACCTTTTGCAGTAATTGCCGATGATTTTGCAAGAAAAGGAATTGCTACACTCCGATTAGACGACCGCGGTGTTGGCGGCTCCAGTAAAGTTGAAAAGAAATCAACTACTGCAGATTTTGCTACTGACATCAGTTCGGCAGTAGATTTTTTAGCACAGAAAGGATATACAAACATTGGCTTGTTAGGCCATAGCGAAGGCGGTATGATTGCGCCAATTGTAGCAACAACCAACAACAAAGTGAAATTCATCATCTCTATGGCAGGGCCCGGCATTAAAATAACCGATTTGATGTTAAAACAAATCGAACAGGGCGGACTTTTAGCTGGTGAAAATCCTGAAAAAGTAAAATTAGACGTACAAACTTCAAAAAAAGCCTTTGACTACATTATAAATTACAAGAATAACGATTTACAAAAAGATCTTGAAGTTTTTTATACTAACGAACTTAAAACATACCCTCCAGCTTTTTCCGAACCGAAAAAAATAGAAGAAGAAGCCAAAAATCAAAGCAAAACATTAACAAGTCCCTGGTTTGTATATTTCCTAAGATTTGAACCACAAGATTATATCTCTAAAATAAAAATTCCGGTTCTAGCCTTAAATGGCAGTAAAGATTTTCAAGTAGATGCGGCAAGCAATCTGGAAGGTTTCAGAAAAGGATTATCCAAAGCAGGAAATAAAAAATTTGAAGTAGTCAATTTCGAAGGACTTAACCATTTATTTCAAGAATGCAAAACAGGAGCTTTTTCAGAATACGCTGAAATTGAACAAACAATAGCGCCAAAAGTACTCGACAAAATGAGCAACTGGATATTGAAATTGTAAAAACTAAAGATTTGTTAACGTCCTACATAGCAGGGCGTTTTTACTTATTTTTATTCTTAAATTCAGAATAATGAAAAAGTTAATCCACCTGCTTGTAGCTTTAGCAGCTTTTAATTTACAAGCCCAAACCGAAGGTTATTCAC
Source organism: Flavobacterium amniphilum (assembly GCF_023634845.1). Lineage (GTDB taxonomy): Bacteria > Bacteroidota > Bacteroidia > Flavobacteriales > Flavobacteriaceae > Flavobacterium > Flavobacterium amniphilum. Next base: position 99,075 of record NZ_JAMLJL010000008.1, on the reverse strand, counting down.
CAAACGTTGACGGCTCCCAAACTTTCTATAAAATTTACGGAAAAGGAGAACCACTTTTGGTCATTAACGGCGGACCCGGAATGAACAGCAACGGATTTGAAGCTTTAGCCAAAAAACTAGGTGAAAAATACCTGATTATTCTCTACGATCAGCGCGGAACCGGAAAATCAACTTTAAAAGAACTCAATTCGGAAACCATCAACATGAAGCACATGGGCGAAGATATTGAATCATTGCGGAAACATTTAAAAATAGACAAATGGTCCATTTTAGGACATTCCTTCGGCGGAATCATGGCTGCACATTATGCCACAATTTATCCGGAAAACATAAGCAAAATTGTTTTCTCTGCTTCTGGCGGAATTGATTTAGGCCTGACCAAATACGCATCTGCAAATATCCATTCGAAATTAACCAAAACCGAACGCGATTCATTAGCTTATTACGATGCCAAAATTGATAATGGCGACACCAGCAAGAAAACACAATTAGGAAGAGGACGTGCATTGGCCCCGGCCTATTTATATGACAAGAAATATGTCCCGATTCTGGCCGAAAGATTAACCCAAGGCAACTCAACGATCAATGGATTGGTATGGAATGATCTTCAAAAAATAAAATTCGACTGCAAGCCGAAACTGAAAAATTTCAACCAGCCAGTTCTCATCATTCAGGGAAAACAAGACGTGATAAAACCTGAAACTGCAGAAATCGCACATTCAGTTTTAAAAAATTCAAAAGTCATATACTTAGACAATTGCGGTCATTATGGTTGGCTTGACGCAGAAGAAGAATACTTTAAAGCCTTATTTGACTTTCTGAAGTCATAAACTAAAGCTAACTTTACAGCTTTAAATACAGGCTTTGGATTACATCTATTACAAAAACGCAAAAATCAGTTATTCCGACAACGGAAATGGAATTCCAGTAGTTTTACTTCACGGTTTTTTGGAAAATTCTACGATGTGGGATTTTTATACAAGCTATTTTTCTAAAAAATACCGTATCATAGCCATAGATCTTCTTGGCCATGGAAAAACAGACAGCATGAGCTATATGCACACCATGGAAGATATGGCTGATGCCGTACATGCAGTTTTATCGCATCTGGACATAGCCGAAGCAATATTTATCGGACATTCCATGGGCGGATACGTTTCGCTGGCCATAGCCGAATTATATCCCGAAATAATCAAAGGCATCGTATTGCTCAATTCTACCTCAAAAGAAGACAGTCAGGAACGAAAACTAAACCGAATGCGTGCTGTTAAAGCCGTGAAACAAAATGCTGATATTTTTGTAAGTATGTCGATAGCCAATTTGTTCAGCGAAGAAAATCGTGGAAAACTGATAAATGAAATCGAAGCTGTAAAACTTCAAGCACTAAAAACTCCACTACAAGGCATAATTTCAGCTTTAGAAGGAATGAAAGTCAGAAAAGACAGAGAATTTCTTTTGCATCAGGCAACTTTCCCAATTCTTTTAATTTTAGGAAAAAAAGACCCTGTACTTAATTATGGAGATAATATTTCCCAATCAGAAGCCACTCCGGTAAAGCTTGTCACTTTGCCTGACGGGCATATGAGTCACATCGAAAACAGAGAAGATTTGATATTGATTTTGAATAATTTTTTTAAAAACTTTTAATTCCCTTTTTCCTCAAATGGAATTTCAGGGGACAAAATTTCATTAATCAAACCAATCAACTGGGTTTTGAAATCATCCAAAATACCTGGAGTTACTGAACTTGAAATCTCTTTACCTTCTTTAAATCCGAATGGCATAAATCCCGCTTTCATATTCTTAAATGAAATAATTCCGGCTTCAATTTCCATTCCGTTTACCGATTCCTGGCACATGAATGCATAACACAACAATTGTATAATTTTTTCATTCTTTATATCCTGTGTCAGACCATTCCAATCAGAAATCACTAAACTCCTTGCCTCTACTTTTCCTGTTTTATAGTCGATGATACGCATTTTCCCGTTTCTGATTTCAATTCGGTCGACACTTCCTCCGATTACAACAGGAAAATGCAAACGATCATCAATCAGTTCCCGGAAAAGTCTTTTCTCCAAATCAAGAACCTTAACAACATCACCGCCATCAATTAATCTTTTTTCTTCCTTTAAAAAATTGTGGATATTTCTTTTGGCAACTTCAAAAGCCAATAGATTTTTCCCTTTTTTCACTTCGCCTTCCTTATAAACCAATTTGAACTGGTTAAAAATTTCTTCATCAGCCAAAGACTGCATCTGAACAATATCTGTAACCGACAGGAATTTATTCAAAACTGGCTTATATAGTTCTTCAAGAGTTTCGTGAATAATTGTTCCCAATGTATTCAAAGCAATATTTTCCTCAACTTCTTCTACTTCCCTTATCGAAAGAACTCTTTGGAAATAAAACTGGATAGGATTACGGACATAAGTAGTGAGTGCAGAGGGCGAAAATCCCTTTTCAGTATCAACAGCAATTGCCTTTAAGCGCTCTAAAACAGAAGCAGATTTCGGGATTGACAATTTTTCATAAGCGATGTTCGGCACATGAGGCTGAATGATTTTATGAATTATATTGTGATTCGGTTTCTTTTCCACTTCCAACTGCGTTATAAAGCGGCTCTTTTCACCACCATCCAAACCTTCACTTTCGGTATTATACAACAGAAAAATATTCTTGGCCCTTTGTAGTAAATGGTAAAAATGATATGTATAAATAGCATCTTTTTCCTTGAAAGTCGGTAACCCTATTTCTTTTTTGACATCATAAGGAATAAAAGAATTAACACTTTTACCAGCCGGGAATTTACCTTCATTCATCGAAGTGACAATTACCGTTTCAAAATCAAGCACACGGCTTTCAAGCACGCCCATAATCTGTAATCCAGATAGCGGTTCACCTTCAAAAGAAACCTCGGCAACATCAATTACCTGTTTATAAATAGAATGCAGTACTTCAATTGAATCAACATAATCATTTTTAGAACAATACGAAATCATTTTATTGACCACTTTAAAAACCGAATACAAAAACGTTTTTACAAGTTTATCATCTTCACTGTTATTTGCTAAATTTTGCTTAATCAGTAATAGGGTTTGGGAAATAAGCTCAAGAATTTCAATTGGTTTACAATTCCATTTTTCGAATAACAATCCGAATAATACATTATGATCCGATTGTAAATCCATTACTTTCTGATGGGTAATGAATGTATAATTATTACGCTTAATGGTTGAAACTAATTCAGATACATTCACGAATGATTCAATAACTGGATTTGACAATACATCCAAAACATCCTTATAATACATCACATAACTCTCCTGACTTCTGTTCAATGCATTACCATGCATTTTGAACAGTTTCGAAATTAAAACCTGAACAGGATTATTCTTACTCGAATAACCCATGGTAATATTGAGACTACCTACATTTTCAGGCAATGAATGTAAAACAGGAATAAGCAGATTTTCATCACCAAGCACCAAAGCCACATTATCTAATCTAACTTCATCCTGACCAGTAATTAAATCATGAAGAATAGAAGAAGCTATTTTTGCCTGACCGATTGATTTGGAAGTCCCAATAATTTCTATTTTTTTATCCTGCGAAAACTCATTCACAATCCATTCAAACGGATTGGCTTTATAATGTACCCATTTCTCCTTGAAACGCCTTACAAACAAACCTGTGTCATGCAAAGGATCATTAATAAAAACCTCATCGATATCCCATAAAATTTCGGCCTTCTCAATAGCCAAAAGATGCTGTATTATTTTCTCTTCAGCTTGATTTAAAGCATTAAATCCGGCGAAAATCAACTTTCCGGACTTCAAATTAGAAGAGAAAAACTCTAGATTATTAACAGCTTCTCTATATACCAAACCTTGATATCCGATACCTTTAGCCAACAAGTTATTGTAAAAACTTTCGTAGTAATCCGGTAGTTTATTCCAAAATTCTAATTGTTTATCAATCAATTCAGTTCTATCCTCCTGATTAAGCTCCCATCGTTTCAATACTTCAATATCTTTGAGGTATGAAAAAACATAATTAGGCTCTAAAAGATAACGGTCAATCTCATTAAAATCCTGAATAAGTATTTTAGCCCAATTAGCAAACTTTTCGAATGATTGGCATTCACTTTTTTCAGTTAAGGAAGTATAAACTTCATAAAATTCAAAAAGTAATTCAATTGAATCAACACTTCTTATTCCTGACAAGTCGTGAATAAACTCTTCAATACTAATACACTCTGGAGCAAAAAAAGGATTATCAACTTTATCCCTGAACACATCTAAAAGAAAGACCCTTGCTCTTTTATTAGGCAAAACAATTGTAACATCAGAAAGCTGGTCCGGATACTTTTTTAGAATGTAAGAAGTAAGTTTGTCTAGAAAAGAATTGTCTTGCATTGTATAAAAATAAAAAAACGCCCCGGTTATCGGAGCGTTTTTTGAGAATATTTTAAAGAAATTATTTTACTAATTTCACTTCTACTCTTCTGTTTAAAGCTTTACCAGCTTTAGTTTTGTTAGTAGCGATTGGTTTAGATTCACCGTAACCAGCTGAAGTTAATCTAGCAGCATCGATACCTTCTTGGATTAAATAATCCTTAACAGCAGCAGCTCTAGTTTCAGATAAAGTTTGGTTAGCAGCATCTTTACCGTCAGCATCAGTGTGACCTTCGATAGAGAAGTTAGAACCTGGGTACTCTTTTAAGATAGCAACCATAGCTTGTAACACTGGGTAAGTTCTTTGTTGGAAAGTAGCTTTGTTAGTATCGAACAAGATAGTTTTAGCGTAGTCGTTTAATTTTTTCATTACGTCTTCGCTTACTTCAGGACAACCGTTGTTAGCTACAGTACCTTTAACATCCGGACATTTGTCATCTTTGTCAAGAACTGAGTCACCATCAGTATCTGGCCATGGACAACCACCGTTATCTCTTGGACCTGCTACAGTAGGACATTTATCTTTGTTATCAGCTACACCGTCACCGTCAGAATCAGGACAACCTTGTAAGTTAGCTAAACCTGGAGTTTCAGGACAAGCATCATCTTTATCAGCAATACCGTCACCGTCAGTATCAGGACATCCATTTAATTCTTTTGGACCAGCTAATTCAGGACAAGCATCTTCTTTATCTTGGATTCCGTCACCGTCAGTATCAGGACAACCTTGGAATTCTTTTAAACCAGCAACTTCAGGACAAGCATCATCTTTATCATAGATACCGTCGTTGTCAGTATCTTTACCTCCAAATTGGAAAGTAAGACCTGCCATGTGTTGGAAAACTGAAGGAACGTCTAATTGACCTTCTTCATCAAGTCTGTCTGTAAATGCTTTTTTGTAAGTAGAGCTTAATGATAAACCAACTTGCTCAGTTAACCAGAAAGTTACAGCACCACCAAAGTTAGCATTTCCTGCACTTTGTTTGTCCATCCAAGTATAACCTCCACCAATGTGAAGAGAAGGATCGAACCATTTGCTACCGATTAATGACTTGAAGCTATAAGCAATTTTACCATCAGCTCCATAGTACATAAAATCACCAGGATTATAAGTTACAGTTTGAGAAGTTGAACCTGGCACTACATCAACCCATTTAGAAATTTTGTTAATAGACCCTGTAATTCCTACTGACCAGCTACCACCTACGTTTTTAGCTACTGACAAATAAGACACAGAAGGAATAATATTCCAGTTATCACTCACATCAAAAAATTGTGAAAAGTGATCTTTAATGTTAAAATCTCTTGTACCTGCACTAGTTCTAGTATCTACTGCATTTGCACCAAAAGATATCGCCCATGGATTATCACTGCTTTGTGCATTTGCATTCAAACCAGCAACCATCAACATGGAAACAAAAAGTTTGTTAAGATGTTTCATACTTAATTTTATTTGATTACAATACGTTATTGTGACAAAAGTAAGTCGTAAATAATTAATTACAAAATGAATTGTTAAAAAAATCGACTTGTTTATTGAAAAAAATTATTTTTTTAGTATATTTAAAGAAAGGCCAACTTTCGTAAAAGCCTCAATGGCTTTGTCCAAATGTGCTTTTGTGTGTGCTGCTGAAAGCTGTACCCTGATACGGGCTTTTTCTTTAGGAACCACCGGAAAAAAGAATCCTATAACATAAATTCCTTTTTTCAGCAATTCGTCAGCCATCACTTGAGAAAGCTTAGCATCATACAGCATTACAGGAACAATAGCCGAATCTCCGTCAATTATATCAAATCCTGCTTTTTTCATTCCGTCTTTAAAATAGTTGGTATTCCATTCCAGTTGATCACGCAAAGTTGTATCTTTTTCCAACAACTCAAAAACCTTCAAAGACGCTCCAACAATCGATGGCGCCAATGAATTTGAGAATAAATACGGTCTCGAACGCTGACGCAATATTTCGATGATTTCTTTTTTGGCCGTAGTATAACCGCCCATAGCTCCACCCAACGCCTTTCCTAAAGTCCCGGTAATGATATCCACACGTCCCATTACTTTTTTCGCTTCCAAAGTACCTTTTCCTGTCGCTCCGATAAAACCTGCCGCATGACATTCGTCCACCATAACCATGGCATCATATTGATCTGCCAAATCACAAATTTTATCCAATGGCGCTACTAAACCATCCATCGAAAACACCCCATCGGTCACAATTAATTTAAAACGGCAGCCTGCCTCGGTTGCCTTTTTAAGCTGTTCTTCCAAATCAGCCATATTGTTATTCTCATAACGGTAACGTGCCGCTTTACACAAACGGACTCCGTCAATAATCGAAGCATGATTCAAACTATCAGAAATAATACAATCTTCCTCACCCAATAATGGTTCAAAAACTCCTCCGTTAGCATCAAAAGCAGCAGCATACAAGATTGTATCTTCAGTACCGTAAAACTTAGCAATTGTTTCTTCAAGTTGTTTATGAATATCCTGTGTTCCACAAATAAAACGAACAGAAGACATTCCGAAGCCATGTGAATCCAAAGCATCTTTTGCCGCCTGAACCACTTCAGGATGCGAAGAAAGACCTAAATAATTATTGGCACAAAAATTCAAAACCGTCTCACCGTTCACAGTGATTTCAGCTCCTTGCGGAGAAGTTATGATCCGCTCTTTTTTGTACAATCCGTTTGACTCGATTGCCTCTAATTCATTTTGTAAGTGTTGTTTGATTTTTCCGTACATATCAGTATTAATTAACAGAATCGTTAGTTCCTATTTTTGATTTACAAATTTACTACTTCTAATTTCTCACCTATATACAAAAGTGTTTTTTTAACCACATTTAACCCCATTTCCTCCAAAACAGCCTCATATTCGGTAATTTGTCTCACATATTTTTCCTGATGCATCCCCGTTTTATAATCAAGCAGATACACTTCGTTTCCTTTTATGGCTACGCGGTCCGGAATCATCATTTTTACATTTTTTTTCAAAATACTACGCTCATTGAACACTTTATTTTCCGCTGAAAAAAAATCAACCAATTCAGGATGACCAACAATTTTCAGCAACATTTCCAACACCGTGTTTTCCTGATGCGCTGAAATTAATCCGTTTTCCAATGCTTTGGCTACAGCCAACCCTACATCATCTTTAGTTCTGACAAACGAAAGAATTTCATGCATCATATTACCAAATTCTATCGCTTGCTGTTGTGAAGTCCCCCACATCAAAGCTTCGCGTTGGGCAATTTTTATCGAATCCGGTTTAATTACTGAATGTAAACTTTTTATTGACTCGACATAACTCGTTTTTTTTAAACCTGAAGACATTTTCTCGGGAGAACCAAAATCATAATTCATTTTACCGGCTTCAAAATCAATCCGGTCTTCCACAAATTCGATAAAATAAGAAGCGAGATTATTGGGTAACTTCCCTTCTTTATTACGTTGTTTGTAACCTGAAATAACATACAATTGCTCTTCAGCACGTGTTAAAGCCACATACAACACATTAATATTATCCAACAAATCTTCTTGTGCTTTCTGGTTGTAAACTCGGTTTGCCTGTTCACCGAATTTCTGCACGTCTTTATTTTTGGCAACCAAAGCTTTTGACATTCCCATTTCAGCTTCATCAGCCTGAATCCACAATTTATCACCTTTTGTCCTCGTGAAATCTTCTTCGGCAAAAGGAAAAATAACTACCGGAAATTCCAACCCTTTTGATTTGTGAATAGTCATAATGCGGATAGCATCAGATCCTTCCGCAGATGGTACGCTCAGCTTGCTTCCGCTTTTTTTCCAATATTCAAGAAAATCCCCAATACTCATTTGGTATTTTACATCGCGTTCCAAAACCACATCCAGAAAAAACTGCACATATGCATTGTTTTTATCTTTCGGAATACCATTCATTATAATATTCTCCGCTATCTCATAAAGTGATTTTCTTCTGATATATGTAAAATCAAGATTAACACCATAACTCTTAAGCCATTTTCGAAACTCACCTTCATCCTCAAATTGAATTCCTTCACTTATAAAATTATGGACTCCAACCGGAATTGTATAGTTTTTAACCAAGTAATACAGAAGATGAGCCAGTGATTCCTTATCTTTTTTATCATTCAGATAACGAAGTACATCCAGAACAAACTGCACTTCGGAAGAACTATCTAACAACAAACTTTCCGAAGAAATAACCGGTATTTTATTCTCAGTCAGATAATTAGCCAATAAAACACCATGCTTATTACTTCTTGTCAATAAGACGATATCGCTTAAAGAAAACCCTTTCGCAAGAATATCCTGTATGGTTTGTCCTGTTTTTTGAAGATATAAATCATTTGTTGTAATTTCCTCATCATCAGCTTCTTCCAACTCAGACAGAAAAGAGATATTTACAAAACCTCCTTTTTTGGCATTAGTCCGCTGATAACTTTTATTCAGATACAAATCCTTATAATCTTCATTTTCAAATTTCTCAGCCAAAAATCTAAAAAAGTCGTTATTAAAATGAATCACTTCATCATAACTTCTGTAATTAGATTCCAGATTAAAAACTTTGAAATTTTCATTACTAAAAGGATATTTTTTCATTTTCGTCAGATCAATAAACTGCTCTGCCTTTCCGCCACGCCAACGATAAATAGACTGCTTCGGATCACCAACAATCAACAACGACCCCTGATTTCCCTGTAAATCTTCACTTGACAACGCATTATCGATAAGCGGAACCAGATTTTGCCATTGCATTTCAGAAGTATCCTGAAATTCGTCAATAAAAAAATGTTTATACCTTTCTCCCAACCGCTCATAAATAAAAGGAGCCGGCTGGTTCTGAATTTGCTCATTAATCAACTTATTGAATTCGGAAATAGACAAAATACTTTGTTCTTCCTGAATTTTAGCCAATTGATTGCTCACGGTATTCAAAAGTGAAAGCGGCGTAATATTCTTAAGAAAAGCTTCATAAAAATGTTTCTTTTCCATTTTCTTATAAATCAGATGAAGATCAGCCAGCATTTGCGGAATAATTCCCTCTATAAGACTTCTGTCTTTGGCAGTTTTATTGATTTTGATATCGTCAGGTTCGTGATATGTTTTATTATTAGGATTAAATCTTTCCTCCTGAATACTTTTAAGATGATTAGGAAAATGTCCTGCGGAAAAAGATTTGACATCAATCCCGCTTGAATCAATACGATTTATTATTTGGGAAGCTAAATCAGCTGATTCATCGTCAATATCTTTACACAACTCCTGCAGTTTTCTCTTCAAAGCAACGAATTCGGGTATTTGCTTCTCTTTCAAAGAAATCACTTCTTCCCTATAATTTTCATTCAAAATAAGCTTTCCGGTCGTAAAAATCTCACTTGAAATATCCCAGGATTTATCATCATCTGTTTTCTCCATGGTAAAATCCACCAAAAGCTTAGTCAGCACTTCATCTTCTCCCGCTTGGGCAATAATCGCATCAACAGCTTCCTGAAGCAAATTTTCCGTATCAAGTGACACATCAAAATTGACCGGCAAATCCAAGTCATGCGCAAACGACCGGATAACCTTATGTGTAAATTTATCAATGGTTGAAATATCAAAAGCAGCATAATTATGAATGATGTTTTTAATAATTGCTTTAGACTTTTCGGTAATTTTATAAAGATCCAAACCTGTGTCAATTGAAATATCCTTCATCAAACTAATTGATTTATCTGACGGATTTCCTTTGGTAAAATCAAAAAGGCTGTCAACAATACGGCTTTTCATTTCATGAACCGCTTTATTGGTAAAGGTTATAGCCAAAATATTCTTATACGCATCATCTTTCCGGGAAGTCAGGATAATTTTCAGATACTCTTTTACCAAAGTATACGTTTTACCCGAACCGGCAGAAGCATTATAAATAGAAAACGCAGGTTTTTTCAATAGAAATTACTTATAAAGATTAGCTTATAGTGAAATAAAAAATAACTATTTCCTTTTCCAAAGTTAAATGATTAATTTTGAAATCAATTAGTATTAATTTTAAACAAACAATATTATGGCTTTCGAATTACCGCAATTACCATATGCATACGACGCATTAGAACCACATATCGATGCAAGAACAATGGAAATCCACCATTCAAAACATCACAATGCTTATACCACTAATTTAAACGCAGCTATCGCCGGAACTGATTTAGAAGGAAAATCGATCGAAGAAATCCTTAAAAACTTAGATTTGACAAAAGCAGCAATCCGTAACAACGGTGGTGGTTTTTATAACCATAATTTATTCTGGACTGTTATGTCTCCAAACGGAGGAGGCGAACCTACAGGTGAATTAGCAGATGCAATCAATAGTGCATTTGGAAATTTTGCAGCATTTAAAGAAGCTTTCGCTAAAGCAGGAGCGACGCAATTCGGATCTGGATGGGCATGGTTATGTGTGAAAGAAGGAAAATTAGAAGTATGTGGAACACCTAACCAGGACAACACTTTAATGCCGGGTGTAGGATGCGGAGGAACCCCAATCTTAGGAATGGATGTATGGGAACATGCTTATTATTTAAATTACCAAAACCGTCGTCCTGATTATATTGAAGCATTCTTCAATGTAATCAATTGGACAGAAGTAGCAAGAAGATATTCCGAAGCAAAATAAAACTTCATCTTTAAAAAAATGAAAAGCCTGGTTTATACCGGGCTTTTTTATTTGAACTAATAACTAACAAAGAATAAAAAAGGTGGACTGTTAGTTCCACCTTTTTTGCCCCAAATCTACCATAAACTTAACCTACTTATGTAATGGTGAGTCAAATGTAGAGCAGGAATATCTTGTTACCAAAGAAAGTCGTCAAACTACCTATATAATCGACAAGAGAAGCTATGCTTGATATTCTCTGGTTTACAAACCCAATTACACCTTAAAAATGATACTTTTTAATTTTTTACAAAAATAAAAAAGGCAGGATTGCTCCTACCTTTTTTGCCCCAAATCTACCATAAACTTAACCTACTTATGTAATGGTATAGCGAAAGTATAGCAGCTTTAAATCATTGTCAAAATAAATCGGTGAATTGTCAAAAAAATCGTTGATTGCATTAGGGTTCATTAATTTTGGTTAGAGTATTCAAAAACTAATGCTTAAGTATATAAAATAAAAAAGGCGGAAGTATTAGTTCCACCTTTTTTGCCCCAAATCTACCATAAACTTAACCTACTTATGTAATGGTATGGCGAATATAGAATCAGGATATAGTCACACCAAACTTAATCGGTGAATTGTAAATAAAGTCGATAAAAGACATTTTTGTAATCCTTTTAGTACGCTCTGGCGTCCTTACCTTCATAGAAATTCATGAAAGCTCTGTTCACAACCCTATTCCCTCCATCGGTAGGATAATTCCCCGTAAAATACCAATCCCCTAAATTTTTCGGACATGCTTTATGCAAATCAGCGACTGTTTGGAAAATAATTTTCACTTCTGCTTTTACCGAAGGTTCAGTAAGCATTTCAGCAATTTTATCCGAAATCTGCTCGTCTGTAAACTGTTCATATAATTCATTCACATAGTTCACAACTTCAGAATCATTAAGATGTTCTTGCGCTTTACACTTAGCATATACTTCATCAACCAAATGATACTTATTAGCATCTTTCAGCAATTCAAGCATCGCCTGGAAAGCTACTAACGTTTCCAGTTTAGCCATATCAATTCCATAACAATCCGGATAACGGATTTGCGGTGCGGAAGAAACAATAACGATTTGCTTCGGATTTAAACGATCCATCATTTTGATGATACTCTTTTTCAATGTTGTACCACGTACGATACTATCATCAATGATTACCAGATTATCTGTTGGTTTAATCACACCATAAGTCACATCATAAACGTGAGCGACCATATCGTCACGGGAACTGTCTTCGGTAATGAAAGTCCTTAATTTTACATCTTTAATGGCAATTTTTTCCGAACGCAATTTAACAGAAAGTATTTCCTGGAGTTTTTCTTCAGACAGAGAATCTTTATGCTCTAAAATAGCAGCAATTTTTCGTTGGTTCAAAAAGTCGTTGGCCGCTTCAACCATTCCGTAAAAAGAGGTTTCTGCTGTATTAGGTATATAGGAGAAAACAGTATTATCAGTATCGTTATTTACCGCTTTTAAAACAGCAGGCATAATCAATTTACCCAGCTGTTTACGCTCCTGATAAATTTCGGCATCACTGCCACGGGAAAAATAAATCCGTTCAAAAGAACAAGCTTTCTTATCCAGAGCCTCACGGACTTTCTCATCGATAACTGTTCCGTTCTTTTTGACAATCAAAGCATGTCCCGGTGTAATTTCCTGGATAGCATCAAAAGGAACATTGAAAACCGTTTGTATAACCGGCCTTTCAGAAGCCACCACTACTATTTCATCATCCTGATAATAATAAGCTGGTCTGATTCCAGCTGGATCCCTTGTTACAAAAGCATCTCCATGCCCTAACAACCCTGCCATGGCATAACCGCCGTCCCAGTTTTTGGATGCACGTCTTAAAATACGCCCCACATCTAATCTCTCGGCGATTACTGGTGAAGCTTCCTGTTTTGACAAACCTTCATTTTTACAAACCTGATACATTTCGGTCACTTCGTCGTCTAAAAAATGTCCGATCTTTTCCATTACGGTTACAGTATCTGCCATTTGTTTCGGATGTTGACCCAAAGCAACCAAATCACCGAACAATTCTTTCACATTGGTCATATTGAAATTTCCGGCAACAATCAGATTGCGGTGCATCCAATTATTCTGACGTAAAAATGGATGAACATTTTCAATGCTGTTTTTACCAAATGTACCATAACGAACATGTCCTAAAAACAACTCACCTACATAAGGAATATGTTTTTTCTGCAAACTGACATCATTCAGGTATTCAGGATGATTTTCAAGCTCTTCATTGATGCGTCCGTTAATCTGACCGAATATATCCTGAATAGGCTGGGCTTGATTGGAACGGATACGGCTGATATATCTTTCACCTGGATCTACATCTAATTTGATACTCGCCAAACCTGCACCATCCTGCCCTCTATTGTGTTGTTTTTCTAGAAGAAGATACATTTTTTCAACTCCATAAAAAGCAGTACCGTATTTTTCTTTGTAGTATTCTAAAGGTTTTTTTAATCTTAAAAGTGCAATACCACACTCGTGTTTTATCGCGTCACTCATTGTTGTTGTGTTGTTGTTATATAAATAAAAAAAGCCCCGAAAATCGAGGCGTAATTTTTTAAGCTAGTTCAATATCGAATTGCGTTAACGCTTTGAATTGCTTCAATCTGTCTTTTACCTCTTCTTTGGTTAAGCTTACCATTCTTTCTGTTCCAAATTTCTCCACACAGAAAGATGCCAAATTAGAACCTTGGATAATGGCAGTTTTCATCGTTTCAAATGAAATATCTCCTTGCTGGGTAATGTATCCCGCGAAACCACCGGCAAAAGTATCTCCTGCTCCTGTAGGATCAAAAACGTCTGCCAATGGCAAAGCTGGAGCAAAGAAAATTTCTTTACCGTGAAAAATTAGAGCACCGTGTTCACCTTTTTTGATCACCACGTATTTTGGCCCCATTGTATGAATTTTAGCAGCTGCTTTTACCAATGAATACTCTCCTGATAATTGACGGGCTTCTTCATCATTAATTGTAATAACATCCACACGTTTAATCACATCTAACAATTCAGGTAATGCACAATCCATCCAAAAATTCATAGTATCCAAAACCACTAATTTAGGTTTTTGTGACATTTGATCCAAAACCCCTGTTTGCACAATTGGATGTAAGTTTCCTAACATTACCACATCTGCATCATCAAAATTTTCAGGAACTACCGGGTTGAAATCAGCCAATACATTTAATTCTGTAGCCAAAGTATCTCTGGAATTCATATCGTTGTGGTAACGACCACTCCAAAAGAATGTTTTACCGCCTTTAACAACTTCAAGTCCGGTTACATCAATATTTCTTGATTTTAATAAATCGATATATTCTTGCGGAAAATCTTCCCCAACAACCGAAACGATTGCCGACTGCAAGTTAAAATGTGAAGCTGAAAGACCAATAAAAGTACCTGCTCCTCCTAAAATTTTATCTGTTTTTCCAAACGGCGTTTCAATAGCATCAAAAGCTACTGTTCCTACAATTAATAATTTATTCATAAAACGAATTGAAAATTAAGGCGCAAAGATACAATTTAGTTTTTGTTCTTCCCAACAGAATTTTTAGTTCTATTTTCCAGTTGATATTTCATTGTCTTAAAAGTTTCATAAGGAGCTTTGCTCAACATGGAATTAACAACAAAAGCCGGCACATTAGCTTCTGGATCACCAAATAATTGCTGGGTCACAACAGTTGTTTTTTCATCTACTTTTTTAAGATTCCAAAAACCTCTGAAACGCTTAATACGGATAATTTTCGGATTGATCTTAACAATATTATTTGCTGCAGTTAAGGTTATGGTACATTCCTTTTTCTTTCTGGACAACACAACTTTAGAAACATGATCTCTGTCTTTTACCGGCCAATCAAAGTTATTCTGGATATAAAATATCCAACTGGTATCAGAAAGTTTTTTAATCAAAACAGAATTATTCGTTTTATAACTCCAGTTTTTCAGGTTTTTAATGTCCAGGATTTTTTTCAAAACCGTATCCATGGGGGCTTTTACCTCCATAACAGCTTTATACTCCTTAATGGAAGAGGAATCTGTCTTCCTTACATATACTTTAATATCATCTTTATCCAAGTCCAGCTTCCATGGATGAAGCTGTACAAATCCCAGAAGAAAGAACCCTAAAAAGAGATATAAAAGTTTCTGCATCAGATAAAAATAAGAAAATCAAAGCAGTTTATCAGCTTCATTTTCATAAAACGAGTCCACAGCCAATTTATTTTGTTGGGAAGCCATTACAGCCAACTGATCACAACGCTCGTTTTGCGGATGATTGTTATGTCCTTTCACCCATTTGAAATCAACTTGGTGCTGACGGTAAATTTTCAGGAAGCGCATCCATAGGTCCGGATTTTTTTTGGCTTTAAAACCAATTTTCTCCCAACCGAAAACCCATCTTTTCTCAACAGCATCCACTACATATTTAGAATCAGAAACCACCAAAACTTTCATATTCGGATTTTTTAGTTTTTCCAATCCCACTATAACCGCCAATAATTCCATACGATTATTGGTAGTCAGCCGAAAACCCTCGTAAAATTCTTTTTTATATGCAGTTCCGACCAATTCCATAACAACCCCGTAGCCTCCCGGCCCGGGATTGCCTTTAGCAGCACCGTCAGTATATATGTGAACCTGATGACTCAAAATTATTTACTCATTAAAAGTTGTTCTATTACCTGTGGAAAATACCGATATTCCAACGAGTGTACCTTAAAAGCAATTTCATCGGGCGTTTTACAATCTTCCACCGATACCGATTTCTGAAAAACAATCCCGCCTTCATCATAATGCTCATTCACATAATGGATCGTAATCCCGGTTTCTTTTTCTTTCTGATCCAAAACTGCCTGATGCACACGCATGCCATACATCCCTTTCCCTCCGAATTTTGGCAATAATGCAGGATGGATATTAATAATCTTATCCGGATATTTCGCAATGATATCAGACGGAAACTTCAGAAGAAAACCGGCCAGCACAATCAGATCCGGATTAATTTCTTCGACTTTTTGCAATACAGAACCATCAATGAGCTCTTCCCGTGAAAAAATTTCAAAAGGAATGTTATGGTTTTTAGCCCGATCTAAAACTTTGGCATGCAGATTGTTAGTAAATATTCCGACTACGTTTCCTTGATTACTGTTTTTAAAATGTAATATGATTTGTTCGGCATTCGAGCCTGAACCCGATGCAAATATTACAATCTTTTTCATTTGTTGTGTTATTAAAAGTATTGACAATAAACCGGTTAGAATTAATGCGCAATTGTACTATTCATTCCGCAAAAAAAAGAATAATAAATGACAAATAATTAAAAATGGTATTCTTTGTGAAATTAATTTTCTAAATTCGTAGTTAGATTTATTAACTAAAAAACTGGTTGTAAAATAATTTTTTTATTTTTGCCAACTAATTAAAATTTAAAATTAAAGATTATGTCAGACATTGCATCAAGAGTAAAAGCGATTATCGTAGACAAATTAGGTGTTGACGAAAACGAAGTTGTTACAGAAGCAAGCTTCACTAACGATTTAGGAGCTGATTCATTAGACACTGTTGAGCTAATTATGGAGTTCGAAAAAGAATTTGACATCCAAATTCCAGACGACCAAGCTGAAAACATTGCTACTGTAGGTCAAGCTATTTCTTACATCGAAGAAGCTAAAAAATAATAATACTACCAAACATCTGTAAGTGCAACACCTTACAGATGTTATTATTTTTTACTGTCTTTATCAAAATCTTTTGTAGATTTGTAAAAACATTGATTGTATTACAATCATAAATATTATGTAATACCCATTGTTTCTTTTAGTTAATTAAAAGTACCATGGGTTTTTTTATATCAAACAAAACCAACTGAGGATGCAATTAAAGCGAGTAGTAGTAACAGGATTAGGAGCACTTACACCAATAGGAAATACTATAGAAGAATATTGGAACGGGTTAATAAACGGAAAAAGCGGTGCAGCACCTATCACGTATTATGACACCGAAAAACATAAAACTAAGTTTGCCTGCGAAGTAAAAAACTTCAACGTTGAAGAATACATAGACAAAAAAGAATCCCGCAGGATGGATAAATTTGCCCAGTACGCTATTGTAGCCGGAGAGCAAGCCATCAAAGACGCAGGAATTACCGACACAAATGTTAACAAAGCAAGAGTAGGTGTTATCTGGGGTGCCGGAATTGGCGGTTTGGAAACTTTCCAGGAAGAAGTCTTAAGCTATGCCAAAGGTGACGGAACACCACGTTTCAACCCATTTTTCATACCAAAAATGATTGCTGACATTGCGCCGGCACATATTTCAATGCGCAACGGATTTATGGGACCAAACTATACAACCGTTTCCGCATGTGCTTCATCAGCAAACGCTTTGATTGACGCATTCAACTATATCCGTTTAGGAATGTGTGACGTAATCATTTCAGGTGGTTCAGAAGCTGCCGTTACCATTGCCGGTATGGGCGGATTCAACTCCATGCAGGCTTTATCAACCAGAAACGAAAGTCCGGAAACCGCATCAAGACCGTTTGACGCAACACGTGACGGATTCGTACTAGGAGAAGGAGCCGGAGCATTGGTATTGGAAGAATATGAACACGCAAAAGCAAGAGGAGCAAAAATTTACTGTGAAGTTGGCGGTGGCGGTATGTCATCGGATGCTTACCATTTAACTGCTCCACACCCTGAAGGAATTGGAGTAATTGCCGTAATGCAAAACTGTTTGAATGATGCCGGTATGAAACCTGAAGATGTAGAACACATCAACACTCACGGAACTTCAACACCTCTTGGCGACGTAGCTGAATTAAAAGCGATTAGTGCAGTTTTTGGTGATCACGCTAAAAACATCAACATCAACTCAACGAAATCAATGACAGGCCACCTTTTGGGTGCTGCCGGAGCCATTGAAGCCATTGCGTCTGTTTTAGCCATCAAACACGGAATCATTCCTCCTACAATCAATCACACGGTTGTAGATGAAAACATCGATCCGTCATTAAACCTAACCCTTAATAAAGCTCAAAAAAGAGATATTAAAGTGGCTATGAGCAATACTTTCGGATTTGGTGGTCATAATGCTTGTGTTTTATTCAAAAAAATTGACTAATTCCCTGTATGAGTATTATTAAAAAAATATTTAAAACTTCCCGTTCTCCTGAAGACGGGATTTTTTTTGATAAACTCGAGAAAATACTAGGCTTTAAGCCTAACAACCTGGAGCATTACAAAAAAGCATTCACCCATCGTTCGATGAACAAAACAGACGAGAACGGAAATCCGATCAATTACGAACGTTTGGAATTTTTGGGTGATGCCATGCTTGGCTCAGTAATTGCTTCACATCTCTTCAATAAAGTACCAAAAGGCGATGAAGGTTATCTGACAAAAATGCGATCCAAAATTGTAAGCCGTGAGCATTTGAATGAGCTGGGAAAAGACTTTAATTTAATCCAATTTGTTGAAAGCAAAGTTGCTCCACAGCATTTTGGCGAAAATGTACACGGAAATATTTTTGAAGCATTCATAGGTGCCATTTATCTGGATAAAGGCTTTTTATACTGTGAAAAATTCATCCACCGAAAAATCATCAAGCCATATGTCGACATTGACCGACTGGAAGGAAAAGTCATCAGCTACAAGAGCTTACTGATAGAATGGTGCCAGAAAGAAAAAAAATCTTTCAATTATGAAATTTACGACGACAACGGAACCGGCACTTTAAAATACTTCGGGGTAAAACTACACATTGACGGTAAAATCGTCGCTAAAGCACGGGCTACTTCAAAAAAGAAAGCAGAAGAAATTGCTTCAAAAAGAGCTTATTTTGTTTTTCAGTCACAAATTGACGCAAAGTAATCCGTATCCACCTAAAACTCAAACGTTTTCGTTAATAAATTAGCAAAAAGCTAACGTTACAAACCGTTTAAAGTCCCTTATTAATAGTATATTTACATTTTATTTTGAATTGTATGGCTATTCATAAATTACAGTTAGAAGATTTTGACCAGATAGATTATGATCTCATCGCCATACATACCACACTTGAAGATTACAGGTTAGCATTCAAAATAAATCAGCAATTGCAGATTTTGCTTTCTAAAAACGAAGAAGAAATCCCAATCGAAATCAACAAACAGAAAACTTCATTTTCAAGATTTACTTTTGAAGACGAAACAGCCATGATGAGTTGGGATTTAATACAGAACAAGCAGGATATGGAATTGCCGGTCCAAACCAAAAGCAATTCACTATTTGAAGACAATTGGGTTACCACCCAAGTAAATTTAATCAGCGAGCTTAAAAAAGTGGACTATTTTTTAAAAATAGAACACGACGAACAGATCAATACAAAAGAAATTATAACAAAAATTAAAAAGATTGATTCCATTAGCACAGTATATGCGATAGATGTGCATGAAATCAAATCGAAGAACAATTTAATATTTTAGTGATGCCTACAAGAAAGAAGACTAAAGTTGTTGCTACACTCGGCCCTGCCTGTAGCACAAAAGAGATCATAAAAAAAATGATGGAAGCCGGAGTTGATGTTTTCAGAATCAACTTCTCGCATGCTGACTACACTGATGTTGCCGAAAGAATCAGAATCATCAGGGAAATAAATGAAGAAGAAGGCTTCACTACCGCAATTTTAGCCGATTTACAAGGACCAAAATTACGCGTTGGTGTCATGAAAGAGGATGTAATCGTAAACGAAGGCGACTTGGTTACTTTCCAGACTACAAATGATGTTCCGGGAACACCGGACAATGTCTACATGACTTACAAAACTTTCCCTCAGGACGTAAACCCGGGCGAAAGAATTTTATTGGATGACGGAAAATTAATATTCGAGGCTGTATCAACAGACAGAGATGCTAAGGTTGTATGTAAAGTTATCCAAGGCGGCCCTTTAAAATCTAAAAAAGGAGTTAATCTACCTAACACAAAAGTTTCTTTACCTGCCTTGACTGAAAAAGATATCAGGGATGCAATTTTCGCAATTGAAAACAAAGTAGACTGGATTGCTTTATCTTTCGTAAGAACACCGGAAGACTTGAAAGATTTAAGAGATCTAATAGAACAACATTCGGATCATAAAATTCCGATTGTAGCCAAAATCGAAAAACCCGAAGCAGTTGAAAACATTGACAAAATTGTAGCTCATTGTGATGGCTTGATGGTGGCACGTGGTGACCTTGGAGTTGAACTTCCGGCACACGAAGTACCATTGATTCAGAAAAAATTAATCCACAGAGCTAAATTAGCCCGTATCCCGGTAATCGTTGCAACCCAAATGATGGAAACCATGATTACAAGTTTGACACCAACCCGTGCTGAAGTAAACGACGTTGCGAATTCGGTAATGGACGGTGCAGATGCCGTAATGCTTTCAGGAGAAACATCTGTAGGCAATTATCCGGTTCAGGTAATTGAAAAAATGACACAAATCATTGAAGCTGTTGAAGATTCACCATTAATTCAGGTTCCTCAAAAGCAGCCACAAATTAAAACCAACCGTTTCATCACAAAACACATATGTTACCACGCAGCGATTTTAGCGGATGACATCGAAGCCAAAGCGATTACAACATTAACCAATAGCGGTTATACAGCTTTCCAGGTTTCGGCATGGCGACCTCATGCACATGTTTTGGTATTCACTTCAAACAGGCGCATTTTAACGCAGTTGAATTTACTTTGGGGTGTACACGCATTTTTTTATGATAAGTTTGTAAGTACCGACGATACCATCGATGATATTAATGCCATTGCACATCAACAAGGATATGTCCAGAAAGGAGATATTTTAGTTAACCTTGCTGCTATGCCGGTTGTAGAAAAAGGAATGGTTAATACCTTAAGAATTTCCGAAATCGCATAAAAAAATATAATTCAGAATTCAAACCGTAGTTGTACCACTACGGTTTTTTTTATTTCTGTATTTAAGTTGGCCAGTGAAATTCCCAACAAACGGACGGAATCCTTCATTCGCTCCTGATACAACAATTCTTTAGCATTTTCAAACAACAAACCTTTATCGGAAATAAAATAAGGCAACGTTTTGCTTCTTGTCTGTTGCGTAAAATCACTGTATTTAATCTTTAACGTAATTGTTTTACCGGAGATTTTGTGTTTTAACAAACGACGGGACAACTCTTCAGCAATGCGCTCCAACTTCTCTTCCATAAAAATTTCAGAAGTCAGATTCGTATAAAAAGTATGTTCAGCCGCCACCGATTTAGTCGTTCTGTTAGGCTTTACCTGACTATTTGAAATCCCACGGACCAAATAGTAATAATGGCGGCCACTTTTTCCGAAATGCTCATCGAGATACTCAAATGTCTTCGATTTTAAATCGGCTCCGGTGTAAATCCCAAGCTGGTACATTTTTTCAGTAGTCACTTTACCGATTCCGTAAAACTTTTTCACATCCAAACCTTCAAGAAAAGCTTCCACATCATCAGGATTAATCGTTTTCTGTCCGTTAGGTTTATTATAATCCGAAGCTATTTTGGCTACAAATTTATTCACCGAAATACCTGCTGAAGCCGTTAGCCCAACTTCTTCAAAAATACGCTTCCTGATTTCCTGAGCGATAAGAGACGCACTTGGATTACCTTTTTTATTTTGGGTCACATCCAAATAAGCCTCATCCAATGAAAGTGGCTCAACCATATCTGTATAATCATGAAAAATCTTGCGTATTTTTTTGGAAATTTCTTTATAGCGGTCAAATCTTGGACGGACGAAAATCAGATCGGGACACAAACGTTTTGCCTGAATACCACTCATAGCACTGCGCACACCGAATTTCCGGGCTTCATAACTCGCAGCCGACACCACACCACGCATTTCATTGCCGCCAACAGCAAGTGGCTTACCCTTCAATTCAGGGTTATCCATTTGCTCGACAGAAGCATAGAAAGCATCCATATCGACGTGAATTATTTTTCTTAGTGGAATCGGATCGGTCATCACACAAATTTAATACCTTTATCCTATGATTGAAATAGAACGCAAATTTTTAGTTACCAACACCGATTGCATTTCTTTGGCTTCAAACCAAAACAGAATTGTACAGGGTTATTTAAACTCCAACCCCGAAAGAACCGTCAGAATACGAATTAAAGGCGATCAGGGATACCTGACTATAAAAGGTAAAGGCAACCAATCAGGAACAACAAGAATGGAATGGGAAACCGAAATACCGGTTAAAGAAGCCGAACAATTACTTTCTTTATGTGAAAAAGGCGTTATAGACAAAATAAGATACGAAATCCCAGCCGGAAACCACACATATGAACTCGATGTATTCTCAGGAGAAAACAAAGGCTTAATAATAGCCGAAATCGAATTAGCATCAGAAACTGAAGAATTTCTGAAACCGGACTGGTTAGGAGAAGAAGTTACGGGTGACGAAAAATATTACAATGCCTATTTAAGCAATCATCCCTACCAAAACTGGTAGATCACTCCTTTTTCTGGGCAATTTCTATTTTAACACGCATTTCACCTCCGGCCCTGTTCGTTGCCAGATACATGAAAGCAGCACGTGACAAATCAATTTCGCGGCTTCTTACATGTGGTCCTCTGTCATTCACTTTCACCAGAACGTGTTTACCGTTACGCAAGTTAGTCACTCTTAAAATGGTTCCGAATTTGAATTTACGGTGTGCCGCAGTAAATTTTTTATTATTGAAACGTTCTCCGCTGGCGGTTCTTCTTCCGTTGAACCTGTTGGCATAATAAGAAGCGTGAGCACTACTTTTATACAATTTGTAGTTATACAATCCTTCTTCAATAGAAAGACTGTCTATCGCCAGACTGTCAATAGTATCAGGCTTAATAGTATCCTGGATTTCAGTCAGGTCAAATTTATTTTTATCAAATTTCCTAAATGAGAAATTCGAAATTAACAACACAGCTATCGATGTGGTAATTACCATTAAAATTCTGTTTATCATATCAGTTTTATTTAACATCACACATCCTAACTCAAATACCGTACCCAAAAACAAAAAGCCCTAAAATAAGGACTTTTTGCTTTCTATATTACAACCATAAAGACCAAGGAATTCTGCTTAAAATCAAAAGCAATCCTATTCCGAAAAATATTGAAATAGTTTTGAATTTTGCAGTACTTTCAGCCAGTTTTTTATGTTTTGACCAACCTATCGTAATAAAAACGATGGCAATTATATTAATTAAAGGATGTTCCAAAGATGTCAAACGGGCCGCAGGATCTTTCATCTCACCCAATAAAGCTTTTCCTAATGGAGACACAAAATATAAAATCAAACCAACCAAAAGCTGAATATGGGCCGCTATAAGTCCGAACAAAGCAATCTTGCGGTCTGTTCCGGTGAACTCTCTTTTTGAAGAAAAACCTATCCCGCTGTTGACCACGACAATCAATACTAACAAAAGAGCTAAATAAGCCCATCCTGAGTGAAATTTTTGAATAAATTCGTACATTTTGACAATTTTAGTTTAAACAAATATAGCTAAAAAAACAAAACCATCTGCCAGGCAGATGGTTTTGAAATTTATAATTAATCTTACCGATTAGAAATTATACGAGAATGTAAAATTCCATGTTCTTCCGAAACCAAAATACACCTGATTAGCATTAGCAACACCATTGTATAATCTATTATTAGAAGCATAAGTACCTGCTGCTGGATTAGAAGGATTAACATAATCATCAGCGAAGATATTAGTTCTTGATTCAGAAATATAAATCTCATCTAATACGTTATTCACGTTTAATCTGAAACCGAAATACTCTTTTGCATCTTTATTTCTATTGATTTTAAAAGACATACCGGCATCAAGCAAACCATATGAAGGAAGTTCTAATGATCCTTTATTATTTTGAGCACTGAAAGAACGTGTATCAATAGAAGCATATAGTTTGTCAACCAAACGGTAGTTTGCATCAAATTTAAGGTTTTTAACAGGCTCAACTGTCGCTCCCAATGAAGCTGTCATTTGAGCTGCATCTCCAACTTTCACGTCATCCAAATAAAGAGGCGATGTAGACACCAATCCGTTAGATGCATTAAATTCATTAGCAGTTGCATTTCCTTTATAATACCAATTACCATAAGAGAACATACCATTAATCTTAACAGCGTTAATAGGTGCGTAGAAGAAATCTAATTCAACACCATCATGTACTTCCTGAATACCTGGCAATTCAACATACCCACCAGCGTTGCTACCTGAAGTAATCGTTCTTCTATCATATCTGTCTTTCCATGTTGTATGGTAAACATTAATATTTGCATTGAATTTCGGAGAACGGAAACCATATCCAGCTTCAACACCGAAAACTTTTTCATTCGTTAGATCTTCATTAACTACAGATTGATTATTAGGATAAACAGCTCTGAAATTTGGTTGTTTAGAATAATATCCAGAATTAACAAAAACATTCATTTGTTCAGTTAAATTATAGTTAATACCACCTTTAACGTTACCTCCTAGAATATTTTCATAATCTGTTTTATACAAAGGATCGGTTGTCAAATATTTAAAATAATCAGCGCGTTGGAATCCTTGTTGTGAAATTGCTCCTTGAACAAACGCTGTTAAATTATCTTTTGAATATTCAACCTGTGTAAAAGCACCATACCATCTAACAAATCCATCATTATTGTAATTGATTTTATTTTGGTAATCATAGCTTTTGAATGGATTCCAACTTGGTCTAGCTTCATACTCTCCGAAAACAGGACCAGCAGTTGTACCATTAATATCGTTGTTACTACCCGCAGAAGCAGTTGCCGGTGTATAATTACCATTATAAGCTTCAGCCCCTAACAAATTGTTAACTGACTGAAAGTGAATACCATGATAATAACGTCCATCTAAACCTAAGTCTACAGTAATATTTTCACCAATTTTTTTGTTCAAGTTAAAAACCCCACCGTACCAGTCATGTGAGTTAAATGAATTAACTTTTGAAATACCGGAAAAATTATTAGGTGTTGAACTTGCAGATGCATCATTTTGATAGTAACCATCAACTTTTTGTCTTGTCTGAGTCACTCCATTGATTACAACTGGTAATCCAGAGTTCCAATTATAGATTTTTTGAACATCAAGTGTTCCATCAGGCAATCTGAAAGCAGCATTTGTAGCAGCTAAACCTCTGATTCTTCCCACATTCGTTGCAGCACCGGCACCACGACCCCATGACCCATATACAACTGAAGACAATTTTGTTGTTTCATTAATTTTCCAATCCCAGTTTAAAGACATTACTGGTTTGTGGTAGAAGTTTGTACTAGTATTAAATACTCTACCGTTAAGATACCCCCAATCAGCATTGTATTTAGTATTTGGTTCTTTACCATCACCATACTTAATATAATCAGCAATAGTACTAGATGTAAACCTTTGGTTGTGCCATTGAGGCGCTCCGGTAAAAGTGAATTGAAAATCATGTTTTTCATTCAGCTCATATCCTAAACCAATAAAATAATTACTTGCCTGATAAGCAGTAGCATCAGCATAAGTACTACCTTCAGAACGACTATACAACACAGAAGCCGAAAGACCGTTTTTCATTTTACCTGTAGAATATGTAGCCAATAACTTGTATGAATTATTATTTGCTATTTGAGAAGAAACCATACCTCCTTCAGCTTTATCTGAAGATTTAGTTATAATATTGATTGTTCCTCCAACAGATGAAATTGCTAATTTAGAAGAACCTAGACCTCTTTGAACCTGCATAGCAGAAGTCACATCAGAAATTCCAGCCCAGTTACTCCAGAAAACCCTTCCGTTTTCCATATCATTAACAGGCACTCCATTCACCATTACTGCGATATTTTCCTGACTGAAACCACGAATATTAATTCTTGAATCACCAAAACCACCACCTGCTTTAGTCGCATATACTGAAGGAGTTGTATTTAACATCTCAGGAAATTCCTGATTTCCTAATTTTTCTCTGATTTCAGCAGCTTTGATTGTAGATACTGCAACAGGAGTTTTTCGGTCCTTTGCAACGTCAATTACTGTACTTTTAATTACAACTTCCCCTAATTGGTTGCTCTCGTCTTTTAATACGATAACTCCTAAGTCTGAAGAACTACCAACAATTGAATATTCAACTTTTTGGGTTTCATACCCTAAGTAAGAAATTACAAGCTTTCCGGTAGCTTTTGAAGAATTTAAGGTAAAACTACCGTCAAATCCTGTAGATGCACTGGTTGTTGTTCCTTCAATAACAACATTAGCACCCGGAAGCGGTCCGCTTTTATCCTGAACTGTTCCGGAAATTTTTCCCTGAGCAAATACAGACGAAATGCTTAAGAAAAAGAAAGTCACTAAAAACCAATTTTTCATGTTTCTCATTTGTGATGTTTAAATTTTTTGTTTGGAGCAAAATTCCAACAAATATTCAAGTTCAATGTTAAGCTAATGTTAACATTATGCAAGCATAACTTTCAACAAAATTCAATAAAAACAATAAAAAAGGTAATTATTATTGAAATAATATCTTAAAAAAGAATATTTTTTATCAAAAAACTATTTTTTTAAATAATTCCTCAATAAAAAAGCCGTGGAAGAATCGTGAGTTTTTACCTCCAAAGTGTTAAGTTCTTCTAAAATTGAATTAGCTAATTGTTTTCCTAATTCGACACCCCATTGGTCATAACTGAAAATATTCCAAATGACACCCTGAACAAAAATCTTATGCTCATAAAGTGCAATTAACGAACCTAATGTTTCAGGAGTCAAAGAGTTTATAAGTAAAGTATTAGTTGGTTTGTTACCATCAAATATTTTAAATGGTAGTAAAGAAAATGGATCATCGTTACCCAAACCGGCTTTTTCAAATTCAGCCAGAACTGCTTCTTTTGATTTCCCGTTCAGCAAAGCTTCTGTTTGGGCAAAGAAATTTGACATCAACTTATCGTGATGTTCTTTATTCCCATATAATGGTTTTTTAAATCCGATAAAATCAGTTGGTATCAACCTGGTTCCCTGATGAATCAACTGAAAAAAAGCATGTTGTGAATTGGTTCCGGGCTCACCCCAAATAATGGTTCCTGTTTGATAATTCACCGGATATCCATCCCTACCGATACTTTTTCCGTTACTTTCCATAATTCCCTGTTGGAGATATGGAGCCAGTTTTTGCAGATATTGCGAATATGGAATCAAAGCCTCACTTTCGGCACCAAAGAAATTGTTATACCAAACACTCAACAAAGCCAATACCACCGGAATATTTTGATCGAATGATTCATTTTTGAAATGCTTATCCATTGCATTTGCACCGGACAAAAGTTTTTCAAAATTATCATAACCAACAGCCAAACTGATTGTAAGTCCGACGGCACTCCATAAAGAAAAACGTCCGCCTACCCAGTCCCACATCGGAAATATATTAGCGGCATCGATCCCAAAAGCTGTCACTTTTTCAATATTAGTCGAAACAGCCACAAAATGCTTAGCCACATCCTCTTGCTTTGCCGATTTCAAAAACCAAGCTCGGATTGTTTCAGCATTTGAAAGTGTTTCCTGTGTGGTAAAAGTTTTCGAAGCCACTACAAACAAAGTCGTTTCCGGATTGATTTTCTTCAAAACTTCCTGAACATGATCACCATCAACATTCGAAACAAAATGCACATTAAGGTGATTTTTATAAAACTGTAATGCATCAACTACCATTGCCGGACCCAAATCTGAGCCGCCAATACCTATATTTACCACATCAGTGAAAGTCTTACCGGTAAATCCCTTTCTTTCGGATGAAATAATTTCTTTGGAAAAAAGCTCAATTTTTCTTTTTACCTCATAAATTTCCGGCATAACATTTTGGCCATTGACAAAAACCGAATCATTTTCCTTAGCACGTAAAGCAGTATGCAGAACTGCCCTATTTTCAGTTCTATTAATATTTTCTCCTGAAAATTGCGCTTCGATAGCTTCTTTCAAACCAACTTCTTCAGCTAATTTAAAAAGCAAATCCATTGTCTGGGTGTTTATTCTGTTTTTAGAATAATCAACCAAAAACTGATCCCATTGAATATGGAATTTATCAGCTCTGTCAGCATCTTCTGCAAACAAATCCTGCATATTCACATATTGCATGGTTTCAAAATGCTCTCTTAAGTTTTGCCAGGCTGAAGTTCCGCTGGGATTTATGGAAGATAAAGGCATGATTTTTTGTTTTATAGCAACTACCGAATAGCGAATTTACAATATTGATTTTGATAAATCACCAACAAAACCAGCTTGTGCCAAAGTTTCTTCAAACGAAAACGTTATAGTTGAAAACTTCTTTTATTCTCTAACTAAAATCATGAATTTCCCTTTCAAAAATTTCAGTTATTTGATTCCGGCCACACTGTCCAATTCCTTTTTCAAAGGCTCAATAAAAGCCAGGTAACGTGGTTTATTTCCCGCATTCATCGGAGTGGAATTTGGCAACTTCAGTTTCAAAGCATCAACTTGCTTACCGTTTTTCCAAAACCGGTAACATACGTGCGGTCCCGAAGCCAATCCCGTACTTCCAACTTTCCCAATTATCTGGCCTTGTCTTACTCGCTGACCGCGACGTACCAAAATTCGCGACATATGCAAATACTGCGTCGAATAGGTTTTATCGTGTTTAATTTTAACATGGTTACCGTTTCCAACCGTATATCCGGCCAATTCCACAACACCATTAGCAGTAGACATGATAGGTGTTCCATGTGGCGCTGCATAATCTGTTCCGTTATGCGGTTTGAAGAATTTCTGGACCGGATGGTAACGTCTTTTCGAAAAACGTGAAGTAATATTGATTGATTTCAAAGGTGCTTTCAGGAAGAAATTTTTCAACGCTTTTCCGTCTTCATCATAATATTCAATCCGGTCTTTGACAGATTGTTTAAAAGGAAAAGCATATACTTTTTTTCCCTTATACTCAAAAAAAGCACATTCCAAAGAATCGACTCCGTCATAAATAGAATCGTTAATATAGCGCTCTGTAAAAGTTACCGCAAACTTGTCTCCTTTTTTCGACTTGAAGAAATCGATAGACCATTTATACACATTTGTCAGTTTGGAAGAAAGAGACGCCGCCACACCTTCATTTTTCAATGTTTCGGAAAGCGAACCATTTAATTCTCCGGCTATAGTCCTTCTTCTGAAAGTAACCGGCTTGTATTTTTTAGTGGCTTTTGCAATTGAATCAGTAAAATCAACAATATAATAACTTAACTGATCCGGTTGGTAAATAAAATACTGTAGTTTTTTCGATTTGTCTTTGGACATCAACATCGTATAAGGCTTTCCCAATCGCATAATACGCACGTTGAAAGAATCCTTAACTTTAGCGATTATCTCATGAACCTGTTTACCGTTCAGGTTTTGTTTTTCAAGTACACTCCCGAAAGTATCATCTTTTTTTATGGTATCACGGACAACTGAAAAACTATTCAGCTTGAAACCGAAATCATAAACAATGGGTTCAGCCTTTTTCACTGGCTGAACCACATCTTTTTTATCATTTTTACAGGAAATCGTTAAAAAAATAACAATCAAAAAAGTAATGTATTTCTTCAAATGGAGCTTTTTTAGTACTATCCACCAAAAACAGTGAATAAAATAGATATAAAAGCTAATATAAGAATTTTTTATACATTCTCACCCCAGGATGCTAATTCTTCAGTCGACCAAAGTTCAGGGAAGAAAATCCTGCGTTGGTATCTTGGGTGCATGTATTTTTTCCAGTCACTGCCACCTGTCGCTTCTCCGTCACCTTTACCGTTGTCGATATATTTTTTAGCTGCATTGTAATGTCCCATCACCCAAGTGATATTAACGGTGTAATCATAATGACGCATTGCTTTTATCAGTTCAGGGTTTTGCTGATCCTGTTCAGGAAGCTCTTTGAATTTACGCCAAAGATTAATGGTATTGTATTCTTCCATGATACGGAGAAACTCCACTTTGTATTTTTCTTCAAACTGCTGCAGGAAATATGATTTCTGTCCGGTATGATAATCTTTCCCAGCAGCCTGCCAGTACAAATGCTCAAAAGCATGTGTATAGGGCGTATTCCTGTCGATTGATGCTCTAAAGCGATAATCTATTAAATTGATCAAATCGGTAGAACAGAATTCAATCATACGGTATTGTGCGCTCTGAAAACCACTGGCTGGAGTCAATGTGTGACGAAATTTCATATATTGTTCTACTTCCATTCCGTCTCCCATAATAGTAAAAGAAGTGGTCAGCATATCAAAGTAACGACTGATACGCATAAGTCTCTCGGTAAAGAAATCAGTCGTAAGATTATCGTTATGCGACACTTGTTTAATTTCCCAAAGAATCATTTTAAACAACAATTCATTCACCTGATGGTACATGATGAAAATATTTTCATCCGGCAATATTGTTCTCTGCACCTGAAGGTTCAGCAAAGCGTCTGTTTGAATATAATCCCAGTATGTTATGGGTTTTGACCAAAGCAATCCTTCCAGATACGCTTCGGTTTTTTGATTTAATCCTTTGTATTTCTGATCAATTTCGTCTACTAATCCTGAATAATCACTCATTATTTTTTTCTTTTATTATCATGAACGGATTTTTCAATCCTTTGAAAGCTTCCAAATCGGCTTTTAATGAACCAACGGCAAGACTGGCTTTGATGCGCAAAGGTATCTTATTTTCGTCATCAGAAATCCATACCGTTAAACTTTCCTGTTCTTTAAATACTCTTCCGGACTGTACAATCGGTCTGAATATCATTGTTTTTACCTTTCCGAATTTAGTCCGTAATGTTTCACGGCCAATATACTTCAATTTGAACTTGTATATTTCGTCATCAAAAAACATATCCATCGAAATAGACTCACCCACTTCCATTTTATCAATTTTGGGATGATTTCTCAAATAATAAAAGGAAGAAACAATGTCCTGAACATTTTCGGTAACATTAAAAGTCTTCTCCGTTTTGTTTTTGTAGTCTTTTACCAAAACTGTATTCTTATCCTGATTGAAAAAACCTTCCTGGTTTTTAGTATAACCACCTTCGTCAATTTTACGCAAGTATTGATAAGGTTTTGTGGTTTCTTTATCAAACTGGCTTTGATAATGATCATCTACTTTAAAAAAGAAGCGTGACATTCCCGAAGTAAATCCGTGCCCGACAGCATAAAAAACTTTCTTATTGTTACGGGTTGCTTCCTTAAGTTCAAGGGTCGCATAACCGGCATTAACCACTCCGTAATGGATTCTGAATTTAAACCATTCCCCAACATCATAGGCACTTGGTGCACTTGGCTTTTGTTTAGCTGCTGTTAAAGAAAGTAATAACGCGAAGAATATAAATCTTAATTTCATTTCTTGTTGATTTTAGTTTTCAAGAAAGGATACAATTTCCATTCCAAAAGTAATAAAAAACAAAAAAACCCAGTCATTGCTAACTGAGTTTTTATGCTATTAACCAACCAAAAAACTATAAATTATGAAAATTTATCAAAATTCATAAGGGAACCACCCCTTAGAATTCTGATGCAAATATATAGCGGCTTTTTAATTTTATCTAACAAAATTTCAACTTTAACATATTTTTATCAAAATGAAGTGTACTACAACGTTTTCTTTTGAATATTATTCAATAAAATTAAGTTTTTGTTAATACTAATTTAACAAATTCAATACCTGATTATAGAAAATAACTCAAAATCAATCCTTTACAAAATGCAAAAAATCCGGAAAATTGCATTTTCCGGATTTATATTCAATTTTTTATAATTTTTACAAAGTACCTCTCAAAGCCTGTTCTCTTTCAATTGACTCAAAAAGAGCTTTAAAATTACCGGCTCCAAAACCTCTGGCTCCCATTCTTTGGATAATTTCAAAGAAAAGTGTTGGTCTGTCTTCAACCGGTTTAGTAAATATCTGCAACAAATAACCTTCTTCGTCAGCGTCAATCATAATACCCAACTTTTGAAGTTCATTGATATCTTCTTTAAATTTAGACATATGATCTTTCAACCTTTCGGGAATTGCATCATAATAAGCCTGCGGTGGCGTACTCAAAAACTCAACACCTCTTGAACGCATATCTGCAACCGTCTTAATAATATCATCTGTTGCAACAGCAATATGCTGCACTCCTTCATCTTCGTAAAAATCCAAATACTCCTCAATTTGAGAACGCTTTTTACCGTTTGCAGGTTCATTAATAGGGAATTTGATGCGTCCATTCCCGTTAGACATTACTTTAGACATCAAAGCAGAATACTCTGTAGTAATTTGTTTATCATCAAAAGAAAGGAAATTCACAAATCCCATCACATCTTCAAACCATTTTACAGCTTCATTCATTCTGTTCCATCCTGTATTTCCAACCATATGGTCGATAAATTTCAATCCGACCGGTTCAGGATTGTAATCTGATTTCCATTCACTGTATCCTGGCAAAAAGATTCCGTTATAATTTTTACGTTCAACAAAAACAAAAACGGTTTCCCCGTAAGCTCCATAGATACCTGCTCGTACAACTTCCCCATTTTCATCATTTTCGACAACCGGTTCAAAATAAGGCTTCGCTCCGCGTTTTGTCGTTTCTTCAAATGAATGGCGGGCATCTTCAACCCAAAGAGCGATAACTTTAACACCGTCTCCGTGTTTTTTTACGTGTTCACCAATTGGCGAATTACTATTTAAAGCCGTGGTTAACACCAAACGGATTTTATCCTGTTTCAACACATAAGAAGCCCTGTCTTTTACCCCAGTTTCCAATCCGGCATAAGCCAAAGACTGAAAACCAAAAGCCGTTTTATAAAAATGAGCCGCCTGTTTAGCGTTACCTACGTAAAATTCAACATAATCTGTTCCTAATAGCGGAAGGAAATCCTGCGCTCCTTCAAATATTTTTTCTAGTCCGTATTCTACTGATTTTATTTCCTGTGACATGATAATCTGTATTTTATTAGGCAAATCAAATTGCCCGAAGTTGTGTTTCTTTAATTAATCTAACCAAGACTGATAATATTTCTCATCAGCAATTTTCATCGCATCTTCCGTAACCATCAAAGGTTTGAAAGTATCAACCATAACCGCTAATTCCTGAGTCTCTGTTTTACCAACACTTCTTTCTGTTGCGCCTGGGTGCGGTCCGTGCGGAATACCTGCCGGATGCAACGAAATATGACCCGCTTCGATATCATTACGGCTCATGAAATCTCCATCAACATAATACAACACCTCGTCACTATCAATATTACTGTGATTATAAGGTGCCGGAATAGATTGTGGGTGATAATCATACAAACGTGGCACAAACGAACAAATTACAAAAGCATCAGTTTCGAAAGTCTGGTGTACCGGTGGCGGCTGGTGAATACGGCCTGTTATCGGTTCAAAATCATGAATTGAAAGCGCATATGGATAGTTAAAACCATCATATCCCACTACATCAAAAGGATGGGTCGCATAAACCATTTCAAAGATTTCATCTTTCTTTTTCAACTTGATCACAAACTCACCTTTTTCGTCATAGTTTTCAAGCTCTTCAGGGCGGCGTATATCACGCTCACAATACGGAGAATGCTCCAAAAGCTGACCAAACCAGTTACGGTAACGTTTAGGTGTATAAATTGGACGATGCGATTCGACAATAAAAAGACGATTATCTTCAGTATCAAAATCTATTTTATAAATCATCCCGCGGGGAATAACAAGATAATCACCATACTTGAAATCGAGGTTACCCAACATGGTTCTTAATTTTCCTGTGCCGCGGTGGATAAAGATTACTTCATCCGAATCTGTGTTTTTATAAAAATAATCTGTTGTCGATTTTTTTGGCGCTGCCAAAGCGATATGACAATCCGAATTCGTCAAAACTATTTTACGGCTTTCAAGGAAATCATCTGTAGGTTCAACCTGAAAACCACGAAGTCTGTACGATTGAATATTATTGGCCTTGGCAATTTTCGGCGCAACCGAATACTGCTTTCTGATTTCTTTCACCTGAGTTGGACGGTGTACATGGTACATGTTGGTAGACATTCCGTCGAACCCGATAGTTCCGAATAATTGCTCATAATACAACTCACCGTTTTCCTTCCGGAATTGTGTATGGCGTTTCGAAGGTATTTTTCCTAATTTATGATAAAATGGCATCTTTTTTTATTTAAATTTTTAAAGTTCATGGTTTTAAGTCTGCTGACCAAAACACCAGTATAAATCAAAAAAGAAACGTACCTCATTCAGGATTGCGCTTGATGAGGAATTTTAAGTGTGCTAATAAACCTGCAAAAGTGGTTTTCATATACTACAAATATCGGAAAAAACTCTTATTTATTAAAACAAAAAATCCCAAATGATGAATTTGGGATTTGATGTATATATATTTGGAGATTATTCTCCGCCATTATTTAATTTACTATTCTTCTTGCTATAGCCGAAGTAAATTACAACTCCGATTAACATCCATGCGATTAGACGTAACCAGTTTGGCCAACCTAAACCGTAAACCATCGCCAAGCAAACCAGCACTCCTAAAACAGGAACCAATGGAACCAATGGTGTTTTAAATTCACGTTTCATATCAGGATTTGTTTTTCTTAATACAATAACTGAGATACAAACCAGGATAAAAGCAAACAATGTACCGATACTTGTCATATCACCTACGATATCACCAGGCACGAATGCAGCAAACAATCCAACAATTACAAAGATAATCATGTTAGCTTTGTAAGGTGTTTTATATTTAGGATGTACTTCACTGAATACTTTTGGCAATAAACCATCTTTACCCATTGAATAGAAAACTCTTGATTGTCCTAAAAGCATCACAAGGATTACTGAAGAGAAACCTGCCAGAATAGCCACAGTAACAAACTGTCCTAACCATTCGTAACCAACCATATATTTATTGATTGCATAAGCTACCGATGCCTCACCACCTTCACCTCTGAAATCTTCAACAGTTGCCACACCAGTTAAAACGTGCGCAAATAAGATATACAAAACAGTACACACTGCTAAAGATCCCAAGATACCGATAGGCATATCTTTTTTCGGGTTTTTAGTTTCCTGAGCTGCTGTAGATACCGCGTCAAAACCGATAAAAGCAAAGAATACCGTACCTGCCGCTCCTAAAATACCCATAATACCACCAAAATTATGATCCAAACCTTGCTTGTCAGTATAAATTGAAGGCTGTGGAATATACTCCGCGTGATTTGTCGGGTTAATAAACTGCCATCCCAAAACAATAATCAATAAAACGATAGCCACTTTCAAAACAACAATAATACCGTTTACAAAAGCAGATTCCTGCGTTCCTTTAATTAAAAGCAAGCTTAAAGCACCCACGATGAACAAAGCAGGCAAATTGATGATTCCGCTCACACCGTCTGCAGAAGTCTGGAACGGAGAGTGACACCACTCAAATGGTATGGGACTCGTATGAAAGACATTGACCAGTAAATTATTGAGATATTCACTCCAGGCAATACCAACCGTTGCAGCACCAACCGCATATTCTAAAATCAAATCCCAACCGATAATCCAGGCAAGAAACTCACCCATGGTTGCATAAGTATATGTATAAGCACTACCCGCGATTGGAATAGATGATGATAATTCAGCATAACATAAACCAGCCAACGCACATCCGATAGCCGCTACAATAAATCCGATTGTAACTGATGGTCCTGCACTGTTAGCAGCAGCCGCTGCCGTTCTAACGAATAAACCTGCACCGATAATAGCACCGATACCCAGCGCTACCAAAGTCCAAGCCGTTAATGTTCTTTTTAAACCCTTCTCTGAATCGGCCGCTTCAGCAAGTAGCAAATCAATAGATTTTCTTTTCCAAATTGACATAAAATTAATGTTTGGTTGTTTTTGTGTCCCAAAAATAGACTTTTTTAAAAACAAATAGCTAAAAAAATAGCATTTTATGGCAATGTTTAACAATTGATAGGTTTTTAGAACCAAAAACCAACGCTGAACCAAGTATAATGTTTGCGGTTGTCAGGAGACCACGAATGTTTGACTTCCACGGGACCAATTAATGTTTCCAATCCGTAGCCAAGAGCATAACCTGAAAAATCAGGCTTTTTAAACCAAGCCTTGTTATCAAATATTTTATCACCGATATTGGTAAAATTAGCCGTAAAACTTAAATGGTTCTTTTTAACAAACTCATAATCGGCACCAACACTCCCTTTAACATAACTGTCACCATGCAAATCAAGAAAGTTATAACCATAGAAAGGCCTGAAGTTATTAAACTTATGAAACCCGTAACCGCCCAGTACAAAATCAAAAATATGATTCACGCCTTCACCAACGGTAAAACCACCCTCGGTTTGTGCCTTGAGCGACAATTTTTTGAAAACCGTCTGAACAATTCCCATATCAGCCTTAAAAACGGAAAACTTGGAAAAATCATTATTATAGTCTGTAGAATAAAAGCAGGACTGGAAATCACCAAAGAAATACCAACCCTTCTTAGGGAAATACTTATTGGTAAAAGAATCAAATTTTAAAAAGCCAAAAGCAGAATAATAAGAACTGTTGTCGATATCCATGGAAGCTGTTTGCACATCGTTTGACTCAATATTAATCAGATTATGCTCCAAACCACCACCAATCAGGAACTTCTGGGCGAAGATAGTCTGCAAATACACTTTATTGGACAAACTGTTATAACTCAAATCAATAGCTTCTTTATTCAACATATCTTTAATCTGACCATTTCTGAAATCAGTTTTACTCACTTTATTGAACTGTTCAAAATTAGATTTCAGACCAAAACTCCAGTGAAATCCGTTATCAATGTAATAATCCAGATTATACCGAATATTATCTCCAAGAATAAAATCGGCAGAAATCACATCATTTTTAAAAATCAAATTCTTCTTTGTAACATTAATCAGAGCTGCCGATTTAAACAAATCATCATAGTGAACACCTAATTTAAGAAACGTTTTGATTGGATTCTCCTGCACATCAATCATCAAAACATCCTTTTCACTTTCCTGAGCCAGTTTGTATTTTATCGAAGTAAAATTTTGTGTTGCGTTGAGATTGTTGAACCCATTATGTAAATCATTGTAACTGATTTTATATCCGGGTTTGAAACGAAGTTTTCCAAGAAAATAAGACCGGGTATAATTCCTGTAACCTTCAATATGGATTTCGGCCAGATTTAAACTATCGGCACGCATCGAGTTTTTTTGAGGAACCGTCTTATAACCTGAACCCAAAGCTTTAAGTTCTTCAGATTTTTTTTGGGCTGCCTGTTCTCCGTTTTTAATAATCATGCCTCCCAAATCAAATGAAATTACCGAAAACCCTTTAATATTCGGTTTGATATAAACATCTGTCATTTTTGCTTTCTCATTCATTTTTTCCAATGTCTTAAAATTGGAAATCTGAACCAGAACACCGGTCGCCCCACTAATATTGTCAATCGTTTTTAATCCGTCCTGCACATCAACACCAATGATTATGTCAGCTCCCATACGTTTTACTTCTTCGATTGGGTAATTATTGACTACTCCGCCGTCAATATAATAACGGCCATCAATTTCAACCGGCGAAAACAAAGATGGGAAAGCACCACTGGCAGCAAGGCACAATGGCAAAGAACCTTCCCTGAAAACCACTTCCTCTCCGGTTTCAACATCAGTTGCTATACACAGAAAAGGGATTTTCAATTCGTTAAAATTACGCACATGGCGGTAATTATGGGTAAGCTTACTGAACAGGTTATAATTATACAATCCCTTGGAAAAACCTTTCGGTACTGTAATGCGGAGATTTTGAAAAGGAAGTGTAAGAGCGTAAACTTCATCATTGTTTTTCTCATAGAATGTTTTATTGCTCCGGGGAATAACATCCTGGATAATTGCATCTGAATCCAAATTACTAAAAATAGAATCCAGTTCATTCGCAGTATAGCCGCAAGCATAGAGTCCACCAACAATCGCACCCATACTGGTTCCGCCGATATAATCGATTTTGATTCCGGCTTTTTCGATTTCTTTCAAAACACCGATATGTGCCAAACCTTTGGCACCGCCACCACTTAAAACCAATCCGATTTTAGGTTTTTTGATGGTATCCTGAGCTGAAGAAACTGTCGGAATTAAACCCGAAAAGAAGAAAAGAAAAGACCAAAGACAGAAATATTTTGCCTCTATTGCTTTGTCTGTAATGGCTTTTATAAAGCTCCCACAAAAAACAAATAATGGCATTTGGCTTCCCACTTTTGGCTTAAAAAACATAAGGCTAAATTTTCTTATAAAATTCGGAAATTTTTTTGGCTTTTGAAACACCTACAACGTCAGAAATTTCTTTTTCTGTTGCCTCCTTAATTCTTTTAACACTTTTGAAATGTTTTAGTAATGTTACCATTGTTTTTTCACCGATTCCAGGAATCATTTCCAGTGTGGAGTTTAATGCCGATTTACTTCTTTTATCCCTATGGAATGTAATTCCAAAGCGGTGTGCCTCATTACGCAGATGCTGAATGGTTTTAAGTGTTTCCGATTTCTTATCCAGATACAGCGGCACGGAATCTCCCGGATAAAACAACTCTTCCAGTCGTTTGGCAATGCCGACAATCGCTACTTTACCGCGCAGTCCAAGATCTTCAAGACTTTTGAGAGCCGATGACAACTGACCTTTTCCACCATCAATAATGATTAACTGCGGCAATGGCTCGTTTTCTTCCAGCATGCGCTTATATCTTCGGTACACCACTTCTTCCATGGAAGCAAAATCATTCGGGCCTTCGACTGTTTTGATGTTAAAATGGCGGTAATCTTTCTTGCTTGGCTTTCCGTCTTTGAACACCACACAAGCCGAAACCGGATTTGTTCCCTGAATATTCGAATTATCAAAACACTCGATATGACGGGGTTCTACCGAAAGCCTCAGGTCTTTTTGCATTTGTGCCATAATTCGGTTCGTATGCCTGTCGGGGTCAACGATTTTGATCTGCTTCAATTGGTCCAGACGGTAATACTTGGCGTTCCGTTCAGACAAATCCAACACTTGTTTTTTATCTCCTAATTTAGGCACTGTAACCCTGATCTTCTCACCGAAATCCAACTCAAAAGGGAGAATAATTTCTTTTGAATTAAGATGAAAACGTTCCCGGAGTTCGACAACAGCCAACTCAAGCAGTTCTTCGTCGGTTTCTTCCAGTTTTTTTTTCAGCTCCATGGTATGGGAACGGACTATGGCTCCGTGAGAGATCTGCAGAAAATTGATATAGGCCATTGCTTCATCCGAAACAATAGAAAAAACGTCAATATTTGATAATTTAGGATTCAGTATGGTTGAACGCGCCTGGTAATTCTCCAGTACTTCAATCTTCTCTTTGATTTTCTGTGCCTGTTCAAACTGCATATCCATGGCCAGATCCGTCATCAGTTTCTTGAAATCCTTAAGACTTTCCTTAAAATTACCTTTCAGGATTTCACGGATGGCATTGACCTGGTTTTGATAATGTTCCTGTGTTTCCAGACCTTCACACGGGCCCTTACAATTTCCGATATGGTATTCCAGGCATACTTTGAATTTCCCGCTATTGATATTGGCCCGGCTCAAATCAAAGTTACAGGTCCGGAGCGGGTATAATTCCTTAATCAGATCCAAAATCGTATGCACTGTTTTAAAACTCGTGTAAGGACCAAAATATTCAGAACCGTCCTTGATCATTTTACGGGTCGAAAAGATGCGTGGAAAAGGCTCGTTCTTAATACAAATCCACGGGTAGGTTTTATCATCCCGAAGCAACACATTGTAACGCGGCTGGAGCTTTTTGATTAAATTATTCTCCAGCAAAAGCGCATCTGTCTCTGTAGGCACAACAATATGCTGGATGCTTACAATCTTCTTAACCAAAACATTTGTCTTGGCCGTATCATGAACCTTATTAAAATAAGACGAAACCCTTTTTCGCAGGTTTTTGGCTTTGCCAACATATAAAATCTTACCTTCTTTATCAAAATACTGATATACACCTGGATTATCAGGCAGTGTTTGGATTTGAAGTTCGAGGGAAGTTAACATTTACGGTTTATACATTAAGAGTTGATTCAAATTTACAAATAAGTTTCATTTTTAAAGTACATTTGTCCGGCTGTAAATTCTGAACCCGTAAAAAAGAGCATGAACAAGACCGAATTACGTAAAAAATACAAAACACTCCGCCAGACCTTATCATTTGACGAGATTATGAACGACAGTCTGGCGATAGCGAACCATTGCATATACCTTGATATTTGGGACAAAACCTATTTCCATTTGTTTTTACCCATTGAAGCCCAGAAAGAAATCAATACCGAATTTGTATTACAGATTTTGGCCGGCAGGGACAAAGAGATTGTGATCTCGAGATCAGATTTTGAAACGAGACAGATGACCCACTATTTACTAACCGATAATACCAAGATTAAAACCAACGATTATGGTATTCCGGAACCCGTGGACGGACTCGAAGTACCTCCTGCTAAAATAGATGTTGTATTTGTACCGTTACTGGCTTACGATAAAAAAGGACACCGCGTAGGCTACGGGAAAGGTTTTTATGATGTATTCCTGAAAACGTGTAAACCGGATGTGATCAAGATTGGCTTGTCTTATTTTGATCCCGAGGAAACTATCGAAGATATTAACCAAAATGATATTGCATTAGACTATTGTATCACTCCGTTTGGTGTCATCAAATTTTAATTTATATTAGCGCATCCAAAACTATTTAAACAAAACATCATGTTACAGATTTTAAAATCAAGAGTATCTTTAGTAGTGATGGTTATGATTTGTTCAGTTGCACTTTCAAACTGTACAGTTCACCACCACCATACCCATAAACCCAGAGTAAGACATGTACATCATGATCATGGAAAAAAACATCACCATCATAAAAAAGACAAGCACCACAAACACAAAAATCATAATCACCATGATTAACAAAAAATGACCTCAAATTGAGGTCATTTTTTGTTATATATCGATTGTAATTACAACTGCTTTTTAGCAAAAGCTTTTTTATTGAACACAATCAGCAAGCCTACTCCGGTTGATATAGCCACATCGGCCACATTGAAGATTGCATTAAAGAACGTGAAGTTTTTACCCCCTAATAAAGGCACCCAGTCCGGCATGGGATAATCTTTGATGATAGGAAAGTAGAACATATCAACCACTTTACCATAGAACCATGGTGCATAGGGTTTATCAGAGAACATCGTTGCCACTTCATACGAACTGTCATTGAAGATCCTTCCGTAGAAAACCGAATCCAAGATATTCCCGAATGCTCCGGCAAGAATTAATGAAATAGAGAAAATCAGAAGGCTTGAAGCTTTCTCCTTAACTGAAAGCCATAACCAGTATCCGATCCCGGTAACAGCAGCAATACGGAATAAGGTAAGTGCTATTTTCCCGTAGGCTCCCGGTATCTCTGCTCCCCAGGCCATACCTTCATTTTCAACGAAAAGGATTTGGAACCATGGAAATACATCTTCACCGGTATGCAACACATAGTGGGTTTTGATGTATATTTTAGAGATCTGATCAATCAATAAGACTAAGAAAACAACGAAATAGGCCTTTTTTAAATTCATTTTTTCACGTTTGAGTCACAAAAATAGCATAATTTAAATAAAAAACGCCCCAAAAAGGAGCGTTCAGTCATTTTTAGAAAAAGATTAACGTTGCAGGTTCTTAGCCTCAATACTCATGGTGGCATGAGGAACCAGTTTCAATCTTTCTTTATGGATTAATTTTCCTGTTACTTTACAAATTCCGTACGTTTTATTCTCGATGCGGATCAATGCATTTTTCAAATCACGTATGAATTTCTCCTGGCGTATCGCCAGCTGGGAGTTGGCCTCTTTAGACATAGTCTCACTTCCTTCTTCGAAAGCTTTGAATGTTGGCGATGTATCATCGGTACCATTATTCAAATCATTCAGGTAAGCACTTTTAATAAGGTCCAAATCAGTTTTTGCTTTTTCCAGCTTTTTTTGGATTAATTCTTTGAATTCTGCTAAATCAGCATCAGAATATCTTATTTGTTCTTCTACCATAATTCCTTACTTTGAAATTAATATTTTAGTTCTTAGTTCATCAAACTCAATTTCCGTACCATTTTCGATACTTTCCGTGAAAGCCAGTTCTTCTGTTAAGGTTTCCGATTTAATGTAGTCTAAGTTTGCTTCAACAGCCTGTTGAATATCCCCTTGTTTCAACATTGACACTTTAATCTTATCCGTCACTTCAAAACCGGAATCTTTACGGATATTCTGGATTCTGTTTACTAATTCCCTAGCGATACCTTCTTTTCTCAATTCATCGGAAATCGTTATGTCCAATGCTACTGTTATACCGTTTGAATTAGCTACCAACCATCCTTCAATATCCTGTGAAGAAATCTCCACGTCCTGAGTTGTTAAATTAACACTATTTCCTGAAATAACAAGGGTTATCTCGCCTTCTCTTTCCAGTTTTGTAATCATTTCCTGAGAAAAACTTTGTATCTCTTTGGAAATCAACCCCATATCTTTACCGAAACGAGGTCCTAAATTTTTAAAATTCGGTTTAATTTGTTTAACCAATATACCCGAAGCGTCATCTAAAAGCTCTACTTCCTTCACATTTACCTCTGCTTTTATCAGATCGGAAACCGCCTCGATTTCAGTACGTTGTACCTCGTCAAGCACTGGAATCATAACCTTTTGCAACGGTTGGCGCACCTTGATCATTTCCTTTTTACGGAGTGATAACACCAGTGACGACACCGTTTGCGCTTTCAACATTTTGCTTTCCAGTGACTTATCAACAAAATTTTCAACATACTGAGGAAACTCTGCCAAATGCACACTGTCATATTTTTCGGCACCTGTAGCGGCATTCAAGTCTTTATACAGGCGATCCATAAAGAACGGAGCGATTGGTGCAGACAGTTTTGCCACCGTCACCAAACAGGTATAAAGTGTTTGGTAAGCCGCAATTTTATCAGTCCCATAGTCACCTTTCCAGAATCTTCTGCGGCATAAACGTACGTACCAGTTACTTAGATTCTCCTGAACGAAGTCGGAAATAGCACGGGCAGCTTTTGTAGGTTCATAATCCGCATAAGCTTCATCCACCAATTGAATCAATGTATGCAATTCAGACAAAATCCAACGGTCGATTTCCGGTCTTTCCTGTAAAGGAACTTCCGCTTCAGCATATTTAAATCCGTCAATGTTCGCATATAACGCAAAGAACGAATAGGTATTATATAAAGTACCGAAGAATTTACGTCTTACTTCGGCAACCCCTTCAATATCAAACTTCAGGTTATCCCAAGGATTCGCATTAGAGATCATGTACCAGCGCGTAGCATCGGGACCGTAATCTTTTAATGTTTCAAAAGGATCGACTGCATTCCCTAAACGTTTCGACATTTTCTGTCCGTCTTTATCCAGCACCAAACCGTTTGAAACTACGTTTTTATAGGCTACCTTATCAAAAACCAAAGTACCGATGGCATGTAAGGTATAGAACCATCCGCGGGTTTGATCTACACCTTCAGCGATGAAATCAGCCGGGAATGATTGGTTACCATCAATCAGTTCTTTGTTTTCGAAAGGATAATGCCATTGTGCGTATGGCATGGCACCTGAGTCGAACCAAACGTCGATCAGATCAGATTCACGCTTCATTGGTTTACCGGAAGGTGACACCAACACAATATTATCCACTATATTTTTATGCAAGTCCACCAAATCATAATTGGTTTCCTCCATGTTTCCGATTACAAATCCTTTATACGGATTTTCAGTCATGAAACCGGCATTGATGGCTTTCTCGATTTCATTGTACAATTCCTCAACAGAGCCGATACAAAGTGTTTCGGTACCTTCCTCGTTTCTCCATAACGGTAATGGGATACCCCAGTAACGTGAGCGGGAAAGATTCCAGTCGTTTGCATTCTTCAGCCAGTTACCGAAACGGCCTTCACCGGTTGCTTTCGGTTTCCAGTTGATGGTTTCGTTCAGGTCGAACATACGGTCTTTTACTTCCGTTACCTTGATAAACCAAGAGTCAAGCGGATAGTACAAGATAGGCTTATCCGTTCTCCAGCAGTGTGGGTAACTGTGTACATATTTTTCAACCTTGAAGGCTTTGTTTTCTTCTTTAAGACGGATAGCAATTTCCACGTCTACCGACTTTTCCGGTGCATCACCGTCAGTATAGTACTCGTTCTTCACATACTTACCACCCAATTCGGCCATCTGGCTTACGAAACGGCCCTGTAAATCCACTAAAGGAACAGGATTCCCGTTTTCATCCAATACCAACATCGGCGGTACTTCCGGTGTAGCCTCTTTAGCCACCTTAGCATCATCAGCACCGAATGTAGGCGCAGTGTGCACGATACCCGTACCATCTTCAGTTGTAACGAAGTCACCTGAAATAACGCGGAATGCATTTTCAGGATTCTGGTATGGCAAAGTGTACGGCAATAACTGTTCGTAACGGACACCTACTAAATCGGCACCTTTACTCACCTTTACAATACTATACGGAATTTTCTTGTCTTCGGATTTATAATTAGCGAAATCTTCTTCCGATTCGGCAACGAAATATTTACTTCCGAACTGTTTCCCGATCAGGTTCTCGGCAATAATCACATTGATTGGC
The DNA here is from genome assembly GCF_023634845.1 of Flavobacterium amniphilum. Lineage (GTDB taxonomy): Bacteria > Bacteroidota > Bacteroidia > Flavobacteriales > Flavobacteriaceae > Flavobacterium > Flavobacterium amniphilum. Next base: position 54,202 of record NZ_JAMLJL010000008.1, on the reverse strand, counting down.
TGAAACGTATATTGGTTGAAAGTTTTCACCAAAGCATAATCGATCTTAGGGCCAACAGTCAAAGCAGTGTTACTTGGCAATGTCCAAGGCGTGGTTGTCCAGGCCATGAAATGGATCGTCCCAAAGCTTTTTAAGAAATCAGGCAATGATTCTTCAATCGCTTTGAATTGTGCCACGATAGTAGTATCGGTCACATCGCGGTAGGAACCCGGCTGGTTCACCTCGTGAGATGATAGTCCGGTACCCGCTTTTGGTGAATACGGCTGGATTGTATATCCTTTGTATAATAAATCCTTGTTATAGATTTGCTTCAGTAACCACCAGACCGACTCCATGTATTTTGACTTATAGGTCACATACGGATCTTCCATATCTACCCAGTACCCCATCTTTTCAGTCAGGTCATTCCATACATCAGTATAACGCATAACGGTACGTTTACACGCTTCGTTGTATTCGGTAACCGTAATTGTTTTTCCGATATCTTCTTTGGTGATTCCCAATTCTTTTTCGGTACCCAATTCAACAGGCAGACCGTGAGTGTCCCATCCCGCTTTACGCTTTACCTGAAACCCTTTTTGTGTTTTATAGCGACAAAAAATATCTTTAATTGCACGGGCCATCACGTGGTGAATACCCGGTAAACCGTTTGCTGAAGGCGGGCCTTCAAAAAACACATAGGGCGTTGCACCTTCACGCGAGGTTACAGATTGTTCAAAGACATTATTTTTTTTCCAGAAATCAAGAACTTCCGATGCCACGGTTGGCAGGTCAAGTCCTTTGTATTCAGTAAATTTCGTACTCATTTTGTCGCATTCTAAAATCAATGTGCGAAAGTAGTGATTTGTAAGGCAATAGACAAAATAACTGAGCCAAAAAATGGTTAAAAATCAAGGCTATTTCCTAATATTATGTGAATTTGTTTGTTTTTGACTGAAAGATTGAAGGATTGGAGGATTGAAGGACTAAATAAAATTCAAAACTTTGCAGAATTATGAGTTACGAATTATAAGTTATGAGTTAACGTATAATTTAAAATGATATAAATCCCATAATCGGGTGGTTTAGTAACTTACTACTACTTTGACACTACTTGGCTTCGAGAGCCTCAGCCACCGTCGGCTACTTTGACATGGCTTTAGTATGGCTTTAGTACGGGTCAAGTACGGGTCAAGTACGGGTCAAGTACGGGTCAAGTACGGGTCAAGTACGGGTCAAGTACGGGTCAAGTACGGGTCAAGTACGACTTACAGCATACTTAGATTCAACCGGCACAGCCATCGTTCTGTACTTAACCAGCCAACCGGAACGAGGCATCTTTATTGTGCATATCCTTCAAAAAAGGCGAAAAAATTTTCAGGCAAAAACTTCTTTCAAAACCTCAAGTGATTTCGGTTTTTTAAAGCCTTCGAGATGGAATGTGTAGTAATCAAGAAGTGTTTTAAGCAAGAGTTGGCGGTCATTAGCCGTAAAAACCTTTTGGTCGCTGTCAAACTTAAGCGTAATCAACCGTTTGAAAAGCACCGTTTCATTTTCCGAAAGGCAACTTAGGGAAGGCAAGTTTGAGAAAATACCTTCCGTCATTTCAAAAAAAGGAAGATCCAGTTCAGACACATCCGGGTAAAATCCGAGAAATTTTGTAATTTCCAGCAAGAAGATCAAATGAAAATTAGCCACCTCTCTGTGTGTGTCCAGCCAGAGCAGACTGGTTTCCAGAAACTCAAAAAGCCGTTCATTCTTTTCCTCTTCCCGGATGCTGTGGTGCAGCATTTCAGAGAGGAAAATAGCAATTGTACTTTTAATTATATCCGTATTGAGCGACTGATAAGCAGTGGCCAGTTTGATTTCCTTAAAATATTCCAGCGTTCCTTTATTTTTGTGGCTGGCTTCAATCTCCAGCAATGTCAGCGGCTGGAAATATGCAATCTTCTGGTTGGATTTTTTAGCTGCAAAAGCATTAGGAACAAAATAAGACTTGAGTCCGCCCGACAACGTAAAACACCTTACAATCAATGATTTTTCCTGGTATTTTAAAGCCGAGATGACAATAGCTTTAGTTTTGACCAGCATTAGCGGACAATCATTATCTTTTTGGTTTCCACTTCGGCACCGTCTTCAGAAGAGACATGCACCACATAAACACCCGAAGCTACTTTATGTTTTCCGAAAGCGCGGGTATCCCACATGATCGTTCCTCCTTTGGCAACTTCCTCATATACCAGATTACCGCTGATATCCGTAATTTTAACATTACATTTATCCATTAGCCCGGTGATCGAAACATTCCCTGTGAAGTTTGGCCTTACCGGATTAGGAAAAACCACTACATTTTTCAAATCACCTGCTCCCGAAGTAGCATTTCCCTTGTATGAAACCATACCTGCTTCGGTAGCCATGAAAACCTCTCCCGTTATCATATCAATATCGATATCATTGACAATATTACTTGGCAATGGAGAATTTTCCTTGGTAAAAATATTAAAAGTCTTCTGACCGTCGGGAGAAACAAAAAAGACACCGCTCCCGGCAGTAGCAATCCATTTATTATTAGCACCATCGACTACAATATCCGTAATAAACTGTTGGTATAGCAACTCCTGGGCCAGGCCATCCTCCAGAATGATAATGGAACTCGTTTCCAGTTCGTCCTGGTTTTGAAACGAATCGACACTTGGCAAAACCCTTAAACCTCTTAAAGTTCCAATCCAAAGTCTGTTATTCTTATCAATAGCAAGTGCCCTTACATCACGCGAAGGCAGATTACCTTCACCCGTTCCGTCTTTAATCATTATGCACTTATTAGAACCATCGTTAAAAGCTACAAGCCCTACCCTTGTCATGATCCATTTTGTATTATTCTTATCGGCCACCAATCCTTTAGTTACCAAAGAAGTGTTAGCCGGTGCACAGGCAATATTATACGATTGCCATTGTCCGGAACTCCTGAACACATGCAACAGGTTATTCGACAATGAAGTTGGCATCCAGAGATTACCTGCGCGGTCAAAATCGGAAAAACCGACCCTGATATCATCCGGTACCTGACCGGGAATAGACCTTAACGAACTGTTTGATGCATTATACTGTATTTCCGGCACCTCATTTTTAATTTTAAGAAGTCCTGAGTAATACGAACTCATGAACACTTCATTTTCATCGGTTGGTTTCACTGTAATACTCGTAATAGTCTTTGTTCCCAAAAGCGTACTATAAGCAAAATCTTTCCATCCGTCAGTTTCCGTATACTTACTGATATTAAAAGTATCCAAAGGGTACGGATTAAAACCCGCGTTATAATCCCCGTACGCCATCCAGGTTCCTTTCGACGAAGTTTTAACCCCAAACACCTTATTCCGGTAAGCACCCGGAGGCGTCGCATTAGTTAAAACAGCGGTATTCGCCTGTGTGGTTGACACCACTCCTTTTTCCTGGGTACCGATATAAAGCACATCATTTTTAATAGTGGCACAGATTAACCGTGTAGCGGGATCAGAAGTATTATTAACCGTATAGAGATTCGCCAGCAGATTATTTAGCACATACACATAATTCTGGGTTGTGACCACCAATTTATTTTCAACAAATCTGAAATCGGCCGGTATTTGATTAAAGTTCATTACAAAGACAGGATTATTCCCCACCAGTTTATGCAGACCGATACCATTATCCAGCAAAACTATTTCAGTATTTGTTTTTTCCACGGCCTTCCAATTACCTCCGGCCACCATTGTCCATTGGTTAAAATCGATAAGATTAGGATTTGTAACCGAAGCACTCAGCAATCCGTAACCGTTAGCCACGGTATAAATTGTATTATTAAAAACAACCGTCTGGAAGATTTCGATATTGCTGCCATTGGGACCGATAAAATAAGTATCCCCGAACTCCATCGTCTGGAGATCGAACACCGAAATACCATAATCAGTTGAAATGTAGAGCTTCCCGTTGAATTCGGTAAAATGGTTAATTCTTTTTTTATTGGACGGCACCGAAACCTTGTTCACGATATCTACTACGTTGAGCATTGATCCGTCTGTTTCATTGACAACCGTCATAAATCCGTCGATGTGCCCTACGATGGTTTTTTTGAACGTTTCCGAATGGTAAATCTGTGAGATTGTCTGACCTGATAGTCCCTCCACAGTTGTAACCGTTACCGATTGGTTTGTGGTGACATCCCTTTTAAAATACGCATTATCGGAAGCTGCAATAAATCCTGTTTCATTCAGGGTAATATCCTTTATTGAGTTATAGGAATAGTAACCTTTCCATACCTGATTAACCTGTGCGGAACCCGTCAGGGAAAAAATAAAAATTATGAAGACAGCAGCAATTTTGTTCATATAAGTAAAGATATTGCACAAATATAGATAAAAACGGATTTACTTGGGTTTTAATATATCCAAAACAAAAAGTCCCGCTTTTGCGGGACTTTAAAAGTTATTTATATTCAGGAATTATACAACTCCTTGCGCTAACATAGCATCGGCAACTTTAACGAAACCGGCAACGTTTGCACCTTTAACATAATCAACATATCCGTTACCATCTGAACCGTATTCAACACAAGCTTGGTGAATATTGTTCATAATCACTTTCAAACGATCGTCAACTTCTTCAGAAGACCAGCTTAAACGCAATGAATTTTGTGACATTTCAAGACCTGAAGTCGCCACACCACCAGCGTTAGAAGCTTTACCAGGAGCGAAAAGGATTTTTGCGTTTTGGAATACTAAAACAGCTTCCGGAGTAGACGGCATGTTAGCACCTTCAGCCACACAGATACATCCGTTAGCCACTAATACTTTAGCTTCCTCTTCGTTCAATTCGTTTTGTGTAGCACATGGTAATGCGATATCACATTTTACTTCCCATGGACGTTTTCCTTCAACGAATTTAGCGTTAGGGTATTTTTTAAGGTAATCAGAGATACGACCGTAGTTTACGTTTTTGATTTCCATTACGTAAGCCAATTTATCTGCATCAATACCGTCAGCATCATAGATATAACCTGAAGAGTCAGACAAAGTAACTACTTTACCTCCTAATTGAGTTGCTTTTTCAGCAGCATATTGTGCTACGTTTCCAGAACCGGAAACCACAACCGTTTTACCATCGAAGCTTTCGCCTTTAGTTTTCAACATGTTGTAAGCAAAATATACATCACCGTAACCAGTTGCTTCAGGACGGATTAAAGAACCTCCGAAAGTGATTCCTTTTCCAGTTAATACTCCTGTAAACTCGTTACGTAATTTTTTGTATTGACCGAACATGTAACCAACTTCTCTTCCACCCACACCGATATCACCGGCAGGAACGTCAGTATCAGCGCCAATGTGACGTGCTAACTCAGTCATGAAAGCCTGGCAGAAACGCATGATTTCAGTATCGGATTTTCCTTTAGGATCGAAGTTAGAACCACCTTTACCACCACCCATTGGCAATGTAGTCAATGAATTTTTGAATACTTGCTCGAAAGCTAAGAATTTCAGGATACTTAAGTTTACAGAAGGGTGAAAACGCAAACCTCCTTTGTAAGGTCCGATTGCTGAGTTCATTTGGATTCTGTATCCTTTATTTACTTGCGTCTGACCTTTATCATCGATCCAAGCCACGCGGAACATCATTACTCTTTCCGGCTCCACCATACGCTCAAGTAACATTTTACCTTGGTATTTAGGATTTTTTTCGATGAAAGGAATTACAGTTTCAGCAACTTCTCTTACGGCTTGTAAGAATTCAGGTTCATTAGGATTGTTTTTTGCTACAGCCTCTACAAAAGCATCAATACTATGTGACATAATAATTTTAATTTTTTACGTTTAAAGAAAACGTTTTCGTTTAGTGGCACAAATATACATTTATTAAAAATAACACCAATGTTTTTAGCCTAATAAATCACTAATCAAAAACTTAACAATACAATAATCCGGTTTTTTTACTGTTTTTTTTTTGACATCATTGATGTTTTTATATATTTGTCCTATAATGACTTAAAAGTTGACCCATGTCTAAATTAAAATGCTTAATCGTTTTTCTCTTATTAGGAGCGCTGAATCCGCTTCAGGCGCAGTTCGGATTTTCCCATGAAGTTGGGGTAATCACGGGTCCTGTTGCCTTCCAGTCTGACTATGGTGAAAGACATGATTTTGACACTAACAAAGGAAATACCGGCTTAGGTGTTGGTTTAGTACACTATTTGAATTTCTCCTACAGAGCTGACTGTAACTGTTACACACCTGAAACCTACTTCAACGACCACTTTAAATTAAGATCAGAGATTTCATACAACAAAACAAAATTAGAGCATTTCGGACACTGGGTAGACCCAAAAAAGACTTCGGTAGAAGCTCAAAAATTAAGAGGGATGTTTGGTAGCACTGCTGTTACGAACATTGGTATGCAATTGGAATTTTACCCAATGAGTATCCGTGATTTCACTTCACAAACCGGAAGTTTCGGTCCGTTTGTAAGCTTGGGTGGCCAATTCAGTTTTTACAAACCTGAGATGGGTACTAATTATGGAGACGGCCGTTTAATCCAGGCTAATTTACCGGCTAAATACTGGGCTCCTTCAGACGGAAAAGACCATGGTTTCACAAACGAAAGAGGAAGCACCTGGTCAGTGGTATCAAGTGTGGGTACCCGTTATAAATTAACCCCTTTATCGGATTTGATTTTGGATTTACGTTTCCAGTATTATTTTTCAAACTGGGTTGACGGTTTAAATCCAAACGAAAACCTTTATCCTGAAAACAAAGCTAACGACTGGAATTTATGGTTAAACTTTGGATACATCTACTACATAGATTAATCAGTAAGTAAGAGATATAAAAAAACCCTGACAGTTGTCAGGGTTTTCTTTTTATGCTAATGCCTGTTTTAAATCTTCTATTAAATCCTCTGCGTCTTCCACACCAACACTTAAACGAACCAAATCATCGGTAATACCCACTTCTTTACGCTTATCTTCCGGAATTGAAGCGTGCGTCATTAAAGCCGGGTGGTTTGCCAGTGATTCTACGCCCCCTAATGATTCAGCCAATGTAAACACCTGCAGTTTCTCAAGGAAGCTGATTGCATCCTGTTTTGCACCTGATTTGAAAGTAAAGGTCACCATACCTCCAAAACCGCCAATCATTTGTTTTTTGGCAATTTCATGGAACGGATGGTTTTCCAGTCCAGGGTAATATACACGCTCTACTTTTGGGTGGTTCAATAAGAACTCAGCCACTTTCACACCATTCTCACAATGACGCTGTACACGTAAATGAAGCGTTTTAATCCCTCTTAACACCAAGAAAGAATCCTGTGGTCCTAAAGTTGCTCCTGTAGCAAACTGTTTGAAGTGTAATTCGTCACCCAAAACCTTATCCTTAATAATCAAAGCACCTGCAATCACATCACTGTGTCCGCCTAAATATTTAGTAGCCGAGTGCATTACGATATCTGCACCTAGGTCCAAAGGTTTTTGAAGGTAAGGAGTTGCGAATGTATTATCGACTGCAAACAGGATATTGTGTTTTTTAGTAATTTCTGCAATAGCAGCAATATCAGCCAGTTTCATCAACGGGTTTGTAGGTGTTTCCACCCAAACCAATTTAGTATTTTCATTGATTAAATCCTGAAAACCCTCAAGATCATTCATATCCACGAAATGGAACTTGATTCCGCTATCCTTGTACAAACGCGTGAACAAGCGGTAAGTTCCGCCGTACAAATCATCCATTGCGATGATTTCGTCACCAGCCTTGAATAAACGAAGTAAACAATCGGTAGCAGCCAATCCCGAAGAAAAAGCAAGACCTCTTGCTCCGTTTTCAATAGAAGCCAGCGCCTCTTCCAAAGCAGTACGTGTTGGGTTCGCAGCGCGGCTATACTCGTAATCAGGATTTAAAGGTCTCCCCGGACTTGTCTGAACGAAAGTCGATGTTTGGTAAACCGGCGGCATAACCGCCCCGGTACTTGGATCATGGTGTTGTCCACCATGTATAACTTTAGTATTAAATTTCATAGTTCATATATTTTTCACAAAGGTATTAACTTCGGACTATTTTTTTTAACTTGCCTTCTCTTTTACAATAATTTTATGACTAATCCTTCCCGTTGAAGCACCATTACCCATGAAAAAAATACTTTTGGTTGAAGATGAGGCCCATGTTGTTTCCTTTATCAAAAAAGGACTTACAGAAGAAGGATTTGAAGTCAGTGTTGCATTTGACGGCAAGACCGGATTGCAATTAGCATTGGAAAGCCATTTTGACCTGATCATTTTAGACATTATGTTACCGGAGATGAACGGTTTGGAAGTCTGCAAATCCATACGCATAAAGAACCAAGCCGTACCCATATTATTTCTGACAGCACTCGGCACTTCCGAAAACATTGTTTTGGGATTGGAAAACGGAGCCGATGATTATCTGGTCAAACCTTTTAAATTCATTGAACTCGTAGCCCGCATCAAGACCTTACTGAGACGTTCTTCCGGACAGGCGGCTTCCCAGAATGACGAGAGCCTCGCGCCGGAACACCTGTACAGTTTCAACGATTTAAAGATAAACGACTATACCAAAACCGTTACCCTGGAAGGAGAAGAAGTCTCTTTGACCACAACCGAATACAAACTATTACTCCATTTACTGAAAAACAAAAACAAAGTACTTTCGAGAATGGACATATTGGAGGCGGTATGGGGCGTTGACTATGATTTGGGCACCAATGTCGTAGATGTATACATCAATTACCTCCGGAAAAAAATAGACCTTAAAGCAGAAGACAAGATTATCCATACTGTTATAGGCATGGGATATGTGATGCGGGAAAACTAAACCGTTTAACCCCAAACAACAACTGAGACATGAAAAAACACTCACGGATTATTTTACTGTTCCTGATCCCGTTCCTGATCGTAATTTTCCTGTTCAGTATCTTCATCTATGCGACCGTTTCCGATTATTCGGAAGATTATCTATTCCGTTTATTGGAAGCCAGGGCAAATAAGGTTGCCAAGGAGAAATTAGCCGGTGGAAATGAATTTTCACCCGATGATGATTTAGACAAACTTCCGCACGAGCGGGATTTCTTCATTCCGATAGACAGTCGTCTCAACATTAGTGACCAATCCCAGAAAGTAGGAATCAACGAAGAATTTTTCAGTGATGTAATCCAAAAAGGACAGGCTCGTTTTGTTTCCAATGAATACCTTTACAAAGGCATCAAATACAAGTCGGCTAAAGGCAATTTCATTGTCATCACCGTTGCCGAGAATTACTTCGAGATCAACCAAGCCGAAAACCTGATCAAAACCATGTTGTTTGCCATAAGCGCAGCTTTCCTTCTATTATTATACATTGCTGTTTATTATTCGAAGAACATATTCAAACCTATTTCGGCCATTACAGAGAAAGTAAAAGAAATCAGTTCCGAAAACCTGCATTTGCGTTTGAGTGAAGACACCGCCAAAGATGAACTTTATGAACTTACCGGCACCTTCAATGACATGCTCGACCGGATTGAAACCTCCTTTGAAACCCAGAACAACTTCATCAGCAATGCCTCCCATGAATTAAGAACTCCATTGACAGCCATCATAGGTGAAGCCGATGTAGTGCTTTCCAAACCGAGACAGACTGAAGACTATGTAGACTCTTTGAAAATCATTTTACAGGAAGCCGAAAAACTGGACAACAAAACCAAAGCACTGTTGTTTCTGGCACAAACCGGATTTAACGGAAAAGTACAGAAATTCGAAAAAATACGCATCGACCAATTGATCTGGGATGTAAAAGAAAACCTGGGCACCTTAAACAGCAAGAACAGAATACACCTTGACATGGAACTCTTACCGGAAAATCCGTTAAAGTTAAAGGTAAACGGAAACGTCCAACTCCTTCATCTTGCTTTCAGCAACATCATCAGCAACGGTTGTAAGTATTCAGACTACAACCATGTAACAGTATCAATTGGCGCATCAGATGATTATGTCTACATTATTATCAAAGACAAAGGAATCGGTATTCCCGAGAACGAGATCAAATACATTTACGATCCTTTCTTCAGGGCATCAAACACCAAAAACTACGAAGGTTACGGCATTGGATTACCACTTACCCGAAATATCATCCGCATGCACAACGGGAAGATTTTGGTGACTTCTGCCGAAAACGAAGGAACGACGGTACAAATCACACTTCCATCGGTCAAAACAGAAGACTAAAAACAATACTGTCACTGCTTTTTTAACTTTTTGCTAAGGTTTTCTAATCTCATTTTAATCCCGTAGGCCTAATTCTAATAACATTTTAATGTGAGTTTAATAAGGCTCTAATACGGCGCTTCTACTTTTGCCCTGTAAACAACAAATAGTAAGAAGCATGAGAAAAACAATTGTAATACCGACCGACTTTACCGTCAATTCCCTTAATACTTTAAAAGCCGTTTTAAGCAACAACACTTCAGGCACATCCTTAGACATTATCTTATTGCACGGAATGAATTTGAGCGATTCGATAAGAGACTTATTGTTCTTTTCCAAAATGAAGCATATTGACGCTTTAAGCAATACCGAATTTGAAGAAGCCTGCGAAGTGTTGTGCAACAAATTTGATTCCCACATCAATTCATTGAAAACCGATTTATTTACCGGATTTAACCAAAGTGCTTTCAACAGCTATTTAGAATCCAACAGGATTGAAAAAATCTACATCTCTGACAGCAAGCAAAACTTATCAAACAAAAACAGCTTTGACTTATCAGTATTCATTAAAAAATCGGTCGTGGAAGTTATCACCATCAATAGCGATACTGCAATTCCGGTTCCCGAAAAAGGAAAAATTACAGAAGTATTCCTGAATCAGGTTTCCATCAGTTAACCCAAAAAGAAACGATCATGAAAATCATTATAAAATACATCAGTCTCCCTTTGCTGGTTTTGTTATCCTTAACTGTGATGACAGGCATGTCCGGGAATCCGGAAAAAAAGATTGAAGGCGAATGGAAAGAAGCCACCTGGGAATATGAAAAGGCCGATAAAAACGACACGGTGAATGCCGATTTCAAAAACGTTTCGGGTTATGTCAAGGAAATTGCCAGTCAGAATCTGGTTATCCACAAAGCCGAAAAATGGATTTTCATGCCCGGACGGAAATTAATTCTGGAAGGAAAAGACACCACAAAAGAATTGACCTGGACCATCAAGGGAAGGGGAAACATACTCGAGCTGAAGTACAATGACAACACTGTTGAACATTATACCCTTACGGAATTATCGGAAGACAGGCTCGTACTCAATTTTAATACAAACACAGATATACGCGGCATTGCCCGCTTAACATTTGAAAAAAACAACTAAAGATGCTTAGAAAATACAGTAACAGCAGATCACATTCAGACAATCTCAAACTCGGTTCCTTATCCGCATTTTCTGCCGGAATGATCAATATCGGTTCGCTACTGCTATTCTTTTCATTCTCGTCAAACATTACAGGGCATTATGCTGTTCTTGCTTCAGAAATCGTAAAAGGAAATCTCTATCAGACTGTTGTGGTTTTCTCCTGGATTTTGTTATTCTTCCTGGGGAGTTTCACTTCAAATCTGGCCGTGATACACCTTAATCATAAGAACAGCTATATTGCCCATTCGATACCATTAATACTCGAGATACTGTGTTTAATCGCAGTGAGTATTTACGGAGACAATTTTTATGGCGAAACATTAGCCGAGACCGAAGTTTTATTAGCCATTATGCTATTCGCGATGGGTTTACAAAACGGACTGACGGCAAGTATTTCGAACTTTTCCATCAAAACAACGCACCTAACAGGAACGACGACCGATTTAGGGATTTTGTTCTCAATGTTCACCAAGAAAGAATTCCGGAACAACAAAAACCTGAAGCAACGGGCAAAACTATTATCATCGATAACCGTATTTTACCTGATTGGTGCGGTATTGGCCGGGTTCACGTATGTTTATCTGGGATTCAAGATGTTTTATCTGGTGAGTCTGGTACTCGCAGTGATCATCGTATATGATTTATACAAACTCCGCTTAAAGCTTTACCTGCACAAAAGAAAGCTATTTAAGCTTAACATTCCGGTAGCGGAACTCAAAGAAAATATACTTCTCAAAAAAGAAGAAAGAGTTGCTTAATTCGAGAAAACTCCCCTAAGAAATTTTGTGTTGTTCTTTTGGGGAGTTTTGCCTTTATTAAATAAACTTTTTGATTTGCATCATAATGCCGGTATGCATGCCTTCGTGGTAGTTGTTGAATTCCATCGCATCCTTTACGCTGGTAACCGTATAACCTGCTGAAGTCGTGAACTCATTATAGGTTTTGAAAATGTCATCAGCGAAATCTTTTTTGGATTGTTCCAAAGTAGCGAACAGCAATGATTTGATTTCTTCGACTTCTTCCAGCGTTACATCTGCTTCAGGCTTTGTTCCTTTCATGTATTTTGCAACCATCGCATCTGAAACCATCATCGGTAATCCTGACAAACGGTACACCAGCATTTGCTGTACCACTACAATATGACCGATGTTCCAGATCAGGTTATTACTGAATCCGTCCGGAACTTTGTTCAATTGTTCCAATGTGTGGTTTTCAAGAAATTTCAAAAGAACGTTACGCGACAAAAGGTTAATTTTAAAAGTATATTCCATAGTTGTTTAGTTTACAAGGCAATAAAATTTTCTGTTTTAGGGAATGCATTCATGACTTCCTGAACGATTTCCGGGGTTGGACTGGCCAGCTTCCTTAATTTAGTATCCATCCACGCACCGTCAACACTGATCACGGCACACAGTTCGTCCCTTTGGTTCTTCAGTTCGTGCACGATGGTCCAACGCGAAGCATCGGCTTTCATTTTTCCCATTCTGGTGGTAATCGTAATCGTGTCGCTTAAATGGATTTCCCTTCTGAAGATGGCTTCCTCACGAAATAAAACCGGACCGAAAGACTGCTGTTGCATCAGTTTCATGGTTAATCCGTGTTGTTCCAATACTTCGATACGGTGTTGTGCGCCAAAATCATAGAAAGCACTGTGGCGCATATGGAAATTCGGGTCCAGGTCAGACCAGCGAATTGAAATTTCTTTGGTAAAAGTTCCCATAAATTATTTTTTTCAAAAGTAAACCAAAAGCGCCAACCGTAAGTTTAAAAAGTTAATTTTGTAGTACATTTTAATACAATTTTAACGTGCGTAAATTATTTTATTTTATTCTCATTGCGGGTATTTCTGTCAGTTGTAAAAAAGAAACCCCAACTACTGACACTTCAAAAACCAATGCTGTTATTGATTCTGTAAAATCTGACTTTGACACTTTGGATTATGACATGAAAAAATTCGAAAAGCGCATCGTTGAAGGACAGGACACAACCGAGTTAGTACTTGATGTTCCGGTTTTTAAAGCAAAATCCGTAGTAACTGACAGTATCGATAAACTGGTATTAAACGAAAACAGTAGTTTATTCTACAATGATACACTTAGCCAACCTAAAGATTTTGATGCGATTTGCACAAATTTCATAAACACTTACAATCAAGCCCTGAAAGAAGAACCGGAGTATACGACTTCCTGGCAGGGTTACAGCACCACAACAATTGAATACCAATCATCCAAATTATTGAACTTGGTTGTCGACTACTGGGCTTTCACCGGCGGTGCGCACGGAAACGGTGCTTCAATTTCCTTTTTCATTGATGCCAAAACCGGCAAACAAATCAAAAAAGAAAATCTGTTTTCTGATCTTAAGGGATTTACCAAATTAGCCGAACAGAAATTCAGAAAGCAACAGAGCATTCCTAAAAACGTCAACATCAATGAAACCGGCTATTGGTTTACGGATGAAAAGTTTCATTTGCCTCTGAATATTTTCCTGACTGAAAAAGGAGTAAAATTAGTTTACAACCAATATGAAGTGGCTTCGTATGCAGAAGGACCGATTGAATTACTAATTCCTTACAAAGAAGCCGATAAATACTTAAAATTAAAATAATGCGAAAGATATATTACTTAAAAACCTGCAGTACCTGCCAACGTATTTTAAAGTCATTGCCACACCTTGACACCTTTGAATTACAAGACATCAAGACTGAACCGATGACCGTGAAACAGGTAGATGAAATGCAGCAGATGGCCGGAAGTTATGAAGTCCTTTTCAGCAAAAGAGCCACCTTGTACAAGGAAATGGGACTGAAAGACGAAAAACTGAATGAAGCCGATTTCAAACGCTATATCCTGGAACATTATACGTTCTTATCACGTCCGGTGATTATTGCCGACGGTAACATATTTGTGGGCAACAGCGCCAAAACCGTTGAGGCCGCCATCAAATTCCTGAACAATGAGTAAAAGACAATGGGCTCTTGTAGCCGCCACACTGGTTTCCATTATTTACGGTGTAACGTTTACGGTTGCCAAAGATGTGATGCCTAAATACATCGATCCCTTCGGGTTTATCTTCTTGCGTGTAGGCGGTTCGATGCTTTTGTTCTGGATTTCAACCTTATTTGTGAAGACCGAAAAAATTGACAAAGCCGATTTCCCAAGAATCATCGCGGCTTCTTTTTTCGGAATTGCCTTCAACATGCTCACCTTTTTTAAAGGATTGAGCTACACCTCTCCTATCATGGGAGCCGTTTTAATGGTCACCACACCGATGATTGTACTTATTCTTTCGGCACTCATCACCAAAGAACGGATGGAAAACAAAAAAATAATTGGTATCCTTCTTGGACTGGCCGGAACCATCACATTGATCCTGTACGGAAAATCGATGGTAAATGCGCCTAATGCCTCACTGGGTAACTTTCTCGTATTTGTGAATGCCATGTCGTATGGTTTTTACCTCATCATCGTTAAAAAACTGATGGATAAATACAATGCACTTTCGTTTGTAAAGTGGATATACTTCTTCGGTTTTCTGATGGTTATTCCTTTCGGGTGGAGTGAATTCCAAGCGGTGGACTGGACTGTTGTACCTACTTCTGCTTATCTGAAAATCGGTTTTGTGGTGATTTTTTCAACCTTCCTGACGTACTTACTGAATTTACTTTCGATGAAAGAGCTCAAACCCACCACTGTTGCCGTGTTTATTTACCTGCAGCCGTTGTTTGCTTCTATTTTCGCCATCGGATTAGAAAAAGATGAAATGAGTTGGGTGAAAGCGGGTTCGGCTTTATTGATTTTTATCGGGGTGTATTTAGTCACGCAGAAGAAGGTTTCGAGTACTTAGTGATTAGTCCTAAGCACTTAGTAAAAAGTTAGTGGTTTATAGTTGATTGTTTATAGTTTACGCTATTTGCAAACTAGTTCTCATTATTTAGTAATTAGTTCACCAAACTTAATTACTAGTTCTCGTTACTTAGTAACTAGTTCACCAAACTTAATTACTAGTTCTCATTACTTAGTAACTAGTTCACCAAACTTAATTACTAGTTCTCGTTACTTAGTAACTAGTTCACCAAACTTAATTACTAGTTCTCATTACTTAGTAACTAGTTCACCAAACTTAATTACTAGTTCTCGTTACTTAGTAACTAGTTCACCAAACTTAATTACTAGTTCTCATTACTTAGTAACTAGTTCACCAAACTTAATTACTAGTTCTCGTTACTTAGTAACTAGTTCACCAAACTTAATTACTAGTTCTCATTATTTAGTAACTAGTTCACATTTTTCAATCAACATCAATCCATAACTTATCAACCCTTCCAATTACTAATTACTAGTCACTAATCACTAAGTACTAACTACTAATAACTTTTCTTATCTTTACCCTCTTATTTCATGACTATGATACAATCGATGACCGGGTTTGGGAAAGCAACTTTGCAATTGCCCACAAAAAAAATCACCGTAGAATTCAAATCCCTTAACAGTAAAGGAATGGACCTGAACGTCAGGATGCCTTCTGCCTACCGTGAGATGGAGTTGGGTTTACGCAATCAGATTGCCCAGCAGTTAGAGCGCGGAAAAGTTGATTTTTCCCTGTACATTGAAGTAACGGGAGAAGAAACCTCAACCAAGGTCAATGCACCCATCGTAAAGGCATACATTGCCCAAATGCGTGCTATTTTACCCGATGCCGACAACACCGAGCTAATGAAAATGGCGGTTAGAATGCCGGATGCCTTAAAAACAGAACGTGAGGAAATCGATGAAAACGAGTGGGGCCAGATTCAGGGTGTGATCAACGAAGCATTAACCAACATCAACCAGTTCAGGGTTGACGAAGGAATGTCATTGGAAAAAGAATTTCAGTTGCGCATTGCGAATATCCGTTCGTTCATGGAACAAACATTGGAATTAGATCCGGAACGCATCCAGAATATCAAAAACAAACTACAGACCGCTATCGACGAGTTGAAAGTCAATGTGGACGAAAACCGTTTTGAGCAGGAGTTGATTTACTATTTGGAGAAGTTGGACATCACCGAAGAGAAAGTCCGCCTCACCAATCACTTGGATTACTTCCTTGAAACTTTGGCCGGAAAAGAAGCCAATGGCCGTAAACTGGGATTCATTACCCAGGAAATGGGACGTGAAATAAACACCATGGGGTCTAAATCAAACCACTCCGGAATGCAAAAACTGGTGGTCATGATGAAAGACGAGCTCGAAAAAATAAAAGAACAGGTATTGAATGTTTTATAAGTAATTAGTGAAGAGTAATTAGTGACTGGCTTTCGAAGAGATTGCTTTTAACTAATTACTCTTTACTATTCACTAATCACTAGAAAAATGAATAACGGAGGAAAATTAATTGTATTCTCGGCACCATCGGGATCGGGAAAAACCACTATAGTAAGGCATTTATTGGGAATTGAAGAATTGAATCTTGAGTTTTCCATTTCGGCGGCAACACGCGAGCCGAGAGGCGAAGAAGTAAGCGGAAAAGATTACTACTTCATGTCAATTCACGATTTCAAACAACACATCAAGCACGAGGACTTTGTGGAATGGGAAGAAGTATACCGTGATAACTTTTACGGAACACTGAAAAGTGAGGTGGAGCGCATCTGGGCATTGGGCAAGAATGTTATTTTCGACATTGATGTAGCCGGCGGATTGCGTATTAAACATAAATTCCCGGAACAGACTCTTGCTGTTTTTGTTAAACCGCCAAGTGTGGACGAGTTAAAACGCCGACTGAAAGAACGCTCTACTGAAAGCGACGACAAAATCAACATGCGTATTGCCAAAGCACACGTGGAACTGGCAACAGCACCGCAATTTGACACAATTATCAAGAATTATGATTTGGATGTTGCGAAGGAAGAGGCTTATCAGTTGGTAAAGAATTTTGTAAAGTAAAATGATTCGCGTTTTAATTCTGAATCGAAAACCTATTCTTACTGTTTTTAAATTTTTTTTAGTTGTTTTTGGATTCCTCTCAATCATTTTATTAACGATTGCTTATTTTCATCAAAATACATTTCCTTTAAAATATGCCATTGGGTTTACATTCGCAACTGCTGCTTTTTGTACATTCTCTACTTTTTTTTTGGAATATTTGAGAACTGTTAAAGAAAATAATTTATTTAAAAAAAAACCTTACGATTCAATTGAAGAACTAACCTTAAAAATTGAATTCTTTCAGGATTCAAAATATCATTTCTTCAAAAAACACAGGTTCATAAAACTGGAACAAAACAACTATGAAATCATCTTTTATTCTGATATTCTTCGGAATGAATTTGGAAATGTTTTAGTTATTATTAAAGAGGCTAAAGAAAAACAGGAAGCTGTATTTCATTTAATTGATTATAAAAGACAAAAGTTTAATAAATCAACTCTTTTTGATGAGTTAAAAAAGATTTGAAACCATGAAAATCGGACTTTACTTCGGAACATTCAACCCCATCCACATTGGACATTTGATTATTGCCAATCATATGGCCGAGCATTCCGATTTGGATCAGATCTGGATGGTGGTTACACCTCATAATCCGCACAAGCAGAAAAATACATTGCTGGATGATTACCACCGTTTGCATATGGTACATCTGGCCACCGAAAACTATCCGGATATCAAACCCACGGATGTAGAGTTCAAGCTTCCGCAACCGAACTATACCGTCAATACGCTGGCTCATTTACAGGAAAAATATCCGGATCACGAGTTTTCACTTATCATGGGGGAAGACAACCTCAACTCTTTGCACAAATGGAAGAATTATGAGGTAATTTTAAACAATCATGACATTTATGTGTACCCAAGACTGAATTCGGGAGAAATCAGCAGTGAGTTTGTCAATAACCCTAAAATACACCGTGTAGGTGCGCCCGTGATTGAATTGTCTTCAACCTTCATCAGGGAAAGCATCAAGAACAAAAAGAATGTAATCCCCATGCTACCAAATAAGGTTTGGGAATACATCGACCATAATTTGTTTTATAGAAAATAAAAAGGCTTAACCAAAGGTTAAACAACAAGTAAACATTACAAAACATCCGGGATATCAATCTCCACCGCCGCAGCCCCCACAGCCACCGCCGCAACTGGAACCACAACTGCTTCCGCAGCTTGAACCGCAACTGGTTCCACAACCTGATGAAGAACCTGATTGACTTGCATTATGATTAACGTGATTAACCATTTGATTAAAATGCATGGTGTACATAATACTTCCCAAAACCAGGTATTGCCATTCGGAACCTTCTTTTAAATCGGTGCGCTCATTGCTTTTTATTTTTTGAACATACAATTCCGGCAAGTTATCCTGAAGCAAATCGTTGTATATTTTTTTCACGAAATACCATGCAATCCGCAAATACATTGCAATTCCGATTAGTAAAAAGATAACCGATTTATTCCTTTCCAATCCTAATTGCAAACGGATTAAAAGCAGATACAGCATTGGTAACATAACTAAGACCAATCCTGAAACAGACTTAATGAAAACCGGATTATTTAACCAGCGCTTTTTATACAGTTGCATTGCTAGGTCCGGAATAGTGAAGATACTTTTGTGTTTCAAATGATTGAATAAAGCAGGGTAATTCCGCACTTCTTTCTCCAGAAAAACATTTACAACAGCCATTTCACTTTCAGATTCCGGTTTTTCATCTTCATTAAGACTTATCGTATAATCACTACTGAAGTGGATTTTCTCTTCTTTAATCATGGTATTGACAACCGCATGGATATACTCGTCGTTATTACCGTTTTTCAGGCATAGCACTTCCGGAACAGTCAGGTTTTGCGTATGTATGTCTTCACTGTAGAGCATCCCGGCCTGATTCTCAATTTTACTTTCAATTTGAAATTTAAGCACGAAGAACAACGTTAGTTCCAGTATTATGGTAAAGAGTATAAAAACTTCACTTTCAATTGTGACGATAAAAGGTTTGAGTAAAAAAAACAGTGGAAGATACAGGAAGACACTTATACAGCCAATGAGAAATACCCTTTTACGTAAAGCCGTATTATCTGATATTAATTGGGTTTCTTCGAGATAATCGTTATTCCAGAAATGCGGGTTTTGTTTTCCGAAGTAGGATTCGTACAAAGTTGTTGTGTGTTCCTTTGCTGATTTAAAAACCGAATGGTTGTGTGGGTTGTGAGTAGAAGGAATATGTTCAATTTTTTTTCCTAATATCCCACAGAGTTTTTCGTAGGATTTACTGAAGATTAGGTGTTGGTGCCAGACGGTATCGACTATTTCTGAGGGAGAAACCATCTGGTTGGAGACCGAAGCTAAAAACATGAACTTCTTATACTCTTCGATGGCTTGTTTTGTGACGTAGTGTGTCCATTTATTTTCGTAAGCCAATCTTGTTTCGAAACCATATTCTTCGATGGTTTCATCAAAGGAAAACCTGGAAATGGTTTCCCATAATGCTCTTTCTTTTTCTGTCATACAGTATCATTATTATCATTTTTACATTTAGAAATCTGAGCTCTGTTTCTAGGTTAAAGATGGAACGATTGTATGAACTGACTGTTATGCGAATGTTAGGATTTTGTTACGTCATAAACATAATTAAAGCCTGTAATTCTTTACTCTTCCCAATACAATTTCCTTTTCATTTCTAATAAAATATGGGTATCCTATCTGCTCCCAGAATCCAATAATCTTTTGTCTGTATTTAGGGTTTTCTTGATCAAATAAATAATGTTCCCCTAGATTTAAATTTCTGTCAAGAGTAATATAGCCATTGAATCCCGGAAACTCCTTTTCCATTAAATATAAAAAATAAAAATAATCTTCATCATTGACGAATTCCCTGTCATGAATACCCTTAATAATTTCTTCCACCGGTTTTGCAAAAAAATCTTCCAATGTTTCGGCTTCTTCTGCTTCAGGTAAATAATCCATATAATCACCCACTATATAATCCCCGGAACCTAATAACTTATATTCTCCCGTTTCCTTATTAAGCACCACCGGACCCACACCTATCAAATGACCACGTTGATCATCCTTTTTGTAAGTTTTATGCTCATACCAAACAAACACATATTTTTCGGTATCCATAACATTTCCGATTACATAATTCCCTCCCAATTCATCGTCGAGAATCTTCTGTACCAAATCTCTGTCTATTTCCATATCAAGTTTTTTAACCAATACTCCCAAAGGCACAATTCTAAAGTAATCCCAAACTAGCCCCGATAAAAACGAAAAGCCCGCAAAGGATGGTGCTTACTTTTTGCGGAAAGTTGGGGCGACCGGAGGGAGCCCCACAACTGCACCTGCAAAAACAAGCACCATACTGCGGACTTGTAGTGGATAGCGGGAAAAAGCTTTAAAAAACTATTCTGCTAAATTCAATTGCTTTTCCTTCATTCTTTCCCTGATCGCTGCCAGTGAATCATCGACCAACAGTTTACCGTCACGGAAGACTTCTTTCAGTTCGCCCTTTTGCTCTTCTTCCCAGGTTGCCTGATCTTTCAATTCATAGCGACCGTTATTCAGTTCGATTTTCATTAATCCTTTAGCCGATTTCTTGGTACCGTCATCCGTGATTGGATCTTTGAAGATTTCGCGTCCGTTTCCGTTTACTTCGCCATAGGTCGCTTTCATCGCAAAACCGAAAGTATCCCTGGTGTTATATTGATACGTATAAGAACCAATTCCCAACACCACGTTTGTGGAAGCAAATCCTTTTTCTTTTAGTTTTTGACAGATTCTGGTCGCTCTTTCCACTGTGATACTGTCACCGTAAATAGCTCCGATTTGCGGCACCAGTTCTTTATATCCTTTGGCATTAACCGTTCCTCCGAATACATCCCAAAGCAATTCGATAACTCCTTTGCGTTCCTGTTCGGTTTTTCCGTCCGGGTTTCCGCAGATGATCAATACCGGATCCCCGCTGTCGGGACGCACTACCACTTTACCTTCACGGGAAATGATTTCTTCTTTCAGTCTTGGCAGATAATCCGTCAGTACTTTCCATAAATCCCAGGTGTCTGACACGATTGAAACGATTCCTTTCGGATAAACATCACAAATAAGACGTTTGAATGTTTCATATTCACCTTCGGTGGTTCCCATGCACATTACCGAATGTTCAGTTGCTGCTACTGATCCTCCGATTAATTCCTGTTCGGAATTAGCATTGTAATAGGTTTCCAAGGCATCAATCGCCGGAATAGTATCAGTTCCGGTAAAATTCAGTAAATGTCCCATTCCCGAAATCACGGCCGCTTCGATACCCGCCATTCCGCGCATCGAGAAATCGTGTCCCTGCCAATCAACAAACTCAGGTAGTGAAGATGTTTCTTCTGCATACTTATCCAACACCACACGGTATTGTTTAGCAATTGTCGCCGATGTACAAGGCATCCAAACCACAGCTGACAATAAGGTTTCGAAATAGTTGGTCAGCCAGAAAAATTCGGGTTTTGTATTGTACATGGTAAACATCGGAACACGCAACGGAACGGTTGAACCTTCCGGAAGTGCTTTGAAAACCATCGGGATATATCCTAAATCATGTAAATCTTCAATATGTTTTGTACCAACTTGGTTTTCACCCAGATACGTATTTATACGGCGTGCGTAACGTGCCACCACTTTTTCTTTCGGCTGGTCAAAGAATTGGGTTTTGAATTCGTCCAAAATGTATTTCTTAATAAAATACTGCAATCCAAAGAATACCACTTCGTTCACACCTTCAATTCTTGATTTTCTTGGTGTCCAGTTGGAATATACTAATGTTGTATTATCCGGATATTGACGACGGTGATCAACTTTATAACCGTCTGTTAATAATAATGGGTTCATGATATGTGTTTTATTTTTTTAATTTCTTCCTCTTTCATCTGGATACAATGACTGCACGGTATCACTTTGCCAGAATTCCTTGGTATCAATATCGATACAACTCAGTTTCCCTGAAAATCCGGCACCGGTGTCAATGTTCCAGACATTACAACCCTGCATGGGCTTGTCTGAATCATAATTAGTCGTTGGCGTATGCCCAACATAGATTTCTTTGTACAATAATAACCTTTTCGGGAATAACTTGGAATCTTTAGCAATCATTTTATCAGTTGTGATTGCCATTTCCCATAAAGTCCGGTCGAAATAGTAATTGCTTTCATAGACTTCCTTCGCTACTCCATGAATTGACGTGTAACCTGCATGGATAAACAAACGGTTTTGGTCATCCAAATGATAATCTTTCAGGTTCTCAAAAAATGATTTATGTGCTTGCGAAGAAAGCAAACCCGTACCGATATAGCTTTTAATGGTAGCGCGGCCACCGTTTTCTTCCCACACCGGATTTGTAGCACCTAAACTTAACCATCTTCCACACCATAAATCGTGGTTTCCTTTGATAAAAATACAGTTATGCTTCTCATATAAATCAATAAGAAACGCAATAACCTGTGCCGATTCGCTCCATCCGTCGACATAATCACCAAGAAAAATTAGAGTATCTTCCGGCTGAGGATTTACACGTTCCAAAAGCTGTTCCAAGGCCCGTAATCCGCCATGGATATCACCAAATACTAATGTTCTTCCCATCTCTAAAATTTTATATATGCGACAGGCACTTCGTCTGTTAACCAAACGCCGTTTTCCGAGCAATAAAACAAATAACCATCCTCTACCATTCTTTGGGTTTCAATGCTCAAGATAACAGGCTTGCCTCTTCTTGACGCTACTTTCGTTGCGGTTTCAATATCTTTACTCAAATGCACATGTTGGCGGCTCATTTTCTGCAAACCTTCTTTTTTGATGGCTTCGAGGAATTTTTCCACTGTTCCGTGAAATAAAATATCAGGAGGTGTTATTGGTTTTATATCCAAATCCACAGCTACAGAATGTCCCTGACTTGCCCTGATTTTGGTTTTATCGTCATTGAAAGCAAAACGTTTTTTATCATTGGTTTCCACAACCTGTTCCAACGTTTCCTTATCTAGTTTCTTTTGGAAAGCATTACACTGCTTCAATAATTCCTCAACATCAGCCCAACCGTTTACATCCAATGATAATTTAATGGTTTCGGGAGCGTGCCGGAGCACAAGGCTCAGGAATTTGCTTATATTTTTTGTATCGTTGTTCATTATTTTAATTTCTTTTCTAATTTATCACACAGATTAAAAACAGCATTCTTTCTGGCTAAAACCTGTATCCATTCCTCTGGGATTGCATCAAATCCGTAATAAATCCCTGCCAGTCCACCGGCTATGGCAGCCGTTGTATCTGTATCGCTACCCAGGTTCACGGCTTTCAATACCGTTTCTTCGTAGGTTTCCGAAGTCAGTAAACACCACAATGCGGCTTCCAGACTATGAAGAACATAACCGCTAGAGTTGATCTCGTCTTCAGGAAAAATACTTATATCATTGTTTAAAATCCTGGCAAACAAGCCGGTTTCATTTGAATTGAAATTCTTTTTATCCAAAAATAAGCTGACTCTTTTTTTGGTTCTATTATAAACTTCTGCCAACGGCTTATCCTTCAATAATTCAATTGCAAAAATCACATATACAAAACACGCAAAAACCGAACGGAAATGTGCATGGGTTATGGAAGAAACTTCTTTGATTTTTTGATAAATAACGCCATCATTTTCTTCATTAGTAAAATAAAAAGCCATTGGCAAAATACGCATCAGTGAACCATTTCCATTTTCTGATTCCTCAAAACCGCCACATAAAACAGGATCGATTCCCTTAGCGATGTTCTCAATCGTATGATAGGTTGAAATCCCAATATCAAATACTTCTCCGTGAGCCGTCCAAAAATCACCTTTAGACCAAAGCAGAAAATTATTGGCAATGTCATTCAAATTATATCCGTCACATAAACTTTCGGCAAGGCAAAAAGTAAGCGAACTGTCATCACTCCAGGTTCCTTTCAGCTGTCTATGTGTCCCATATTCCCTCATGGTGGTAACTGGATCGCTTTTCAATTCACTTCTTTTTCTGAATTCTACCGGCACACCCAATGCATCAGCAACCGCTAACCCGAATAAAGCACTATGTATTACCTTCTCTTTCATGAATTATTTAATACAAAAGTTTTAATTTCAGATTCAATTCCTGGTCTTCAAAAAGCAAAGGTTTTTCCAAAGGCGTCATTAACAAATCCAAATCGTTATTCTTTACATGTTCGTATTGTTCGGTAACAAAACCACTGATATCCTCAATTAACACGATATCTTCTTTCGCGTAACTTTTTATGAAATCATTACGCAAACCGATTTGGATAGCGCGTCGTTCCAGTTTATCTCCGTGTGGATCATGATCAGGATCCCACTGCAACCTAACCTCAGAAGTTTTTACATCTTCCTTCCATTCTTCATGTGTTTGTCCTTCAACCTGATTGAAGGAAGAATACACGGCGTTTTTTAAGTATCTTTCAAAAGCCTCACGTTTCAGGTGAATGGCCAAAACCACTTCCTGGCCTTCTTTTTTGCCCCAGCCGTTGCGGTACATCATCCAAAGGAAATTTGGTTTGATCCACGTCATGCGTTCTAAGCTGAAAGCACCACCGAAAAACTGGTTTTGGGCTGCAAAATCCCCGATTTCATTTCGGTAGGATTGATATACAACAATCGTTTCATCATTGTATTGCGCCATGATATGATGACCTGAACGTGGCCATTCTTTTATTTGTTCTTTATATTTTTCTAGTATTAAATTCATTTTTCATTGTCTTAATCAGACAATAACGTCTGATATATTTTATAATTTTCTTCGTCAAAGCAGACGAAAATGACTTCTTCAACGGATTGAAAAGGGAAGTTTTTAACCGTTTGAACCGCAATCTTTGCTGCTTTGTCTTTTGGGAAATGATAAATTCCCGTGCTGATGTTTGGAAAAGCGATGGTTTTCAGTTGGTGCTTTTCAGCTAATTTCAGAGAATTCACATAACATTGTGCCAATAATTGTTGCTTTTCCTCTTTGTCTCCGTTCCAAACCGGCCCAACTGTATGAATCACAAACTTCGCCGGTAAGTTACCTGCTGTGGTGATGACCGCTTCTCCTATTTCACAACCGCCTTGTTTATTGCGTATGGTTACACATTCCTCTAAGATTGTTTTTCCGCCTTTGCGGTGAATTGCGCCATCGACTCCTCCACCGCCAAGTAGGGATGTATTTGCCGCGTTGACAATGGCATCAACTTCAATGGTTGTAATGTCGGATTGTATTGCTGTTATTTTTACATTAGAAATCATAAACTGTTACTTCAATGTCTTTTTGCGAAAGTGTTTCAATCAATATCGGTTCAACAATATCCCACTTTCCACCGGCTAACCCACAACCGATTCTTGGCATATGCACTGAAGTATTATGTAATAAGGCAAATTCGGAAACCTTATTCAATCCGTCACGGATTGCTTCATAACGGATTGGGGCATTCCCGTTTTCGTCCTTGTTGATTTTATGTTGACCAATCATATTGGCAACCCAAAGATCTTCTTCAACTTTTACAAATTGTGTTTCGCCCAATTCAAAATTGATTTTCGACTTATACCATTCCCTATATTGACGTTCCGGTTCTGGCCATCTGTTCGAAATTGCCATTACAAATCCTTTTCCCCATCCTCCAATATCATTGCAAACATGCACAATTATCTTATTCCCGTTGTCATTAGGTTGGGTCGCATCTCCTTTTATGTATTTAATGTTTTTCATTATTTTGAATAATTTGAATCGCTTCTTCAAGTTTTTCTTCCGTAAAACCGTCCAGAAGATTGGTATGAACCAATTTTTGTTTTATTTCTACCGGTAAACCCAAGGTAGATTTATCGTCATCAATAATTATAAAATCTTTTAATCCTTTATCAGCCACAAACTGCTCAAGTTCTCCCTTTCTGGTTTTATTTTCATACAAAGGAAGAAACCCTTCTATCTTTTGTTTAATACTCCTATTCTGAAAAATTGCATTGAACTCATCCAATGTTTTGACAGTTCTTCTTGTTGAACTCAGAAAAATTGTAATCGGATAATTTGCAAGTAGCTGATTTAGATTCGCCACACAGTTTTCATTGAAATCTGAATAGCCGTCAAGATGCATCACATCTTTCTTCCAGGTTGGAGTCGTGATAAGAACACCGTCTAAATCTAATATCAAAACAATTTGCCTCATTACTTAGCATTCAAAAGATCCCTAACCTCCATCAAAGCAAATCCTAATAAATTCAAACCATTCCACAGTAATGGATTTTCGGCTTTATTACTGTCGCCCGTTAGACCGATTCCCCAGATTTTATCTACCGGACTCGCTTCCACAATTACCCTGTCTTTAGTTTGCAATAAAAACTCTTTCAGTTCTGTATTCTGACTGAATTTATGGAAATTTCCGTCTACCACAATTTGATAGCATTTTTCATTCCAGACATCAGCCTTAAAACCTTTGACTTCCCTTCCTAACGCTTTTGCTTCTGCGGGTGATTTTGCATCGAGGATTCTGTTGTATATTTCAGAATCACCAAATAGTTCGGCTTTTCTGGCCATCATCCAGTGTTCGGCTGTTTTATAAACAACTCCGTCAACCGTAAACGGACTTCCCCACCACTGACTGAAGCATGTTTTGGTTATCGATCCATCTTTTGATTTCTGGTGGCCCCAGAAAAATAAAAATTTATGCCGCTTACCTTTTCTAAATTCTTCACTTAGTATATCTATTGAATAGTTCATAATTCCAATGTAATTTGTTTCACAACCCCATTATCAAAATCCTTAAATGAGTTGGTTGTAAATATTTTATCAAAAACAGTCAGACTCTCAAATCCTTTATTGAAAATACCGTGGCTGACTGCTAAATATAATTTTCCGGCATTTTTCTTTTTCAGTTCTTCGGCCAAGCCGATAAAAGTGCCGCCGCCGTCGCAGATATCATCCACTATAAGACAATCCATTCCTTCCAGATCATCCGCATAAACTTTAAATCCTGAAAGCTTTCCGGTTTTTACATCACGGCTTTTACTGCATTCCACCACTTCGACACCACCTAAAAATTCGGAAACTTTATAGATTTTCTTTAGAGCTCCACCGTCAGGAGAAATCAATTTGGCTTCATTGCCAATTTCTTTCAGCACTTTTTCGATAAATACATAATTCGGGATTACATCACAATTATTCACCAAAGCCGGGGTAACTTCCGAGTGTGCATCAAAAACCATCACCTTATTCAAACCCATTCCGTTAATAATATCAGCATATACTTTTACCGACAAAGGTTCGCCCGGAATCATCACACGGTCTTGTCTGGCAGCCGGGAAATATGGAATAAACAAATCAATCACTTTGACTCCCATTCGTTTTAAAGCATCAATCGTAACACACACCAATCCCAGATCATTGAACGAATTCACACGGTGTGTAACTGTCACTTTTTGGGAAACATCAAAACCCGATTGTATTTTAATATGCGGTTCACCTCCCGAAAAAGTAAAACTCTGGAAAGCAATTTCTGATTCATTTGAAAACGGACGGAACTGAGGATCTAAATTAAGTATCATGATTTATTGTTTTTTTGCGTATTTATTACACAAATGTAAAAACAATAAATTTACCGGCAAAATATTTTAGTGTAATTTTTACGCAAACTTAATTTCAAAGTGAAAACCCTCCTTAACAAGTTGGTTGTATTTTACTGTATTAAAGCGGAATAACTTCGCTGGGCGGCCTGCTTTTTGCGGTAAGATCGTTTCTGTTTCTTCCAAAATACCAAAGCTCAACATTTTTTTGCGGAAATTTCTGCGATCTATCTCTTTTTGAAGAATTGTTGTGTAGAGATTTTCAAGTTCAGAGAAAAGAAATTCAGCTGGCAACAAATCAAAACCTATGGGTTGGTACGTCAGTTTAGCCTTTAAACGCTCCAAACCTTTAACAATCATATCATTGTGATCGAAAGCAAGATTTGGGATTTTAGTAACCGGCACCCATGATACTTCATCAGCATCGGTATCTGCTTTTAAAATTAATTTGGACGGATCAACAAGTGCCATGTATGCTACCGAAATCACACGGTTACGGGAATCCCGGGTAATATCATCCCCGAAAGTGTATAATTGTTCCAGGTAATTAACTGCAACATTCGTTTCTTCTTTCAATTCACGTTTAACAGCTTCAATAAGTGATTCGTCTTCCTGAACCAAACCGCCCGGTACTGCCCAATACGAATTCTGGCTCCCGAATTTCTGCTGGATCAATAAAACAAAAAGTGTATTGTTTTGATAACCAAATACTATAGCATCAACGGCTATTTTGATATTCTGCATGGCTGTTTTATGTGTGATTTATACACAAATATAATGCAATTCTCGTATATATCATTTAACAAAGTTTTAAAACGCGTCGGTTAAATCTTCCTTAAATTTATGTCCTAAATTTTTTAAATTATGACAAACTTCGAATTATACAATCCCACCAACTATGTATTTGGCAAGGGACAAATCGCAAAACTTCCCGATTTAGTAGCAAAAGATTCAAAAATATTACTCGCTTACGGTGGCGGAAGTATTTTTAAAAACGGTGTTTATGACCAGGTCAAAACGGCATTGGCCGGATATGAAATAGTGGAATTTGGCGGCATTGAACCCAATCCACGCTATGAAACCCTGATGAAAGCCGTGGAAATCATCCGCGAGCAGAACATCGGTTTTATTTTAGCTGTCGGTGGCGGAAGCGTGATTGATGGTGTAAAATTCATTTCGGCAGCCGTAAAATTCAAAGGAGAACCAAAAGATATCCTGCACAAACGTTTATTAATCAAGGAACTTTCGGAAGTTATTCCATTCGGAACGGTATTAACCTTACCGGCTACCGGAAGTGAAATGAATTCGGGAGCGGTAATTACGATCGACGAATCACAGGAAAAACTAGCATTTGGAGGCAGTGCTTTATTTCCGAAATTCTCAGTTTGTGATCCAACCGTAATTGAATCATTACCGAAAAGACAAATCCAAAACGGAATCGTTGACGCCTACACACACGTATTGGAACAATACCTAACGTATCCGCACGATGCTTTGTTACAGGATAGAATTGCAGAAGGTATTTTACAGACATTAGTGGAAATTGGTCCGTCAGTAGTTGAAAATCCATCCGATTACAAACTGGCTTCCAATTTTATGTGGAGCGCGACCATGGCCTTGAACGGATTAATCCAAAAAGGCGTGCCATCCGACTGGGCCACACACATGATTGGTCACGAGTTGACAGCTTTATATGAAATTGATCACGCGAGAACATTAGCCATCATAGGTCCAAGTTTATACCGCGTAATGTTTGAAACCAAGAAAGACAAACTTGCACAATACGGAGAACGTGTATTTGGCATAACCGGAACTTCTGTTGAAGACAAAGCGGAAAAAGCCATTGAGAAAACTGTTGAATTCCTACATGCCATGGGAATGCAAACCAAATTATCCGAGAACACGGATCAATTTGACGGAACTGCCGATTTCATAGTAAAACGCTTCGAAGAAAGAGGTTGGAAAGCATTGGGCGAAAAACAAAACATCACGCCTGAGAAGGTCCGTGAAATTGTGGAAATGAGTTATTAAAAAGTATAAATTCCAATTTGGAGACTTATAATTGTGATTGAGATACGCCCGCGTTAGGGATTGAAGCGGCATCCTTTTTTACGTCAGTTCGAGTGCGAAGCGTATCGAGAACAAGTAAAAAAGATATAGCGTAAAGCCCGACCCGAAGGGAAACGCCCAAAAAACCATTAAAAATTCAGAAGGCGCTCTGGAAATAAATTCCTAGAGCGCCTTCTTACTAAACACCAAAAACAAAACGTAACTTAATTTAAATTTATTTCGATTTACTAACTAACTCTTTTGTTGCGTTTTTCTTAACTTCTGCGGGAGACTGTTTCATATATTGAATGAAACCTCTTCCCACAAATTCATAAGTTGTACCACTTGCATTATGATATAATCTTATTCGGTTGTCATTGATAACGCTAAGCGTAAACGATTCATTGCCCCAAAAATCATAATCTAATGTTAAAGTTTTACTGTACGGGTTCGAAGTGTTCGAAATACCGTAGTATCCGGTGAAATCCCAATAGATGTTGTTAACCGGTGTGCCGGGTGCATCCTGTGATGATTTGAACGTATCGCTGCTTCCGCCCGGAACGAATTTGATGAAATGCTCGTTATCAAAATCATTCAAAGCTCCAACATTGCTGGTATATACTTTTTCCCAAGCTCTGTATTCCTGTAAAAAATAATGAATGTTATCATAGAACAAACGGTCGTAATCAAAAGTACTTCTTTGGTAACCGATCAGGTAATAGGAAACATTTTGGCTCGGGCTATATAATTTAATTCTGTTGGCAGAAATTTGGTACACTTCTAAATCATACGCGCCGTATACATCGTGATACACACGTACCGAATTAGTATAATAATCATAGTAACCAACCCGAATTCCGAAACCTCCTCCTGTTGTTCCGATACCTGCAAGGTTATTGTTTGCATATAAATCACCATTCAGAAATGAAACGGTAAAAGCTCTGGATAAAAACGGTACGTCACCACTTCCGGTAGTCGCGTCATAATCAACATACCATAAATCGTAGCCTTCCATTAATTCCGGTAAGGAAATCCCGTGATCATCCTCATAATATACATCGGTAGTACAAGACGTAAGCAAAACTGGTGTGATTAGGGCGATCAAAAGTAGTTTTAAAGCTTTCATAATATTAGTTTTTTATTGTTTTCATAACTACCTATCCAATTTGCGTGCCAAAAATTTCTTACCTTTGATTTTCCTTAATTTTTTTAGGAGCTTTTTCCCGCTATCCACTGTATCTTTTTACTTGTTTCCGATACTTTTTTGTCTGACAGATACCTCTCTAACAAGTAAAAAGGATGCCGTTTCTATCGGGGCTAAAAATTCAACTATGAGTGAAAAACCTAAATTTGCCGTAATAGGCGGCGGTAGTTGGGCAACGGCTATCGTTAAAATGCTGACCATGAATGTTGACCAGGTAAATTGGTACATGAGAAGCGTTTATGCTTTAGAACATTTAAAATTACACAAACACAACCCGAATTATTTAAGTTCGGTTGAATTTGATATTAAAAAATTAAACCTTACCAACGATATCAACGAAGCGGTAAAAGATGCCGATTATGTCATTTTTGCCATTCCGTCAGCTTTCCTGAACAACGAGCTTCAAAACTTAACCGAAGATTTACAGGGAAAAATCATTTTCTCCGCCATTAAAGGTATCGTACCCGAAACCAGTATGATTGTGGGCGAACACTTCCACAAAAACTACAATATCGATTACGACAATATTGGGGTTATAACCGGTCCGTGTCACGCTGAAGAAGTTGCGTTAGAGCGTTTATCGTACTTAACCATTGCCTGTGGTGATGCGGCAAAAGCTAAAGTAATGGCTAAAAATCTGTCGAGTTATTTTATCAAAACAAAAACTTCTGACGATATCATCGGAACCGAGTATGCGGCGGTTTTAAAAAATATTTATTCAATTGCTGCCGGTATTGCCCATGGTTTGGGTTACGGAGATAACTTTCAGGCGGTTTTGATGAGCAATGCCATCCGCGAGATGAAACGCTTTATCAAGAAAGTCCATAAAATGAAACGCAATATCAATAATTCGGCCTATTTAGGCGACTTATTGGTAACGGGATATTCGGTATTTTCCAGAAACAGGATGTTTGGTAACATGATTGGTAAAGGTTATACGGTAAAATCGGCGCAAATGGAAATGAGCATGGTCGCTGAAGGATATTATGCCGCTAAAAGTGCCTGGAACCTGAACAAGGAATATGCTGCTAAAACGCCTATTTTAGATGCCGTATACGAAGTATTGTATGAAGGCAAAGAAGCGAAGCAATCGTTTAAAAAATTAACAGATAAGTTGAATTAAGCATACAATGAAAAAACTATTTTTCTTTCTTTTTTTTTACAATAGCATGCTTTAGTCAGGAAACATACACGCGTAAAAAATTTGATTATCAGAATTTAAAAAATTCAACTGAAGAGTGTTCTGACAACATTAAAAGCCAGTTAAATGATGCTTATACAGCACTTAACGAAAACAGAAGCGCCAAAGCCGTGGAAATTTCAGAAAAAATTCTCAAGAACAACGATTGTCCTGAAAGTCACGAAACTTATGCTTTAAGTTTATTCAGAAGCGGTGAAGTCATAAAAGGAGTTGAAATGCTGGAAGAAGCTATCGGAAAATTTGGAAAAAATGCCCAACTCATTAAAAGAAAAAGCCTTCTGTTACTTGAACTATATGAAAACGGAACCGGACAAAGAAACATTGACGGAAACGCTGTTTATAAAGCAAAAGGTCTTAATTATGATGAAGAAAAATTCAAGACAGAAAATCTTGATGCTGCATTAAATGACCTGATTTTCCTAGTTAATAATTATCAGGAACGTTTCGAAGAGATTTACACCATCGGTAAAATTTACCAACTAAAAAATGAATTTGAAAAATCGAATGTAGAATTCCTGAAAATAGTTGAGATTCCTGAATTAAAAAGTGAAGCACTTTTCAATATTGCCGAAAACCATCTGGGTTTAAAAAATTACAAATCAGCTGAAGAATGCCTCCTAAAGCTATCGGAATCATATCCAAACGAACCACAGCTTCTTTCTAAACT
This sequence comes from Flavobacterium amniphilum, assembly GCF_023634845.1. Taxonomy (GTDB): domain Bacteria; phylum Bacteroidota; class Bacteroidia; order Flavobacteriales; family Flavobacteriaceae; genus Flavobacterium; species Flavobacterium amniphilum. The sequence continues at coordinate 21,127 of NZ_JAMLJL010000008.1, read as the reverse complement.
TTCCGAATTATATGAAGTAAGCGGTGATAAAGCCAAAGGTGAACTTTTTAACAAAAAAAGATATTTTCACCAATTAGTCCCTTCATTTTGTGAGATGGAATTTTCTGAAAAAAACCTTGAAACCATTAATTTTTTTAACGATGAGAGCAAAGATTACAAATCAAAGCTCAACAAATTAAAAGAAATTGAAAAAAATGAAAGCCAGAACTTCACAATAGAAACCTGTATTGCAATTTTAAACATTCATGCAAATCATGGTAACGGATTGGAAGATGATGCAGCAAATCTTTTGATTAAAACAGGAAAGCCGGCTTTAGACAAAGTCCATGAATTATTCAACTCGAGGGTATCTACATGTACTATCACGAACTTAGCCAGAATAATGGCCAGTATCAAGGATGAAAGTTCTTGGCAGGTAATGACTGATTATTTGCCAACAATAGCAAAAATGCCTTCCACATTAATTCCACCGGATGTACCGAAATATATAATTGCGTTTGATGAAGAAAAAGGCTTAAGAGAGATCTTAAAAACTGTAAAACCGATGCTTTCAGAAGAAATGCCTACAGACGCAATGGCACAATTAGGTTTTATGGGCCGTCATATATATTTCAATCCTCTGGAAAAAATTAGTTTCAAAAAAATTGAAGCAATCTGTAAAGAATTGGGATATAACGAAAAGGAAATAAAGGAATTAAAAAAGACTCTTAAATAAAGAGTCTTTTTTTTATCTTAAAACCACACCATTCTGCCAAATATGGGGCACTTCTTCGGTGGCACGTTCATTAATGGTATTCTTACGGAAGGTAAATTTCTTATCGTACAAAGTATTTCCTATGAAATAAGTCACCATAAACTCATTATTAAGCTCTAAAACGCTGTTTTCAATCATTTCTACTTTCACGGCAGATACAGTTGGCACTTTTATAAAAGCGTGTCTTAAAAGCGATGTTTTGCGCATTTCTCCATCTATAGTTCCAAAGGCTTTGGAAACCACCATTACACTATCCAGATCAAAATCGGAATCATTCACTAAATAAACATACCAGACTTTGTCCATAAAGTCATCACTCCACTCCTGGATTGCAGCCAGAAATACATTTTCTACTTTCGGGATTTCTATATCTTTTTTCATTTTGTTTTTGAAGAAAAAACCCTTTCGAGAGTTATTCTGAAAGGGTTTCTATTTATTTCGTTATATACTCGATTTAAATTGTTCAAGAAAACGGACATCATTTTCATAGAACATACGGATATCACTGATTTGATACAGTAACATCGCCATACGCTCGATACCCATTCCGAAAGCAAAACCATTGTATTCGTCCGGATTGATATCGCAGTTTTTTAAAACATTCGGATCCACCATACCGCAGCCCATGATTTCCAACCATCCGGTACCCTTTGTAATACGGTAATCGGTTTCAGTTTTTAATCCCCAATAGATATCCACTTCGGCACTTGGCTCCGTGAATGGGAAATAAGACGGACGCAATCTGATTTTTGACTTTCCGAACATTTCTTTCGTGAAATACAAAAGCGTCTGCTTCAAATCGGCGAAAGAAACATCCTTGTCAATATATAAACCTTCCACCTGGTGGAAAATACAGTGTGAACGTGATGATACTGCCTCATTACGGAATACCCTTCCCGGAGAAATGGTACGGATAGGCGGTTTATTGTTTTCCATGTAACGCACCTGCACCGATGATGTATGCGTACGCAATAAGATATCCGGATTGGTCTGGATAAAGAACGTATCCTGCATATCTCTTGCCGGATGGTATTCAGGTAAATTCAATGCGGTAAAGTTATGCCAGTCATCTTCAATTTCCGGACCTTCAGATACATTAAATCCAATATTAGAGAAAATATCGATAACCTGGTTTTTCACCAAAGAAATTGGGTGGCGTGAACCAATTTTGAATGGTTCAGCCGGACGTGATAAATCGCCATAAATTCCTTTTACCTCTTCTTTACTTTCCAACTCCTCCTGAATCGCTTTCACTTTATCTTCAGCAATGGTTTTCAGCAAGTTGATTACCTGCCCGAATTCTTTCTTCTGATCATTCGGTACATTTCTGAATTCAGCAAAAATATCCTTAACCAAACCTTTACTCCCAAGGAATTTGATTCGGAATTCTTCCAGCTTCTCTTTATTTTGGGTTGTAAAAGCTTTCGCTTCTTCAATGTATTCTTTAATCTTATCTGTCATGGGTCTTTTCAATAAGGATGCAAAGTTACTATTTTTTGGTTATCGATGAACAGTTAAAGACTAATGAATCTGTTCACTTTACATTTTTATGCTATTATTCTATAAATCCGTTCTCGAGAAAATAATTAACAATGGCTTCCTTCATCAAAACCGATTGTTCACCAGCTTTCAATGGCGGTAATTCGGCTTTTACAGTATAATGTGGCCAGCCATCGTTGTCAAAATATTCAAATTCATAATAACCATATGGCTCCAGCAAACGGCAAATGGCTATATGCATCAAATTGATTTTTTCGTCTTTCTTATAGGTTGTATTAAATTTACCAAGTTCCTGAACCCCGATTAAATAAATAATGGCGTCTAAATCAAGGTCTTCACCCTGTGAAAATTGATCTGAAAGTTTTTGAACCAGCAGATCCCAGCGTTCTTTGAGTTGTATATCGCGTGACATTCGTTTTTTGTTATGAGTTATGAGTTATGAGTCATGAGCTATGAGTTCACAATCATAAAATTAGTCTGCAAAGATAGCATTGATATTCTTTTCTGTTGATTCTTTACCGTATTTTCTTAATTTTGGGAAAAAAGAGACAAAAATGGGAGTTTTAGATATCATATTAGCCATATTCTTAGCTGTTGGATTTTACAAAGGATACAAAGACGGCTTATTCGTTGAGTTAGCCTCACTGGTTGCATTTTTCATCGGCATTTTTATAGCCGTGAAATTCTCCTATATTGTACAAAACGCGATAGGAGACAGCGAATCATGGTCACCTAAAACACTTCAGGTCGCTTCCTTTGTGATTACATTATTGATTGTAGTTGTTACCATCCATTTATTAGCCAAAACGTTGTCAGGAATTGCCAGTTTTGCATTCCTTGGATGGGCAAACTCATTATTGGGCGGTGTTTTCGGCTCGATTAAAACGGCTCTTTTTTTCGGAATTATTCTGACTTTGTTCCAAAAAATGAACAGTAATTTCATAAAAGTTGATGAAGATTTACAGGAAAACACCTTACTGGTTGGTCCTTGCATGAAAACATCCGAAATATTGCTTCCCGTTTTAAGTGATTGGTTTAATGATGTAAAAGAAGAAGTTTTGGATTATGACAAGTCGGAAGATGCAGAATTTTCCAAAGATACCGTTCAATAATATTACTTAAGTTCTTTGATCGCAGATTTTACAATCCAGCCTTCTTTTTGATTCAGTAATTGTATTTTTTTATAATTTCCAACTGTTTCCAAAGCATAAACCTTTGTGCCTTCGTGCAACGTGAAAGCATCAGGTGCCGATGCATTCGGTTCACTCTTCACGATGATTTCTTCTGCAAAAACAATGGCGGGACTTTCTTTTTCCAAACGGTTCTTTTCAAAAAAACCTGCAAAAACACTAAGTATTACAAAAAGTAACGAAAACAACATTCCGGAAAAGAAAACTCTTTTCAAGGTTGTTGTGTTAGAAAAATAATAGCCTGAAAAACCTAACAATGCCATAAATGCAAATACAACTGACAACCAGGCCCATGTATCATAATGAAATAGAGAAGTAGAATCGGAAAACAACTTTGAAAACCCCAGTTTTGGGACTTCTTCAATATGATCAATTGTCATTTTTTGCGCAAATCCAAGATTGTTCAATATCTCACAATCATTTGGCTCCAGCTGCAATGCTTTTTCAAAATTATAGATTGCCGGTGCTGTTTGTCTGAGTTTATAAAAACAATTTCCCAAGTTAAAATAAACCTCAGCCGATTCATGACCGGAATCCAGAATATTCTGATACACGGAAGCTGCCTGCTCATAATTCCCCTTTTGATACAGTTCATTTCCTTTTTCAAAAGCATCCTGCGCCCAAAATACTTGGGTAAACAATAAGACTATGTAAATTATTTTTCTCATTTAATTTCTTTGAAATTCTGATTTCAATTTCTAAACCAATTGTTTTTCAAGTTCGGAAATAATACTTACCGCCAAATTGTAATCATTTTGCAGACTCGCTCCGGTTGACGGCGCGTAACGTGCAAATTCACAGCTTTCAACCAAAGCAATAAATTGGTTTACCGTATCCGGATCTGCTTTTTTAACCAATAATAATTCTTTGATTTTATCCTTGCTCATTTCAAATGTTTCCAAATGAAGTTTTGCTTTCAGGAAATTATGCAATGCTCTTTCCAGTGCTATATAAAATGGCTCTTTATTTGCCAATTGTTTTTGCGCTTCAGACAAATACTTCTTAGCCAATTTATTTGATAATTTAATTCTGTTTCCGGTGACATCAGCATCGCTGGCATCTTTTCTCTTTCTGAAAACTACTAATACCGGAACCAAAAGAAAAGGAATAAACAATAGTGCGTAAAACAATCCTGAACCTAAAAAACCACCATTATTCTTGTCGGATAATTCCGTTTTAGTTTTTATAAAGCCGAAAGTAGTATTCGCTTTTACTTCTGTTTTAGTTGCACTGGTTTCAGCATCATTGTTTACGATAACATTACCTTCTGCTACATCAACTTTAATCTTTCCGGAACTAATGGTTTTATATTGATTTGTAGATGGATCAAAATAAGTAAAAGTGATCGGATCTATAACATATTCCCCTTTCTTTTGCGGAATAATTGTATAGGTATCAGCTACATTTCCTGACATTCCGGCTACTGAAGTCTGTATATTCTCTTTATGGGCCGGTTCATACATTTCTAATGCCGAAGGCACAACTGGTTTAGGTAAGGTAAATAGTTTCAAATTCCCTTTTCCGCTGGCTACAATTTTTAAATCAAAAGATTCTCCTGCTTTCAATTGTGTTCTTGAAGGAACAACCTGAAAATCAAAGTTCCCAACTGCACCGGTAAAGGATTCGGGTTTATTGCTTTCCGGAAGCGGTTTAACGGTTATAACTTTCGAACCTGTTGAAAATCGTTTCACCATTGGCTTTCCTACCGGATCACCAAAAATATCAAAACCCTGTATTACATTTAGTTCAACATTCAGCAATAATGGATCAATCGTAAATTTACCTGATTTTTGAGGATACAATACCACACTGGTTAAATCAACATAACGGTAATCCTGGCCGTTTACAGTTTGATTTTTAGGCTGTGGATTATCATTCTTTTCAACCTGACTCCAAAAATCTTTATATTGAGGATCTTTCCCTGTTGAACTGTACCCTGTAATTTCAGCCTGAGGCCCTACAAACAATTTATAAGTAATTGTCACACGTTCATTAAGATATGGGTTTGGGTTTGAAATATCAGCAACTAGAAAAACCTGCTCGCTCTTTTTTTGTTGCTTAAGCTGCTTGGCGTAAGGTGTATTATAATCATCATTCTGAACCGCGTTACCAACTGTAATTTTTATCGGGTTTGTTTTATATATTCTGTTTCTGATTTCAATGGTTGCCGGTTTGATAATCAAAACTCCTTTTCGTAGAGGATGTAATATAAACGAGTATGTTTTCTGAAAAGATTTTCTTCCATTATTATAAGCAAAATTGACTGTTTGACTTGGTCCCATCACCACTTCAAAACCGTCAAATGCTGGATAATTAAAATTATCACCGTCATCATTCATTATAAAATTAACCTGTACCGTTTCATTGATCCCCATTTTGTCGGCGCTGACACGGGCATCAAATTGTACTTGTGCAGACAATCTGAAACTTAAAAGTAATAATATAAAAAGTAGTCTCCTCATTATTTTAATCCGTCATTTTTACCAGTCTTTCCCTTCTTCAACCGGTTGTCCTTTTACTTTTCTGGCATTAACCTTATCCTGAATTTTCTTTTCTTCATTATTTACAGCATCCAGCAAATTCTGCAAACGGTCTTTCGGAACATTACCTGGTTTAGGTTTTGGCTTATCCTGCTTATTCTCCTCAGGTTTTTTCTGATCCTTATTTTGATTATTCTGGTCTTTTTTATCCTTTTGATCTTTATTCTGATCTTTGTTTTTATCCTTATTCTTATCTTTCTTATCGTCTTTTTTGTCATCTCCTTTTGGAGGATTGTCTTTCAGCATTTTTTTGGCCAAAGCATAGTTATAGCGCGTTTCTTCATCGGAAGGATTGTTTCGCAATGCATTTTTATAAGCTTCAACAGCTTTATCGTATGCTTTCTCCTTCATGAATACATTCCCGATATTATGAAATGCGTTGTGTTTTTGCTGTTTTCCTTTTGCCGATTCTATTGCTTTTGCATAAGCATATTTAGCTTCACTTGGCTGATTTTGTTTATAAATCGCGTTACCGAGATTATACGAAGAAGTTGCTCTTTTCCCATTGATTGCTTTCGAAACACGATAATTCGCCTCAGCTTCGGCAAATTGCTTTTTAGCAAATTGTTCGTTCGCTTCCGGCAATGCAAAATCCTTCTTCTGCTGTGCAAAAGTGCCCACAAAAAGCAGCAAAAATACTATTTTAAAAACGCTTTTCATGTTATTTCTCTTTCTTCTCATTAAACAAATCCAATTTTTGAACCCATTTTGTCTTTCTTTCCAGCAGAAACATATCTAAAAACAAAAAGAAAAACCCTATTCCCAAAAACCATTGAAACTGTGACTGGAAACTTGACATTTCAGTAGCTTCAAATTGTGTTTTCTGTATTTTGTTGAGTGATGATTTCATGAAATTCACCACACTCTTGGTATTACTACCGTTGATATAACTACCGTTGGCAGCTTTTGCAATTGCTTCCAAAGCTTCCGGACGTAATTTTGTGATTACCTTCTCACCGGTTGAACGGTCAATATGATAACTTTCGGTTACTCCGTTATTTTTTAAGGGAATTGGACCACCAGCCGTTGTGCCGATACCTATTGTAATGATTTTAATTCCTTTTTTCCGCAATTGGACTGCTGCTTTTTCTGCCGATTCAGAATGATCTTCACCATCCGTAACCATGACCAGTAGTTTGCTGGTATTACCGCTTCCTTCAAAATAACTGTCTGTAAGCTCAATAGCTTCATTCAGATTACTTCCCTGCGAAGAAATCATATTCGGATTCATGGTTTGCAGGAACATTTTTGCAATGCTGTAATCGGTTGTGATTGGCAACACCGGAAAAGCACTTCCCGAATACGCTATAATCCCGACACGGTCACTTCCTAAACTATTGATAATCTGCGAAACAACCTGTTTACTTTTTTCCAATCGGTTAGGTGCAATATCTTCAGCCAGCATACTTTTGGAAACATCAATTGCAAAAACAATATCAATTCCTTCTCTCTTAACTTTTTCTTTTTTAGTTCCTATCTTCGGATTGGCTAGTGCGACAATCAACATAGCAAGCCCAAACAATACAAAACCAAATTTCAATCCCGGTTTAAATCTTGATTTATCAGGACATAATGATTTAACCAGATGTACATCTCCAAATTCTTTTTGCTTCTTCTGTTTCCAAACCTGAACCCACAGAAAAACGAGTACCAGTATTGGAAGCAAAAATAACAAGTACAAATATTTTGATTCGTCTATTTCGTTATACATCTTAAATAAAACTTCTGAAAATGGTATTCTGCAATACTATTTCAATTAACAACAATAAACCTGCCAACCCAGCGAAAAATCTAAATTTCTCATCATAATTAACATGCTTTAACTCTTCAACCTTAGATTTTTCCAATTTATTGATTTCCTCATAAATACGTTCTAACGCCGAATTATCTTTAGCACGGAAATACTTTCCGCCGGTTTTCTTTGCAATTTCCTGCAATAACTTTTCATCAATCTTAACCGGCATCATTTTGAACAATAATTCTCCATTAGGCGCATAGGCATAAGGAAACATTGCATTTCCATTAGTTCCAATACCGATTGTGTATACTTTTATTCCTAAATCGGCAGCAATTTCAGAAGCCATAACCGGCTCAATAAATCCGGCATTATTCACACCGTCAGTCATTAAAATCACGACTTTACTTTTGGCTTTACTCTCTTTCAAACGGTTTACCGCTGTAGCCAATCCCATTCCGATTCCTGTTCCGTCTTCCAGAACCGGGTCAAATTTTATATCATCAATTGACTGTAATACCATTGCTTTGTCGCTGGTAACAGGCGTTTTAGTATACGCTTCGGCGGCATAAACCACAACACCTATACGGTCATTTACACGTTCACTGACAAAAGAAGCCGCAACTTTTTTAAGTGCTTCCATTCGGCTTGGTTTCAAATCGGCAGCCAGCATACTGGCTGACACATCCGATGCAATAACAATATCGATACCGTCAGAATTGTTACTTTTATTACTCACATCAACACTTCTCGGTCTTGCCAATGCAATAATTAACGAGCTAAGTGCCAATAATCGGAGTACTAATAACAATGGTTTCAATTTAGGAATGATTGAAGCAGAAGCTTTAAATCCTTTCAACGAACTTATTTTCAATGTTGCCTTTTCTTCTTTACGCTTATAAAAATACCAAGCCACTGCTAAAGGAAGCAGAAGAAACAACCAGAAAAACTCCGGGTTTAAAAAAGTCACATTGGCCATTAGTTTGCTACTTTAAGTTCTACCGAATTCAACATACGCTCAGCTATTTTCTGTCCGTTTTCATCACCGTCTTTGTGGACAATCATAATTTGCTGTAAACCTCCGTCCTGACTAAATAGCAAAATCTCATAATACAAAACTTCACCGTTTGCTGTCATGGTTCCAAATCCTTTGATTCCCTTAACTCCTTTTCCGGTACTGAATTCTTCCTGTTTTACGAGCATATTTTGTACACCTTGTGCTTCAATCGTTTTAATGGTTCCGTCCAATGCAGTACTTAAATCGATATCTTTTTTCTGCTTGAATTCAGTTGTTGAAACCGTGATATAGAAATACTCAAAAATATTACCGAAGCTGAACATCTGCATATCCTTGATTAATGCCATCGTATTTTTAGGCAACACTTTCTTCACATCCATCCGTTTCAAAACTTCCGGTGTTTCTATAAGTACGGCCGGATTTCCGTATTCCGATTTCAACCAGTCTGTATATAGTAATTCTTTGGTTGAATATCCGGAAAAACCATCTTTCACATAATCGATTCCTTTGGTAATACTAACAAATGTCAACGCTGATAAAAGTAGAAGTCCCGAAATTCCTGCTACTGCAACCGTACGTTTTTTACGTTGCTGTTTCTTAAGAAATTCCTGTTGTTCCTTTTGCCATTTCAGACTGCTTTCATCAACTACAACTGGTATGGCTTTATCGAATGTAACGATAATACTTTCGATTTTTTCCCTGTCGCTTGCAATTTCAAAATCAAGCGGCTTTGATTGGGCAAACTTTACCAAATCGGCTTGTTTGAGTATTTTCTCAAGACTTTCAAGAGTCTCTTTTGAGAGCTTCATTTTCTTCTTGTTCGATGCCATTCGCAACGAAACGATCAATTCGGAAGTTGTACTTTCCTTAGCCGGAATTTCAATCGCTTCTTCAATATAATCACGTGCAATATCAGTCAGTTCCGAATAATATTCTTTTACTTCACCTTTTTCAAGCCAATTCTTTTTCTCCAGCAATTGCAACAGAGCTGTAGCCTTTTCAATAGGGGAATTATAAACGATTTCTTCTTCCTTTGGCGCTTTTCTTTTCTTCCAAAAATAATAGATCCCATATCCAATACCAGAAAGCAGTAAAACAGCCAATAAATACTTCCACCAGTTCCCATTAGGTTTTTCAACCGTAATTATGGGTTTGATATCATACATTTTTTGTTTTAAAGTATCCACTTTAACATTAAGTACCTCAACTTGTATACTATCTGAAAAATTGAGCTTTTTATTAATTAGAACCGGAATTCTGGGAATTACATATTTACCCGAATCAAATTGGGTTAGTCCGTATTTCTTAATCAGTTTATATTGTGATTCTTCTTTTACAGTGTCGATAGGAAACGATTCGATAACTTCCAGTCCACCGTAAAATTTCTCATTCGGGAAAGCAACCTGTGTTGAAGGCTTACCTTTAACCGTTAATGTAAGCGTAAACTGAGCGCCGATTTTATTTTTTTTCTTATCGATCTTTGTTTCCAAAGACTGTGCATATGCCATAACCTGGCATAACAACAACAAAAGAAAACTATACTTTTTGATCACTTTCATTAATCTTATCTTGATTTAAAATACCCCAGTAATTTGGTAACATAACTTTCATCAACTCTGGTATTTACAGTGCCTGAACCACATTTTGAGAATATTTCCCTGAAATAGGTAACTTTATCAGTATAATACTTTTCGTATTGCATGCGTACAGTGGCTGATCCGGTATTTACCCATTGCACCTGACCTGTTTCGGCATCCTGCATGGCTACCAGTCCGACATTGATCATTTTTTCTTCACGGATATCATAAACCCTCACTCCTGTTATATCATGTTTTTTACTGGCAATTTTCAGTGTCTTTTCATAATCGTCATCCGCTATGAAATCGGAAATCATAAACACGATTGCTTTTTTCTTCTGGGTTGCCGATAAAAACTGTAACGCCTGTGAAATATCTGTTTTATTGCTTTTTGGTGAAAATTCGATCAATTCCCGGATGATGCGCAACACATGCGGTTTTCCTTTTTTCGGAGGAATATAAAGTTCAATTTGGTCCGAAAACAAAATCAGCCCGATTTTATCGTTATTCTGTGTTGCCGAAAAAGCCAAAGTAGCTGCAATTTCAGTAACGATTTCACTTTTCAGTTGGTTTTTGGTACCAAAACTCTCCGAACCTGAAATATCCACCATCAACATCATGGTTAACTCACGTTCTTCCTCAAAAACTTTCACATACGGTTCATTATAACGCGCCGTCACGTTCCAGTCGATCGCACGCACATCATCCCCGTATTGGTACTGACGCACTTCTGAAAACGTCATACCACGTCCTTTAAAAGACGTGTGGTATTCGCCCGAAAAGATATGATCGCTCAATCTTCTGGTTTTGATTTCTATTTTGCGGACTTTCTTAAGTAATTCTTTGGTATCCATCTCTTAGTAATTAGTAAAGAGTAAAGAGTGATTAGTAAGAAGACTAGGCTAGTTACTGGTCACTGTTTACTAGTCACTTTTCTACGGCACTTCGATTTCGTTTACAATTTTATTGATGATTTCAACCGAAGTAATATTTTCTGCTTCAGCTTCATATGTGATACCGATACGGTGTCTCAATACATCATGTACCACAGCGCGGACATCTTCCGGGATTACATAGCCACGGCGTTTGATAAAAGCGTAACATTTAGCAGCCATTGCAAGATTGATACTCCCACGAGGTGAAGCACCGAAACTGATAAGCGGTTTTAATGATTCCAGTTTGTATTTTTCGGGGAAACGTGTAGCAAAAATGATATCCAGTATATATTTTTCAATCTTCTCATCCATATACACTTCGCGGACAGCTTCCTGAGCACGCAAAATTTGTTCGATTGAAACCACAGGATTTACTTTTTCGAAACCACCGTTAAGGTTTTGGCGGATTACCTGACGCTCATCTTCCATTTTTGGATAATCGATAACCGTTTTCAGCATAAAACGGTCAACCTGTGCTTCCGGTAACGGATATGTTCCTTCTTGCTCTACCGGGTTTTGTGTTGCCAGTACCAGGAAAGGTTTTTCTAATTTAAAAGTCGAATCACCAATAGTTACCTGCTTTTCCTGCATCGCTTCCAACAAAGCAGATTGCACTTTTGCAGGAGCACGGTTAATCTCATCGGCTAAAACGAAATTAGCAAAAATAGGTCCCTTTTTAATCGAGAACTCATTTTGCTTTATGTTATAAATCATAGTACCGACCACATCGGCTGGAAGTAAATCAGGAGTAAACTGAATTCGGCTGAAACTACCATGGACAGCTTGTGACAGCGTATTGATTGCCAAAGTTTTTGCCAATCCAGGAACTCCTTCAAGCAAAATATGCCCTTGACCCAAAAGCCCAATCAGCAATCGTTCAATCATGTGTTTTTGCCCCACAATTACTTTATTCATTTCCATGGTAAGCAAATCAATAAAAGCACTTTCGCGTTCTATTTTTTCATTTATGGCTCTAATATCTAAAGTCCTTGTATTTTCTTCCATTGTCATTTTTTTAAGGTCGTGAAATTAACATTTCAATTAATACTGTGCAAATTGAAAATTAAATTACATTGATGCTGTTAATAATGAGTTAAATATTAAATGAATAGCCTATTTTTAAGCTTTGTTTAGCAATATATTTGACAAATTTTAAGAACTACTAATCCAATTTATCTTGAAACCGAAATTATCCCGAATTATAGCCGGCACCATGACATGGGGAAGCTGGGGCAAAAACCTGGACTCAAAAGGAATGGTATCGATGATGGAAACATGTCTTAACGAACAGATAACCACTTTTGACCATGCCGACATTTACGGAGGACATACAACCGAAGAAGATTTCGGAAGAGCCTTTGGGCAAAGCGGGATTGAACGCAATACCATCCAACTGATTTCAAAATGTGGCATCAAATACCTTTCCGAGAAAAGAGATTACAACATTAAGCATTACGATTATTCAGCTGAATATATTATTTGGAGTGTGGAAAATTCACTAAAAAACCTTCAAACTGATTATTTAGATGTTGTATTACTTCACAGGCCAAGTCCGTTAATGCATACTGAAGAAATTGCCGAAGCGATTGACAAACTCAAACATCAAGGCAAAATAAGAAGCTTCGGATTATCCAATTTCACACCATCACAAACCCAATTAATCCAAAGAGAAATTGCTGTAGATTTTAACCAAATCCAATTTTCAGCCACACATCATGAACCGATGACTGACGGCAGTCTCGATTTTATGCAATTAAACGGAATTACTCCGATGTGCTGGAATCCGTTAGGAACTATTTTCAGGGAGAAAAATGATCAAACCGAACGTTTGAATGTTCTTTTGAATAATCTTAGCAGTAAGTATCAAGTAGCCACCGACACTATTCTGTTAGCCTGGATTGTTCAACATCCTTCCGGAATTTTACCCGTAATAGGCACTACAAGTCCGCAACGTATTAAAAATGCAACACAGGCACTGACTTTAAAGCTGGATCTTGAAGACTGGTTTAAAATTTGGACTGAGAGCATGGGAACAAAAGTTCCTTAAAATAAAAAACACCGGCCCCGAATGAGAGAAAAGGCCGGTGTTAGAACTAACTAAAATCAAGGTTGTCCTTATAAACTTTGCAGAATTGATTTTTCAATAATCATTACAAGTTTACGTGTTGGAAATCAAAATATTTCATGTAATACCACTGTTATAACCTTCTGAAGAAAGACATAACATGTGTTTTTTACCTTACACTTATTGACTTAACGGTAAAAGATGTATTTTAGTATATATTTTAGCCGAAATGATTAACAAGCGTCTTCTTATCAAGAACTTATTGGCTCACAATGATGAGAATAGCTTTTATGACAAAAAAAGGCAGTTGAATTTGCACACAAGGGAAGGAAAAGGAAAATTCCTTAAACACATTTGCGCACTGTCAAACTCGAATCCTAACAATAATTCGTACATCGTCGTAGGTGTTGAAGATGAAAGTAATGAAATTGTCGGGGATGATTTTTTTGACGACAGCCGCATACAGAATCTGGTCAATGCTTTTTTGGAAAACCCTCCCAAAATCCAATATGAAAACATCCCATTCCCGAATTTGCCAAAAGACCGGGTTGTAGGTTTGGTCACCATAAAACCCAATCATAAAACATCTTACTTTAAAAAAGGGATTCACACTATAACCGCAAACACTACTTTCATAAGAGTTGGCAGCAACACAATCCCAACGGAAGATAAAGTTCCATATAACAAACAAAATATAGAGACCGTTATCAGTATTGAGAACAACTCCCGCAACAGCATCGCTTATACATTGGACGGTGTTTTGGATTTCATGAATGTGAGACATAAAGACATGGACACCAAACACAAAGTATTCAAAGAATTATTTGTGGTTTGTTGGGCAGGAAACAAGAAAAAAATAAGGGATATAACTTATTTCTCAAGAGTTGATATTGAATTAATTAATGAGCAGATCAAACTCTTTTATTCGGCTCAGGATGAAGTGACGATTAGTTATACCGACAGTACTTTTGTAATAACCGAATACATTCCACTGGGGCTGAATGACAAAACGAGTTATTATCCTTTGGAAAAAATGACCATTACTTTCTTCGACAACGGTTATTACAAAATGGAAACCGAAATGCTGTTTGAACCACCTGAATACAACAAAAAAATGCTTCATCATATCTACAATTCCAACAAGTCACTTCTGGAAAAAATGGAAAAGAAAATTACTTTAACCGAAAGGGAAGAAAAAGACTTGGAAAATCTCCCTTATACATTCATGCTTTGCTATCTAAACGGTTTTGAAAATGCAAAACAAAGACTGATTGACGCTAAATTATTACTCAAACCTTATCCTACAATTTATGTAAGTTTTAAGGAAGCGTTAAGGGTCTTACGAAAAATGAAATACGACAGTGAGAATCTGATTTACAAAAAGTAAGTGCTGAAATTCCTGTTAATAGCTCTCAAAGTACTATAAATCATAACGATCCAGAGTACAAAAAGAATCAACAAATTAGCAAATACCGAAAAGCCTACTTTTTCATCATTGATAAGCAGATAACCCTCTTTAAAAGTCAGGGTCAAAATATCAAAAAGAGGTTGGTTCATGTTTTTAAGTGTGAAGAACAAAATAAATACAATATTTAACGAAATGACGATAAAAAGCGCAACCAATAGAGTTGACATCAATAACGAGAATCTGTTATTTTTACTTGTATTTAAATTTTGTGCAATCATAAAACCTTAGTGGAACAAGACGATAAAATTGCGAAAATTCCTTCAAATTTATTTACGGTTTTACCTCCAATTTTGTTAAAAATTGTTTTTGGCTATATCAAACCTGCTTCCTTGGCTTTGCGTATAATTTCCTCATCACCACCTTTATCAATTCCTAGGTAATCCTTGATTTGCACCTTCCTTTTTTCAACGGCACTTATCGATAAATTCATATAATTTGGGATATTTTTGGTCTTAATCCCTTCTGCAAGCAATGAAATAATTTTACGGTTGTAACTGTCCAAATAGATTTTCTTGGATAATAATTCACTCACGTTTTGTGTAACTGTGGTACTGTGATAAGTTCCTCCTTCAACAATAAGTTCGAAAGCCTTCAGTAATTCTTCAGCAGAAAAATCACTTTTAACCAAAATACCTTCGGGTTCAACCGTAACAATCAAATCATATAAAATCAAAGCCTCCGAATGCGAAGTCAATACGATTATCCTCGAATCTGGTTTGTGTTTACGCGTTAATACAGCCAAATCCTTCCCTGAATTAATTCCCTTTTCTGGATAAGCCGGCAAACTGTAATCCAACAAGATTACATCAAATTCATTTGTATCAGTGATTATATCATAAGCCGCCTTACAATTAAAAGCAGAAGTAGCCTCAATTTCATAATCTTTGGTATTGTAAGACAAAATAATCTTATAACCTTCAATCATTGAGGGATGGTCTTCAACAATCAGAATTTTCAATTTCATTTTTAATCTTTTTAAATCGGAATCAATATCTGGATTGTTGTCCCTTTATTAATCCCTGACATTATTTTTAATTCACCGTTCAAACTTTTAATCCGCGACTGCATATTTTTCAAACCTATACCTTCCCGCACTTTTCTTGTGTCAAAACCACGACCGTCATCTTTTATGATGGCAGATAAACCTTTATCAGTTTTAATAATTTCGATCAGTACATTTTTAGCTTTGGAATACTTGTAAATATTTTGCAGTGATTCCTGGAAAATACGGTACAAATTGATTTTGATTGAACTTTCAATATCCTTCCAGTCAATTTCGCTGCTGATTTCAATTACATAGTCAATATCGGAAAAAACCCGCTGACTTTCAACTAAAGATTCAACAATTGCTTTAAAACTGTCATTTTCAAGAAAATTCTCTTTTCCTAAATCATGTGAAATACTCCGGATCTCTTTTTCAATATCTTGTATTTGAGCAATATAATTTAAACATTTTTTGATAGTTTCTTCATCATTTTTTTTACCGAGTATAAACAAATTAAGCCTTGTACTGGTCAATTTACTCATAATTCCGTCATGAAGCTCCTGTGATATCCTTCTTTTTTCATTTTGCCGTGCTTCATCGATTACACTCTGCTGGTTTAACATAAGACGGTAAATCTCTTCGTTGGCCTTTTGTTGTTCCCGTTCAAATTGCAATGCTTTGTTTTTAGAGTGCTGTGCTTTGGTGATATAAGCCATGATGATTAACAAAAGTAATCCAACGCTAAGCGCAACAATCACCCACAGTTGAATGGAAATTTTCTTTTTTTCGGCCTCAATATTATTCTTCTGGCTCAGGATTTCATCCGTTTCAAATTCAATTCTGGCGAATTTATTACGTGTCGAACGCTCAACATCCTGTAAGCTGTCGGAAAGTTTGATATATCGTGACACATATTTGGCATTCTTATGCGGTTCTATTTTGGCCAAAAGTTTTAACGCTGAAAGTTCATCTTCGAAGATTTTGTTTTCGTTGGCCATCTTTTTAGCAGAAAGTCCGTAATACAAAGCGCGTATCGTATCTCTCTTAAAGAGGTAATATTTGGACAAATTAATCTGACTGGAAACAATTCCGGGTATATTATTGAGTTTTTCCCTAATTTGAACCGCTTCATTGAACATTCCAATTGACGATTCGTCTTTTAATTCCAGTTTTGCATAAGCCCAATTGTTAATCAGGTTAGAATACACCACCGGATCGGAGTTCTTAAAATTAGCAAACTGCAAAGCACTCTTAAAATAGAAGATAGCGTTTTCATACTCCTCTTTTTTAAGGTATAATCTTCCGATAAAATTATAAGCTTGGGCTTTTAACAAAAGATGTTGCGGGTCTTTTTTAAGTTCAAGTGATGACTCATAAGCTTTCTGATAGTAGATTAAGGATTCATCCAAGTTGTTCAATCCTTCAAGTGCATTACCAAGTGTGATATAGCAATCGTAAACCAATCTGGCATCATCACCAATTTTTGCTTCTTTCAGAATACTTACAATAGCAGTTTCTGCACCGGTAAAGTCTTTCTCATGCAGTAAGATATTTGCTTTCCAGAATTTTACTCTTAGTACTTCAGGATTACCTTTAAGATGTGAATACGCTTTTTCGGTTTTAATATAGTAGTAATAAGCACTATCGTTTTTAAACCGGTTATAATGATAATCCCCGATGTAGTTTAAACTCCTTGCAATATACAATGTATCACCGGCCTGATTTGACATTTTATACAGTTCACGGCATACATATAAATATTTCACATAATCTTCGGCATTGAAATATCTTCCGGCCAATTTAAAATAACGGGCACGGTTCAGTGAATCATTGGGTTGATTCTGGAGAAGCTGCAATATGTGGTTTGAAATGGCTACTCTTTCTTTATTCGCTACTTCAAAATCATTGGCTTTTATGAGCAATGATTCTATTTCTTCGCTGGAAACAGAGCCTGTATTGCTTTTCTCCTCATGACATGAGGAGAAAATAAAAAGTAATAGTATACTATAAAATACCTTTTTCAATTTGCAGAGATGATATAAAAGTATATCAAATCTACTACATTAAAAAAAAATATGGTATAATTTTAAGCTTTAATTGTAGGTTTTTTCTTTTAAACCTCGAAATTTAGTAAAAATTAAGGCTTTATAGGCATAATAATCGGGTCTATTTATATCTTCATTGCTCAATCAAAATCTCGGTTGTGATTTTTGACTGGGATTATCCATAACCTCTGAAATATCATGGTTACAGGTAAAAGAAGACATCTTCAACTGTGAAAAAACGTATTGATGTAACTGGAATTCTTGCAATTTCTGAATCCGGTTAACTTATATATAGCCGATACCTTAAGGTTTTTTTGGCATCACGATAGGATCAATTTCTACCAGTCCCTCCGGATCTTGCTGAGTTGTTGTGGTTTGTTGTTCATCTGCCATTTTAGACATCTCAGAAGAGCAAGTAAAAGGGGAAACTGTTAATACGAAAAAGCTGATTGATAAAACTAAAGTTCTCATGTTCTTGATTTTTTGAAGTTATTGATTAGATAATTTTTAAATTTGTATTATTGTTGACGGCCTTATGGTTTTTTAGGCATAACAATAGGATCGATTTCTACATTTTCCTGATCACAATCCTGAGTGGTTGTTTGTTGTTGCTCGTCAACAATTTCAGTTACTTCAGATGAACAGGTAAAGGGTGAAATTGTCAATACAAAAAAGCTGATTGATAAAACTAAAGTTTTCATGATTCAAAATTTTAACGATTAATATTTATTTTTGGATTTATTATTTTCTATAAAAGTGTGGCCCTTTTATAATTTCCTAAATTATAAAGGATTTATGACACGTGGCTACGGATTTTCCGCATATTTTGTTAAATTGTAACTACATGATTAACAGGTTCTTAGTTGTTGGCGACATTCATGGAGCTTTAAAAGCATTGAAACAAGTTTTAGAGCGCGCGATGATAACGTCAAATGACACCATAATATTTTTGGGAGATTATCTGGACGGTTGGAGCGAATCTCCCCAACTGCTGGATTTCCTTATCGCTTTGAAAAAAAAATACAATTGTATTTTTATGCGGGGCAATCATGATGAGCTGGTTCTCCACTGGTTACAAAACAATCATGACAATCCCATGTGGTATAATCATGGAGGTGAATCTACCGTGATGGCTTACCAAAAAATTTCTGAAGAAGACAAAAAAAAACATATTAAGTTTTTACTCAACTTAAGAAATTACCATATAGATGAACAAAACCGCCTTTTTGTTCATGCAGGTTTCACCAATTTAAAAGGTGTAACAATAGAACATTTTCCCCGTATGCTATATTGGGACAGAACATTATGGGAATTAGCACTTTCATTAGACCCCACCCTTCCCAAAGATTCTGTATTTTTTCCAAAAAGACTCAGTCTTTATAAAGAAATTTATATCGGTCACACACCGGTCACACAAATTAACCAGACCATTCCCGTCAATAAAGCTAACGTATGGAACATAGACACCGGAGCCGCATTTAAAGGACCACTGACTATAATGGATATCGAAACCAAGGAATTTTGGCAAAGTGACCCTGTTTACACACTCTATCCTAATGAGATTGGGCGGAATTAACCCGATTCTTACTATATTTGCCCCCTATTTAATTTAATAAAGATGAATAAAAAGATTTTTACATTAATAATGTTACTTTCTGCATGTTTAGCAAATGCTCAGGAAGCTTACAACGGAAAAGGAGATACTAAAATGCATTTGGGAGCTAACTTCCAGGATGGCGGCACAGGAATAAATGTTGGTACTGATTACGGACTTGGAGAAAATATTTCAATAGGATTTTCTGCTTCTTATTTATTAGGTGTTAAAGAAGTGACTGTTGCCGATGAAACCATCAAACCAAAATTTAAAGACCGTATCGATGCAAAATTGAGATTCAATGCTAACATAGGAAAAGTGATGACATTACCGGAACAAATTGATGTTTATCCAGGTATTGATTTAGGTCTTAAAAATTTTGGCGGACATATTGGAGCCCGTTATTTCTTTTCACAGGGATTTGGTTTACAAACCGAATTCGGTGTTCCTTTTGCTAAATACGATACTGACGTACAAGGTTTTGAAAAATTAAACAACCAATTCTATGCTAATGTAAGCATGGTTTTCAACTTATAATGAGCGTAATAGAAAAAAAATTAAAAGACAGAAGTAATTCTGTTTGTGAATTGTGTGGAAATCCACATGACTTACAAGTTTTTAATGTGGCACCTAACACAGTTGAAAATCTGGAGCAATCCATTCTAGCCTGTAAAACCTGTGTAAGCCAGATTGAAAATCCTGAAACTACCGATGCCAATCACTGGCACTGTTTGTCTGACAGTATGTGGAATGAAAATCTTCCGGTTCAGATTGTGGCTTGGCGTATGCTAACTCGCTTG
This sequence comes from Flavobacterium amniphilum, assembly GCF_023634845.1. Lineage (GTDB taxonomy): Bacteria > Bacteroidota > Bacteroidia > Flavobacteriales > Flavobacteriaceae > Flavobacterium > Flavobacterium amniphilum. Next base: position 921 of record NZ_JAMLJL010000008.1, on the reverse strand, counting down.
AAAAAGAATGATCTTTTGGATATGATGTATTTGGACGAAGAAGCTTTGGAATGGGCAAAAGCAACAGGTGAAGGCGATGATGGCGAAGGAAAAATTGTTCATAAAGACAGTAATGGCAATATTCTACTGGACGGAGATTCAGTTGTTTTAATCAAAGATTTAGATGTAAAGGGTGCAAATTTCACTGCAAAAAGAGGCGCTGCCGTACACAACATCAAATTAGTCTGGGACAACGCCGGACAAATAGAAGGACGTGTTGAAGGACAATACATTGTAATCCTTACACAATATGTAAAGAAAACAAAATAAACTACAACCGTTTATTTATAAAGCAAAAAAAAGGGCTGTCTACAAAAGACAGCCCTTTCCAATTAACACAAATTAATCTAAACAACTATTACTTCATGAGTATTCATTGCATCAACAAATTAAGGAAAACACAATCTTATTAATAACCAGTTTATTATTAAAAAACTGTAAAAAAAACAAGTCTTTCTAATCGACTATTTACAAGTCTGACATTATATCCAAATCTGAAAAAGTTTGTATTAAAAACCAATATCCAAAGATTATATCTAAGGATTGACCAATGGTATCTTGCGTGGTATTTAAGACAAAATTATATATAAAAAACTCATCGCATATTTATCAAAAAGAAAATTCGGTGATATGTATTGTTAATCCGACAAAAAGAGAAATTGAGCCTTAAATTAAATAAAAAAGCACCACAATTCTGCGGTGCTTTTTTATTATCTGAAAATGTCCCGTCCTGAAATAGCGATACAATAAAAAAGAATCGACATGGAAAGACATGACACTTATGTAAAGCGCACCCAGAAGGATTATACGCTAAGTCTAAAGATCCAGATTGTAAAAGAGATTGAATCAGGTGAGTTGTCAGCTTATTCGGCCCAGAGGAAA
>NZ_JAMLJL010000007.1 GCF_023634845.1 Flavobacterium amniphilum | reverse complement strand
AGAATATTATAATAACAAGAAAGAACAAGGCAAAAATGGCATGTTAGTTTTAAACAATATAAGATGCAAAATTATAAGTAGGGTTTTCTCTGTGGTTAGCAGACAAACTCCGTTTGTAGATATCTATAAATTTGCATCTTAATTGTTTAATTAAAGTTGTTTTTTATCATAGAATGCGCTATCTGGGTTTTTCTCAATTTTATTCTCTTTGTGGTACTACTTAGATGCTTGTCACTCCTGACAAAATATTAATCTTTGTATAGAATCTTTATATTCTCGGAGAACTACATAAAAATTGTAATCTTCCAACCGGACAAAACAATACCTTTCATATAAAAAATCACTTTTCTTTATAATCAGCCTCTCATCTTTATTGCACAAGGTCAGGCTTAGATATTCACTTTCCCTGAATTTAGAAAGTCCGGTCCGCAAAATAATAACATAATCAGGCTTGTTTTTTAAAACAGCTATACCATGCTTTGACAATCTCTTTAAGTCAATGTGTTTTTTTTCTATAAAATAGGCATGTCCTTCCTTACCATCATACAATACATAGCCGGTCTTCTTTTCTGGATTTCCAATTTTCAATTCTTGGTAAGATTCTCTTTTTACTCCTCCACAGTTCAAAAACAATAAGAACATGGATATTAAAATCAAGCATCGTTTCAATTTCAACATTTTTTAATTTTCTAAAATTGACATTAACATCCCCGATAGCGCGGTCAACAATATACGACACTCACAACTCACAACTCACAACTCATAACTCATAACTCATAACTCATAACTCATAACTCATAACTCAAAAAAAAAAAGATGAGCATACACCCATCTTTTATCTCCATCACTAACAATTAACCACTAATCGTCAAGCCCCTTCCCCATTAATATCCTGTCCAGGTTCTTTTCAATCCTTGACTCCCGCGTTTTCGATTGCTTCGCCGAAGAAAAGAACAGCAGGTATCCCTTTTTCCTTCCCTCTGACAATCCGTCAAAAGCCGTTTTCAGGTTCGGGTCGCTGTCCAACTTGACACGGAATTCATCCGGCATTTCAAAATCTTCGGTTTTTTTATACTGCACCTGAACACCTGAACGTTCCACCTCAACCGCCTCATAGATATACGTTTTCAGAAGTTTTTCATTCGAAACGATCTCCTCTAAATTCGTGAACCGCAATTGTCTTGCTGCCTGTACATTCTTCGTTTGCTGGATCAGCAGTTGTTGTTCGTCACTGAGCAAAACGCCCTTGTGGAACAGCAACGCACAATAATCCTTAAACCCATGGATCAGAACCACATTGTTCCCCTGAACGGTATAACACGGTACGCCCCATTTCAGCTCTTCGGTCAGTCCGCACGAATTCACGATAGTCCGCAAGGCCTTGTATTCTTTCTGCCAATTCGAGTCTTCTTCAAAAAACCAGTCTGCTTTCGGATTCATCATTATTCGTTTACGGTTATCAGTTTTCTCCCTTCCGGTCTGAAATACCAGGACACAATCGTCAATACGATCAACAATCCCGGGCCGAAATACTCACCCGCACTGTCATTTACGGCCAGATGCGAAAATGCGGCTCCCGTCATCAGGAAGAAAAATCCGCCGTAAGCCCATTCTTTTACTAAAGGTAATTTTGGTGACAAAATAGCCACTACACCCAGTAATTTCCATATTCCGATAATCGTCAGAAAATACAAAGGATACCCCAGTCCTTTCATTTTTTCAGCTTCTTCAGGCAATTGGATCAATTGTACAATTCCCGTTGCTGTCATTCCCAATGATAACCAAAGTGTGGCTACCCAATAGATAATTTTGTTTCTCTTTGTCATGATACTGTTTTTTAGTTTGATTGTTTGTTATTTTAATTTATTTGCAATTTCCTGCAGTCTGTTATGCGCAAAATTGATTCCCTGCGCAAATGGCAGTTTCAGCATATTATTACGGTCCTCAACCGATTTATACACCACCTGCATCGTTAATTTACTCGTCACATCGGTTACTTTCTCAAAATTCAGGAATTCAAGCTGCACCGGAAAATCGGTATGCTCCATCTCGAAAGTACGGGTAATCTTTTGATTGGGTACAAACTCATGGATGGTACCGTTAAAATGATGCTCATTTCCTTTGGGATCGGTTGTCACAAACTGATAGCTGCCATGCTTTTTCGAATCGAGTTTCACCACTTTGGTCCCCATCCATTGGGCTACGATTTCAGGTTCAACATACGCGGTAAACAATAATTCCAAAGGCAAATCGAACTCTCTGGTGATTATAATTTCCTGGCGGCCGTCTTCGGCATTGAGTTTTGTTTTCTGTTCCACTTTTTTTAGTTTTTAGGTGTATAGTTTTTCATGATTTGTTCCAAAGTATTGAACCGTTGCTCCCACAACTGGCGGAAAGGCTCTATAAAATCGGCTATCTCCTTCATCTTTTCCGTGTTCAGACTGTAGTAAATCTCGCGGCCAATTTGTTCTTTGCCGAGTAATTCACATTCGGTCAGTATCTGTAAATGTTTGGAAATTGTCGGGCGGGCGGTATCAAAGTTAGCCGCTATCGCCCCCGCTGTGACCGCTTGCGCAGAAACTAAAAGTAAAATCGCCCTTCTCGTTGGATCTGCAATTGCCTGAAAAACATCTCTTCTTAAATTCATCATGTAGTTATTTGACTACACAAATATATATGTAGTTATTTAACTACGCAAATAAATTGAAGATTTTTTTTACAAAAAATAAACCCCAACTATTGAATTGGGGTTTACACAAACATTTTAAAACAAAGTAATTAGCAGTAATTCCGGGTGTTCAGCAATGGCAATTGAAACAGGTCCGGAAGGTACTTTATGCAGTCAATAAAGCGGAAAAGTGTCGTTGAAACTGATCTTTTCTTAATTGCCGCCCTAATTTAATATGTAATTTTTGCTTTCTTCCGAAGGATCATTTAAGTCAAGAATTGCCTTATAAAGGGTTTCATTATCTGTATCATCAATCGGAATAAAACCGATAACGGTTAAACGGGGGGTAATTTGACCGTTGCCAACAGCATTCACAATCATGGTTTTGGCATTTTCAAGCATGCTCGAACCTAATTGCAGGCTGCTCTCATCTACTTTTGAGATACTCGGGAATGTAATTTGGACTTTATCCGTGGGGATTCCGAATTTTGAAAGGGATATATTTCCCTCAAACTTACTTTTTGACGCCGATAAAGAAGCAATACTGGAATACTTGGCTGTCGCCTGTTTTTCCTTGGAATTGACATTCACGTCTAAACTGTATCCATATCCCAGAATAATGGAACCGATAATGGCTTTATCACTTTTTCTTCTCACGTTGACCAACTTGTAAAAAAGGGCAAATTTCTTCAGGCAAACAGTACTGCTTTCAATCTTACCGTCTGAACCAAATCCGGAAATACCGACATTATAGGAAGCGTTGAACGTTTCTCTTGTCAGTATCTCCCCTTCAAATGAATTCGAACAGAATTTTTTAACCTCATCGGAGGTCAGCTCTCCGGCTATCATTTTCTTACCGTCAAATTTGATTTCAACGTTTGAATAATCCAAGGCCAATTTTAAAAAATGTAACGATTTTTTCCCCTTCAGAACATCATCTGTAGTTGGCTTTTTACCTTTACCTTTTGAAATGCCGTTTCCGCTGATCTGGTTATCCGGACTATCTAAAGAAGCAGATGTCTGGCAAAATACCAACTGACCGAAAATCATCGTTAAAACAAGAATACATTTTTTCCCCATTTTTATTAATTTTTTAGTTTCTGCCTACTCTATTCGGTTTTCAGCACCCCCGTATCATGTTTTACAGGAAAATCAATACCATCGGAAGAATCCCTTTCATTCATTTTTAATGATGAATCAACCAGCAAATATCTCCCAACTCCCAATAGTCTCACCGCTAAGCATGTCCGCTTTTTGGGATCACCATCAGATAACCGCACATTTCCATGCCAATAATCAAACTACATACTTCTCTAATATACTGCGAATCTGAAATAGCAGACAATACGTATTTATACTGGTTTTTAATAAATTAAATTTTATATTTTTAAAAGCAAGTTCCTATTATCCAAAACAAAAAAAATTACATTCATCCGAAAACTGCAAACTAATATTCACAAAAACCGGCACTCCATGCAAAAAACCGGATAACCGTACAAACAAAGCCACCAGATCCCATTACTTCGGTTGGTAACCAAAAAACATCGTTTAAGTCTTTTCTCCTTATGTTATAACCCCAAATCACCTCACGGTTGACCCGTACTTGACCCGTACTTGACCCGTACTTGACCCGTACTTGACCCGTACTTGACCCGTACTTGACCCGTACTTGACCCGTATTTGACCCGTACTTGACCCGTACTTGACCCGTACTTGACCCGTACTTGACCCGTACTTGACCCATACTTGACCCATACTTGACCCATACTTGACCCATACTTGACCCATACTTGACCCATACTTGACCCATACTTGACCCATACTTGACCCGTACTTGACCCGTAATTGACCCGTAATTGACCCGTACTTGACCCGTACTTGACCCGTATTCGACCCGTATTCGACCCGTATTCGACCCGTATTTGACCCGTATTTGACCCGTACTTGACCCGTACTTGACCCATACTAAAGCCATACTAAAGCCATACTAAAGCCATACTAAAGCCATACTAAAGTGCAGTATAAGTACAATACAAGCGGAATAAAACTATAAGATTAGTAGATTCTCCTTAAAAGCAACAATCACTAATCATCAAGAACTAAAAACTAATTACTAAGGACTAAGGACTAAAAACTAAGCACTAATTACTAGTTACTAATCACTAAAAAAACTAACTTTACAACACTAACATCCATAATCATGAAAAACATCTTCTATACCTTAATTCTTTTCTGCGGAATAACCTCCCATGCACAAACAGACAATCTAAATCCCTATGATGAAAAACTTGCAAAGGAATTAGGAGCCGATGAATACGGAATGAAACACTATGTATTCTGCATTTTAAAAACCGGAAGCAATACAACCGCAACTGCAGAGGAAAAGAAGAAATACTTCGAAGGCCACATGGCCAATATCAACAAACTGGCAGAAGAAGGTAAACTGGCAGTAGCCGGACCGTTCATGAAAAACGACCGCAATTACCGTGGTATTTTCATCTTCAATTGTGCCACTGTCGAAGAAGCACAGAAACTCGTAGAAACAGACCCTGCCGTAAAAGCTAAAATATTCGAAGTGGAATTAACACCATGGTACAGCAGCGCTGCCTTAATGCAGGTATCCAAAAACCATGATAAAGTAGCCAAGACTAAGTTCTGATGATGGATATCGAAACCCTACAGCAAATCTGCAAAGCACTGCCCCACGTTACCGAAGACATCAAATGGGGTAATGATCTGTGCTTTTGTATCGGAACTAAGATGTTCTGCGTAGTGGGCCTCAACCAGTCGCCCACCTCTGCCTCTTTCAAAGTAACCGAAGAAGAGTTTGAAACCATGAGTACCCAACCGGGCATAAAACCCGCCCCGTATGTGGCCAAATACAAATGGGTACTGGTGGAAAACATCAATACACTCTCGCTAAAAGAATGGAAACACTTCACCGGACAATCGTACAATCTGGTTAAAGACAAACTGCCTCCTAAGATTAAAAAAGAATTAAACCTACTCTAACCGGCCTGCTGCCAACAGCTTAACTTTAACATTTTTAAAAGAATATTTCTTTCATTGCAATGTATTTTTGCAGTGACCAAACCTTAATGGAACACCCCGCATGAAGAAAATAAACCACATCAAAAAGAATTACACACGTATCAAGTACCAAAAACTGGCAGTGGTTTCTGTTTTAATCGGTTTTCTTTCTGCATTTCTGGCTGTTTCCTTAAAACACATCACTGAACATTACGAAGACATTCTGTTTCATAAAGCTTCTGCCAATAACTTTCTGCTCATACTCTTCCCGGCTGTTGGATTATCCGTTATTTACTTTTTACGCCAATACCTGTTCAAGAAGAAGGAAAACAAAGGTATTAAGGAAATATTCGACACTACGTCAGAACGAAAGAACAGTCTCCCGGTGTATAAAATACCTTCACATTTCATCAACGGATTACTTACTGTTGCTTTTGGAGGTTCTACCGGTATTGAGGTTTCAACAGTAGTGGCATCGGCTACGGTTGGCTCAGTTGCGCAGGAAAAGGAAAACCTCTTCAACCGCCATAAAACTGAATTGATCTGCGCAGGAGTAGCTGCCGGGGTAACAGCTCTTTTCTGCAGTCCGTTTGCCGGTTTCCTGTTCGCCTGGGAAGTCATCTCAAAGAAATTGTCAAAAACATTGTTGATTACAACATCAATTGCAGTGGCAACAGCACTGGTTTTTATTTATGTATTGGATGAAAAGCCATTATTCTCTGCCAATATAACATTCTGGAACTGGAAAGCCATTCCTTATTTTATACTCTTGGGTATCATCGCAGGCATGAATTCGGTTTACCTGACTAAATCTGTTATCTTCTTCAAAAAGAAGTTCACCGAAATCAGCAAACACTCCACAAGAATAGTATTGGGTTCCGGTATCCTGGGTATCGCCTTATTGGTATTGCCACAGCTTTACGGGGAAGGTTACCATGCCATTAAAGAAAATCTGGCACAATCAAATCAGTTGACGCTTTCATTGTCTTTATTCCTGACATTCTCGGGTATTATCATCCTGAAACCCATAGTCACTTCTGCAACCCTGGCTGCCGGTGGTGACGGAGGTGTATTCGCTCCCAGCATTTTCACAGGTGGGTTCATCGGTCTCTTATTGGCCATTCTCCTGAATACTTTTTTTGATGCACAGGTCATACCTCTCAATTTCATGATTCTGGGAATGGGTGCCATGCTCAGCGCAAGCATCAATGCTCCGCTTACAGCCATATTCCTCACCTGCGGACTCATAAACAACTACGTTTTACTGTTTCCGGCGGCAATTGTCTGTCTTGTTGCAAAATACACCGCGCAGTATATCTATCCACATACCGTTTATTCCTATAAACCGCAAAAAGTCAGTTAGCATGCCTACACCCAAAATCAAACGCAATTACCGCAAGGCTAAATACGTTCTGTACAAAGAAACATTGGTGGACTTCCGGGAGCATTTCTGGGCTTTCATCGGTGCTTTTACGGGCATGGGAATCATTGCCTATTTGCAGTACAATGCCTTCCCAAAAGAAGATTATGTGTTCCTGATTGGTTCTTTCGGTGCTTCCTGTGTGCTCATTTATGGTGTAATCCAGAGTCCTCTCGCACAACCCCGCAACCTCATTGGCGGTCATGTCATTTCTGCTATTGTGGGAGTCACTGCTGCTAAGCTTTTCCCTGACATTATCTGGCTGGCTTCCGCTGTAGCGGTAGCATCAGCCATCGTTCTCATGCAGATTACCAAAACATTGCACCCTCCCGGTGGTGCAACCGCACTGATTGCGGTTACGGGTTCGCCTGCTATTGTAAAACTGGGCTATTGGTATGTCTTGTCACCGGTACTGAGTGGTGCCTTGATCCTTTTAGCTTTTGCCCTGATTTTTAACAACATGACTACCAACAGGCACTATCCTACTAACAAAAAATTTACTAAGTTTAAGAACAAAATTTTCGACCGTATCAAATCGGAAGGGACCAACTAAAACAAACGAAGTAAAATGACTATATCCAAAACCTTTTTAACCGGAATTACCGGTGCGTTGCTCTTTGTACTGACAACCGTCATTGCCGGAATTCAGTATCCGGGGTATGACTATAGTTCACAGTTTATCAGCGAACTCTATGCTGTCGGTGCTCCTGACGCTGACTTCATACGCCACTTTTTATACATTCCAAGCGGGTTCTTACTGTTTCTGTTCTCTGTTTTCTCGCTGAAGGAAACCGATAAATCGGCTTTAAGCACCTTAGGCTTTTTGGGAGTTGGTGTCGGTTATGGCTTAGGTACGGTTATTTGCGGCTTCTTTAATTGTGATGCCGGCTGTAACCCTGATTTTGTTAATCCTTCCGTGAGCCAACTCATACACAACCTGACAGGGTTCTTCACCTATCTGATGGTTCCGCCTTCAATTGCTTTAGTAGCCATCGCCTCCCGGAAATGGAAGAATGCTGCTTCGTTTTCCAACTCGGGTTTCATCCTGGCAGCGCTGAGTTTCTGCTTTTTCATACTGCTCAATGCCGACTTACAGTCTCCCTACAAAGGAGTAATCCAACGTATTATTGAAGGAAGCATCCTGCTTTGGATTATCCTCTGTTCTTTACATGTCCTGAAAAACAAACGAAATGCTCCAACTCAATAAAGTCCATCACATCGCCATCATTTGTTCCGATTACCAAAAGTCAAAACACTTCTACACGGAAATACTCGGTCTGGAAATCATACAGGAAGTCTTCAGGGAAGAAAGACAATCCCATAAACTGGATTTAGCCCTCAATGGTATCTATACCATCGAATTGTTTTCTTTTCCTGAGCCGCCCAAAAGAATATCTAGACCCGAAGCTGCAGGATTACGTCACTTGGCTTTTGAGGTAAATGACATTGCCAAAACCAGACAATACCTGACAGATTATAAGTTGGTTTGTGAAGAAATCAGAGAGGATGAATACACCCAAAAACGCTTTTTCTTCACCACAGATCCAGATGATTTACCTATCGAATTCTACGAGAGTTGATTAAAATCTTATCAACAATTCAGGATTCCTAAACTCTAAATCGAAATTATATTTTACCTTTGACCTTTCAATAATACTGACAATTATGATTTACAAATTCAGAGTCATTCTTGACGCGGAAGAAGATATTTTCAGGGATATAGCCATTGAAGAAAAGGATACACTGGAAGATTTACACAATGCTGTGGTAAACGCTTTCGGCTTTGACGGAATGGAAATGGCTGCATTTTATACCTGTGATGACAAATGGAATCAGGATGAAGAAATCCCTTTATTCGATACCGGGGACACACCTGGCGAAGGCTTAACCATGGGAGATTATCTTTTATCATCCACATTTGATGAAGATAACACCAAAATGATTTATGTATACGACTTCCTGAACATGTGGACATTCTTCGTGGAATTAGCCGCAATTGAAGAACCGGATAATGGTGTTAGCTATCCTGACCTGTTGTTCTCCCACGGAATGATGCCTTCTTTTGCCCCGGACAAAGAATTCGAAGCAGATAAAGAAGGTGGTTTCCATGATGAATTTGAAGACGACTACGATGAAGAAGACTTCGACATGTTTGAAGGCGACGACTCTTTTGAAGACTACGGCTTCGAAGAGAACTGGAATTAATATTTTTAAAATAGATTATAGAACATAGTTAAAAGATATTTCTGTTTTCTATGTTCTTTTTTATTTAAACAAACAAAACACAGACAAAATGATCAATCTTTTTAATACTCATATTGATAATTTATCAATCCACCGTGTAGGAAACAAAAGCCGTAACGAAGCAATCTTTTTATCTGAACAGCCGTATGGCCTAAATGATGAAATCATGCCGCTTTTAAAAGAGTTTTTCTTCAAGCCTTTCAGAAGCAGCGAAGAAAACTACTATCAATTTGCCCATGACGTGGATTTGGATTACAACGAAATGTACACTCTGGCTTCTGAAATATTTGCCAATCCGGGTAACGTTCACGAAGTATCTAAAAAAATCACAAAACATTTATTTGAACAGTCTAATCATCCGCACATTAAAAACGGTGAGGTATATGTGGCTTATTTAACCAATGTTTCCATCGATAACAAACCGGTTGATGCTATTGGTGTTTTCAAAAGTGAGATCAAATCTGACTTCCTTCAGTTTGAAGAGAAAGACTCACAACTGGATATGATCTTACAGCAGGGAATCAACCTACAGAAACTGGACAAAGGTTGTTTGATCTTCAACTATAAAAAAGAAGAAGGATACAAAATCCTTACGGTTGACAGCAACCGTTATGATGCACGTTACTGGTTAGAGCATTTCCTTAGCGTAGACGCTTTCCAGGACGAGAACTTCATGACAAAGAAGTATCTTAAATTCTGTCAGGACTTCGCTAAAGAAGTAGTATTACCTGCCGAAGATAAAAAAGAAGAAGTAATGTTCATGAACCGTGCGGTAAACCACTTCGCAAAGAATGACAATTTCGAAGAAACCACCTTTTTAAACGAAGTAATCGATAACCCGGATTTAATTTCTGAGTTCAAGAATTATAAAGTGGATAAAGGTGAAAAATACAGCATTGAAGACTTGACCACCTTCCCTATTGCCAATGCAGCAGTAAGCGATGCACGCCGTAAGATGAAAAACGTTATCGAACTGGATACTAACATCCAGATCAAATTAGACTTTATCAATCCTGAAAGCGCAGAGAAGTTTGTGGAAAAAGGCTGGGATGAAGAAAAACAGATGTATTACTATCTGGTTTACTTCAACAAAGAGCAAAAATCATAATATTAAAAACCCCAACAACTGTTGGGGTTTTCTATTTATAACAATAGTAGCTTAAATACTTTTCTTTGGTGTTCCAAGTAAATACAACACCGTTCCAGGCCCTGATTTCATTCTCCCGATTTCCCAGTTAAAGGTTTCACCGTTTTCCAAACCGGATATCAGTTCATTCATTTCAGTTACCGAATAGGTCCGTAAAGATGATACAATACCATCCCAACAGACAACCAAAGGCACTACCGGAATTAAATAAGTAAACACAAGCCGTCCAATCGAAAACGGACGGATAAAAGGCGTTGCCAACAATACTGAGATTGGAGACAAAAACATTGCAACAAGACTCGCAACTGTTCTTTCCTGTGCTTCAAATACTGCAATACCGCTCCGGATATCAACAGCATTCTGTAATATCTTCTTTGCATCATCCGGTTTAAAATGATGCAGTGACAGAAATTGTGTCCGTAATCCTTTTAAATGCTCCGGAACGTTTCGTGCATCAACAGAATCAGCAATAAAATCAAAATTGGCAGCCTGCTTCTTCGTATACTCAAAAGCAGCTATATTCGGGTAATAATCAGTTAACAGGATTTTCAGTTCAGGATTTCCGGCGCTGAGTTCTTTATTCAGCCAGATCAATCCGCCTCCGCCGCCCGAAGCCAGATCAATAATCTGATTGGTTTCACAGGCAATCAATCCTTTTTCAATAATAGGAACGGCCGGTGCATACAATTTAGTCTTATTAGATAAAAACTGCAGGAAGTCGGTCATATAGTTTCTCAAAAACTCAGGAAACCACTTTTGATCTTCAAATTCAAATAAATGTATTCTTCTCATTTTAGTCGGCCGGTGCATACAATTTAGTCTTATTAGATAAAAACTGCAGGAAGTCGGTCATATAGTTTCTCAAAAACTCAGGAAACCACTTTTGATCTTCAAATTCAAATAAATGTATTCTTCTCATTTTAGTATAATACTTTGAGCATAAATTTAATTCGTTTTCCGGTAATTCAAAACAGCCCAGGTATTAAAAAACACAGCAAATCCGATAATCGCCATGAAATGTCCAACTACATTGTGAAATCCGCTTCCTTTCAGAATGAACATCCTCATCACATCAATTAAATAAGCAACCGGATTGAATCTTGCAATCCAGATGGCCCATTCGGGCATACTTTCGATAGGTGTAAACAATCCGCCCAACAACATAAAAATCAGCTGGAAGAAAAACATGATGAGCATAGCCTGTTGCTGTGTTTCACAATAAGTCGAAATCAACAGTCCGAAACCCAACATAGCCAACAAATAAATCGCTACAAAAGAATACATCACGAGAATATTCCCTTCCGGTACAATTCCGTAAATATAACGGGCCAATACCAATCCGATGGTAAAAACAATATTGGCCAAAATCCAGAACGGAATCAGTTTCCCTAAAATGAAGTGGTACTTGCGGATTGGCGTCACATTAATTTGTTCAATAGTACCAATCTCCTTTTCCCTGACAATATTCAAAGTCGTTAAAAAAGCCCCCACCAAAGTCACCAGCAAAGCCAGAATTCCGGGAACAAAGTACATTTGGTAATTCATATGCGGATTGAACCAATTGGCCGAAGTAATTTCTATTTCAGTTATTTTTCCAAACTGAGCCGGATCAATCAGTTTCATTCTGATTTCCTTATTGAAATCGGCAATCGTCTGTCCGAGATAACTTCCGCCCAGTCCGGCTTTGGAACCATTGATCGCATTGACAGCAACAAATAATTGTTGGTAATTTCCGTTAACCAGATTCTTTTCAAAATCTTTCGGAATTTCAAGGACCAAATCAGCCTGATCATTTTCGACATCTTTCAATGCGTCGGCAAAAGAAGGACTGTAATTTTGAAGCTTAAAATACCCCGAACCGGTTACTTTATTGATCAGCTCCCTTGAGTAAGCCGATTTATCATTATCCACTACCGTCAGATTGATGTTTTTCACTTCATAATTCGCAGCAAGCGGCAATATCAGGAACTGAATGGTGGGCAATATAAAAATAATGGCCAATATTGCTTTATCCCTGAATATCTGACGGAATTCCTTCCGTAATAAAAATAGCAGTGTATTATTCATAATTCATATTCTTAAAATTGTGTAAAACCTTTCGTCACACACTTACTCTAACCGTACTTTAAATTTAAACAGACTGACAAGCAACAGAAATACTGTAATTCCTGCTAAAATGAGTGTTTCCTTCCAAACCGAAGCAAACCCCAATCCTTTGATCATAATGTTCTTCACAATGATGTAATACCATTTTGAAGGAATTGCGTTTGACACAACCTGCAACACTTTCGGCATGTTTTCTATCGGGAACATATACCCACTGAAAATCATCGTTGGCATTAACATTCCAACTAACGAAACCAACATGGCTACCTGCTGTGATGCGGTGTTAATAGAAATCAGAATCCCCAGAACCAAACAACAGATAATAAACAGAGCACTTTCCGCAATCAGCAACAACAAACTTCCTTTGATAGGCAAATCCATGGCATACACGCTCAACAACAGAATTGTTCCCAGATTGATTAAAGACAATATAAAATAAGGTACGGCTTTGGCCAAAATAACCAGAATGGGCTTGAATGGTGACACCAGAAGGATTTCCATCGTACCAAGTTCTTTTTCCTTTACAATAGAAATAGCAGTCATCATTACACATATCAGCATGAGAACCATTGCCATTACTCCCGGAACAAAGTTGTGTACACCTTTCATTTGCGGATTATAGAGCATTCGGGTTACAGGAATAATTTGGTATGGAGCCATATTCACATTATTGATTTCCTTTTGGTAATCCATAATAACCGAAGTGGCATAATTCGTAATTGTCGTAGCCGTATTCGGATCAGAGGCATCAGTCAGAATCTGCATCTGGGCTTTATTGTTATGCATCAGGTCATTATTAAAATTGGACGGAAACAAAATAGCTGCTTTAATTTCCCCATACCGGAATTGTTCCAGGATTTCCTTATGTGATAGCGGTACTTTTTCTATTTCAAAATAACGGCTGGCTTCCAGTTTGGTAATCAATGCCTGTGAACTGATATCTTTGGCATTGTCCACAACTATAATTTTAGAATTCTTCAATTCGTTAGTCAGTGCAAAACCAAACAGTGTAATTTGGGCAATGGGCATCCCAAATAAAATAAACAGTGTTTTCTTGTCACGCAATACGTGATAAAACTCCTTCAATACAAAAATCAGAAATTGCTTCATTTGTTCATTCTTTACAATTAATCACCACGTTTCGCAACTCTTGCCAATTGGTAAAACACTTCATCCATAGTATTGGCATTATAATTCTTTTTCAGTTCGGCAGGTGAACCCAAGGCACTGATCGCTCCATCCACCATCATTGAAATCCGGTTGCAATATTCGGCTTCATCCATATAGTGTGTGGTTACGAAAACCGTGATACCTCTTTCGGCTGCTTCATATATCAAATCCCAAAACTGTCTTCGGGTAACGGGATCGACACCACCGGTTGGTTCATCCAGGAATACTATTTCAGGATCATGGAAAACCGCAGTACAAAATGCCAGTTTCTGTTTCCACCCCAAAGGCAAACTACCGACTAATTTCTTCGCTTCTTTCTGTAAACCCAGTTTATCAATCAGTTGCGTACTTTTCTCCTTGATTTGTACCATAGACAATCCGTAAATCCCACCAAAAAACTCCAGGTTTTCCAAAATGGTCAAGTCTTCATAAAGCGAAAACTTCTGACTCATGTAACCGATGTGCTTTTTAATTTCTTCGGTATCTTTGAAAACATCAAAACCTGCTATAGTTGCCGAACCTGATGTAGGAACCGACAAACCGCACAACATCCGCATGGCTGTCGTCTTCCCTGCTCCGTTAGCTCCAAGAAAACCGAATATTTCGCCTTTGTAAACCTCAAAGCTGATTTCCTTCACGGCTGTAAAATCACCAAAACGCTTGGTCATTTTTTCTGCCTTTATCGATATTTCCTTAGTGGTCTCCATTTTCTTCTTTTTTATCCGATAACAACTGAATGAAACTGTCTTCAATGGTTGCTTCCGTAGGTTTTACTTCTATAGCCGTATGGCCTTGCTCTTGAAGATATTTCATAATTTCGTTAATAGTATTATCACTTTCATTCCGTACCGATACATGGGCATATTCACCAAAAGTGTAACTCGACAAGATACTATGCCATTTTTTGAGCGACTTCAGCATACCATACATATCCGAAGCTTTGACACTATACAATTGCTGCGGATAGGATGCCATTATATTTTTCGGTGTATCAACCGACATGATTTTACCTTCCTGCATCAAAGCAATCCGGTCGCACAATGTGGCTTCATCCATATACGGCGTGGAAACCAGAATAGTGATATTCTGTTCTTTAAGCCTTTTCAGCATTTCCCAAAACTCTTTACGGGAAACCGGATCGACACCGGTTGTGGGTTCATCCAGAAAGAGAACTGTCGGTTTGTGGATTAACGCACAGCAAAGTGCCAGTTTTTGTTTCATCCCGCCCGAAAGTTTCCCGGCGCGTCTGGTTTTGAACTTCTCGATTTGCTTGTATATATCTTCAATTAAATTATAATTTTCTTCAATTGTCGTCCCGAAAACCGTTGCAAAAAAAGTCAGGTTTTCTTCAATCGTCATGTCTTGGTACAAAGAAAACCGGCCAGGCATGTATCCTACATTATTCCGTATTTTTTTATAATCTTTTACAATATCAAATCCGTCGACGGTCGCTTTTCCGCTGTCGGGTAAAAGCAAGGTTGTGAGCATACGGAACAGACTCGTTTTTCCCGCACCGTCAGGACCGATTATTCCAAAAATTTCACCTTCATTTACCGAAAAAGAAACCGAATCAACTGCTACTATTTCTTTCCTCTTACCATACATTTTGGTAAGGCTTTCAACGTAAACTGCGACTTTCGAATCCACAGCAATCCCGCCGTTATAAGTGTTATCAATATCATTTCTATTCTCCTTCATTTGAATTTATATTACAGTTTGATTTCACCGTACATCCCTATCTTCAGCATTCCGTCATTTTTCACCTTGATTTTAACCGCGTAAACCAAATTGGCCCGTTCTTCTTTAGTCTGTATTGTTTTCGGTGTAAATTCGGCTTTATTGCTGATCCATTCAATAGTTCCTTCGTAGTTTTTATAGTTTTCGGCATCAGCATCAACAAACACTTTTACTTTTTGTCCGATTTTAACCTTAGCAAATTGGTCACCTGTAATATAAACACGCAATGTTATTGTACTTAAATCTGCAATTTTATATAATGGTTTCCCATTGGATGCCATTTCGTTTACCTCGGCATATTTTGCAATCACATTACCATTTACTTCATTGACGATTTCCGATTTTTCCAATTGGTCATTGATTTGTTCAATTTGCGCCTGTAAACCCGATGCCTCACCACTTAAACTCGATGTCGAATGTGCAAGGGAAGTCTGCAAGGCGGCTATCTTTTTCTGGACAATATCAACATAAGTAGTTGCATCGTCCAATTGTTTCTGCGTAGCCGCATCTGCTTTCACCAGATTTTCGAGACGTTGTCTCTCCCGTTTAGCCTGTTTTAAATCTTCCTGCAATGCTGCCGTTTCTGTTGAAATATTCGGTTTTTTACTTAAAACAGCATTCATTTGGGCTTCCAATTGTTCTTTTTTGAGCACCAATTGCACGGTATCGATATAACCGATAATTTGTCCGGCCTTCAAGTCCTGCCCTTCTTCCACTTTAAAATCTTTGATGATTCCGTTAGCCTGAGCCGGCACTGTCGTTTCGACAGCTTCGAATGTACCCGTTGCATCAAATTCGTTTTCGGTTTTTCCGCATGATGTCATTGCTAAAGCAATAACTCCTATGATTAATCCTGTTCTCATTTTTATCTTTTACTGTTAATTTCCTCTTGTTGTTTTTTCTTTATATTGTGCCAGAAGCAATTCAATCACATGAATACTTTTATTTTGGATGGCCACATTTTCCTCATTTACTTCACGCAAATAATTGCTACTGGTAATGACGCCGTTTTCCAATTGTGCCAAAGCTGCCTTCTTTACATTATTACGTAACATGACAATCTCATCATCAATGGCTAAATTTTCCTGTAGTTTAGTAATTTCCGAACTCTGTTGTTGCAATTCAAGATTCGTGTTAAAAAGAAAAGTTTCCCTGTCTGCTTCATTTTCCAACTTTTGCAAATCAATAATTGCTTTTTCTTTTTTCTTGGTGTAGGACAATGACCACGTTAATCTTGCTCCACCAATAAAATAATTTTGCACTCCTTCTTCGAACATATTCAATCCCGGATTTGATATACCGGATTGCGCAAAAAGACTCAGTTTAGGCATATCCTTAGTATTAATCATTTTCTTGTTCAAATCCAGCCTTTCGTTTTTAAAATCGAATAAACTAAGTTCAGGACGTTTGATGGTTTTATCCGGGTTTGGAGTTTGCGGTTTTTCCAAAACCGTATTTTCATCCAATTCCTTTCCGATAAACAATCCCAGCATATTCAGACATGCCTTTCTATTACTCTTTAATGCATTGGACTTCTGATCCGCTTTTAACAATTCAGCTTTCAACAAATCAGCATTACTACGGAAGGAAGTTCCGTTTTTAATTTGCGCTTCAACCGATTTCAATCCGATATTGATATCATCCTTATACAACTGATTTGTTTTCAATTGTTCATCAATCATTATGATACCCAAAAAAAGATTATTGATCCGGTCACGCAACTTGTATAGTTCTACTTCCAATGACTGCGTCATGACTTTCGCATTCACTTCTTCATTACTTTTCTTTTGTCTGATTACACCTCCGTCATAAACCAACTGCGTTACTTCAGCATAGCCTTTGTACTGTGTCTGGCTTATTTCAGGCATATCAGCATTTCGATTTGAAACCGGAAATTTAGTAACATCTGATTGCCAAGTTAATTGATTCAAACCACTCAGTTGAGGCAAATATCCTTTTGAAATGTTGCTTATTGAATATTCCAGGCTTTTAGTTATCAAATCCCGCTTTTTAATCAGTGGATACTGTTGTTCAGCGTTATGGTGACATCCATCCAAGGTCAAAATCTTCATTTCTTGGGCATTTATCATACTGAAAAACAACAGAATAAAAAACACATAATACTTTCTTTTCATTTTAATCACATTTTTTAATAATTCATTTTAATCAATTGACCAATTTATGGGTAAAAAAATAGCTATTCACTTTCGAGGATAGCCTTTATCCACTTCGGGACAAGCACTTTCCTTTGAATCATCAAGGCTTCAAAATCATCTTCAGTTGCCATATGAACGGCAGACAATATAGGTTTAGCCATAAACGGAAAAACCGTCATACCAAATATACTCACCATGAACTGCGCCGGGTTGATATCGGGTCTTCTTTCACGCAATTGCTTTATAAATGAAGAGTCTTTAACCAAATTTGCATTGATTTTCCCTTCAAAAAGTTGCGGATGATTCTTTAATTCACTGAAAACGAAAATCGGTAAATTAGGATTTTCAATTAACAGATTGATATAATTTTCTACAATCAGATCTATCTTTTCATCAAGGGAAAGACTTTCATTACTTAAAATTGGAAACAACACACCGAAAATCTGCTGTACTTTTTCCATGATTACCTGATGAAACAACTTCTCTTTACTTCTGAAATAATAATTCAACAACGAAAGATTGATACCTGCCTCTTCAGCAATATCACGTGTTCTCGTAGCCGCATACCCTTTCTTCGTAAAAACTTTTCGGGCAGCTTCTTTAATTTTTTCTTCTGTTGAAGGATCCAATTCTGACATTTTAGGGCTTCTTTTTTTGACAAAGATACAACCTAAATCATTTTAAACAAATTTTTTAATCATTTGATCAAATATTTAACAAATCTTGTAAAACTTTTCTCAGAGCCATCTTCTCACTGATTTAAGATAATTTTTATAATCCATTCTAAAATCTCTTTTCAATCTTGGTTCTTCAATAAATATGACAAAGAGGTTAAAGCCTAAGAAAACAAAAGAAGTATAGCAAAGCAAATTAAAAGAATCAAAGAAAATAGTTTCACCGATAAGCGCTAAAATGACACCGATGTACATTGGATTTCGGGAATAATTATACAATCCGGAAACAACCAACCGCTTGGATGAATCTAGAGGAGAAATTGTTCCAAAACCATCGAAGATAAATTTTATGATACAATAGAAAAGAACTCCTAAGCCAATCAAAAATAAACTTAGTCCGACATAATGAAACAATTGAAAATCAGATAATCTATAATTTTTTCCGATTATCAAATAAGGAAATAACCCAACAACCAGTCCGGGTTGTAAAACAGTGAAAAACAAATTTCTTACAACGAGTGATATTAATGATTTTCCTCTCATAACACAATTCCTAAAATATTCGTGCATTTTACACATAAACTAAATTACAAAATCCCACATCACATTGATTTACAACAATTTTCATTTTCAATACATAAAAAAATCCCGGCTTTGTAACCGGGATTTCTACTATTCATGATTTGTATTTAAGAAATTAAAGTCACTGATAATGAAATTTCAGCATTCAGCAATTTTGAAACCGGACAGATTTCTTTTGCTTTAAGCGCAGTTTCTTTGAATTTCTCTTCCGAAATACCAGGCACTTTACCGGTAAGCTCCAGATCGATACGGGTAATTGTTCCGTCTTCAAAAACCACTTTTGCTTCTGTATTCAAATCCTCAGGTATAAATCCTCCTTCTGATAATAAAAAACTCAATTGCATGGTAAAACATCCTGAATGCGCTGCAGCTATTAATTCTTCCGGGTTAGTCCCCACTCCTTCATCGAAACGGGTTTTAAATGATAACTGTGCGTTATCTAAAGTTGTACTTTGTGTACTAATGGTTCCTTTGCCTTCCATTCCTGTACCTTTCCAGTTGGCGATTGCTTTTCTTGTAAATTTCATAATCTTGATTTTTAATTTTATTAGTATTTATTTCTGATTTTCAAACCGTTATACTGATTTGATGAAACAAATTTATGGCGGGCATTTTCATAAATCAAATTGATAATTTTTTACCTTTATAAAATAAATTTATAACCATGACTTTACAACAATTGAAATATATAGTGGCATTAGATGAAGAACGCCATTTTGCAAGAGCTGCGGAAATATGCATGGTAACACAGCCTGGGCTGACCATCCAACTCAAAAATTTAGAAGAAGAAATAGGAATTAAAATTTTTGACCGCACTAAAGTTCCGTTGACCCCAACCCTACTCGGAACCGAAATCATCAACCGTGCAAAAAAAATACTCCGTGAAGCAGATGACATCAGGGATTTTGTCATCAATCAGAAGAATACTCTCGAAGGAGAAGTCAAAATTGGCATTATAAGTACGCTGTCCCCTTATCTGATTCCGTTGTTTATAAAAGAAATGAAGGAAGCCGCCCCGAAAATGCATTTCACCATTAAAGAAGGACACACCGGGCAATTGATTCAAAATTTAGAAACCGGAACCATTGACATTGCTATTATGGCGACACCAACTGGAAGTCCGAACCTAATCGAACATCCGGTGTTCAAAGAACCTTTCCTGGCTTATCTTAACAACAGCCATCCGTTAGCTGAAGCTTCTTTTTATGAAATGCAACCCAATGACAAAGCTGAACTCTTACTCTTGCAAAACGAATATTGTTACAATGCACAGCTGCTCGATATTTGCGGAATTAAGAACCCGGGCAAAATAAAGGACCAATTTCAATACGACATCAATTCGATTGAGACGCTTAAAAATCTGGTAAGAGCTGAACTCGGATTTGCCATCCTTCCGGAACTTTCAATCATCAATGAGCCCAATAGTAGTTTATTTAAACCATTTAAGGAACCAAAACCCGTGAGGGAAATCAGCTTGGTTGTATCGGATACATTTTCTAAAAAATTATTGCTGGAAAAAATGAATGAAGTCATCTGGAGATGCCTTCCGGAATCCTTACAGCAAAACTTTGCTTATAAAAAAATCAGATGGAACGATTCCCCGTACTTTATTAAATCGGTTAGTAAACTGCAACCATGATACCTTGAATTATAGAATGAATTGAATTAACGGAAAGCATTTCTTCTCTGTTATTCTTTTTTATTTTCTCCAAAAAAATAACACTTTCTGTTATTCTTTTATTTTTTTTCTAAAAAGATAAAAGGTTATATGGAAATTGAAAAACAGGATATTTTATTAGAAGGGTTGTGTTTAATTTTTATTTTTTCAAAAAAAAACACAGAAAGCGTGTTTAATTTTTATTTTTTCAAAAAAAGACACAGAAAGAGTGTTTAATTATTTTTTTTTCAAAAATTAAACACAGGTTTCAAAACTGTATAAAAAAGTGAACCCTTCAAAGAATCTTTGGAGGGTTTTGTGATGTAAGTATATCCGGAGTAACTTAAGATTAGTTTGAAAACTCCATAAAACAAAAAACCCGAAACTTTCGTTTCGGGTTTTGTTCCACGGAGAAAGAGGGAACTAAACTATTTAATTACCAATTAATTTCAAACTATTGATTTTAATCCAAAAAACTTGTAAAGCTTAATATTTAAAGGGATTTACAAAGAAACAAAACAATTAAACTGAATTCAGTAAAATTAGGATAAATTCACTTTTTGTCGGACAAAAGTCGGACAAATATTTTTTTAAAAGAAACCGACTATCTATATTTGTTGCAACTAAAAAACCAAATATGGCTACAATCAAATTTTCGATTAGAGGGAATAATAATCCAACAAAAATATATATCCGATTTGTCGCAAACAGAGAAACTGATATAAAATTAGCAACTCCGTTAGTTATAAACCCAGCTTATTTTAATAACGCAACTGGTAAAATCAGAAAGGTTTCACAATTCGCAGAAAGAGATAGTCTTCAAAATGAATTAGACACTTTGGAATCTTTCATCATCAGTCGGTATAATAAAAGCGGAACAGAATCAGACATAGTTAATAAAGATTGGTTAAATGACTGCTTGAATTCCCATTTTAATAAAGCTGAGAAAACCGACAATAATTTCATTCTTAATTATTGTGATCTCTATGTTGAAAAATTGGAACTGAAAACAAATGACAGAACCGGAGAACTCGGTACGTCTAAAGCTACAATTACAAAATACAAAACAATAAAATTAAAGATACAAGGATTTCAAGAATACAAACGCCACAAGTACAAACTTTCAGAAATTGATTTAAAATACAGAAATGACTTTCTTAAATATTTACTTGAAGTAGAAAAATTAAGCAGAAATACAGCAGGACGTTATTTAAAGTTCTTAAAAACCATTTGTTTAGATGCTCAAAAATCAGGCTATACTGTTAGTCCGCAACTTCAACAAATTAAAGGTTTCAGTGTTCAAATTGATAAAATTTATCTTAATTGGGATGAATTAACTAAAATCGAAAATGTTGAATTAAAAGAAACACATTTACAAGATGCGAGAGACTGGTTGTTGATTGGTTGCTATATAGGGCAACGTGTTGGGGATTTATTGCAGTTAACCAGTCGGGACATTAAGAAAATAGGCGATTTAGATTTCATTGAACTTATTCAGCAAAAAACCAAGAAAAGAGTTTCTATACTTGTACACGATAAAGTAAGAGCGATTTTAGACAAAAGAAATGGCAACTTCCCTCCTCTTTACAGCAAAAACATAGACAGTTCAAAAGCTAAATTTAATTTGTACATAAAAGATGTTTGCAAAGAAGCTCAACTCGACGAAATCATTTCAGGTGCCAGGATTAACCCTGAAACTTCCCGAAAGGAAAATGGGGATTTCCCAAAATGGGAGTTAGTTACTTCACACATTTGCAGACGTTCCTTTGCAACCAATTATTACGGAGATATTCCAACTGGTTTATTATTGAATGTGACAGGACATAGCACCGAAAAGGAATTCCTAAACTACATAGGCAAAACCGCTGTTGATTATGCTCAACAAATGGCCGTATATTGGAACATGCAAAGTCAAAAACAAATGAAAGAATCGGTTTAAGATTGTTAAGTAAATCAAAGATTCTTAAATTGCAATGTCATTGCAATGATTGTTCTAAATCATTGCAATGTCTTCTAAATTTAATTGCACACCAATTGCAATTGGTGCGCAATTATGTAGAAACTGGTTGCAACCTAATTAAACAATCTAGTTACAATACCGGTTCAGTAAAAACACAACGAACAAACACAAGCTTTTTAACTTCAGAGGTTTTCAAAAAACCAGTTGCAACCAGATAGTTTTATTGGTTGCAATGTTTACAATGTTAGTGAGAAAAAAGCAACTAACCACACATTTTTTATACTCAAAATACGTATTTCTACTTACAAATCAATTCAGCAATAAATACTAAATTGGAATGCATTAAACTAAACAACAAAATTTATGATTCCAAAAAAAATCACATTAGGTCTAAAATACTCTATCAACATAGATGAAACAAATCACTTTTTTAAACAAATACATACAGACCTTCTAGCATATTTGATAGACGCACCTAATAAACACCAAAATATATACAACGGAGTTACTACATTAAATTACCGCAAAATTCTTAATATAGGAATTAAACAAATCATTGATAGCTATATTCAAGCCTCGATACAATTTTTAGGTTTTCCATTACCAGCAGTTATCCCAATCGATTTAGACACTTCATATAGAAAACAGATAAAATTCAATAATTATGCAATAATTGATTTTGAATATAACATTGACACACAAACATTAATAATCCATACTCTTCTACAAATTGAAGATTTCTATTTAGTTGGGAATTATTCAAATAAGTTAATAATAGTTGACTTAACGGACATAGATAATTACAATAACGATAATCAAGTATTATCTTATACTATAGAAGACAATGACAACTTAGTAATTTTAAGACTCAATTAAAACACTAAATAACACAACAACAATAATTAAAAAATATGAGAAACTTGCTTTACTTTTTAACTTCACTTCTACTTACAGCTTGTGGAAATTCTTCAATTCCGGACGATGTTAAATGGGAAATTATCAAAGAAGAACCAAATGAAAACTTAAGCAAGAATAACATTGAAATTCAATTAAACAAAAAGTTGATGAGAAGATTCTAAAAGAAATTGCATTAGAAATAAGAAAAGATAGAGAAGATTATAACCATCTATGGGTATTTTACAATATCCCAGGAATGACTGAAGGAATTTGGGCAACAACTCACTTTACACCAGAACTTGAAGTAAACATCTTAGGTTCAACAGAATCTCAAGACCAAAAAACAGCAAAAACTGACAAAATAGATGGAGAGATATTAGGAAAGTGGAGAAGTGAAAAAAGCCTCATGGGAGCTTCATTAGTATTTTTTAAAAACAAAGAAGGTAAACTTTACATAAGAATTACTTTTAAAGATGGCTCAACCATGGATAGTGAAATTAAAGAAACAAAAACATCTGGAAAAACTCGTTTAGACGACAATAATGGTCATGGTGAATACTATATTCTTGAATCAAATGGTAATTTAGGGATGTATGGAAATAATGGAAAATTCGATGAAGCTATAAAGATATAGTAAAAACACAATTGTAATAACAATCTGCTATAATATCAATTTTTAGTTTTAACTATAATTAAATTGTAAAATCGCATACTGAAGAAACAATTGGTAAATAAAAAGTTAGAAATCAATAGTTTTTAAATAATCAATAAATGGAAAACTCATCAAATCAGGCACTTTATCCATTAATGGAAAAAGTGATTTCAGACACAACCCTTACTAGCAAAGAAAAAATTAAGTTGATTGACGAATTACGCAAAAACAATCCTGTTGCATACGATAGATGGGCACCACGCATAGCCCTCTATATTCTCGGTGCTACTGCAATAGCAACAATAATTTGTATAGCAATTTCAAATGGTGAGACAAATGAAGGTCTAATCGCTATTGGTTCTGCTGCTGTAGGAGGAATTGCTGGATTAGTATCACAAGTACAACGAACAAATAAGATCGAATAACTCTTTTTTTGAAAGAAAAAATTTGCCATACACTCAAAAAACTGTTTAAAAACTTGTTAAATCATATTACCTAGGATATGACAAAATTCAAATTCCTTTTCACATTTTGTATATTTTCAATAACCAAACTAGATCAAGTTTGCCACAACATTGTTTAGATCAGAACCACTAATGGTAAGTCCACAAAAAAGACATTTCAACCTAATAACAAAAAATATGTTAAGCGCAAACAAAGAAAAACTACATTCCTTTTTTCAAGGAACAAATCAATATCAAATTCCATTTTTTCAGAGAAGTTATGTTTGGAAAAAAGATAATTGGGAAGAATTATGGGATAATATTTTAGAAGAAAAGCAAGCACATACCTTAGGACAAGACAGCGAACATTTTATTGGGACAATCATAATCAAACAGAAATTAAGTGAAACTTTAGGAATTAATCCATTTGATTTAATTGATGGACAACAGCGGTTAACTACGATTTGTATTTTGCTTAAAGCTATACAGGATAGTCTACAGAATGATGCAAACAAAAATTTTATTAATTCACTACTGATATTTGTTGATGCCAATGGCAAACAGCATATTAGAGTTGCACACAGCAAAATAGACACTAAGTATTTTACAGAAATCGTTCTTAGTCAAGATGCCAATAAAAAACTCACTTATGATGATTACAAAGACGATATTGCAGATAAGCTCAACAATATTCAGAAATGCTATATGTATTTCAAGAGCAAAACAAAATCATTAGACCAAACTGAACTAATGTCTATTGCAAATATAGTTCTTCAAAAATTGCCTGTTATTCATATGGCATTATCCAAAGAAGATGATGTTCAGCAAATTTTTGATACCATAAATTCTCTTGGTATTAAGTTAACCACAGGAGAGTTATTAAAAAATTACCTTTTTGCCTCCAAGAAAGTTGAGCCATATTATAATTCATACTGGGAATCTATTTTTGAAGAAGATGAAGACGATGTGAAGTTTTGGAACGAAAACAAAACAGCAGGTAGAATTCCAAGAACAGTTATTGAATTGTTTCTTCATAGCTTCCTCACTATAAAAACAGAAAAACTCTCAAAACTTGAAAGTCTTTTCAAAGAGTACAAAGCCTACTTGAAAGATACAACTGACGATGACAAAATTGCATTTGCAAAAGAGTTAAAAGAGTATGCAGAGATATATTGCAACTTCCCAAGCGATATAAACCTCAAAGAGTTTGCGTTTAACGATTTTGAGAAACGCTTTTTTTATCTAATTGACAAATTAGATATTAACACAGTTATGCCCTTAGTTCTTTATATCTACAAAAACATAACAGATACCAACGAAAGAAAAAACATTATTGAAACTCTTGAAAGTTATTTAGTAAGGCGAACAGCTTGTAAACTTACTACAAAGAATTATAACAATCTTTTTGTGAGCATAATGGGCGAAATGAAAAGAAATAAGGTTACTACCCAAGAGGCTTTCAAACAAATCCTGTTAGGCTATAAAGATGATACTAACATTATGCCTAATGACATCCTACTTGCAACAGCATTTAGTTCGAGCCATATTATCAATAAATACGCTGAAGGCATTTTATTCTGCATTACTTTATACTTAAATTCTCATAAGTATATGGACAACAATATGCTGAATAATGATAATCTAAGCCTTGAACATATAATGCCAAAAAAATGGAGAAACCATTGGAATACACCAAAAGTTACCGATGATACAATAAGAGACCATAAGTTGTTAACCCTTGGAAATCTAACTGTTGTAAAAGGAAAATTGAACAGCAGTATGCGTGATGCTGCTTGGGCTAAAAAACAAAAAGCATTACAACAATTTAGCACATTCAAAATAACAACAGATTATGTTAATACTTCGACTTGGAGTGAAAGTAGTATAAACAACAGAACAGCTGACCTACTAACCTATTCAAAAGAAATATGGAAACCATAATAAAAAGAAAAATTACCGCTAATGGACTTTAACTTTAAAATAACATCCGAAAATTTAAAGGATATATTCTATACTTTTGGAATATTCACAACCTTTATATTAAGCTCTGTAAATGTTTACATTTCTTTCATAAATCGAAAAAATTCCCTTAGAGAAAGTTTATACAAAGAACAATTAAATTTTATTTCAAAACTTAATTTTGAATTTTACAAACTACATTCAGATTTGTCAAAATTGTTGGAAACTCAATCCCAACAATTTGATACAAAAACTAAAATCGAAACTATTTTCGGAGTACTTTTTTCTAATACACACATAAGCCCAGATATTATATTAACTTCAGCAACAAACACAGTAGAAAGTGCTCTTGAATTTCTAAATAATTTAAGTTCAGAAAATAAAGACGTTATTGAAGAAAAGTTCAATATTTATTTTGAAAATTATAAAAATTTGAGAATAGTTCTAAGAGATGAGTTAGGTGTTAAATCATTATCCAAAGCAAACCAGAAACTATATAAAACGAGAGGATTTTAAACACTGAATACAACCTCGGTTTGGTACAATAGTAAATTTAGTTTTTTTAGCCAAAAATTACCGAATTAGAATTTTGATTATCTTTAATTATGATTAAGAACTCTAACCAAAGACTTTACTTCTATTGTCTAGATATGGTTTAAAATCTAATATTAGGAACGGCAACACAATAAAATTCAGAAATGGATATAATCAAGACGATAGAAGTATTAGAAGCTCTAGCTTCTGGTTATTCGCCAACAACGGGAGAAATGATTGACAATGATTCAGTCTTAAATGAGCGGTCAGTTATAAGAGCTATGCAAATTGCTATCGACCAACTAAAAAGCAATCTCCATAGACTCAAATCTAATGCAGAACTTGACGAAAAAGAGTTAAAAAATGTAATAGAACTATTTAATGAACAAAGTCTTAGTATAACAGCAAATAGTTTAATCGGTTTTTTTCTCGGAACAAGAAAATTCAAAAGTGGGAGCATAATTTCAAACTCACTGTACGGGAAATACAAAGACACATATTCAAAAGGGCAATTAATCGATTTCTTCAATGAATATCTTTCAGAAAACCTATCATCTGACAAAAAGAATAATAATCTATATCAAGAAGTTGATTTTTTCAGAAAGGAAAAATTTAACACTCTATCTGAAAACGCAATTAAACAATTAAAAGAAAGAATAATTGATTTAGGGATTCAGAAGACAGAAAACCTTTCTGAATATGTTCAGAACGCCAGAACTCAGTTCCCAAGAGCATATGAATCCTGGACTGATATCGAAAGAGAGCTTTTAAGTAAAGCAATAAAATACACCAACGACCTTGATTTACTGTCAGAATGTTTTCAAAGAGGAAAAGGTTCAATAGAATCTTATGGACAACGACTTATCTATGAATCCCAAAATCTGCAACATGACAAAAAACAAAGTTGATTTAAGTGCATTAAACGATAGGCAACAAGACGCTGTTGTTAGTGAAGAAAAGCGACTTTTAGTTCTTGCGGGTGCTGGATCGGGAAAGACGAAAACACTTTTGCAAAAGCTCATTTACTTAATTGAAGAAAAAGGCGTAAGTCCTTCAAGTATTCTTGCAATTACTTTCACCAAAAATGCAACGAACGAAATGCTTGACCGACTTATCATTTCGGCAGATGAAAGCGGTGAATATGAAAAACAACTTTTTGACAAGCGAAAAAGTTTTGCAGACAAAGACAAGGAAAGATTTTTACAACAGAAAAAATATAAATGGATTGATGGATTAACCGTCAAAACATTCCACAGCTTCTGTTATTCAATTCTCCGAAATTACGGAGTAAACGAATTTGATAACAAATTCAAAATTATAGGTGATGAAAAACGTGATGAAGAAGATGAACTTTCAAAACATGTTGCACCCGAAACAGTTTTTGAAGTATTCCACAAACTCTTAATTGAAGAATCTGAAAACACAGAGTATTTACTCAAACTGAAACGCTACATTCTTGATTACATCATTGACAAAATCCATTTAAAACAAAGTGATCCGAATCATTTACCTAAAGATGGGAAATATTTCACAACACTTAACGGAACAAAAGTACGTTCTAAGTCAGAACAGTTTATTGCAGATTGGTTTTATCGTCACAGTATCAAGTTTGAATACGAGCCATTACTAAATGTAAAAGACTTTTCCTTCCATCCGGACTTTTACATTCCTGAAGCGAATCTTTATATTGAACATATTAGCGATAAAAGTTACCCGTCAAAAGACAAAGAAGAACAATTTAGAAAAGGAAACTTATTGTTGATAAAAACTTTTGAGGGTATGACAAAAGATTCGGCTTTGTTTAATCACACGCTAGATAAAATCGTAAAGAACCGTTTGCCGGCTAACTATCATCAGACAATTTCAATAAATTTCAAAGAAGAATTTAACGGTTATCACGAAAACGTAAAAGATTTTGTTCAACAAATTATGCGTATCACAGATATGATAAAAGTTGAAAATATCAACATTGAAAACGTATTAGAAAACTCAAGAAATGACCAACACGAACGAGTTCGTAATTTCTATGAATTGGCAATTCCAATCGTAAAAAAGTACATTCATTACTGCACAGACAAATCTTATCTTGATTTCAACGACTTAATTTCAAAAAGCACATCGCTATTCCAAAATCACAATGATATAGCGAATAAATACAAAAACAAGTATCAATACATTTTAGTGGACGAATTTCAAGACGTAAATAACTTGCAGGTTGAACTTATAAAGTTGTTACTCACTGATAACACGCAACTTTTTTGCGTTGGAGATGACTGGCAAAGCATCTATGGCTTCAGAGGCTCAAATGTAAGTTACATTGTTGAATTTGAAAACCACTTTTCAAACGCACAAACAATTAAACTCAACTTGAATTATCGTAGTACGCAAAATATCGTTGGTGCAAGTAACGAAGTTATAAAACACAACAAATTTAAAGTTGATAAAGATGTTCAATCTTCAAAAAAATCAGAACATAAAATTGTTGTATTTTCAGGTAATACAGAAGAAGAGAACGTAAAATTCTGTGTTGACAAAGTTACAGAATTGCTAAATGCTGGTGTAAATAATGACGAAATTTTGTTTTTGTATAGGAGAAGTAAAATGTTTACACCTTATTATTTTAGATTTAAAAATGAAAACATTCGTGTACAAAACAAAACTATTCATGCATCGAAAGGTCTTGAAGCAAAAGTCGTTTTTATCTTAGGCTTGACCGAAGGGAATGGTGGTTTTCCAGACATTTGGCTTGAAGACAGAATTTTTCAAATAATTAAAAAAGCAAATCACGATTTGCTGATGGAAGAAGAAAGACGTTTATTTTATGTCGCTATCACAAGAGCAAAAGACAAACTATTTTTAATAACACAAAAAGGAAACGAATCAAGTTTTTTGAAAGAAATCCCTGAAGCTTTTACAGTTAGGACTACAAACGCAATCAAGTCAATAGTTGACAGAGTAATTATTTGTGATAATTGTTTCAGCCAATTAGAAAAACTTCATAAGTTTTGCCCATATTGCGGGCAACCGGTAAAAGAACAGCAAAACGAATTTGACAGCTAAAAAGAAAATAAAAATCTACAAACTGTCACCAACCAAAAATCTATAACAACAAACATTCGTTTAAAAAATTACACTATGGAATTCTACGATTTCGAAGATCAAATAAACCAAATTGTTAAAACTGGTAATATTCAAGATGCTATTAGAAAAACCGAAGAAAAATTTAAAACAATAGGTGAAACCGATTTTCACAAAGTAATTGGAAGAGATTTACTTCATTTAAAAAATGACGTAAATGAATTTTTAAATTCATTACTTGAAAAATCAAAAGAGAACCTGGATGATGACATAAAAGCCATCTATGTCGAAATGAATGGCTTTACAATAAACCATGATGTGTGGTTCACAACAGGATTCTCATTTACATTTTGCAATGATTCTGAAAATACCGATTGGTTAGCTGATTATGATTATTTTTTTGAAATGGTAATGGTTATTTCTGGTTTTGAAGATTTACAAAAAATTTATGAAGATTATATGAGTAATGAAAAGTGGGATATTGAAGGATTAGAATTAGCTAGTGATTTTTGTGCTCTTCTAATTACTTTAAGGCTTCTTGAATTATTCAAAGTATCATTCGAAAAATTTACAACCAAGTCAGAATGGACAAAAATTCCTGTATTTGTAACTTCTCATGATAGCGAAACTTTATACAGCACAATTGACTGTCCTCAACTATTGTAAAACTACTATTCTCAATTTTAAATTTATGCAGTTAAAATATAGAACTCTAATACAGAAAGCAGAATTCATAATTGGATTTATAACTTCTTTCTACCTCTTAGTTGTCGTCATTTTTATAAAAATACCAAATAAAATTTTCGAACTTTGGGAAGAATCTGAATGGTGGTTTTTCACCTCCCTTATTTGTATATTTCTTTTAGGAATATATTGCTTATCATCTGTTTTAATCAACGATTATATTAAAGAAATATCTAAAAAGACTACAAAAAAATTATCAATACGATAGGCATTATACTATTTATGATTATTGCCGTTATTTTTAATTTTTCCCATCAAGATTCTTTAATTTTAACCTTTATATTAATCCCTATTGCACTCATTTTTTATCTATTCTTAGATGATAAACTTTCAAAAATCACTGATTATAGCTATACAAAAGGATGGTTTGATGGATACAAAAGAAACCTCAGAGGTTACGGAAAATCTTATGATGATGGTCATAGTGATGGAAGCAATTTTAAGAATTAAAATTTTGATTAAACCAAAAGTCCACAACCGTCATCTTGGCTAATTACATTGATTAGATTTTTTTTTAGCATTTTTAAACCCAACATTTTTAACCAAAATAAAAGAATAAATTGCTAAACTTACAATTGTAACTACCCTATCAATCATAAATCCATTTTCATGACAATTAAAAATATTTATTATTGCTTTCGTTATCCAATGTGCAATAAGTAAGGCTAATAATAGAATTAGAAACCATTTAATAATTTTCAATAACACTTTCATTTTATGACTCTTGTTTAAATTTTATTTTACTTCTAAGACTAAAAAACAAATACACTATGGTAATTATAGATGCAAGGATAGCACCATACCCTTCTGATTCATCATATTGAAGATTAAATTTTTCTATAGCAATTTCAAATAAATACTCAACTATGTTAAATATTAAAAAAATAACTGCCAGATGTATGACTGTCGTTTTAATCAGTCTAACAAAAAAATAAATTACTTCCATACTTATGTTTATTTCTGTTTTCTTTAGAAATATTAGCACAATAGTAATGACAATCCCTATCGGTAAAAGAGTACTCATAAAATCAGAAAAATAAGTCTTTCCTCCAAAAGCAATACTACAGATAACAGAAATTATGATTACTATAATCAGTAATGCTAAATAGATTCTTAATCTGCTTGCTATAATATCTATAAACTTCTTCATTAGAAAATTGAATTGCTGTTAGCGTGGTAAAAGGCTTTAATTTGTTGCTATTTCGTAATTAAGTCCGCTAGTTACTTTTTCATTAATTTGAATTTAGGATGCCCCATTTGCCATAATGCAAAAGAAAATTCATCAGCATAATTATTATATAGTTGCAAATTGGTGCTGCCTATTCCGTGGCCTGAATTATAATCTACTGCAAAAAGTACAGGATTTTTTGAAGTTGTAGAAGCTCTCATTTTAGCGACAAATTTTCCAGACATCCATGTTGCTACACGAGCATCATTCATCCCAACGGAAATTAAACAAGATGGATATTTAATTCCTGGCGTAATTTGTTGATACGAATCCATATTATACAACATATTGAACTCTTCACGGATTTCAGGATTTCCAAATTCTTTCATATTGTTTGGTCCGTTTGGTGCTTCATTTATCCTTAGCATGTTTAGCATTCCATTATGACACAACATCACTTTGAATAAATCAGGTCGCTCTGTTATAGCTCTTCCTACCAAAACACCTCCGGCACTTCCACCTATTACTGCTATTTTTTTATTTGAGGTTATTTTTTCATTAATCAGATATTCTGCCGTAGCAATTAAATCTTTCCAAGTATTAGGTTTGTTTTCTTTAAAGCCTCCTTTATACCAATCGTCACCTTTTTCGCCCCCTCCTCTAACATGGCTTATAACATAAACTCCATCATTAGCAACCCATGACAAGAAAACAGGAGAAAACCTTGGAAGAGTTGATACGCCATAGGCACCATAACCATAAAGTAAAACGTTATTTTTTTTATTTTTATTTAGCTTTTTCTTATAAATTATTGATACAGGAATTAAGGTTCCATCGTAAGATGGTATTTCTATTTCCTTAACAACAAAATCTTTAAATTCTGGGTATTCAGGGATCGGAACCAAATTTTCTTCTTGAAATTGGTTAGTCTGAATGTTATAGAAATAACGTCTAAGTGGGCTCGTCCAACCGCTTAATGAAACCCATAAATCGTTACTGTTTCTGTTCTTTGAACTTATGGTTATTGTTCCTGAGTTTATTGGTAAATCAATATGTTTGACAATGTTTTTCTTATCTATAAAATATAATTTTGCTTCAACGCCATTCTTACTGGTTGTATAAAACATTCCATCTTTTACGATCTTAAAATCAGTAATTGTTTCTTTTTTATTTTCAGGGACTATGATTTCTTCATTTATAGAATTAAAAGAAGAAATGTTGGCTTTAATGATTTTATAGTTTGAAGCTTTATTTGCAGACATAGCATAAAAACAAGTGTCATTTAGACTTGGATTTAAAAGGTTGTCTTCTTTTTTGATTAATGCTTTCCATTCAATTCTTTCATTTTGTAATTCTTGAACACTTGCGTAATAATAGTCAAAGTAAGATGAAACTCCCGCTAAAGAAACTAAAATATATTTATTGTTTTTAGTTAGAACATCAACAATGGGAAAGTCTGCGGATTCAATTTTTATATCAGGATTATTTAATTTGGATAATAATACTTTATGTTTTTTAGGGCTATCTCCTAGCTTGTATAATACTAATTCTGTGTTTAGAATATAATTACTGTCTTTATTGTCAATAACCGGGATGTGTAAGTATATTATTCCTGAGTTGTCAGGCAACCAATCAATACCAAATTCTGCTGGCCAACAATTAGATATTGACTCAAAAGAAATCTTTTTTTGTTTGACATCAATGAAGATTATTTCCCCTGTCTCTTCTCCGTTTTTTGACAATCCTACAGCTATAAAGTTACTATCCCAAGATGGCTTTAGGTAATTTATTATGTAATTGTTTTTAGTTTCATTTTTATAGTCATTAGGGTCAAAAAGTAAAACTTCTAAACCATCTTTATTTTTTTTATAATATAATTTGCCCGTTTTATCATTCTCAGTTTTCTTTAAATAAAAATTAAAATCATCTTCTGTAATTCTTAAATTAGAAACAATTGCAGATTTCCTTTTTTCAAAATCTAAAAAATTTTCCATAAGGCTTTTTCTGCCTGATATAGAATTCAAAACATTTCTTGCTTCATCACCATTGTTTTTAAACCACTTTTGGACAAGTGTGTCTTTGGTAGTTTCTGAATATCTGTAATTATCAACTACTTCTTTCCCAAAATGATTTTCACTGAATGGTTTTTCAGGTAATTTCATTTCTTGCGCAAGAATAGAATTGGCATTAATAGCTATTAAAAAACAAAATAGAATAGAAATTTTCATGTATATGAATTAATGTTTTAATCAAAATATAAGTAGCATAATTTAAAAGAATCTGCTACACAGACTCTTTTAAATTATAAAATTATTACTACACACCTAATGGATCAGTAGTTCTTGTGTTTCCGGTTTCTGTTTTTTCTGAAACCTCTCCACCACCCATAATCATCCTGGGGTTGTTCAATTCAGCTACTGTAAATTTGTCTAATGTCAATTTTTGCTTTTCGTTTAAGTTTTTTACTTTTTTCATGTTCTTTTGATTTAAAATTTTCGCTAAAATAATCAAATGACAATAGTCAATAAAACAGTGTTTGTCTTGATTTATAAATACAAGCAATTAATACTTGTAAGTTGTTGATATGCAGTTTTTTGAAAAATTAAACTTCAGTCATTTCGTTAATTTTTTTTATGAAATAAGAGGGCTGTAAACCTACTTTGGTGTAAAAGGCTTTGGCAAATGAATCCGAGTTATTAAAACCAACTTCTTCTGCTATTGCTTTTATAGTATATTTTCTAAATTTCTTGTCTTTTTTTAACTTATTGACTGTGTAATCGATTCTTAAATCATTTATGTATTGACTGAAATTTTTATCTTTATATTGATTTATAACCTTAGATAAATAACTACTATTAGTCTCCAGTTGTTTTGCTAAATCAATTTGTTTTATGTTAGGAGAAATGTATTCTCCTCTTTTTTCAAATAATGATAGTTTGTTCAAAATATCACGCACTATTTCTTTAGGTAAATCATTTTCCTTAGTTTTTAAATCTTTAGAATCATTACTTATATCAACTTCTAAAAAATGCTTCTCTACATTAGTTAATGTTTTTTCTTCAGTGCTTTTATTTATTAATTCATTAAATTTTTGCTCTAAAAGAACTTTTTCTTTTTTCATTCTTATAAAGTAAAAAATTAGTAAAAGAAGTCCTATGGCAATAATTAAGATTACACCTAAAGAGACTTTTTTCTCTCTATTTATCTTATTAATTACTTCGTCTTTTTGAGATAGCAATTGGGGTTTGTCAAAATGTTTAATTACATTTTTAGATAGGACAATATTATTTTTATCTAAATAATTGTCTATTTCAATCAGTCTGTTTAGATAATATAATTGTTGGTTATCATCATTTATTCGTTTCGATATTTCAATTAGTCTCAGATAATTATCTCTCAAATCATAAGAATTCTTTTTAGATTCTAGCAATACTGAATCTACCTTGTCAAAATATTTTTTCGCTTTTTTAAAATTATCATCTCTTATTAATTCATTTTCTCCTCTGTAATAATATCCTAAAGCTAAATTCAAAGGGTCATCAACCTTTTCTATCATTTTAGTAGATTCATCTAATAAGGCATTGCTTTTTATGTAGTTCTTTTTTAAATGATATGAAATACCTTTATTCAATAAGAAATATTTATAATATGGATTTTTATTGTCAATGGTATCAAGAAATGCATTAGTATAATGTAAAGATTCATCCGCTTTCTTTTGCCTGTTATAAATATCAGATATAATCCATCCAGTGTACATGAAATTTGGAGAATTTTCTTTTTTAGATTGATAATACTTATAATTTTCAAGCACTAATGGCAAAGCTTCATCTGGT
Source organism: Flavobacterium amniphilum (assembly GCF_023634845.1). Classification (GTDB taxonomy): domain Bacteria; phylum Bacteroidota; class Bacteroidia; order Flavobacteriales; family Flavobacteriaceae; genus Flavobacterium; species Flavobacterium amniphilum. Next base: position 190,631 of record NZ_JAMLJL010000007.1, on the reverse strand, counting down.
CTTCCTAATTCAATTTTAAGTAAACCGATTTGTTGTTTAATTTGTACTAACTGTTCGACGTTATTCGCTTTTTTTGCATATTCTTCAGCGATTAGTATATTTTTCAGAGCATCATTTAACTTGTCATTTGCGTAAAGCAATCTGTTTTTAAGTATATATGCTTTAGCCGGGTATATAAAATCTTCTAAATTTTTTGTCAGACTTACAATTGAATCTAGATACTTTATAGATTGATCTCTATTCTTCAACGAAAATGCTTTCATATATAATCCATTTGATTGAATTATAACATTACTTTGTTTTTTTGCTTTTAAATAGTAAGTATTAGCATAAATAATCTTTTTCTCCTTGTCTAGAATTGAACTGTTAAATCGCTTTTCCAGCTCATTAAACTCAACAGTTTTTAAAGAATCTGGAATTTTAAATGTTTGTTGTTGGGCATATAAAAAAGTAGTATTTATTAATGCAAAAAAAATAAAGCTCAAAAAGCGCAATTCATTGTTCATAGACTAAATCTAAAAAGTAATATTAAAATTCTGTAGCTAAAGTAAACTTTATAACTAATATTTTTAGTATTCAATTTGTAATTATATTTCAAATGGATGAATATATAAATTTATTTTTAACAGGCATTTTCTTAAATTATATATTGCTAAAATTAATTAGTTTTTTTGATTTAGGGTAATTATTTATAAATAACGAGCCTGAATTTATAAATACGGACTGTAATAGTTTATAAACATCATTTCCGTCCTGTAAAATTGTTTAAGTAAGTAAATATTGTTCAGATTTATTTAAGCAATTAATAGTCAGTCACAAGTATTTTTGAAAGAGTCATCTATGAGAGATAATTTATGAAAATGAAACCTGAATTTATGAATTCAGGTTAACATGACTTGTGAAGTAACAAAAATGGCTATAGTTTTGGCTTAACATAAATATAAGATAATTCATGTTTATTGTTTATTTAATGAATTAGTGCTTTGTGAAAAATCAATTACAGAGAACTATTTTAATAAACCGCTTGCAAGCAAAAAATACTGTTACTTTTCGAAGTGTTGGTTATGTGGCAGTATTTAGGATAAACCAACCACAAAAAAAGCAGCCTTACTGATAATGTTTTCGACGACATGAGCAAGACTGCATTTAATTAAATAAAAAGCTAATTTATGAAAAATTTAGAAAATTTAAACTTGGTTGAGCTTAATGCTCAAGAAATGAGAGAAGTTGAAGGTGGTCTTATGGGTGAAATTTTGGGAGCACTTGCTCTAGCTGGTGGAGCTATGGCTTGGGCTTTTGAAAAAGGTGAAGCTTACGGAAGATCATTGGCTAATTAATAACTTTTAATCATTAAAATCATGAGTTTACAAGATTTAAATAAAGAAGAGATGCTACAAGTAAATGGAGGAGGAATCGTTCCATTGATGATAGCAGCTTATGCTTGGGGTGTTGCGTATGGTTACTTAACAGAGAAATATAACTAACTTCACCCTTTAAGTCAAATAATTATTTTGAGTATATTAACACTTATTTTTGATAAAAATGAACACACTATTTAATTTGAAAATTTCGAAAACTTGGTTAGTTTTATTACTATTAGCATTGTTTCTGGTTATTGGAATTCTATTTTTTGAATTCGGAGAGAATTATGGAAGAACGTTAGCAAAATAATTTTTTGACAACATGTTAGTAAAGAGATTGTCTCTTTTGACTTTCTCTTTATTAACTTTTTTACTTAATTATGGAAGCAAATAAAAAACCAGCAAGAATAGTGATTATGGTAATTATGATAATTTTTGCGATTTACCTTTTCGGTCGTGCTATAGGTGTAGCTTATTACAATTATAGCCACTAATATTTTTTAAAGTTTTATTTATTGGTATAGCTATAGATGAGAAAGCCTACTTTTCTTTTTAATAGCTTCTTCCATACATAAAAACTTTTCCTTTCTACAACAGTAAGGCTAACCTTACTCCATTTCTAAAACTTACTGCACAATTGTTTTGTGTGGTCAGGCTTTTTATTGCCAAAAAACAAGCTTCTATTTTTCTCAAAAAAAGTAAACAATGAACTTTAGTCAAGATCCAATACATACCATCGAAAATCTGATAGCTAAAAATAAAACAAAGAGTATCTCGCTCTATGTTGTTTTAGTTTTAGCGGTTATTGTACTCTTGCTTTCATTACCAATCATAAAGGTGGATGTGAGCAGTCAAAGTCGTGGTATAGTTCGTAGTTCAACCGACAAAGTGCCTTTGCAAGTATTGGTAAATGGCAAGGTTACAGAACTAAAGTTGAGAAACAATTGCTTAGTGCAAAAAGGAGATACTTTACTAAAGATTGCCCAAGACAACTTGCAAACAGAAAAATCCACTACAATAATCGCATCAAATGATAATCAAAGCCTTATTGATGATTTGCAAAAAGTAAGTACTGGTAATGCTTCTGGTTTAAAAACCGAAGTGATTGTACAGGAGTGGTATAGTTATCAAACGCGTAAAAGTGAGTTGGAAGAAAAATTACATTATGCACAAACCGAATATAACAGACAAAAGCAATTGTATGAAAAAGACGTGATTGCAACTGCTGAGTTTGACAAATACAAACATCAACTAACAACTGCAAAACAAGCTTTATCGATATTAGATAAAAGTCAAAAAGCACAATGGCAGAACCGATGTAGGGAATTGCAGGAGAAATCAAAAAACTTATCGGGTACTCTGAATAAAATAGATACTGAAGCAGAAAGTTATTTTGTTGTTGCTCCGGTTACAGGAACTATCGAAAATTTTTCAGGTATTCAGATAGGTTCTTTTCTAAACGCTTCCCAACCAGTTGCAACCATTTCTCCAATTGACAACCTAATTGTTGAATGCACTGTTTCTCCAGATGACGTTGGGTTAATCAAAACAAATCAATCGGTTAAATTTCAAATAGATGCTTTCAATTATAACCAATGGGGATTATTAGAAGGAAAAGTTTTTGACATTGACAAAAATATTACACTTCAGGAAAATCAGGCTTTCTTCAAAGTACGCTGCAATTTGAACTCAAAAACAATGCAACTTAAATCGGGATATAAAACTCAAATTTCCAATGGAATGACACTTACTGCAAGGTATATCATAACACGTAGGAGTTTATATGATTTGTTGTTTGATAAAGTGGATGATTGGCTGAATCCGAAGATTATTTCTACCCGATAAGCAATCTTATAAACTTCAAAATGGCATCAATAAAAATAAAACAACACGATATCAAGGATTGTGGAGCGGCTTGTTTAGCATCCATAGGCAATCACTATAAAGTAAATATTCCCATTGCCCGCATTCGTCAATACGCCAATACAGACAAGCGAGGTACTAACGTTTTGGGCATTATTGAAGCTGCTGAAAAAATGGGTTTCTCCGCCAAAGGTGTGAAAGGAGGTATTGATTCATTGGATAAAATTCCTTTGCCCTCCATAGCACATATAGTAGTCAAAGAACAATTGCATCATTACGTAGTGATTTATGCTGTGAGTAAAGACAAAATTGAGGTAATGGATCCGGCTTTGGGCAAAATGAAAATCTATAACTATGACGACTTTCAAAAAGTATGGACAGGAGTGTTGATTTTATTTGCCAAAAATGATGATTTCAAAACCTACAATGATAAAGTGACTCCGTTGAAACGTTTTTGGGATTTGATACAACCCCATAAAAGTATCTTGGTTCAGGCATTAGTCGGCGCAATTGTTTTTACCATACTGGGATTGGCTATGTCTATTTATGTCCAGAAAATAACCGATTATGTTTTGGTTGACGGCAATCGCAACTTACTTAATCTGTTGAGTATTTCAATGGTTGGAATTATTTTACTGCAAGCTTACATAGGCTCAAAAAAGAGCATTTTTGTAATCAAGACCGGGCAATTAATTGATGCCAGATTAATACTGGGTTACTACAAACATTTACTTCAATTGCCACAGCGCTTTTTTGACACGATGCAAATAGGTGAAATCACTTCAAGAATCAATGATGCAGTGAAAATCCGTTCATTTATCAATGAAGTAGCGATTGAAATGATTGTCAATGTGTTTATTGTTATCTTTTCATTTACGCTAATGTTTACCTATTATTGGAAATTAGCTTTGGTAGTATTATTAGTAATTCCATTTTATGGTTTAATCTATTTTCTGTTAAACAAATTCAATAGAAAAGTAGAACGGAATATCATGGAAAACGCAGCCGATTTACAAACACAATTGGTTGAAAGTATTACCCATATCCGAACGGTTAAAGAATTCGGGATTGAAGAATTTTCTAACATTAAAACCGAAAACCGGTTTGTAAAACTTCTTTTCTCCATTTATAAATCAGGATTAAATGGTGTTTTTTCAGGAACTTCAACTCAGTTTTTGGCATCCATTTTCACACTAGTTTTATTATGGATTGGGTCAGGCTATGTGATTGACAGGGAAATCACACCTGGCGAATTGTTTTCTTTTTATGCTTTGATAGGATATTTTACTTCACCGGTTGCTTCTTTGGTAAGCATGAACAAAACGGCTCAAAATGCGCTTATTGCGGCTGACAGGTTATTTGAGATTATGGATTTAGAGCGTGAAGAGAATGAAAATACATTCGATTTAAAACCTGAAAATATTGGAGATATACGGTTTGAGAATGTAACGTTCAGATACGGTTCTAGGCAGGAAGTTTTTACCAATTTTAATGCAACATTCAAAAAGAATGAAACAACCGCCATAGTTGGCGAAAGTGGAAGCGGGAAAACCACTTTGATTTCACTTCTACAAAATTTATATCCTGTAAAAGAAGGAAAAATCTATATGGGTAACTATGATTTGCAATACATCAATTATCAAAGTTTAAGAAAATGCATTGGAGTAATTCCGCAAGAGCTGAACCTTTTTTCAGGAAATATAATCGAGAATATAGCTTTAGGTGATGCATTTCCAAATGTGCAACTGGTTGTTGATTTGTGCAACCAGTTGGGAATAACCGATTTTGTCGAGAAAATGCCCAATGGATTCAATACACAAGTAGGAGAAAATGGAGCAATGCTTTCAGGCGGACAAAAACAGCGCATTGCAATTGCCCGAGCTTTATATAAAAATCCAGAAATCTTGCTGATGGACGAGGCAACTTCTTCACTTGATACACAATCTGAAAAATTAGTTCAGAAAGTAATAAATGATTTCAAAGCACAGGGTAAAACGGTTATCGTTATTGCGCATCGGTTAAGTACAATTGCTAATGCAGATACTATATTGGTAATGGAAAACGGAACTATCGTAGAACAAGGCAATCACTCAATGCTATTGTCTCAAGAAGGAAAATATTCTGAACTATGGAGTAAACAAAGTTTGGTTTAAATATTTTCATCCCCGGACTATTTGCTTAGAAATGCTTATGTATATAACATTCACAAAATTAAATGAGTTATTACATATGAAATTTTTACCCATTTTATTGTTTGGCATCCTATTGATAGGCTTGCCAGATACCTTGTAAAAAATAACATTCTCAGATATAATGATATACTTGGAATTTTAGCGATGGTAACTGGAATAGGAATAAGCCTGTTTTACTATTTACAATAAGTAACAATGTTCTATTTTCCGCTGAAAAATCTTATTTTAGCAAGAAATAATAGTTCCATGCAGCACTACTGCGCCAAGCTGTGGAACGTTATAGGGCATTTTAAAAGAAACATATTGAAGAAAATAGCAAACAAATTATTTGGAATTACATTACTTCTGTTCGCTTCATGTGGACAAGGACAAATAAAAACACCTGAAAAAGCAATGACAAAATTTGAAGAATTTAAAAGCAAAGAAAAATTCTTGGAAGACCCTAAAATATTTTATCCTGGAATTGCTGACCCAAAACTTAAACCTATTTTAACCGAAAAGTTAAATCTTGTGGTTGACGATTTTAAAAAAATAGCAGAAACTGGAAAGGCAACTGACGAAGATTATCAAAATGCAATTAAAAATGGACTTAACAGATTTTCAGATGTATATATGAATCTTGACACAGAAGACCGCGAAAGAGTTTGTGAATATTTTGAAGAAATAATGGATATCGTTGGACTTGAAAGTTCTGGCGGACATTTGAATAATTTTATGTATGGATTTGATCCGACAAAAAAACAATAGCTAAAAAAGCGCTCTATAACACACGCTACAAGCAAGCTGGGTATTTGGCTTAATTTAAAAATGGGCTTGTATTTGAAAAATTAGTTTTTAATCGAAAGTTTAGCCTTTCTTAATCTCAACCTACGTTTAGCGCGGAACGTTATAAGGCATTTTAAAAACTTTATGATAACAACTTTAGTAAACATTGAAAAACTCATATTGACAATAAAAATCAATGACAGAGTTATTGACGGTTCTACGATATTGGACGAAAAGACAAAAGAAGCGTTTAAAAACTTGTCAAAATATACGAGAGATTCTTTAGAAAAAGAAACCAAAATGAATTCATATGGTCTAAAATGCTTAGAAAATGGGATTTTGACTTATTGGAATGAAAGTATAAATCCTGACACAGAAAAATTTTGGGCAGAATTAAAAAATAACGGAATTGACTACCAAAGAAAGGAACCATTAAGATTAGCCTTGAACAAAAACCGTTTCAGAAGAGTTGACCAAGGAATGGACGCAAGAAAGCACTGGACGGAATTGAAGAAACTCAAAGAAATTAATGAGAACTATACATCTAAAGAAATCGAGCAAATAGATAATATTATCAAAGAGGATGAGAAAAGAAGACTTGATATTTTAAAAAAATGTTTGGCAAAAAATGAAATTCCTCAAACCCAATACTTGAAATTTGGAGAATGCATGACGTATATGGGCAATTGTGACCTTTGGGAAAAGAATTTTAGCAAAGAAGAAGTTGAAGAACTTTATCTCATTTGGAAAAATTTTAAAAGTAAATAATATCCGAACAAAGAAAAACGCCATACAACAGCAATTTCTCAAAATTAAACGCATCACAATTATCATTGCAATGATTCTATTATTCAATTGCAATGGCATTGCAATAATGAAAAACTGGTTGCAACCAGTTGAAAAATCCAGTTGCAATTATTCCATTAAACTAAGTAAGAAAGCTAAAAAATAAAACAGTTAGCTTATCAAGCAATAATAAACCAGTTGCAACCAAATATAAAAACTGGTTGCTCTTATTTGGTTGCAGAAGTTGTTAAAGCCGATATATGATTACTTAGTTTGTAGTCTTGAATTGTAACACTTAGCAGTTATAGTGAAAAATGTGTTGATTTTGTTGATTTGTTGACAATAGTCTGTAATCGCCTGTATTTATTGGCTTTAAACTTCAACCAACCGTCAACAAACTGTCAACAAAAAAAGTAAAGTAAAACTATAAATTTGATTTGTTGACGCAAAGTTGATAGGCTGTTGACATGTAAAGCATTGTATTTATTGACTTTTTGCTCATTTGTCAACAAATCAACAGTTTTTAATAAATTGACTCCTTTTGAATGTATAGAATCTTCCCTTTCTACTTTCAGTATAAACACCCCATTTGTCCTGGTTCATTGTGGATAAATCCAGACTATAAAAATTGTAGCTGCTGTTTTTGGGTTCTAGTTTAAAATTCTCTGTAATAATCTTTGATACATAACTCTTTCCTACCCTAATATTGGCAAGGTTTAATTGGTCGTGTAAATCCTTTGTCGTGTAATACAATTCATCTAATTCAAGTGTATGGAATTGTTCAATTATGAATTCCTCAATCTCTTTTTCAATTGTACTTCTGTTTCCTTTGATTAAAACATCTAAGGCTTTGGTATAAATCAACTCTTTAGAAAACCACATTCTGGTTGTCCTTGGAGCTTTTACTTCCCTATGCGTTAGATAATAAGTAAAAGCTGAAATCTCGTTTCTCATTTGCTTTAACAAGTCCGGGTTTTCTTGTGTAAAAGGATTAACCTTAATTACCCAATACCTGATTTCCAAATCATCAATCTTGATAAAGTTTTCTTCGTTATTGGAACACAGGATAAACTTGCCAAAAAACTCGATTTCGGCTTTATCTACTCCTTTTCCTTCCAACTTGTAATGATTAGACGTTGAAAGATTTTTAATGCGCTCACTGTCCTCTTTCTTATCCAATAATACTTCATCAACCGCCACAATCAATTTCCCTGCCCAATCAGAATTAAAACGACTCCTGAAGTCTTCGTTCTTATTGATTGTCATATTACCTTCAAAGATTAGCTTTAAGAATTTCAGGAAAGTACTTTTCCCTGTATTTCGCTCCACACTTACCAAACACAATATCGGTAAGATTTGACTGGGATATTTTCAAAGGATAGTTAAGTAGTCTAACCCTAATTCATATTGCTCTCCGAAAATATGCTGCAAAAAGAATTTAATATTCTCCCAACTGCCTTTTTCATTAATAGAATATGAAGGCGGTTCATACTTATTGTAAAAGTTATTGATCTCTCTTTGGTAATTGATGTGGGAAGGAAACGTACAAAAGGTTTCATACTTCTTAATCTGCTGTATGCTTTCTTTTCCAAAATCATCAATAATGGTTGCTTTATTCCATTTTATCAATGATTTCATATTATCACCACTCATTAATGGACACAGTACTTCCTTGAAATACTCGGTTCCGACACGGATATACTCTTTCATATTTCAAAAATTATGGTTGCCATTTTTGAGTTGTCAAAGTTATCGGCGTGTTTACTTTTCTTGATTTTGATTAAAACACCGTGTAATTCGGTATCTGCCAATAAAACCCCATTGATGTTATTTGATAACAATTTAAAAATTATGATTATCATAGCCTTTTATCAGTTGCTCAATTAATTCACAGGATTCAATATGTTTTCCGGTTGCATGAACTAAAACATTATCTCTGTTATAATCCAGCCTTAATCGTGCAAAATCTCTTTTCATGGCATTCAAATGACTTAACGCATCTGAAATTAATATTTGATTATTCGTTTGCATAAGAAAGACTTTTAAAATTCACCAAACTGGTTTTTCTGATTCAATGATTTTAAAATCTCGCTTCTTTTGTAACGAACCTTATTCCCTATCCGGTACGCAGGAATAATATCTTTTTTTGTCCAATCCCATAAAGTGACCAAACTAACCGAAAGCAATTTTGCGGTTTCTTCTCGAGTAAGAAGTTGTTCTGATTGCTCATTTAATTGCAATAAGCTATCATTGCTTTTTAAAGCTAAAATAACGCCGTTAATGATTTCATTTTTGAATTCTGTGGCATCGATGTTTTCAAGTTGAACTACATTTTTCATTTGTTATAAATTTTAAATTATAGTGCAAACTTAATTTCGCTTAATGCCGAGGGCTACTCCTAACTATTCCCCTGCTTAATCTCATTTAATATTGACTTAACCTTTTCAGCGTGCTTGTGTGAAGTGTATTTAAAGTTGTTTTCTTTATTATCAGGATTTAAAACCCTAACATTACCACTTATGGCTCTATTAGTGTTTTTATCGCTTGGGTCTTTCAATTGAATAATTGCAATGATTTTTGCCAAACTGGTTGGTGATAGGTTTTTGATTTTCTCCAATTCAAAAAAACCGACTTCATTAAGTAAGGCTATTGCAATGGGTAACGAATAGGTTTTATTTGTAGTTTCTTCAATTTCTTCAAAATAACCATCTAATCCAGTTTCAACTGTATAATGATTTGGATTTAACCTTCTGTTTAATTCAATATAAATTGGTGTTTCATCAATCTCCATTCCTTTATATTCTTTAATTTCAAATCTGGAAAAATCATTTGAATTATAAAACAGATAAAACAAACTATTATTTATGCTAAGTAAACGACAAACTTCTTCAATTGCCGAAATAATTGCAATTTCCATCAATAGTTTTTTGATTGTATATCCAGAAGGCAACTCAACTGGTTGAATCGCATTAAAACCAGTTTTTATTTCATTTGAAAAGATTAGATTGATATAGTCTTCACCATAAAGTTTAAATCTTGCTTCAAACAATTGCAATAGATTTTTAAGAGCAGGATTATTATTGACTTCAAATTTTGAAGGAGTGTTATTATATAAAAATTGATTCAATTCATTATGAACAAGATTTACATTTCTCTTTTTGGCTTTTTCTGCAATAAGATGATGTTTTATTAATTTCTCAATTTTTAAATAGTAACTGTTATAAATAGAATCGTACTCTTGTTGGTAGTTCATAGAAGATATTGGGATTAGTAAGTTTGTATTTTAGTCTTGAACAAAAAATGAATCCTTTTATTGTTTGACAGTTTGAGAACAAAAATCAATCCAATTTACTGTTTGATTGAATTTATCATTGCCGGACAATATTTATAAAAGAATTTAAAAAACTAAGATGTTTTTTTTGAGATTGGGACAAACGTCGGACAAAGTAGAAATAAAAAAACCGTAAACTCTTATTTCTAAGTTGTTTACGGTTTACCGTTGCGGAGAAAGAGGGATTCGAACCCCCGGACCTGTTACAGTCAACAGTTTTCAAGACTGCCGCATTCGACCACTCTGCCATTTCTCCAGTAAGACTCGCTCTACTTCCGTATTGCGAGTGCAAATATAGCACTGTTTTTTATTTCTGCAAGCGTTTTGGAAAGAAAAAAACGAAATATTTACAACTTATTTTTTAACTGTTTCATTTCGTTTAGTTTACATCCGAAACTTTTTTAATAAGTAACGTACTCTACGATCTCCAATCCGTATCCAATCATACCTACGCGCTTTCCGACTTCGGTATTCGACACCAATCGGATTTTGGAAATATCCAGATCATGTAAGATTTGTGCCCCGATTCCGTAATCTTTACTGTCAATTACAATCTTCGGTGCTTTCATTTCGCCTTGCTGCTGTAATTCTTTCAATTCGGCAATACGGTTCAGTAAACTTACTGATTGCATGTCCTGATTCACAAAAATCACGGCTCCCTGCCCTTGTTCGTTAATCACCCGGAACATATCATCCAATTGCTTATCAGCATTATTTGTCAATGTTCCCAACAAATCGTTATTTACCTGCGAAGAATTGATACGCGTTAACACAGGCTCTCCCGTATTCCAGGTTCCTTTCGTTAAAGCTATGTGGATTTGTTTATTTGTTGTTTGCTCATAGGCACGCATTCTGAATGTTCCAAAACGTGTTTGTATGTCAAAATCTTCTTTTTTCACAATCAGACTGTCGTGTTGCATTCTGTATGCCACTAAAGCTTCGATTGAAACCAGTTTCAGATCAAATCTCTTCGCTACTTCAACCAATTGCGGTAAACGGGCCATTGTTCCGTCTTCGTTCATGATTTCAACGATAACACCGGCCGGTTTAAATCCAGCCAAACGTGCAAAATCAATAGCAGCTTCTGTGTGGCCTGTACGGCGTAAAACACCACCTTGTTTTGCAATCAACGGGAAAATATGCCCGGGACGTGCTAAATCAAAAGGTTTAGTATCAGGATTAATCAACGCCTGAACAGTTTTGGCCCTGTCCGAAGCCGAAATTCCGGTCGTAACACCATGTCCTTTCAAATCAACCGAAACCGTGAAAGCAGTTTCCATATGATCTGTATTATTGGTTACCATCGCTCTTAATCCTAATTCCTTACAACGGCTTTCGGTTAAGGGTGTACAAATCAATCCACGGCCATGAGTTGCCATAAAATTGATCATTTCGGGTGTTACTTTTTCTGCTGCTGCAAGGAAATCTCCTTCATTTTCGCGGTCTTCATCATCTACTACTATAATTACTTTTCCTTGACGGATATCTTCTATAGCTTCTTCAATTGTGTTGAGTTTAATGGTTTCAGTGGCCATCTTCTTGTGTATTGTTGTTGTTATTGTTTAATATTCTAGTAAAGAATTCATAAATTCTTCTGAAAGGTTCGGTAATGAAATCAAAATTCACGTCACCGTTATCATTAATTGCTTTTTTGGTCAGATAAATAGCCAACGGAGTCAGCACGATTGATGACAGCCAAGCTCCCATAAAAGGTGAAATACCCGATTCCTGTGCAAACTTCTTACCGAAAGTATTCAGGAAGTGGAACGTGATAAAAATGAGCATTGCAAAAACAATAGGCAATCCCAGCCCTCCTTTACGGATAATTGCTCCTAATGGTGCACCAATGAAAAACATAAAGATACAGGCATAAGCGATTACAAATTTTTCATAAATCGAGTGCCAGTGGCTGTTAATGTCTTTTCTTTTGGATTGAAATGTAGACTCATTCATTTCAAGATTTTGCTTCGAACTTACCGCATCACTTGAAGCAACTTCGAGCACTCTCAACTTATCCTGGCTCTTAAGAAAACTTGTCAATTCAGGAGTTTTTGGAGTTTTAGGCTTAATGGAATCTACCTGGTAATAATTAGTTACTCCCAATCGCTGGTAAACGTTATCGGCTACAGAAACCACCTCTTTATTATAATCAGTTGTCAATGAATCGACCGTATAACGCAATTCACTGATTTTAAGCATTGTATTTGTATTAGTGATTTCATCATCAGCTCCCTGCGATGTATTCAGTTTGGATAAATCAATATTGATGTTGTATTTCTTGAAAAAAACTTTGGCAAAAGGCATTTTATCCCTTTCCTTATAATCTTTCGGAGTGATGTCTTCGTAGTAATATCCGTCCATTAAAACCAATTGGAGTAAATTCGAATCTTCACTGCTGATCAAATGTCCTTTTTTGGATTTGATAACCGTTTTGGCACCTTCTCCCAAATTAGATTTTTTGTGAATGGTCACTCCGGTCAGGATTTCGCCTTTTTCTCCTGATTTTTTATCAACTTTAATATTAATACTTCCGATATCACTGAATTGTCCTTCGGCAATAGCCAAAGCAGGTTTAACCTGAGCGATATTTTTCCGGAAATTAATGAATTTATATTCGGCGTAAGGAATCACATTATTAGCAAAGAAAAAAGAGCACAAACTCAACAATACGATAAAAACACCCAATGAACGTAATGTCCGTTGAAAAGAAATACCTGCCGATTTCATTGCGGCAAATTCATAATTCTCGGCTAAATCACCAAAAGTCATGATGGAAGAAAGAAGTACAGTCAAAGGCAATACCAATGGCACCAACTTTGGCGAAGCAAAAAGCAAAAACTTAAAAACCATGATCAGGTCTAAGTCCTTACCCGCTAATTCGGAAATGAACAACCAAACGGTTTGTAGTATGAATATAAAAAACAAGATTACAAATACCGAAGTAAATGTAATCAGGTATGTTTTTAACAGATAACGGTCAAGAATTTTCATTCATCAAAATTAATCCAAATTATTGATGTAGTAATTAGGATATTTAGCTTTAACAAAGGTAAAATGATTTTTAGGTAACGCAACATTAGTTTTAAAAGAATTAACAGTCAACGTTACTTTGGTACCATTTTTACCCACAGTGATGGTATTATAAATTGTGTTTGAGGCAACATCAACCCCAACAAGAATTTGTTTACGGTCGTCTTTTGAACTGATAGGCGTTAATTTTACGTATTGTATTTTTTTACCTTTTACCGTTTGCGTAATATCCCATGCGTACTTAAACCCTTTACTGAAGAAAGTCAGCATTTTTGCAGGCGTATCATTATCATCTTCCCCTTTCCCGACAGAAGCGACTGTTACTTCCTCATCTTCTTTTGAAATGGTATATGTTTTTTTTCCGTCACACATTTTGGTAACTCCCATGAAATTCAAAATATATTGATTTCCGCTAAGTGTAACATTTCCTTTACTGTCCTGGTTAATATTTTCTTTTGTATTTTGCAGGTTGTATTTAAAATCAAGTTGGATATTTTTATACGTCTTCACTTTTGCCGATACTTTATCCAATAAAGCTTTTGCCTTATCGGCATTTTGGGCCTGCATGGAAAAACCTACCAAAAGTAGTAGTAACCCGATTACTTTACTTACAGATTGATTATTTAATCTAAATACTTTCATTTTAACTGTTATTTTTTTCATTTGTAAAAAACTGCTCAAGAGAAACTAAATCAGGAATATTAACCGAACGTGCTTTACTCCCTTCAAAAGGACCTACAATTCCGGCTGCTTCCAATTGATCAATTAGACGCCCGGCTCTGTTATAACCCAATTTCAGTTTGCGCTGAATCAATGAAGCCGAACCTTGTTGTGCTGTTACAATCACTTCGGCAGCTTCCCTGAATAATGTATCTCTTTCCGAAATATCTATATCAAGACTTATGCCACTGTCTTCTCCGACGAATTCAGGCAACATATAAGCGTTCGGATATGCTTTTTGTGAACCGATAAACTCTGTTATTTTTTCTACTTCCGGCGTATCAACAAAGGCACACTGTACACGCACCAGATCATTTCCATTTGAGAAAAGTAAATCCCCACGCCCGATTAACTGATCGGCACCTCCGGAATCCAAAATGGTTCTTGAATCAATTTTCGAAGTAACCCTGAATGCTATCCTTGCCGGGAAGTTAGCCTTAATCATACCCGTAATTACATTCACCGAAGGTCTTTGCGTAGCGATAATCAAATGAATACCGATAGCACGGGCTAACTGGGCCAAACGCGCGATAGGTGTTTCTACCTCTTTACCGGCTGTCATGATCAAATCGGCAAACTCGTCAACTACCAAAACAATGTAAGGCAAGAAACGGTGACCGTTTTCAGGATTCAGTTTACGCTGCTTGAATTTTTCGTTATACTCTTTAATATTACGCACCATGGCGTCTTTCAACAAAGAATAACGGTTATCCATTTCCACACACAATGAGTTCAGTGTGGTAATTACTTTAGAGTTATCGGTAATGATGGCATCTTCCGCATCAGGAAGTTTTGCCAGATAATGTCTTTCAATTTTATTAAAAAGAGTCAATTCCACTTTTTTTGGATCGACCAACACAAATTTTACTTCAGCCGGATGCTTTTTATACAATAACGACGTCAGTACAGCATTTAATCCAACCGATTTACCTTGTCCGGTTGCACCCGCCATCAATAAGTGCGGCATTTTGGCCAAATCGACCACAAACGTTTCATTTGAAATCGTTTTACCCAAAGCAATAGGCAATTCCATTTCCGCTTCCTGGAATTTAGCCGAAGCAATAACGCCTTTCATCGGAACCATAGTCGGGTTCTTATTAGGAACCTCAATACCGATTGTTCCTTTACCAGGCATCGGTGCTATAATACGGATACCCAATGCCGAAAGCGACAAAGCTATATCATCCTCTAGACTTTTGATTTTCGAAATACGGATACCTGCTTCCGGCACGATTTCGTATAGTGTTACCGATGGACCTACAGTTGCCTTGATTTGGGCAATATCGATCTTATAGTTACGAAGTGTTTCTACAATACGGTTTTTATTTTCTTCAAGTTCTTCCTGATTGATTGTGATTCCGCCTGTACCATAATCTTTTAATAAATCAATGGTTGGAAACCTGTAGTTTGACAATTCCAGAGTTGGATCAAACTCCCCGAAATGTGAAACCAGTTTAGCAGCAAGATTTTCTTCAATAATATCTTCCTCTTCCACTCTTTCGATAACCAATTCATCCGGGTGTGCTTTTTCTTCCTGAACAACAACTTCAGGTTTTTTATTTACTTCCAAAGACAATTCGGAAGCCGTGCCAATGGTTGGCTTTAAAGCTTCTTTATTGATTTCAAATTGTGAAGGTATATTAGGAACTGTTTTTAAGGTGATTTCACCAAGTTCTTCTTCCCCATCTTCAAAATCATTTTTATTTGGAGTTGTAAGCAATGAATCCTGACGGTCATCATTTTCTACAACTGCAAATTCTTCCAGATTATAAGCCGAAGATGGTGTTGAAACCGGTGTAGCCAAATCTTCACGGATTTCGTTTTTAGTTTTCTCTAATGCTCCTTTAATTTTATCAGGTGAAATTTTTACTTTAAAAATCAGATAAATCACAACACCGAAAAGTAAAGCCAGCAAGGTTCCTGTTTTCCCGATATAATCCTGGGAAAAGAGATTCATTTCAAATCCGATTACACCTCCCAATTCCGGTAATTGATTTCCGAAAAAACCAAACAGAATCGACAATATAATAACGGCAAAAACATCCCAGAACCAGGTTTTTCTCAATTTGGAAACAGTCATATCCAAAACCATATAGGCTCCGGTTAAAAGCAAAAGGCGCACAAAAAGGAATGATGCAATTCCAAATCCGCGGTAGATAAAAAAATCAGCTAAATAGGCTCCGAATTTACCTAACCAATTCTGTACTTCAGAATTACGGTCTGTAAAATCATTGAGCTCACTCTGGTCAAACTGACCGTTAACAAAATAAGACACAAAAGAAACAGCCAAGGCTATTCCAAGCAGAATAAGTAATATTCCGAAGGTAACACTTTGCTTTCTGTTTGGAACAAAACGGCTGAAAAAATTAGTTTCTTCAGGTTCAATAGCAGTTTCGGTAGTTTTCTTTGATTTGGCCATTTAAAAATGTAAGCTTTTAAAACAAAAATAATTATTAATAGCTATTAAACTATTTTTGGAATATAAATTATTGCTCCGATGGTAATGGCTGTCATGGCGGCAAAGAACACGGCACCGGCAGCAATATCTTTAATAAAACCGATACGTTCGTGATAATCAGGATGCACAAAGTCGGCAATTTTTTCAACAGCCGTATTCAATCCTTCAATACTTAACACCAAACCGAAAACCAATATTTGAAACATCCATTCAGTAGTTGAAATTTCAAAATAAAAACCGGCTATCGTCATAATTACAACCAACGAAGATTGAATCATGACACTATGTTCGGTCGTGATAAGCTTCAAAGCACCTTTGAAAGCATACACAACACTTTTCAATCTTCCGGTTAAAAGGGTTTCGTCTTTTTTAAATTCCATATTATAATGATGCTAAAGCTGCCTCGTAGTTAGGTTCATCAACAATTTCAGAAACTTGCTCCGTATATTTAACCACTCCGTTTTCATCCAAAACAATGACAACACGTGAATGCAATCCAGTCAACGGACCGTCAACAATAGTCAAGCCGTAATCATTTCCAAAAGAATTATTTCTGAAATCAGACAGATTAATTACATTTTCCAAACCTTCGGCGCCACAAAAACGGTTTTGCGCAAAAGGCAAATCACGGGAAACACACAACACTTTGGTGTTTTCCAGACTACTTGCTTTTTCATTGAATTTACGGACAGATGTCGCACATGTTCCTGTATCAATACTTGGAAAAACGTTTAACACCACTCTGCTTCCTTTAAAGTCAGTCAATGTTTTTACTGATAAATCAGTTCCTATCAACGAAAAATCTTTTGCCTGTGATCCAACTTGCGGCAAAGTACCAGTTGTATTTATTGTATTTCCTTTTAATGTTATTTGAGCCATTGTTTCTATTTTTTTAATTGCATCCAAAAGTACAGAAAAAAACCGATAATTTGTCCCAGAACTTAACAAAGAAATAACATGCCTTTCAGAATCGGATCCCATAATTCAGCTTGTATTTTTTACAATTTCAAAAAACAGAACTGACACAAAAAAACACGGAATTCAAAGGCTATAACCACTTATTTATAAATGCTTTATGATTTTTGTAAGATAATTTTTGGTAACTTTATAGTAACTTAAAATTAAAGACTTATGAAAGCATTAACGATTATCATCAGGGTATTGCTGGGAGCTTTATTCATTTGGGCCTCATTAGCATTTTTCCTGAAATTAGCACCTGAAACCGAAGCTGTAGGCGAATTTAAAGCCTTTAAAGCCGGGATTGTAGCCTCCCATTACATCATGCCACTCGCTAAAGGAATTGAACTTTTATGTGGAGTTGCATTCATAGCCGGTAAATATGTACCTCTCGCTAATCTGGTAGTATTACCTGTGACTGTTAATATTTTACTGATAAACTTAATGATGACTCCCGAAAACTTAGCAATTGGTTTATTTGTACTGTTTGCTAATTTATTTCTGATTTACAGCTATTGGAACCGATACAAAGGCATTGTTACTCCATAATAAAAAAGCTCTCAAATTTGAGAGCTTTTTTATTTATCAATAGAACCGAGAACCCTTTGCATAAAAGCATTCAACGCTTCTTTTTTATCTGTTCCTGCTTTCACCATTTTATTCACTTCCAAAGCACCGTACATATTTGAAATCAACTCACCAATAACATCCAGTTCCTCATCTTTTAAAGAAGGTATTTCAGTCAAAGCTTCAAGCACTTCAATGGTTTCTACAATATAATCCTGATCATTTTCTTCTATAAACTGAGTCAGGTGTTTGATCACTGGTAACTTCATGATTAAATAATTTCGTTAACCAATTCGGTTAAAACTTCAGCCTTATTCGTTTGTGTTTCATTCACCAGTTTTCCACCAACAAATGTTGCAAACGTAGGTAAATTGGAAACATTTGCCAGTTTTCTTGATTCTGGGGAATTTTCAGCATCAACGATTACAAATGTTATGCTTTCGTTTTCAGATGCCAGTTTTTTAAATTTCGGTTTCATAATACGGCAATTACCACACCATGAAGCCGAAAATTGTACTACAACTTTTTCATTGTCATTAACAACGTTTTGCAGCGTATCTTCATTTAATTCGTGTAACATACTCTTTTGTTTAAAAAAGAATTCCAAATCCCAACCATCCAAAGAAACACCCTTCAAATTGGAATTTGGAATTTCATTAGTATTGATTTCTTAGTTTTGGCTTAAATAAGCAGCTGTACTCAATCTGTCAGCATTCATAGCTTCTTTACCTTGTTCCCAGTTAGCAGGACAAACCTCACCTTTAGTCTGAACATGGGTATAAGCATCGATTAAGCGTAAATATTCACCAACATTTCTTCCTAATGGCATGTCATTTACGCTTTCGTGGAAAATTTTCCCTGTTTCATCGATTAAATAAGTAGCGCGGAAAGTTACATTAGAACCTTCAACTAAAATATCATTTGATTCTTCATCGTATACTTCTTGAGCATCTAAAATATCCAGTGCTTTAGATAGATTACGCGTAGTATCAGCTAATAAAGGATAAGTAACACCTTCGATACCACCATTATTTTTTGCAGTATTCAACCATGCAAAGTGCACTTCATTAGTATCACAAGATGCACCGATCACCACAGTATTTCTTTGTTCAAAATCAGGTAAAGCAGCTTGGAAAGCATGTAACTCTGTTGGACAAACAAAAGTAAAATCTTTTGGATACCAGAATAACAATACTTTTTTGTTGTTTTTTGTTGCTTCTTCCAAGATGTTGATTCTTAAATTATCTCCCATTTCAGAGATTGCATCAACGGTAATGTTAGGGAATTTTTTTCCTACTAATGCCATAGCTTTAATTTTTTAATTTTAAATTTTGGCAAATGTAGCTATTGCAATCAGTAATCATCCTACACTTTAAACTAAAAATATTATAAGACCATAGAATTCGCTTATACACTTATACTTCCCTTCATTTATTTGATTTATTAGCAAATAAAAAACCAAAAAAACAATATAGTATTCAAATAATTAACATTATTTATTAAATTTATTTATCCGTCAACAATTGGTATTTTTCTCTTATTTATTGATATGACAACGGTAAACAATCAATAAAACTATAATTTTTATCTATCAACAACAGGCTTAATCATAGATTTTTTAGAATAATTTTACTTGGACGAAATTTAATTAATCACAATAAATTATGGAAAACTACTCAGATTCAAATCACAACCACAACTCTGGTAACGGAGAAAGTAAATGTCCCTTTCATAATGGACAGATGAAACAAACTGCCGGAACAGGTTCCTCAAATAAAGATTGGTGGCCAAACCGTTTAAACCTTGACATACTAAGACAACATTCTTCTTTGTCTGACCCAATGGATAAAGGCTTTAATTATGCTGACGAATTTAAAAAACTGGATTTAGCAGCGGTTAAAAAGGATATTTTCGAATTAATGACAACATCCCAAGATTGGTGGCCGGCAGATTATGGTCACTATGGACCATTGTTTATACGGATGGCCTGGCATAGTGCTGGCACTTATCGCACTTCGGATGGACGTGGAGGTGCCAGCACAGGTAATCAACGATTTGCTCCGGTAAACAGCTGGCCTGACAATGGTAATTTAGATAAAGCCCGATTTTTACTTTGGCCTGTAAAACAAAAATACGGAAACAAACTCTCTTGGGCCGACTTGATGATACTTGCTGGTAACTGTGCACTGGAATCAATGGGGTTTAAAACATTTGGTTTTGCGGGTGGACGCGAAGACATTTGGGAGCCGGAACAAGATATAAACTGGGGCACCGAGAGAGAATGGCTAGGTGATAACCGATATAAAGGAGACAGAGAATTAGATAATCCGTTAGCCGCAGTACAAATGGGGTTGATATATGTAAATCCCGAAGGTCCTAATGGTAATCCTGACCCAATAGCATCAGCCCTCGATATCAGGGAAACTTTTGCAAGAATGGCCATGAATGATGAAGAAACCGTAGCTTTAGTAGCTGGTGGACACACGTTTGGCAAAGCACACGGGGCCGGTGATGCTGCCTTAGTTGGAGTAAATCCGGAAGGTTCAAGTATTGAAGAGATGGGAATGGGTTGGAAAAATGCTTTTGGATCCGGCAAAGGAGGCGATGCCATTACCAGCGGGATTGAAGGTGCATGGAAACCAAAGCCTACAACTTGGGACAATGGTTATTTTGAAACACTTTTCAAATATGACTGGAAGCTAACCAAAAGTCCGGCTGGAGCACATCAATGGGTTCCAAGCGACCCTTCAGCATCAACACTAGTAGAGGATGCCCACGACCCGGCTAAACGTCATGCACCAATGATGACAACAGCAGATTTAGGCTTAAAAAAGGATCCTATATATGAACAGATCTCAAGAGATTATTATGAAAACTTTGACAAATTTGCAGATGCATTCGCCAGGGCTTGGTACAAATTAACCCATCGTGACATGGGACCTGCTGCCCGTTATCTTGGTTCTGAAGTACCAAGTGAAGTTTTAATCTGGCAAGATCCGATTCCTGCTGGAAATAAAAATTTAAATCCTGATGATATCGAATCATTAAAATCAAAAATCTTAAATTCAGGATTATCAGTCTCTCAATTGGTTTCTACCGCCTGGGCTTCTGCTTCAACATTTAGAAACAGCGACAAACGTGGTGGCGCCAATGGATCCCGAATCCGTTTCGAACCTCAAATCAATTGGGAAGCAAACAATCCGTCACAATTAAAATCAGTACTGTCAACTCTCGAAAATATTCAAAAAGATTTCAACGCTTCCGGCAAAACAGTATCATTAGCTGATTTAATTGTATTAGGAGGTTCAGCAGCAATCGAAAAAGCCGCAAATAACACAAAAGTACCTTTCACACCCGGAAGAGGTGATGCAACTTTGGAACAAACAGATCAGCAATCTTTCGCTGTTTTAGAGCCGAAAGCCGACGGTTTTAGAAATTATAAAAATGCAACTTCTAATCAAATAACGGAAGAAATGTTGATAGACAAAGCTCAATTATTATCATTAACAGCTCCGGAAATGACTGTTTTAATAGGTGGTTTAAGAGTATTAGGTATTAATTATGATGGTTCAAAACATGGTGTATTCACAAAAACAGAAGGTCAGTTGACTAATGATTTCTTTGTTAATTTATTAGATTTAGGAACTATATGGAAAGCTACTAATGATTCAGGTGAATTATTTGTTGGCTCTGATCGAATTTCAGGAGTTCAAAAATGGACAGCAACCCGTGCTGATCTGATTTTTGGTTCCAACTCCGAATTACGGGCCATAGCAGAAATTTATGCTTCTAGTGATTCTAAGGAAAAATTCACCAGAGACTTCATTGCTGCCTGGAATAAAGTCATGAATCTTGACCGATTCGATTTAACATAAAATAAATAATAAATTTTATTTAAAGGCGACCACAAAAGGTCGCCTTTTTCCTTTAATTTATCAACATATCCCCTAATTACCAATTGGTTTTATATATTTGTTGGCTTTTAACAAACAAACCAAACAAATTATATGTCATTTTCAAATTTATTTAGAAAAAAAACACTTGCATCCATATTACAACAAGGCGGGGATGGGGAACACTCCGGATTGAACAAAGTACTCACAGTAAAAGATTTAACTTTTTTCGGAATAGCAGCTATCCTTGGTGCCGGAAGTTTCAGCAGTTTGGGAAGCGCCGTTTTCAGCGGAGGTCCGGGCGTTGTATTTCTTTTTATCATTGTGGCTATTGCCTGTGGCTTTACTGCCATGTGTTATTCAGAATTTGCCAGTAGAATACCTGTATCGGGAAGTGCTTACACTTATGCTTATGCCAGCTTTGGGGAAGTTTTTGCATGGTTAATTGGCTGGGCGTTATTAATGGAATACTCTATCGGTAATATTTATGTAGCATTCAGTTGGAGTGACTATTTCACCTCTTTATTAGATCAATGTGGCGTACATCTGCCCGAATTCTTATCAACCAGTTATCAGGAAGCTAAACATGCAACGCAAGGAGAATCCTTCATCGCATGGAACAACGCACCAATCATTGGAGGATTAAAAATAATCTTCGATTTACCGGCTTTATTAATCAATATCGGAATTACTTTTCTGGTTTACAAAGGAGTTAAAGAAAGTAAGAATTTCAGTAATGTGATGGTTCTTATCAAAATGCTTGTTGTATTAATGGTAATTGTTGTTGGAGGCTATTTTATATTTTCAAACGATTTGACCCACAATTGGACACCTGTAAATACAGAAGGTGTTAAGAGTTTTATGCCAAATGGTTTCAAAGGTGTTATGATGGCTGTAAGCGGTGTATTCTTTGCATACATTGGTTTTGACGCTGTATCAGTTTTAGCGGAAGAAAGTAAAAACCCTCAAAAAGACTTACCGAGAGGAATGATTTATTCCCTTGTCATCTGTACAATCGTATATATTTTATTAGCACTTGTTTTAACCGGCGCTGCTGATTATAAATTATTTGAAGGTGTAGGAGATCCATTGGCATTTATCTTCGAAAAAGCACAGTTAAATTCACCTGTAATGCATTTCTTAATTGCAATTTGTGCAGTAGTTGCCATGACAAGTGTAATGCTTGTTTTCCAGATGGGACAACCACGTATCTGGATGAGTATGAGTAGAGATGGTTTATTGCCAAAAAAATTCGAACAAATTCACCCTAAATACAAAACTCCCGGATTTTCAACGATCCTGACCGGATTAGTTGTGGGTATTCCGATTTTCTTTACCGATAAAACTTTCGTATTAGACTTTACAAGTATTGGAACTTTGTTTGCATTTATTCTGGTTTGCGGTGGAGTTATGTTAATTCCGAGAAGACAAAAAGAAAAAGGAAAATTCCATTTACCTTACATTAATTCCAAATTTGTTTATCCTGTTTTATTGATTGCATCATTGACGATTGTCCACTTAAATTTCCCGACTTATTTCAGTGAGATTTTCGACTTTTCAGATTCATCAAAAATTGCTGTAAATATTCCGTTGATTGTTTTTTATTCATTAGCAATCATCATGGCATTTATTGCATTTATCAAGGATTTATCATTAATCCCATTATTGGGTTTAATATCGTGTAGCTATTTACTAACAGGAATGACTGTTACTAACTGGACATGGTTTGGATGCTGGTTAGTAATAGGTTTCGTTGTTTACATGCTTTACGGATTCAACAACAGTAAGCTGAACAAGTCTAAATTAAAAGCAACTATAGAAGATTAAAAATACAATCCCGGTCAATCCGGGATTTTTTTATTACTTTAAAGAAAGTTTTCGAATCAAAATCAAATATCCATGCACAAATTCAAAACCGATTTAAAACTAATAGGAATCAATCCCTTTGTGTTTGTTCCTGATGAAATTCTTCAGGAAATCTTCAGGGAATTTGGAAAAGATAAAGGACAAATACCAATAAAAGGAACAGTCAATGGTGACAGTTATAAACAAACTCTGGTAAGATACAGCGGAGAATGGCGGTTATACATCAACACAGTCATGCTCTCCAGATCACCACAACGGATTGGTGAAATAATAGAGATTGAAATTGCTTTTGATCCTGATGACCGAAGTATCATTCCTAATCCAAAATTGATTACTGCTTTAAACGAAAACCCTGAGGCAAAAAAAATCTTTGAGAGTCTTCCTCCATCAAAGCAAAAAGAAATCATCCGCTACATAGCTTCACTAAAAAAAGAAGAAAGTATTGACCGGAATATCAAAAAGGCGATTAACTTTTTATTTGGGAGAGAACGGTTCATCGGACAGGACAAACCCTAAAGTGCTAACTACCTTAAAAATTAGCCTCAACAGTCAATTTCATTTCTTCATGACTGACAGGATGCTTAAAGGTAATGGATTTTGCATGCAAATACAGACGGTTTGATTTAGTTCCATACAAATCATCACCTACAATAGCCGTATTCAATCCCAGCGGATGCGAAGCATGAACACGCAACTGATGTGTTCTTCCGGTAATAGGATAAAAATGAACCCGCGTCTTTCCGTTTTCCACTGCTATAAGTTCCCATTCTGTTTGGGCCTGTTTTCCATATTCATAGCAAACCAATTGACGTGGGCGATCGTCCAAATCAACCCGTAATGGCAAGTCAATAAATCCGTTTTTATCTACAAGAACACCATCCAACAACGCTTCATAACATTTTTTAACCGTACGATTTATAAATTGATGCTGTAACATGACATAAACCTTTTCCGTTTTAGCAATCAGCATCAAACCTGAAGTCGACATATCCAGGCGATGCACAATCAAAGGCCCTGTAGCATTCGGATACATCAATTTCACTCTTTGGTAAACCGAATCTTGAATTTCTTTTCCGGGAACTGATAAAAATTCGGCAGGCTTGTTAATTACAGCTAAAAATTCATCTTCAAAAACTACGGTAATATCTTTTCCCTCGGCCGGATTTTCTAAAAAAGGATTATCATCCATATCAATCCCTTCAAGCATATGTCCAAGTAAAATAGGTTCACATTTGCTTTTACAGGCTGCATAAAACTGACCGTGTTTACGGACTTCCGATTTTGGCGATTGTCCCCACCAAAACTCAGCAATACAAATCGGCTTCAAACCTTCTTTAAACGCAAAATGAAGTAATTTAGGTGCCGCACATTCACCAGCACCTGCCGGCGGATTATCATCAAAAATCTCCCCCAGACTTTTCTTTTTTCCGTATTGATTCAGAAAAGAATATTCTGCGAATAATTTTTGCTGTAAAGCTGCTGATTTCTGCTTCCGTTCTTCTTTTAACTTACAGATGGAGTCTTCGTATACTTTCAGTTCATTTTGGGCGTCAATAATTTTATAATTCCAATAAGCCGTCATCTTTTTCAGTAAAATACCTTCCTGCTGACTTTCCTCATTCAATTCTTTAAGCAATTGAACAAAAGCTACTTCAGTTAAAACCGATTCATTTTCAGTCCGTTTTCTGTTTCGTACTTTTTTTTGTGACTTGACATGATCTTTATGCCGTTTAATATCAGCAGCTGCTTCAACCCGCACACCCTGCAAATTCACAACCGAATCCAGATAATCCTTTTGATTTTCCAGAATTTCAACCTGTCTGTTAAGAGAATTGATTACTTCTTCTTCTTTTTTGAAAAACCCCTTAGGATCCAACATATCAAAAACAGTTGGCACAAAATAATCCAAATGGTTAACTTCTGCCAATTTTCCGGAAAAAGCCCACAAATAACCCAATTCACCATTCTGATCCTGACAAACCAAAACCCCGAACATTTTTCCAATTACTAAACCGGCCTGATCAGTATCCAATCCGAAATTGTGTTCAAAATCTGATTGTGAAGCTAAATAATCCTTCAATTCGGCAGAAGCCAACATCGCCAATGAATGCGGGTCATAGTAAAATGGGAACGTAAATTTTTCCGGTAACGAAATTCCTGAAATATCCGATTTGAAAGATTGAAAATGGTTTTTTAGCATCTAAAGCAAACTGAAGGTTATAAAAAAATAGCTTAATTCAATATAAATAGAATATTTTTAAGCAATTTTTAACATTATTAGAAGTAAAATCTATAATTTTGCATTTAATTAGATTTTTTTATAATTCAAATTTAATATTCAACAATTCAAATCCTGAAAAAAAATGGATGCTATAGATAAAAAATTACTGAAATTACTTCAGACGGACAGCAAAAGTACAACAAAAGAATTATCAATGAAATTAAATCTTTCTGTTACTGCTGTTTATGAACGAATCAAGAAACTTGAAAAAGACGGTACAATTAAAAAGTATGTTGCTTTGGTTGACCGCAATAAAGTGGGTAAAAGTTATGTAGTTTTCTGCCATATTAAATTGATTCAACATGCCAAGGATTTTATTGCCGAATTTGAAAACGCAATTTTAAAATTAGACGAAGTACTTGAATGCTTCCATGTTAGTGGTGATTATGACTATATCTTAAAAATTTGCGTAAGAGACATGGAAGAATACCGTGAGTTTATGGTTACCAAACTAACTTCTATCAAGCACATAGGAAGTACCCATTCGTCTTTTATGATTGGTGAGGTAAAAAACACGACTGTTTTTGACATTTAAAAATCGGTTGTTTGTAATAAAAATACTACTTTAGCAGTCTAACCTTAAAAATTTTTATTATGAAATCAAGACTTTTAAATCTGTCAGGAGCTGAAGTATTATCAACAGAAAGCCAAAAAACAATTTATGGTAAGGCTAAAATCGATTTATCACTTTGCGGATGTGATTGCGCCGGTTCCGTAACAGGACCATGGTATTGTTCAGATTACATCGGATGTCCTCAGGTTTACACTTGCCAAGACGCAGTTTAATAAAATTTAAGCCCTGAATTACATCAGGGCTTTTTATTTGAATCCTTTCTTCTCATATTTTCTTAAAAGACAATTTCCTTCTAAACAAAATTCACTAATTTTGCAGTTGATTTTTTTAAAAACAACATAAAATATATACTATGAGTTCATTTGACGTAGTTGTAATTGGTTCAGGTCCCGGTGGATATGTAGCAGCAATCCGTTGTGCCCAATTAGGAATGAAAACTGCTATTATTGAAAAATATTCAACTCTTGGAGGTACCTGTCTTAATGTAGGTTGTATTCCTTCAAAAGCATTATTAGCTTCTTCACACCATTATGAAGAATTACAACATTTTGCTGATCACGGGATTGAAGTCTCAGGAGAAGTAAAAGTGAATTTAGAAAAAATGATTGCCCGCAAACAAGCTGTAGTTGACCAAACATCAGGCGGAGTTAAATATTTAATGGACAAAAACAACATCACTGTATTTGAAGGTGTTGGTTCATTTGAAAATGCTACTACAATCAACATAACCAAGAATGACGGTTCAGTTGAAAAAATCGAAGCAAAAAACACTATTATCGCGACAGGTTCAAAACCTTCAAGCTTGCCTTTCATCTCTATCGATAAAGAAAGAATCATTACCTCAACTGAAGCTTTAAAATTAACTGAAGTTCCTAAGCATTTCGTAATTATCGGTGGTGGTGTAATCGGATTGGAATTAGGCCAGGTATACTTGCGTTTGGGCGCACAGGTTTCTGTAGTGGAATTCATGGACAGAATCATTCCTGGTATGGATGGTGCTTTATCAAAAGAGTTAACCAAAGTATTAAAAAAACAAGGCATGAAATTCTATACTTCACATAAAGTAAAAGAAGTATCAAGAAACGGAAATGCCGTAACTGTAAAAGCTGACGATGCTAAAGGTAACGAAGTTGTTCTTGAAGGAGATTACGCATTGGTATCTGTAGGCCGCCGTCCTTATACTGACGGATTGAATGCTGATAAAGCCGGTGTTAAAATTACCGAAAGAGGGCAAGTTGAAGTAAATGATCATTTACAAACAACTGCTTCAAACATTTATGCTATCGGTGATGTAGTACGTGGTGCTATGTTAGCACATAAAGCAGAAGAAGAAGGTGTTATGGTTGCTGAATATTTAGCAGGACAAAAACCACACATTGATTACAACTTAATCCCTGGTGTTGTTT
Source organism: Flavobacterium amniphilum (assembly GCF_023634845.1). Lineage (GTDB taxonomy): Bacteria > Bacteroidota > Bacteroidia > Flavobacteriales > Flavobacteriaceae > Flavobacterium > Flavobacterium amniphilum. Next base: position 162,581 of record NZ_JAMLJL010000007.1, on the reverse strand, counting down.
ACACATGGCCTGAAGTTGCTGCCGTAGGAAAAACCGAAGAGCAATTAAAAGAAGCGGGAATTGCATACAAAGCAGGAAATTTCCCTTTCAAAGCACTAGGACGTGCCCGTGCAAGTGCTGATACAGACGGTTTCGTTAAAATCCTTGCTGATGCAAAAACTGACGAAGTCTTAGGAATTCACATGATTGGTGCACGTACAGCTGATTTAATCGCTGAAGCCGTAACTGCAATGGAATTCAGAGCTTCAGCAGAAGATATTTCAAGAATGTCACATGCACATCCAACGTTTGCAGAAGCGATCAAAGAAGCCGCTTTAGCTGCTACAGGTAACAGAGCATTACACGTTTAAAAAAATAACCTCAAATGTTTTAAAACCCGCTTCATGCGGGTTTTTTGTTATTTTTTTGTTAAATCATCAAAATCACAAAATTACCAACTTCAAAAAAAACAACATCAGTTATTGTCAAATTGATATTTTTAAACTACAAAAAAAATCATAATCACAAAACAGTCCATAAAAGCCCGTCAAAAACCAAATTCAAAAGTATTCTATTTTCTATAAACACGCTAATCACACCATCTTTAATCATCTGACTTTTAATAATTTTGCACCGTCCTCAATTAAAAATAAGATGAGAAAAATTACTTTTTTAAGTATTATAAGCCTTTTTACTTTCATTACTGCACATTCACAAGTCGGCATAGGAACAACGACTCCAAGCACTTCCTCAATGCTGGAAATAAAAAGTACTAATTCAGGTTTATTGATACCGCGAATCAATCTGACCTCTTCAACAGACAATACAACGATAGCAAGTCCAGCAACCAGTCTTTTAGTTTACAACACTAGTTCATCTGCCGATTTAACACCTGGATTTTACTATTGGGACGGTTCATGGAAAGCATTATCCGGTTCTTCAGTACCACCGGTTTCAGGAGGGAATTCATGGAATTTATCCGGTAACAACGCGGTTGCTGCTGATTATATGGGAACTAATAACTTCTTCCCTATCCAATTCAAAGTAAACAATTCGGATTTTGCAAAATTCCATCCAAACGGCGGAATCAATATCGGTTATAATTCGGTGGCCAACAACAACAATTCAGTTGCCATTGGAACTTCCGCACAAGCCTCAACCAATAATGAAGCAATTGCACTGGGAGCTTCTGCAAATGCAAGCGGATATCAGTCGGCTGCTTTGGGATACACTTCAACTGCATCAAACAACAGTGCTTTAGCATTAGGTCATTTGTCAAATTCTTCAGGCTATAGATCAGCTGCTTTAGGATATTCGGCAAGAGCAACCAATAATAACGGATTGGGATTAGGAAACAGCTCCAATGCAACCGGAGAGCAATCTTTGGCAATTGGATACGAATCCAATGTTTCGGGACAAAACGCAACTGCCATAGGTTATCAGGCTACTACTGCACAGGCTAACGCTATCGTATTGGGAAGTTCTTTAAACGGAAATAGTAAAGTAGGTGTTGGTACGAATGCACCAGATGAACGCCTTCACGTTGTGGGATCAATAAAAATGGTAGATGGAAATCAAGCTAATGGGTATGTTTTAACTTCAGATGCCAACGGAAAAGCAACATGGAAAAACCCTGCCGGTGATAAATATTACGGAGAAGTTTACAAAAACAACAGTACTGCAACCTTAGCTTCGGGAGCAATTACTTTTGGAACTAGCGGATTATCGTCAAATACAACTTTAGCCGGTGATAATATTCAGGTTACTAAAACCGGAGTATACAAAATCAGCTATACTGTTTCATTAAGAAAAACATCGGGAGGAACAATTAATCCTGAGTTCTTTTTAACTATCTACGGAACCGAAATTCCCGGGACCAGGACCTATGTCACCATTTCCAATAATGAATCAAGTACCGTAACTTTGACTAAATTATATTCCTTAACAGCATATCAGGCTGTGAGTCTTCATTCAAGTTTAACAAATGCAGGAACCAATATAATGTCAGGAAGTACTTTATTAGTTGAATTAGTCAATTAATTAGTTCCAACAATAACAAATATAGAAAGGCCGCTCAAACAGCGGCCTTATTTTTATCCTTTTTTCGCATAACGCTTAGCCAAAAAGTAAGCACCAAAACCTAACAGGAGAATTCCCCAAAGCTGAAACACAAAGGCAATAATGGCTTCCAACATAAACCATCCGGTTTTTATGCTGTCCCAAATCTGCAATCCGATATTAGGACGGTATGCATTAACACTTTTCTCGTTGGCAATCAATTCCTGTTTTACCGCTTCATTCTGATAAATTGCCAATGTCAGCGTGCTGAAATTAACCTGATCCTGAAGCGATAAATTTTCAATTTTTGAATTATCATGCTGTTCTTTTTTAGCATCCAGTCTATCCTCGGCATTTAACACATTATCGAGTTTTTTCCCTTTGGTATCAATAGCCTTCTCAATTCTTTGTTCCGAAGAATTACTTCTCCTTTGAGCTAATTCATTCGACAACATTTTTAAAGAAACATCATCAGCTTTAATTACCCTGTAATCCAGAAAATCGATTTGGCTTGCAATCGTCTTTATGACTGTATCCAATTTTGTATTGGGAACACGGATTGTAATATCGTTAACCATAGTATATTTTGTGGTCACCAAACTACTGTCGGGACTAACTTTTACTTCGTCTCTTTCCGAAACATTACTTTGCAGATTGGTATAAGTCACAAAACCACCGAATTTATTCATCGCATCTTCAATAATATAAGTCGATTTGGGAACATTTTTCACCTTGAATTTAATGTCGGCGGTACGGATAAATTTCCGGTTCGATTTTTCCGGTTCTACTGCGGCTAAAGAAGAAACCACCTGCGTACTGTCAGCTGTTGCAGCAGAGGCTTCGGCTACACTTTCTCCAGCTACATTTTCTTCATATTCCCTGTTTTTACAAGAATAAACAATGGTGGCAATTACCAGTAATGCCAATCCGGTGTAATGCATTTTTTTCATACAAATAATTGATTAAAAGGTTAAAAATTAAGCGAGTAGTTTTATAATCAATATTCATATGAAATTTAGTGTTAATACTAAACTTCACGCACGAAAAAACATGCCAGAAATTGGCTGACTGATAATTTTAGATTTTATTTAACTTTTGATTCTGGAACCTACTAATTGAACATCGGCATTTTTCCAGCTTTTACTGATCAATTGATCCATTTCGATTACTTTGGATTTATCTTTTAGCTGTTTGTAGACCAATTTAAGTCCGTGGTAAGCCCAACCGTTTTTAGGCAAACGCTGTAAATCTTCCTGATACGTTTTAATAGCATCATTGAAATAGCCGCCTTCCGTTTGAATTGCTCCTAAATGATGCCGCACTGAAAAAAACCAGTCGGGAGGTTCATTATAATTCAACGCGTCTTCAATAATTACGGCCTCTTTTAAAAGCTTAATACTTTCAGGGTATTTTTCTTCTTTGGCTAAAATTTCAGCTTTCAAAATTTTATAGGCGATATTGACCAAATCATGCATCGAATTAATTTCCCAGATAGTTGATTTCTTTAAATATTCATCTTTGGTAAAAACATCCAACTTATTCAGCTCAATTTTAGCATTTTTGATATCATTGTTACCCAAAAAAGCCATTCCCCTGGCATAATGTGAAATCGCTTTCGGATATTTTATAGTATCATTTACCAATTTCATTTTCATGATATCGTCCCATCTCCCGAATTTTACCGCTACAAAATAAGGGATCACATAATAATGCTGAAGTGTTCCCAATCCGGGAATAACCATGTTTGTGGGATGAACCAATTGCGATGTTTTATTAGCTCCGATAACGGCCCATTTTGAATTTCCTTCCAAAGTAGCCGTTGCTGCGAGAAAATGATAATTATGTGGATAATAAGCCAATGGATAAGCTCCTTGTGCGTGACATATAGTGGTATAAAGACTGTCGACTTTAACAGCATTAATATTCGACACTGTTCCTTTATTATATTCTCCCGTGCGGATATAGATATGTGAAGGCATATGTGTCAAATGTCCTGAACCCGGTACTAAACCGGAGTCAAAAACTGCTGCCGATGCATTACCTCTTTCCGGGTGATTTGAAGCTTCAACGGCATGAATGTAGAAATGATTGGCTCCTATATGCTTTGGATCTTTCTTTAAAATTTTCTCCAACAGGGAAACGATTCCGGGTGTCCATGTTTTTGGTGATCCATTCTTTTCGTATAAATCCCAAGGATGCAAATCCATAACTGATTCAGCATAAAGCGCATTGATATTTATATCATCCGGAAATTGATTATTAACAGCCTTCATAGCATCCGAATAGGCAATATCAAGCTCTTTCCTGTCATCAACAGGCTTCTCGACATACCGTTTTGACAAAGCCTGAATAAGCGCTTTCTCTTTTGAAGTTTCTTTATCAGACAATTTTAAAGCTTGTTGAACGGCTTTATAAGCCCGCTCATAATTATCAGGTTCCATGCCGGCGTTATAATTTGGTCCCAAAACATAAGCAAATCCCCAAAAGCACATGGCACATTCCGGATCCAGTTTACTTGCATAATAAAATGAACGTGCTGCTTCAGCGTGATTAAAGCCATAAGCTAATGCCAATCCCTGATTGAAATATTTCTGGGCTTCAGGATTTTTTGTTGTTATTGGATAATGAATTACATCCAACCCTTGAAAAATTGGAGCTTTTTTATCGGACATATACCAACTTGCATCACTAACCGGAGCCGGACAACCATAACTATCCATTCCAATTTTCGCTACTTCCCGGACAACCGGCTCTGATTTTTTGCAGGAAACCGAAAAAACCAGTACCATCATCAAAAGAGATATTTTTTTCATGGCTATTTTTCTATTAAATTTACTCAAAATCAATGACTTGTTAAATTTAATCTAAAACAAAAACACAATTTCCGTCAAAAACTCATCTGGTATTCAAAATTTTAAAGATCAGAAAGAAATGCAATCTCTATTTTCCTTGTAAACTTTGTGTCTAAGTCGTAATTTTACAGCTAAATCCATCACTTGAGAACTTCAGTCCTAAAAAATATTTCTAATCCGGCCGAATTCAAAAACCAATTACTGATTTGGTCCCAACAATTCCGTGAAGCTGTTTTTTTAGACAGCAACAATTACCCTCAGAAATATTCAGGTTATGAAGCCGTTTTAGCCGTTGATGCTTTTACGTTAATACAGACAGATCATCACAATGCTTTTGAAGATTTAAAGCAATACCAACAGCAATCCAGAGATTGGTTATTTGGTTATTTAGCCTATGATTTAAAAAACGATGTGGAAAAATTGACATCAACAAATTTTGACGGATTAAATTTTCCGGATGTATTCTTTTTTCAGCCAAAGAAACTTTTTCTATTAAAAGGGAACCAACTCGAAATCTGTTATCTTAATATGTGTGATGATGAAGTTGAAATCGATTTTGAAGAAATTCTGTTAATTCAGGATAATCAAAAAGCGAAAGAAACTTCTATTAAGATCAACCAGCGTATTGCAAAAGAAAAATACATCGAGAAAGTCAACAACATGCTCTCACATATCCACCGCGGAGATATTTATGAAGCCAATTTCTGTATGGAGTTTTTTGCAGATGACACAACTATTGATCCATTAACAGTTTTCAGCAAACTCAATACTATATCAACACCTCCTTTTGCCTCTTTTTTTAAGAATAATTTCAATTATTTGGTATGTGCATCACCCGAACGGTATTTAAGGAAAGAAGGTTTAAAAATCATTACACAACCGATTAAAGGAACTTCCAAAAGGTTTGAAGATTCAGCATTGGATGAAAAATCAAAAATCGAATTGGAACAAAATCCGAAAGAACGTTCTGAAAACATTATGATTGTCGATTTAGTCCGCAATGATTTGTCCCATACAGCTCAAAAAGGTTCGGTTCAGGTAGAAGAATTGTGCGGTATTTACAGTTTTAAGCAAGTACACCAAATGATTTCTACAGTAGTTTCCGAAGTTGATTCATCGGTTTCTCCAATTGAAATCATCAAAACAACTTTCCCTATGGGAAGTATGACAGGCGCGCCTAAAATTTCGGCCATGCAGATTATTGAAGAATTGGAAGAAACCAAACGTGGATTATACAGCGGAGCATTGGGGTACTTCAACCCTACCGGCGACTTTGATTTCAACGTAGTCATCAGAAGTATACTTTATAATGCAAAAAACCAATATGTTTCATTTTCGGTGGGAAGTGCCATAACAGCCTTATCCGAACCTGAAAAAGAATATGAAGAATGCCTGCTGAAAGCAAAAGCCATGCGGGAAGTTTTAGGCAATTAACTTAAAAATCAATAATAAACTAAAATATGTTACTAGAATCATTACAAAGACTTTACGACAGGGATTTAAACAAATTGAGCGAAGAAATCCAATTGTATAAAGACGAAAAAAATCTTTGGATCACTGATAAAAACATCAGTAATTCGGCGGGAAATTTAATTCTTCACCTTATTGGCAATTTAAACACTTACATTGGAGCTGCCTTCGGGAATACAGGTTATATACGTCAGAGGGATTTGGAATTTTCGGACAAAAATGTTTCAAGGGAAAATCTTCTGGCTTCCATTGAAGAAATTAAAAACATCATCAAAAACACTTTAAGTATTATTCCGGAAGAGCAACTTTACAAAGAATATCCAATGGAAGTTTCTTATGGAAGAACCTCAACTTATCATTATTTGATCCATATAAATGTCCATTTGAGTTATCATTTAGGCCAAATCAATTACCACAGACGTTTCTTTGACGAATAAAATCTTTTGGCTTTAAAAAGCTTACATTCGTAAATACATTTATTTATGCTGCAGAAATTTCAAAATCATATTCAACAAAACTTCGCTTTCCTAACAGGTAAAAAATTACTATTAGCTGTTAGCGGAGGAATTGACAGTATGGTTTTGACAGATTTGATACAGAAATCAGGCTTTAAGATTGGAATTTCACATTGTAATTTCAGTCTCCGGGGAGAAGAAAGCAATGAAGATTTTAATTTTATTGAAAGTTATTGTCTGAAAAATAATATTTCTTTTTTTGGCAAAAAGTTCAATACCAAAGAATTCGCAGAAGAAAACAAACTTTCCATTCAATTGGCCGCAAGGAAATTGCGTTATGACTGGTTTGATGAATTATTAGAAACCGAAGGCTTTGATTATTTGTTAACTGCACATCACCTTGACGATTCTGCCGAGACTTTTTTAATCAATTTCACAAGAGGAACCGGTATGGACGGTCTGACCGGAATTCCGCAGCAAAATGGTAAAATTGTACGGCCGTTATTGATTTTTTTGCGGGAAGAAATTGAAAGTCATGCGAAAGAGAATAACATCACATGGCGTGAAGATTCCAGTAATGCATCGGATAAATACCTCCGGAATAAAATCCGTCATGCTATTATTCCCATTTTAAAAGAATTAAATCCGGGATTTTTGTCATCTTTCCAAAATACGATTGAACATCTGCAGCAAATACAATCGATGGTGTCTGATGCTTCGGAAACAGCTTATAACCAAATCGTCACTGAAGAAAACGGCCAAATCAAAATCAACCTTCCAAAATTATTGGAATTACCCAATTATAAAGCCTATTTATACCAATGGCTACAACCTTACGGGTTCACGGCTTGGGAAGATATTTATGATTTAACCGAAGCCCAATCAGGGAAGCAGGTCTTTTCAGATACCCACAAATTACTAAAAGACAGATCGTTATTAATTATTTCCAAAATAAAAGAGGAACAGGAAGTAACCTACTTTATTGATGAAAGTTTAAAGACCGGTGATTTACCGGTAAAATTACATTTCAGTGACCAAAATCACATAATTAATGCTTCTGCAAACACTATTTTTGTTGATAAACTTTCGTTAAAGTTTCCGTTAACTTTACGAAAATGGCAGGAAGGTGATTACTTTTACCCATCGGGAATGCATGGAAAGAAAAAAGTAAGCAAATACTTTAAAGACGAGAAATTTTCATTAATCGACAAAGAAGATACTTGGTTGCTTTGTTCTGAAAATCAAATCATTTGGATTGTAAACCACCGTGCTGACCAACGCTTTATTGCAAATAACGACACACAACAAATATTAAAAATAGAATTACAGTAATGAAAAAACTATTCGCCTCAATTCTTTTAGTTTTAATCAGTTTTATTGGAAATGCCCAGATTTTGGATCCGGTTTCATGGAAAACTTCCGTTGAGAAAAAATCAGATACCGAATTCGTTTTGGTTATGGATGCCACCATCGAACACGAATGGCATATGTTTTCGCAATTCACACCGGATGGAGCGTCACTTCCGACAGTCATCCAATACAAAAACGCAAAAGAAAATTATGAGTTAGTCGGTAAGACTAAAGAAAGTCCGTACAAAAAGGTATACAGTGATATTTTTGAAGTTGACGAATATATGTTCGAAGGCAAGGCACAATTCCGTCAAACCATTAAAATCACGAATCCGAAAGTAACTTCAGCAAAAGTATATATCGAATATCAGGTTTGTAAAGAAGCGTGTATCCAACAGGATAAAACCTTTGATATTAAATTACCGGTTTCTGCTACAACTACTGTTACAACTGAAGCTGGCAAAGTTGAAGAAATTGCTGTTGACACTATAAAAGAAACTGTAACACAAACAGATTCAAGCAGTGTAAATACAAAAAATAATTTAACTACTTCTACAACAACAGATGCCGCGAAGAAGCCTGAAGAGAAAAAAGGTTTACTTTCAATTTTCCTGATCGCTTTCTTTTCCGGATTTGCAGCTTTATTGACACCATGTGTTTTCCCGATGATACCAATGACGGTAAGCTTTTTTACCAAACAAAGTAAAAACAAAGCGGCCGGTATCAGAAACGCCATTTTCTACGGAATATCAATCATCTTAATTTATGTCATTTTAGGATCTCTGGTGACCGCGATCTTTGGTGCCGATGCCCTAAATGCTTTATCTACCAATGTTTGGTTCAATATCTTTTTCTTTATCCTGCTTGTTTTCTTTGCAGCTTCTTTTTTAGGAGCTTTTGAAATTATGTTACCAAACTCTTGGGCAAACAAAGTGGACAGACAGGCTGACCGAGGTGGAATAATAGGAATTCTTTTCATGGCATTAGCTTTAGCTATAGTTTCTTTTTCGTGTACAGGACCGATTGTAGGTACTTTATTAGTCGAAGCAGCATCTAAAGGGGGAATTGCGCCAATAGTTGGCATGCTCGGCTTCTCTTTAGCATTAGCTTTACCATTCATGTTGTTTGCGATGTTCCCGGGCTGGTTAAATTCATTGCCGAAATCAGGAGGATGGTTAAATACGGTGAAAGTTGTATTAGGCTTTTTGGAATTAGCATTGGCTTTTAAATTTTTATCAAATGCCGATTTAGTTTTGCAAACTCATTTACTGGAGAGAGAAATATTTTTAGCGATTTGGATCGTTGTATTCGGGACTTTGGCTTTCTACCTATTTGGGAAAATCACTTTACCACATGACAGTCCGTTACGATCGATATCCGTTGGTCGACTTTTATTCGGATTATTGACATTAGCCTTTACCGTATACTTGATTCCCGGATTATGGGGAGCTCCTTTGAAATTAATTTCAGGTTTTCCGCCGCCACTGACATACAGTGAGAGTCCGAACGGAATTATGGGTTCAGCAGGAAGTTCATCTTCGAACGCTGCATATCCTGACGGAGCAAAAGCAGGGCCGCACGGCATTATTGCTTTTACCGATTACGAAAAAGGAATGGCTTATGCCAAAGCGCAAAACAAACCGGTTTTATTGGATTTCACGGGCCATGCCTGTGTAAATTGCCGTAAAATGGAAGATTTTGTATGGTCAAAACCTGAAATACTTTCATTTCTTAAAAATGACTTAGTACTGATTTCTTTGTACGTGGATGATAAACGTGAGTTACCTGCCAGTGAACAATATGTTTCAAAAGAAACCGGAAAAGAAATCAAAACAATCGGTAATAAATGGAGTGATTTCCAGATTACACATTACAAAGCTAACGCCCAACCTTATTATATCGTTTTAAATAGCGAAGGAGAAAGACTTAACGAGCCTGTGGGTTACACACCCGATTCGAATGAATACAAAACCTGGCTGGAAAGCGGAATCAAAAACTTCAAAAAATAATCAAATCCCGGTTCGCCGGGATTTTTTATTGGGGTAACTTTTCTATATTTGCAACATTATAAGCCATTTAAAAAGTATACGCCATGTTAATCAAAGTCTTCGGAAGCACCGTTTTTGGTGTCGACGCCACAACTATTACCATTGATATTGTAATTATTTATTGTAGTATCTAAAATAATTTATAAGGACTTTATTTTCAACAACATGGAAACAATATTTTTATATTCTCTTTAAGTTAGTTATTTTTAAGTTCTCTAAAATATTAATTTATTCCTATTTTGTTCAACTGTTGCATGTTTTCTATTATTCAAGAATGACTCAATAAAATCACCTATAATTTTATCCGTTGGTAATTTGTTAAATTCAATTACATATCTTTTATAGAAATCTAATATTTGTTCTTGATAAATTTTTATTCCTAGTTTTGTAGCTATTTTATTAATTATAAATTTTCTCTCATCATTTGAAAAAATTTTTACTTTATAATTTTTCATATCAATATTTAACGAATTCAGCAAAGAATTGATGTCTTCAAAAATATTATATTCTACGTGCTCGAAATCATGTCCATCAATGAGTGTTATTACAAAATCATTGAAAAAAATAGTTTTGGGATTTGCCCCATAAACAATACCAACAATGTTTTCAGTTTTATAAGTATTATCTATATCACCTTCATTGGGTAAAGTTTCAAGGTAAGAAACTGACAAGTGTATATTTTCTAATCCTTCAAAATCATAATTAAAAATTTTATCTCTTAAAATATTTTGCAATTCCTTTTGAATTTGAAATTCATCATCACAAATTGATGTTCTAAAAAAATTAAGTAATACAAATAATCTTAATGCTTTTGAATCCTCAACGCTTAATTCTAAATTTTTAATTCCAGTTAAATCACTATCTCTTAATTTTGGCAAAATATTTTTATTAAATAAATTTTCAATCTTGGTAAATTTTGGTTCGCAATCAATGCAAAATTTATCATTTGAAGAAAATTCAATATTTTGTTTCATTATCACAATTTCTTCCTCAGTTGATTGACGCCCTAATACTTCTTCAACTTTTTCAAATTTTGTGAATCCTCTTTGATACCTAAATTGTGAAGATGGTTTATCTGAATCAAATCCAAAGTAAAAACCCAAATCTCTTTTAGATGAACCTTGAATATTTAAAGCTGGACGAATAATAAAATCTGATAAATAATGTGAATTTGGATGTGCATCAACATTATTTTTCAAACATAGATTACATTTTATTTTCATAATGACAAATTTCCTATAGTAAATATATCATTTTATTTTGCTTTACCTTCTTAAACAATCTTCAACTAACAAGTAGGTTTTTTCTTATATATTTGTATTAATAAACAATAGAGGTAACATGAGCATTTCAGCAAGGCTTTTCGTAGAAGACCAAGAGTATAATATTTTAGAGTTTGATTTAAAGTTCAACCAAGAAGTTGACTTTATGGGAAACCCAAACAGCAATTTCAAAGGTGGATATTGGGATATAAAACTTGAAACTATTAAAAGTCCGTTGTTGCTTCAATGGATGATTGATAGTAGTTCAATGAAGAAAGTCAAAATCGTAATACCTTCAAGAACTGGAACTTCAAAAAGTAGAAATGTTGAATTACTAGATACATATTGTATCAGCAACAGCAAAGCTTTCGATTCTACCAATACAGAACCGTTAACTACAAGTATCACACTTTCACCAGCTTCAATGGTTGAAAACGGTCAAGTAATCTTTTCAAAATCTTGGAGAGTTACTGACCCAACCCCAAAAGAACCAACACCTATAAAAGAAACTGATACCGAAAAGAAATTAATCATCAGTTTTGATGCAAAAAAAACTGATATCAAAGAAGGTAAATTTGGTTTTGATAAAATTCCAGATAATTACAAAAAAACTTGCACTTCAAACACCGCAATATTTGAGAAAGAATACAATCCAATTCAAGTTTATGGCGAACAATACTTTCCTGTTTGGGTTAGTATGAGAAAAGACCAAAAAATCACATTGGAATTAGATATACTTAAGCAAAAAAATCAAGATTTATATCAAACAATTGAATTTGAAAATCATCCTGATTTTACTTTCAGTCCTACCAATTTAAAAGATGCTAAAGAAGTCACAATAACTTGTAATAAAACAAGTTCAAACACATTACAACTAAAATTATTGGGTGATAATGACCCAATCGGAGCAATCAATTTCTTTTATCCAGCACCGAAAGAACAAAAAGTTCGTTGGATTGTAGTCGATTTTAATAAAGGTGATAAAGATGTTGTCTTAAATAGTCATATCAAAAATGCAGCCGAATTAAATGATTATTTCAAAAGAGCATTTAATCCAGCTTTGATTGATATTAAGCTAGTAAATCAAGCACCAAATATTTTAGATATAAATTCAGCTACTACCACTCCAGCTGAAAAGGTAGTAATTGAGCGTATTAAGAAAAATTTGATTGAAGGTTCTAAGGATAGTTTAAAACAACCTGCTTCAAATAGAGCTTCATTTTTAACTTTAATAACAGGCTTATTTCATTCAAGACAAAATACCGCAATTCAAGATGAAATTACCTTATTCTTGACCAACTTAAAATGTCAATGGGAAAATGCTAATTCAAATGATGAAAGTGTATTTTCAAATAATGGTATCACTATTGGAACAACAAGTTTGATGTTCTTAAAAAATGAAAATAAGGAAACTAAAACTGAAATACCGCACGAAATAATGCACGCCTTAAATTTGGAACATACATTTGCTGAAACTGGAAAGATTAAAAAACATACATTTGGAATTAGTAAAACCAAAAATTATATGGATTATAATAATACTAAAGAATCATTATTTTACTATCAATGGGCTTCATTACATTAAAAAATCACCTTATGAAATTTAGTTTTCTAGCAATTATAATTTTATTGGTTTCGTGTACAGCTTCAAAAGAAGCTAGTGCAGATAAATTCTTTAACAAATGGGAACAAGACTCAGAAATTATTTTACGTAATTCAACTCCACATCTATTAGGAATTGCTATAAATAAGATTGCTAGTATTGAACTTTGCGAGAATAACAATAATGAATCTTATGCAAAATTTCCCAAGTTGAAATACACTATAATTCAAGAAAATATTAATATTTCTTTATTTAAAAACTTGAGTCAAACTCTCAATCACTTTGATTTAAATAAACAAAAGCTGCCTTCATATTTACTTGAAAGAGTTATTTATGAAGATTCAATTTCAAAATTTAACTTAAACTGCAATTCAAATAACTTGAAACCTTTGATTTTAACCGATGAATACAAGAAAAAAATCAATGGTAAATTAATATATGGATTGGGTTCATTGGCAAGTGGAAAGAATAAAGAAAATGCACGAGCAATTTTAGAACCACACCACACATCAAACAACTACACTTTAAAATTTAAAGTAACTAGTATTAAGTTTAACCAAAAAATGGATTCTGCATTTGTTGAAACATCAACTATTTATGATAGTTATGGTAAATTATACATTAGAGAAAACGACGATTGGAAATACAAGAAAGAAATCTATCATTTAGTCGAATAAATATAATAGTAATTATCTTATTTTTACTAAAACGATAGAACGTGGATTTAAAAAAACTACTCAATACAACAAACCAAAATTTAAGCCTTATTATCATTGTCCCACCAATATTAGGTGGTTTGTGGCAAATAGCAGAATTATCATCTATATCATTTTCATTTATAAGGTTTTTTTCTGTAAGTCAAATGATTCCAGATGGTCTTTTGATGATATTTATATTGTCAATAATATTTGGTTCACTTTATTTGTTTTATGTCACTGTACTTAAAACAGATACAAATTCTGAAAATACCAATAATAATCTAATTGACAGTAATGGTGAGAGCAAATTATTATTATTGCTCAAAATTAAAGAAAGGAATAATCTAATTGCAACATTCTTTTTAATATTATTCTTTTGTTTCAATTACTTACTTTATAAAATAACAAATTATTTAAGTGATGATATTCGAACTTCTTTAAATATATTTTGGTATGTTCCTTTAAACATTATCATAAGTATATTTATACTCTTTAGTTGGCATTTGGGTCATCATTCATTAAAGATTAAAGATTATGAAAAAAAGAGTTTTCTTAAACTTATTTTAGTATTCATTTTTATTGAATTTTATTGGATTTTCTCATTTGGAAGAACTTTTCACAATGCATTTATGCTTCCAGATGAATTGGAAAATATTGAGAATTTAGAATGCAAAATTCAAAAAATTGAATACAATCCAAATTATAATATTACTTATGTGAATGATAAGTATGTATTTGTAAAATTCAATAAAACTGCTTTTAAAAAGAATCAAAAAATTAATTATTCTATCATAAGAATTTTCAAATTTGATGATTTATTGGATGACTCGAATTGCAATGATTTAGTTAAAAAAAACAAATCCAAGAAAGTACTTTCACCGGTTGTTGATGAAAGAACTTTAAGAATAATTGAAAAAGCAGAAAAAAACAATCAAAACCCTTATGAAAAAGGATTTTAGGTCACAAAAATCATACTTAATAAAACTGACGATACTGTTCAATATCATTACATACATGACCTAATTCAATATCAAGTAATAACTATCAATCTTTTAGTTTAACCCAATTTAAACTACCTTTTTTAAATAAAAATTTTATTCAGTATTATTGAAAATTCTTTTTGAGTTGACACCATTGCTCCAATCACTTCTGTCGAATCTAACTCAATATATTCATTATTTTTCTACCTAAATATTTTATAAAATTTCCAAAAAAATTGAATGTAAAAGTAATGAACTTATGATACATAAATTTAGTGATGTAGATAGGTTTCCGAGAAGATGAAATATGCTGGAAAGCGGAATCAAAAACTTCAAAAAATAATCAAATCCCGGTTCGCCGGGATTTTTTATTGGGGTAACTTTTCTATATTTGCAACATTATAAGCCATTTAAAAAGTATACGCCATGTTAATCAAAGTCTTCGGAAGCACCGTTTTTGGTGTCGACGCCACAACTATTACCATTGAAGTCAATATCGATAAGGGAATTGGATACCATCTGGTAGGCCTTCCTGATAATGCCATCAAAGAAAGCAGTTACCGTATTGCTGCCGCCCTGAAAAACAACGAATACAATTTTCCCGGAAAGAAAATCACCATCAATATGGCACCGGCCGATTTACGCAAAGAAGGATCTGCCTATGATTTAACCATTGCCATCGGTATTCTTGTTGCTTCAGGTCAGATTACTGCTGAAGAAGTGGGTCAATACATTATTATGGGGGAACTGTCGCTTGACGGTAATCTACAGCCTATCAGAGGTGCATTATCCATAGCCATTAAGGCCAAAGAAGAAGGATTTAAAGGATTCTTTTTACCAAAACAAAATGTAAAAGAAGCGGCTATTGTCGCCGGTCTTGATGTTTACGGAGTCGAAAACATCAAAGAAGTCATAGATTTTTTTGAAGGAAATGGAACACTGGAACCTACCGTTATCAATACCCGCGAAGAATTTTACAAAACCCTTGAGTTTCCCGAATTTGATTTTGCCGAAGTCCGTGGTCAGGAATCGATTAAGCGTTGTATGGAAATAGCCGCTGCCGGTGGGCATAATGTAATATTGATTGGTCCTCCGGGAGCCGGAAAAACCATGCTGGCGAAACGTATACCGAGTATTTTACCGCCCATGACTTTATGGGAAGCACTGGAAACCACAAAAATTCACAGTGTTGCAGGAAAAGTAAAGGATTCCGGCTTGATGAACCAAAGGCCCTTCAGGTCACCCCATCACAGTGCCTCTTCGGTTTCACTGGTGGGTGGCGGGAGTTATCCGCAACCGGGAGAAATTTCGCTGGCGCATAACGGCGTGTTGTTTTTAGATGAATTACCCGAATTTAAGCGCGAAGTACTCGAAGTCATGCGGCAACCGCTTGAAGACCGGGAAGTAACCATTTCAAGGGCAAAATTCACCATAACCTACCCATCTTCGTTTATGTTGGTCGCCAGTATGAATCCGAGTCCGGGTGGTTATTTTAATGATCCGAATGCTCCGGTTAGCTCCTCTCCTTCTGAAATGCAACGCTATTTGAGTAAAATATCGGGACCGCTGCTGGACCGGATTGATATCCATATTGAAGTCACTCCCGTTCCTTTCGACCAGTTATCAGAAAAACGGAATGGTGAAAGCAGTGCCGAGATACGGAAAAGGGTAACCAGTGCCAGGGAAATCCAATCGGAGCGGTTTAAATCGTATGAATACATTCATTACAATGCGCAAATGACTACCAGACAAATCAGAACCTATTGCCAACTGGATGAAACTTCGCTGCAATTGTTAAAATCGGCGATGGAACGGTTGAATTTATCAGCGCGTGCTTATGACCGGATTTTGAAAGTCTCCAGAACAATTGCAGATCTGGATAACTCTGAAGCGGTTAATTCAAATCATATTGCAGAAGCGATTCAATACCGGAGTTTAGACCGGGAAGGCTGGTTGGGATGATTATAGTTATGACCCGAGCCGCAGGCGAACGGAGCGAAGCTAGTTATGAGTTAATGAATTATAAGTTATGAGTTATGAATTATGACCCGAGCCGTAGGCGAACGGAGCGAAGCTAATTATGAGTTGATAATTGATAGGTAAATTAATTATAATCTTTTAGGTATTAATTATAGCCTTTTAGATATTAATTATAACCTTTTAGGTATTAATTATAACCTTTTAGGTATTAATTATAACCTTTTAGATATTAATTATAACCTTTTAGATATTAATTATAACCTTTTAGGTATTAATTATAACCTTTTAGATACTAATTATAACCTTTTAGGTATTAATTATAACCTTTTAGATACTAATTATAACCTTTTAGGTATTAATTATAGTCTTTTAGGTATTAATTATAAGCTTTTAGGTATTAATTATAGTCTTTTAGATAATTAATTATAACTTATGGATATGATTATAAGGGATATTTCTAGCCCTGATAGCAGTGGAAAGCAAAACACAAAAAAAACACCTGATTGTTTTACAATAAAAAAGAGCGACCAACGGAAGCTCCTTTTGTATTGATAAAACGGTGTTTTTTGTGCGTTTTCTTGAAACGGATGACAGGAAAAGCTCCTAATTACCCAATTCGGAAGAAATATCATCCTGCGGATATCTACGGTTTTGTACTATTGTGATTGCCTCTTACTTTAGGCTTTCGCGATATTCTTAATCATTCCGTTGAAAATAAAAAAATGAAAGGGCAACATACTGTACCAATATAATCTCCCGAAAATTCCCTTAGGGCGAAAAGTGGCGATTTGATGCAGTATGTTGTATTCATCAATTCTGAATTCCAACCAAGCTTCTCCAGGCAGTTTCATTTCTGCAAAAAGCAATAAACGTTTGTTTTCTTTATCTGCCAGGATCACTCTCCAAAAATCCAATGAGTCGCCATTATCCAAATGATTTGGACTGGTTCTGCCTCTCCGGAGTCCGACCCCGCCAAATATTTTATCCAAAACCCCACGTATCTCCCACATCCAACTGCCATAATACCAGCCTTTGTTACCTCCTATCGACCAAATATTTTCAATTGCCCGGTCTGAATTTTCAACTTTTTGCATCTTTATGTCTTTTAAACAGCCATATTTAGGCACTTGTATATAACTCGTCAGATTATACTTGAACCCACTACTTACCAAACTGTCTTTCCAACTTGAAATCACAAGGTTTTGTTCTATTTTTTTGAAGGCCAATTTTATGGCATCCACATAAGAAACTGGTTTTATACCCAACATATTCTGAAGTTCTTTATCCTTGCAGATAACTTCAACCTTCATGCTGTCTACTAAATTCATGGCCAATTTAAAACTTGTCGATGTCACGAAGTACAGCCAATAAGAAGACAACCTTGGTGTCATTACCGGAACGGAAATCATCAATATTTTAAAACCTCTTGTCTTGGCATATAATTGCATCATTTGCTTGTAAGTGATAACATTCGGACCTCCTATATCAAACGATTTATTATAACAATCTTCTCTGTTTATCACCCCGATTAAATACTGGATTACATCCCGGATGGCAATAGGCTGGGTCTTTGTTAAAACCCATTTTGGTGTAATCATAACGGGTAATTTTTCGCATAAATCCCGTATAATTTCAAAAGATGAACTTCCTGAACCTACAATAATACCAGCTCTTAAAACAGTTAATTTATAATTTCCACCGTACAATATATTCTCAACATTGTTTCTTGATTTCATATGTTTCGACAAATTGGGATCATTTACAATTCCACTCAGGTAAATCACCTGGCTGATTTTCATTTCCCTCATGTACAGATTAAAATTTAGGGCGGCTTTTGCTTCCAAATTGTCAAAATCCTGAATCGAACCTGACATTGAATGAATAAGATAGTAAGCAACATCTATTGCAACCGGACAATTCGTAAAATCAGGTTCATTTAAAAAATCAACTTCCCAAATGGTGATTAATTCCTGAGTTTTTGTGTCTAAACCCAACCGTCTACTGTCCCGGACACAACACACAACTTCGTATCCTTTCGCTAATAATTCGGGGAGTAATCTTCTGCCTACATAACCATTGGCTCCTGTCAGTAAAACTCTCATGACTAACTGTTTTTGAGTGTTCCCATTCCTCCATCAACGTGTAAAATCTGTCCCGTAACCCAACTTGAGTCATCCGAAAGAAGATAAGCTATGGCTTTTGCCACTTCAATTGGTTCGCCAACTTTGTGCATTGGATTTCTGTTTTCCATTAAAACAATTTTATCAGGAGTCGATAAAAACTTTTCGCCCAAAGGAGTATTCACTAAAGAAGGAGCCACACAATTTACGCGTATCGTTGGGGTTAACTCGGCTGCCAATGCTTTTGTCAAGCCTTCGATTGCGCCTTTGGCCATTGCAATTGAAGCATGAAATGGCAGACCGAGATTAGCAGCTACTGAACTTATTAATACTATGGAAGCTGTGGGTGATAATTTCAGGTTAGGTAAATACTTTTGGATAAAATTAACCGCTCCCAAAGCATTTATCTCGTAATCATATTGAAATTCTTCCTCTTTCAAACGATGGAAGGGCTTTAAATTAATTGTTCCAGGAAAATAGACTAATCCATCAATCTTTTCTTCAATATCGGGAAATGAAGTTATAGTATAATCATTCACTTTAAGAACAGAATCATAGCCATGGTATTCGTCTTTGGTACTTATACCGATCACTTTATGCCCTTGCTGCTGAAACAATTCCTTAGTTGATTGTGCTATGGCACTTGAAGCTCCTGCAAACAAATAAACTTTCATTTTGTTTATTTTTTATCACATAAAGTTAAACAAAATAATTCAGCTTCCATAAAAAAAGCCGGTGAATAACCGACTCTTCTTTCCTATACTAACAATTATTTACAATCCTAATTCAGTAAATGTATCGCCCTGACGGATATCGCCTGTACACAAAAAAGTAAGATAACATTAGCTTTTATCATTTTAATAATAGTCATATATTTAAACAAATTTGATAATATGGATAGAGTTAAAAACGTTGTGAAATTTCTACAAGATAATATTAATGTTATAATATTAATACCAACAGTTTTAGGTGGATTTTGGCAATTGATTGAATTATTAAGAATTGACACATCATTTGTTCGATTCTTTTCTATAACTCAAGTAATATCCGATGGTTTAATTATATTGTTTCTTTTAATTTGTTTCTATTTAATCTATTTATATGTCTTTAAAATAGAAGATTTAAATTTAAATGATGATAAAGCAAAAGTAAAACCGCCCTATGAAAATATATTTGTTAAATACATTTTATTAATTCTATTTTTAGCAATGTTAGGTATATGTATTTGGAGTACCAATTTTGATAAAATATCTACATCAAGTTTCTTTTTTTTATTATTTTTTTTTATTGTTTGTACCAAAGTGTACAGGGATATTTTATTGCATCATTTTGGTAATGATAGTTATAAATATATTAATGTAACTGTTTTTATATTGTTTGCGTTATTTATACATTTCAGTGATTTGTTTTTTAAACATTTCCATAAAATGTATTATGTCCCATTCAATCTTAAGAATACAAAATACATTGAATGTTATATTGATAAAAAGAAAAATGAATTTGAATTATTGTATTTCAATGATAAATTTATTTTCGTTCAGATAAAGAAAACACAAGAGATTGAAATTATTAATTTTGAAGAAATGTTTAAAAAAGATAATTGTAATGAAAATGAAAAGGGTAACATTTAGTTACCCTTTTTTGATTGTAGTTTATCTTTTTAATTGAATTAGTGCTTTAGCATCTGATAATGTGTTTTCACTTTCGCTACCCTCCTCTTCTAGTGTTCTTAAGAAGGCTTTAGCGAAGCCATTTGTGGGATACTGCTTAGCCAATAATTCGGCTTTCCTAATATAATCTATTGATTCTTTCATAATATTTAATATTAATTTTCATTGAATATATAAGGCGCACTTGCCCTAATATCTTTATCGAAACTATACATATTATCTTCGTCATCAAAAGCAATATTGTAAACTATAACTTCAAGTTCATCATCATTTTTTTTAGTGAAATTTTCTTCATCAACATAGTGTATTATAGTTAACTCAATACCAAGTTGGAACGCTTCAAATTCATATGGCAATTTTAGGATATATTCATTCATATACATATAATTTTTAGTACTTCATAACAATGGCAGGAATAGCTCCTAATTGCCTAACTCAGAGAAAGTATCGCCCTGACGGATATCGCCGGTTTTGTATCCTCTCATGAACCAGTATTTGCGTTGTTCGGATGTTCCGTGTGTAAACGATTCCGGTACGACGTGACCCTGCATGCGTTTTTGAATGGCGTCGTCACCAACCGCTTGGGCAGCGCTCAATGCTTCGTCAATGTCGTCCGGATCAAGATATTGCTGATTGTATTTCGCCCAAAGTCCGGCATAAAAATCGGCTTGCAGCTCTAATGCCACCGAAAGCTTATTGGCTTCTTCCTGTGACATTCCGGATTGCAGTTTACGAACCTTATTCGAAGTTCCTAAAACCGTTTGTACGTGGTGTCCGACTTCGTGTGCAATCACATACGAAATGGCAAAATCGCCGCCTTTTGCTCCGAAACGGGTTTGCAGTTCATTGAAAAATGCCAGATCCATATATACTTTTTCATCACCCGGGCAATAAAAAGGTCCGGAAGCCGCCGAAGCTGAACCACAAGCCGTTTCTACCGCATCGGTAAATAACACCATCTTCGGTTGGCGGTATTGCATATTGTTTTCGGCAAAAACTTTCTCCCAGGTATCTTCATTATCAGCGAACATGGTGGATACAAATTGGCCCAGAACTTTTTCTTCTTCTGTCAATTCCCGTTGTTCAGTTTGTACCGTTCCCTGTTGCTGGTTCATTTGTTCCAGCATGGGTGTGATCATTTGTGCGTTTTCTCCGCCAAACATTTGCACCAATACGATTATAATCCCCAGAATTCCGCCTCCGGCTACAACTTTACCACCGGCTGACATTCCTCTGCGGTCTTCAACATTATCACTTTGACGTCTTCCTTGCCATTTCATAATTTTATAGTTTATGGTTTATAATTAATATCTTATAGGTTGGAACTTGAACCTTTTAGACTGGAATTTGAGCCTTTTTGGCTGGAATTCGAACCTTAAGGTTGGAATTTGAGCCTTTTTGGCTGGAATTCGAACCTTTTAGGTTGGAATTTGAGCCTTTTAGACTGGAACTTGAACCTTTTAGACTGGAACTTGAGCCTTTTTGGCTGGAATTCGAACCTTTTAGGTTGGAATTTGAGCCTTTTAGACTGGAATTAATAGCTTCTAGTTTATAGTTAGTTTAGTATACAAAAAAAATAAATATTTTCTTACTGTAGCCATTTGAGCAGGATATTTTCAAAAATATCTTTGTCGATGGGTTTCGAAATATAATCATTCATTCCCGACTCCAGGCATTTCTCTTTTTCCCCTTTTATGGTTCCGGCCGTTAAGGCTATTATGGGAACTTTATCGTTGAACTTCCTGATTTCAACAGCTGCTTCATAGCCGTTCATCAATGGCATTTGGATATCCAACAGAATTATGTCAGGATTTAAATCGTGGCATTTATCCACACCGATTTTTCCGTTCTGTGCCTCTATAATATTGGCTCTAGGCATTAATTTTTTTATCAGGGTACGAGCCAGTAGCATGTTTATTTTATTGTCTTCCACTACAAGAATCTTTTTCTCAAGTTCGAAAACATTCCTTACATACTGGTGGCTGAGATCTTCATAACGGACCAATAAATTATTCACATCAATCGAATTAATGCCTTCATCGTCTGAGTAATAATCCAGATTCAAATCAAAATAAAATGTACTCCCTTTGCGGAAATCACTGTATAGTTCCAGGCTGCTGCCCATCAAATTCAATATTTTATTCGAAATGGCCAATCCTAATCCGGTTCCTCCGTATTTACGCGTGGTTGAATTGTCTTCCTGTGAGAAAGGTTCGAAAATCTTATCCTGATTGATTTTTTTGATTCCGATACCGCTATCGATTACTGAAATCCTGATTTTGGATTTTTCTTCATCCTGATCCATCAGGTCCATCCGTAACTCTACCGTTCCTTTACTAGTAAACTTAACGGCATTGGACAATAAATTGAGTAAAATCTGTTTAATCCGGAGTGCGTCGGTGGATACATATTTTGGCACACCAATTCCTATATTGAATTTCAGTTCGATGTTTTTCTGAACCGAATCAAATTTGATAATATCCAGTACCTGATTCGCAGTTTCGACGAGATTCACCCGGTGGTAATCCAAATCCAGTTTTCCGGTTTCGATTTTGGAAAAATCAAGGATATCGTTTACCACATCGAGTAATATGCCTGCCGATTTATTAACCGTCGCCAGGTATTCATGCTGGGTTTTATCGAGCTGGGTTTCGCTTAAAATATCAGTAAAACCAATGATTGCATTCAATGGTGTCCGGATTTCGTGACTCATATTGGCCAGAAACTCTGATTTTGCTTTGTTCGAGGCTTCAGCATATTCACGTGCTTTGATTTCGGTTTCAATTGCTTTCTTCTCGGTAATATCAATCAGAATCCCTTCGATATAGGCTACTTTTCCTTCTTTCAGAATGGTATCGCCAAATTCTTCAATCCAGATGTACTCGCCTGATTTCTTTTTCAACCGGTACATCACATGAAACGGCTCACCTCTTGCAATACACTCATCTGTATACCTTTTTAGTGTTTCCTGATCATCCGGATGGACTAAATCAAACAATGATACTTCTCCTTTGATGAATTCGGTTTTATCATAACCGGTCAGTTTTTCTATTTCGTCATTCAGATAAACTTTAGTCCAGTTTTCATCATACTCTGAAAGGTAAACGGTTCCGGGAATGTTATCAGCCAGAAGCTTGAATTTTTCTTCACTTTCCTGAATTAATTTTTCAGAATGAATCCGTTCAATGGTTGCGGCAATATTATTCGATAAAATTTGTAAAACCCCAATTTCATCTTCGGTCCACTTTCTCCCTTTTGTACAATCGTCAAAACCTATAAATCCATAGAACTGGTTTTTTACCATAATCGGTAAAATCAAAATGGCCAGGATATTTTGCCTTTCCAATATATCACGCAGGTGATCGTCCTGCACTCTACTGACTACTTCGTTGAAAATTTTATCACGGAGTAAAGGTTGCAGCATCGAATTTATTTCTTCATGCGGAATATCCTGCAATTCTTCATTTTCGATCTGTGGTTCAACACCTTGTCTGACCCATTCTTTTTTCTGGCTTAATGTGAGTTTGTGCTGGTTGTTTTCAAAATAATAAATCCGGTCTACATTAGCAGCTTCACCCAACTTAGAAAGTGTATTACTGAAAATTTCATCAAAAGCTTCTTCAACACTGGTTTTTTTGAGTAAAATTTCGGTTGAAGCTGCAATAGCAGAAAGAATTTTCGTCTTTTCTTCCAGTTTTGATTCAGTTTCGATACGTTTATTAAATTCAATCGCCAACGAAACCACTTCGGCTACCGAACGGGCAAAATTGATATCATCATTGTCCCAATTCCTGATTTCTTTGATTGTTTCAAAGCACAAAATCGAATGCAACTGTCCGTTAACCATTACCGGAATATCCAGCATCGATTTAATTCTGTTTTTGGGAAAATAGGTGGTTATAAACTCTTTGGTAGCTTCATTATTGTAAACATCTGAAGCGATTACAATATTATCCCTGACGAAATATTCGAAATAAATTGGGTTTTCCGATTTGTAACTTACCATCGTATCCCCGAAACTGTCAGTTTCCAGATTATAAATGTTGCTGCATTGCAAAATTTCTTCTGTGTAATTCCAGAATCCGATACGGTCTATTTTTGAACCTTGTGAAGCCGATCGCAGTATGTTCTTTACAATTGCATCAAACGAATCATTAGCAGTATATTGCTTTGTAACCAAATCATTAATAGTCCTGCTGTAAATTTCTGTTTTTTCCTGTCTCTCTAATTGCTCTATCTGGATTTTTTTGAGCAGGGTAACGTCACGTGCAATGGCTCCGAAACCGGTAACTTTTCCTTCGCTGTTACGGGTCAGGGAAACTTTCTGTGAAATCCAGAGTTCGGTACCGTCTTTCTTTTTTGTAGGAAACTCAATAGTTGGGATATCTTCATTTCTGGCGTAGTATTTTTTGTAAAATTCCAGAACCTCCTCTACATAATCTTCCCGTATGAAATCGGTAAAATGCTTTCCAATAATATCATTTTCAGAGTAATTCATTAATTTTCTCGAAAAAGGATTCAGATAAATAAAATATCCGGCTTTATCAATTTCATAAATGATATCCGAAGCACTCTCAATTAACGTTTTGTAATGATTTTGGGCTTCCTGTTGTTCAGTAACGTCATGTCCGATACCCAGATAAGTATCTTCCGAATAAACCGAATCCTTCCATTGAATGTATTTATAACTCCCGTCCTTGCATTTCAGTTTTCTGACATAAAGTTCTTTGCTTATTTCATAATCAACAACGGTAAATTCCTGATCTTGCGTCAATGTCCAAAAATTCAACCCTTTGACTTCATCAGGCTCATAACCCAATATTGAGGTAACTGTCTGACTGCAATACACTACTTCCCCTGATTTATTAACAGCAATAACAAGGGAAGTTCCTTTGTTTACAATGTTATCGGCAAATAAAAAATTATCCTTAACCTTTAAATTGACTATATACCGCACATGGTTAATAATTGACACAAGGAATATACTGTATAAAGTGGTCACCATATAGACTTTCGGAATCCAATTATTGTAATGAAAAACAAGAAGTATGGCAAAGTTGGTAACAGCAAAAATCCAGTAAAGCAGATTAGATCTGAATATATTATAGGAAACCACAAAAAGGATTACAAAATCAAAATAACTGGCTACATGTCCGGGTACTTTTAACATCCAATACAGTGTCAGGAAATAATAACCAAAAAAGGCAATCGTAAACAGTAATCTGGTATTTCTGAAAATGACTGAAAATCTTTGGCTCAAAAAATAGATAATCACCAAAACACCACCGATAATCAGGTTCACTTCGAAAGAATCCCTCCTGCGTACCGTAAAATACTCGACCAGAAATTCGATGGTTGGTATGGAAATTCCTAAAAAAAGAAAAAACAAACTGTATTGTTCATTGGAATTCTCGATTTCGAAATAATTCTTAATCAAATCCCGGTTTACAGCCGAATAGCCTCTGAAACCCAAGAAAATAACCAATGCAAGAAGTACAACAAAAAAAGTTACAAACCACCATGTATGATAAATATCATCAGTAAAACCAATAGAAAAATCATCAAAAGCAACCATGCTAAAGGAATTGAGCATCAGTACAAATTTTACCATCGACACTAAAATCATTAAATTGCTGAGTTTGTAAAGTTTACGAAGCAATCTAATTTAGTAAAAAAATGTTAAACTGGCTGCTTTAGGATTTTTTATTTTTCTCCTCAATCCATTTTGACATGAACTTTGTACTTTGGAATTGGTGCTGGTTTAGTAAATTTCCTATAAAGTTAAATTGGCGGTGAATAATCAAATCCTTTTCTAGTTTTAGGATCCTTTGTTCAAACTCTTCAGTAAAACGGTTTACATGATATTTAGCTACTATTTCAAATCCGATGTGCTGTTTTTGGTTCCAAAAAGCCTCATCTTCATACAAATTAACTGCCAGTGAACTGAATGCAGTAAAATCATCAGTTACATTCCCATTCCAGTGATCATCTTCTGAAATTCCTTCTGATCCAATAGTTGTTGTAACCGAGCATGTTCCGGTTTGCATGGCTTCCAGAAGTTTCCCTTTTTGTCCGGCCCCAAAACGCAACGGAGCCAGCATGACTCTTGAATTCCCGATTACTTCCTGAGCATTTTCCGCCCGTCCGTGAATCAGAAATCCTTCTTTTTCATTATGAAGCTGTAAAACTTTCTGACTTGGATAAGCACCATAAATATTCAATTTCGCATGTGGCAATTGCTTTTTAATTTGGGGCCAGATTACTTTTTTTAGTTGCATTACTGCGTCCCAATTGGGTTCATGTATGAAATTACCAATGAAAATAAAATCTTTTTTATCCTCAAACGAGAGCAAATTATCTTGTGGAATTGGCTCATAAAACATCGGCAGGTAATGCAGCAATGCCTCATCAATTTTGAATAATTGTTGCAGTAGATTCATTTCAAACTCCGAAATCATCAGGGTCAGGTCACAACGGTAAATAGAAGCAATTTCACGTTTGGCGATTTCGGAAAGCAATAAATCTTCCAATTGAAAATTGTTGCTTTTTTTGACTGAATTCTGACGTTCCAAACGAAGACAATGTAAGTCTTCAGTATCTAAAACCCGGACAGCATCCGGGCAATTTTCTGTCACACGCCAACCAAATTGTTCTTCTGAAATATAACGGTCAAAAAGGACTATGTCAGGATTTAATTCTTTTACAAATACATCAAAATCAGATGAATTTAAGGCAATTGATTTTTTATGAATTTCTTTCGAAGCTAAATCGAATGAGAATTCACTTTCCTGTGCAGCTGAAGCAAAGGTTATTTCAAAGTGCTGCGCCAGAAATAAATCGATTAATTGCAAAATCCGCGTCCCGGCTGCAGAAGAAGTCGGTTCCGGCCAAACCAAACCAATCACTAAAAGTTGCTTCTTTTTCAAATTGAATATTTTCTACAAAATACCCACTTTTATCTGTAAAAATCAATGGCAAAAAACGTAATTTTGCAATCTTATTTTTTCAAAATGCTTGGATTAAAATTAAAAACCGACCCAAGATGGGCTAATATCGTAGAGGAAAACATTGCTGAAATATTATCGGACCATGCCTGGTGCGAACAAAAAGCAGCGACGAATGCCATCACCATGATTATCAACAATTCCGAAAAGGAAGATTTGGTAACGGAACTGCTTATTATTTCCCGTGAAGAATTGGAACATTTCCAAATGGTTCATGATATTATCAAAAAACGCGGTCTTGAATTTACCCGTGAAAGAAAAGATGATTACGTAGGACAATTGGCCAAGTTCATGAAAAAAGACGGAACCCGTGAGCAATCACTGATTGAGCGCTTATTATTTTCAGCCATGATTGAAGCGAGAAGCTGCGAACGTTTTAAAGTGCTTTCCGAAAATATAAAAGATGAAGAATTAGCTACATTTTACCGTGACTTAATGATCAGTGAAGCCGGACATTATACAACTTTCCTGAATTTTGCCCGTAAATACGGCAATGTGGATGAAGTTAATAAACGCTGGAAAGAATGGATTGAATTCGAAGGTGAATTGATAACCAATTATGGTATATCAGGTACTATTCACGGGTAAAATACTACCAATCATACTTTTTCGGAAGAAAAAACACCATTTTTAAAAAGAAAATAACGCAATTGTTGCCGCAAAAGTTTATTTTTATTCTTTAAAATAAACTCTTGAGAGTCAAAGCATTCCATATTTTTCTTTTTCTGATTGCAAATCTGACATTTGCACAACAACCTGTTACCATACAATTAACCGAAAAAGACGGCTCACCCGATATTGAATTTTACGATTTACTGGAAGACAAAAAAGGTTTTGTGTGGTTTGCTGCCGATAAAGGTTTATACCGGTATGACGGAAAAAATTTCACGAATTTCACACATCCTAAAAAAAGAGGTTTGTCCGTTTTTGGACTATATCAGGATGATTTTGGTAACGTTTGGTGCAACAATATATCCGGACAGTTCTTTTTTGTCCAAGGCAACAAATTAGTTTTGTTCACCGATTTAAAAGATGAATTAAAAGGTCAATTACCTGAGTTTATTGTCAAAAACAAAGAACTAACCGCTTTTTCAGAAAAAGGTATCTTCAAAATAAACACCGATACCAAAAAAAGAATATTGGTTAAAGACAAAACAACAAATTCTCCTTATTACAGGAGTCCGTTTCTGTATGATGGCAGATTATATTTCTCACTTACAAATCAAATCAAATACATCGAAAACGACAAGATAAATTCTGTTTTCGCCTTTAATGCTGATCAAATTGAGCCTAAAAACAATTCATTTTGTAATCTTGGTAATCATTTATTGTTCACATCTCTATTCAACGGTGTCCAGCATTTTTATCTTAAAGCAAAAACTTCAGGGAATTTCAGGGAAATAAAAGTGCCGGCACAATTATCCGATAAAACCATCATCCGGATTTTAAAAAACGATAACCTGATATGGTTTTGCACGAACCAGGGCGTTATTGTATGTTCCTGGAATAACAACACAATTGAATACCAAAACACCTTCTTACCCAATGAGTATATTACTAAAATCGTAAAAGACAAAAACAATAATTTTTGGTTCAGTTCCCTAAGAAACGGCATCTTTGTAATGCCTAACATTTACATCAAAAAAGTACAACTCCCGGATAATGCAAAACACATAAGCACTATGGCAGTTACGGGCAAATACAATCTGGTATTTGGAACATCAGAAGGAATATTTGGCCTGTTAAATACCGAAACGTATCAAAACACTATTCTTCAATTACCTTCGAGAAGCAAGATCTGGCAAATTCTTTACAATCCAAATTTCAACTCATTATTCATTAGTCAGGAAGCACAGTCACACATATGGAACCTGAATGAAAGTAAAATGTACGGAATTCCGTATTTGACTGCTTCAAAAGCGATGTCAATTGCAAAAAACAACGCCATATTAAATGCAAGTTATGACCGGGCCAGTATCATGGAAAACCCTTTTACAAAATCCGGTTCATCATCCCGAAATATAAATTCCCCTATTACTGATTTTACAAATAGATCAGCAACAATTCCAATCACCGATATCCGAAAAAAAAGAGCTTACACCTGCTTTTACAGTACAAAAACAAACACGAGCTATGTTGGCTTTGTTGATGATTTAATTCAATTTGATGCTAACAACAAACAAACGGTCATACAGTATAAAAAACAACCCATTTTTGCTATTGATATGGCCGAAACCAATGATGGTACCTTATGGGTTTCTACTTTTAAGGATGGAATATTAGGCATTAAAAACAAAACTGTTTTTTACAATCTTACCATACAAAACGGCTTACTTTCCAATGAAACAGGAAAACTGAAGAGTGATGGGAACCAACTTTGGATTTCTTCCCAAAAAGGTTTACAGGTTTTCGATATCAAAAACAGTACTTTTAAGAGTATTACTAAAAATGACGGACTGGAAAGTTACAATATTTCAGATATTGAAATTATCGGAAATCAGGTTTATGTTTCCTCCAATAAAGGAATTTTCATCGTCGATAAAAATAAAAGTTTCAAAACCTTACAAGCTCCGGAAATTTATTTTACCGGCGTAAACATACATGACAAGGATGTTACATTACAGGATGAATACAAATTAAGCCACGATAAAAATGCAGTCAAAATCAGTTTTAACTGCAATGGATTCCAAACCGCAGAAAGTATTACTTATCAATACCGTATGATTGGATTAAATGACACATGGCTCTCTTTGGAAAAAGGTATTGATTTTGTCCGTTACTCGAGTTTGCCTTCCGGGAATTTTACTTTTCAGGTAAAAGCCATAAATTCAAACGGAGTACAGTCAAGTCTAATTTCATTAGAAATCAATATTGAAGCTCCTTTTTGGCAAAAATGGTGGTTTTATCTTGTTGCAGCATTGACGATGTTTACATTAATCTGGCTATACTTCAGAACACGGCTAAAAAGACTCGAAAATGAGAAACAAATCATGCTTGAAAAGGCCGAGATTGACAAAGAACTTGTTTTTTCGCAATTGGAAAACCTTCGTTCACAAATGAATCCGCATTTCATTTTTAATGCTTTAAATTCAATTCAGGAGTATATCATAACCAATGAAAAAGAAACCGCCAGTACTTTTCTGGTCAAATTTTCGCGTTTAATCCGTATATACCTTGAACATAGCAGGGAAAGTGAAGTAATGCTTGATGAAGAGTTGAAAGCATTGTATTTATATCTGGAATTGGAAAAAGACAGATTCGAAGATGTTTTGGAATACTCGGTTGATGTTTCAGAAGAAATCAATCCGGCCATAACAAAAATCCCGTCACTTTTCATTCAGCCTTATGTTGAAAATGCCTTAAAACACGGTTTGTTACACAAAAAAGAAAACAGAAAACTTGATATTATATTTTCCATGAACCAAAAGAAAGACAGTTTAATCTGTTCAATTACTGATAACGGAATTGGAAGAATAGCTTCAGAAGTTTTAAATGGTAAGAGAGGGCATCAACACCAGTCTTTTGCTACATCCGCTAATCAGAAAAGAGTTGAACTAATCAATAAAACACGAACAAAAAAAACATCAGTTGCTGTTGAAGATTTGTATGATGCCAATCAAGTTTCAATTGGTACCAAAGTAATAATCACAATTCCTTTGTAAGGATCTTTCAGAAAGAAAAAGATCAATTTCAGAAAGAAAAGCAAGCCAACATCTATTTTTAAGCACATTTTTGCAGTAAAACAATACAATGAAAGCAATCATTATTGACGATGAAAATAAAGCACGGAGATTAATCATTACCTTAGTTAAAGAACATTGTACTGAAATAACCATTATTTCAGAAGCAGCCGACTTAGAATCCGGTGTTGCCTTAATCAAGGAACATCAACCACAAATTGTTTTTCTTGACATTGAAATGCCGGGACATTCCGGTTTGGAAATTTTAGATTTTTTTGAACCCGGAGAAGTGAATTTCCAAATAATTTTCATCACCGCCTATAATGAATATGCTGTTCAGGCTTTTAAATTATCGGCCGTTGATTATCTGTTAAAACCGATTGACAGTAATGAATTTAAAAATGCTGTAGCCAAAGCCCAAAAAGAAATCGAAAAAACCAGTATCAATACCAAATTGGATGATTTAAAAAAAGTATTCCAACAACTTTCATTGAATAAGATGATTCTTGAAATTCCGAAAGGAATTTTATTTGTTTCCCATGATGATATTATTCTATTTGAAGCAGATGGCATGTACACCAAAGTGTATATGAAAAATAACGATTCACAGCTAATTTGTAAACCGCTCAGACATTTTGTCGACCAGCTCCATGAGAAACCTATATTTTACAAACCTCATCGATCGTTTTTGATCAATTTAAAATATATCAAAGAATTGTCTAAAAAGGATGGTTTACATTTAATCATGGAAAACAACAAAACTGTTCCTATTGCCAAAGAAAAAAAAGAAGAATTTCTTCAATTCATTCAGGATATTTTCTAAATATTTGATTTCCGTTTCAGAAAAAAAACGGCTACTTTCAGAAAGAAATACACTATTAAACATAGCAAACGATTGAAATTTGTTTCAAATATTAAATCAAACGGCTATGAGATTACAACTACTTTTTCTAATTGCATTTTTTTGCTTTAACAGTGCTAAGGCTCAAATCCCGGCAACTTCTTTAATCAAAGATTATAAATTCACCAATGGTATCTTAACCAGTGATGTGAGTCCGGCTTTACAAACCGGAACAACAACTCTTACTCCTACAGGCAATTCCCGGACAATTATAACCGACCGGAATGGGGAAACCAATAAAGCCATCCAACTCAATGGAGATTCATTCAGTGCAGGAGGAACAAACGCAGCAAGTGTTAACAATTTTGCTGTTAGTTTTTGGATCAAAACAACTACAAATGAAAGTCCGAAACGTCTTATCCTTGACCAACACAATACAGCAGCAAATCCTGCAGGATTCAGTGCATCACTAAAAGATGGAAAAATTTATTTCAACGGACAATACAGTTGGAATTTCCAGTCAACAAGTGGTGCAAGCGGCGTACAGGAAGTTGTAAGCCAACCTGTAAATGACGGGCAATGGCATCATGTAGTTTGTCAGCTAAGTTCAACAAGTTCTTTAATGTATGCTGGATCGCTTTCGCAATACACACTTACTTACACCTACTCTATGTATATTGATAATGTATACGTTGGTGCAGACGCTGAAACTAACTACGCATCTGGTTTAACCAGTGAAAATTATACCGTGAGAACTATTACGCCAAACAACCCATTGGTAATTGGTAAAAGTCATGACAGTAATTATTTGGATTACCGGGACGGAATCGATCAGATACGCTATTACGAAAGAACACTTTCTTCACCTGAAATTGATATTTTATTCAATGAAGACAAACCTGCCGTAAAAATATATGTCAATTCAAATGCTACCGGAGCCAATAATGGAACATCCTGGACTGATGCATACACTAATTTGGAAACAGCCATTACAACTTCCACTTCGGTAAATGAAATCTGGGTAGCTGCCGGAATATACAAACCATCAGGAGCAGCACGAAATTCAACTTTTCTGATGAAAAATGCCTTAAAAATGTACGGTGGTTTTGATGGAACCGAAACGCAGTTAAGCCAAAGGAATCCAAAAACAAACCTGACAATCCTTAATGGAGATATAAACGGCAATGATAATTCAACTATTACCGCAACCGAAGCAACCAGACAAGACAATGCCTATCACGTGATCACCGTTAAAGGAAACATCCGTAATGTTGTGGTTGACGGTTTTACAATCACGGGAGGCAATGCTAACGGACCAACATTAACATCCGGTACTGCTTCGGCACAATATTACCATACTCGTGGTGGTGCGGTTTATATCAATACCTACAACTCCAATGACAATGCATCAATTTTGATCAGAAATTGTATTCTGGAAAAAAACTCAGGGTCTGATACCGGAGTTTTGAGTGGATATTTTGCCGGAGGTGTGAACAACCAAATCTTTACTGCGAATCTTGAATCAACTATTATAAGAGAAAACCATTCAGGTTCAAATGCGCAAATTCTTATTTCAGGTGCCAATGGTTTTTCCTGGTACGGAAACAGTGAAATCAAAAACTGTCTTTTCCATAATAATACTTCGGGATCTGGTGCTTCCAGCTTGTATCTGAGTGCCAGTACGGCAAATAGCGGAAATCAAAACGGGATCAATGTTGATGTAATTAACACCACTTTTTCAGGAAATGCAGGAAATGCAGGAAATGTGATCAGAACCGATAATGGATCTAATACCCGATTCAAAAACTGTATCATTTACGGTAATGGATCAAACGTTCCTTTTTTTATAGGTGGAACTTTGGGTGGTCCATCATTGCAAAATACCATATCACAAGGAGGCCAGATCAGCGGAATTAACAGCAATCCGCTTCTGAACAGCAATTATACTTTACAAAGCGGTTCTCCGGCAATTGATACTGGAAATAACGTATTTGTTCCTGCAGGTTTAACATTAGACTTGAACGGGAATACAAGAATTGTTAATTCAACAGTTGATATGGGTGCCTTTGAATTCGATGCATCTTTGGGCACAGATAATCATTCATTCAATGACGAAATAATCATCTACCCTAATCCAACCAACGGAATCATCAACATCAAAACAACAGAACCGATAAAAAAAGTTGACCTTTATTCCACAATCGGACTGAAACTATTCAACGGAAATATATCCGTCATTGATTTTACATCTGTTCCAAATGGCATCTATCTTCTAATCGTGGAAACAAATGAAGGGAAAATCTTTTCAAGGCAAATTATTAAAAACTGACCATTCATTTCAGGAATAATGCTCTCATCTATGGGAGCTTTTTTTATTTAAAGCTGTAACTTTATAGTATACTTTGTGTCTAATAACTATAAACATAAAAACTAAAAAATATGCAAGCTCATGAAATAGATTACCATATTTATGGTGAAGAAATGCAATATGTTGAAATTGAATTAGATCCGCAGGAAGTGGTGGTTGCCGAAGCCGGTAGCTTCATGATGATGGAGAACGGTATCAAAATGGAAACCATTTTCGGAGATGGATCTGGTCAGGAATCAGGAATGTTCGGTAAACTTTTAAGTGCCGGAAAACGAATGCTGACCGGAGAAAGTTTATTTATGACTGCCTATATGAACCAGGACTCCAACAAAAGAAAAGTCTCATTTGCATCTCCGTATCCAGGGAAAATTGTTGCAATTGACTTAACTCAATACCAGGGAAAATTCATTTGTCAGAAAGATTCGTTTTTATGTGCTGCCAAAGGAGTTTCGGTAGGAATTGAATTCTCTAAAAAATTAGGCCGCGGACTTTTTGGTGGTGAAGGTTTTATCATGCAAAAAATCGAAGGAGACGGAATGGCGTTTGTACACTCCGGAGGAACTTTGGCCCGTAAAGAATTACAAGCCGGAGAAGTTCTTAAAGTAGATACGGGATGTATTGTAGGCTTTACAAAAGATGTTGATTATGATATTGAATTCATCGGAGGAATTAAAAATTCAATTTTCGGTGGTGAAGGATTGTTTTATGCCACACTTCGCGGTCCCGGAATTGTATATATCCAGTCACTTCCATTTAGCCGATTAGCCGGAAAAATAATAGCAGCTTCAGGCTTTAACAGCACTAAAGAAGAAGGTGGTGTTTTAGGTGGTTTAGGCAAACTGGTAGACGGAATCTAAATTTATCGTAATAGTTATAACTAAAAAAGACTAAGCAAATGCTTAGTCTTTTCTTTTCTTATAAAGTCTCTTTCTTCTTTATAGTAAGGCTTTTAATGCCCATATTAAACAAGGTAAATGCCTGTACATCCACACTTTCCTGAATAATTGCCGCAACAGATTTTCCAGCACCGTGACCGGCATTTATATCTATTCGGATTAAAGTCGGATTATTACCACTCTGTTTTTCCTGCAATTCGGAAGCAAATTTAAAGCTGTGAGCCGGCACAACCCTATCATCATGATCTCCAGTTGTTACTAATGTTGCAGGGTATTCGACACCGTTTTTAACATTATGTACCGGAGAATATTTTTTAATGTATTCGAACATTTCTGCAGAATCTTCAGAAGTTCCATAATCATATGCCCAACCCGCTCCGGCAGTAAACGTATGGTATCGTAACATATCGAGAACACCTACAGCCGGCAATGCTACTTTCATTAAATCAGGACGTTGTGTCATAACGGCGCCCACCAATAATCCTCCGTTTGAACCACCGCGAACGGCAAGAAAATCCTTTGAAGTATATTTATTAGCAATCAAATATTCGGCAGCTGCAATAAAATCATCAAACACATTCTGTTTTTGCATTTTGGTTCCGGCATCATGCCATTTTTTTCCGTATTCCCCGCCTCCACGTAAATTCGGAACGGCATATACACCACCATTTTCCAGCCAAAGCGCATTGGAAATACTGAAAGCCGGAGTCAGACTCACATTAAAACCTCCGTAACCATAAAGGATTGTCGGATTTTTACCATTTAGTTTCAATCCTTTCTTATACGTTATAATCATTGGTATTTTGGTTCCGTCTTTTGAAGTATAAAAAACCTGCTTTGATTCAAAATCATCTGAATTAAAATCAACCTTTGGTTTCTGATATACAGTTGAAATTCCTGTTTTCGGGCTAAACGCGTAAATTCTGGTTGGTGTATAATAATTTGAGAACGAATAATATAATGTTTCATCTTTCTCCTTACCGTCAAAACCAAAAGCAGTTCCCACACCCGGTAATTCAATAGTCCGGATTAAATTTCCGTTATAATCAAATTGCTTAATTAATGAAATTGCATCTTTCATATAATTTGCAAAGATGTAACCGCTTCCGGTTGTAGGCGACAATGTATTTTCAGTTTCAGGAATCAAATCTTTCCAGTTATCCGGTGTTGGTTTTGAAACATCAACTGTAACAATTTTCTTATTGGGAGCGTTGAAATTAGTATAAATAAACAATTTACTTCCAACATTTTCAATCACATAGCTATCTGAATTAAAATTATCCATAATAGTTACGATTGGACTTTCGGGCACTGATAAATCTTTAATATACAACTCGTTACCTGATGTTGTATTTGATGCAGAAATCATTAAAAACCGTTCATCCTGAGTAACATTACCACCCACATAGCGACGCTTTTGATCTAATCCGAAAATTACTTTATCATCTTTTTGCGGAGTTCCCAATTTATGGTAGTATACCTTATGCTGATCGGTTTTTGCTGAAAGTTCACTCCCAACCGGCTTATCATAACTCGAGTAATAAAATCCCTCATTTTTATACCAGGAAATTCCACTGAATTTTACGTCAACTAATTTATTTTCAAGAACTTCCTTTGTTTTTGCATCAATAATAATCACTTCACGCCAATCAGAGCCGCCAATCGATATTTGATAAGCTGCTTTACTTCCGTCTTTTGAGAAATCAATTCCTGCCAAAGAAGTTGTACCATCTTTGGAAAAAGTATTTGGATCCAGAAAAACTTCTTCATTTCCAGATGCATCTTTCCTGTATAAAACCGATTGATTTTGTAAACCGTTATTTTTGTAGAAATAGGTAAAATCACCTTCAACAAATGGTGAACTTATTTTTTCATAATTCCACATTTTTTCCAAACGTGTTTTCAAATCATTGCGATACGGAATTTGATTCAGATATCCATCCGCCAGTTTATTTTGCTCTTTAACCCATACTTCAGTTTCCGGTGAACGGTCATCTTCCAGCCATCTGTAAGGATCTTTGATTGTTTTTCCGAAATATGCATCAGTGGTTTCAACTTTTTTGGTCACAGGATATTTCATTCCTTTTGTGTTTTTTTGGGATTGGGCATTAGCAGAAATTGCCATGACAACTGCTAACGAAGTAACTAGTTTTTTCATTGTGAGTTTGGTTTGAAGCAAAAATACATCTTTCAGACACTTACTTCTCATTCATAACAAAAAACCTATTATTTGTTATAAATTAAAATTCAACCCTACAATTAAATTCCTGCCAATATTTGGAATTCCATCAGCTTTTAAACGTGATAAATGCGATACATACTCACGGTTCAGAATATTATTTGCACTAAAACTCAATTCGCATTTAAACTTAGCCAAATTAATATTTCCGCCTAATCCGAAATTCAACAAAGAATACTCTCCTGTTTTGGTTTCGAACAATCCAACTTTATTTTGGGACAAAAATGTATCCAGATTCAATGACGCATATCCTGATTTTAACCATTTCAACTCAAAATCAGTTTTAAATGTATTACTCCATTTATTTGAAGGAATCAAAGGCAGGTAATCGCCATTATTCTTTTTACCGGTAACCGATTCAAAGCTACTGGTAATGTGAAGCCAGTCTATTGGATGCGGATGCAGATGAATTCCTGCTTCACCACCATAAAGATTGGCATCTGCCTGTACATAATCATATACATCATTGCCGTCGATCACATTGCCGTTTGGCGCAATAAAGATGTAATTATTGATTTTGTTGTAAAATCCATTTACAAAGAATTCAAAATGTTTATTTCCATATTCAAAATTCAAATCGGTTTGAATATTTTGCTCATTTTTCAGATTTGGGTTACCAATTTCATAACGGTTACTCCCTTCGTGAACACCATTTGAAGTTAATTCAGCTAAATTTGGCGCCCTAAATCCAGAAGCCACATTCAAACGTACAGTTAAATTATCGGTAATTGAAGTTTTACAACCCAATGACGCATTAAAACTGTTGAATTTCTTATCAATTGCTTCAAAATAACCTTCTTCTCCTGAAATTCCATGGGTTTCTGTCTCAATCCATCTGTTATCGAAACGAAATCCTGCCTGAAACACATTTTTCTTCCAGGAATAGTTAGTAGTAGCCAAAACACCCAAATCATTTATCCTTGCATCAGGAATTAAAATTTCTTCCCCGGAATTTACATTTGTCTGATTCATTCCCTGCAAACCAACAATAGTTTCAAATTTTCCCATTTTAGGAAATTCATATTTCGCATCGAAATTGAACGTTTTCAAATCCATTTCCAAAATTGGTTTAAGGCTGTCTTCAAATTCTTTACGGTCATTGGCTATATATCCGAAATCAAGATTTAGCTTCGAATTTTTGAAAAATATTTTGTTGTGCAAACTTGCGATTTGACTTAATACACCCTGCCTTGGAAAATCAGGATTCCTGATAGTTGTATTCTGTCCAATTTCTTCCGGCAATCCAAGTGACAGTAAATTTATATTATAGCGGAAAGTTGAAGTAAATTTTGTCCCGTTATAACTTATTCCGGTTTTAAAATCGGTTTCTTCAAAACGGGAATTAGTAACCCTGTTGCTATTTGGCATTTGATAATCAACATGGGTGTTATAACCTCCCCTTGCCAAAAATTTCCATTTTTCGGAAGACGTCTTCAATCCGAAATTAGTACTGCTTCCCAATGTATTACTGAAAAACTTCTGACTAAAATCTGCCGAATACGAATTAGGATTTGCAAACTTTTCGGGATTAAAAAACAAAACACCTCCAAGAGCATCTGAACCATAAAGCAAGGATGCAGGACCTTTGATTACTTCAACACTTTCAATACCGCTGTCGTTCAATCCTAATCCATGTTCTTCACCAAACTGTTGGTTTTCAAGGCGCACACCTTGGGTGTAAACCAAAACCCTGTTTCCACTCAATCCTCTGATAACCGGTTTTCCTATAGATGTACCGGTGGAAATATTAGCAACACCCGGAATTGTAGCCAGACCTTCAATAAGTGTTGCTGCACCTTTTTGCTTTAATTGCTTAATTTTTTGATTTTCAACCTTCATTACATTTTGCGACTGCATTTTATTGAAAACCGTCGATACGACGACCTCATCAATATGATGTGTATGCTCTTCGGTTAAGACCATGTCGTAAATGATTTCGGTTTCGTTTAGCTGTATAGTGGATGTGTTATTGTCAAATTTTGGATGTGAAAAAATAATGGTAAAACTACCGGAAGGCAGGTTCTTTATTTGGTATTTACCCTGCTCATTTGTTTTTGCTTCAATATGCAATTCGGGAATATGGACTGTAACACCTTCTAAAACGTTCTTATTTTCATCAGATACAATACCTGAAATGCTTGTTTGTGCCTGCACAAACAACGAGAACCCTATGAATAGGGATATAATAAATGATTTCATTGATTTTAATGATTATTGTTTAAATAGAAACGTGGAAATCCAAAAGCGATTGGAAATCCTAAAAAATAGCTTAAACAATAAAAGAAGGCGGTCCGCGGGATTTGATTATACTACCAGAGAAAAAAACTAATTTTTCACTGTAACCAAACAAACTGATAGTATTGTAAACCGGAATTTTAAACTCAAACGAGAAAAATTCGGTTGGAATGTAATTACTGAATGAATATTCACAGACAAAACAATCATCAAAATCATGATGGCTGTGTGTGAATTCGGTTTTTCCGGTATGGTATTTATGGTTGCAATGCTCAGTTGTTAATTGCTCGACCAAATGCTCGAATGAATGCAATGACTGAAACAGTACGCCAAAAAGCACCGTCAGTACCAAAGAATAGTTCAATATGAAGATTTTCTTTTTCATTCAGAACAAATATATAAAACAAAAAATAAATCCGTTCAACAAAAAGTCAAACGGATTCAATTTTTCTATTTCCTAAAACTTAAACCAGATTGTTAGCTACCAGATATTCAGCAATCTGTACAGCATTTGTAGCTGCCCCTTTACGTAAATTATCGGCGACGATCCACATATTCAATGTGTTTGGCTGACTTCCGTCACGACGTATTCTACCTACGAAAACATCATCTTTACCTTGTGCATATAAAGGCATCGGGAAAGTAAATGTATCTACGTTATCCTGAACCGTTACTCCTTCTGTCTGATGCAAAATTTGACGTACGTTACCCACTTCAAAATCATTCTCAAACTCAACATTAACCGCCTCGCTGTGACCGCCTACAACCGGAATTCTAACAGCAGTAGCCGTTACAGCTATCGTTTTGTCATCCAAGATTTTTTGAGTCTCACGTACTAATTTCATTTCTTCCTTCGTATAATCGTTCTCTTCAAAAACATCACATTGAGGAATCGCGTTACGATGAATTTGGTATTTATAAGCCATATCGCCTTTAACACCGTCATACTCATTTTCCAGCTGACGAACAGCTTTCACACCGGTTCCTGTTATTGACTGATAAGTAGAAACAACTACACGTTTAATATCATATATCTTATGCAATGGTGCCAATACCATAACCATTTGAATGGTCGAACAGTTTGGATTTGCAATAATTTTATCTTCTTTAGTCAAAACTGAAGCATTGATTTCCGGAACAACCAATTTTTTAGTCGGATCCATTCTCCATGCTGAAGAATTATCGATTACGGTAGTACCGGCTTCAGCAAATTTAGGAGCCCATTCCTTTGAAGTATCACCACCAGCCGAAAAGATTGCAATAGCCGGTTTCATGTCGATTGCAGTTTGCATACCAACCACCTTATACTTTTTACCCTTAAATTCGATTTCATTCCCTACTGACCTTTCTGAGGCAACAGGAATCAATTCAGTTATCGGGAAATTTCTTTCTGCTAATACTTGAAGCATTACTTCTCCTACCATACCGGTAGCACCTACAACGGCTACTTTCATCTTAAATGTGTGTGTTTAAATTTTGACACCACAAAAGTAATTAATATTTGGTTTCTAAATACACAATAACAAAATTTAACAAAATGTTATAATTTTTCATTTTTATGTGAAAAAAAATTACAAAAAATATTATTAACGTCGGATACCAAAATAAACCCATTGATTTACAAAAGAATAACAAAATAATAAAGTTAAGAAAATTCTTATTTTAATATTTTAGCGGCAACTAAAAAACTAAAAACTATGAAAAGAATTTATTTTTTACTGCTGTGCATGGGGATGTACAGTATGTCTATTGGCCAAACAACTTTAGTCAGTACCGGATCAAGTTGGAAATACCTAGATAACGGTACCAATCAGGGTACCGCGTGGAGAGCCACAACAATCAACGAAACCAGTTGGAAACAAGGAAACGCCCAACTGGGTTATGGTGACGGGGACGAAGCGACAGTAGTCAGCTATGGTACAAGCACATCAAACAGATATGTCACAACTTATTTCAGAAAAACCTTTTCGGTAACAAACCCAAGCCAATTTCTAAATTACACCTTACGTGTAAAAAGAGATGATGGTGTAGCAGTTTATGTAAACGGAACCGAAATATACAGGAATAACCTAGCTGCCAGTGCCGGTTATACAACTTTAGCAACTTTAGCCAGTGACGATGGAGGAACATTCCAGTCAGCAACACTACCTGCTAATACATTTGTTTCCGGAAGCAACACCATTGCCGTGGAAATTCATCAAAACGCAAAAAACAGTTCAGACATTAGTTTTGATTTAGAATTGAAAGGTAATACATCAGCACCACCTTCAGTTACACAAAAACATATCAGATGGGGCACAACAAAAAATCCATTGGAAGGATTGACTGTATCTTGGACAAACTCAACAGCAGCTACAACTGACCAGATTAAATGGGGCTATACCACTACTTACGAGCAAGGAACCAGCAATGTTACATCCCGCTCAGGATATTCGTCATCAACCAACAAATTTTTCAGTTTCACTTTCCCGGGAATATTAACTGCAAACGCAACAATATATTACTCTTTATTTGATTCTGTTTCGGGTGTGTGGAGCGCACAAAAAACATTTACCACCACTCCACCAACTACTACTGATACATTCAAATTTGCAGCTGTTGGTGATAGCAGAACCAATGTAGGCGTTTGGAATACCATTTCAACTTTAACCAATAACAGAAATCCGGCATTTGTGGTATTTAACGGAGATATAGTTGATACCGGAAGTTCAGCATCTCAATGGGATGCCTGGTTTGACAACGGAACCAACTTAATCAACAACAGACTTATTTTACATGCACAGGGAAATCACGATGTTGCATCAGCTTCTTATTACCAGAATATTTTTGATTTACCAAAAAACAACACTCCGCAAACTGAATTATACTATTCGGTTGAATATGGAGAAACTGTTTTCATTTGTTTAAATTCAGAAACACCTTCGGATGTTACTCAATACAACTGGCTTAAGTCTAC
Source organism: Flavobacterium amniphilum (assembly GCF_023634845.1). Classification (GTDB taxonomy): domain Bacteria; phylum Bacteroidota; class Bacteroidia; order Flavobacteriales; family Flavobacteriaceae; genus Flavobacterium; species Flavobacterium amniphilum. The sequence continues at coordinate 119,837 of NZ_JAMLJL010000007.1, read as the reverse complement.
TTTAGCCGCAAATGCATCAAAAAAGTGGAAAATTATTTCGTTCCACCGACCTTTTTATACAGTCGGTCCACATGCAGGCGAAATGGATGCCTATTGGAACACATGGTTCAAAGCTTTTGACGATTACGGTGTTGACTTAATTCTAACAGGTCACGATCATTTGTATGAGCGTTTCAAACCCATAAACCGAAATGTAAGCACATCATCTCCTGTTGCAAATTATGGAAGTCAGCCAACTGAAGGAAGATGTCAGGTAGTTTGCGGTGGTGCCGGTGCTCCTTTGTACACAGCAGGAAGTTCATCTTTCTTACAGGCTTTCAAATCAGATTATCATTATGTTATATTTGATGTAACGGGCACTACACTTTGTGGTACTGTTTACGACGATACTAACGTAGTAATTGACAATTTCTGCATCAACAAACCTAATTCTGCGAAGCAAGCCCAAAAGCAAATCTTCTATCCGATTAAAGTTTATCCTAATCCGGTTAAAGATTCTTTTAAAGTCGAATATTCCTCTCCAAACACCGGAGAAGCCATCATTAGTATTTATGATGTGAAAGGAAATTTGATTACAACCGAAAAAACAAATAAACCAGCAACAGATTTCACATACACTTACAATGGTTCAACATTAAAACCGGGAGTTTATGTTTTTGAAATCCAAATGGAAAACCAAAAAGACAGTTCAATACTAGTACGTGAATAAAAATATCATAAACATTGTGGAAAAATGTGCCCGGATAGGTGTTTTTGGCACTTATCTGGGTCATGGCATAGTCGCTTTGGGCATAAACCCGAAATGGATACCATTATTAACCTGTTTTGGTTTTAGTGAAGAACAAGCTATTTTCCTGATGCCGTATATCGGCGTTCTGGATATCATTGTTGCTTTCTTTGTTTTGATATTTCCAATCAGGATTGTAGTCTTATGGGCTGTATTATGGGCATTTGCCACAGCTTTAAGTCGGCCGATTTCTGGTCAGGAATTTGTTGAATTCGTAGAACGATCAGCAAACTGGTGCTTGCCTTTAGTCTTATTACTCACTTTAGGAATACCGGACAAAGTTAAAAACTGGCTCAAAGTCAGAGCATAAAAAAAGGAGGATTTAACGTCCTCCTTTTTCATTATATCAGGTTTATTTTTTTAATAAATCTCGAATTTGTGTCAGTAATTCTTCTTGGGTCGGACCTGCAGGCGGAGCCGTAACTTCCGGTTTTTTCATTTTGTTCATTGCTTTAATGATTAAGAACATTACAAAAGCAACAATAATAAAGTCAATTACTGCAGTAGCGAATAATCCCCATTCAATGGAAACAGCCGGTGCTGTTTCTTTACCAGCTGCATCCAAAACTGCTTCTTTCAAAACAATCTTCTTGTCTGCCAAATCAATACCTCCAAGCAACAATCCCACTACCGGTGCGAACATTTTTTCAACAAAAGCCGTTGTTAACTTGGTAAACGCAGCTCCCATCACAAAACCGATTGCCATGTCGACCAGATTACCTTTCATGGCAAACTCCTTAAATTCTGAAATAAATCCCATACTTACTTGTTTTTTGGTTAGTTAATTTTACTCGATTAGCTAATTTAACAATTTTATCCAATAAAACACATTTTTTACTCTCTATAGAAAACCCTTTTAACTCTTGCTGAAATACTTGTCAGGATTTCATACGGAATCGTACTCGTTGCTTTGGCTATATCAATCACCGAAGGATCATTACCAAAAATAACCACTTCACTTCCTTCAACACAATTAATTCCCGTAACATTTATCATTAACATATCCATACAAATACTGCCAATAATAGGAGCTCTTTTTCCGTTTATTGTCACATATCCGACTCCATTACCCCAAAGTCTGGAAATCCCGTCTGCATAACCAATTGGTATTGTAGCGACTTTAGTCGTGCTATCAGCCATAAAACGGCGTACATATCCCACACTTTCACCTGCTTCTATAACTCTTATCTGCGAAATAACCGATTTCAGTGTGCCAACATTTTCCAATTTCAACTGTTCGTCTTCTTCGTTTGACACACCATATAAACCAATACCCAAACGAACCATATCAAATTGAGCCTGAGGGTAATTACTAATTCCCGATGTATTACAAATATGACGGATTGGCTTGATATTCAATTCACTCATGAGTGTCGTCGAATCTCTCTCAAAATCTGCTATCTGTTGCAACGTAAAATCTCTGTGACCAGGCACATCGCTGGATGCGAGATGTGACATAATACTCTTAATATCAATTCGTTTAGTTTGCTTAAGAACAGAAATCAATTCGGGCAATATTTCAGTATCAAAACCTAACCGGTTCATTCCTGTATTGATTTTGATATGGACCGGATAATCTTGCAAATGTTTTTCATCAGCAATTTTAAGGAATGCCTTCAATCCTCTGATATTGTAAATTTCGGGTTCTAAATTGTATTGGATAATCGAATGAAAACTGGTCATTTCAGGATTCATGACCAAAATAGGCAATTCGATACCCGCTTTCCGTAATTCGATACCTTCATCAGCGAAAGCCACACCTAAATAATCAACTTTATGATGTGCCAAAAGTTTCGCAATTTCATAACTTCCACTCCCATAACCAAATGCCTTCACCATGATCATCAGTTTGGTTTTCGGATGAAGCTTTGATTTAAAATAATTCAGATTATGACTAATCGCGTTCAGATTGATATCCAAAACCGTTTCATGTGTTTTCTCTTCCAGAAGCGACACAATGTTCTCAAACTCAAATTGGCGCGAACCTTTAATCAAAACCGTTTCATTTATAAAATGAAGATTTTCAAAAGCTTTGATAAAATCTTCGGTAGTCAGAAACGAAATAGCATTCAGGAATTTATTTTTAAACTTTGAAACCGTTTCCCCAATACAGAAAACACGGTTGATTTTATGTGAAACAATTAAATGCGAAACTCTGGAATACAACTCTTCTTCGGTTAAACCCGATTGAAAAATATCTGATAAAATAAGAGTTCTCTTTTTATGCTGTTTCTGACTTTCCAGGAAATCCAAAGCTATTTTTAAGGATTGAAAATCGGAACTGTAACTATCATCAATCAATGTGCAGTTGTTGATTCCGTTTTTAACCTTCAGACGCATTTCCACCGGAAACAATTCTTTTACACGTTCTTCTATTGTTTCAACCGAGTATTTCAGGTAAAGCATGGTTAAAATACAATGCATGCTGTTTTCGATTGATGCTTCATCCGTGAAAGGAATCGAAATTTTAAAACACAATCCCTTACAGGTAATGCTCAACTCCGAATGATCATCTATTACTTTTTTCTGAATAAAAACATCGGCCGTTTTGTCCTGTGTACTCCAGGTAAAGATTTTGGTATCAGACTTAATAAAAGCTTCAATTGTTTTATTTTTATTCAGTATTAAAACCTCAACATCCTTAAAGAGCTTCAGTTTTTCTTTTATTTTTTGCGAAAGATCAGCAAATCCTTCATCATGTGCAGACCCAATATTAGTCAGAATTCCAATCGTAGGTTTGATAATTTTCTGCAAATGCACCATCTCTCCCACAGTCGAAATTCCTGCTTCAAAAATTCCGAAATTATGATAGGTATTAATCCCAATAACAGACAACGGTACTCCAACCTGCGAATTATAACTCTTCGGACTTCTGATAATATTATAATCCGGGCCCAGTAAAAAATTAAGCCATTCTTTTACAATGGTTTTTCCGTTACTTCCCGTGATTCCGATAATTGGAAAATGAAACAAACTGCGATAGTAGGCTGCAAAATCCTGTAACGCCTGTAAAGTATTAGGAACAATCAGAAAATTTGCGCGTGAGTTTAATCCTTCGGGAATATAATTCACTGCAAAATAATGAACTCCTTTGGTAATTAAATCCTCGATATAAATATGGGCGTCGTGATGTGGCCCGACTAAGGCAAAAAATAAGGTTTTATTATTGTTTTGAAGGGAACGGCTGTCTATCGAAACATTGTCTATAAGATCAGAAACTTTTTCAAAATTAGTTTCGGCTTGTATACTTTGAATAATGTCCTTAATTATAACACCCATTATTGATCTTTTTCGTTTTCTTCTTCTTTCCGGTTAACTATCTCTTCGTCAACCACTTCTATATTATTACGCATCGCATTAAAATAGGCAGCACGGCTTAACGGCTCATACTCTTCGGTTTCACCCAGAAGCACCAGACTGTCACTGGCCGCTTTACGGAAACTGTAATGTGCTAAATTTCCCGTTCGGGTGCATACTGCGTGTACTTTAGTCACATATTCAGCCGTAGCCATCAAAGCAGGCATCGGACCAAAAGGGTTTCCTTTGAAATCCATGTCCAATCCAGCCACAATAACCCGGATACCGGTGTTGGCCAAATCGTTGCAGACAGCGACAATTTCATCATCAAAAAACTGTGCCTCATCAATCCCGACCACGTCACAGCCTTGCGCTAAGATACGAATATTAGCTGCAGCTGGAACAGGCGTCGAACGAATCTCGTTTTTGTTATGGGAAACGACCATTTCATCATCGTAACGGGTATCTATCGAAGGTTTGAATATTTCTACTTTCTGTTTGGCAAACTGGGCACGTTTCAGCCTGCGTATCAACTCTTCGGTTTTACCCGAAAACATTGAACCGCAGATTACTTCAATCCATCCAAACTGTTCTTTATGATTTACTGTATTTTCAAGAAACATTTTTTATTTTTATAACGATAAAAATGAATAGTTTTTATTACTTTGTAACACAACAAAAATATCAAAAAACTGACGCTATAAATAGCTTATTCGAGAAAGTTATCAAAAAAATAACCATTTAACACTCTTCAATAAAACATAACAGAAAAACCAATGAAAAAGAAACTTGAAGCCGAATTAATTAGCATTGCACACCGTATTTTAAAACTTAAAAACAAGGAAGATGTTCGTGAATTACACCATGAAACGCAAAAGTTATATGAGAAACTTTCGGTATTGCTGTTTGTTGAAGAAAATTTCGACGGAGTAAAACCTACCATTGGCATCCGTGAAATTGAAGAAAAACTGGAAAGAGCTTTTGATTTTGACGAAAAAATAGTTGTGGCCGAATTAAAAGAAGATGACACTGTTGAAATTAAGGAAGAAGTAAAAGAAGAGAAGACTTCTGCTAATTCTGAACCAATTACACAAGAAACAGAAGAAAGATCACCTGTATTTACCGAAACTCCTACCGAAGAAATAAAAGAAGACTTACCCGAAACTGAAAGTGAACCAATCATTGAAGAAATTCAGGAAGAATCAATTGAAGAGGAAGTAATAATTGTTGAAGAACCTGAAATTACAACAGAAGAAGAGCCAGTTCTTGAAAAATCTATTGAAAATGAAAGCCCTAAGGAGGAAAAACATAAATTCCTGTTCGAAGATATTTTAAGCAATTTACAACCGGAACCTGTTTTTGAACGCGTGGACAACAACAAGACTCCAAAGGAAATCTCTAAAATAATCGAAGAAAAAGTAGCGGAAACCAAGAAAGTAGAAACACAGAAAGAGGATACAAAAAAAGAAGAACCGAAGAAAGAGGAAATCGATATTTTCGCCGGTATAGGGGAACCTGTTTTCGAAAAAGCAGAAAAGAAACCGGCTGCCAACTTAAACGACAAACTGAACAAGGGAATTAATATTACCCTGAACGACCGTATCGCTTTTGAAAAAAATCTTTTTGACGGAAGTACTGTAGATTTAAACCGTGTTATTTCACAAATCTCAACTTTTGATAATTTTGAAGATGCCAAAAATTTCATTGATGAAATGGTCAGACCTGACTACAATGACTGGAAAGGCAAAGATGAATTTGTGGAACGCTTTATGGAATTTGTAGAAAGTAAATTTGCCTAAATGTCAAAATTATACTTAGTCCCAACTCCAATCGGCAATTTGGAAGACATGACTTTCAGAGCCATCAAAGTTCTTAAAGAAGTTGACTTAATCCTTGCCGAAGATACCCGAAACAGCGGAAAACTGCTCAAGCATTTTGAAATAGCCACGCACATGCAAAGCCATCATATGCACAACGAGCACAAAACTGTGGAAAACATCATTAAACGGATTCAAAGCGGTGAAAACATAGCCTTAATCAGTGACGCAGGAACTCCGGCAATTTCTGATCCCGGGTTTTTACTGACACGTGCCTGTGTTGAAAACGGGATTGAAGTTGAATGCTTACCAGGTGCCACTGCTTTTGTACCGGCATTGGTCAACAGTGGATTACCGAATGATCGTTTTATTTTTGAAGGATTCCTTCCGGATAAAAAAGGACGCCAAACCCGATATCTGGCTCTGGCCGAAGAGACAAGAACCATGATTTTATACGTTTCACCACATAAACTGGTAAAAACCTTAGCTGAATTTGTTCAGTATTTCGGAGCTGACAGACAGGTTTCTGTTTCAAGGGAATTATCAAAACTGCACGAAGAAACTGTCAGAGGGACTGCGACAGAAGTACTAAAACACTTTGAAGCCAAACCTCCGAAAGGTGAAATTGTGGTATGCGTAGCCGGAAAAACAATTACGAAAGAAAAAAGAAAAGATGATGAATAGTTTAGCCCATTTTTTAGACAAAGTGAAGCAAGATCCGACTTCGGTCAGCTTTCATGAAACCATCACGGTGATAGACGAACATTACGACTTCACCCAAACGACTTTCAAAAACGGAAATCACACCAACAATGCAGGTGAAAACAACGGATCCTGTAAGATTTTCAGTTTTGCCCAAATGAATCAGTTAAGCGAAAAGGAAACACTCGGACTTTTTGGTGATTATTATTTTAAAGACGTACTTGAAAATCCAATTGGTAACGACCATCAAAACATCCGTAATTTTATGCAATTCGGTTGGGAAAGAATTCATTTTGAAGGAAATCCGTTAAGCCCCAAAACCAAATAACCAAACCTGAAACCCAATATAAATGCGTTGGACAACCAAATCAAAGCCCGAAAAACAAAAATTACAAGCCTTACAAAACGCCTTACAAATCGATGAAATTATTGCTTCTTTATTGATACAAAGAGGAATCAATACCTATGAAGAAGCGCGTCAATTTTTCCGCCCAAATCTGGAGGACCTACACGACCCTTATCTCATGAAAGACATGGATAAAGCAGTCAAAAGAATTGAAACTGCTTTCCAAAATCAGGAAAACATATTGGTTTTTGGCGATTATGACGTAGATGGTACAACTTCAGTTTCCCTAATGTCATCCTATTTAAAAACCATCACCCAGAATATCGCTACTTATATTCCTGACCGTTATGATGAAGGATATGGCATATCCTATAAGGGAATCGATTTTGCCGATGACAACGGTTTTTCCTTGATCATCGCTTTGGATTGCGGAATCAAATCTATTGAGCATATTAATTATGCTAAAGAAAAAAACATTGACTTTATTATATGTGACCACCACCGCCCGGGAAATGAAATACCGGACGCCGTAGCTGTTTTAGACCCAAAACAGGAAGACTGTAATTATCCTTATAAAGAATTATGTGGTTGCGGAGTTGGATTCAAACTGATACAGGCTTTAGCACAAAAACAAAATCAGACAATTGAAGATTTAACACCTTATCTGGATTTAGTTGCCACTGCTATTGCTGCCGATATAGTACCAATTACCGGCGAAAACCGCATATTAGCTAAATTCGGGTTAGATGTAATTAACAGTAATCCCAGACCAGGAATTAAAGCCTTGATTCAAAATGTAAAGAAGCAGAAATTATCCATTACGGATGTTGTTTTCATCATTGCACCCAGAATCAATGCAGCCGGACGCATCAAACACGGAAATTATGCAGTTGAATTACTAACCGAGTTTGATTTGGAGCAAGCTTCTACATTTGCCGCCCAAATTGAAAGTTTTAATGTTGACCGCAAAGATTTAGACAAACAAATCACACAGGAAGCTTTACTCCAAATACAAACCAATGATGAAAATGACAAATTTACAACTGTCGTATATCAGGAAGACTGGCATAAGGGTGTTATCGGGATAGTAGCTTCACGATTGATTGAAACCCATTACCGTCCTACAATTGTTTTCACCAAAAGTGGCGATAAATTAGCTGCTTCCGCCCGATCAGTAAAAGATTTCGACATTTACAACGCATTAGAGGCAAGTTCTGAATTCCTTGAGCAATTCGGCGGACATATGTATGCTGCCGGAATGACACTTAAAGAAGAAAACTACCTGGCTTTTAAAGATAGATTCGAAGAAATTGTCCAACAAACCATCCATCCCGATTTACTGACACCTGAAATTTCGATAGATATGGAAATTGATTTGGATCAGATTGATGAAAAATTAATACGCATACTAAAGCAATTTGAACCCCACGGCCCTGAGAACATGAGTCCGGTTTTTATAACCAAAGGACTTAACGATACCGGATATGGAAAATCCATCGGTAAGGAAGAAGAACATTTGCGTTTGTATGTAAAACAGGAAAACAGCAATGGGTTTGGCGCAATTGGTTTTGGATTGGCCAAAAAGAAAACTGCAACCGAAGGGCACAGAAAATTCGATGCCGTATACAGCATTGAAGAAAACGAATGGAACGGCAACACTTCCATCCAACTTCGTTTAAGAGATATAAAATAAATTATAAAACTTCATTAAAGTGAAAAAAGAAGACAAAAAAGATCCGTTTTCATCTTTAAAAATTAAAGAATTCAAATGGTTCCTTTTCATGCGTTTAGGTATTGTATTAGCCTGGTCTATGCAGTTTGTCCTGATAGAGTGGGAAGTATACCGATTAACAAAAGATCCATGGTCATTAGGATTAATAGGTCTGGCTGAAGTTATTCCTGCAATAGCATTTGCTTTATTTGCCGGACATATCGTTGATCAGAATGAAAAAAAAGGTATGCTGGTCAAAGGTTTTTCGGCATTGGCAATAATCAGTATTTTAATGTGCCTGGTCACAAAACCTGAAATAACAGAAATACTTTCAAAGAATTTCATCCTTTACTCCATTTACGGATTGGTTTTTTTGGGCGGTGTGGCAAGGGCTTTCATCATTCCTTCTGTATTCAGCCTTTTGGGATTAATCGTTCCAAACAAAGAGAAACCGAATGCTGCCGCATGGAGCAGTTCAACCTGGCAAATAGCAGCTGTGTTCGGACCCGCATTCGCAGGATTTTCAATTGGTTTTATCGGTGTATATTATTCTATGATAATTGTTGTTTCCTGCATCATTCTGGGAATAATTGCACTTTTACAAATTGAATCAAAACCAATTTTAAACCCGAAGCGAGGAGAACCTTTCCTTAACAGCCTCAAGGAAGGAATAACCTTTGTTTTCCAAAATAAAACCATATTGAATTCAATTTCCCTTGACATGTTTGCCGTACTTTTCGGAGGTGCAGTAGCACTTATTCCAGTATTCGCACAGGATATCTTAAAAGTAGGCTCTGAAGGTTTTGGTATACTGCGTGCCGCTCCGGCTGTAGGAGGATTAATCACCATGCTGATTGCCACTCATATGCCACTGAACAGGGATGCCGGAAAAAAATTGCTGACGGCTGTATTTTTATTCGGGGTTTGTATTATCATCTTTGGAATATCAAAAAACTTCTGGATATCGGTTGTTGCTTTATTTTTCAGTGGTGTGACTGACGGTATTTCGGTCGTAATCAGACAAACCGTCCTGCAACTCTATACACCGGACAATATGCGTGGAAGGGTTTCTTCCGTAAACTCCATATTTGTAGGCTCTTCCAATGAACTTGGCGCCTTTGAAAGCGGACTGACTTCACGCTTGATGGGAGTGGTTCCGGCCGTAGTTTTCGGAGGCATCATGACCATTGTTGTAGTACTCGTAATGGGAGTTAAATCACCTCAGTTCAGAAATTTAAATATTGAAAAAGATATAGCCGAAAATTAGATTTCAGCAATAAAACCTTCTAATTATTATTGTTTTCACAACATTGTTTCGGGTTGAAATAACTATATTTGCTACTCATTTTTTAACACGTACATACATTTTTGAAATAGAAATACAATGACAAAAAAATCGACAATCCACTACACATTAACGGATGAAGCTCCAATGCTTGCAACACATTCGTTTCTACCAATAGTACAGGCATTCACAGCTCCGGCTGACATTGCAATTGAGTTGAGAGACATTTCTGTAGCATCAAGAATTTTATCACAATTTCCTGAATACTTAAAAGATGATCAGAAAGTAGCTGATAACTTGGCTGAACTAGGTCAGTTAGCTACAACACCTGATGCCAACATCATCAAATTACCCAATATTTCCGCATCAATCGTTCAATTAAAAGAAGCGATTTCGGAATTACAAAAACATGGCTTCGCAGTTCCAAACTACCCTGAGGAACCGGCAAATGATGAAGAAAAAAACATCAAAGCCAAATACGGAAAAGTATTGGGATCAGCCGTAAATCCTGTTTTGCGTGAAGGAAATTCAGACCGTCGTGCTCCAAAAGCCGTAAAAAACTACGCAAAACAAAACCCACACAAAATGGGTACTTGGGCTGCTGACAGTAAAACTTCCGTAGCTCATATGAATTCAGGTGATTTTTTCGGAACGGAAAACTCAACGACTGTTGCAAACGACAGTAAGTTCAGAATCGTTTTTAACGGAAATGACGGTTCAACCAAAGTTTTAAAAGATTTTTCAAATCTTAAAGCCGGTGAAGTAATTGACAGTTCGGTAATGAACCTGACTGCTTTAAAATCTTTTGTTGTTACTGCCATTGCAGAAGCGAAAGAGAAAAACGTATTGCTTTCGGCTCACTTGAAAGCGACTATGATGAAAATTTCGGATCCGATTATTTTCGGAGCCATTGTAGAAACTTTCTTCGCAGCTGTTTTTACTAAATATGCTGATTTATTCAGTTCATTAGACATCAATCCGAACAATGGATTACAGGATTTATTCGATAAATTAGCCGGAAACCCACAAGAAGCTGAAGTAAAATCGGCAATTGAAAGCGTTTTCGCTAATGGTCCGCGTGTTGCCATGGTGAATTCAGATAAAGGAATCACAAACTTCCACGTTTCTTCTGATGTAATTGTAGATGCTTCTATGGCTGCATTAGCACGTAGTGGAGGTAAAATGTGGAATACAGAAGGCAAAGAAGAAGATACCGTATGTATTATTCCGGATCGTACTTACGCTGGTTTCTATCAGGCTGTTATTGATGACATGAAGACAAACGGTGCATTGGATCCTAAAACAATGGGATCTGTACCGAATGTAGGTCTAATGGCACAAAAAGCAGAAGAATACGGATCACATGATAAAACTTTCCAAATGACTGCTGCCGGTATAGTTGTAGTTGAAGATGAAAACGGAACTGTTTTATTATCCCAAAATGTTGAAGCAGGAGATATTTTCAGAATGTGTCAAACCAAAGATGCTCCAATTCAAGACTGGGTTAAACTGGCTGTAAACAGAGCACGTTTATCTGACACTCCGGCAATTTTCTGGTTGGACAAAGACAGAGCTCACGACAGGGAAATCATCAAAAAAGTAGAAAAATATTTAAAAGATTTTGACACAACAGGTCTTGATATCCGTATCATGGATGTGAAAGATGCAATGACAGAAACTTTGAGCAGAATCCGTGAAGGGAAAGATACCATTTCGGTTTCTGGAAACGTATTGCGTGACTATTTAACCGATTTATTTCCAATTTTGGAATTAGGTACATCTGCAAAAATGTTATCAATTGTTCCCTTGATGAACGGTGGCGGTTTATTTGAAACAGGAGCCGGAGGTTCTGCACCGAAACACGTTGAACAATTCACGGAGGAAGGATATCTACGTTGGGATTCATTAGGAGAATTCCTTGCCTTACAAGCGTCTTTAGAACATTTGGCACAAACACAGAATAATCCTAAAGCACAGATTTTAGCTGACACGCTGGATGAAGCTAATGCTAAATTCCTTGCGACTGATAAATCACCGGCACGTAAAGTTGGTGAAATCGACAACAGAGGTTCTCATTTTTATTTAGCTTTATACTGGGCTCAGGCTTTGGCAAATCAAACAAAAGATACAGAATTGCAAGCTAAATTTGCTCCAATTGCAGCCGAATTAACTGCAAACGAAGCCAAAATCGATGCTGAATTAATCGGTGCACAAGGAAAAGCGCAGGACATTGGAGGTTATTACCAGCCATCTGCTGCATTAACTGATAAAGCAATGCGTCCGAGTGAAACTTTGAACACTGTTTTAGCTAAATTGGCATAAACTGATTTATCAAAAATATACAACAAAAAAACCACGCTACTTGCGTGGTTTTTTCTTACTTAACTTATTGCAATTATATAGCTATCTCTTTAGAGAGAAATGGGCTCTGAATATTTTTTCAATGTTATTTTCATTAAACTTAACGGTAAACCAGTAATCGGTTGAAGGCAAATCATTTCCGTTAAAAGTTCCGTCCCAACCTTCCCCGTCCGGTCTGATTGTTTTAAGAACTTTTCCATAACGATCGAAAATATTTACTTCTGAATTAGGTTGGTCTTTCAACGCCCAAATATTCCAGGTATCGTGATATCCGTCTGCATTCGGTGTAAAATATTCTGGATATCCAATAGTAAAAATATCTTCCAGTAAAATATCTGTACATCCGTTTGTATCATGAATAGTCACATAATGTTCACCTGTTGGGACATTTGAAAAGACATTACTGACTTGAAAACTGCCTCCGTCCAAACTATATAAATAACTTCCTTGCCCAACAACAGTAATGGTTATCGTTTGATTTTCTGCAAAATAATTACTTACGGTATAACTTGCCTGATCCGCTGCATAAAAAGCCTCAACTGTGGCAGTCGCAGCTTCGGATGTACAAACATTGGATACCTGAACCGAATAATCACCAATTTCACTTAATTGATCAACTAAATAGGTATTACCTGTTGCTCCCGGAATTACATTTCCATTATGTAGCCATATAAAAGTGTAGCCGGTATTGCCCAAACCGGTATCCAATAAAAATGCATTCAAGACATTACCATTTTTATCCAGGCAAATTCCTCCACCGGTCAATGTTATTCTCGGTAAAGGATTTACTGTAACCGTAACTATTTTTGGTATTCCGTTACAGCCACCCATCACTGGTGTAACAGTATATTCGGCAGTACCGATTGCATTACCGGTTGCTGTGAAAGTATCACTAATAGTAAATGTGTTAGAAGTTGATGTTCCACTAAGAACTCCACCCTGCACAGACACTCCATTCAACACCAAACTCCATTGAAATACTGCATTCCCATTCGGGCTTGACATTGTTATGGAGGCACTCTGCCCACTGCATATGGCTGGAGGATTACTTCCGTAAACAGCCGTAGGGATTGGATTTACATTAACCGTTATCATTTTTGGATCGCCATAGCAAGAACCCATTTTAGGTGTGATTGTATACGTCACCGTTCCTGAATTAGTTCCTGTTGCTGTTAAAATATTGGTTATTTCAGCTGATGCTGAATTCCCGACATTTGTCTGACTGGTTCCACCGGTTACTCCTGTTTGTATTACAGTCCAATCAAATGTAACTCCTGTATTCGGTGAATCAAGATTAATAGATACCGCACCACCTGAACAAATTGTATTATTAGCCACAGTAAAAGTCACAGTTGGTTTTGGATAAACTGTTATATCAACCTGCTGGGTCGCACTTGAACAGCCTGATTCTGCATAAACATTAAAACTCACAACTGTTGGTACTAAAATCGTGTTTGACAATGTTATTAAATCGGTTAAGGAAATTGGTCCCACCCCACTTCCCGAAGTTCCGCCTGTAGCAACTGAAGCCGACAAATATTGCCAATGGATCGTCGCTCCGGGAACATTGGGACAAGTCAGTAAAACATTAACCTGATTCCCTGAACAAATCGAAGGGCTATTATTTGTAACACTTAAAACCGGAGTAGGATTAACAGTAACTGTCATAGTGGTTGAGACAGCACATTGTCCGTTTGCCGGTGTAAATGTATACGTTGTAGTTGACGCGTTGTTTAATGACGGTGACCAGGTTCCATTTACTCCATTGTTTGAAATTGTTGGCAATGGAGCCAAAATTTGACCTGAACATATTGCCCCAACCTGTGTGAATGTTGGTGTAACCTTTTGATTCACCACAATAGTCATTGAAGCTGTACGTGTACAAACTCCACCCGAAGGCGTAAACGTATAAGTTGTGGTAGTGTTATTGCTTATTGCAGGTGACCAACTTCCAGTCACTCCATTAGTTGAAGTAATAGGCAGTGGCGCCAATGCATCACCCGCACAAATTGGAGCTACTTGGGCAAAATCAGGAATAATCGTTGGGTTCACATCAATCGTCATGGTAACCGGAACCGCACATTGACCCGGTGAAGGTGTAAATGTATAAGTAGTAGTGACTGTATTATTGATTGCTGGTAACCAAAATCCATTGATTCCGTTGTTAGAAGTTGTTGGCAATGGAGCCAATGCATCTCCCGAACAAATTGCAGCTAGTTGTGTAAAAACAGGCGTATTTTGATAGGTTGTAACTGTGATTGTTTCATTTTCAACTCTTGAACACAGCGTATTGTTGTTATTATCAAGGATTCGCGTACTTTCCAATGTATAAGTGGTATTCGAAGAAACAGCTTGTGTTAATACAAATATTCCCGAAGCATTAAGTAACCCTCTTTGCAATATTCCGCCGTTGATTCTATATTCAACTGTTGCACCAGGAGTACCGGTAAAAGTAACACCCACATTACTTCCCATGCAAACGTTTGTCGTTGAAACCGACATATCAGCTAAAGGAATTGGATAGACTCTTAAATTGAAATCGGTTATCGTAAAACAACCTGAGGTATTATTTACAACTTTAGCGTAGATTTTTTGTGGATTTACACCTGGATCATTAGCAATAAAATTCGCAAGCGGCAAAACACCGTCAACCGCATTAGCCAAAGTTTTATAAAAATTTACCGTATTGTTAACCAAATCTGGGTTTATCAGGCTTCTTACCGAGTTAAGATCAAAAATCCCAACATCCGGTGTTACACTGCAGGTTTTAAGTTCCCCAATACTGTTTGCCGTCGGAGAACTGGCAAAAGCACCGCTTCCAGCCGTTGCAGTGCCCGTCCATCGTATTTCGAAACCTCCGTCACCATGCGGCCTGTCAATAGCGATATAATAAGACTGACCGGCTAAAACATCCAATGACCGCACATAACCGTCACTGTTACCAGGGTTTGTGGCTCCCGGTCCAACCTGTGTAAATCCGTTAGGCAAAGTCATTCCGGTATGATTATTACCGGCGTTCAAAGACTGTGGATTTGATGTGGCACAACGGATTGGTGTTCCCAAGCTACCGCAAGATCTGTTTGGTCCGTAAACCCAGAAATCATAATCAACTCCAATCGCAGGATCATTCGGAATCAGGTCCATACCTAATGTACCGGATTGCACTATATTAATTTTAATCCATAACGAATTATGTTCAGAACCGCCGCATGAAGAAACTTCCTGTGTATTTCCTATACCTGTGGCATTCGAACTGAAATTACCATTTCCGCAAACTATGATTGCATTACCACAATCATTTGGCAAATTTTGAGCTAAACCCATGTTAGCAAAAAACAGCACTGTCAATAACATAAACATCTTTCTCATCGCATCCTTTTTTTGAAATAATGATAATTTCCGACTGTATGAAACAGTCTTAAAAAAAGCCCTTCACGCCGCTTTACTGACATGAAGGGCACAACTAAAAAACAAATTAAAAAAACCAGTCTTACTTGTTGACAATCATGAATTCAGAACGTCTGTTTTGAGCATGATCATCATCTGTGCAGTTTGAACCGCAATTTATTTTTGGTGTAGAACTACCGAAACCTTTTCCTGAAATTCTACTACTTGATATTCCTTTTGAAATGATGTATTGAACCGTAGATTGCGCACGCTGTTCCGAAAGGTTCAGGTTATAAGCTGCACGTCCTTTGGTATCTGTATGTGATTTAACAAGGATCACCATTGACGGATGATCATTCATAACTTTTACTAGCTTATCGAGTTCACCCGCTCCCTGAGCAGTGATATTACTTTTATTGAATTCAAAATAAATCGGAGCCAACAGCACTTCGGTATCAGTGATGATCACCTCAACAGGGGACAATTTTGCTTCTGTTAAATTTTCACCCTCTTTGGTTTTTGCAACCGGATAAGAAGCTGCATCAAAATTTTCGGCTGAAACCCTGAATTCATAAGCTGCACTACATTCCACATCATAACTCACTTTACCTGAATTATCAGTTTGTTTTGTTGTGATTGTGTTTCCTTTATCATCCAAAATAGCAACCGTCACGTTTGCTAAAACCAACCCCGTTTTTTTATTGGTTACCAAAGCTATCGCTTCTGCTTTACAAACCGGAATTGCGGTATAAATAGCATCCGTTCCGTTTCGGTTTGAAGAAAAGTAACCGGTATTCAGCGTGGTGTTGAAACTAAAAGAGAAATCGTCTTTTTCGGTATTAACAGGTTTTCCCACATTTTGGGCTTTATCCGAGGAATTCAAGTCGGATTTGAAAACATCCAATCCTCCAAAACCTTGTCTCCCTGATGAAGCAAAATACAATACGTTATCCCCGGTTACGAACGGAAAACTTTCTTTTCCCGGTGTGTTTATCTGATCTCCCAGATTTTGAGGACTTCCGTATTGATTTCCGACGACCGACACTTTCCAGATATCTGATTCGCCCAATCCTCCCGGCATATTAGAAGCAAAATATAAAGTCATTCCGTCTTTGCTCAAAGCAGGGTGTGTCACCGAATAAGCCGTACTGTTGAATGGCAATGCTTCGATATTTGTCCATTTTCCGTCAACCTTTACCGCTTTATACAATCCTTGCTGACCAACTTTTACATTGCTTTTTTTGTCTTTTCCGAATTGTCCCCCACTGTGACCGTCTCTTGCAAAAAACATCGTGTTTCCATCTGCACTTATGGCTACCGGACCGTCATGAAAAGCAGTATTCAACTCATTAACAGCTTTCGGTTCAGACAAATTACCGTCTTCTCCCCTAACCGATTGAAAAATATCAACATAGGGCTGGTTAGCCCATTTATCCTTCTTATTCCCTGAATTCCGCGTACTCACAAAATACAGCGTATTATCGTTAGCCAATACCGCACCGAAATCACTTTCCGTTTTAGTTTGAATATTAGTTGTAGCTACATCAAACAGTTTCGATTTGCTTCCCAGACTTGGGATGTAATTTGGATTTGATTTATGCTCGATTGCTCTTGAATCATTAGACATTTGTGCGGCAAAAGCATCCATTTGCTGATTGGCTTCATGGTATTTCCCTAATGTTTTCAAAGATTGTGCATAACGGTAATGCGTTTCAGGATCAACTTTTCCTTCAACAGCTTTTGCATACCATTTTACAGCTTCTTCCGTATTGAAAACATTGTAATAACTATCAGCCAGTCTTGTATACACATAGCTGTTAGCTCCTTTTCCGCCTGCCAGTTTAGAATATTCACCAATTGCATTGATGTATTGGTAACTTTCAAAAAACTTATCGGCCCTTTCGGTAGATTTATCCTGCCCGTAACTTACCGTCAAAAGCAACAATAAACCCATTGTTATATATCTTTTTTTCATTGTTTTGTCGTTTAGGTTAGAAGAATCTTGGTGAAATCGAAACTTTTTTCGGGAAATTCAGATCAAACAAAAGCATTACTTCATGTGAAGAAGTAGCTGCGATTTTTAAATCGGAAACAATATGATCGTAGGCATACCCAATTCTTAAACCTGGTGTAATAGCATAATTCACCATGGCTCCGAAAGAATCATCCATTCGGTAAGTTGCTCCTGCTTCAAACTTTTCAAAAAACAGAAAGTTAGCAGACAAGTCAAACGATACAGGTGCGCTAAACGCCGATTTCATCATGAAGGAAGGCTTGAATTTCGTTTGTTCCGAAAGGTTAAACACATAACCGCCCGTTAGGAAGTAATGTTGCGTCTCACTTCCAAAGTGGTATTCCTGACCGTTTTTAGTAACATCAAGATGCTTACTGTTCAACATATTTGGTACTGAAAAAGCCAAATAGTAGTTTTTAGAATAGTAAAACAATCCGGAACCAATGTTCAAATAAGCTTTATTCGTATTTTCACTGAAGGCAGCATCACCTGAATCCTGGATATGACCGTCACCGATATCAGAGAACAAACCAATTTTGTGTAAGGTTGCTCCCGCCTTGATTCCCATTGCCAGCTTATGATTTCCTCCCAGATTTAACGTATAGGAGAAATCTGCGTAAATATTGTTTTCATCAACCGGACCAATTTTATCTGAAATAACAGAAAGCCCTAATCCAACATTCTTACCTACAGGACCGTGTACCGACAAAGTAGCTGTTTTTGGCGCTCCATCAATGTTTACCCATTGCTGTCTGTACAATAATCCAACTGATAAGTTCTCTTTTGAGCCTGCATAAGCAGGATTCATGACGTTCATATTATACATGTACTGTGTATAATGCGGGTCTTGTTGTGCCTTTACATCAAACCATAACATCGTCATTACTATCGAGGCTAAATATATTTTTTTCATTGTGAGCTATTGCTTTATATTGTTAATAACAGTCTGCCTGAATGGCATATAACAGACAGACTGTTCTTCATTTAACTCATTGATTCATTATCTGTTAATGTATACCCAACCGGTCACAGTTGATCCGTCAGCTTTTGTAACAGTATAGAAATAAGTACCATCCGGTAATTTTTCCCCTTTATTGGACTGACCTTTCCATTGTGTTGTATAATTTCCGCTGAAAGCATACACTTCAGTTCCGTAGCGGTTGTATATAATCAAGCTTCTTACATCTAATCCCGTTAAATCAAAAGTTTCATTGCTTCCGTCATTGTTTGGTGAAATACCTCTTGGAATGTCCACACAAGAAGCATCAATGGTCAGCGAAACTGAATTCGATGCTGCATTAGTACATCCGTTCTGCAGAATTTCATAAGTAACCGTATAAGCACCACCTGAACTTCCCAATAAATTGATTTCACCAGTTACCGAATCGATATCCAATCCGTTAGGCTGTGCGCTAAAAGTACCACCCGAAGTAAAATTCGGATCTATTGTTATCACCGGATTTGGATCATTTTTACAGAACAATACGTTGTCGTAACTGAAGCCTACATTCGGAACAACGGTTGGGTTAACCGTCACTTCAATAGCAGCTCTTGGGCCAATACATCCGTTAGCATCAACTGCACTTACATAGTAAATTACTGAACCTGTAACTGACGTATCCGGAATTGGAGCCGTAGTTGAACCTGTACCCCCTGTTGGTTGCGTAAACCAAAGTAAAGTATGATTAGCCGGAGCCACAGCTGTTAAAGCAGTCGCCGTTTGATTCGAACAGTAGTCAACTTGTGCTGTAACTGTCGGAAGTGTTGTAACACCTTGATAAGTAACAGTCACGGTAGAATCACAATAGCGGGTTTTCCAATGATAGATATAAACACCCGGAGTTGCAAATCCTGAAACAGTAGCTGTTTTGTTACTTGGTGTATCGATAGTGGTTACCGCAGGATTTGAAGCATCCGCAGACCATTCACCAATACCTTCTGCTTCAACCAAAGTTGATGCCTGGCTACATCCAAGAGTAATGGCGTCATTTTTAACCCTGATATTTGCTTTAAAATTAGCCGCATCCAGAATGTGTCCGATAGCATTTTCTACAACACGGAAAATAAAACGTGTTTTGGTTTGACCATTCGGAACAGTATAACTGCCCTGAATTAAATCCCAAATCAAACTATCTGCATGGTCTTCAGCAATCACGGTAAATGGTCCGGAAGGTGGTCCTGCAAACAATTGAACCGTTGTTCCTGTTCCGTTAGTGCGTCTGGTTGCACTTGCAAAACTGTAATCCATCACAGTGATTTCCGAAGTATCGAAATCTTTATACAATCCTTTTATATTAGGATCATTAGGATCCCAGTCATCTGCACCATCCTGTGTTAACTGAAGATACTGTCCTCCTTCATAAGCTATAGCATCACCAAGGGTACTTTCTTGATAGAACACTGTTTGCCAATCGGTATTTACTCTCCAACCCGGTATTACTGTTGCATCAATAATCGTAGAAATTCCTGTCACATTTTGCATCGGTAATTTTTCAAAACTATAATTGAATGCATTCATATTACAGGTATCAGCCGGCGCACTTACACAGATGTCAAATCGCTTGTCATTTGGTCCTGAAGCATTAAGTGTTAATCTGACTTTGTAAGTATTGCCCACAACCAATTCTGAAGAATACATAGTGACTAAAGAATTGTTATCACTGCAGGCTTTCTCAACCAGAGAGCCATTAGATTGTACTTCATACAAAGACATCATCACTTTTGGCCAAACTCCCTGATAGCTACTGGTATAGTAACTACCCGGATTGAAATTGCTCAATTCAACAGTATGCACTTTTGATGTTGCTACAAATTCATACCAAATATCTCCACCATTTGTGCCCCCACAAGTTGTTGGAATATTCGAAGCTGTTGCTCCTATAAAAGAAGCATTTGTTCCCTGAGATGAACAAGTCCCGTTTGAATTCACCTGAAGACGGATCGCCGTTGTTGGTTCATCATTTTTGATAAATACTTTTGGTCCTGTCCAATAACTTTTCGAAGATCCGCAAACCGCTCTTACAAAATATTCATTGGTTCCAGCCAAAGGATAAAAGAAATCTGAAGCCTGAGGTGTATAAGACGGAATACCATTACTAATTACAACTCCTGATTGTGGGATTGTACCATGACCTAATGGCTGAATGGCAACTTCCCATTGGGTTTCTGAACCACCCGAAGTCCAAGATAACACTCCTGTATTACTTACTGTAAGGTTAGTTGGCTGTGGACAGGTAATTGCTCCACAAGTTGCAGTTCCTGTATAAATATTCGTATTTATAGTCCCCAAACCAAGCGGGCTGGTCCATACCACATTACCTGACTGATCTTTGATCACTGCTTGTGCCTCAGAATATTGGGTTCCGCTACCAGATCCATCCCAATATAAACTGAATTCAACTCCTGTACATAAAAACACTTGGTGATCCAGTACAGTTGGCTGATTAGGTGCATCTATCGGAAAAGTAAGAGTTTGAATCACTGTACCATTTTGAACCACATTCAAACCACGGTATACTTGTCCTGTATTTCCATTACTTAGTGAAATCGTATATTGGCATACATTTGCCATGTCACATTTGGTAAGAATATCAATTGGTCCTACCCATGTACTTTGCGAACTTCCGCTACAAACCGCTCTCACATAAACCTGATACCTGGTAGAAGGCGTAAGCCCTGTAACTGTATAAGGATGTGCCGAAGCCGTATGCAAATATTGAGGAAGGGTACTGCCCACCGGAGCAGGCGTACCAAAAGGCTGTACTGATAATTCCCATGATGTTTCAGTACCTGCCACCCCCCAGTTAATGATAGCAGTTGTATCCGTAATGTTCCCATTTACAAGGTTAATTACTGGTGGACATACCGGAATATCTTCCACTATCACATTATCGATAAAAGTATATTGACCTCTGTAATTCCAAGGATTTGCCGGGTAAAATGGTGTATGGAAACCGATATTAATATCTGTTGGTGATGTAATATCTGTCAAATTAATAACCATTTCACGTGTTTCCTCATTATTGATAACTTCATGAATAAATTCAACATGCAGTACACCTGCTTGGGTTACAGTAGCATTTTCAGACAATGTAATCGTTAAGCCGTTTTTAGCAATAACGGTAGTACCGTAAGGAATTGGGAAATCAGGAATATACACTCTGTCTCCTACTCTTACTCTTTGACTTGAAGCTACGGTTATTGTATTACTCCCAGCTGTAGTTCCGCTTGCGTCTGTAGTAGTTGCATAATTATTTTCATATAAAATAGTTGAAAACTGACTTGTAGCAGTACCTCCTGTTGAAAGCATTACTTTTAAATCTTCTTCAAAAAAGTTATTATACACTTTATAAGAAAAACGTAGCCTTTGTCCTGCTCGTGCTTTAAGTGTTGGTGTAATTAACCAGTCATTGTTATCACCGTTCATTCCTGTAAACAACGCTGCCATTTGGTCACCGGCAATAGGCTGAACCGTTTGGTTAAGACTCCAACTGTTGCCATCAGCATTATCATTCACAATTTTCCAACAGCTTTCTGTTGATGAAGTAGTATCAAACGTTTCAAAAAACGGTGTTTGTAAAGGATTACAAGCGGTTCTGAAAACAACCGGACCAACCCATTCACTGCTTTCTGTGGCATTACAAACCGCTCTGATGTAATATTCATAAGGTCTGTCAGGCGTTAAACCAGTAGCATTATATGAAGGTGTGTTATTAACGGTCGTACCTGAACCGGTAGGAATCCCTCCTCCTTGTTGCTGAATAACAATTTCCCATTTATTTTCAACATTTCCTGCTGTCCAACTCATATTAGCTGTGCTGGAAGTAACATTTGAAACTGTCAAATGAGATGGGTTTGGACATGGTGGTGCATTTTCCACTACAAAATCATCCACCACAATAATTCCCGTATTACTCGGATCTGACATGTTAGGAGGAAGTCTGAAAGCAAAATACGTTACTCCGGTTCCATTAAATAAAACTGAATCTTCCATAAAACTTGGATTCGCGAAATCATGCATCGGAATCAAAGTTGTATACGTGCTGAAATCAGGTGTTGAAGACATCAATACTTCAAAATTTCCTCTTGGAGCCGGGAAAAAAGGTGATGTCACCACTCGGTATTTAAAGCGTACTCTTTTAGCACCAACTGCATTAACAGGTGCACTGATCAACCAATCGTTGTAAGATGCAAACGGTTCAAAAAAGTTAACCGGCTGTGGATATATTGATGCTTCAGTTCCACTGATTCTCCATTCTGCAGGATCGTCATCAACATTATTTGTTGACCAACAGAATTTTTTAGTGTTTACATCAGTATCATTAAAACTTTCGTAATATGGAGTTGGCTGTGCAATACACAAAGTATTGAAATTAGCCGGACCTGCCCAAGTACTTTGCAAAGTAGAAGAACAGTAAGTTCTCACGTAAAATTCGTATCGTGTCGAAGGATCCAAGCCTGTGATAGTATATGGATTTGTATTCACAATATTCACAACGGCTCCTGTAGCCGGAGGGGTTGTTGGAGTCCCTGTTCCCAAAGGTTGCGCTACCAATTCCCATTGACTGCTATTGTAACCGTTAGTCCATGAAACCTGTGCCGAAGTCGACGTTATGGAACTCACATTCACTATCGGATAACTTGGTTCTGAACAAGCCGGAAGATCTTCAATACAAACATCATCAATGTAAATCCATGTTCCGGTTTGATTAGCCCCAGACGGTATTATCCAGGCAATATTGATATCTCCGACAATATTTGGTAATGGCACCACCATTTCAATAAAATTATAGGCGGTAGTGTATGATGCCAAAGGAACAACTGTTGTTGTAAAGTTTTGACCACCAATTCCCGTAGTCGAAATTTTAACCTCAAAAGAACCCGGTCCTCCTGTAGGATTATCTACGATAAGCCCCCAGTTTCCGTAAATATTGTATTTAAAACGCAATCTTTTTTGTGTAACCCCATCCAAATGAAATTGAGGAGAAATCAACATATCATTAGTATTTGTACCTGCATTTGAAGTACGCAATTTTGCTACCGGCTCATTAAATCCGTTATTACCAAAATGGAAAAAATCACTGTCATTGTTAAGATTTAACTGAGACCAGCAATCATTCTTCGCCGAATCTTCGAATCCATTACAATAAGGCAATGGTAAAATATTACATGGTGTTCTGAAAGTTAAAGGAGCTGACCATGCTCCCGGTGTACCACCACAAACAGAACGTACATATACATAATAAGTTGTAGCTGCAGTAAGTACCGGGCTAGGATTATTGCTATTTGTACCCGCCGGATTGATAACATCTGTGCCATTAGGGGTTACAGGAGAAGTTTTTACTACATATTCCCAGTTACTGACTAAATTCTGAGGATTATCCCATGAAAAAGTCGCACTTGTTTGTGTTAAATTGTTATATGATAATCCTGAAGGAATCGGACAAGATGGTTGCGATAACGTAAATGTGAAACATATACTTGCGCCTGGTTGTGTATCGCTATGCGGAAAAGGCGAAGAAATCACAAAATAATACGTTTGACCAGCCAACATGTACATGTTTTGAATCTGTCCTGATGTTGCACCTGATGACTGGCCAGTTGTAATTGACCCCAAACAGTTTGCCGTAGTACCTATGTTACAGCTGTCAAAAATAAAAACACTTGATAGGTTATTGTAGCATCCTGTTGAATAGTTAGTAGTTACAGCCATATTCACGTTTACCAAGCCTGAAGTTGCCGGCGTATAAGATAAAAAGGCGTGATCACCATACAACCAGTTTTGCGTTGATCCAAAAGGCTGGCAACTTAAGCTCTCTGAATCTAAAGGTGTATAGTTTTGAGTATCGTGAAACGTATCGAGGTTAGTACTTAATACGTAAGGTGTTGTTGAAATATTTGCAGGAATAACTATCGGGGTTGCACAGGACAATCCCAATTTAGCAGTTGTAATCTTAAAAGGTCCTGCCCATCCGCTGGCTGTTGTAGCATCACAAATGGTTTTTATGTATACATCATATGTTGTCCCATTATTAAGAGGAGGAGTCCCGGCTGTAGTTAAATTAGTTGCATTAAACGAGGTTCCGTTTACAGGAGTACCTGTTGCCGCAGGGGCAAAATTCTCATCACCAATTTGAATTTCAAAATTGTTTGCTAAAGGATGTGTCCAGTTTATGTTACCACTGTTAGCCGACATGATTGAAGTGATTCCGGCAACTTTGGCACAACTTTCAATTACCCTCACATTATCCACAAACCAAATATCACCACTGGTTCCGGAAAGGTTTGAAGCATCCTGATTTGTAACGGCAACAAACGCTAAATAGACCGGTATCCCTTGCGGAATAGAAGGAAGCGGAACAATTTTTTCAGCATAAGTCGTTGCCGGAGTATTTAGTTGGGCCTCTGTCCAAGAAGCTACCACAACATTAAAACTGCTGATATCAGGCTGCGTAGCCGTAGAAAGTCTCAACTGATAAACCGCACCTTTATTGACAAAACTTCCCTGCTTAGTCCAAAACCGGATTTCCGGATTGTTTGGGGTTGTAAATTGTGGGGAAATCAGAAAATACTCTGCAGTTGTCCCAACAGTATTGTTTAAGGCAGGATTCACTTTGGCCCCCGGAGTGCCTAAATAGCCTTCGGCGGGAGTTGTAGCAATCCAATTGTTCGTTACTGTCTGACTACTCGTAATAGCCCAAGTGGCGGGAATTCCTCCACTGAAATCTTCTAAATTCAATTGTGCCGAAGCTACATTTGAAAATAACCCGAACGTAAAAATCATCAGAATGGCCATCCCGTAATTTTTCCTGAATTGGAGAAAAAACCGGGAAAGAAACAGCCAATTTGAAATGTGTACTTCTTTTCGCATTTTTTTTAATTTTTTTTGGGGGTTGAAAAATAAAAACTGATATTAAAAATGGGAGCAAGATGATCTTAAAGATCACCTCACATCCCATGAAAATTATTTTTTGACAACTTTAAAAAGTTGAACATTTTCTTCTGAATACACTTTGATTAAATAAGTTGACGCTGCAAACCCATTAAAATCAAATTGAACTGTATCAGTATTAACATCTAACACTTTTAATTTTTGCCCTAATAAATTATAGAACTCAACTTTTGTTATTGCATTTTTTGCCGTAATTGTTAAATGATCTGTAACCGGATTTGGATAATATTTCAATCCTTCTATTTCAAAATCATCATTATTCAAACATGGTCCTTGTGCAAATACTCCAAACCTCGGTCCTTCACAACCATTTACAGTTTGTGACACATAATAAGTTGTATTGGCAACTGCTGTTGTTGAAGTTGGCAATACGTTTCCTGAAGTAGCAGCATCATACCATGTAAAAGTTGCCCCACTGTCTCCATTAACAGAGAAATCTGCTATAGTACCTGTTAAACAAGTATCCTGAGAAGTTGTCCCGGTTGGTGCCAAAGTGTTCACAACAGTAGCCGTTACCGGTACTCTTACTGATTCACATATTTCATCATAAGTCAGATTATGGAAACAGTTTGTTGCATTAGCTGTAGTACTGATCACATCATTAAGACCTGAAACATTACCTGTAAGTTTAAGTGCAGAGCCTGTCGGATAAGTTATTGCAGCTGTACTGTTTCCTAGTGTATTGGTTGTTGCAGCCAGACCATACGTTGCCACTAATCTGTAATCTTTACCTACAGGAATAGCATAATTAAGTGTAACGACCTGAGAGGTTGTACCAACAGTACCGGTTACCAATGTTGGCGTAAAAGTTACGGGAGTTGTTCCTGAAACAACATTTCCAGCAGCATCAAACAATGCAATTGTGATTGGTGTAAGTGCCGCAGTGTTTTTAGGATAAACCGTAACCGTTTTTAATTTTATATTGTTTGTCACATCAAACGCGATACCTTTAAATAATGCAGATGAAGCAGCTGTTCCTGTGTAAACTCCTGTATTTACAGAACCTGCTGATTCTGAGCCTGAAGCCACATAATAAGTGGTAGTTAAAGAAACACTAGGACTGTAAGCAGTTCCAGTAGCAATCAAATTACCACCTGAAGCTGCATCATACCAGTTTAGGATTGTGCTTCCTGATGCAGTTAGATTAGCAGTTCCGCTAGTACAAACAGAAGCTCCGTTCACACTGGCATTTGAAGCTGATACAGTAATAGTAACCGGTGTAGAAGTTCCCGTGCTTGCAGAACAAGTCACATTACATTTATACATGGTATCTACAGATGGAACTGCAATGTAAGTTGCTGCATTAGCACCTGAAATAGTATTCCATGAGCTTCCACCATTCACAGAACTTTGCCATTGATAAGTTACACCCGCTCCAGTAGTAGGACTTGCTAAACTTAACGTAGTTGATTGTCCTGAGCAAACTGAAGCAGAAGATGCCAAAGTCGCCCCAGGTGTTGGAGTTCCTGTGCATCCAGTTCCTTCAGAATAAGAAAAGTTACCTAAGAAACCACCTGTTTGAGGAGTAGTTAAAACAATTGAAGGAAAAGCCGGTATAGAGAAATGAGCAGCGTCAAAAGTTATCGCAGATGCCGGAGACGAAACGATATCATATGTTCCTTGATCAGCAGCAGCATGAACAATAACATTTGAAGCTGTAACTGAAGAACTTGAAGCCGCTAATCTTACATTATAACCTGTAAAAATTCCTGCAGCACCTACTCTGCTAACTTTCCATCTGTTAGTACTTAAATTTGATCCGTTAACAGGGTTAACAGTTCCTGAATTCGTATCAAAAGCTTCAGCCATCAATTCAACACCACCGGTTGAGGAAATTAAGATTGGAAGGTATTTCCCATTTTTCCCTGTAGGGAACAATTTTAATTGTCCAATGGTATTATCAAACCTGTTAGCGTGAACACATGGTCCGTCTACATAAGCTGTAACGCTACCTCCACTGAAAGCACCTCCAAAATATGTTGTCCCCATAACATCTTGAACACCACAATAAATCGGGTTAGCAGCTGAAGTATGTAGAATACCATTAGTTAAAGTAACTGAACCCCATACCCTGAAATTAGGCACCTGTAAAGTTACCCCAGCAGAATTTGCGTTGTTGATAGTTAAAGCCGATAAAGCATAACCTGCTAAAGGTCCGTTAGTCAATGACCATTGATTTGTTTCCCAAATCCCTGAGCCCGAAATTGTCTGTGCTAGTGTTGTTGGTACAGCTGTACCATTAATTAAGTTCCCTAAAGTTAAACCTGTGCCGGCTGAAGGGAAATTGATTGTACCGTTATTTATAATATTACCTCCAACATAAACCGTTGCATTCGCAAACGTCTTTCTAAAAGCACTTCCGGCAGTAACCGTAAATGCATTCTGAACGTTCATATTGTAAGCGTTATTAGCATTATTGCTGCTCACATTCATAAACCTGTTGTTCCCGTCAGGTGCATCAACTGTTAAGTTCCCTAAAGAGAATAATCCTCCCAGTGCCTGAAATTGACAGTTAAATCCTGTTGAGATCAGCGATGTGTTTTGCGCTGATATACCATCCCCAATTTGAAGTGTATGATTCAGTCCTGCAGCATAGTGAATTGGCGACGCATAAACAAATGAACCACTTGAAAGTGTATTGAAAGGATAAAAATCCATAACCAGAGGAGACGGAGCTCCAACTTGGATAGCTTCAGATAAGGTTACTTTCGCACCTGTTACATCAGTTACAAATGTTCCTGGCTTGATACCTGTCCCTGAAACGGTCATCCCCGCAACTATGCTAGGATTGGCGGCTGTTAAAATTACTGCGTATGATCCCGGATTTACCCCTGTAAAAGTCAATGTCTGTGGAGTTGCGATTGGAGATATAGCTAAACCCGTAACTGAAGACGATAAAGTGATTTTAACAATATTAGTTGTCGAGTCATTATTAAAATTTATTCCTGTAATAACTGTCCCAACTGGTATACCAGGACCAGAAACTCCTGTCCCTATTGCTAAGTTAGCATTCGTTGCATTAGCTTCAACAACTACAGCAGAACAATTGTTTACCATAGAAGAGAAATTAAGAGGAGTTGCTGCTGGAACAGGTGCAGTAACCGGAGTTGATAGTGTTAATGTTACCGGAGGATAAGGGAATCCAAAGGCCCCCACTGTAATAGCTGTAATAGTTGTACCTGCAGGAATATTAGCATGTCCGGATATCACCTGACCAACCGCAAAAACATTCACAACATTACCCATACTGGCTGAACTTCCGGTAATACTTCCGCTAACAGTAAAAGTACCTGTAGCTCCCTCTGTATTCAATGTGTAATTCCCTATTGAAGTAGCAGAAATTGGTGATCCAATATTAACCAATGGATCCACAATTGTAATTTTACCACCAGTTAAGGCTAAATTTGAAGTTTCAATTTTACATGAAGTACCTCCAAAAGCAACTGAAGTTGCTACATCTCCATTATTATTACTATCGATGATAATTTCACCGCCTGTCTGATTAAAGAAACTTCCGGTTTTGTGAGCAACAAAACCGTTCACTTTTAAATTACCGGCAGTCATTGTATGTGTACCGTAATTGTAGAAAGCAGAATTGTTATTGGTACAACCTACCGTCATTGTAGTGGCACCCGCATTATTTGTCAAAGTACCTCCTTTATTGATAATTACACCTGCAGCATTAGCTGTCGTTGTAACCGTAACATTATGTCCGTTAGCAATAGTAGCCACATTACCACAAGCAGGAACTACACCTCCAACCCATGTAGATGGAGTATTCCAGTCACCTGAAGCTGCTGATACAATACCGGTTGCTGTATTCAAAACAGAAGTAGCATTAACCCCAACATAAACAGGAGAAGCAGTCAAATCAGCAAAAGGTACTCCTTTTCTGAAAACAAATGGTTGTGCTGTTCCATCCTGATGTATACCGGACATAGCAGTTGACAACTTCATCAATCTTGAAGAACCATCGATGGCCTCAAAACCTCCGTTTGCATATACTCCAACCCTATTTGTTGGTGTTGTAGCGTTTGGTACATAAACCAGAGCCGGTCCTGCCGGAATAGCATTACTGTCAGGAGTTGAAAAAGCCCAATTCCCGTTATATCTTTTATTGATTGTATAACTTCCGTCAGCAATCGAAAGGCTTCCTGTTGCCGTTGTCGCATCAGTATAAGTTACCGCAACTTCACCAGCAGTAGTCGGATTGGCTTCCGGCAATAAATACAATGATCTGTCCAAGCCTGCATTACTGATAAAAGGATACCATAAAGGCTTATAATTATTATCTGTTCCCGGATATTCGGTTCCCGGTTGTACATCTTTAGTATTTGAACCTGAAATCCATCTTGAAATCATTCCGCTTGTAAAACCGCTACCCAGTACAATTGTGGTTGCATTTAAAGAACCAAAGTTTCCAAGTACTAATCGGTTACCTGAAGTAACACTTACCCTTCCGCTTGTTAAAATTAAGCCACCATTAATCCTTACACCGTTTACATTCCAAATAACATTGGATGTAGCTGTATTTGTATTGGTAACTTCCAATTGGTTTAAAACACCGGCTCTGTTACCAAATGCGTTAGTACCTGGTGCAGATCCACCCATAAAACCAGCAGGATCAACTGTTATCGTCTGAAGCAAAGACCCGTTAAGTGTCAATCTTCCCTGAAAAGCCGTAGTAGTACCAAAACTACTGTCAAATCTGGCAGTTGGCCCTACATCTAAATTATGTCCTAATTTTAAATATTTACCGTTTGTGCTGTCATGATTATTGAATCTTGCCCCGCCCGCAGCAAGGTTTAAGTCGTTATTGATGGTGAATTCATCCATAACAGTACTTATGGCATATTGCACCAAAGTATTGAGTCCCGCCAAGATTAAATCCTCGCATCCTGAATATCTTGAATCGATCATTACTGCTTCGTTATCATTATCAAGGATTACGGTATCTGCAAAAGTTGGTACTTTTCCTCCATCCCAAGTATTGGTTTGTGACCAAAGTCCGGATTGAGCACATGTAATTTCTTCAGGTATTCTTGATGTAAGTGAAATATTATCAATTGCTGCCGGAGGAAGTGTTCCTGCGGAAGAACTGTTTGTCCATACGAAAATCAAACGGAATGTTGTTCCTGCAAGTGACTTTGGAACAAATGCTGTAGTTTTTGTAGTGGCTACCTGCGGATTAGAGTTAAAAGAAATTAAGGTTGCTCCCGGCCATGACACTCCATATGTGAATGGTGAAGTCACTTGAGTGTTGGTTCCTGTCACCGATTGGGTAACCGGTGCGGCCCATACTTGCCATCCAGCTCCTGAACCCGGTGCAGATTTTACATCAAAAGTCAGGGTAATTGCTTTTTCAGCGGAAGGAACAGTAACATCTCTGTAAAAATATAAAGTTCTGTTACCTGAATAACCTCCATAAGAATTAGTCACCCCATTATCATTAGTTACATAAGCAGCATTACCTGAAATCGCAGCCGATGTAGCATTAAAAGTTAACGTTTGGGCCACAGCAAGAGCTGTTCCGTTAATAGATGCTTTCGATAATCCTAATGCCGTACCATTGATACTCGCTACATAAGTATTAACATCTATAAATCCAGGTATCGGAGCAATAGTCATTCCCACTGATATGTTAGGATTAGCCGCAGCCAGAGTAACTGAATAGGTATTGGCAGCGATTGAAGCAGTAGTCAACTGAGTAGTACTAACACTGATTCCTCCTGTAAATTTCCCAAAACCTAATGTAATACCTGAGCCACTTGCAGTAGCATTTTGGGATAGTGTTAATGTTGTTCCTGAAATACTTTGAACAAAAGTATTAACCGGGATATTAGTCCCGTAAACCATTTGCCCTTGGATAATGTTTGCATTTGCAGCTGTTAAAACAACTGTTGCAGATGAAGCTGTGGTCGTTCCAACTGATGTTGTTCCTGACGCAGCTGTACCAACTGTCCATTTAATAGGACCAGTTCCCTCATTGGCAACCGTCCATCCGTTTGCCGCAAATGTATTTCCTAAATTAAATCCACCATTTGTTAACGGATTAATTAATGTAGTTTGTGAAAACAAACTACCGGAAAAACAAAAAAGTGACAAAATCAGAAACACACTATAAAGTAGTTTGTCCCGATCTTTAAAAACAAAGTATTTTATCACTTTGTTAAATGGTAATTTTTTGTGCATAATCATACTATTTTTTCGGTTAGCAGTTCAATGCATAAAAATAGACAGACAACACATACACATAGCGTCTATGGCTTTGTCATTTACTGAATTTTGAAAGCAAAAAAAACTTCAAAAACCCCTATAAAACAAGACATTAGACCAACCAAGCATCAAAATCAAAACCCCATAAAAACAGGTTGTTTTTATGGGGTTTTGGCTACATTTTTACTTGTTTCTGAAAGGTTTCTTATTAAAAAATAAGCAGTAAAAATGTTAAAATAACTTCAATTTAGAAAAAACTACTTAAATAAGTAATTAAAACAAAAAGTTACAATAATTTAATTATTATGTTATTTTAACAAAAATATCTCAAAAATAAAGAGAATGAAAGAGTCGTAGAAATTTCAAAAAAGGATTATAAAAAAATCAGATGTTAAACTTCTTCGTTACCGGATTTATCGTTTTGTAGTGTTTGAATAGTCCGATGAAGCTTTTCAATTTGAGCTTCCGATCTTCTTACATAAATCATAAAAGCAGCTATTAAAAAACCAGACACCATAAGAACAATAATTATTGCATACCAAAACTGAGGAATTGCATCCTCCATTTTCTTCTTCTCTTCCTGTTCTTTTTGAAGAAGAGAATCACTTACCGAAGTCCGCTCCTGCTCTTTAAGCTTTCTTTGCGTTTTTAGGTATGCTGTCCGGTACTTAGTATATTTCTTCCAATCATTTAGAGCAAGGTAATTTTCCGACAGCCCTTTGAAAACTTCCTGATTTAAAACCAAGTCATTAACATCCTTGGAAACTACCAATGCTTCTTCCAGAATTTTTACGGCATCCCTGTACTTGCCTTCCATCGTATAAACCTGAGCCAATCCTTTTTGGGCAAACGCCAAAAGACTCTTGGCATTCGTTTCCTTAGCATAATCGATTGATTCCTGAAAACTCGTTGTAGCCGATTTTGTATCCGACATCAATAGATAGCAGTTCCCTTTATTATACTTAGCAATACTGATTTTACTCGCATTCGTCTTTAAATTTTTATCCAGAAGCAATTCAGTTATTCCGCGGTCAAAATAATTAATCGCGATATCACAGTTTAATTTTTCCTTGTAAATAAACCCTCTTACAATATAATTCACACCCAGAAAGGAATGAACAGAATCCCTCGAAGAGTATTCCATACTTAGTTTTTCAGCTTCGTCGAGATATTGAATTGATTTATCATAGACTTTTAACTGATGGTATTGAATCCCGGCTTTATTAATTATCAAAATCTTCAAAAGTTTATCCTTTGATTGCGGCAACAACTCATTTGCTTTTATAACATATTTCAATGATTGCTTATAATCTCTCTTTGAAGAATAGCCATCTGATATTAATTTATATCCCCTTATTTTAATATCCACATCACTCTCCGATTCATTTACCACAAGCTTTCCTGCCGCAATAACCGCATCCGGGTTCTCATACATTTTAGCAGCATTTGCCTTGATTACACTGTCAAGACGCTCTGAATTCTGCCCATCAACCGAAACCGTCAAAAAAACAAAAACAATCAGGATAAAAAAATGCACAAATGAATCAATCTTTAATTTCATGCCAGTCGTTTAAAAATTAGCAACTTCTTTTTCATCTTTCAGAAGCTCGATAAAGGTTATGGGAGCAATCCCGGTAATCGATTTAAAAACTGTCGCAAAACTACTGTGCGAAGAAAAACCACAGGTTTCAGCCAGATAACTAATCTTGTAATTAATAAAATTAGAATCGGATTTTAACTTTTTAACTATAAAATTAATACGGAGCTTATTAATATAAGTATTGAAGTTGACATTATAGTGTTTATTAATAACCTCTGATAAATATTTAGTATTTGTTTCAAATTGACCTGCCAAAACCGCCAAAGACATATCTTTATTAGTAAAACGGGTCGAATTTTCAAAACGCTTCAATTTACTTAAAAGCAATTGCTCAGTTTCCTGAGGGACAAAAAACTTTTTACCAACATCTTTCTTTTCGGTAAAACGGATAATGAAATTATTCCGGGTTACTTCCAGATAACTGATGATTTCATTAAGCCTTTTCTTCTTCCAATAATATTTAAACCAAACAAATCCGCATCCCATCAATATTACCAGAAAAAGTGACAACACCACATAAAGTTTAGTGAAATATCCACCCAATTGACTTTTATAATATTCTTCCTGCTCCTTAACAATAAGATTGTAAGCCGTATTAACAGATTCCTGATCGGCATTTTCCAACAATGCCTGGGTTTTTAAAAATTCATGGTTATACCGTTTATAATTAGCACTGTCATTTAAAACAATAAAATTAGCAACCAATAACTTATTAGCCGTATCTATATAATATAAATTTTGAAGCTTATTGGCAATTTCCAATGCCTTCATAAGATCCCGGGTTCCGTCTTCAGGCACTTTTTCATGGAATTTTATTGTCGCTAGCCCCGTTAAGGCATAAAATTCAGCAAAAATATTCCGTTCTTTTTCCTTATCGAGAGAATGCAAAACCTCGTTGTAATAAAATTTTGCTTTATCAAAATCACCCAACCCAAAACTAGTTCTGCCTTTTATAATAGTATACTTCAGATTAAGAAACGGATAATTTTTCAAAGTAGACTCAAATGATTTTTCTTCTTTCTGCAATTTCCCGGAAGCTTCTTTATAATTCTGACGCTCCAACAACAAAGCCAGTTGCTCAAGGCTAATAGAAGTTTCAAGGAAATCTTTAACTGTTTGATCTTTTATCTGCAATATTTCCTCTTTGGCAAGTTCTATATATTTCCGGGCTTGTTTGTCCAGATACAAAGTCCGCAGAACAATTGATTTCTCAATCAAAATCTGAATTCTGTCAACAGGAAGTATCCCCGAAGCATTTTCATCAGCCAGATACAAATAATTCAACACATTATTATGATCCCCTTTGACTTTGTAAATTTCAGCAATCAAAAAATGAATTCTGGTTTTTTCAACATCAGAAATATTACCATTCAAAAGATGTTGGGCAATTTTCAAAGCATCATCAGGCTTGGAATAAATCAATTCCTCCGACTCTTTAAACAAAGATTCACGTTTTATAAAATCCTTCGCTTGCATTCCACCAGCAGCCAAAAACACAT
The DNA here is from genome assembly GCF_023634845.1 of Flavobacterium amniphilum. GTDB lineage: Bacteria > Bacteroidota > Bacteroidia > Flavobacteriales > Flavobacteriaceae > Flavobacterium > Flavobacterium amniphilum. The sequence goes on along the minus strand of NZ_JAMLJL010000007.1, from coordinate 84,864 downwards.
TCAGGTTAATTAAAATCAAAAGGAAAAATGTAATTTTCTTATCTCTCATCTGAATTTGTTTTTTTGAAGCAAGCAATTTGTAAGGTCACACAAATGTATCTATAATGTGAAAGTTTTAAAAATCCTTTGCTTAACTAGTAAAAAACAGTAAAAAATTATAATTTTATTTTTATTTAAATTTAACAAAATTCAAACAAAATAAATAAAATTTTAAGTATTTTAAAGTCAATTTAGCAATAAATCAGAATTGTTTAAAAAAAATAACGGAAATGGGCTATTTTGTGATTTTAAAAAACAGATTTTACCCTCTTATTTAACGATACCTTAACATCTTATAAAAGATAAAAAGGCAAACTTTACTGTTGTTTTTTTAACCGATTCTAATAGTAATGAAAAGAAAATTTTTTTTTATCATTTTAACATTAATACTTAATTTCTCACTTTTTTCACAGGAAAAGTTCACTTTTAGCGGAACCGTATCAGATGCAAAATCCAATGAGAAGCTAATTGGTGTGGCAATACAGATAATCGAAACCGATGCAATTGTCTACACAAACGAATATGGTTTTTACTCTATAACACTTCCCAAAGGAACTTATACTGTTGACTTTTTCACTTCAGGCTTTACATCGCATACTGAACAACTGGTTTTGGACAAAAACATGAAACGGAATTTTTTTCTGAGAGAAGAAAACAAACAAATCAAACAACTTGATGAGATTGCCGTAACAGCAAAAAACAGAGCAAACATCCGGAAACCTGAAATCAGCATCAACAAACTTACTATACAAACTATCAAGCAAATGCCGGTCGTATTAGGAGAAGTAGATATCATTAAATCACTTTTATTCTTGCCAGGAGTAACCAATGCCGGTGAAGGTCAATCAGGATTCAATGTCCGCGGAGGAGGTGCTGACCAGAATCTGGTATTGCTGGATGAAGCAACCGTATATAACTCTTCACATGTTTTTGGATTTTTCTCTGTCTTTAATCCTGACGCCATCAAAGACCTTAAGCTATATAAAGGAGGTATTCCGTCGCGTTTTGGAGGCAGGGCTTCTTCAGTTTTGGATATTTACCAGAAAGACGGAAACAGCAACAAATTCGCCATGAATGGTGGAATCGGATTAATTACGAGCCGTGTATTGGCCGAAGGTCCGATTGTAAAAGAAAAAGGCTCATTTCTATTCGGTGCCCGCGGTTCTTACGCGCACTTATTCTTAAAATTTACAGACAATGACAACAAAGCTTATTTTTATGATTTAAACACCAAACTGAATTACAAACTAAACAATAACAATAACTTATACCTTTCAGGATATTTCGGAAGGGATATCTTTACATTAAGTGAAAGTTTTACCAATACGTATGGTAACAGCACCCTTAACTTGAGATGGAACCATTTATTTTCAGACAAATTATTTTCCAATCTGTCCCTAATTTACAGCGACTATTACTATGGTCTGAAACTCGACTTCATTGGATTTAACTGGGATTCAGGAATCAAAGCCTACAATCTGAAATATGATTTCAAACATTATCTTTCAGACCGCACTAAAGTAAATTACGGTGCAAACGCTATTTATTACAATTTTAATCCGGGAACAGTAGAACCAATCGATGATGAGTCTTCCATCAATTACCGTCAATTAGACAGGAAATATGCTCTTGAACCTTCATTCTACTTCGATGTAGAACAAAGCCTAAGGGAGAAAATATCCATATCTTACGGTTTGCGCCTGAGTTTGTTTTACAGATTGGGTGAATCTACCATCAATTATTACGAAAACAACCAACCGGTGGTTTATGACGAAGAATTGAAAATTTACGAAAAAGGAACTCCAATCAGCACCCAATATTTCGGAAGAAACAAAACAATCGAGAACTTCGGTTATTTCGAGCCACGCTTTGCCATGTCTTATGAAATCAATAAAGACCAATCGGTAAAAATGGGTTATAACCGAATGGTACAATACCTCCAATTGATTTCAAACACTGCTTCTCCCACCCCGCTTGATGTTTGGACTCCGAGCGACAATTATATCAAACCTCAAATTGCAGATCAGATATCATTAGGCTATTTCAAGAACTTCAAAGATGATAATTACACTCTCGAACTTGAAACCTATTACAAAGGCGTACAAAATAGGATGGACTATATTGACGGAGCCGATTTAATTGCCAATGAAGCCATTGAACAGGTTATTCTCAACGGACGCATGCGTTCTTATGGACTGGAGATGCTTTTACGCAAAAACACAGGAAATTTCAACGGATGGATTGCATACACCTTATCAAAATCAGAACAGCAAACTCCGGGAAGAACCCCAACCGAAATTGGTATCAACTACGGAAAATGGTACCGATCAGCTTACGACAAAACCCACAATGTGGCAGTTACCGCCAGTTACAAATACAACGACCGATGGACATTCGGAGGAAACTTTACCTTCCAGTCCGGGCAACCCGTAACCTACCCGGCAGGGAAATATGTATTTGAAGATGTAGTTGTTCCGTACTATAATTCCCGCAATGACAACCGTTTACCGGCTTACCATCATCTTGACGTGTCAGCCACTATGAAAACACGTCAAAAAAGAGAAAAAAAATTAAGCAGTGAGTGGGTTTTCAGTATTTACAACCTGTATAGCAGAAAAAATGCCGCTTCCATCAGTTTCAGCCAAAACAGTGAAACCGGTAAAAACGAGGCAACGCGCTTATCAATATTCGGAATTGTTCCGGCAGTTTCTTACAACTTTAAATTTTAAACCATGAAAAAGTTTTTATTCATCATCGTTATAGTTTTCTTATCCGTTTCATGTCAGGACACTGTTGATATTCCACTCAACACTGGTGAACCTAAATTGGTCATCAATGCCATAATTAAATGGCAAAAGGGAACCACAGGTGAAAACCAAACGATAAAGTTGAGCCTCACAAACGACTTTTACACAAATGATATTATTTTTGCCAATGGAGCAACCGTAACCGTGACCAATAGCAGTAATACAGTTTTTAATTTTGTTGAAGTGCCTGATTCAGGTGATTATGTTTGCAATAACTTTATTCCGGTCATCAATGAAGACTATACACTTTCAGTAACTTATCAAGGACAAACTTACACTTCTACTTCAAAATTACTGGCCACTCCTCCTATCATCAATGTCCAACAGGAAACAGTACCGGGACCAACAGGTGAAGACGAAATACAGGTAAAATTCTTCTTTCAGGACAATGATGCAGAAAACAATTTTTACTTACTGGGAGTTAAAAACTCTAAGAAAAAAGTACAGGAATACGGAGTCGTAAGCGATGAATTTTTTCAGGGAAATGTGATGTTCGGATTTTACGCAAGTGAAGTGGAACAGGGAAAAACATTAAAACTAGCACTACAGGGAATTACCAATTCATATTACAATTATATGAACAAATTAATCCCGATTGCAAGTACAAATACCGGAAACCCTTTCGCAACGCCACCGGCGACACTCAGAGGCAATATTATCAACCAAACCAACATTGAAGATTATCCGTTAGGTTACTTTGCTTTAGGCGAAATTGACACACGGGAATATGTTGTCCAATAATTTCTTACTTTTGAAGGCTCATTTTTGAGCCGAATCCGAAATCTGAAATCAAATGTCTTCACACCATATCGTACGGGATGACCAGGAACCTGCTTTAATTATTGCCAATGGAGCCGAATGTTCCCGTGAATTAATGGATCAATTACTGGAGTGGTCACCGCTTGTAATTGTATTGGATTCGGCAATAGAACGGGTATTGGAATTGGGTATTAAAATCGATGTCTTACTCGGCGATTTCGACCGTGGTTTTGATGCCGATTACTACAAAGAAAAGCAATATCCGCTAGAAGTCATCCACACGCCGGACCAGGACAAAACAGATCTTGAAAAAGCTTTTGACTTCCTGATTGAAAGAGGTCATAAAGCCGCCAATGTAATCTGGGCAACGGGAAAAAGAGCCGACCATACCATTACAAACATTACAAACATTGTACATTACCGTAACCAATTGAAAATTGTCATCCTCGACGATCATTCAAAGATTTTTTTATTACCGAGGAAATTTGAAAAATGGCATACAGCCAATACTCCCATTTCATTAATTCCAATTGGACATGTATCTGGTATTACCACACAAAATTTATTCTATCCGTTAAAAAACGAAACACTTACCATAGGCTACAGAACCGGCAGCAGCAATCATGTAATCAAGGACGGGTTAGTAACAATTGAATATACCGGAGGAGATTTACTGATGATGGAATGTTTCGATTAAAAACGTAGCCAAAATTCTTCTTACCTTTGTACCTCAGATTTTTTGCTCCCGAATAAATGAAACCAAATATAACTCCAGAAAAAAAGAATTTACACCCAAGAAACCCACACCGTTTTGGGTATGATTTTGAGCAATTGGTTTTAGCCAACAAGGAATTAAAAGAGTTTCTGACAACAAACAAATTCAATCCTGATTCTGACGAAAAAACAATCGATTTCAGCAATCCGAAAGCCGTAAAAGCACTCAACAAAGCACTTCTGATCAGTCATTATAATATCGCCGACTGGGATATACCGGAAAATTACCTTTGCCCTCCAATTCCGGGAAGGGCCGATTACATTCATTATATTGCTGATTTATTGGCTGAAACCAATAACAAAATCATCCCCGAAGGTTTAAGCGTACAAGGCTTGGATATCGGTATCGGAGCTAACTGCATTTATCCGATAATCGGCAACGCTGTATACAACTGGAGTTTTATCGGAACCGACACCAACGAAGAATCGCTTCAAAGCTGTAAAAAAACCATTCAGAAAAACCCAAAGCTGATTGACTCCGTCAGTTTACAAAAACAAACAGAATCCCGGTTTATTTTCAAAAACATCATCGAACCTGAAGATCGTTTTGCATTCACCATTTGCAATCCTCCTTTTCATGCTTCTGCGGCAGAAGCCGTAAAAGCCACATCCAGAAAAGCTAAAAATCTGCAATACAAACAGGCATCAAAACCGGTATTGAATTTCGGAGGACAACACACAGAATTATGGTGCAACGGCGGCGAAATAGGTTTTCTGACCCAAATGATTTATGAAAGTGTAAAATACCCTCAACAGGTACTATGGTTTACCACATTGATTTCTAAAAAAGAAAACCTCAACAAGATTTACAAACTGCTAAAGAAAGTCGGAGCCATTGACGTTAAAACCATCGACATGGCACAAGGTCAGAAAACGAGCCGTATGGTGGCATGGACTTTTCAGTCGGAAGCCCAACGTAAAAACTGGAAATTTTAAGTTTTTTTATAGTCCGCCAAATAAAACTTTAGCTTTTTACTTTGTAACTTAGCGACTGTCAACTTTGCAACTTAAAACAAATGAAATTCCAAGTCATATCCGATTACAAACCGATGGGAGACCAACCCCAGGCTATCAAAAAATTAGCCAAAGGGATTATTGATAATGAACAATACCAAACGCTTTTGGGTGTAACAGGTTCAGGAAAAACATTCACGGTTGCAAATGTCATTCAGGAAGTACAGCGCCCAACATTGGTCCTGGCCCATAACAAAACGCTTGCCGCCCAATTATACTCGGAATTCAAACAGTTTTTCCCGAATAATTCGGTACAATATTTCGTATCGTACTATGACTACTATCAGCCGGAGGCTTTTATTCCCGTAACCGGAACGTATATCGAAAAAGATTTATCCATCAATGATGAATTGGAAAAACTGCGTTTAAGCACGACTTCTGCATTGCTTTCAGGACGACGGGACGTATTGGTAGTTGCATCGGTTTCGTGTTTGTACGGTATCGGAAACCCGGTGGAGTTTCAAAAAAACGTAATTTCAATTGAACGGGACCAAACCATTTCACGTACCAAATTTTTGCACCGCTTGGTTCAGAGTTTGTATTCGAGAACCGAAGGAGATTTCACTCCCGGAACATTCCGCATCAAAGGCGATACGGTTGAAGTGTACCCAAGTTATGCCGATGAACCTTTCCGGATCCATTTTTTTGGTGATGACATTGAAGAAATTGAAGCTTTTGATACCAAAACTTCCAAAGTAATAGAACGGTACGAAAAACTGAATATTTATCCCGCCAACATGTTTGTTACCTCTCCCGACGTATTACAGAATGCCATCTGGGAAATTCAGCAGGATTTAGTCAAACAGGTTGATTATTTCAAGGAAATAGGAAAACATCTGGAAGCCAAAAGACTGGAAGAACGAACCAATTTCGATCTGGAAATGATCCGGGAATTAGGCTATTGCTCCGGAATTGAGAATTATTCAAGGTATCTCGACGGACGTGAAGCCGGAACAAGACCGTTCTGCTTATTAGATTATTTTCCTGATGACTATTTAATGGTGGTCGATGAAAGTCACGTGACCATTTCACAGGTACACGCCATGTACGGAGGCGATCGCAGCCGTAAAGAAAATCTCGTGGAATATGGCTTCCGTCTTCCCGCTGCCATGGACAACCGTCCGTTGAAGTTTGAAGAATTTGAAGCATTGCAAAATCAGGTTTTATATGTTTCGGCAACACCGGCCGATTACGAATTACAAAAATCGGAAGGTATTTATGTCGAACAGGTTATCCGTCCAACCGGCTTATTGGATCCCATCATTGAAATACGCCCCAGTCTAAACCAGATTGATGATTTGATTGAAGAAATCCAGCAACGGTGCGAAGTTGATGAGCGTACATTAGTCACAACCCTGACGAAAAGAATGGCGGAAGAGTTGGCCAAATACTTGACAAAGGTATCAATACGTTGCCGTTATATCCATTCGGATGTGGACACTCTGGAACGTGTGGAAATCATGCAGGATTTACGCAAAGGGGTTTTTGATGTACTGATTGGTGTTAACTTACTTCGTGAAGGACTTGATTTACCGGAAGTTTCCCTGGTGGCCATCTTAGATGCTGACAAGGAAGGTTTTCTCCGAAGCCATCGCTCGCTGACACAAACCGTAGGACGTGCCGCCCGTAATGTTAACGGTAAAGCCATTATGTACGCAGACAAAATCACGGCTTCGATGCAAAAAACAATTGACGAAACCAATTACCGCAGGGAAAAACAGATGAATTTCAATACAGCAAATAATCTGGTTCCAAAAGCACTCAATAAAAGCCTTGGTAATGCACTGAGCAATAATTCAGTTTCTACAAAATACTATGAGGAAAAAGTACTGAAAGCTGCTGAACCGGAAAGTGAATATTTATCAAAACCTGAAATTGAAAAGAAAATCCGTGACAAACGCAAAGCCATGGAGAAAGCCGCAAAAGAACTGGACTTCATGCAGGCGGCCAAATTAAGGGACGAAATCAAATTACTTCAGGAAAAAATTTAATTATTTGTTGAAAAGACAGAATTCAGATTCAAACGGAATTAATTTATTGGGAAACAATTTAAATGTTTCTTCAGATTTCGGAATTTACAAAATATCTTTTCCAAAAAACGTAACGCCGGGTACTTATGATCTTACCGCCAATAGTGATTTCGGAGCCGGTATTCCAAATGCTGATAACCATGCAGAATTCGATTTGACTTCCGGTAGCTTAACGATCACCTCACATAACGGAAACAATATTGTGGGAACCTTCAACTTCACAGTGAATAACGGTTCAGAAACGATTACAATTACAAACGGAAGTTTCGACATCACACACAAATAAAAAAAACAGGAAATTACTTACGCGTTATATTTATTTTAATATTTTTGTTAAGTCAACATATCCCAATCTAAAAATTTATGAAAAATTTCCTAAAAACACTAAGTCTTGTTTTGACTGGACTATTATTATTTTCATGTAGCGGTTCAGATGACGCTACAGGCAACTCATCCATTTCAGGTACAATCGATGGACAAAGTTGGTCATCTTCCGGTGCAATCGCAAGCATTGAAGATTACTCAACTGACGACGAAAATGTACATATTCTGGAAATTGCCGGAGTAAAGACTAATGGTTCATCCATGACCTTCCAGATCCCAATTACAGATTTAACAGTGGGCACCCACAGCTATAACGATGAAAGCGAAGCAATGATGACCTATGTATCAGCAAATGAAGAAATTTATTTCAGCACTGAAACAGGATGTTCATTTACTTTAAATATCACTGAAATCAATAGCAACACCGGAAGGCTGTCTGCTACTTTTACTGCAAACCTGAAAGACTTGGAAGGCAGTGGCCTTTCCATCACAAATGGGGAAATAAACAATGTCATGTTGATTAACAATGATTATTACTCAAACGGTACAATGACATTGACCCGAAACGGTGGAACTGCATTTACCATGGATACTGACAATAGTGATGGTAAATTTTTAATGATTTCACAAACTTCTGTTTCTGATGCAGTTAATTTATTCGGAAACAATGCAAATATTTCTTCAGACTTTGGGATTTACAATGTATCTTTCCCAAAAACCGTTACACCGGGAACGTATAATCTGGCTACTGCAAGTGGTTTCGGAGCGGGAATAGGAAATTCTGACGGACAGGCTGAATTCAACCTGACTTCCGGTAGTTTAACCATCAGTTCACACAACGGAAACAATATAGTAGGAACCTTTAACTTTACTGTGAATAACGGTTCACAAACCGTTACAATCACAAACGGAAGTTTCAACATTACACACAGATAAAAGAAACAAAAATCCCTTGATCACTCAAGGGATTTTTTATTTACTGCTTGATCAACTTCAAGGAATTTCCTTTCTCAAATTGGAGAAAATACAATCCAACCGGCTGGTTTTGGATGTCTATTCGGTTTGCTCCAAAAACCAAACTCCCTTTCTGGATAGTTTGCCCTAATACATTTACAACAGAATAAAGATGGTCAGCAGGCGAATCTACAGTATAAATTCCATTCCCGGGATTTGGATACAAACGAAATGTCTCCGTATCAAATGCATCATTTCCTAATGACGGATCTGACATTTTTTGGACAAATCCATCTTCAGCTCCGGCACTCACAACAGAATCAACAGAAGATGAATTCGGATTGAAATAACAGGTTCCGTTAAAAGTACCGGTGGTTATAATTTTATTATTCGCATCAATTCTGATAAAATTCCCTACATCATTACCTGTACTTCCAAAACGTCCGGCACTCACAAAACTACCCGAATCAGTTAACTTTTGCACAAAAACATCATTCCCTCCGTTTGTAGTCAAACTGGTTGTCGCTACTCCCGGATCGAAATCAACAGTACCGTTGAAATAACCGGTGGAAAATACATTTCCGGAACTGTCACACGTAATAGAACTAATGAATTCAGCACCGGTGCCACCAAATGTTTTGGCCCATAAAGCCGATCCGGCACTGTCAAATTTAACAATCACATTATCAGTACTACCGTTCGAAGGAAAATTAACCGTAGCCGGACTTAAAGGCACCATTATCGTTCCGGTAAAATTAGCCGCCACATAAATATCTCCGGCAGTATTAACCACAACACTTCTTCCGTACTCTTCATTTCCTCCCCCAATACTTTTTACCCATTGGTAATTGCCTGAAGTATCCAATTTCAGCAAAAAACAATCAGATGCTCCTCCAACCGGCCCGTAGTTTTGCACTACCGGACTCGGATCAAAATCGGTCACAGCACCAAAATTACCCGTTGCATAAACATTCCCCGCTGCATCTGTAGCTATACCGTTTACCGATTCACTACCCAAAGAACCAACCTGCTTTGCCCATTGGTAGACTCCCGATGTATTGTACTTAATTATAAAAAAATCATTAGTACCACCAGTTGACGTAAAAACAACCGGTTCCGAATCTACTGCCATCGGTCCTTTGAAATAGCCGCCCAGCATAACATTATTGTTTGCATCAACAGATACGGTTGTAACAACGACTGCATTACCTGAAACAGCATTAGTCGTGAATTGCTTCGCCCAGACATAAGTTCCGTTAGTATCCAGTTTCAAAAGAAATCCCTGCGGCGTAAAAACACCTCCCGCACCCATATTATTCACTCCTGCATCAGGGTTAAAATCCACTACATAAGCAAAATAACCCGCCAGATATATATTCCCGGTATTGTCAACCGCCATCGAATAAGCTTGGTCAAAATCGGAGCCTCCAATTTTTTTTGCCCAGACGAAATTTCCGGATGCATCGAATTTAGTGATGTAAAAATCAACTCCTCCACCGGCTGCACTGGTCAGCGTTGTGGTTCCGGGCCCGGGATCAGCATCAAAAGTCCCACGGAATGTTCCCGTTGTATATACATTTCCTGCAGCATCAACTACCGATGCATTCCCTCCGTCTACTCCTGTAGATCCAAAAGTCTTAACCCATTCAAAATTCTGTGCTTCGGCAACAACAACCGAAAATACAGCAACTACTAATACGTAAAGTTTTTTCATGATAATTTAGTTTTTCGTGTTTCTCAGGACAAGATTACTGCCTAAATCATCTTAAATAAGCAATCAATTCATAAACAGTCGGTTTGACTTCATAAATGGTAGTATTTTACAAAACAGAAAACTGCTTTTAATCAATTTATCTTGTATTTTAGCAATTCAATAACAAACTGAACAATGAAAGCAATCCTTGTTGATGACGAACCAAATGCCCGGTCATTATTGCGGAATTTAATTAACGATCACTGCAAAGGGATTGAAATTATAGAAGAAGCGCCTGATGTTAAAACTGCAGTAAAACTATTGAATAAACATGCAATAGATATTGTATTTTTAGACATTGAAATGCCCAACGAGAATGGCTTTGCCTTGTTTGATTATTTCGAAAACCCAACTTTTGAAACGATTTTTTGTACGGCTTATTCGGAATATGCCATCAAAGCATTTGAAGTTTCCGCAGCCGATTATTTATTGAAACCCATCAGCATCAGCAAACTGCAGTTAGCCGTTGAAAAAGCAATCAAACAACAGGGACAAAATCAGATTTTACAGAAAATAAACCTTCTAAAAGAAAATATTACCGTTAACCAACTCCAGAAAATTGCACTTCCGCAAGCTGACGGACTGACATTTTTAAAAATAGAAGACATCTTGTATTTTGAAGCCGATGGCTCTTACACGCATGTGATTACCAACACCGAAAAATACCTGATCAGTAAAAAAATTAAGGAATTTGACGAATTGCTTCAGGGCGATTCCCGATTTTTCAGGGTACACCGTTCCTACCTTGTCAATATACAGATGATTTTAAAATACAATAAAAAAGAAGGCTCAACTCTTCTGTTCGAAAACGGAAAAGTAATTCCCGTGGCAAGGGAAAAAAAATCGGAGTTTGATGAATTTATCAGTCGTATAAGTGTTTAAAAACTCCCCACTACAAGGAGTTTTTACTTTACTTAGCCAAAGGCCATGAAATGTTAATGTTCTCAGCAACGAAAAGCATTACATCAACTAGATAAAACATAATGAATTCTTTTAATGTTAGTATTCCAAATTTATAATTTAAAATGAATAAATACCTGATACTGTTTCTTTTTACTGTTAATTTTATATTGGCACAGGATAATCCGAAAGAAATCATGGCTTTATTAAACAAGCATCCCAAAAAAGACACGACCCGTTGCTATTACCTAAACAAACTGATTGAAAGCGAAAACGATGAAAACATATGGGTAAACTATAATTTGGAACTTCAACAAATCACTTTGAAGAAAGGAAAATCGGAGAAAAACAAAACAATCCGGAAAACCTATATAAAATACCTCTCCATTGCTTACAACAACAATGGCGCATATGAACTGTATAAAGAAAACTATACCAAAGCCATTAACTGGTATAAAAAATCATCTGCAACTGCAAATGGAATCCAATACCATTACGGAACAGCCCTTGCACTTCAAAACATAGGCACAGCATACGATTATTCAGGAAAAATAGACAGCACCCTGGCCTACATGAAAAAAGCCTATAAGTATTCTGTTTTGTCCGGTGACAAATCCGGACTTGCCTACATAGTAACCGATCTCGGATACATTTATAACAATCTAGGAAATAATCAGTTATCCATAAAATACAACTTACAGGCTTTAAAATTATTTGAAACTTTAAACGATAAGGAAGGCTTAGAGAGAACCTATTTTGCTTTAGGGCGGATTTTTGACAATCAGAATGATTTTAAAAGCAGTATAAACTATTATAAAAAATGCTTACAAATCAATGAAGAAACTAACAATACAGAGCGGATTACCATCGCTTCCAATAGTTTAGCCAATGCCTACACTAACAGTAATCAACTGGATTTGGCCATAAAGCATAATACCAATTCGTTCAGTCTGGCAAAAAAAACCAATAACAATGATTTCATTGCATACTCCCTGAAAACATTCGGGGATATTTACTTCAACAAAAAAGAATTCACCAAAGCCAAATCCCATTACATCAAAGCGGCTGACATTTTTCAAAAAATAAATGCCAACTTACATCTGTGTAAAACATACATCAAAATCGCTACTATTCTAAATCAGCAAAATGAATTATCAAAAGCACAGGATTATGCTTTAAAAGCGTATAAACTGACGGAAAACACTAAATTCCCTTCTGATAAGAAGAATGCTGCTGAAATCCTGAGTCAGGTATATTTCAAAAGTAATGATTATAGAAAAGCGTATGATTATAAGGCCATTGCATCAGAAATTGCAGAGAAAATTTACTACGACGAAAGCAAAGAAATAGCACTAAAAGCAACATACAAATACGAAACCGGTAAAAAAGAATCGGAAATCAACCAATTAAAACAACAAAAGCAAATCAGTGAACTGCAATCACAACGGAAATCGATTTTGATTTATACTTTCATCGGCTCAATTATTGGCCTTGCATTATTATCCTACTTTTTCTTCAACCGTTTTAAAACCAAAAAACAAAATGAATTACTAAAGATACAGTTACAGGAAGCCGAAAAAACAATTGAAGCTGAAAAGAAAGCCTCTGAAAGTGAAATCAAAGCCTTAAGAAGCCAAATGAACCCACATTTTATTTTTAATGCACTCAACAGCATTCAGGAACAATTCATGTACGGTGATAAAATCAAGGCTAATGAGCAAATGAGTAATTTCACCTATCTGACCAGACAGATTTTAAATGTTTCGGGTAAGAAGCTGATAACGGTTGCATCAGAAATAGAAATCCTGACCAAATACCTTGAACTGGAAAAAATGCGGTTCCAAAGCAATTTTGAGTACACAATAAATTGCTCTGACAACGTAGATGAAGATTATTTACAAATTCCGCCCATGCTAATACAGCCTTTTGCCGAAAACAGCATCAAACACGGCCTGCTCCACAAAGAAGGACTTAAAAAAATAACGATTATTTTTGATTATAACGAGTCGGAAGAACTCATTATCTGCACTATTGAAGATAACGGAATCGGAAGGGAAAAATCGGCTGCCATCAAAACCCGGAATGAAAACAATCATCAATCATTTTCAACAGATTCCATTGCGCAACGATTGACACTATTGGATAAAACCAAAAAAATCAAAAATCTGATTGTTTATGAAGATATACGAAATACCGGAAACGAGGTAACAGGCACAAAAGTAACCCTGAAAATACCGGTAAACTAGTTTAACTGTTCCTGGAAAGCGCCCAGCAATACTTCGGCATCAACCATCTGATCCGGCGATTGTTCCATCAATCCCAAGACTCTTTTCATGGCATTCGGATTCAGTCCCATGTTAATCCCTATCTCATTGATGGCAACACGCTCATGGGCATGCAAAACCCCGTCACAATGCATCAATAAAGCCAAACGGTAAAAATGCAGGATACGGTGAAATTCATCTTTAATGACTTTGACCTCATCACGCTTTTTGAACAACTCCAGAAAAGTTTCCTTATCAATCTGTAATTCCTGCGAAACCATCAGCAAAAAATCATACTCACGGTCATGCAACACGCCGTCGATTACGGCAAAGCCGATCATTTCTGAAAGTAAACTGATTTTGTCTTCGTAGGAATTCATAAATTGATTATTTTTAACAAAACTATACTTTTTAATCAAAATTCCAAAAGGATAATGCCTGCCAGACTGATAAAACTACTTTTCTTTTTAACATTCCCAACTTTGGCAATTGGCCAGAAAAGCCTTGATTTAATAGAGGTCAGCACCATAACTCTGCATTCTCCCCAATTAAAAACAGACCGCAAAATATGGATCTGTCTTCCTAAGAATTACCGTACAACTTCAAAAAAATATCCGGTAATCTATTTACAGGATGCACAAAATTTATTCGATTCCAAAACATCATTTTCAGGTGAATGGAATGTTGACGAAACACTCGACAGTCTCAATGCAGAAGTCATAGTGGTAGGAATTGAACACGGAAACGACAAAAGAATAGATGAACTCACACCCTATCCTAATGAAAAATATGGTGGCGGTAAAGCCGATGATTATCTGGATTTTATCGTAAATACAGTAAAACCATATGCCGAAAAAAATTACAGGATCAAAACATCTCCAAAGTATACAGCCATCGGCGGAAGCTCATTAGGCGGATTATTTACCTTATATGCCTTACAGAAATACCCTGACAAGTTTCAGAAAGGATTTGTTTTTTCCCCGGCTTTCTGGATTAATCCCGAGATGTATCCGCTCATCGAAAAATCCGGGTTAAAAGCCAAAATGTATTTTCTGTGCGGAGATAAAGAAAGCGAAGACATGGTGTCTGATATGCAGAAAATGATCGCCGTCTTACCCAAAACAGTTACTGTTACGTCAGAAATAGTAAAAGATGGACAACATAATGAAAAATTATGGCGTGATGCTTTCGCAAAAGCGTATCTTTGGCTCTTTAATCAGGACAGATGAATAACAACGAAATATTTAAAAAACTAAGGGTTGCTTTGCAGCTGCGTGATGACCAGATCGTAGAAATTCTGGAATTAGTCGACTTCAGGATTTCCAAAGGGGAAATAGGTAATTTTTTCCGCCAGGAAGACCACCCTAAATTCATGGAATGCGGTGATCAGGTGTTGCGTAATTTCCTTAACGGATTAGTGATTCATTTAAGGGGAACCAAAGAAAACCCTAAAAATGCAATGGATGTGATCAATGCTAACGCGAAAGCTGTTTCTGCTGCAGGAAAAACCAAAAACGAAAACAGTCCAAGTGATAAACCTAAAACTGATTTCAAAAAGAAACCGGCATTCAAACCCAAAACAGCACCTAAAAAAGGAGAACCTAAAATTTCTGTAGTGGAAAAAGTAAAATTCAACAACGGAAAAAATAAAAAGAAGTAATTTTTGATTTGAAAAAAGTATAAAATACAAACCCCGGATATTAGTCTGGGGTTTCTTTTTTGAATTGAAAATTGCTATGATTTTGTTAAATATGCTGAAAAAAAAGTATTTGTAGTATATTTGCAGGCTATTTAATTCAGAATGAAAAAATTTGTCCTAATTCTTCTATTTACTTTTTCAAGTACCTCATATTCACAATACATACAGGTCGACGATACATTCACCGCACAACAACTCGTAAACAATTTCTTCGCCGGAAACAGTTGCGGACAGGCAACAAATGTATCCGTAAGCGGCGGCTCTTTTACCGGAGCCCAAAGTTTTGGAAGTTTCAATCAGGGAACAAGCACTTTTCCTTTCAATAACGGCATCGTTTTAAGTACCGGACGTGCCGTTTCTGCCATCGGTCCTAATACCGGAAACAGCAGCGAAACAATAGGTAGTTGGGCTGGAGATCAGGACTTAGAACAAGCTCTTGGTTTAGGAAACACCTTAAATGCCACTATTCTGGAATTTGATTTCACTCCCTATACAAACAAAATCAGTTTTGACTATATCTTTTCTTCTGAACAATATTTGAGTAATCCTTCTCCCAATCAGTGCGGATTTACAGATGGTTTTGCCTTTTTAATCAAACCCACCAACGGGAATTATCAGAATATAGCATTGGTACCGGGTACTAACATTCCTGTATCAGTCAATACCATCAGAGGATCAGGCACAGTATGCCCTGCAAGCAACGAAGCTTATTTTGACGCATTCAACGGATTTAACCATCCCACAACCTTCAATGGCCAGACTAAAATTTTAAAAGCACAGGCTGATGTTATAGCCGGTAATGCATATCATATAAAATTAGTAATCGCAGATCAGGGAAATGGATTGTATGATTCTGCCATATTCTTAGGCGGTGGTACTTTTCAAAGCGAAACAGATTTAGGACCCGATCACTTAATGGCATCAAACAATGCATATTGTGCGGGAGACACCGTGACTCTTAATGCATCGCAATTTGGAACCGGAAACACTTACAGATGGTACAAAGACAATGTCTTTACAGGCATCATAACACCAACATTCACGATAAGTGACAATACCAATCAGAATATCGTCGAATATAAAGCCGAGGTAATGATCAACGGAACCTGCCTGTCAACCGGAACCGTAAAAATACAGTTTGCTCCTTTAGCCGTTTTATCTAACCAGACATTGGTACAATGCGACAGCAATAATGACGGCTCAGCTACTTTCAACCTGACTAAACTGGACAACCTGATCCGCAACAATGATCCTAATTTAGGCGCAGTTACCTATTACGAAAGTATTGGCGGAAACCAAATCACAATCCCAACAGCTTACAACAGCATCCCTAAAACAATCTATGCCAGAGTAGCCGGTACCAATAACTGTTCAAACTATGCACAGGTAACATTAAGCATTTCAAATAACAATGCAAATTCACCTGTAACCTATCAGAAATGTGATGAAGACGGAACCAAAAACGGAATCACTTCTTTTGACCTCAACACCGAAATCACACCACTGATAACCGCAAGTCTTCCTTCCGGAATGGTGGTTGAATATTATGCAACGGCCACTAACGCCGAAAATCAATCCAATCCACTGGCAAATAATTACTCGAACACAACTCCAAACTCGCAAACAATCTTCGCCAGAATTGTAAATGGCCCTGATTGCTACGATATTGTAGATGTGGTCTTACATATCAATTTCAACAGTCCGGCAAATTTCGAAAACCAATCAGTGTATTTATGTCCTGGACAAACCATAACACTAAGTGTCGTAAATACATTTAATGCATACAACTGGTCAAATGGTGATACCGATTTTGAAACACAGGTATCGGCTGCAGGGAATTATACCGTTGAAGTGACAGACAACAACGGATGCAAAGCAACCAAAACATTCAATGTGCTTCCTTCTGCACCGGCAACTAACATAGACGCAATTGTCAACGACTTTTCTGAAAACAATTCGATTACCATAACATACACCGATAATGGCGGTGATTATGAGTTCTCTATTGACGGGGTTACTTATCAGGACAGTCCTGTTTTTAATCACCTTGAAGCTGGCGAATATACAGTTTATGTAAGGGATAAAAACGGCTGTACTCCTACTCCTTCAGCGGTAGTTTATGTATTGGATTTTCCAAAATTTTTCACGCCAAACGGGGATGGTTATAACGATACATGGAAAATTGAAAACCTGCAATTGTTACCGGTTTCCACAATCAGTATTTTTGACCGTTACGGAAAACTCATTAAACAGTTCACATCAAATACATCAGGATGGAACGGTACTTACAACGGAAAAAGCCTTCCGGCTGACGATTATTGGTTCATTTTAACATTTTCAAACGGAAAAACAGTAAAAAGTCACTTCACGCTTAAAAGATAATTAATACCTTTGGGCTGCAATTAAAAAACCCATGAAAATAAAATTACTCTTACTAAGCGTTTTGTTTAGCGTTTCGTGCTTGGCACAATTCAGTAAAACGCATTACATTCCGCCAATATCAAATGCAGCCAATATCGTTCCACAGGATCAGAGTTTATACATTTCCTGTCCGAGTGTTACACCTATCAATTTCAGAATCATCCAATTAGGAGGAACAACCATCAATGGGACGGTTTCAAGGGACAACCCATACATACTTTCCATTGCAACCTCTGGTTCAAATACACAACTCATTGTTGATGAAGGTAGTGCCAATTCGGTTTTAAACGACAAAGGATATATCGTCGAAGCTGAAGATTTAGTATACGTTACCGTAAGAACGGTAGCAACACCGGGTAGATTCCACGCCGGCGGACTCGTATCTAAAGGTTTAGCAGCTCTGGGAACCCAATTCAGAATTGGAGGATTCCTGAATCTGGGAACACCTGCCTTCACCGAAAATTATTACACATTTGCATCTGTACTGGCGACCGAAAACAATACGGTAATCACTTTTGATGATATCAAACCGGGGGTAACTTTAGTCAACAGCTTTACCGGAAATACGGCTTTCAGCGTTACTTTAAACAGTGGCGAAAGTTATATCATCGCCACTCAGGGTGGATTCAATGACGCCAACCGCGACGGTCTGATCGGTGCTTCCATCTCTTCGAACAAACCTATTGCCGTAAACTGCGGTACTTTCGCAGGAAGTAACAGTAATACAACTAATCTGGACTTGGGCTTTGACCAAATCGTTTCTGCCGAAAGAACAGGTACCGAATATATTTTTGTCAAAGGTGACGGTTTTAATGAAGTTGAAAGACCGCTTATAATCGCAAATGAAGACAATACCGAAATCTACGTCAACGGAAGCGCAACTCCAAGCGCCACAATCAACGAAGGGGAATATTTTGCTCTCGACGGTAATAGTTTTTCACCGGACAGGAACTTATATATACGAACTTCAAAAAAAGTATTCGCCTATCAGGCCATAGGTGGAATAGGTACTGACGGAAACCCTAACCTGGCTAATCAGAACATGCACTTTGTTCCGCCTTTGAGCTGTGAAACACCAAAAGTAATCAACAATATACCAAGGATTAACGAAGTGGGAAGTGACAATAATTTCGGAGGAACGGTTTGTATCGTTACCAAAACCGGAGCTACCCTTGACTTCATCATTAACGGAACAAACCATACCTTAACCAGCTTAGCTTCAATCGGTGTAACTTATACCGGACCTTCTAACGTAATCGGAAATACTGATTATGTAACGTATATCTTCTCAGGATTAACCGGAAATATTTCGGTTTTCTCAAGTGAATCGGTATACCTTTCCTATTATGGTTCATCAGGCGCTGCAACTTACGGTGGTTATTACTCAGGCTTTACTTTTGAACCGGAAATTGCATTCAATAAAATTTCGGTTACCAGCGATAATTGCTTGCCTAACGTAAACTTATCCGTAAACGATGCTACATCGTTCGACGTTTTCCAATGGTATTTCAACGAAACGGTAATTCCGGGTGCTACTACTAATTCATATGTTCCGACACAACCTGGTTTTTACCACGTGAAGGCTACCATCTCTGCGTGTAACACCAATCTGGAATCTGACCGTATCCCGGTAAGCTCATGCCCTACCAATCAGGAAGGTGATTTGGCAAATGATAACGTAGACGCTGATTTTGATAACGACGGTATCGATAACTGTACCGAATCTTTCGGAGACCAGCCAATCAATACAACGGTAGCCGCCGGAACAATAACGAATTCTCCTGTTACCTATACCGCTGTTTCAACTAACTCATTACCTGCCGCAGCAATTCCGTTTACCGGAAATGCTGATGGAAGCTTCATCACTGATATTCCGGCCGGAAAAGGATACTACGTAGATTACAAAGTAACTTTCAGCCAACCGCTTAATGTGGCCCTGGATTATCCGCAAACTGCCGCTGCAACCGATTTAATCAACGCTAATGCGGAATATGTGGTAAACTCGGACATCGATAAAACGGTTACGGTTTTAAACCCGGACAACCAATTATTAATCGACACGAACTATGATGGTATTTATGAAAGCGGGGTAACACAGTTTTCATCTTTTGAAATCCGATTCCGCCTGAACGGTAATACACCAATGGCTGCAGGAACTGCTACTTTCAGATTTAAATCGTTCCAGACGACTTCTTTCAAAATTACCCACAAAAACTTATTGGACACAGCTCCTAATAAATCAACTTTTAAATTGGTGGCTACTTGTGTTTACAAGGATTCTGATGCAGACGGAATTCCGGATCAGTTAGATACCGACAGTGACAATGACATCATTTCAGATAATATTGAAGCACAAGGAAATACACCTGCAACAGCAACAAATACCGACACGGATCTTGACGGTCTTGATAATGCATACGAACCGGGACTTGTTCCTACTGACACTGATGCTGACCTCATTCCTGATTATATTGATCTTGATGCCGATAATGACGGTATTCTGGATTCTGTTGAAGGTGCAATTGATACTGACACAGACAACATTAGCAACTACAGGGATCTTGACAGTGACAACGACCAGTGTTTTGATGCTAAAGAAGCGGGATTCGCTGATCCTGATAACGATGGTATCCTCGGAACTTCTCCTGCTGTTACAAACACAAACGGACTGGTAACAAGCGCTGTTGGATACACAACTCCTCATCCTGATTACATTACATCGGCTCCTGTTACGGTTACTACGCATCCGGTAAACAAAGCGCAGTGTTTATTCGAAAGTACCACTTTTGAGGTGACTTCAAATGCCGACTTCTTCCAATGGCAGGTTTCTGTCGATGGTGGTATCAACTGGACTAATCTTGCTAATGATGCAACTTATTCGAATGTAACAACCAACCAGTTAACGGTTACTAACATTCAAAACAGTATGAACGGTTATATGTACCGCTCTCAATTAAACAGAACCGGAAACAGATGTGACTTCTTCTCTAACAGTGCACAATTGACCGTATACCCGAAACCGGTTTTAAACTCAGGCGTGAGAATCGTTCAGTGTGATGACAACACTGATGGTATCACAACTTTCAACCTGCGCCAGAAAGAGAATGATCTTTCGGCTAACGCAGCTACCGAAACTTTCACGTATTTCACCACGCAAACGGGAGCACAAACTAACGATGCTTCGGTACAAATCACAAACCCATTGGCTTTTGCCAATACTACTCCGTATTCTCAAATAATCTGGGCTAGGGCAACAAATGCCAATAATTGTTTTGAAATAGTTAGCATGCAGTTGGTCTCTTCAACTACAAATGCTATCCTGAGTGCCGCAACTATCGCTCCGTTACACGTATGTGACGATTATATCGATGCCGCGAACGACGATTACGATGGTATTGCTACTTTCGACTTAACAAGTGTACAGACTTACATTGACGGATTGATTTCGGCAACTGGCTATACTTACAAGTTCTATAAAAACTATACTGATTTCCTTCAGGAAGTAGATGCAGCGGGCAATTCACTGGCTATTACAAACATCACAAATTACCGTAACATCGGCTATCCTAACACCCAAACCATTTGGGTGCGACTTGAAGATGCCAGCACAAATGACTGTGTGGGAAGTACTAACTTCCAGTTGGTAGTTGATCCGAAACCGACAATCGATACGAATGCTGACGGAGCTGATGACGTACACATTTGTACAAATGAACCAAACATTTACCAAACACTAACTTCCGGTTTAGCAAGTAGCGCTAATCCTGCAAATTACACCTATAAATGGTACAGGGACACAATCTTATTGCCAGGTGAAACCGCTTCTACCCTGACAACAAACCAAAGTGGGGTATACAAAGTGGAAGTATATAACGCAACGGGATGTTTCAAGGAAAGAACAATAACGGTCAGACAATCTAATTCGGCTACTTTGGCAGGTGATCCTGTTGTTAAAGATTTAACCGAAAACAATACCATTACGGTAACAGTAACTGGATTGGGTAATTATGTATTCGCATTGGATGATCTGTTTGCCGAAAGACAAACGACCGGATTCTTCGAAAACGTACGCCCGGGACTACACACGGTTTATGTAATCGACCTGAATGGATGTCCGGTATTGGAAGTACAGGTTTCGGTAACAGGTTTCCCGCAATTCTTCACGCCTAACGGTGACGGATACCACGAATACTGGAACATCATCGGAGCAAACAGCAGATTCAATCCAAATGCCCGTATCCAGATTTTCAACCGCTACGGTAAACTCTTAAAAGAATTTACGGCTTTATCACCGGGTTGGGACGGTACCTATTTAGGAAATCCGCTACCGGCCGACGATTACTGGTACAAATCAACACTGGAAGACGGCCGCGAAGTAAGAGGCCACTTCACTTTAAAACGATAATCACAAACTCCCTGCTATCAGGGAGTTTTTTTATGTTTTTTCTTATATTTGGTTAGACCGAAAAGTCATACTGTTTCATTAACTCAATAAAACCAATTATGAAAACTGATCTGTACACAAAAACCGTCCTGACTATTATTGCCGTATGTTTAACTGTACTAACACTACAAAGCATTGACATCGTCCCGAAATCATACGCATCAGGCAATGAAAAAACAGCAATTACAACTGCTCCCAAAAATTACGGACTGGTTCCGGTTAACGAAGACGGCTCTATAGATGTTACCATAACCCGCATCTCAACCACTGATGAACTGGATGTTAACATAGACGAAATCGGAGGTGGATTTCTATCACACGGCGGTCCGGTTCCGGTAACGATCAAGCAGCAATAAAAAAGACTGCATCACAAAATATAAAACAATCTTGTCATGGCTAAATCCTATTCAAAAGAATTATCTCCTGAAGCGCGTGAAGAATGCTACAGCCTACTGAAAACACGCTTCGAAAACAACATGAACCGCCACAAAGGAATGCAATGGGAAGCAATCCAAACAAAATTGGAAGCCAACCCAAATAAGCTATGGTCGCTCAACGAAATGGAAAAAACCGGAGGGGAACCGGATGTCATTGGTCACGATACTAAATCAGACGAATACCTCTTTTTCGATTGTTCACCCGAAACGCCAAAAGGACGCAGAAGCATCTGTTATGACCGGGAAGCACTCGACGCCAGAAAAGAATTCAAACCGTCAAACAACGCTCTCGATATGGCAACTGAAATGGGTATCGACATCTTAACCGAAGAACAATACCGGGAATTGCAGTCACTTGGAAAATTTGACACCAAAAGCTCCAGCTGGATCAAAACACCTGAAGGGATCAGAAAATTAGGCGGCGCCCTGTACTCCGAATTCCGCTACGGAACAATTTTCCTCTACCACAACGGAGCCCAGTCTTATTATGCCGTAAGGGGATTCCGAGGTGCACTGAGGGTTTAATTTATTAAAAAAACAAATGGCATTTACTGGAACAATTCTGAAAACAATACCGATGAATTAAATTTGAACATTGATAAAATCAACGAAGATTATACATCACTCGTTGCACCTATTTCGTTAAGTCTTAAATAAAAACATAATCTCAAGATCTTTAAATAACAATAAAGTAACTGTTCTTTCCATGAAACCCACAACCGCATTTCTTTTCCTGATTTCAACCCTGTTATTCATCAGCTGCAAGAAAGAAATCCCTGCCGATAATACTATAAAGTCAAAAGAAAACAAAACAGCCCTAAAACAAAAAACCGATACAGCCGCTGAAAAGAAATCCAAAGAAGAGGAAGAAACAATGGATTGGATAGCTGAAGAACTGAAAAAAATACCCAAGAATATCAAACCAATTTTCGGTTATCGCTTTGTCATAGACGGTGACTTTAACGGCGACGGAAAAAAGGAAAAGCTGATCGAGCATTTTTACAGTCTCAAAGAGAAAAAAGAAACCAATAAATTTTATGACAATCTGGGTGATATGGGCCAATTAATAGCACTTACCATCAATAAAGACCCTATGTCTTTTTTAATTTCCAACAACACCAAAATTGACACCATGATGGTATCAGGCCACGGACAGCAAATCGGTCTCTCCTACTTAAAAAACGAAGGGGATCTCAATGGCGACGGTACCGACGAAATATCCTATGTAATCAATTATGCCGACTACTCCAACTTGAACAGCTGGCATATCGCAACGTACAAAAACAATCAATGGACCGAAATCTACAGTTTCGACATATGGGACTGGCAACTGCCCGACTTACCTGAAGCCTGCAACCAATACGGCCTTTTCGGAACCGAAGACAAAATTATTGTGACTGAAAATGATTCGCTCAATCAGGCACTTGAAAAGCAATTAAAGGAATTCAAAGGATTAGTCCGTAAAGTCAAAAAGAAACGGATTGAAATCACTTACAGAACGGAAGAAGCCGATGAAAGAAAGAAAATAGTAAAACTGAAATAATTAAAATAAAATTCCATCAATCCCAAAAATCATGATGATCGACTCTCTCCGACTGCAAATCATTCCGCTTAGCCATGACCAAATGGAAAAATACATTATTCCCGATGCCTTGGAAAAAGAAATGGGACTATTGCAGAACAATCGTGTTATGACCGAACGGATCAAAACCAAAATCATCAACAACGTATTACCCAATATCAAAACCGAAAGTACCACTAACCTCTTCTATACTTTTTGGGTCATCATTTTAAAAGCGGAAAATGCCATCGCAGCCGAAATCTGCCTCAAAGGAACACCCAATGAGAAAGGCGAAGTGGAAATAGGCTATGAAACCTTTGAAGATTTCAGGGGAAAAGGCATCATGCCGGAAGCGGTTGGTGAATTGGCCAAATGGTGCTTCACAAATCAAACCGTAAAAGCAATTATCGCCGAAACTGATGATGATAACATCGCCTCCCAACGCACACTGAAAAAAAACAACTTCAAAATCACCAAAACCGAACCGGGAAATATTGTCTGGAGATTGGAGAAATTAAAACACAAAACGGCACCCGTTAGTCACAGAAATTGATATCTTCGGATTTTTAAATAAAGAACAATGAAATTCATACCAATACTGACTGCCATACTTTTATCATTCGGTTGTTTCGGACAGGAAGCACTAATCAAAAACATCAATACCTTTGAACAGGCTAATGATTTTGCTACCGAAAACCCTGAATTAGAAGCATTGGTCTGGTCAATCATACCGGAAATTGACCCGTCAAACGAATCCGGATTTTTCAACGGAAAGAAAACCGGGGATGTTTTCAATGACGGAACACTGGTGTATAAAGTAATCAGTTCTAAAAAAATTACCGCACACCGGGTAAGCTATATTTACCTTGACGGAAACAAACTGTCAATGGAAGCCATAAACAAATCCAGAAAAACCATATTGGAAAAATACAAATCAGGAACTCCTTTTTCTGATTTGGCCAAAGAATACACAATGGACAGTAACCAAACCGGCGATTTAAACTGGTTCACAGACGGAATGATGGTACCTGAATTTGAAAAAGCTGTAAAAAAGCATAAACTGAACGACATTTTCACCATAGACATACCGGAAAATAAATGGTACTACGTCACACTGAAAACTTTTAATGACAAACAATTCGAAGAATTAATCTTATTGTCGCTCAAAAAACAACAATAATCCCCTAATGTTGCAATTGGTGGATGAGTTGATACACTGAGCCTGTCGAAGTGCTCTCGAAGCCCAATCTTTCAATCCTTCAATCTTTTAATCCCAAAAAAATGTCCGGCGAAAAAAACTTAGCTATTTTACTTAAAACCATGAAACCGCATCTTAATGAAGGGGAATATGTATTTTGCAGTGTCCCAAATGATGCTTCAGTAAGTTTTAAAGACATACTCTTCCATTTCAGGGAAGAAGAAGGCATAACACTGGTATTAAAAAAGCAAATAGCTGACGAATTAAGGCTTGATTATTCTTATGTGGCTTCATGGATTACCCTGACGGTTCATTCTTCCTTAGAAGCCGTAGGATTAACTGCTGCCTTCTCTACCGCACTCGGAAAAGAAAACATCAGCTGCAACGTAGTGGCTGCTTATTACCACGACCATATTTTTGTCGATAAAAAAGATGCAGAAAAAGCAATGACAGTACTCAACCGCTTTTCTGAAGATTAGCCAGATAAAACTTTCGCCAAAGCCATACCAAAGCCATACCAAAGCCATACCAAAGCCATACCAAAGCCATACCAAAGCCATACCAAAGCCATACCAAAGCCATACCAAAGCCACACCAAAGTAGTATCAAAGTAATGGTTGACCCATACTTGACCCATACTTGACTCATACTAAAGCCATATCAAAGTAGTATCAAAGTAATGGTTGACCCGTACTTGACCCGTACTTGACCCGTATCAAAGTGCTATATAAGTAGTATATAACTACAGTATGGTTGCTGTTCCAATACAATGTAAACAATAACTCAGCAACAATAACCCATAAAAAAATCCGGCATAAGCCGGATTCATCTGTATGTATGTCTTACTTACGCAATTTTATTACGCTTTCTGTCATTTTCGTTCAAATAGATTTTACGTAAACGAAGTGACTTAGGCGTTACTTCAACGTACTCATCTTTCTGGATGTACTCTAATGCTTCCTCTAAAGTAAATTTGATAGCAGGAACAATTCTTGTCTTATCATCAGCACCCGCAGAACGGAAGTTGGTTAACTGTTTCGTTTTAGTGATGTTCACCACCATATCGTCTCCTCTTGAGTTCTCCCCGATTACCTGACCTTCATACACATCCTCATTCGGATCAACGAAGAACTTACCACGATCCTGTAATTTGTTAATAGAGTAAGGAATTGCTTTACCGTTCTCCATTGAAATCAATGATCCGTTGATACGTCCTGCGATTTCTCCTTTGTACGGTTGGTACTCAAGGAAACGGTGTGCCATGATAGCCTCACCTGCAGTAGCAGTTAATAATTGGTTACGTAAACCGATGATACCGCGTGAAGGGATGATGAACTTAATGATCATACGCTCTCCTCTTGGCTCCATGCTTAACATTTCACCTTTACGCATCGTTACGAATTCAACCGCTTTACCTGAAACATTCTCCGGTAAGTCGATAGTCAATTCTTCGATTGGCTCACATTTAGCACCGTCAATTTCTTTGATGATTACCTGTGGCTGCCCGATTTGTAACTCATATCCTTCACGGCGCATTGTTTCAATCAATACCGACAAGTGTAATACACCACGTCCGAATACCATGAATTTATCTGCAGAATCAGTTTCATTAACGCGTAACGCTAAGTTTTTCTCTAATTCTTTAGTCAATCTGTCTTTTACGTGTCTTGAAGTAACAAATTTACCTTCTTTACCAAAGAATGGTGAATCGTTAATCGTGAACAACATACTCATTGTAGGCTCATCGATGGCAATGGTTGCCAATGCTTCCGGGTTTTCGAAATCAGCAACAGTATCACCAATTTCAAATCCTTCCAATCCTACAATAGCACAAATATCTCCTGCAACTACTTCATCAACTTTCTTACGGCCTAAACCTTCAAAAGTATGTAGTTCCTTAATTTTAGATTTTACAACCGCACCGTCACGTTTTACCAAAGAAACATTCATCCCTTCTTTCAAAACACCTCTTTGCAAACGACCGATAGCAATACGTCCTGTAAACGAAGAGAAGTCTAATGAAGTGATCAGCATTTGTGGTGTACCTTCCGATACTTTAGGAGCCGGCACATTGTTCAATACCATATCCAATAAAGGCTCGATGTTTTCAGTTTGGTTTTTCCAATCATCACTCATCCAGTTGTTCTTAGCCGAACCGTAAACAGTAGGGAAATCCAACTGCTCCTCAGTAGCGCCTAATTCAAACATCAAATCGAATACTTTTTCATGCACTTCTTCCGGTGTACAGTTTTCTTTATCAACTTTGTTGATTACCACACATGGTTTCAAACCTAAGTCAATCGCTTTCTGTAATACGAAACGCGTTTGTGGCATTGGTCCTTCAAAAGCATCCACTAACAAACAAACACCGTCAGCCATGTTCAATACACGCTCTACTTCCCCACCGAAATCGGCGTGGCCCGGAGTATCGATAATGTTGATTTTTGTTCCTTTATACGTAACCGAAACGTTCTTAGAAGTAATTGTAATTCCGCGCTCGCGTTCAAGGTCATTGTTATCCAAAATTAAATCACCTGTGTTCTCGTTCTCACGGAACAACTGACAGTGATACATGATTTTATCAACCAACGTAGTCTTACCGTGGTCAACGTGCGCAATAATCGCAATATTTCTAATTGATTCCATGTGATTTTTTTTGTGGTGCAAAAGTACGATTATTTTTTACATAAAAAACAATTTTAATTTCAAGGCTAAATACTTAACAATTAAGACATAATAAATAAACAGTATCTGCTGTCCTTTCCGATAAAAAACCCGCCGCTTCTTAAATATATTTTTTTACATTTATAAAAATTTAGAAGAATTAACTGACATGCAAGCAACTAACATAGACGAAGTCATAGAAATCTTAAACACCATTGTGGAAGAATGCAAAGC
Organism: Flavobacterium amniphilum; assembly: GCF_023634845.1. Classification (GTDB taxonomy): domain Bacteria; phylum Bacteroidota; class Bacteroidia; order Flavobacteriales; family Flavobacteriaceae; genus Flavobacterium; species Flavobacterium amniphilum. The sequence continues at coordinate 56,588 of NZ_JAMLJL010000007.1, read as the reverse complement.
CAATAACAATCCGTTAGGTTATTTTGCAGTTTTATACCGAAAGGTAACCATCCGCGTAAAGGAAGGCATACTCAACAACCGTTTTGAAGACAATGCCCGCATGGAAAAACTTGATGTACGTTTTGCTAACCGGTACTTTAAAGCCTATTTTGACGATAAAAACAACACACCTATCTCAAAAAGCTGGAAGATATCATTCAAAGCCATTACCAAAAAACACCTGGTATTACAGCACTTATTAACCGGAATCAACGCACATATCAATCTGGATTTAAGCATCGCTACAGTCGACACAGTCGAAAACAATCCGCTCGATACCATTAAATCCGACTTTAACCACATCAACAGCCTCCTTTCTGAACTCACTGATGATGTCAAACAAAACATGGGCAGTGTTTCCCCAATATTCAAACTACTGATGCCTTTAGCTAAGCAATGGGATGATAAACTAATCGAATTCAGCATTCAGACAGCCCGTGACGGCGCATGGTTATTTGCCAATGATTTAAATTCAAATCCGGATAAAAGGGAAATATTAATAAAGGAAAGGGATGCAAAAATAGAAACGCTTGGCTTTAAACTTCTAAATCCCGTACGTACTCTCCAATGGGTACTTAATATGATATTATTCTTTGAAGGTGGCTCCGTAAAAGACAAGATTGAAACCCTTGAAGGTAAACTACAAACAGAACCAGCGTGGGTATAAAACAAAAAAGCCCTGCAAATGCAAGGCTTTTGAGTAAATTTTGAACACTAATTGAATTATAAAGCAGCTACGTGTCTAGTTAATTTAGACTTCAAGTTAGAAGCTTTATTATCGTGTATAATATTTTTCTTTGCTAATTTGTCAATCATTGAGATAACGCTTGATAATTTTGCAGCAGCTTCAGCTTTGTCAGTAGCTACACGGATTGCTTTGATAGCGTTACGCGTAGTTTTGTGCTGATATCTGTTTAACACTCTTTTCTTTTCGTTACTTCTGATTCTTTTTAGAGCTGACTTATGATTTGCCATTTTCTTTAATTTTAATTGTAATAATTATTATAAACTACTAGTTAAAAAAGAAAAACCTCCCACAACTGCATATACAATCACTTTGGTTTTAACTAATAAAACAAAGACTCGAGACACAAGCCTTTATTTTATAAAACTAATTTACAACTAATTTTGTAGCCCGTAAGGGAATCGAACCCTTCTTACCAGGATGAAAACCTGGCGTCCTAACCGATAGACGAACGGGCCATCACATTATTAATTTCAATATTTCAAAATTGTAGCCCGTAAGGGAATCGAACCCTTCTTACCAGGATGAAAACCTGGCGTCCTAACCGATAGACGAACGGGCCATTTACTTACTCTGATTCTCATTAAGAGCGCTCATTTCTGTAATGCGAGTGCAAAGATATACACATTTTTTATTTCTGCAATAGCTCCCGCAACTTTTTTTGAAATTTTTTTCTTATTTTTTAGTAAGCCTTTGCAAATAAGACTCTTCCGTTTGAAGGTTTTCCGGTCAAAATACAAACACCTGACTCCTCTTTTCTGTCCAAAGGCACACAACGAATCGTTGCTTTAGTCAAATCTTTAATCTTTTCCTCGGTTTCAGCCGTTCCGTCCCAATGCGCAGACACAAATCCACCCTTACCTTCTAACACTTCTTTAAACTCATCAAATGAATTTACTTCAGTAATATGGGAATTTCTGTAATCAAATGCTTTTGTATATAAACTCTTCTGAATCTCTTCCAATAAATCATTTATATAAGCAGCAACATCAGCTGCTGAAATCACTTCTTTAGACAAAGTATCACGACGGGCCACTTCAAATGTTCCGTTTTCCAAATCTTTCGGACCAATTGCAATGCGCACCGGCACTCCTTTTAACTCCCATTCAGCAAATTTAAAACCTGGTTTTTGGGTCGTTCTGTTATCAAACTTGACCGAAATACCCAGCTTCCTGAATTTAGCCTGTAAATCTTTTGCAACTTCAGAAATCTTATCCAATTCTTCATCCGATTTAAAAATAGGCACAATTACCACTTGGATAGGCGCTAAATTTGGCGGCAATACCAAACCGTTATCATCAGAATGCGTCATTACCAATGCTCCCATCAAACGGGTTGAAACTCCCCACGAAGTTCCCCAAACATGCTCTTGCTTACCTTCCTGATTCGCAAACTTAACATCAAAAGCTTTTGCAAAGTTCTGCCCTAAGAAATGTGACGTTCCCGCCTGCAACGCTTTTCCGTCCTGCATCAATGCTTCAATACAATACGTTTCATCTGCTCCGGCAAAACGCTCAGTTTCCGTTTTCACTCCTTTCACCACCGGAATCGCCATGAAGTTTTCAACAAAATCAGCATACACATTCATCATTTGCACTGTTTCATCCAGCGCCTCCTGTCTGGTTGCGTGCGCCGTGTGGCCTTCCTGCCATAAAAACTCGGCAGTACGTAAAAACAAACGTGTACGCATTTCCCAACGCACCACATTCGCCCATTGATTAATTAACAATGGTAAATCTCTATACGACTGCACCCAGTTCTTGTAAGTACTCCAAATAATAGCTTCACTGGTTGGACGAACAATCAACTCCTCTTCCAGCTTCGCATTCGGATCCACCATCAGTTTTCCAGGTTTTGATTCATCGTTTTTCAAACGGTAGTGTGTCACAATGGCACATTCTTTTGCAAATCCCTCAGCATTTTTCTCTTCCGCTTCAAACATGCTTTTTGGCACAAATAATGGAAAATACGCATTACTGTGTCCCGTTTCTTTAAACATTCTATCCAATTCGGCCTGCATTTTTTCCCAGATAGCATACCCGTAGGGCTTGATAACCATACATCCTCTTACACCGGAATTCTCGGCTAAATCAGCCTTGACAACCAGTTCGTTATACCATTTTGAGTAATCTTCTGCACGCTTCGTTAAGTTCTTGCTCATATTGAATAGTTTGGCACAAAAATTGTGAAATGTTAAATATTATTATAATTCGACAAAACTAACTATTTTTGAGTTGTCCAACAATAAATTTTATAAGATATGAAAACAAAATTCTTTTCTACAAAAGGCGCGATTGTTAAATCCTTTGTTGGATTATTGGGTTTAACCGCGATTTCCTGTGGTTCATACAAAAATGTATCATACTACGAAAACGACGGCATCTATGGCAGCGACCAAAGAGAACCTGTTACCCAAACCACAAGCAATACCCAATCTGATGATTCGAATAAAAAATACAAAGAGTATTTTGCCGCAAATGCCGACAATTACAGCACTAACGATTCGGATACATTTACCGATGTAGAAAATTATTCAACCAGTAACGACACTACAGAAGTTAAAAACCAGAAAAGTTATGCAGGATGGGGCGACAACACTGAAAATGTCACCATCAATGTATACGAAAGCAACTGGGGCTGGGGAGGCTACTGGGGATGGAACAACTATTGGGGATACAGACCCTGGAGAAGCCACTGGGGATGGAATTCATACTGGTGCGACCCTTACTGGGGCGGATATGCTTATTACGGACCATCGTACTGGGGAGGCTGGTATAGCCCTTACTACTATGGCGGAGGCTACTACGGAGGATATTATGGTGGCTGGTACGGACACGGTTACTACGACAGATATTATGGATATAACGGAGGAAGAAGAAGTGTAGCTTATTCAGACCGCTCAAGTGACAGACACTACGGAACAAGAAGTTACGACTCAAGAAGAAGATCTTCCACTTACAACAATGATTTTGGAAACTCTTCTAATCCAAGAACTTACACAAGCACACCGAGAAGAAGAAATTTCAACAATGAATCCAACAGCACATATACAGGCGTTCCGAGAACAACCGTAAACCCTCCTAAAAACTCAGATTCACCAAGAAGTCCAAGATCACAAAGCACTTATACAGGTGTTCCGAGATCTGAGGTAAATCCACCTAAAAATTCAGATTCACCAAGAAGCTCTTCACCAAGAACTTATGACTCTCCCAGGAGTTCATCTCCAAGAACTTATGATTCCCCAAGAAGCTATGAATCTCCACGTTCATCAGGAGGCGGCAATTATGGCGGAGGCGGAAGAAGCGGCGGAAGAAGATAATAATTAAATAACAAAACCTATACTCATACACATTAATTACGTATTTGTATAGGTTTTTTAACGAAATACAATCATGAAAAACTATATCTCAATTTTAGGATTGATTCTGGCAAGTACAGCCATGCAAGCCCAGGAAATCAACGACGCACTCCGATATTCCCAGACAGAACCTTTAGGAACAGCACGTTTCAGAGCATTAAGCGGTGCTTTTGGAGCTGTTGGCGGTGATTTATCAGCCATAAACCTGAATCCTGCCAGCTCGGTTATCTTCAACAACAATCAGGTAGCTTTCACTTTAAGCAATTACAATACCAAAAATAATTCAGATTATTTTGGAACCAGAACCAGCGACAGCAACAATTCGCTTGATTTAGGCCAGGCCGGTGGTGTTTTCGTTTTTGAAAACCATCATGAAAGCGACTGGAAGAAATTTGCTTTAGCCTTAAACTATGAAAATCAGAATAACTTTGACAATTCATTATTTATTTCCGGAACCAACCCGACTAATTCGATAGATGATTACTTTTTGAATTATGCAAACGGAATAGAACTCAGAACACTTAAAAATTTTAATTTTGAGGAATTATCATTCCGCGAGCAACAGGCTTATCTAGCATATTGGGCCTTTATTATTGATCCAATTCCATTGGCAAGTGACCCAACCAATTATGACAATCCAAACATCACCCAATACAGCTCCGCAATTGTTCCCGGGGATTTTTACCATGAAAATTCAGTGGAAACCACCGGTTACAATGGAAAATTAGCTTTCAATGCATCGGCAAATTATCAGGACAAACTAATGATTGGTATTAACTTAAATTCTCACTTTTCAGATTATGTGAGAAATTCGAGTTTTTTTGAAAGCAACGATAACAACACATCAACTGACACTTATGTGAAGAGGGTTTATTTCGACAATAGCCTGCATACTTATGGCAACGGATTTTCATTCCAACTGGGTGCTATTTTAAAATTAAGCAACCAATTCAGAGTTGGCGCCACTTACGAATCTCCAACATGGCATCGTTTAACCGACGAACTAATGCAAAGTGTTGCAGCCGTTAGCGGTGACAATACAAGCGAGTTACCTGCCGATATAGTTGACCCTAACTTAACCATGGTTTTTGCTCCGTATACCATTCAAACACCGGGTAAAATTACCGGAAGTGCCGCCATTATTTTTGGAAAACAGGGATTCATCAGCGTTGACTACAGCGCTAAAGATTACAGCTCGATGCGTTTAAAACCAGAAAATGATTATGCTTCTGACAACAACAGAATTGAAAATTTATTCACAACATCCAACGAACTAAGAATTGGTGGTGAATACAAAGTCAACCAATGGAGTCTTCGTGCCGGTTTCCGTTCAGAAACAAGTCCATACAAAGACGAAGATATGATGGGCGATCTAACCGGATATTCAGGCGGTATCGGATATAATTTCGGAGGAACCAAGCTTGATCTGGCTTATTCTACATCCGAAAGAGATTATGGTTACCAGATGTTCAGCACCGGATTAACTGACAGAGCAAAAAGCACTATAAAAAATAATAATGTTACGGTGACACTTTCATTTGAGTTATAATCAAAACAAAGTATAAACAATAATTTTTTAAAATAAAAACATCTAATTTTTCTTATTTAAATTAATTGACTCTACCTTTACTCAAATTAATTTAAATAAGAAAATACTAATGAGATTGAAACATTTTATTTTAACACTAATTCTAAACTCCTCAATTCTTTTATCACAACAACATTTACCCAGCAAAGTCAACACACAACACAATAGCATTACACGCATCGGTGATGACACCCCATTAGATCCTCTTGAAGATCTTTCTCCTGATACTCCTATTGATGAAAGTTTATTTTCAATTGAAATTTTGAATCTAACAACAAACGGTCTAATTCAACCCAACAACACTATTAATTTCAATGGAAAAGATGACTTAGTAATTGAATTTGATGTAAAAGCGAGTTATTATGGTACCTACAATACCGGTTTTATAAACAATTTAAGAATTGGAACTTGGATGTTCAATCCAAACAATCATAACAATCAAACAGCTGAAGATTATGATAATGGAGTAAGAAGTTATTATTTAGTTTCTGAAATAGTTAATTTAGAGAAAGTAAACAATTATTACACAAAAACAGTACATCAAAAAATTACTTTACGCAAATACACCATAAGCAATACTGGCTATACTTTTCAAACAAACATGTTCTCCATAGGTCTTCATAAAAACCTAAAAAGGACCGATTTGTATAAATTAGCAGGAGGCACAAGTGAAAGCTACCCCAACAACATACCGGATAGAGTAGAAGCTCAAATAACCGATTTAAAATATTCAGACAATCTTCCAATCTTAAACAACAAAATTGTTGTCCCTAACACTGCAGAAGGCTACTCAAGTATAGATTTTAAAATAAATTACAGTCTTATACATGGCAGTAATCTTGTGTCAGGATATTATGGATCCATGAATATTGCAATACATAACCCTGAGGGATCAACGCTTTACACTACCCTTTTGGTAACACCAAAAATTTTTACAAATTATATTGGTAGTGAAACATATCAAAATATTCAAATACCTTCGTCCAAATTAATAAATGGAGCAAAAATAATAGTTACCTTCCAGTTTCAAGGAACAAATTTTCCTTTTATTTTAGCAGAATCCGTTATTAAATCAGATTTAATTTCAAACAACTTAATCCATGAAAACAAAATAGTTGCACCGGGCTCAATTGTATCCTTAACAAATAACTATCTTCCAAGCATTATCAGTACAAAAGTATGCCCTTATAGAACTGATTGTGAACGAGAAATTAAATACATCAATTATTTCAAATGGCAATACAAAACAACAAATGAGAATACATGGCATGATTTTGTAAATCAAAATAGTAATGATTTAATCAATATCGGACCAATCAACGAAGATACATTAATCCGCAGAATAGCGATTGACACTGACAATGGGTTTTACAACATAAGCAACACAATTTCTATTTCTATCAACAATTCAATCATAGTCAATACAATTTGTTGTGATCAGACTTTAACTTCACTTGTTAATCCATCAATTTTTACTGGAAATGCCGTAACAAACAGTAATTTAAAATACAAATGGCAAATGGCCAAAACCGGTGAAAATATAAACTTTAATAACGACTATGTTTGGACAGATATACCTAATGCCACCGGCAAGGATTTTCAATATATATATACTTCAAATTTACGACCTTATCAATACCTTGGATTTAGAAGATTAATTACTGAAAATGGTATCGTTAAAAGCATAAGTAACCCAATTGCGGTAATAAGGAGAGTATCGTCAGCCAGAACAATGCAAGATGAAAATGAAGATTCTGATTCAATCAAAATGAATCAAAATGATTTTGAAATAACATCTCCTTATCCTAACCCAAACAATGGGACTTTTTATTTAAAAAACGACTTAAACCTAGGAACTTCATTTTATTTAGTTGATACTTACAGTAGAAGGATTAAAAATTTCTCGTTTACAACAAAAGATGAAGAAGTTGAGTTCAAAATAGATGACCTTCCAAATGGTATCTATTTCTTAAAGAGTGAAAGAAATAACAGTTTTTTAAAAAAAATAATTAAAGAGTAATCTTCAAGATATTTTAACTTTGATAATATCCATTTCCAAACAGATATGGATTTAAAAAATAAAAGCCCACAGATTTGTGGGCTTTTTTAGTACAAAATCAGTCTAAATTAAGCCTTCAGCCTTTAAATGTTTCGCTACCTGAAATAAATGTTGTAATTTTGCGCTCCTAAATTAAAGCAATGAGAACCAAATCGTTAAAGAAAAACAAGATTAATGTAATTACACTGGGTTGTTCAAAAAATGTTTACGACAGTGAAGTCTTAATGGGGCAATTAAAAGCCAGCGGTAAAGATGTAGCTCACGAACAGGAAGGTAACATCGTAGTAATTAACACTTGTGGTTTTATTAATAATGCCAAAGAAGAATCGGTTAACACGATTTTAGAATATGTTGACAAAAAAGAACAGGGTATTGTCGATAAAGTTTTCGTTACCGGATGTTTATCTGAAAGATACCGTCCTGATTTAGAAGCAGAAATCCCTAATGTGGACCAATATTTCGGAACAACCGATTTACCTTTACTTTTAAAAGCTTTAGGTGCCGATTACAAACATGAGCTTTTGGGTGAACGTTTAACTACAACACCTAAAAACTATGCTTACTTAAAAATTGCCGAAGGTTGTGACCGTCCATGCAGTTTCTGTGCCATTCCTATCATGCGCGGAAAACACGTTTCCCAGCCAATTGAAAAATTAGTCAAAGAAGCAGAAGGTTTAGCTGCTGACGGCGTAAAAGAATTAATTCTTATTGCACAGGATTTGACCTATTACGGTTTGGATTTATATAAAAAACGTAATTTGGCCGAATTACTTGAAAATCTGATAAAAGTTGAAGGAATTGAGTGGATTAGATTGCACTATGCCTTCCCAACCGGATTCCCGATGGACGTTTTGGAACTAATGAAAAACGAGCCAAAAATCTGTAATTATATTGATATTCCATTGCAGCATATTTCAGATAACATCCTGAAATCAATGCGTCGTGGAACCACTTATGCAAAAACTACCCAACTGTTAAAAGACTTCCGTGCTGCCGTTCCGGGAATGGCTATCCGTACAACTTTAATCGTTGGTTATCCGGGTGAAACGGAAGAAGATTTCCAAATCCTTAAAAACTGGGTTGAAGAAATGCGTTTTGAGCGTTTAGGCTGTTTTGCTTATTCACATGAAGAAAACACACATGCTTTTTCATTGGAAGACGATGTGCCGGACGACGTAAAACAAGCAAGAGCTACCGAAATAATGGAAATCCAGGCTCAAATTTCATGGGATTTGAACCAGGAAAAAATCGGACAGACTTTCCGTTGTATTATCGACAGAAAAGAAGGTCAGTATTTTGTAGGAAGAACAGAATTTGACAGCCCGGATGTTGACAACGAAGTATTAATCGACGCTTCTAAACATTACCTAAAAACAGGAGAATTCGCAACCATCAAAATCTTTAATGCCACTGAATTCGATTTATACGGAGAACCGGCAACTAATTAAAAAGTTTCCATCGCTATAAAAAAGAATAAATTGTAGTAAAAAACTGTATTTTTTCATTAACTTTATTTAGAACGAACACTAAATAACTACAAATGAAAACATTACATTTTTTACTACTTTTTCCTTTTATAGGCATTTGCCAACAAGGAACCCTTACGCCTCCTGAAAAATTATTTCCGGAAACAATTCACTGGACTTCACAATCTCCTGTAAAAAATCAGGGAAACAGGAACACCTGCAGTGCTTTTGGAGTTGCTGCCGCTCTTGAAACTTTAGAAGGCGTTCCAAAAGATCTAAGTGAAAAGTACCTTTATGCTGTTCAAAAAACAAATGATTATGCCAATCAAAAAGAAACATCTACAGGGCAATTACTTTACTATTATCCCAACGCATTAATAAAAGACGGAGTAATTACCGAATCTGAATTACCTTATAATCCGCAAGCAACCAGAAGATGGCTTAAAGATGACTCAGAAATGGTAAAATACATCATAGAAAGTGACATTGGCGCCATAACTTTAGGTACAAAATACAAAACTAAAGCCCGGATTTTCCTTAAAGAATATGAATATCTCGACGGAATTACATCTAAAAACGTTGACTACATCAAATCACTGCTTAAAAACGGCATAAAAGCTATACCTGTCAGTTATAAATTATACTTACCGGCATGGAAAAATTATAGATCATCAACATTCAACACCATTACTCCTGATCTTGGCTACACACTTTTTGGAGTAACAGGAAAACCAATGACCTTTACAGATGCCAAAAATCTTTATTCAGACAATCTAACCGAAAGAATATTAAGCGGAGAGTTAAAGTATGTCCAAACTGATTCAGACGCTAACCAATATGGATATCATGTGGTAACCATAATTGGCTATGATGACCAGGGTTTTATTATCAAAAATTCATGGGGAACCAACTGGAGATGGAATGGTTACGAAAGAGTCAGCTTTGATTTTCATAAGTTATTTGGTTATGAAGGCCTTGTCCTTAAAAGCGTTACCATAAAAAACTAAAAAACAAAAGAATTTAGTCCATAAAAAAACTCCAAAACAGTAATGCTTTGGAGTTTTCGCTTAATTAACCTTAAAAATCTATTATATCACAGTCCCTTTAAAAGACAACACTTTTGGTGCCTCTTCCGCATTGGTTGTCACGGTAACTGTTTTTGTGAATGCACCTTTAGCCGCTGCATTGTATGTTGCTTTAACCTGAGCCTTTTTACCCGGCGCAATTGGTTCTTTTGTATAATCTGTTGCCGTACAACCACAAGAAGCTTTTACATTTGTGATAATAACAGCTGTTTTACCAGTATTTTCAAATTCAAATTCGATAGTTACCGGTTTTCCCTGAGGAATTTGTCCTAAATCGATTTGTTCACTTTTCCATTTGATTGATGAACCTTCAGCAACTTTTACAATCATATCTTTAACTGGTGTTACAACCGAAAAAGACATTAAACCTAAAGTCAGTGCCAAAAGAGAAATCTTAATTGCTTTCATAATTTTCATTTTAGTTAGAATTGATTTGTTGTTTTTGTATAACCCAAATGTATTTCATTAATTTTCACACAGCTGTTAACCGTTTTTAAATGTTTGTTAACAACTTGTTAACGATATAAACAAAGGTTTTTTTTCAGTAATATTACAGTAAGAATTCATCGCTTTGAAAATAAAAAAACTTAATAGTATCATTGTTTTAGGATTAGTCGCTACGATAGGAATCCTTATTGCGCAATTGCTGTGGACGAAAGAAGCTTTCTCTATAGAAGAACAGAAGTTTTCCCAGAAAGCCCATATTGCATTAATAAATGTTGTAAAACATCTTTATGAAGGAACAAATCATGAAGTACCGGCCAACAATCCCGTAAAAAAGGTATCCAATGATTATTACATCATTAATGTAGATAATGATTTTGATCCGGAAATCCTGGAACATTATCTGAAAGTCGAATTTGAAAAAATTGGCATCACAACCGATTTCGAATATGCCATGTACAATTGCCACAGTGATGAAATGGTTTACGGGAATTACATCTCATTCAGCAATAAAACACCTAAAAAGACTTCTATTTCTTTCCCGAAGCATAAAAATTTAATTTACTATTTTGCCATCCGTTTCCCGAATGAAACCTCTTACCTGTTTAGTTCCTTAAGGTTCTGGTTCATACTTTCCTTTGCATTAATTATTATCTTATTAGTATATGTTTATTCTATTTACACGATTATCCAACAGAAAAAATATTCGGAATTACAGCGTGACTTCATTAATAATATGACCCACGAATTCAAAACACCTTTGTCATCCATTTTAATTGCGTCCAATTATTTAAACCAACAGGAAGACATCAAAAAGGATCAAAAACTCGAAAAATACACTAAAATCATCATTGATCAGACCCATAAACTAAATCATCACATCGAGAAAATCCTGAATATAGCCAAATCAGACAATGCACCACTTGTTTTGGAGAAAAGTGAATTTACAATCATTCCGGTGATTGCTTCGGTGATTGAAAGTATTCAATTGAAATATCCCGATACAAAAATCACAATCGATTCAAAAAAAGACGATTATAAAATCAACGCCGATCAATTTCATTTCACTAATCTGATTTATAACCTCATTGATAATTCGGTGAAATATTGCGATTGCTATCCCGAAATAACGATTAAGTTATCTGATGATACTAAACAACTGAAAATAGAGTTCATTGATAATGGTATCGGTATTTCCAACAAAAACATATCATTCGTTTTTGACAAATTTTACCGCATTCCAACCAAGAAAAGCAATGAAGTCAGCGGGTTTGGATTGGGACTGTACTATGTCAAAAAAATATGCACCCAACACAACTGGAAAATCCTGATGCAGAACAATAATAAACAAGGAATAACAATAACCATCTTAACTCCGTTAACCTAAATATGGCCAAGATTAAAATTTTATACGCCGAAGATGACGAAACATTAGCTTTCCTGACCAAAGACAATCTGGAACAGAACAATTATGACGTTACCCATTGTCAAGATGGCGAAATGACTTATGAAGCTTTTAAAAACAATGAATTTGATATTTGCATACTGGATATCATGATGCCTAAAATGGATGGATTTGAACTAGCCGAAATGATCCGGAAAACCAATACCCAGATTCCCATCATTTTTCTTTCGGCGAAAACCTTAAAAGAAGACCGTATAAAAGGATTACGTCTTGGAGCCGATGATTATCTGGTCAAACCTTTCAGTATTGAGGAATTACTTTTAAAAATTGAAGTCTTCATCAAGCGATCTGCAAAAAGCGAACCTGTCGATAAGAGCATTTACAAGCTTGGCAAATACCAGTTTGACAGTAAAAACTACTTTGTTGTTTCCGGGGAAGAAAAAACAACCTTGACCCAAAGGGAAGCTGAACTGTTAAAACTGTTCCTCGATAACAAGAATGTGGTTTTAAAACGCGAAGAAATCCTGAAATCGCTTTGGGGAGATGATGATTATTTTATGGGTAGAAGTCTTGATGTGTTTATTTCCAGATTACGGAAAATAATTGCAAATGAAGAAGGCATTTCGATTGAAAATCTTCATGGAATCGGTTTCCGGTTTTCAACAACCGGGTAAATTTAATTTAAATAAATAATTACCTCAATATTACCCCTGAAATCATTAGTCGGGAAAAGGGAAAACAACCCGTTTCTTAACCTTAAGTTTAACATTTCGTACGGTAAAACCATAGTAAATACTGGGGATAACCGCTTATGTTTGTAATAAGAAAATTTACAACTATGATTCCAGAAACACTATCCATCGTTGAAAGACAAATTCTTGCCAATCAGTACCGAATTCTTTCCAAAATTGAAGACACTCCAGAAGATTACGAATTAAAAATTGAAATCCTTGAAAACGGTTTTACAGAAAGATACTATGAAGTGTTTGATGTAGCACCTGAAGAAATTTCTTTGGAAGTATGTGAAGAAACCACCCAGATTTTATTCATGTATAAAAGGATCAATGATGCTTTGAAAAAAATGTCATTGGAAGATAAAAAAGGACTTGACCTTGATAAAATCAAATTTGAAGGTTTTAATGCCCGCAAAGACCAACATTACCATTATTTGGAATTCATGATTGAAAAAATGGATTTATGGCAGGAACACCTGGCTGTTTATTCGGTATCAGCAGATGAATTCCAATTACCCAAATACAAGCGTATGTTAGAATATCAGATTTATCTGCTTGATAATGATAAATATGAATTCAGTAAAAAAGATATAGAACAGATGATTAACGTTGTCGCCAATCCTAGTAATAAAATTCCATTTCAATTAGCAGTGTAATATTTGTATCTATATACAATTTCTAGGGTTTAAAATAGTTTCCACACCATGGAAACTATTTTTATTTTAAGAAGGTATCAATCATTTCATATAATTTGGCTTTGTCCAGCGGCTTGGTAATATAGCTGTCGAAACCAAACTTTTGGATGCGCTCAATTTCATCCGTTGAGGAGAAAGCAGTTTGTGCTATGACCGGCACCTTTGGCCTTGCATCTTTCACTTTAGCAAAAGCATCATAACCACTCATTCCCGGCATTTTGATATCCATCAGGATTAAATTAATTTCTTCATCCCCTTCACAGATATCAATTGCTTCGATACCGTCTTTTGCCCTGATCACATTATAATGCTTCATTTTCAGGAGTTTTTCGATCAGCAAGTAATTGATATTATCGTCTTCGGCAACTAAAATTGTGATTTCTTTATCATACACATCTTCTTTTGCTTCTTCCTTGGTTCTGAATTTTCTGGACGTATCTGTATCGACAACCAACGGAATGGTAAAATTAAAAGTTGACCCCACTCCCATTTTAGAATCCAGATGAATCGTACCGCCCATTAAGTGTACGTAAGCCTTCGAGATAGCCAATCCTAATCCGAGTCCGCCCACTTTAATGGAATAATCACTATCAACCCTTCTGAACCGGTCGAAGATAAAAGGCTGGTCTTCCTTATCGATTCCAAGGCCGGAATCCCTTACAAAGAAATGAATTTCGGTTCCGTCAGTGCTTTTATTGTATCCAAATTCTACAAACCCTGAGTTGGTAAACTTCACAGCATTTGTAATTAGATTAATCAGTACCTGTTTCAGTTTGATTTCATCAATAAGGATTCTGGTTGTTAGCGGATAATTAGCTTCCACCAAGCGGAATTCTATGTTTTTGTCCTTTGAAATGGTAATCGCAATTGATTTATACAATTCATTCATACAAGATTCCAGGTTTACGCTTGAGATTTTCGGTTTCACCTGATTCGAGTCAATTTTAGACATTTCGATCAGATCATCAATAATGGAAACCAGATTTGTACCACTCTTATTAATGATCTTGATGTAATTTAATTTCTCCTCTTCGTCGATATCCTTTTCCTTCAGTAGTTCCGAGAAACCAATGATAGCATTCATAGGAGTTCTGATTTCGTGCGACAGATTCGTCAGGAAAGCCGTTTTAAGTTGGTCACTTTCTTCAGCCTTTGCCTTAGCTTTTTCCAGTTGTTTCCGTTGTGAAAAAGCCTCATCAAACAAGATTCCTATTCTTCTGAATTCCCCCGGGGATGATTTTAATTTTTTGATTGCCTTTTTGTTACCCTTCTCAAGGATTTCTGTGGTTAATGACAGTGGTTTTGAAACCCAGCGCCGTAAGAACAGTGTATATATCACTAAAAACAAGATAAAGGCAAACATGATAATCAACAGAATCTTCTCGGTATCGTTGAAATTCACATAGAACTTCCTTTTAAAAACGATGTCTGTCACTTTATCCCCGTTCCAGGATTTTAAAGTATGGAATCCCTGAATGTAATCATCGAAGAATAACTTTTCATTTTCGGAGTCAGAGAAAAAAACTTTTGCCGTACTGATTTGTTCCAGTCTTTTAATGTATCCGGCATCCAGAAGCCGCACCATAACAAAGTAGCCTTCCGGTTTTGTTTTCACCTTATTGGGATCATTTGAAGGATGGATGGTTGCCATAAAAACTTCGGCGTATCCTTCCGGTACTTTTGCATAAAACGTAATGAGTTTCTTTTTATACACCTCATTCAGCAGCTGTTTGGTAATAAATGAAACCGGCTGTTTGATTTCATGCGTGTATTTCTCCCCTAATTTATTTCCGTTCAGCTCATATACCCCGAGGTATTCGACAAAATACATATCGATGGCACTGGCGATGGTATCATCAAACCATTTCTGGTCTTTGGTTTTAATATACTTCACCAGTTCGTCCCAATATGTAATATCGATAATGGTAGAAATATGCGATTCAGAGTTGAGCTCCATGAGGGATTTCACCTCATCATTGAGCTGCTTTTGCGACATGGCATATACTTCATCCTCCTGCTTGAGTGTATAATAAAAAAGGTATAGAAAAAGTAGTATAAATGCGACGCTGGAAACAAAAATCAACAAGAGTAACTTCGAGTAGATTGAAAGTTTGTCGATTTTTTTCATGTGATCCGCTTATATTCAATATAAACTTAGTGAAATTATAATTATTTAACAAAAAATACAAGAATAATGATAAAAACAACATTTCAAAAACAATCCGACGGGTTATAAAACCAGCAGATTGCTTTCTTTAAGGGTTTGCATTGGCTTTGAAAACCAGAACAATTCAAAGTCATCCAGGCCGTTATTTTCAAAATCGGTTTTGATTTCCTGGAAGTTATTCCGTTTCTCTTTTGTCACGGCGATTTTGTCCAGGATACCTTTCAGCCATTCCCCTTTATCCTTTTCCACGGTGATGTCGAACGATTCGCGCTTATCGTGGAAAGTAAGTTTCATCATTTCCCAGGAGTTCCCTTTTTTGGATTTTGTAAACAATTCGGCAGAAGGATTACCGCCAATCCAGACAATTTTAGCGTTTGGTTTGATTTGCAGATGATTTTCCTCCTGTAAACAATCGTAGATAAAATCAGGATTGATTTTAGTGTTGGGGATTTTAAAGTCGAACCAATCCTGTAACGGATAATCAAAACAGATACCGTGCATGTAATTGAACAATGACTTTTTCAGGCCGAAGCTAAACTTATCGTGGTTGATTCCTGTTTTATCCTTGAACTGAATATCGTTATTTGCGAAAGAGATTTCGTTAAGCTGCGGTGTTACCCCGAATTCCTCCGGGTTCATCCCTACGGGGCTGTGTGCTGTCATGGCAAACTGGTGCCAGAAACCCGATTGCAGGATTCCCAGTTCGAACATTTGGCGTACCATTTCGAGGCTGTCGATAGTTTCCTGAATGGTTTGCGTGGGATACCCGTACATCAGGTACGCATGCACCATAATCCCCGATTCAGTGAAGTTGCGTGTTACCTTTGCTACCTGTTCAACGGTTACCCCCTTCTTGATTAATTCCAAAAGACGGTCGGAAGCCACTTCGAGTCCGCCCGACACGGCGATACAACCTGAGGCTTTCAATAAAACACACAAATCGGCGGTAAAACTCTTTTCGAAGCGAATGTTTGTCCACCACGTCACCGTTAAATTACGCCTCAGGATTTCCAGTGCCACTTCGCGCATCAATGCAGGCGGAGCTGCTTCGTCGACAAAATGGAAACCATTCTCCCCGGTTTGTTCGATAAGTTCCTCCATCCTATCCACCAGCGTTTTAGCATGAATGGGTTCATAGACCTTAATATAATCCAGGGAAATATCACAGAAGGTACACTTCCCCCAGTAGCAACCGTGCGCCATGGTCAGTTTATTCCAGCGGCCGTCACTCCAGAGACTGTGCATGGGATTAGCAATCTCGATTACCGAAATGTACTTATCCAGTAACAAACCGGTGTAATCAGGCGTACCCACTTCACTCTGTTTATAATCGTGGCGGGTCGTCGTGTTTTTATAGACCACTTCCCCATTTTCAAGGAGGAATGTTCTTCTGACTTCGACAGGCTCAGCCACCTCTATTGCATTTAATAAAAGTTCTATTGGTAACTCCCCGTCATCGAGAGTGATGAAGTCAAAGAATTCGAAAACGCGGGCATCCTTCAGGTCCCTTAATTCGGTATTAGGGAAACCACCTCCCATAGATACCTTAATCTCAGGGTAATTTTCTTTTATGAACTGCGCACAACGGAACGCACTGTACAGATTTCCCGGAAACGGGACCGAGAAACAAACCAATTGAGGTTTATCCTCCTTCTGCAACTGCAAATCCAGAAGACGCAGGGTTATATGATCAATGTATGTGGGCTCAGTCTGCAGGTAATCATATAATTCATCGAACGAGTTGGCACTTCTACCGAGACGTTCTGCGTAGCGGCTAAAACCAAAGTTCTCATCGATGCATTCGACGATAAAATCAGAAAGATCCTCCAGGTATAACGTCGCCAGGTGCTTTGCTTTATCCTGCATCCCCATGGAACCGAAAGCCCAGTCCATGTCATCCAGCTGGCTGAAGCGTGAAGCTTCGGGGAGGAAATTCCCGGAACACATTTGGCGTGCCAAGGTAGGATTCTTCCCTTGCAGGAATTCGATTACCGCATCAATTGTTTTCAGGTATTCGGTTTTTAATGCGAAGATACGCTCAGAGTTTTGCGACATTTCGGTCACATCACCGGCAACAAAATCAAAAACATTCGTCAGACCCGCTTTGGAAAACAATTCCAGAATCACTTCGATACCCAAATCCATCTGAAAAGACGAAATGGACTTAGTATTGAGAAAACCTTTCAGGTAAGCCGTTGCCGGATACGGCGTATTGAGCTGTGTAAAAGGCGGTGTGATAAGCAGGGTACTGTACATTGCAAACGATTATGCGGCAAAATTACTCCATATTTTTAATGATATCGTGTATTTGCTGAATTTTATCGGCCGTGAGCGTGTTAATTTTCTCCTGAAGCCCGTTATCAACTTCGGTTTTCGTTAATGAATGGAGAGCGTGGTCTTTTGGAAGCGCACTATTTGCGGATGGTTTAAAATCAATGAGATCATTGGGTGTACAATTGAAATCCCGGCAGATTTTCTCCAGTATATCCAGGTTCATTTGACGAACATCGTTGTGTGTCATCTTTGTGGCAAAACTGCCGGAATAACCAAGTGAAGTCATATGTGTAAAAGGACGATGAATTCCTTTCATTTTAAAGATGCGGTTAAAATTGAAGTATAACATATCATAAATTTTAAGAATGTACTTACAAAATGTATGCCTTACTTTTTGAGATTCATTAAAAAAAACGTGTCTGGTAAGAAAAAATACGTGCGAGAAAAGAAAGAAGTCGTGTCAGAGGAAGAATAAATCGTGCAAAAGGAAGAAAAAGTCGTGCGAGAAAAGAAAGAAGTCGTGTCAGAGGAAGAATAAATCGTGCGAAAGGAAGAAAAAGTCGTGTGAGAAAAGAAATAAGTCGTGTCAGAGTAAGAATAAATCGTGCGAGAAAAGAAAGAAGTCATGTAAGAATAAGAATAAATCGTGCGAAAGGAAGAAAAAGTCGTGCGAAAGGAAGAAGAAGTTATGAGTTATGAGTTATGAGTTATGAGTTATGAGTTATGAGTTATTGGATTATTGAAGGTTTGAGGTTTATTGTTTATATTCGTGGGGTAGTTTCAAAACCCATTTAAGTCCTAAAAATGAATTTTAAAATATTGCTTTCAATCCTATTCACACAATTTCTTATCGCCCAGAATAAGCCGGTTGTTTATGAAAATGATTCAAATGCATATTACAATAAAGATAGAAATAAACTTTCATATGAAACCACATTTTGTGATTTAACCCTTTCCCCTGATTCAACTTTCAGTTTTTACCACCGTCCCCATATAAGTTGCTTTACTTGGAAAGAAGTTAAAGGAAAATGGAAGAAAAAAGATAATATATATACTTTTTCGAGTCAATATGATGTATTTGAAAATGATACCCGTAAAATTTTCAGAAAAGATTCTTCAGAAAAATACCAACTTAAATTTAGCACTGATAAGAAATCTGAACTTAAAAACAGAACTATAAAAGTTGGTTATATTTATGATTTTGACTCCAATTTAAAAAACATGGAAACCACCATGGAATTTAATCAGTATGATAATATTGAGATTCCATTTAAAGAAATTCCGAACCATGATAAACTAGCCTCAATACGTATAGATTATCAATTGAGTGCAAGCGAAAAAAGAAATACATATATTACGGAGAACAGAATAGTAAATAAAAAAGAACGTGAAATCCCAAATATTGTAACTATTGAATTTGTCGAAGAACCCAAAAAAGAAACAGTATACAGAACAACAATTGGGAGGCTGGCTGATGAGACATTAGAGATTATTTCATTCGAAAAAACAAAAACATCTTTACCTGAATATTTAGAAGAAATCGGTTTTGAAAGATATTATGAGTTAAGGAAAGAAAATTAAACAGCATATAATAATACACACTCCCTATTTCATTTTATCAACTTGTACTAAAAATCCAAACCATCACAATATTTATATAATAAACCATGACCGCAAAAGACCTATTGCATAAAATATTAGAATATCAGCATTCATGGGAAGACCCCCACGTTAAAGACAGCAAACCGGCGAGGCTTCGTCTGGAACAGATTGAGTCATTACTGGATGCATTCGGGCTTTCCAAGAAATATATCAATCTGCAAGTTCAGGTGCAATACTTCATTGGAGGAAGAAAGGAAGAACTGAGCAGGGCAAGATACTTAAACGAAATGAACAATCTTGAGTACCTGACGGGTGGTGAATTCCTTAAAGACCGAGAAGAACATTGTAATGCGGAGCTATCCCAAAAAATCATTGAAACCGTTACGGCATTACATCCCGGAATGGAAGAGTACATTACAGAAAGAAGATTACATATACACTGGCTCTTTAATAATTTACTCCATTTCAGACGGGATGTTTATAAAGTGACGTATCCTGTCGGAGGGATGTTAGAAGGTTTTGTGGCCGGTTTGGAATATAGTTTTTATCTTCAGAATAAATTAAAAGCAATTATAACAGACAATCTCGATGAGATTGATGAAACCCTCTGGTTGATTTTGGATCCTGCCCAACGTGACATTGAAATGGATGAACTGAAAAGTAAATACAATTATACTGACCATGACTTTGATTCGATTGACCATAAATGGAGAATGGAAAACTATTAATCTCTTTTTATGAAAAAGCGTCTCTTCCTTATTTTTTTAATTTCTTTATCATTACTTATTGCCTGTATGGGATGCAACAACAAGCAGGATTGCAATTTGGATACTGAAGTTTTGAGAAAAAATGACAGTCTTATAACAGTACTTAAATCGGAGAAGTCGCTTAATTTTTATTTAAGCAAGCTAAAAGAACCTGAATTAGACTCTTTCAAAGAAGAAAAAGAAACGTATAGGTTTTTGGTATTAAGTTCTTTTGGGGATTATCACAGCTACCGCGTAAATAAAAGTGGAGACCGTTATGTTATTACATCCAAAAGCTTTTTTAGATATAAAGAAGATACATTGAAGCACAGGGAAATCAGAATAGACAGTCTAAGTAAAGAACGAAAGACGGTAGTAAGTGCGCAAAGCTGGACAGCAATTAAAAAATCATTAGATGACATGAATTTTTGGAGTTTACCTGTTAAGGACAAAGGCAAGCATTACTATTTAGACGGTGTCATTTATTTTATTGAAGGCTATACTTCTGAAAAAAACGAATGTACAGGCAGGAATTACCATGTGGCTATGAGAATTTGCCCTGAAGACTCCACCCGCTATAAGTCCATATTTAAAAGAATCTCAAAACTGGCATCAAAATAAACAGACCATGAAAAGACACCTCCTTTCTATTTTATTATTCATTAGTACCATTGCTTTTTCACAAGGTGAGACAGAACAACAACTGAGAGTATTCAGTGTGCAGCACCAGTTTGTTAAGATGGACAGTGTGAACAATATTGAAAAAACCAGGGATTATTTCTTTTACAAAGCTGTTTATGCCAATGTGTGCAACCGGCCCGGTTTATCGAATGAGTATTTGGATAAGTTAAAAAAGAGTGACATTACTAAAAGCTTCCGGTATTATAAATTGAAGAATGACAATTACATTAAGCTCTTTGAATATAAAAATGCCTATGAGACCTCAGAGATCCTGACCAGTAAATTTGCAACCAAATTCACGGCTGAAGAATTGAATGACGAGATTAACACCCAGCGGATTTGGGAGGTATTACAAAAACAAAAACCACAGGCGATTGACTCTTTTACTACAATTAGCGTGGACTCCAAAAAAGATTTAGCCGGTTTGATTACTACCGAAGTAAAAGCCAACGGAACAACCAGTTCTTTTGTTTTTGACACCGGTGCCGGTATCAGCTGTATTACCGAGAGTATGGCTAAGAAAATGGGACTTGTTATTTTACCGGATAACAACATCAAGGTGATGAGTTTTACCGGGGTTGAAAACAAAGTCCTGATGGGTGTTGCGCCGGTTTTGGCCATGGGTTCACTGATCGTTCACAATGCTATCTTTTTAGTTTATCCTGATGATGCCTTTACTTTTGCCAACGGTGCGTATGTGATTAACGGGATTATTGGTTTTCCGATTATTAAAGAATTGGGAACCGTTACGATAGCGCCCGGAAGTCTCTCTTTCTCGAAAGGTGCAATTGCTGAAAACAAAGAGAAGAACTTGTTTATAGACCAGTTGCGTCCCGTGTTGATGTTGAAATACAGCGGCAGGACATTGCCTTACAACTTAGACAGTGGTGCGAAGGAAAGTTCGTTTACCAAATCTTTTTATGAGAAGTTCCAACCTTTTATAGAGGCCAACAGTACGAAAGCCATCATAAAAACATCGGGAGCCGGTGGTCAGGAAGTGGCGGCCACGGTTTTGGAACTTAAAAACCAGAGTATCCAACTGGGTGGAAAGGTTATCAAGCTAGACACACTACAGGTAGATCCTGAGAATTATGGTGTGTACGGCAGGGTGAATCATGGCAATATCGGTCAGGATGTTTTGGGTCAGTATACGAAAGTGATTATCAGTTTTGAGGGGAATTATTTGGGGTTGGAGGATTAGATTGTTGGAGTGTCAGATTATCAGATTCTTGGATTGTGGCTTCGAGAACCTCAGCTCCGATTGAAAGAATACTTGATAGTATATAGACGTTTTTTTAATGCTGGAAATAGATCAATTACCGAGTTCCAGCTGATTTTTAACCAGATTAAAATAACCTCCTTTGTTTTGCACCAGTTCATGATGTGTACCTGTTTCCTGGATTTCACCATTTTTAAGGACAATTATGTTGTCGGCATTTTTAACAGTACTTAATCTATGGGCGATAACCACGACAGTTTTACCTTTAAAAAACTGTGATAAGTTATCATGAATAATTTTTTCATTTTCAGCATCAAGTGCTGATGTTGCTTCATCAAAAAATATATAATGCGGATTTTTATAAACTGCTCTGGCTATAAGGATCCTTTGTTTTTGTCCGCCTGATATTCCGTTACCTGATGCACCGATTTTAGTATTATAACCCAATGGCAGATTATTTATAAATTCTTCAATATTTGCTATTTTCACGGCATTAAGTAATTTTTCCTTATCTATAGTTTCATCACCTGTCGCGATGTTTCTTTGAATAGTGTCAGAAAATATAAAGCCATCCTGCATTACAACTCCACAGTTTTCACGCAGACTTTGAGGAGAAATATTTTGTAAGTTTTCGGAATTAAAAAACAATGAACCTTCAGTTGGCTCATAAAATTTTAATAACAGTTTCATAAGTGTAGTTTTCCCACTTCCGCTTGCTCCAACTATAGCTGTTATTTTTCCTTCCGGTATTGCAAAATTTATATCTTTTAATATGTATGCCGATCTTGGGCCTTCATATTGAAATGAAACATTATTTAAAAATACACCTCCATTTTTATCTTTTTCAATAACTAATTTTTTTTGTTCTTCATTTTCTTCAGTCTCATGATTTTGAACTTCATTTAAGCGTTCTAAACTTAATTTTGCGTCTTGCAGTGAGCGAAAAAAACTTACCAATTGGCTAACCGGTGAATTCATCTGTCCGACAATATAAGAAACACTCAATAACTCTCCCAATGTCATTTTACCTTTCACAACAAGTGTCGCTGCCAAGAATGTAACAATTATATTTTTGATTTGATTTAAAAAATTAAAGCCTGAAATTTGAATTTGATCCAGTCTTAGAATTTTAATATTAATTTTGAATAATTTCTTTTGAATATTCTCCCATTCAGTCCGTTTAAAATCTTCAAATTGATTGAGTTTCATTTCTGTAACCCCATTGATTATTTCATAGATTGATTCTTGATTTTCACTTTTTTGCTGAAATCTTAAATAGTCTAAAAATTCTCGTTTTTTAAGCCAATAAAATGACCATGAAACAGATATGGAGGTTAAGAGAAAATAAACTGCTAAAATTGAAAGGTTATAATAGCAGAGCACTCCGAAAAAAACTGAAAAAGTAATAACGGAAAATAGAGTTATAAGACTTTGTGATGTCAGAAACTGCTCAATTCTTTCATTATCCTGAATACGCTGATTAAAATCCCCGGTCAATTTTGTATCAAAGAACTTAATGGGGAGTTGAAGCATTTTTTTCAGAAAATCAGAAATAATCGTAATACTTATTTTAGTTCCAACGAATAGCATTAACCAATTTCGTACAATCTCAATTACTATTGATCCAAAAAAAACGGCCAATTGAGCTAAAAGCATTATAGTAATAAAGCTTAAATCTTTTTTATTTACTCCGTTATCAATTAGATTTTGAGTCAGGAATGGAAAAATCAATGTTAAAATACTACCTGCCAGAAGTAATATAAACATATAAAAGATTTGCTTTTTATGAGGGTTTAAATATTTCAGTATGTACTTTAGATCGAGGGCATCTTGTTGTGGTGGCATAATGGAATAAAAGAACTCAGTTGGTTCTAAAAACAAAGCCACACCTTTATTGTCATTTACAATCCATGATTTTTGAAAATTTTCAATATTTAATTTAATAAAACCGTGTGCCGGGTCAGCGATATGAAAATATTGTTTCTTTGAAAAGGGGGTTCTTGAAATTTTATACAAGACCACAAAATGGTTTTGATTCCAATGCAAAATACACGGCAAAGGCATTTCGTCCAACTTATCGGTTACAAGTTTTGCTGTTAAAGCCTCGAATCCTATATTTTTTGAAGCTTCAGTGAGGCCCAATAAAGAAACTCCTTCACGTGTGATAAAGGAGTTTTCTCTTAAGTATTGTAATGGGTATTTTTTATTATATGCACTTGCTACCATTGACAGACAAGCAGGTCCACAATCCATATTATCATGTTGTGGTATAAAATTTATTTTATACTTTTTCAAGGTTCTTCTGTCTAATATAGTAATCTAAAAGTAATTTATCTTTAAAGTTGTATTTAAAAGAAGGACATGCAGGAGTCCCTTCATGCCAAGATTTAGGACAAGCCCCTCCACAAACAGGGAGATGCAAACACGTTTTACACCAAGTAGTTCCTGAATCCAGAACATTTGTCCAATCTCTTAATGTAGGATTAGGGTTAAAAGTTGAATAATCATCTTTTAAATTTCCAATTAAGCTATTTCCTTCAGCATATGTATCGGTATAAGGAAATTCCCAACAGGTATATATATTTCCAAAGGCATCATAAACTTCTGAATCCTTTCTTTCAACCATACAGGCGTAAAATGTCCTTTTGGGCAGCAATTTATTAATTTTGATATTGTTTTCAAAGCATCTTAACATCCATTCAATTTCTTTATCTGCGAACATTTGATTACTTAAACCGTCTTTACCCGCATCATTTCCTCCCCAGTCTACGATAGGTGCAAAAGTCAATGATACCTTTTGTCCAAGTCCTTGATCTTTAATAAAATCTATAAAGTCGTCAACCAGATGGTGATTTGTTTTATCTATATTAATCCTGATAGATATGTGTGCATCATTAGAATTGTAGAAGTCTGTAGCGGTAATGTCTTTGATATTTTTAACAATCAGATCAAAAGTTGGCTTTCTGCCATCTTTTGTAACCCTTCTTGTATCATGAGATTCGGCAGTGGCATCTAAAGTAATCTGAAAATGTTTTACATTATGTTTAGAAACCAATTCCTCAAACAACTTAGGTTTTAAACTCAATCCGTTAGTTACCATTGTTGCAGAATAATTCAAACCACGGCTTTCACATAATTCGGTAAATTTTGAAGATGCACTTCTAATACTGCTCAAGCCTGTTAAAGGTTCACCTCCATACCAAATAATATTTAATCCGGTATATTTTGTGTCATTATCCAAAAAGTGAATTATTCTTTTTAAATACAATTCGATTATGTCATCTTTAGCATAATCTTTTGTATGCTTTTGACCACAGTAATGACATCCTAACTGACAATTTGCAGATGGTTGAATTGTCATCGATAATACATTTACATCTTCAGTAGTTTCTCTGTTCTCAGTTAAAATTTTAAGGTACTCATCTTCATCAGCATCAACTAACAATTCACAACTTTTGAAAGATTCGATTGTTTCTTCTTCAATGTTACTAAATTCATTTATCAATAAATTTTGATAAATTGGTTCGTCCAATAAAAATGAAATACCACTTCTAGTTGAAAAAATAATTCTTTTGTTAGGCATATCGACGTCGTCGAGTACATCAGTAGTTAAATGGTATTTTGATAGTTTCATAAAAGGTATTAATTATAGAAATTGGAATAGTTACATTCAATCTTCTATGTTGTTAGTTAATAATAATGGTATTTTTAAAATTGACTGCCAGGTTTTAGTATGGCAGTCAATTTACTTTATTAAAAAAGATTAACCAGTAGTATGGTTAGAGCCACAAGTCTCTAATATTGGACAATCATCATAATTAGTCTCACATTTTGTCAATTTAGGACAAACTCCAAGTTTACCTCCTTTGATATTTTGCAAATCTTTATCATTGATTATCTCGATTGATTTACTTTCAGATTTCCCGCCTTTATTAAGGTCTCTTAATTTATTTTTTAGCATAATTTAAAGATTAATCAGGTGTACAATTTGTTCCGCAAGACTCCAATACCGGACAAGGATCAGAATTATTATCACATGTTTTCAATTTAGGACAGTCAACAAGTTTTCCTCCTTTGATGTTTTGTAAATCTTTTTCATTAATAACTTCGATTGATTTACCATCGTTATTAAAACCTTTTTTAAGGTCCTTCAATTTGTTTTTTAACATACTTTTCTTTTAATTAATTAGACAATAATTTCCATGTTGAAAAAATCATTACTAAGAACAATTATCCTTGTTGATTTACTCCACAGTGTTCTAAGTTTGGACAATCCTGACAATTATTAGAACAAATTTTTAATTTAGGACACTCAGCCAGAACTCCTCCTTTAATTTTTGATAAATCATTTTGGTTAATGATTTCAATTGAATCTCCCTCCACTCTTTTTGAGTTAAGGTCTTTTAAACGCTTTTTTAGCATAATTTAAAATTTTAAGTTATTAATTAATTTAAACAAGAACTGGAGTTTAAACCAGATCTATTCTTTAATCGTTCTGTTTTGCTCATCATTATTAATATTTTTTTGATTCCCTTTTACCTTACTACTACCAAATTTGTAGTTCATTGAAAAGATAAATTTTCTGGCGTCATAATAATTATGATAAGTATTTGTTCCGTTTTCTACAATAGAAACCCCTTTTTTGTATTCTTGTCTGAAAGCATCTCTTACGGTAAAAGACAATTGGAGTTTTTTATCCAATAATGAATATCTGAAACCTAAACTTAAATTAGAGTTAGGTTGAATAGTCCTGAAATCAGTCTTATTTTTTGTAGTTTGCCAGTAGTTTGCAAAAAAGATTAAAGATTTACTTTTATTTAAAATTACGCTGTTGTTTGTAGAAAAAAGTCCGTTCCATCCACTAAAAGTTGAGTTTTGAAGAACATTTGATGTTGCATGTTCGAAATGTCCATCCCCATAAATAGTAGACTCCCAAATTTTGAAGAATTTGCGTGAATAATTAACATTAAATCCAAGACTGTTTTCATCATAATAATTTTCCATTTTATACACTTGGAAATCATTTTCAATTGATGTTATTCCACCGCTTCCATTTAACAATCTGCTCCCATACAAAGATATATTCACATTCTTATGCGTGAAATTTAACTCCACGTTATGTGAAATCGATGGTTTTAAATATGGATTTCCTGTAGTATATGAATACGAGTTGTTATAAAATTGATATGGATTAAGGTCTTCGAATTTCGGGCGGCTTATCCTTGCATTGTAATTCATTGACCAGCTTGTTTCTTCACTTTGATTAAATAAGACACTTACCGTTGGGAAAACATTATCGTATTTTGAAACTATCTTATCACTCGACTCGGGATGAATATTCAATTGGGTATGCTCATACCGCAGTCCCAAATCAACAGTCCATTTTTTATTAATTTCCTTATTGGCAGTTACATATAGTGCGCTTATTTTTTCATTCAGTGAAAATAAATTATTAACAGTTATACTGTTATCTTCTAAACTGTTAGTGTAAATACGGGAATCAGTACTTGTAATTTTTGCTCCGGTTTCCAGTTTGCACCATTGGTTAGGCAATTCAAAGTCAATTTGAGCCGTTCCAATTTTAAAAGAATTGTTTTTAGTATTCTGTAAATCAGAATAAGAAGCTGAATTACTATAATTATTTATGGAATTGTCGACCTCATTTGTAATATAATTTCCTTCAATGCTAAACTTTTTTCCCTCTTTATTTATATTATAATTGTAGTAGCCGTTTAAAGAATTTACTAATCCTGCTGCATCACTACTTGTTCTTGAATTTATATTTTGAGATGTACCATTTTGAATTAATGTATTTGTTTTACCACGACCATCAATCGCTCTTCTACTGATATTATAAACTAAACCGAAGTTTGATTTTGGGTTAAGTGTATAATCAATACTCATATAAGAACTCATAGTATTACCATAAAAATTCCGATTAGTATTGTTTTCAATACTCTGTGACTGACTTTCAACTTTATTGTATTCTAAAGACTTGCTCTTAATGTTTGCCAGATTACCTTTCCATGAAATTTTAAACTTATCGTCCTGATAATTAATATTAAGACCATTATTGAAGTTGTAGTAATATCCTTTGTTTATGGAAGATTGCAATGAACCATTAACTCCCATACTTGTATTTTTTTTCAGAACAATATTAATTAATCCGCTATTACCTTCAGAATCATATTTAACAGATGGATTTGTGATTACTTCAATTTTAGAAATATTTTCACCTCGTATTGTTTTAAGATAGGTTATTAAGTCATTGCCTGATAATTGCGTTTTTTTATTGTTTATCATTACATCTACACCTGCCTTACCAACAATTCCTATGTTATCTCCTTGTACTTTCACACCCGGTGTAATAGTAAGAGCATCAATAGCATCACCTCCTGTTGCAGAAATACTGTTTTCAACATTAAAAACCAGTCGGTCAACTTTTCTCTCCAAAAGTTTCTTGTTTGAAGCTACCACAACCTCATTTAGTTGCTGAGTCTGAATAATTTTAATTACTCCTAAATTATAGTCTTGGTTTACATCTATTTTCTGTTCGTGAATAACTGTACCTAATTGTTTGACCAATAATAAATATTCTCCTTTACCGGTTATGATTGTAAATTTCCCCTCTGAATTAGTCAATTCACTTTTTATGGCTAGTGAATCTTTATCCTTTAATTGAACTTCCAAAAATTCAATTAATTTTCCGTTTTGGTTTTCGATTTGACCACTAATTTTCATTTGGGAAAACAAACTCATTGGAAGCAGTAATATGAATATTATTGCAATAAAATTATTCTTATTCATTATTGATTTGTATATATTTAGTTTTTTAAAAATTATAACTTCAAATTGTTATACTTCTTTAATTTTAACACAAAAAGAGGTGGGATTTCACAAATAAAGACCTAAAAGTATATTTTTATTGCAATTCACCCAATTATTATTTAATGTTTTTTTCCTACAAACTATAGTCAAAAAATAAACTATTAAGATTCAACTTCTTACATTTTAATTTAGATTCATTCTTTCAAAATTAAATTGAGAAATGGGTATCAAAATCCTCAATTGAATTAATTTTATTAGGCTTCAATCAAAAAACCCGTAAGATTCTTTTAGTTTATCAGACTACTTAGAACCTAAAAAAAAGAGCAGTTATTTACTGCTCTTTTTCTTTTTGGATTCCTTTTTCTTCTTCTTTTTCTTTTTTGGAGAAACCAATTTCAACTTTTCCTTTAACCGTTTTTCGGTTTCATTGATGGCATAATTGAATTCGGTGCCCATGATTGTCTTTTTGACTTCTTTCAATGCTTTTTTGGCTTGCTTCAATTCGTTTTTACGTTCCAGCAATTGCACTTTTTTGAACCAGATTTCCGCTTTATTGCTTCCTTTTACTTTCAGGGCGAAATCGATTAACTTATCGGCTTCCTCAAAATCCTCATTTAAAAGTAAGGTATCAATATAATAAGTATGGACTTCCAAGGCATTCACATTAATGGAAAGTGCCTTTTGAAAATATTCCTTGGCCATATCATATTGCAATAACTGTTCGGCATACACGCGTCCGTACAGACACAACGCCATGGTATTTTTATCATCATAAGACAAGGCATAATCCAAGGATTCGATGGTTTCCTCCAACGAATACGGATAATTATCCAATGCCTGAAACAAGTATTTATCTATAGATTTCATCTCTTAATTCTTTTTTAAACCGCTGTCGGTCGGTTTTGGTTTTCTTTTCTTCCTTTTGTTTTTTGAAGTCGGTTCCTTTGAACGTCCGCACCGGATTTCCCCGTTCGATTTGCATCTGGTTCATCCATTGCTTTTGAAACTCATTTTTGATTTGTTCCAAATTGACCACTTCCAGTTTTTCGAGCAAGCGTTCTTTTGCCAGTTTTTTATTCTGGTGTTGAGAACGCGAATCCATGGCAACCGCCGAAGTTCCGGTTGGCATGTGCGTAGCCCTGATGGCCGAACTCACTTTGTTCACATGTTGGCCTCCTGCCCCACTACTGCGCATCGCTTGGTATTGAATATCCTTTTCGTGAATAACCGACTGATCCGGTTTATTGACTTCAAAAATTCCGATGAACCAGTTTTTGCGTTTGTGCATTTTGCGGAACTGGCTTTGACCGATCCATTGGATGGTTCCTTTCCATGATACAACAAAAGCAGCTGCTTCCTTTCCTTCGATGGCAACCAGTGCCGATTCGACCGTACCGTTTTCAGATCCCGCTTCGCGGCACAGTACCGATGTGTTCAAACCGTTATCCTGTGCTTCTTCCAACACTTTTTTAAGCACTTGGGCGACAACCCAAGTGCATTCTGCAGGTCCGCGCCCTGCTGTTATTTGTATGATAGTGTCCATTTTTATTTATCCATTCTCACAATTTTGGGTGTGAAAGTTCCCATTACTTCAACTAATTCTTTTTGCAATTCCATCACCGTGTTGATGTTCTTATACGCCATTGGTGCTTCGTCAATATTACCGCCGATTAACTGAACTTCATGCTTTTGAAGTTCCTTCTTAATCTCACTTTGTGTGAATGTTGCTTTGCACTTTGCCCTTGAGAACAAACGGCCGGCGCCATGTGAGGCAGAATTCAGACTTTCAGCGTTTCCTTTACCGCGAACGATAAAACCCGGTGCGGTCATGGAACCCGGAATGATTCCGAGTTGGCCCTCACTTGCCGGAGTTGCTCCTTTGCGGTGCACGATACATTCTTTACCGTTAACCATTTCCTTCCACGCAAAATTGTGGTGGTTTTCGATCGTCATCACGATGCGTTTATTCAATGCTTTAGCGATACGCCTGTGAATATCATCGTGACATGCCTTTGCATATTCCCCGGCTAAGTTCATAGCCAGCCAATATTCCTGACCGTCGTGCGTATTGAGGTCAAGCCAGGCCAGATGCTGTACCTGCTTCGGTAACGGACATTGTTTTGTTGCCAGGTAAGTATAATGCTTGGCAATGTTAGCGCCCAATCCGCGGGAACCACTGTGTGACAAAACCGCCAGGTATTCACCAGGAACCAATTTCCATTCCGGTAAAACTGTATCCAGCTTTACGACACCGAATTCGACGAAATGATTACCGCCTCCTGAAGTTCCCAGTTGCTTGTAAGCCTTTCCCAACAAGCTTTTCAAAAGCGGAATATCCTGAAATTCACTTCTGCCGAACACCTCGTGATCTGCTTTGATTTTGTGTGTTTCGGTCATTCCGAATTTTGTATGCTCGCTGAGGATTGCTTTTAACTGATCGTCTTTCCCTTTCAGAAAAGAAGCTGGTAAATCAAATACCGACAAACTCATACGGCATCCGATATCGACCCCAACACCATACGGAATCACTGCGTTATCTGTGGCTAACACACCACCGATTGGCAATCCGTAACCCGAATGTGCGTCAGGCATTAGTGCGCCTGAAACCGAGATGGGCAATTTCAATGCATCGTACAATTGGAATTTAGCCTGTTCGTCGATTTCATTTTCCCCGAAAATGGAAAACGGTGCCCGGGTTGTGTTCAATTGATGCATTCTTACCTGCACCGGATTGATTAAACCTTCGGCTACTTTTCCCCAGGTTCCGTGCCCTTTAAACTTTTCAGGTGTTAAGAGTACTTCTTTGGCTTCGGTTAGAATACTCGCTTTCTTCTCTTTTTTTCTGTATCTGTTAATTTGCCCTAAGGCTATGTTTATTGCGTTATTTTTAGGGAAGCCCAATTGAATTAGGTCTCTCCCTGATAATTTATTTCCCATGATTTTGTTGCTAAAAATTTCAATACGTGCCTGATGACAAATGCAACAGGCATATCATTTTATCCGTTTGGATAAATAACAGTCGGTTTTCCGGGAAGTAATTGTGAAGTATCTAGAATATACAAAAAAGCCCGAAACTAATTGTCTTCGGGCTTTTTCATATATTTTGATTTAAATCGCTACGGTTGAAATAAGCCACGAAGAAAAGCGACACCAGGTACTGATGAATTGCTTTGAGATGTTAAGTTGAATACAAACATTTTTTCTTCGTTTTTAAGAGTTAATTATTACGGCACAAATTTTTAGAAAACTTTTTTAAATTTCCAAATTTCTTACAAAATATTTTTCCCCAAATGATAATAAGACGTTAAAATAAAATCGTTGAATACCTCAATTTAGTACTTTTACAAAAAATAAAAAAACATGCCAACCGACTGTATTAACTACCAGAATTCAGGATATTTCTCAAAACTTATTGTTGATTATTTAGACCGGAAACCTGAGTTACAGTCGTTATACCACCGATTCCCCGATATTGGGAATTTTCTTTCACAAATTGAAGAGAAGAAGAGCAATTTCCCTGTTGAAAACAGAGTTGTTTTAGTTGAAAGCCTTTTGCAACAGAACAAAAAAATTGTTTTATCTGAAGATTCATTACACAATATCGAGCTCTTAAAAGAAACAAATACATTCACGATTACCACCGGTCACCAGTTGAATTTATTTACGGGTCCGTTATATTTTATCTATAAAATTGTTTCCACGATTAATTTGTCCAGACAGTTAAAAGCCAAACACCCAGATTATAATTTTGTCCCGGTTTATTGGATGGCAACTGAAGATCATGATTTTGATGAAATCAACCATTTCACTTTCAGGAATACCAAGATAAAATGGAACAAAGCCAGTAGTGGCCCGGTTGGAAGATTAACTACCGATGGACTTGATGAAGTATATACCCAGTTTGAGAAAGAATTGGGGATTGGTGACAATGCCGCTTATTTGAAAGAATTGTTCAGAAAAGCGTATTTGGAGCATGAAACTTTAACTGACGCTACCCGTTTTATCGCCAATGAATTATTCAAAGAAGAAGGTTTGGTTATTATTGACGGAGATGATGTTAACTTAAAAAAACTGTTTGCTCCTTTTGTAAAAAGAGAATTGACAGAGCAACTTTCTTTTCAAAAAGTTTCCGAAACTAATGAAAAACTGAAAAATTATGACATTCAGGTCAATCCGAGAGAAATCAATTTGTTTTACATAGAAGACAAACTCCGTGAACGCATTGTATTTGAGAAAGGAGAATATAGTGTTAACAATACACAAATTAAGTTTTCCGAGAGTGAAATACTGACTGAACTGGAGAATCATCCGGAGAAATTCAGTCCGAATGTTATTTTACGTCCGTTATATCAGGAAGTAATCCTTCCCAATTTATGTTATATTGGCGGCGGCGGGGAAATTGCGTATTGGTTACAATTAAGATCCAATTTTGAAAGTAACAATATCACCTTCCCTATTTTGTTGGTACGGAATTCCGTATTGATTGCATCTGAAAAGCAAGTACAGAAAATTGATAAACTGGAATTAAGCTGGGGTGATTTATTCACGAAACAGCAGGATTTAATCAATACCAAAACAAAAGAATTATCAAACCTTACTATTGATTTTTCTGAGCAGAAAGCATTTTTGAGACAACAATTTACAGTATTAAACGATATCGCCAAAAAAACTGACCCTTCCTTTACCGGAGCAGTTCAGGCGCAGCAAGTCAAACAAATCAAAGGATTGGAAAACTTAGAAAAAAGATTACTTAAGGCTGAAAAAAGAATATTATCCGATCAGTTAGAGCGTATTTCATTGATTCAAAACGAATTATTCCCCAATCAGGGATTACAGGAGCGCAAACAAAATTTTTCTGAATTTTATATTGAAAGTGGAGCATTACTGATTTCAAAGTTACTGACTGGACTAAATCCGTTAGAACAAAAATTTTCCATATTGATTTTATAATTCAATTATCAAATCAAAAGATTATTTATAACTTTCGATTGAACAAAATCGAAGAATGAATAAGCCAATTTACATACTGGGGACAGGATTATCCCACAACGGTTCAGCAGTATTACTAAAAGACGGAAAAATTTGCGTAGCCATTGAAAAAGAACGCATTACACGTATAAAACATGATGGAGGCAACGACACAGTAGCCATTCAATATTGTCTGGATGCCGAAAATATTACCATTGACGATATTAGTTTAGTGGTACAATGTGAAAACTTCACTATTCCTTCCCGGGACCGTTTTAAAGGCAAACGGATTTTTGCAGAACGGCCTAATCCTGAAATCATTACTATTTCCCATCACCTTGCGCATGCTTACAGTGCAATTGGCACTTCCCCTTTTGACGAATGTGCCGTTATGGTCATTGACGGATGCGGAAGTCCGCTCGAGCAGTATTTAGCATTAAATCCCGAGGAAAAATGCAATATCCCGGAGCATTTTTTGGCTACTAATGAAATGCTTTGTGAGAAAGACAGTTTCTATTATTATGACGGACAAGGATTAAAAACCATTTATAAAGACTTCAGTCCGATGGCCGAATCCCAAAAAGACATGTTATCACTTCCTACAACCTGTCATTCGATTGGCGGTTTTTATGCTGCTGTCAGTCATTATGTTTTTGGAAACATGGACGATGTAGGTAAGCTCATGGGATTGGCTCCATATGGAAAAACCGGAGTATTTAACATGGAGGCTTTTTACTTTGAAAATCAAAATTTATATGTTAGTCAAGACTGGAAAGCATTTTTAAAAAATCCTTCAAAAGGATATGACTATTTCAAGGAACATTTTTCCTATTATGCAGATGTTGCAAAATGGGCTCAGGAACAAGTTGAAAGCGCTATTTTAAAATGCATAACAAGCCGCTATTCTCTTTTTTCCCATCCGAATCTTTGTTATTCGGGTGGTGTGGCTTTAAACGCAGTCGCCAATGCCAAACTGCAAGATGCCCAATTAGCGCAAAACATCTATTGGGAACCTGCAGCCGCTGATAACGGATTAGCATTGGGATGTGCTTTTTATGGCTGGCTCCATCATTTAAAAATGCCTAAATTTCAACACAACGAGTCAACTTGTTTTGGAAAAAAATATATTGAAAAAGACATTGAAAAAGCAATTCAGGCAGCGCATTATGATAATTTCAAAATAAGTCATTTTCAACTGGAAGATGAATTATTAAAACATTGTGCTTCAGCTATTAATTCAGGAAAGACAATGGCTTGGTTTCATGCTGAATCGGAATTTGGCCCAAGAGCATTGGGAAGACGCAGTATTTTAGCACATCCCGGCATAAAAGGCATGAAACAGCATATCAACCGTAACATTAAATTCAGAGAAGACTTCAGACCTTTTGCCCCGGCTGTAAGAGAAGAAAAAGTATCCGAATATTTTGAAAAAGGAAGAAACAGTCCCTATATGATTTTAGTAGATAAAACCCGTAAAAAATATAGCGACATACTCCAAAACACAACGCATGAGGATGGCTCAGCCAGAGTACAAACTGTTAACAAACAATGGAATGAACGGTTCTATAATCTTCTCGGATATTTTGAAAAAGAATCAGGAATAGCAGTACTTCTAAACACCAGCTTAAACAGACGTGGCATGCCAATGGTGGAAACACCGGAACATGCAATAGCCCTTTTTGAAGAAACATCACTTGATGTTTTAGTTTTGGAAAACTTTGTGATTGAAAAAAAACAATACTTTTGATTTTATCAAATTCAAGTACAGATTTTAGAATTCCAATCTGTAAATCTTAACTTACAATTGATGATTTTTCAATAATCATATCATATTAACGGATATTTTTCACCTTTTATCGATTTTAATTATCAAAATTTAACATAACTCATTTTTAAACATACTTTTGCGCCCGATTTAAAACATCATTTTTATAACAAACAAACAAACTTATGTTAAAAAAACTACTAATCATCGGTGCTGTATCATTTACACTACTTTCATTTTACAGATTGGGGAATCCTGTACTTGAGATGGTGAAAGTTAGCGGGGGAACATTTATGATGGGCTCAAAAGATGATAACCGGATTGCTGAAAACGACGAACAAAAACAACACGAAGTTAAACTAAATGCCTTTGAAATCAACAAACTGGAGGTTACCGTTTGGGAATGGAAGGATTATTGTAAAAAAAATAAGAAAAAAATGCCTGTTGCCCCAACATGGGGATGGAACGACAACAATCCGGTTACAGACATTACCTGGTTTGAAGCTATTGAATACTGCAATTGGTTAAGTAAAATTGAAGGACTTAAACCTGCCTATACTATGGTTGGTCCAAATGTAAAATGTGATTTCACAGTTGATGGTTACCGTTTACCGACGGAAGCAGAATGGGAATTTGCAGCCAAAGGCGGAAATAAATCTAAAGGAAGCGTATTTGCCGGTTCCAATAATTCAAATGACATTGCCTGGTGGATTAAGAACAGTGAGAAAAAACCACATGCAGTAGGAACAAAATTACCAAATGAATTAGGTATTCATGACATGAGCGGAAACGTATGGGAATGGTGCTGGGACTGGTATAATAAAGATTACTATAAAACCGAAGACGGGAATAATCCGAGAGGACCGATCCGTGGTGAGAAAAAAGCAGTGCGTGGCGGTTCATGGGACAGTCAGGAAAATTACCTGAGAACAGCAAACAGAATCAGTACCGATCCAAACAAAACAAACGAGTTTTACGGATTTCGATTAGCCAGAACAATTAACTAAAATATCATTAAAACTTTTCTTTCAGATTGATTAAAAAGTTATACTTTTGCACGCAAATTAAAAAAGGAAAAAATGGCAAGTAATAGAACTTTTACTATGATCAAACCGGATGCGGTTGAAAAAGGAAACATCGGTGGAATTTTAAACATGATTACTGAAGGTGGTTTCAGAATCGTTTCTTTAAAATTAACGCAATTAACTGTGGCTGATGCTCAGCAATTTTACGCAGTTCACTCTGAAAGACCATTCTTCGGTGAATTAGTAGAATTCATGACAAGAGGTCCAATCGTAGCTGCTATCTTGGAAAAAGATAACGCTGTTGAAGATTTCCGTACTTTAATCGGTGCTACTAATCCTGCTGATGCAGCTGAAGGTACAATCCGTAAAAAATACGCTACTTCAATTGGAGAAAATGCGGTTCACGGTTCTGACTCTGATGAGAATGCAGCTATCGAAGGTGCTTTCCACTTTGCAGGAAGAGAAATGTTCTAATCCAACATACAATTATAAAAAAAGCCGTTCATTTGAGCGGCTTTTTTATTATTTATATTTTTCAAATATTCCCTGAACCACTTCATCGGTTTGGGAGAATCTGACTTTTTTCTCAACTGTTTTGGGTGGTGCCACTCTTTCGGCACAATCAGCAATTCTGCATGATTCACACGTTACTCCTACTTCCCTTCTTTTTATATTTTCATCGTTTAAAAAAGCTATTTTCGAAGAAGAATTGGGTGTAATCATGATTCCAAAACCAATACTTCTGTAATAGCCATTTCTAAAAGGATCTTTTGTAGCCGAAGACATCGTAAAATATTCCACACCGCTGTGTGTATACGAAGAAATCTGGGTATCAAATAAATGTTCTTCATCGATATGCGGGATTTCCTTTATGGTTTTTAACGAAATCCATCTTCTACAGTAATGCTCGTAACTTTCATTAGCATGCGGCTCCAGTAAATTAGTGATGTGCAATTCTTTCGTCAGCTTAATATCATTACGCTCGGGTTTATAACTGAAACGTAAAAAGAATAAGTTTTTAAGGTTAAAATCCTTCGGAAGGATATTTGTTAAGCGCTGGTAAAAAGTTTCGGGTGAATCTGTATATTCTGCGATTAAACTTTGAAATTCATTTGCATCAAAGGTTTTCTTTTCAAAAAATGTTTTTAGTTTTTTAACCAATGGTTTCCTCGGAATCAGTAAAGCGCCTGCAAAATAAGACGCCAGAAAATTATTCAGCACCTGATCGAAACGTTCGAATTTAATCCATGAAAACGTGTATAATCTATCGGTAATATTCAGATAGTTGTAGGCAATTTCTTTGGCATAGATAAACATCCGTTGTGATTCATCTGTTTCGGAAGAAACCAGAAGCGTTTTGGAAGTAGGTACAAAAACCGAACGGAGATTAATCAATTCCTTATGTTGTGACAATTCCTCGTTATTAATCGTATAGCCATACTCTTCGATCAAAATCTCTTCTAATTCCTGTATGGATAATTTCTGGTTCAAATCAATTGAATATGCTTTAGCAAACTTCTCTACCTGGCTTTCTATTTCATCAAAATAATTATTGTTTGCTTCCTGATAAGAACGTAAAGCCGCCAAAAAGAAACTTTCCCGAGTTAAATTGTAATGTTTGGCGATTTCAAAAAGCGTGCTGATGAAGGCATTAACCTTTACCGGAGCTTCGGCAATGATATCAATTAAGTCACTTTCTTTTATTCCGAATAATTCCAAAGGAATCTCCTTTAATATGTTTGATTGCAGGATTTCACCGATTGGCGCCAGGTTTTTATCCAGCTTTAAGGAAACCAAATGATCGTAATTCGATTCCAATGCTTCGGCCAGCAATAATATTTTATCGCGCTTCGGATACTTCTTCCCTTTCTCAATTTCATTCAGATACGATTTAGATAAACCGGTTATTTTGGCCAAACCGAATAAAGACAGATTCTTTTCTGTCCGCATCTGTTTCATTTTCAATCCGAAAATCAGACGTATATATTCTTCTTCAATCATTACAAATACTGGATTTATTACTTCAAAACAAAGATATGACTTTTAATGAATTTTGCAATTTTAAAATATTTTGCGAACGTTCGCTTGTTTTGTAAATTTTAATTTTATAAGTTTGTTCGCATAAAAACTAAATCAACACAAAAATGGAATTAGCAATCAATAAAACCTATGAGGTTAAAAACCAAGCTACCTATAAAGACATCCTGACGGATGAAGCCTTACTTTTTCTTGAAGCTTTACATAAAAAATTCAACCAAACCCGCATTTCACTTTTGGACAAAAGAGATATCCAACAAAAGATTTTCGATTCGGGAGAAAACCCGGTTTTTCCTTTGGAAACCAAAACCATCCGAAACACAGCCTGGACAGCTGCCCGAATTCCGGAACCTTTATTAGACAGAAGGGTTGAAATTACCGGTCCGGTTGACCGCAAAATGGTCATCAATGCTTTAAATTCCGGCGCAAAAACATTTATGGCCGATTTTGAAGACAGTTGCTCACCAACCTGGAGCAACCTAATGGAAGGACAGCAAAATTTAAGAGATGCCGTCAAAAAAAGCATTGATTTAGAGCAAAATGGCAAAAAATACACTTTAAACGAAAAACATTCGGTGTTGTTGGTCCGTCCGCGTGGTTTACATTTAGAAGAAAAAAATATTTCTTTTGAAGGTGAATTAGCATCAGCTTCTTTAGTTGATTTTGGTTTGTTTTTCTTTCACAATGCAAATACACAAATCAAAAATGGGTTAGGCCCATACTTCTATTTACCGAAATTGGAACATTATGAAGAAGCCCGTTGGTGGAATGAAGTTTTCATCTTCAGTCAGGATTATTTAGACATCAAACAAGGAACAATCAAAGCAACTGTTTTAATCGAAACTATAACGGCCAGTTTCCAGTTGGACGAAATCATTTACGAACTGAAAGAACATATTGCAGGTCTGAATTGTGGTCGTTGGGATTACATATTCTCTTACATCAAAAAACTGAAAAACCATAAAAATTTCATTGTTCCGGACAGAGATCAAATCACTATGACAAGTCCGTTCATGAGCGCTTATTCATTGAGAGTCATCCAAATTTGTCACAAACGCAACGTATTGGCAATTGGAGGAATGGCAGCTCAAATTCCAATCAAAAATAACGATGAAGCCAATGAGATTGCATTCAATAAAGTCATTACCGACAAAGAACGCGAAGTTAAAAACGGGCACGACGGTACTTGGGTAGCACATCCCGCATTGGTTCCGGTGGCCATGAAAGTTTTCAATGACAATATGTTAACGAAAAACCAGATGCATATCAGACGGAATGAATTAAGCATTACAGAAGACCAATTACTAGAAATCCCCCAAGGAAGCATCACTTTGAAAGGCATACAAAAAAACATCAATATCGGGATTTTATACATCGAATCCTGGTTGATGGGTACTGGAGCTGCTGCTTTGTACCATTTAATGGAAGATGCTGCAACTGCAGAAATTTCAAGAGCACAGGTTTGGCTTTGGCTGAAAAACAATATCACTTTGGAAAACGGGAAAACATTCACTCCTTACCTTCTAAAAGAATTAACTGAAATCGAATTGATAAAAATCAGGGAAGATGTAGGCGAAGAAAGATACGCTAAAGGCCGATTTGAATTAGCAACTGATTTATTTACAGAAATGTCACTTAAACCTGAATTAGACGATTTCTTAACAACAATCGCATACAAGTATCTTTAAAAAAACTGCCGGATGCGGCAACATCCGGCAATTACATCCAAATAATTAATAATAACTATTTAAAGCACAACAAAATTATGAAAACTGAAGAAAGAATTCAACAATTAGTTACCGAATGGACAACAAACCCAAGATGGAAAGGTATCGAAAGACCATATACTGCCGGAAAAGTAGTAGAATTACAAGGTTCTTATCAAATTGAGCATTCCATCGCGCGTCACGGATCCGAAGTACTATGGAAAAAATTACATTCTCAGGACTGGGTGGCCGGTTTAGGAGCCATGACAGGAAATCAGGCAATCCAGGAAGTCGAAGCAGGACTGGAAGCCATATATTTAAGCGGCTGGCAGGTAGCAGCCGATGCAAATCTAGCAGGTGAAATGTATCCTGACCAATCTTTATATCCTGCAAACAGTGTTCCGCAGGTTGTTAAAAGAATCAATAATGCCTTGTTGCGTGCCGATCAAATTCAATCAGTAAATAAAGTAGAAAATAAAAAAGAATATTTAGTACCTATTGTTGCAGATGCTGAAGCCGGATTCGGCGGTAACTTAAATGCATTTGAATTAATGAAAGGCATGATCGAAGCTGGAGCTGCTGGTGTTCACTTTGAAGACCAATTATCTTCAGCTAAAAAATGCGGACACTTGGGAGGAAAAGTATTAGTTCCTACGCAGGAAGCCATCAATAAATTAGTAGCAGCCCGTTTAGCAGCTGATGTGATGGGAGTACCAACACTAATTGTTGCCCGTACCGATGCAGATGCAGCTAACTTATTGACAAGTGATGTTGACTACAGAGACCGAGAGTTTATCACCGGAGAAAGAACACCAGAAGGTTTCTTCTATGTAAATGCAGGATTAGAGCAAGGAATCAGCCGTGGTTTATCCTACGCTCCGTATGCCGATTTAATATGGCTGGAAACTTCAACTCCTGACATCACTGAGGCAAGAAAATTTGCCGAAGCCATTCACGCACAATATCCAGATAAACTATTAGCATACAACTGTTCGCCATCATTCAACTGGGCAGCCAAATTATCAGTAGCTGAAATGGAAACATTCCGTGAAGATTTAGCAGCTTTAGGATACAAATTCCAATTTATCACATTGGCCGGATTCCATGCCTTGAACACATCAATGTTTGAATTGGCATTAGCATATAAAAGAAAAGGAATGGCGGGATATTCGGAATTACAGCAAAAAGAGTTTGCGTTACAGGCTGAAGGATTCAGAGCCGTGAAGCACCAGAATTTTGTAGGAACAACCTATTTTGACGAAGTACAGAATGCGGTTACTGCAGGATTAGCTTCAACAGTGGCGATGAAAGATTCAACCGAAACAGCGCAATTCTAATTTTTTTGGTTAGTGAAAATGCCCCAATCATGGGGCATTTCCTATTTTAATACAACATCTTTCACAACTTCCCTACCGAGTTCTTCGTTGATCATCTTAATGATTTTATCCTTCCCGTAACTCAATTCTTCCCTTAAAACCGCAGAAGTCAATTCAACATACAAAACAGAACCTTTAAGCAATACATTCCGGGTATAATTATTCACACCGTTACCCATCAGGTTTTTCCAGGCATCGGCCACGGAAATCTGGTTCAAACCTTTATCCAGTTTGTTTGCGTCGATGATTTCTTTAAGAATATCACCTATCGAACTCTCGTTACTCAGCCTTTTTGCCATATTGTTCTAATGAATTTACATTAACTTTTTTATAATGAAAATTAGCCCCTTCTTCTGATTCCAGAACCAATAAACTATCAGACAATTCGGCAACAATTTCGGAATGCTTTCCAAAATCGGATGAAAAATCCAACACAACCTGTCCATCTTTTTCAGAAGCAGTCATTTTCTCCTGCAAGTCATCTACTAAAAATGTTCCCATCGGTTGCCATCTCACTTTCTTATGAAAACCCGAATTATTTTTGATATCAAAATATTCATAGTTTTCATTTACCGGATATTCTTTTTTATCTCCTTTGGCCGTTTCAACCTTAGTGATTTGCCAATATCCTTTAATTTTATCAATCTGACCCAGCTTCACTTTTTCCTTACAGGAAAAAACAACCAGAGCTACCATTATAACTGCAGTTCTTTTCATATCGTAAAATTAAAACATTCGGTTAAACCTTTTTGAAAAATTATAGTCTAAATTTGAAATAACTAAAAAACCCAAAATGAAACTATTTTACACTATAACCTTTTGCTTTTTAGTATTATCAGGATGCAGTTCAGATGAAACTACAAATGAAGCCGCACCGGAAAGTATGTATTTCCCTCCATTAAGCGGCTCAACCTGGGAGACAAAATCGATCTCTTCATTAGGTTGGAACCAAAGTGCCGTACAGCCTTTGAAAGATTATCTCAACGAGAAACATTCTAAATCATTCATGATTCTGGTCAACGGAAGAATCGTAATGGAAGAATACTTCAACGGACACAATTCCTCAACTGTTTGGTATTGGGCCAGTGCCGGAAAAACCTTAACTTCAACACTAACAGGGATTGCCCAACAGGAAAACCTTTTAAATATCAACCAAAAAGTATCAACCTACATTGGAACCGGATGGACAAGTGAAACCTTGGCAAAAGAAAATCTGATTACCTGCAAGCATTTATTATCAATGACTTCAGGTTTGGATGATGAATTCAATGAAGATTTAGTTGAACCTTCAAATTTAATTTACAAATCAGATGCAGGAACCCGTTGGGCATATGACAATGTATATGTCAAACTTCAGGATGTAGTAACACAAGCAAGCGGACAAACATGGAATGCTTATTTCAACAGTAAGTTACGCGATAAAATCGGAATGAGCACAAGTGGTTTTTGGTATAACAATCCTGACGGATTACGGATATATTCAAGCAACACAAGAAGCATGGCACGTTTCGGGTTATTAGCTTTAAACAAAGGAAAATGGAACGGCAGCCAAATTCTTAACGAAACCTATTTCAATGAAGCTACCTCAACTTCCCAAAACATCAATTTAGCCTATGGTTACTTATGGTGGTTAAACGGAAAAGCTTCCTATCATTTGCCGGGTTCCCAATTCCAATTCAACGGCAGCATTATTCCTTCAGCTCCAAGTGATATGCTCATGGCTTTAGGGAAAAATGACCAAAAAATATACGTAGTCCCAAGTAAAAAAATGGTTATTATCCGAATGGGAGATGCGGCAGACGGAAGCAACATGGCGCTTTCCGATTTTGATGAAACACTTTGGCAAAAAATAAATGCGCTATTTACGTAGCGCATTTATTTTTAGAATATTTTTCTTTTTATGGTTTAATCCATTTGATTACGGTTTCATCAATAGGCAGCGTTTCCGGCCCGATTACTTTGGCCAAAGTACCGTCTTCATTGATCAGGTATTTCTGAAAGTTCCATTTCACCTCATTGTCTTCTAATCCGTTTTGGTCTTTATGGGTCAGAAATTGATATAACGCATGCGTATCATCACCTTTTACTGATATTTTTTCCATCATCGGGAAAGTAACTCCATAATTTCGTTGACAAAATGTAGCAATTTGCTCATTACTACCAGGTTCCTGTGCTCCGAAATTGTTAGCCGGAAAACCGATAATTGTAAAATTATCATCCTTAAATTCGGTATACAACTCTTGTAATTGCTCATACTGTGGCGTTAAACCACATTCAGAAGCCGTATTCACAATCATTACTTTTTTTCCTTTCAGTGAAGCCAGATCAAAATCGTTCCCTGAAATATCTTTGACTTTAAATTGGTAAATCGTATTTGCAGCCATAATTTCTTTTTTAGTTGTTTTTTTATCTGTTGTGTTTTTATTCTTCTTTTCCTGACCTTGACATCCAATAGCCAAAATCATACTTAAAATTACAACAATATTTTTCATTTTTTTTTATTTTTTAAATTTCCGGTATCTAAAATACACTAATCCTGAATAAGCGAGAAATCCAATCAAAACATATAAATAAATGACCACATTTTGTCTTTCACCTGACGCGTATGAATGCAATCCGCTCAAGTGGAAATTTACTCCAAAATAAGTCATCAGTACTGATGCAAAAGCCAACACACTCATGAAGTTATAAATAAATTTCCCTCTTAATGCCGGCACAAATCGCATATGAATCACGAAAGCATACACCATAATACTGATTAATGCCCAGGTTTCTTTTGGATCCCATCCCCAATAACGTCCCCAACTTTCGTTAGCCCATTGACCG
The DNA here is from genome assembly GCF_023634845.1 of Flavobacterium amniphilum. GTDB lineage: Bacteria > Bacteroidota > Bacteroidia > Flavobacteriales > Flavobacteriaceae > Flavobacterium > Flavobacterium amniphilum. The sequence continues at coordinate 11,750 of NZ_JAMLJL010000007.1, read as the reverse complement.
CCAAGGAAGTTTCCGATAGTCAACATAACTAAACCGACTGTTAGTGACATTTCGTTGATGTATGTAATTTCCTTGATGCTCAAATCCATCACTTTCTTATTCTTTTCATTAGTAAACAACATCAATCCAAGCGCAACCAAACCGAGAATCGCTCCTAAGGCAAAAGGCCCGTAACTCCCGACAATAACCGCCACGTGAATCATTAGCCAATACGAATTCAAAACCGGTTGCAAATTTGCAATTTCAGGATCCATCCAACTCCAGTGTGCAACCATTAAAATCATAGCGGCAACAAATGAAGTAGAAGCAACGGTCAAAGCAGATTTCCTTCCGAATACCAATCCGAAAAACATAATGGACCAACCCACATAAATCATCGATTCATACGCATTACTCCAAGGCGCATGACCCGAAATATACCAACGGGAAATTAATCCGGCGGTATGTAATAAAAATAAGAAAGCTACAATTCCATGAAATATATTTACTGAAATTTTAACCCATTTCTTCTTATTGAAAATATTTATAATTACAAACATGAACATAAGTAATCCTACATAAATATACCAGGAGTACAACTTTTTAAACACATCAAACTTATTGTATAAAATTTCTAAGTCAATCTGCCTGTCAGTTGGGCGAACTTCATAGCCATATTTCTTTTGGTACTTATCAAGTCCCAAAACTAAACTGTTTGCCAACTTATAATCTTTTGAAGTCGCCGCCTTATCCAATGAATTCAAATAAAAAGGTAATACATTTTTAACAGTATCCAAAGCAGTCCCGGTTTCTTCATTCAATTCCAAATAACTCACCCATTTGTTGTTACTGTCATGTGGTTTTGGGAAAATTTTCAAAATCTGTCCGCTTAACGCAGAATACAATAAATTCACTTTTCTGTCGGCTTCAATAAAATCTGTCTCAAAAGCATTAGGTACCGCTGCCTTATACGCTTTATCTAATTGGTTAGTCAATTTATAATTCCCTTTGGCATCAAAAAAGTCGATCATTTTAGCATATTTCGCTTCTTTATCAATACCGATAATTTTACGGATACTATCATTCCCTTTTTTCAGATAAATAACCGGAACTTCATACCATATTTGCGGAAATTGAGTAATGGATAAAAACACCTGATCAGCGTTCATGTCTTTATAAGTATCACTCTTACTTACTTTACGTAACAATTCGGAAGAAAACGTATTAATAGGCTTCATACGCCCTCCTGCATCCTGAATAACCAAGCGTCCAAATTTTTCCGCATGTTCTTTTGGAACCAAAAACTTATGAAGCAATTCATCAATTTGTTTTTCGGTAACTTTTTGATGCTTATGATTACCATGCTGTGCAAAACCTGCAAAAGATAAGAAAAGAACAACAACCAAAAGAGATTCTTTTTTAAGACGGACCTTCTTTAGTTTTGCCTTTAAATCACCAAAACGTGAATGCTTTGTAAATAAAATTGCCAACATAGCAATGTACAATAGGAAATAGCCGATATAGGTAATCCAGGTTCCCCAGAAATCATAGTTTACCGATAATTTAGTTCCTTTTTCATCCGGATCGAAACCAGCCTGAAAGAAACGGTATCCCTTATGATCCAAAATATTATTCATAAAAATTCGGGCATCAAAAGGTTTCTCATCCAAAATAGTTACTTGACTTTCAAATGCTGAGTAGCTTTTTTCCGTACCCGGGTATTTTGATGCAATAAATTTATTTAATCTCACTTTGAAAGGCAAATCATACACTTTACTTCCAAAAATAACAGTATACTCTAAATCACCCAATTTAAAAGCCTGAGGTTCGCTGACTTTACCTTTTGAACCTAAAAGCGTAATTGTTTTTTCTTTTCCTTGGTTTGAAACTTTAAAGACCAAAGCATCATCGGTTTCTTTATCTTTATAATTACCGTTTGATTTGTATTCTTTCACTCCTTTAATAGCAGCTTCAGGGAAAACGAACTGGCTACCTCCAACATTATACAACGAACGGTACATTAAATCAGATTTCGTGTCTTTCATCACGTTTCCTTTCATCTGATCAGCCATCCGCATAAAGTTACCGTCAAATGGTGTTTCAATGGAAGATTCCTTATCATTAATTGTGATGTTTACAGCGCCTTTAGTATACTTATTCAAAGCAAAAAGAATATTGTGAATACTTTGTACTTCTCCTTCTTTCAGATAATGCTCATGGCGCTCCCCACCTCCGGCTTCAACCATTTTCAGGAATAAAATCCCTTTCTCATCAGGTTTTATTATTTCTTTGGCACCCATCACAAAATCAATCAATTCCACTTCAAATGGAACATCACTGAAATTATCTTTATAGTCAAAATCATTATCAACAGCTGCCGAAAGCAATAGAGGCTTTTCAATTGTTTTACGCTTCATTTCCCCATTATGCATACCGTCGACATACATGGTTAAAAAAGTTCTGTCTGAATAAACCTGATTTTCTGTTGCTCCTTCACGGATTGGCATCATTCCTTCATAACTGATATAACGGGTTATAAAAGCTCCGGCTAAAATCAAAATGAACGACAAATGCAAAACCAAAGTCGCCCATTTCTCTTTTTTGTATAACTGGTAACGTTTAATGTTACCCAAAAAGTTCAACATAAAGAAAAACATAATCGCTTCAAACCACCACGAATTATACACAATAATCCTTGCTGTATCTGTGTTGTATGCGTCTTCAATAAAGGTTCCGGCTGCCATGGCTGCTGCAAAAACAATAAATAAGACAGCCATTAATCGTGTAGAAAATAAAAAAGAAAATATTTTTTTGTCCATTGTTTTGGATTGCTGATTTAAGTGCAACAAAAATACTTAATTACTTTCTTTTAAAACTTAAAAGGAATGGTTTTTTAAGGAGATTTTAAGAATAAAAAAAGCGAAACAATATGTTTCGCTTTAAGGTTGAATCAAATATAGAAAATTAACTTCTCTCGAATAATTTTTTGATATCTTCCATACTCATCATTTGTGAGATACCTGTAGAAGATGTCACTTTGTTTGTTGTCATAAACTGAACAACCGCTTTGTTTGTAGCTTTTGTATAGTGTAACCATACATAATCATTTGGCAATTCCAATTTGATGTCATACATAGGTGATGCATTGAAACCATCAATGATGATTTTAAACAGATTATCATAATCACCGTCTACATTTTTAAATGTAAAGTTTTTGATTGAAGTATCATCTGTGTTCTCCATGTCTTTGTAGAAGAATGTATATTGAGAACCTTCTTTCTGAACATAAACATCGTTAGTTCCCACACGCCCTAATCTTTCCAAAGGTGTTGTTGGCAATACTTTAATTTGAGCGAAACTTAAGCTACTGATTAACAGTAAAGCTAACATAAATACGTTTTTCATAGTTTAAACAATTTAGGATTGGTTCGCAAATATAATTTTTTTGTTTAAAAAAACATCATTTCCCACAATTGATTATTAACAACATAATGTTAATATAATATGAATGGATGTAAAACTTGAAAAATTCTTATTTTAGCCAAATGATTCAGGTAACAATTATTGGCTCGGGTAATGTAGCCCGGCATTTGATTTCGGCTTTCAGCCAAAGCAGTTTTGTTGAAATAAAACAGGTTTTTGCCCGCCAGACCGAAACACTGTCGCACTTGATTCCGTCTGAAAAAATCACAAATAATTTCGCCCAAATACAGGAATCTGACTTATATATTATTTCGGTGACCGATCAGGCCATAGAAAGTGTTTCTGCCCAAATCCCTTTTGAAAACAAATTGGTGGTCCACACATCCGGAACGGTTTCAATTGACAATCTGAGTTCCAGAAACCGAAAAGGCGTTTTTTATCCGCTACAGACTTTTTCAAAAGACAAAAAAGTTAACTTTAAGGAAATTCCGGTTTGCCTTGAAGCGCAAAATGAAGAAGATTACTTAGTATTGGAATCGGTTGCCAAATCAATTTCAGACAAGCCTTTTAATATTTCTTCGGAACAACGTAAAGCTTTACATGTAGCCGCTGTATTTTCCTGCAATTTTGTAAATCATTTATACAGGATTGGTTCCGAAATTTGCACCGAAAACAATATTCCTTTCGAAATACTATATCCGTTAATTGAAGAAACAGCCGATAAAATAAAGTTTCTCTCTCCGGAAGAAGCCCAAACCGGTCCGGCCAAACGCAATGACACCACAACGATCAATGCACATTTGAATTTTCTTCAGGACAACACACAAAAAGAAATTTATAAATTACTTACAAAATCAATAATTGATAATGGCAAAAAGCTATAAAGAAATCATGAACGGCATCACTACTTTTATTTTTGATGTCGACGGAGTTTTAACAGACGGAACGGTTCACGTTTCACAAACCGGGGAAATGCTACGCGAAATGAACATCCGCGACGGATTTGCCATGAAAGCAGCGATCGAAAGCGGTTATCATGTTTGTATAATTTCAGGCGGAAGCAATGAAGGAGTCCGTATACGTTTACGCAATTTAGGCATAACTGATATTCATTTAGGTTCACCTGACAAGGTTGAAACATTCAAAGAATATATTAATATTTACAACATCAAACCGGAGCATGTTCTTTACATGGGAGACGACATTCCCGATTATCATGTAATGCAATTAGTCGGTCTTCCTACCTGCCCTCAGGATGCCGTTCCGGAAATCAAAGAAATTTCAAATTACATATCACATAGAAACGGAGGAAAAGGTGCCGTTCGTGATGTTATTGAACAGGTAATGAAAGTTCAGGAAAAATGGAACACTTATTTTAACGGTAAATTCGACTAATGAAATACTTAAAACTCATCCGCTACCAGAACTTACTTTTAATAGCTTTGATGCAATTAGTTGTTTTGTATGGTTTTTTAAAAATACAGAATATCTGGCTTTTCCTTGAGGACTGGCAATATTACTTATTAATACTTTCCACGATAAGTATTGCTGCCGGAGGCTATATTATCAATGACATTGTCGATCAAAAACCTGATGCCGAAAACAAACCAAACGGCAATATCGTCGGAAAATCAATTTCAGAGGGCACAGCTTACAATTTATACATCGGATTTACACTTATAGGAGTCGGGACTGGATTTTATTTATCCAATGCCATACAAAAACCGGGGTTTGTTACAGTTTTCATTTTGTGTGCTGCCTTACTTTATATGTATGCAACTTCATTCAAACAAATTCTTTTGGTCAAGAATTTAGTGGTTTCCTTTTTATTAGCTTTCAGCATGATTATTATTGGACTATTTGATATTTACCCGGCAACGACTCCCGAAAACCAATCGGTTATGAAAGTTGTTTTTTCAATTTTGATTGATTTTTCCATCATTGCCTTTATCATCAATTTCATACGTGAATTAATCAAAGACATGGAAGATGTCAAAGGCGATTACAACAACGGAATTCAAACTTTACCTATCTTATTGGGAATTTCCAGAACAGCAAAAGTAGTATTCGGACTGGCAATTATACCGGCAGCGTTAATTTTGTATTATACCTATAATAATCTTTTCCACCTACAATTCGCTACCGTATACATATTAGCTTTTCTCATTGGTCCGCTTTTTTATCTTATGATTAAAATTTGGTCCGCCAGAAACAAAAAAGAATTCAGCCATTTGAGTATGGTATTGAAACTGATAATCCTTTTCGGAATTATTGCCATTGGAGTAATCGGAATAAACATGAAATACTATGCTTCGTAATAAATTCAAAGACACAAAAATAATTCTCGCATCAGGATCCCCTCGCCGTCAGCAGTTTTTCAAAGACTTGGATCTTGATTTTGAAATCCGTTTAAAAGAAATTGAAGAAATATTCCCGCCACATCTTCAATCCTATTACATAACCAATTATCTGGCAAAACTCAAAGCTGATGTTTTTACTGATTTAGCCGATAATGAATTATTGATTACCAGCGATACTTTGGTTTGGCTGGAAAACGAAGCATTGGGCAAACCGGTTGATGAGGCTGATGCCATAAAAATGCTTCAGAAATTGGCCGGAAAAACACATCAGGTTGTAACTTCCGTATGTTTTAAAACACAAAATTCCGCTGAAATCATTCATGATATCACACAGGTTACTTTTAACGATTTGAGCTTGGAAGCCATTGAATATTACATCCAAAATTACAAACCGCTGGACAAAGCCGGAAGCTATGGAATACAAGACTGGATCGGACTTGTGGGCATTTCTAAAATAGAAGGATCGTATACAAATGTGGTAGGTTTACCAACCGAAAAAGTATACCAGTATCTGTTAAAATTGTAATTTAAATCCCTTTCAAAAATATTTTTGGCACAGTAATTGGACACTAATTACCAAACATCATCGTTTAACTATTATCCATAACTTAAAACTAATATTATGAAAAAGTTACAATTTATATTCGGAGCATTTTTAATCTTATTTGCCCTGGAATCAAATGCACAAGTATCAGTCAGCCTGAACATTGGTTCACGTCCAACATGGTGCGACCATTATGACGAGGGAGTTCAATATGTATATTTACCGGAAATCGAATGTTACTATGATACTTACGATGCCGTTTATGTATACTACGGTTCTAACGGTTGGTGCCGCTCACGCTACTTGCCTGAATATTGCCACGGATACGATATAAACAGAGGCCATAGAGTAGTTATCGATTACAGAGGTGGAACTCCTTGGACACATTTTAACTACCACCGCAGACATTACTGGAGAGACAACTACCGCAATTACCGTGAAGAGTACTACGCTCCAAGACACAACAGAAGAACAAATTATGTAGCGGTTAACCCAAGACACTACGATAACGACAGAGATTACCGTCACGATAACGGAAGAGGTCACGGACACGGTCACTACAAAAAACACGACAGAGGCAATGACCAAGGTCACGGAAGAGGTCACGGAAGAAGAGACTAATTTTTCTTCAAACTGAATCAAATATAGTAAAGAGAGAGCCACGGTTCTCTCTTTTATTATTTTATACCCGGCTGTTTTCTTTTATCTTTGCAAAAAGATTTTCAAATTGAAGTATTTTATCGAATTCGCTTACAACGGAACCCATTACCACGGATGGCAATACCAACCCAATGCCATATCTGTACAAGAAACATTGAACAAGGTTTTTTCAACTTTATTACAGGAAGAAATCGATATTGTTGGTGCAGGAAGAACTGACAGTGGCGTGCATGCATCCCAAATGTACGGGCATTTTGATTCGGAAAAGGTTATCGATAAAGAAAAATTGATCTATAAAGCCAATTCATTTTTACCAAAAGATATTGCTGTTTATGACATCATACCGGTTCACGAAGAAGCTCACGCACGTTTTGATGCCACTTCAAGAACTTACCATTATTTTATTTCCACCAAAAAAGATATTTTCGGAAATGAAACTTCATGGTTCAATCAGTTGCCTTTGGATTTGGAACTGATGAATGAATCAGCACAATTATTATTGGGTTTCACTGATTTCCAATGCTTTTCAAAATCCAATACCGATGTTTTCACTTACAATTGTAAAATTACCGAAGCTTATTGGAGAAAAGAAAATAATAAACTTATCTTTACCATAACTGCCGACCGCTTCCTGCGTAATATGGTCAGAGCGATTGTTGGCACCTTGGTAAACATCGGTCTTCATAAAATCACAAAAGAAGATTTCATTAAAATCATCGAAAGTAAAGACCGGAAAAAAGCAGGATTTTCAGTACCTGCACAAGGATTGTTTTTAACGAATATAGCGTATCCGTACATCCATAAAAAGAATGAAAGCATTTGATTCGAAACTTTTTAAACGAATTTTAGAATACACAAAACCTTACAAATGGCGCTACAACAGCGTAATTGTCTGGGCTATTTTACTTTCAGTTTTTGCCGCATTACGACCATATCTTCTGAAATATAATGTGGATCATTACATCCAACACAAAGATGAAAAAGGCTTACTACTTTTTATTGTATTAATTGGTTTGGTTTTATTCCTCGAGGTGCTCGCCCAATTTTATTTTGTGTATTGGGCCAACTGGCTGGGACAAGACATCATTAAAGACATCCGAATTAAATTATTCAAACACTTATCGGGTTTTAAAATGAGTTATTATGACCACGAGCCTGTAGGCAAACTGGTAACCCGGGCCGTATCTGATATTGAAGCCATCGCCCGTATTTTCAGCCAGGGATTATTCATGATTGTAAGTGATCTTCTTAAAATGATAGTGGTATTAGGCTTTATGCTATACATGAACTGGAAATTGACACTCATCGTTGTGGCTGCCATGCCGATTTTAATTTACGCAACACGTGTTTTCCAAATTAAAATGAAAGATGCTTTTGAAGAAGTGCGAACCCAGATTGCCAATATGAATACATTTGTACAGGAAAGGGTTTCAGGAATGAAAATCGTACAATTATTCATACGGGAAGAAACTGAATACCAGAATTTCAAAAAAATAAATTACCTCCATAAAAAAGCCTGGGTTAAAAACGTTTGGTACAACTCGATCTTCTTTCCTATTGCCGATATTGTTTCAGCACTGACACTAAGTTTAATCATTTGGTACGGTGGATTGAATATTTTAAACAATGACGGCATTACCAGTTTTGGTGATTTGTTTGCTTACACGATGTACATTTCGATATTTTTTACACCGCTCCGCCAGATTGCCGATAAATTCAATGAGATGCAGATGGGAATGATAGCAGCCAACCGTGTTTTTGAAGTTTTGGACGACAATAAACCCACAGAAGAAACCGGAACACTGGAAGCTCCACATTTTGAAGGGGAAATTGAATTCAAAAATGTGGTATTCGGGTATAAAGAAGATGAAGATGTACTTAAAAACATCAGCCTGTCCATTCAAAAAGGAGAAACAGTAGCCATTGTTGGTGCCACCGGAGCAGGAAAGTCAACTATTGTTAACTTATTGAACCGTTTTTACGAAATCAAATCGGGTACCATCTGCGTTGACGGACAGAACATCAAAGAATATACCCTTGGAAGTTTACGCAAACAAATCGCTGTTGTTCTTCAGGATGTATTCTTATTTGCAGACACTATCCACAACAACATCACCTTAAACAATCCTTCTGTTTCAAGGGAAGAAGTGATTGCTGCCGCCAAGGAAATTGGCGCCCATGATTTTATCATGAGCCTTCCCGGAAATTACGATTACGATGTCAAGGAAAGAGGGAATATGCTATCGTCAGGACAGCGCCAACTAATTGCCTTTTTACGCGCATATGTCAGCAAACCAAGTATTTTAATTCTTGATGAGGCAACTTCATCCATTGATGCATATCTGGAAGCCATGATCCAGAAGGCAACCCTGACCTTAACCCAAAACAGGACTTCAATTGTTATCGCCCACCGCTTGGCCACGGTTATCAATGCTGATAAAATTGTGGTATTGGATAAAGGAATCATTGTTGAGGAAGGCAATCACCAACAGCTATTACAAAAAGAAGAAGGCTACTATAAAAAACTATACGAAGCACAATTTGTTAACCACGAAGAAGAAATCAACTAAACAAAAAAATGGAAAAGTATTCAATTGAATTAGACGTAAGAGACTATGAACTGGATGTACAGGGAATTGTGAACAATTCGGTGTACCAGAATTATTTAGAACATGCCCGCCATGAATTTTTACACCACCACGGCATTGATTTTGTGGATTTTGCCCAAAACAATATCATGTTAGTCGTAAAAAGCATCGAAATGAATTTCAAAAATTCACTGGTGAGCCGCGACAAATTCAAAATTGAAGTTTCCGCTGAAAAAGAAGGCAATCTAAAAGTAGTTTTCCATCAGGATATCATCCGACTTTCGGATAACAAAGCAATTTTATCGGCAAAAGTTACGGGAGTAGCCATCAAAAACGGAAGACCGGTTGCTCCGGATACCATTCCGCAAATTGAAGGATTTTTGGTTTAACCCAATTGACTAATTAACCGGACACATTCCACTGCTTCCTTAACGTCATGCACCCGTAAAATATTGGCTCCTTTTGTCAAAGCCAGTGTATTCAAAACCGTTGTGCCGTTTAAAGCATGTTCAGATGCAGTTTCCAATACTTTATAAATCATCGATTTACGGGAAACGCCAACTAAAACAGGTAATTCCAACATTTGGAACAAATCCAGTCTTGAAAGCAATTCATAATTCTGGTCCAGTGTTTTGGCAAAACCAAATCCAGGATCGACAATGATATCATAGATGCCCAGGCTTCGTGCCTGGGTTATTTTTTCCGAAAAATAAAACAAGACCTCTTTCACCAAATCATCATACTGCGTTAGTTTTTGCATGGTTTGCGGAGTTCCGCGCATGTGCATCATGATGTAAGGCACCTGGAGTTTAGCAACCATTGGCAACATATCTCCATCTAAATTCCCGGCAGACACATCATTGATCAGAGCTGCTCCGTTCAAAATGGTTTCTTCGGCTACTTTAGCATAAAAAGTATCGATTGAAAGTAATGCATCAGGGAAGTTTTTTAAAATTGAATCTACTACCGGAATCACTCTTTTCAATTCCTCTTCTGCAGTAATCATATCAGCTGTCGGCTTCGTCGTTTGTCCGCCCACATCAATAAAATTGGCTCCATCCATCAGCATTTTCTCCACCTGTTTCAAAACAACAACATCGGAAGAAAACTTGCCCCCGTCATAAAAGGAATCGGGTGTAACATTCAGAATCCCCATGACTTTGGGTGTTGTTAAATCGATCAGGTTTCCTTTGCAGTTGACGGTCATTTTTATATTTTTTTTAAATAAATTCTAAACAAAAAAGGCTATTTTTGGACAAATTTGATACAAATATAAATTAATAATGAGTAACACCTCACAACAATACGACGCAATCATTTCCATTTGCCGCGATTTATACGCAAAAAAATTACAGGATTACGGAAGTGCATGGCGTATTTTACGATTACCCTCACTAACCGATCAGATATTCATCAAAGCACAACGCATCCGTTCATTACAGGAAAATGAAGTCCGTAAAGTAGACGAAGGCGAAGCTTCAGAATTCATCGGTATCATCAATTATTCCATCATGGCATTGATCCAACTGGAAAAAGGCGTGGCTGACCAACCGGATTTAAACGTGGATGAAGCCGTAAAACTTTACAACGAAAAAATCCAACTGACGAAAGATTTGATGGAAGCCAAAAATCATGATTACGGAGAGGCTTGGCGTGATATGCGCGTGAGTTCCCTTACTGATTTAATTCTGCAGAAAATTTTACGCGTTAAACAAATAGAAGACAACAAAGGCAAAACATTGGTTTCAGAAGGAATTGACGCCAATTACCAGGACATGATCAACTATGCCGTATTTGCTTTAATCTTATTAGACCATCAATAAAATGATTTTCAGGGAAGCCAAATTAGAAGATATTGACCAAATTCAGGTTGTACGGAATTCGGTAAAAGAAAATACACTTTCCGATCCGGGGTTAGTGACCAACAAAGACTGCGAAGAATTTATGTTCGAACGCGGAAAAGGCTGGGTATGTGAAATTGACAATCAGATTGTCGGTTTTGCAATAGCTGATTTGAAAGAAAACAACATCTGGGCTTTATTCCTGGATCCGGCATTCGAGAAAAAAGGAATTGGCCGAAAATTACACCAAATCATGATGGACTGGTACTTCAGCCAGACCGATGAGAAAGTATGGTTGGGTACAGCCTTCAACACCCGCGCTGAACAATTTTACCGCCAGGCAGGATGGACTGAA
>NZ_JAMLJL010000006.1:246398-252603 GCF_023634845.1 Flavobacterium amniphilum | reverse complement strand
TTCATTAAAGTGGGTGGTATTACTTTTAATGGAGATAAGAAGTTTTTAGCAAGTTTTTCGAATTATGGCAAAAAAACTGTCGATGTATTTGCTCCCAGTTTTTTCGTAAAAACAACCGAAGCAAATGTAGGTTACGCATACCGGGACGGCACCTCAATGGCCAGTCCAATTGTTTGCGGTGTTGCCGCATTAGTTCGTTCATATTATCCTAAACTTACTGCAAAGGAAGTAAAAGAAATTTTGTTGGAATCAAGCGTAAAATACGACTTAGATGTTCAAGTACCAGACGAAGAACAAGGAACCTTAAAACCATTTAAAGAACTCTCTAAAACAGGTGGAGTAATTAATGCCTACAATGCTTTGTTAGTAGCTAAAGAATGGAAAAAAACTAAAAAACAATTAATATCTACAAATGATGAAAGAAAACAATAAATCAAAAAAAATATGGATTATCCTGATTGCTGTGTGTGCTGCATTTTTTCTGTTGATTTCCTTTTTTGTTATTACCACCTCTTTATCAAAGCCTCAGTCAATGGAGCTGGGTGTAGTTGAGGATGGTGAGCTACAAAAAGAAAAAATCAGTATGAATCCAAAACATGCTAAGAAGGCAATAACAATATTGGTTGGTGATAACAATAAAATCATAAGTTATGTCGGCCCATTGTCTTCTCCTCTGGAAAAACCTAAAGAATTTGAATACGGTGAAAATGGTATCCGTAAGGAATTATTACGATTAAAATCGACACTTTCGGAAGAAGGGAAAGATGGGAGAATTGTACTTATCAAAATGAGTAAAAAGACAAGTTATAAAAATATGGTAGATATTTTGGATGAAATGGCTATTGCTAAAGTGCCTACTTACGCATTGGTTGATATTACTCCGGAAGAAATGAAATTACTGGAAAGCAATAAGTAAAAAACAAAATGAGATATTTATCAATTTTATTATTTGGTATTTTATTGTTTAGTCCGAATGCTTTCTCTCAAGGTTATGAAAATGATAAAGACATTGCTTTAACAATACGATATGCAGTAGATAATGGAGCTAAAATTATTAATATGAGTTTTGCTAAAACTATAAGTGCACATCCTGAATGGATAAAAGAAGCTTTTTTGTATGCCGAGAAGCATGATGTTTTATTAATTGCCGGAGCAGGAAATGACTCAAACGACAATGATAAAACAGCTTTTTATCCAATTGATTATGATGAAGACACAGAAGAGGAATTTTGCCAAAATTTCATTAAAGTGGGTGGTATTACTTTTAATGGAGATAAGAAGTTTTTAGCAAGTTTTTCGAATTATGGCAAAAAAACTGTCGATGTATTTGCTCCCAGTTTTTTCGTAAAAACAACCGAAGCAAATGTAGGTTACGCATACCGGGACGGCACCTCAATGGCCAGTCCAATTGTTTGCGGTGTTGCCGCATTAGTTCGTTCATATTATCCTAAACTTACTGCAAAGGAAGTAAAAGAAATTTTGTTGGAATCAAGCGTAAAATACGACTTAGATGTTCAAGTACCAGACGAAGAACAAGGAACCTTAAAACCATTTAAAGAACTCTCTAAAACAGGTGGAGTAATTAATGCCTACAATGCTTTGTTAGTAGCTAAAGAATGGAAAAAAACTAAAAAACAATTAATATCTACAAATGATGAAAGAAAACAATAAATCAAAAAAAATATGGATTATCCTGATTGCTGTGTGTGCTGCATTTTTTCTGTTGATATCCTTTTTTGTCATTACAACCTCTTTATCAAAGCCTCAGTCGATGGAGCTTGGTGTACCTGAGGATGGTGAGATCCAAAAAGATACAATTAGTCTAAATCCAAAAAATGCTAAGAGAACAATAACCATATTAGTTGATGATAGCAATAAAGTCATACGTTATGTTGGCCTATTGTCTTCTCCTATCGAAAAACCTAAAGAATTTGAATTCGGCGAAAATGGTATCCATAAGGAATTATTACGATTGAAATCAACATTTTCGAAGGAAGGAAAAGATGAAAGAATTGTACTTATCAAAATGAGTAAAAAAACAAGTTATAAAAGAATGGTAGATATTTTGGATGAAATGGCTATTGCAAAAGTACCTACTTACGCATTGGTTGATATTACTACGGAAGAAATGCAATTATTAACAAAAAAGTAATGTATTAGTCGGCGTCGGGATTGCTTATTTTACTATTTACAATAAAAAAGGCGGGTTGTTGCCCCACCTTTTTTATTAATTCTCTTTTTTTTTAAAATATTCGGAGGGAGTTTTACCAGTAGCAATTTTAAATGCTTTAAAAAAAGTATTTCTAGAATTAAAGCCTGCTTCGTTTCCAATCCCCTCGAGCGAGAATTGTGCCCATTCAGGATCATATCGATGTTCAATTATATAATCTATACGACATTTATTGATGAAACTTGTATAATTAGTACCAAACTCATTATTAATAACATAAGACAAATGATGTAGAGGAATATCCAGATCATTAGACATATCTGTTAATAGATAATTCTTTATAAGAAATACCTTTTTATCATGAATCAATAATTCTATCTTTTCTTTATATTCTTTACTCTTACTATAAGATAATTCAAAAGTTTTTGAAAGTGTCTCTTCTTCTTCATTCAACTTAATTGAATTCTTATTACCATTGTATAAGAAATTTAACCCATATAATATTTTTGGCTTGAACATGAGAAGTATTATGCAGGTTAAAATAAAAAATAAAGGAGGTAAAACCGAAAACTCCCGATAGGCATATTCATCAAAAAAAATTAGACCTATAATAGAAATTATTAAGGCTATTAAATGAATAGCCGTAAGCCTTGTTATCCAAAACCAAATATGATCATTTCTTGTAATCCACAAAGAATTTGTTTTACGAAATTTAACTACCACGCTTATTGTGAGTATCACATACAAAGACCAAAATACTGTTTTCAAAAAAATATGAGAATCCATTGGAAGTATAAAAGTCGGTGAGGATTTTTCAGGATGCGCTAAATATAAAGTCAATGCAAGTTGTTTTGCTTTTACTGGAAGGAGATAAAAAGGAACAAGTTCAATAAAATGCAATAACGCAGGAATAAAATGAATATAATCCCATTTGATAATTTTTTTTTGTTTTTTTAGAACAGATTTTACATATAGATATAATAACCCACCGGGAAGGAAATCTATAGGAAAACTTATAACCCAAAGATAAGCATGTTCTAATAATGGAATTGTCCCTTGAAAAAAAGTCCAAGATCCTATAACTATCGCACACGAAATAAGACAAAGTAACATCAAACCTTTATAATAGGTGTGAAATTTATTCTGAAGAAGTATAATAAGCATACATAATAAGCTCATTAAACAGCTGAAATAACAAAATATTAATAGAAAAGTATTCATTGTGGTATTATAATATTATTGTTTTGGCGTACTTGGAAAAAGTCTGTTGAAAGGATATTTCAAATTAACTTTCTTACTATCTAATAAAATGCTTTTGACAGATGCAAATCTACAATAATTCGCATTTCATTATCCCAATAATCATTAAAAGTAGCAGTCTCGGTTTATAAACAGGTACCACTCAGTTTATAAACAGGCACTATTATATGGTTAAAAAACACAATTAGGGAAAATTCTTGTTCATAAATTTGAAATGCAAACCAAGGCTTTCCATAGTATCTATAACTGAAAAATTAAAATAGAGAGCCAAAGTATATCACTAATCCAACATGATCATTCCAATCAAAACTGCTTTAATATATGAAAAACTTTACTCCAAAATGGCTTAATTTGTTTAAGCTGGCATTTTTCTTTCTAATATTTTTTACAACTTCTCATTTAAGAGCACAAACATGTGCCGGACTCAATTCGATTTATCAAACTAAAGGAACAGCGGGAAATGTAGAAATTTACAGGTATAGCTTACAAACTCAAAGTTTTGTCAACATACAGACTCTGACAACAGGAGTCAGTACTGATTCTGGTTCTGCTTCTGCATTTAATTCTGTTACAGGATTGTTGTATGTTAAAGAGGATAACAGCCATGTCAGGGTTTTTAATCCTGCTGCTGGTTTTGCTCATGTAGGCAGAATAACACTAACAGGCATGGGTGGCTTAGATATTTATGCCAATATGTTTTCTGAAGGTAATTACATCTACTTCAGAGATGACAACGGCTTAACTAATATAGGAAGATTTGATGTTTCAATTTTGGATTTATCAAGTGGTTTTGCAAATGCTCATGTTAATAATCTTTCTTTAAGCGGCACAGGTTATCAGGGTCAGATATGTAATGATTACGCCTATTATGATGGCAACTTTTATGGAATTCACAGAAATTCCGGTACAGCGACGAGTTGCAGATTGGTTATCATTAATCAGACTACACATGTTGTTACAACCAGAACTTTAAATCTTACCAATCCAAATACCGGCCATAACTTTGCTGCGGCTACTGCTTTTGGTGCAATATGGATAGATAAAAAAGGAAATCTATTGACATTTAATAATTCAACAGGAAATGTTTATTTAATTAAAGATGTCGATAACGCATCATCAACTGATATCAGTTGGGTACTTCCTTCAGGTGATTCTTCAAGCAATGATGGATTTAGTTGTGATGGGGTAGATTTGTTTACTCCAATTGTAAATATTACACCGCCCAGCTGTAGTGTTGCAGGTACAGCAACCATAACTAATTATTTAGACGATCCAAACATTAATTATATATTTTATGATTCATTAGGAAATACTGTTAATTATGTGTCAGTCGGTCCGGGTGGAGTGATAACCGGTTTGCTTTATGGTGAAGAGTACACAGCGTCTTTACATATAATTGATATCGATTTTACTTCCAGTCCATCAGATCCGTTTATGGTTTTAGATATTTTGACACCCGTAGTAGCTAATGTAACACCTAGTAGTGCAACAACAAACTGTGCTAATCCCAGCATAATATTAACAGCAACCGGTGGTGTTTCCTATTCCTGGAATCCTATTGCAGGATTAAGTGACCCTAACATTTCTAATCCTACTGCTACACCAACGAATACAACAACTTATACCGTAACTGTAACAGGGGCAAATGGCTGTACAGCTACTGCTACTGCTACTGTAACAGTTGATAACACTCCAATAGCTCCTACAATAACTTCCCAACCACCGAACTGTTCAGCGGCTGGTACCAGCACTATCAGCAATTATAATGCTGCCCATACCTATGTCTTTAATCCAACTGGACCAACTATAAGCGGAACAGGACTAATCTCCGGAATGATAATAGGTACTTCTTATACCGTAACTGTGGCTGCAAATATAATTTGTCCTCCAGTAACATCTGCATCCTTCAGTAATGCAGCGGTACTGGTAACTCCTGCTGTACCAACCATAAGCACAACACCTCCGACCTGTTCGGTAGCAGGAACAAGCACTATCAGCAACTATAATGCTGCCCATACCTATGTCTTTACTCCGACTGGACCAACGGTAAGCGGAACAGGACTAATCTCCGGAATGACAATCGGTACTTCTTATACCGTAATAGCATCCAACGGAACATGTACTTCAGGAGCTTCTGCATCCTTTATTAATGCAGCGGTACTGGTAACTCCTGTTGTACCAACCATAAGCACAACACCTCCGACCTGTTCGATAGCAGGAACAAGTACTATCAGCAACTATAATGCTGCCCATACCTATGTCTTTACTCCGACTGGACCAACGGTAAGCGGAACAGGACTAATCTCCGGAATGACAATCGGTACTTCTTATATCGTAACAGCATCTAACGGAACATGTACTTCAGGAGCTTCTGCATCCTTTAGTAATGCAGCGGTACTGGTAACTCCTGCTGTACCAACCATAAGCACAACACCTCCGACCTGTTCGATAGCAGGAACAAGCACTATCAGCAACTATAATGCTGCCCATACCTATGTCTTTACACCGACTGGACCAACGGTAAGCGGAACAGGACTAATCTCCGGAATGGTCATCGGTACTTCTTATATCGTAACAGCATCCAACGGAACATGTACTTCAGGAGCTTCTGCATCCTTTAGTAATGCAGCGGTACTGGTAACTCCTGTTGTACCAACCATAAGCACAACACCTCCGACCTGTTCGATAGCAGGAACAAGTACTATCAGCAACTATAATGCTGCCCATACCTATGTCTTTACACCGACTGGACCAACGGTAAGCGGAACAGGACTA
>NZ_JAMLJL010000006.1:0-246388 GCF_023634845.1 Flavobacterium amniphilum | reverse complement strand
TAACTCCTGCTGTACCAACCATAAGCACAACACCTCCGACCTGTTCGATAGCAGGAACAAGTACTATCAGCAACTATAATGCTGCCCATACCTATGTCTTTACACCGACTGGACCAACGGTAAGCGGAACAGGACTAATCTCCGGAATGACAATCGGTACTTCTTATACCGTAACAGCATCCAACGGAACATGTACTTCAGGAGCTTCTGCATCCTTTAGTAATGCAGCGGTACTGGTAACTCCTGTTGTACCAACCATAAGCACAACACCTCCGACCTGTTCAGTAGCAGGAACAAGCACTATCAGCAATTATAATGCTGCCCATACCTATGTCTTTACTCCGACAGGACCGACAGTAAGTGGAACAGGACTAATCTCCGGGATGGTCATCGGTACTTCTTATACCGTAACAGCATCCAACGGAACATGTACTTCAGGAGCTTCTGCATCCTTCAGTAATGCAGCGGTACTGGTAACTCCTGCTGTACCAACCATAAGCACAACACCTCCGACCTGTTCGATAGCAGGAACAAGTACTATCAGCAACTATAATGCTGCCCATACCTATGTCTTTACACCGACTGGACCAACGGTAAGCGGAACAGGACTAATCTCCGGAATGGTCATCGGTACTTCTTATATCGTAACAGCATCTAACGGAACATGTACTTCAGGAGCTTCTGCATCCTTTAGTAATGCAGCGGTACTGGTAACTCCTGTTGTACCAACCATAAGCACAACACCTCCGACCTGTTCGATAGCAGGAACAAGTACTATCAGCAACTATAATGCTGCCCATACCTATGTCTTTACACCGACTGGACCAACGGTAAGCGGAACAGGACTAATCTCCGGAATGACAATCGGTACTTCTTATACCGTAACAGCATCCAACGGAACATGTACTTCAGGAGCTTCTGCATCCTTTAGTAATGCAGCGGTACTGGTAACTCCTGTTGTACCAACCATAAGCACAACACCTCCGACCTGTTCAGTAGCAGGAACAAGCACTATCAGCAATTATAATGCTGCCCATACCTATGTCTTTACACCGACAGGACCGACAGTAAGTGGAACAGGACTAATCTCCGGGATGGTCATCGGTACTTCTTATACCGTAACAGCATCCAACGGAACATGTACTTCAGCAGCTTCTGCAACATTTAGCAATGGATCAGTATTAACAATACCGGAAGCACCAATAGCAGCGACTCCTACTCAACCTGAGTGCCCTTCAACAACGGGAAGTGTACAATTAAGTAATCTACCGTCTGGAAATTGGGTTATTAATCCGGGAGGAATAATTGGAAATACAGCTACAATCGATATTACCGGTTTGAATCCGGGCATTTATAACTTTATAGTTACTAATAATGAAGGCTGTACATCGTCACATTCAGCTGATGTGGTAATTATTGATCCTGCATGTCCGGAATGCCATGAGTTGAATCCAATAAAAGTATTCAATGCAGTTTCTCCGGGAATAGTAGATGGGCTTAATGATTTTTTCAATATTCAAGCATTAGATGATTTTGAATGTTATCCAACAAATACAGTTCAAATTTATAACCGTTGGGGTGTATTAGTATTTGAGCGCGATCAATATAAAAATGATACTGATAAAGGATTTATTGGAGTGTCTGAGGGAAGAGTCACAGTTAGCAGAAATGAGAAATTACCGGAAGGAACTTATTTCTATATCATCAATTACACAGATAAAAATACTAAGGCCTTTAATTTAACAGGCTTCTTAGAATTGAAATGGAATTAAAACTAAAAAGCATAAGCTTCTATCTTGAATAGTTAAGGTAGAAGCTTATAAAAATTCCATTATGCTAATAAAAAAATCAGATATTTTAAAAAGGCACATGAGTTTTTATGAAAATGAAAATTTGATATGGTCTTAAATAAAGATAAAAATAGTTCTATATGAAAACAAAAATAATTAGACTACTAATAGTGTTCCTGTCTATTGCCACATATGCACAAAATAGAGAGCAGTTTACCCATTATATGTATAACACAGTAATTGTTAATCCAGCTTATGCAGGCTCAAAACCAGCAATGAGTGTTTTTGCTTTGCATCGTAATCAATGGGTAGGACTTGATGGAGCGCCTGTGACAAATTCATTCTCTCTAAATACACCCATCGGTGGAAGTAATATTGGTTTAGGATTGTCAGTCGTAAATGATAAAATAGGTGTATCCGATGAGAATGATATTTCTGTTGATTTTTCGTATACTATTCCTATCAACATTAATTATAAGTTAGCCTTTGGACTTAAGGGAGGTGTTAATATCCTTAATGCTGATTTTACAAAACTCACTCAACAACCAGGAGACCCCGTTTTCCATAACAATATTGACAATCAATTTTCTCCCAATATAGGTGTAGGCTTTTATATTCATTCAGATAAAAGTTATTTAGGATTATCTGCTCCCTATCTAATAAAAACCGATCATTATAGTGAAGAAAGTGCAAGAAGTACAATAGTTACATCAAAAATCAATTACTTATTAATTGCAGGCCATGTATTTGACATGAGCTCAGAAGTAAAATTTAAGCCTTCTTTGCTTACTAAATATGCACCCGGAACACCTTTACAAGTTGATGTGTCTGCCAATTTCTTGATAAATCAGAAATTTGTTGCAGGTGTAGCTTACAGATGGAGTGCAGCAATGAGCGGTATGGTAGGCTTCCAAATCAATAATTCTTGGCTTATAGGATATGGTTATGATTTTGACACTACTTCATTAGGAAAATATAATTCGGGATCTCACGAAATATTTTTACGCTATGAATTATTCACTAAACCAAATAAAATAATTTCTCCTAGATTCTTCTAAACTCAGCATAAATTATGAAAATTAAAACTCTCCTTTATAGTATCTTTTTTAGTATCTTGATTTCACAAAGCTATGCGCAAAAAACCAGAGTCAAGGCTGCTGATAAAAAGTATGATCAATATATCTATGTAGATGCAATTCTTACTTATGAGCGTGTAGCTGAAAAAGGATATAAAGACGAAAAAATGTTCCAAAAATTAGGAAATGCCTATTATTTTAATGCCGAATTAGCCAAAGCAGAAAAATGGTACAGGGAGCTTTTTAAAATGAACCAAGAACAGGAAGCAGAATATTATTATCGATATTCTCAAACTCTAAAATCGATAGGAGAATATAAGAAATCTGACGAAATGATGAAGGAATTTAATAGAAGATCAGGGAATGACCAACGAGGAAAACTCTTTGCTGACCAAAAAAACTATCTGGAAGAAATTAAAGCGAATTCACGTCGTTATGATGTCACAGATGCAGGAATTAACTCAAAATATTCAGATTATGGGAGTTCCTTCCTACGCAACAAATTAGTATTTGCATCTGCAAGAGACACTACAGGAGCTTACAAAGTTTCTAAATGGACGAATCAATCATACACTAATTTGTATAGCTCTGAAATAAAACCATCTGGTGAAATGGAAAAACCAGAACGTTTTAGTAAAATAATCAACTCAAAATTTCATGAATCAACACCCGTTTTTACCAAAGATGGCAAAACAATGTTCTTTACACGAAATAACTATTTGAATGGAAAGAAAGGAAAGAATTCTGAGAATTCTACCTTGTTAAAATTGTACAAAGCAGTGTTAGTGGGAGATGAATGGACAAATGTTACTGAATTGCCATTTAATAGTAATGAATATAGTGTTGCTCATCCTGCATTGAGTGTAGATGAGAAAACTCTTTATTTTGCATCCGATATGCCCGGAACATTAGGCCAATCCGATTTGTTTAGTGTAAAAATCAATGGAGATAGCAATTATGGAATTCCTGTCAATTTGGGAAAAAACATAAATACTGAGGGTCGGGAAACATTTCCGTTTATATCTGCTGACAACGAATTGTATTTTGCTAGTGATGGCCGTCCAGGTCTTGGAGGGTTGGATATCTTTATGTCTAGAGCAGGAATTGAAAATCGTTTTGAAGAAGTGAAAAATATTGGAGAACCAATCAATGGTCCTCAAGACGATTTTGCTTTTATAATAGATAGCAAAACTAAGAGTGGTTTTTTCACTTCAAATCGAAATGGCGGTAAAGGTTATGATGATATCTACCATTTTAAAGAAGTAAGGGTGTGTGAGCAGTCATTATCAGGAATTATTACAGATCAGGAATCAGGAGTTGTATTATATGGTTCAAAAGTGAGTTTATTCAATGAACAATTTGACTTAATAAAAGAAACATTAACCAACGAGAATGGAGTATATGTTTTTGAAGTTGAATGTGGAAAAGTTTATTACGTAAGAGCTCAAAAAGAGGAATACGAAACTAAGGAAGGGAAAATAACAATAGATGACACTACCGGAAAATCTGAATTATCTTTGGAATTAGAGCAACGCATCAAACCTGTAGGAGAAGGCACTGATTTAGCAAAAACTTTAAACATCCCAATAATCTACTTTGATTTGGACAAATCATTTATCCGTAAAGATGCAGCGTTTGAATTAGAAAAAATATTAGCGGTTATGCTCCAATATCCCGAAATGAAAATTGATGTGCGTTCTCATACGGATAGCAGACAAACTAATAAATACAATGAAAACTTGTCTGAAAGGAGAGCTAAGTCAACAATGACATGGCTGATACAAAATGGCATAGAAGCTCGCCGATTAACATCAAAAGGCTATGGAGAAACTGAATTAGTTAATCAATGTTCTGATGGTGTAAAATGTAGTGAATCTGAACATCAAGCGAATAGGCGTAGTGAATTCATTATTGTCAGAACGGAATAATCCAAAACCATAATTATAAACCCAAGAATGATACTCGACCGAGTATTAAATTAAAACCATCAAGAGAAATTTTGGTGGTTTTTTGTAATCTTAAAACCAGTACGAGACAAACTTCCATTTTTTAGCTTTTTCTTTAAAAAAAAAGCTTTTTTACCCTGCCTTATCCTGCCACTTCAATCCATAATAAACAGGGCTTTATGACTTAAACAAGTTCAAAATTTCTTTTGCTAAAAACAAAAAAAATAACGAAGCAATACGATGAAAGTCAACGCATTTTAGTGAATTTTTAACATTTTTAGCATGGAAAACAAAACAGAAACGTCGAGCTCACAACCAAAACGGAAAATTATTTATAATTGTTAAGACTGATTTTTAGTTATCAGAATAGACAAAACCATTGCAATTTATTTTTTCATCATTGCAATGGTTTTCTACTAGGATTATTTATTTGTGCAGTTTTGATGTTTTATAGAATATTAACATCATTCTTATCTAAAAGAATGAATCAAACTAACTAAATTTGAAATAAAAATAAATTAATGACTTTACTCTTTCAGTATTTCAGCAAATACAATTCACTTTCTAAAGAAGCCGAAAATGCTATTATTGGAATCAGTTCAGTCATTAAGATTAAAAAGAACCAAGACTTACAGCCCATCGGACATACCTGCAAAACAATCTATTTCATAAATAAAGGAATTGCCCGAATTTATTACTACAAAAATGGGATTGATATTACCGAAAGTTTTGCTTTTGAAAACAGTATCATTGCAAGAGTAGAAAGCCTATTTACTGGAAATCCATCACGAAAAGGCATTCAGGTTTTAGAAGACAGTGAAATAGTAGCTATTAATGCTACATATCTTTTTGATTTATATGATACCTATCCAGAAATTGAGAGGCTATTTCGTAAAATTTTTGAAACTGCTTATGTTGATACGGTAAACAGAATGGAAGGAATTCAATTTCATACAGCTGAAGAACAATATATAGCTCTAATAAAAGAACAGCCTACGCTTTTACAAAGAGTTTCCCTAAAACATATCGCATCTTATTTAGGAATTACCCAAGTAACTTTAAGCAGAATTAGAGGGGCAATCCGCTAATTATTTAACATTTGTAAAAGGATTTTACAAAGCAATGTTTAACCTTTGTATTTCAAATTTAATCCTTACAAAAATGAAAACAACAATTGTGATGGTATTGATGTTATTCTCTGTTAATAGTCATTCTCAATGCACGAAAAAACCACCAGTACTAATACCCCAAAAAGGTACAAGTTTTCTTCAATGTGAGACTTGTATAAACTGATTAGAAAAAATAAAATAGTGATGACACTTTAAAACATTCCTTAAAAACAACTAATGAACACAGAACACATAAAATTAGGGCTTAAAGAAAACTGGGAACAATTTACCATTTTAGTAATTGTAAATGCTTTCGTTGGAGGTATGATAGGGATGGAAAGAAGCATATTCCCAAAATTTGCAGAAGTTGAGTTTGGAATAGCGTCAAAGACAGCAATTTTATTATTCATAACAGCATTTGGAATTACCAAAGCCATAACTAATTATTTCACAGGTAAATTAGCAAACCGTTTTGGTAGAAAAAATTTATTGTTGTTTGGTTGGTTTGTAGCTCTGCCTATTCCGTTTATCCTGATGACTGCCACAAATTGGAATTGGGTAATTTTTGCAAATATACTCTTGGGGTTAAGTCAAGGTTTAACCTGGAGTAGTACAGTAGTTATGAAAATTGATTTAGTCGGTGAAAAAGACCGAGGTTTGGCAATGGGCTTAAACGAATTTGCAGGTTATTTTGCTGTTGGTGTTGTTGCTTTTTTTTCAGGTTATATAGCTAATAAATATGGTATAACACCCTATCCTTTTTACATTGGTGTCGCTATTTCAATTATTGGTTTCTTGTTGACCCTTTTTTTGGTAAAAGATACAAGATTGCATACTCACAAGGAAAGTGTAACAGACAACACCAAACAACTGGGAAATGTGTTTATGGAAACTACTTTTAAAAACAAATCATTAAGTTCCATTACACAAGCTGGGTTAGTAAACAATCTAAACGATGGAATGATTTGGGGTTTGTTGCCCATTGTACTTATAACACTCAATTATAATACAGAAAACATAGGGATAATAACCGCCATTTATCCAACAGTTTGGGGAATTGGACAACTCTTTACAGGCAAAATGTCTGATGTGTATTCTAAAAAAGCAATGCTTTTTTGGGGAATGCTTTTACAAGGAATAGCAATAATTTTCTTGCCATTCAGTAATGGTTTTTTTATGCTATCCAGTATATCGGCTGTTTTAGGGTTAGGGACAGCATTAGTATATCCCACTTTTTTATCGGCAATTGCGCAAGCCACAAGCCCGAAACAAAGAGCAGAAAGTATTGGAACATTCCGACTTTGGAGAGATTTAGGGTATGCTTTCGGGGCCATTATTTCGGGAATTACGGCTGATTTATTTGGAGTAAATTATGCCATTTTTCTTATCGGAGGACTTACAATACTATCTTCAATTATAATTAAATTCCGTATGCCCGAAACAAACAAAATAGCCAAAGGATGTATTGAAATGGAAGAAGTAAAACAATCTCTTCAACAAAACAAAAAAATACAAATTATAGATGTTAGAACAAAAGAAGAATTTGAGCAGGCACATATCCCTAATGCTGTAAATATTGTCTTAACCGAGTTGAAAAACGAAGCCGTAAAATTCGACAAAAACTATCAATATATGATAACTATATACCCAGTATACCAAATACATCTCACCTTAAGGCCAATCTATCGATTGGCCTTTTTCTATTGAGCTAATAATTAATATGATTCTGAAATAAACATTCATTGATATTCTTAATAATTGCCGTATCTTGTTGATTAACCATAAATACATTTAACATGATAGACAAATATCTTAATCAGACTTCAAACAAAGAAGTCAAAAATCAATCTTTAAATCTTGAGGAAATTATGGAACAATTTACAACAAGAAAAAATAAGAAGGAATCAATTCCTGACTTTCATTGGTTAGAATTATACCTCAAAGAATAAGGATTTAAAGAAATTATTTGCGGTAACAAAAGATTTCTTTTTATGTTATTATAATAAAACAATCCGTCTAATCTTCAGACGGGTTTTCTTTTCCATTCTCTTTCTCAGTTCCTTCTTTCACTGAACCATTCTTTCATTCTCCTTCATTAGATTCAGTCAACTCATCTTCCTTACCATTTGTAGTATAGGTACTGGAAGTCTTATTTCCTATGACTTTGTCTAATACGCTTTCCTGAACGTCATTTAAACCTTCTTGTATGTGTTGTGATAATGATTTCATACTTTGATGAATTTTGGATTAATAGTAATATGTATAAGGAGGCATTAATTAAGAAGTGTTCGAGTGTCCTTAATTATGGTGATATAGTTATATTAATACATATTAAAAACCACCTGCTGTAACAGGTGGTTTACAAAAGAAGAATAATTAAAAATACTGTTCAATTACAGTATCCAAAGACCCTTAAAAGTTATATATCCCGCACGAAGGCTGAGGATTGAAAATTGGAAAAAATCTTCGTTTGTAATTATCTTCTCTTTTCAAAAAGCAAAATACTTAAATTTTGCAATAAAAACAGAAAAACCTTGTTAAATTTTAACAGGGTTTTTCTTTGAAAGAATATTTTACACTCATTCAGATTATCAATATGCTCTCCGTGTATTATTGTAGAACGATGATAAATTGTATGATTTTACAGTTTCATCTATTGAAGCTTTGTCTATATAATAAGCGTATAATTCTTTGTAATTTTGCTCCAGTTCTTTAATTTCTTCTAACTTCTTTTGGAGTACATCTAAATTTTTATTAAAAGATGCTTTTTCTTGAGTAGTAAACGTTGATGAATCATATAATTTTTCACCTAACCTATTTCTATAAGTATGTCTGGCAATTATATTTTCACACGCATTAACATTAGTTTGTGCTGATGATTGCAAACTTTGATATTTAGCTTTCCAAGTTTTATATTCAGCAGAATTGCCCATGTTTAAATATCGTTTATGACCTATTTCTTTTTCAATTCGAAATAGAAAATCATCTGACATTATATAATACATATCTTCACTTCCTGTCTTTTTGACTATTGGAAATCTACTTGATGTAACATTATCACCACTATTATCAGTCGTCAATTCATTTTTTGAATATCTGTTAATGACATCTTCATATACTAATGAATATTCATTAGCCAGTTTTTCAAATTCACCAATCAACACATTCGTATTTACAGGAGTCTCAATGATAAAATATGATAATTTTTTCGATGTTTTATCTGAAAGAACTTGACCCAGTTCAGTTTTCTTTATAGTTTGTTCTTCATCTAATAGTTGTAAATAAGTCTTTGCATCATAAGAAATATTTATACTTGGTATTCTCATTTCTTGGAGTTTGTTTTTATAAAATTCAATATCTTTTTTAGAACTAGATTTTTTTCCATTGTGAAGAGTAAATGTCTTTATCTGATTTCTAAGAACTCCATGGTCATTCAGTTGCTTAGCAAATAAGTTGTTGTTCTCTCCTTTAATTTCTATATTGTGCTTATTTGCAATAGTTTGTGCTTCTATAAGATAATTATCTCTAATTTCAGATTTTTCATCTGATGTTAAATACTTATCAATATTTTTTAAAATCTTTTGTACATCAAATCGGTAAAGTGAATCTTTGATGATTTCATTCCTGTATTTATCATATGCAGGTTTAAAGTGATCAAGTTGTTGCAATAAGATATTGTACTCTATAGTATTGACTTCACCTTCAACATATGGATGATAGTCCACTTCTTTTGATACAACAGGGTAAATTTTGAAGTTTTGATTCCCTGAATACGTTTTGGCTACTGCTAACAATTCAGGGTTAATCGTAATTTTTTTCTGCGCTATTGCCTGAGCAGAAATCAATAATGTAAGTCCATAGCAAACTTTGGCAAAATCTCTGATAATGCTTTTCATAGTGTGGTAATTTAGGTTTATAAAATTGCTTAGAAAAAATAGACGTGGACATTGTACCACCGCCAAACCCAGGGTTACCACACCCTAAAAAAAGCATAATGATACAAGCCACGCCGTTACGGCGTACCTATATACATTATCTTGCTTTTTTAAATCAGGAAGCCGAAGCTTCAGGGTGGTAATTCGGATTTAGCAATAATGTATTCTGTACGAATATTTTTCAATACAAAAATAATAAACAAGAATGACGTGTGACAATTATTGTTAAGGAATGTTTTGGGAATAAAGAATGTTGTTGAATTATACATATTCAATACCCACAAACATTACGTATAAATACGTATTTTTTGCATCTTTGGATTATCTTTTCTGATGTTTATTGGAGTTCTGATACATTTATATATACATTTACATAGTCAGAAATTTTAAACTATTTATAAGATATATATCATGGAAGGAACTATTTCAATTATTGCTGATGTATGTGGCATACTGGGATTTATTATTAGTCTTTTTGCTGCGTCAAGGGTTATTACTTTATCTAAAACTATAGGTGATAAGAACAATCAATTTTCAATAGGAAAAGGTAATAAGCAAAATATAAATACTGGTGGAAAATAATCAAACAATTTTTGGGTTTGGTAATAAACAAGAAATCACTCAACTAATCGTTGATGATAAATATTTAAATCGATTAATATCATTACCAAATAATCCTGCTGACTTAAATAAACTGGTATTACATATTTACAATGATATCGTGGATAATGAAAATCAATTTGAAAAACGCAGTTTACCTCCTGATATTGATGACAAACTTGATTTTAACAATGTTCTTACATATCGTTTTTTGATTGAATCAAATTATAGCGAGAATGCATATTATTTAGAGAATGCATACGAATCTTTAAACTCTGAAACACCAGGAAGAAAAAAGGTTTTTTTAAACTATATTAATTCACTTTATTTGCAAGCATTAGGTGGACTATTAAAAGAAAATCCAAAGATGAAAAAAATGGAAATAATCAATCAATTTGCTGATACAATAATTTCCAATGTCATAAGTTCTCTTTTGATAAGTATTTCCACTAACACAAAGGACATTGCACATTTAAGCGCAGAAAGCATAAATTTAAATGTTTTCACTATTGTTTGTCATGCTTTTGTAGATTGTAAAGTCTTAGAAAATCCGAATAATTAATGTTACTACCACAAGATGTTGCGCCAGAAAAAAGTCTTTACGTGATTGGCGGAAGAATTATTGAGACATTTAATTCTATCAATAGAACTGTTATTGATATCAAAATTCTATATAGTTCATTTGTTACGAAATTTAGACAAGAAGATTTAAGTTTCAGCTATTTTTTATATGCTTTAGATTGGTTGTTTATGATTGGTTTTGTCGAAATATATAATAACACGAAAATTAAAAGATGTTTTTAAAGAAGCTAATTGTAAGTAGAGATGGAAAAATAATTAGAGATATTCCTTTTAGAGAAAAAGGATTAAATTTAATAGTTGATTCTACTCCTTTGAAAATTATGAATGCTGAATCTGGTAATAATGTAGGTAAAACGACATTTATCAGGGCTATTGATTTTTGTTTGGGTTCACAAGGTAAAGACCTATATAGAGACAAAGAAACAGGTAATGATAATACAGAAGTTAGAGAATTCCTTTTTAATAAAAATGTTGTTTTCGAATTAGAATTGAAATCTATTAACGGTGAAAAAATAAACTTATTAAGAAGTTTTAATTCGGATAATGACCTTTATATAAATGGTGAAAAATATAGCGATTTAAAGAAGTATTGTTTTAAATTGAATGAATTGTTTTTTAATATTCCTTCAACACAAACTAAAATTAGCTTCAGAACAATAATTAAAAAATTTGTTCGATCAGATCAAAATTCAGAATCAAACTTGTTGAAAGTTTTATCAACTTACAAAAATGATAATGATTACGAGGCTATGTACCTATACTTGTTTGGATTTCCTGACCAAGATATTATCAGCAAAAGACTAAATATTTCAAGTGAAATTAAAAAGTTAAATAGTTCACTTTCAAAAATGAAAGGCAAAAGTAATTTGCCAAAATTAGAAAATAGACTTAATCAAATTGATAAATCAATTTTGGAGCAGGAAAGTGTTATTAAAACATTCAATCTACCAAAAACATATAATGATTTATTTGAAAAATTAAAAGTAATTAAATCTGAAAGCACAAACATTGCTTCTGACATAGCGAACATTGATTTAAAGTTGTCACTTAGCAATAAGACTAAGCAAGAACTTGAAGAAAGTAAAAGCAAGATTGATCCTAATGTTATTAAAGGCCTCTATGAAGAAGCTAAAGTTTTAATTCCCAAACTTCAAAAAACTTTTGAAGAAGTTTTGGATTTTCATAATAAAATGGTTTCTAATAAGCTAAATTATGTGGAAAAGCATATACAAAAATTAGCAAAAGAGAAAAGCTATAAAGAACAAATCATAAAACCTATATTAGAGGAACAATCCAGAATTTTATCATTATTAGATAATAGTGGAAGTTTCGATGATTTGATAAAAGTAAGAGAAGAACTTAATGAACTTTATACTAATAGAGGGAGAATAGTTGAACAAATTGAAGGAATCAAAAATCTTTTAGATTCAATAGATAAAAATTCTGAAATATTAGAAGAGCTAAATGATGCTTTTACTACTTATTTAGAAGCATTAAATGAAAACATCCAAGACATCTTTAATGCATATTTTAAAAAATATACGTATTCAACTCACGGCGAACAGATTTATATACTTTATAACCCAGAAACAAGAAAATTTGAGTTTGACAACATCAAAGGTAATGTTGGTGATGGGTATAAAAAAACGGACATTATTGCTTTGGATTTTGCATTCATTA
Source organism: Flavobacterium amniphilum (assembly GCF_023634845.1). GTDB lineage: Bacteria > Bacteroidota > Bacteroidia > Flavobacteriales > Flavobacteriaceae > Flavobacterium > Flavobacterium amniphilum. The sequence continues at coordinate 233,670 of NZ_JAMLJL010000006.1, read as the reverse complement.
ATTATTTTGAAGATTTAGGAATAAATTTTCCACGTTTTATTGTACACGATAAAATGGAAATAATTCATAAAAATCAAATTCAGAAAATTTTTGAAATTGCAGATAGTTTAAATGGTCAATTTGTTGTTTCAGTACTAAAAGAAAGAATAATGTTTCTTGGAGAGAAATATATAAAAGATAGAACAATCCTTGAATTATCAGAAAATGATAAATTTTTCAGATTCCCTTAAAGTATTGTTGTATTATTCAATTTTAGAATTTAAACTTTTCTGATAAACATAAATTTGATTTTGCGTTTTTGGATTATGAAACTCATTTACTTTTTTGTAACTGTTATGTTCAAAAAGGCGAATACTACTTTCATTGTTTGATCTAATTGTTGATTGTAAAATCCGTGCATTTTCATTTTTAGCCTTAGCTTCTGCAAGCTTCAATATTTTACTTCCATAACCCTTGCCTTCATATTTTTCATCAACTGAAATATGACAAATTTCCCATTGATACCATTGAACTTTTTTACTTTCAGCGCATGCAACTAAATTTTCTGTATCTAAAATAAAAACGTAATTATCTTTGTTTTCAAAGATTTTTTCAAAATTATATTTGACAGACAATCCATTTCTTCGATTAATCAATTCTACAATTTGATTCGCTAACTCTTTTGTCATTTGCTAAATTATAAGTTTGAGCATAAATTTATATAACTTTCCAAAAAACTATTAATTAGTGTTTTACAAAAAATCTTCTTCTTCTAAATCTTCCCATAGTTCTTTTAAAATTACAAGTACAGCATCTATTTTTTTAATTTCTTCTTGAAAATCTTTTAACCTGAATTGCTCACTATGATATCTTGTCCACAACTGCCCACTTGAATTTTTTTCATAAATATGTTTATGATTTGAACATTGAACATAAGTGCCTTCTTCATCTATTTTTACATCACTCCATACCCCATGGATAAAAAAGTTTCGCATATCTCTTAACTGATTAATTTTTAAGATTGTCTCTGATATCTTTTCTTCTTCATACCTACGACAGCGATTAATTTTCTTTAACAGTTGAAGATTTGTGGAAAGATTATTATTTTCAATTAATGTACTACTAACTATATCATTGTCAGAATTAATCAATCGTTCAATAATATGAGTTATTAAACTTTCTAATTCTGCAAATCGAATACTAATAAGTCCAATATGAGCATAGAAAGAAATATTTCCTTCATTAAGTTCTGATTGTTTATTGAATAGTTTCATGAAATGGATATAAAGATTACGAAAGTAGTTTATTTCGGAATAATTTCATTGAAAAATAATTCAATCTAAATTCTCACACAATACGTATTTATACTGAATATCAACCCTTAAACATTACAACGTTGTTATATTCAAACATAATACAAACAAAAATACCAATCATTTGATTGGTCTTTTAATATCTTCAAATAATCAAGCAATAGACATATCTTACCAATCAGAAATCAAATCCCTATACGTCAACCTCTCATCTGAATTAATCAATGTAAGATTAAATTGTTCCCCTAGACTTAATTTACGGATGTTATAACGATATGAAAACTCATCACAGTATAAATAAAGATGTTTTGGGCTTACGTAATGATACACCCCGATGATGCCTCTTTTAAGAAGGCTCCAAAATCCTTCAATTCCGTTTGTATGATAAGGACCTTTCTTAAATATTCCGTGACTATGTTTAATTATCTTATGGTCGTAATCACGATTCAGACCACTATATCCAGACCAACCGTCACTTACCAACACAGAACCTTTTTTAACCTTAGATTTAATTATAGGCTGTAAAGTATCTTTTTCTGCATTCTTTATAACTTTAGTATGAACTAATCCTTGGCTAAGCATTCCGAATACTACTGTTTTTGTTTCACCGCTACGACCTTGTGTATTAGCAACTTTTTTATGTTTACTTCGATTCTTATTCTTACCACCTACATAAGTTTCATCAACTTGAGTGATATCGTCAAATTCAAAATCCATTCGATTACCAACTGAATTTCGTATCCTACTTAACATGAACCAAGCTGATTTTTGTGTTACACCAATTGCTCGATGAAGTTCTACACTACTAACACCTTTCTTTCCAAGAACGAAATAAAAGATGGCCTCAAACCACTTTTGAAGAGGTATTTGGGATTTTTCGAATATTGTGCCAACAGTTACACTGAAAGGTAAACGACAGTCTTTGCATTTGTATCTCCCACGAAATTCTCCTCGAGTATTGATCTTGTAGTGATTTTCTCTTTGACTGCCACAATGAGGGCATATTGGTTTTCCGTCCCAACGTAATTTTTCCAAATGTTCCCTGCATGCTTTCTCCGTATTCAGTGTTTTCGTCATATCGGATTTGGACTTAAAAATAGAGGTAGTATTTAGTTCAATATTAGGATGTTTTGCCATAATTGATTTATTAAATATAATAAATTTTGGCGTAACGGGTAAGGTTTTACTTACCCCTTTTCTAATAGTTGTTAACAGTTTAACAGGGTCTGGAAATTGTACAACCTTAGTTTTACTGACCTTTTCAGCACATGTATTTTTAAAGATAACTCTTAAGATGTCTTCACATGTTTCGCTAAGAAAAGTAGATTCTCTTTCAGGAACGAAGTCCTCATATTCGAATTGAGAATCGTAATATTCGTAACAAGAAGTGAAATCAAATTTGATAGCTGCCATAATTTTTATCTTTTAGAATTATGGCGATATGTAACAACCTTGTTAAAAATTTTGATTCAATTTTTGAAAACAACGAAAAGGCCAGCATTTGCTGGCCTTTTGGAGTATTATTGTTAAATTATAAGTATTGGAGGAATCATCTATTAATGCATAACAATAATCATTTCAAATGCTTAAACTCAAAATTTATCTCTTTTTAAGTAAATTTATTCCTTATTTTAAAAGGAAAATGATGAATAAAAATACGATGTTCAATCTTTTTGACACAGAAATAAGAAATCACATAAATATGCTGATAGTCAATTATTCAATATGCAATCGTGTAGTAATACGTGTTCTGGAACAACTGAACCTTATATCAAAATTGTCTACACAATAAAATATCAAGCAATTGACTTTTATATTTTTACTGAATATTTTGAGAATGATATGAAAATAACAATGAGTTGTGATTTTAATAATTGCGATGAAGAATTCATTAAGATAAGTGAATACTACCAATATTTCCGTTCTATAGATAAAGCAAAACAATTACAGATATTTAATACCTTTAAACCATACATAATAAATGGTGCAATATTTTAATCGTTTAAAAATTCACCTTGGTATACTGGGTATATAGTTATCCAATATATTATAGCTTGTGGAAAAGGAGGCGGTCGTTCATCAGATGGTGCAAAACTATTAAATGAATTAGGTTATAATGCCCTTTGGCTTTGTGGAGGAACAAATAATTGGTTAAATACCAATTAACTGTAAATTATTATTTTTGAGAAACTGACAAAACCGATACATCACAATGATTTTTCATATCATTGCAATGGTTTAGCATCTTGATTTTGTCTGATTTTGTTGGGTTTAAACATTCAATGCAATGATTTTTTATAATAATTGCAATTGTTTTTTTAATAAACAAAATCATCAACAGCTTTGTCCAATTCCTCGTTTAGGATCTTTGCATAAATTTGAGTAGTTTTTATATTTGTATGTCCCATAAGACGGGAAACGTATTCAATGCGCATTCCATTATTTAGTACATTGGTTGCAAAAGTATGTCTGCTAATGTGGAAAGAAAGGTTAAAAGGAAGTTCCAGTTTCTTTCCTATTCTGTTTAACTGATGGTTGATTGAACTTGATGCATTTTCTTTTTCTTTTTGGCGATGTTCCTTATCTTTTAAATACAACTCTTTGTTTTTGATAATTGGAAAAATAAAATCGTCAGGGTCAGTATTTTCTTTTTTGTATTTCTCGATAATAGCCAAAGACACTTCACCGATTTTAAATTGAAGCTCTGCCGTGGTTCTGTTCAAAGTTTTATTAATTGTTTTTTTGATTTTGGCTTCCTCTCGGAAAAAATGTTTGTATTGTAATCCAATAACATCACCAAAACGTAAACCACCCGCATAAACTGAAAACAGGAAAATATCTTTAGCCAGTTCGGCAGGGGAGCCTTCTTTAAACGGATAATCTGCAAGAGCCGATATTTGTTCTTTTGTGAGAAAAGTTCGTTTACTTTTATTCTTTTTTAAAGTTAGTTTGCTGATTGGGTTCATTGAATCGGGAATACTATCGTCTTTTATAGCTTCTTTGAACATAACCGACAAAATCATTATTGAGTGATGTTGTGTAGTAAGACTATTATTAAGCTCGTTTACCATATAGCTCATATAGTCTTTAAGAACGGAAACAGTAATATCATCAAAATAGACATCTTTTGTCCCTAAGTAGGTTTCAAATTTTTTAAGACATTGAGTATAACTTTTGTATGTGCTTACCGAAACGCTTCCACGTATCTTTTCACATCGTTTATAAGCATATTCGAAAAAATTAGGAGTTCCTTTTCCTTTAATGGCTTCTTTGAGTTTTTTTGCAGAAACAGTTTTTACCTTTCGTTCTAAATCCGCAACCTGTCCTTCTGCATCTGCAACCTTTTGAGCAATAAAAGCATTCAATCTTGCGCTATTGGCGTGATTCTTTTTTACCCGTTTTTTTTCATCGTCCCATTCGTTTTCTTTAAGTTTTATGCCCAATGAAATAAATTTTGGTTTTCTATCCTTAATGATTCTTATATATAAAGGGCAATCTCCAGCTTTGTTTACTTGATGTTTTCTTAAAATCAGCTTAATTGAAGCCATATTTGGAAAATTAAAATGTTGTACTATATTTACAAAAGGAAGCAAAACGGTGAAATCCCACAAATACAAGGTGTTTCATTTGGATGCATCCTGAAACAAACGTACAACATTAGGTACAACAAAACAAACTTTTTCTTACATTTGTTTGCGTCGTTTTGCTTTCTTGATTTTTAAATATCCCAGCAAATACAGTGCTTTATAAGGATTTTAATGTAAAATGGTATAAAGTGGTAGTAAAGAATTTTTAGCTGGTACAGATGATTATTTAAGTGGTACTGATAGATATTCGGTGGCTGAGCCTGTCGAAGTCAAGTGGTACTGATAGATATTCGGTGGCTGAGCCTGTCGAAGTCAAGTGGTACCGAAGACTTTTTATAGGGTACAGATTATTCTTAAAGCAGCATTAAGGACTTTGATCTAAGTACTAAGAACTCTAAAGAAGGGACTAACCACTTTTTATACGTTACTAAGGACTAATTACTGGGGACTAAGTACTCTTTAAATGGTACTAAACATTCTTCAAACGGTACTAGTTACTAATCACTCTTTACTAATTACTTCAAAGATGGTACTACTAAATTTTATTGCGGTTTTCGTCAGTTCGAGTGTTTTTATGTAGTGTAACGGAATAAAAATGTATCGAGACCCTTTTCAGGGAATGACTTCTCGATACATTTTGTTCCACTGCGTTCCACAAAACATTCGAATTGACGGCAACAATGAATTAATCACTATGTCCAAAAAACACTTCATCCTTAAAATTCTACAATTCGGTCAATAGGATTTTAGTATGTGTGGTTTTTCCTGCAACTTTGGCCTATCAAAATAAACAAACCATGAATACTGTTTTTAAACTTTTATTATTATTCCTTTCTGTAGGCGCATTGGCACAAAACCAAACCGTTACGGGAAAAATCATCGACAACAAAGAAAGACCTTTAGTAGGTGCCAATGTTTACATTGACGGAACCTATGACGGTGCAACGACTGATGAAAAAGGAGAATTCACTTTCGAAACCTCCGAAAAAGGACCAAAGACCATAGTGGCGACAGCCTTAAATTATGTCGATTACAAAGCACCGGTTGTCATTGAAAAAGCACAAAACCTCGTACTGAAATTGCGCGCCAGCGTGAATGTACTCGACGCAGTGGTAATTACTGCGGGTTCGTTCAAAGCGGGTGACAACAGTAAAGCTTCGGCATTAAAACCGTTGGATATTGTGACAACGGCAGGATCAGCTGGTGATATCGTGGGTGCGTTGCAAACCTTGCCGGGTGCCCAGATCAACGGGGAAAGCGGAAGGCTATTTGTAAGAGGAGGAGAAAGTGATGAAACGCAAACCTATATAGATGGAATCCGTGTGGCGCAACCCTATGGTGTAACCGCTAATAATATGCCTACCCGCGGACGTTTTTCTCCTTTCCTTTTTAACGGAATGACCTTCTCAACCGGTGGTTATTCGGCCGAATTCGGGGATGCACTTTCGAGTGTTTTATTAATGAATTCCATTTCCGAACCTGATCAGGACAAAACCGAATATTCCTTCATGACCGTTGGTTTAGGATTCGGAAGAACCAAAAAATGGGACAAAAGTTCGTTCAGTATCAATACGTCTTATATTGATCTGGCACCGTATCAGTGGGCCATACCGCAAAACGCCGATTGGAACAAACCTTACCGAGGGATTTCAGGGGAAGCGGTTTACCGTTTAAAATTTAAAAACGGTTTACTGAAAATGTATTCGGCTTTCGAATACTCCGAATTCGATTTGAACCAAAAAGATATCAACTCAGTAGATCCGGTGCGCGTGAACAATAAAAACAATAACCTGTATTTCAATTCGTCATACAAAGGCAGTTTCGGAACGGGTTGGGGAATCCAGACCGGTGTGAGCTTTGGTTTAAACAATGTGAACTTCGACTTGGATAAGGATAATTTGAAAAACAGGGAAGTAGCCACACATTTGAAAATGAAATTGGATAAAAAGTTCTCTGACAGAGTACGTTTAGCTTTCGGAGGAGATTATTTTATTACCAATTTTGACGAAACTTTTAAACCTTCTGCCGATAACAGTTTTAACAGCGGATATAACAGTGGTGTAAGTGCTTTATTTACCGAAGCCGATATTTTCCTGTCGAAGAATGTAGCCATGAAGTTGGGTGCACGCGGAATGTATAATGATTTATTGGAAAAAGGAATTGTAGAACCAAGAGTTTCATTTGCATTCAAATCATCCCAAAACGGACAGTTTTCACTGGCATACGGTGATTTCCACCAAACCCCTAAGCAGGATTACTTAAAATACAACACCGATTTCAATTATGAGAAAACGGCGCATTACATCCTGAATTATATGTATTCGGCCAATAAAAGAACGTTACGTGCTGAAGTTTTCTACAAGGATTATAACGATTTAGTGAAATATGATACACAGACTGCGATGTACAACAGCAACTACAGTAATAATGGTTCTGGTTATGCAAAAGGATTGGATGTGTTTTGGAGAGACAGTAAAACCATTAAATATTTAGATTACTGGGTATCGTATTCGTTTATCGACAGTAAGAGGGATTTCAGAAATTACAGTGCAGAAGTACAACCAAGTTTTGTCGCCGACCATACGGTTTCGGTAGTAGGGAAGTACTGGGTAAACGACTGGAAATCACAAATCAGCGTGACGAACAGTTTTGCAACGGGAAGACCATACAATGACCCTAACCAGACACAATTCATGAACGGAAAAACTAAAGCGTATAACAGTTTGAGTTTGAGTTGGGCGTATTTGCTATCACAACAGAAAATTTTGTTCTTTTCGGTTTCGAATGTTTTGGGAAGGGATAATGTATTTGGTTATCAGTATGCTAATTCACCTGATTTAGCCGGAACATTCCAGCGCCAGGCGATAGGACAACCGGCAGACCGTTTCTTTTTCGTAGGATTCTTCTGGACCATCAGCAGTGATAAAAAAGCCAATAATCTGGATAATTTATAAGAATTATATTTTTAATTAACTTTTTGTGTGAAAATTGTGAGATTTAAAGATTGTTTATTTAATAGATTAAAGTTTTGTTAACTTAGTTAGATCTAAAAAAAAACAATCTTATGAAAAAAATTACGCTGATTTTTACATTTTTAATGCTAACAACAGCCGTTTCCTTTGGCCAGGTAACAGCTGTTGTTAATGCTCCTGTAAGTGATGCTTCGACAACACAAAACCGTGCTCCTAACGGAACCAGTGCCCACTCTTTTATGAGAGGTTCTGCACTTGCATTAGCATCAGAGTTGACCGGAATTCCGGCAAGTTCTTCATTGAGTTTATTTGGTTTTGTTACTACAGCAGGTGCAAACGTCGCCGTTACCGGAACTTTAACTGTTTATATGAAAAACAGTACCGATACTTCCTATACTTTAGGAACAAACTGGGGTACTATTATCACTGGTATGACACAAGTTTATTCAGGTACTTATACCGTACCTGCAAATGCTACCAATATTGATTTAACTTTGACTACGCCATTGGTATACACAGGTGGTTCTGTTTATGTTGCTTATGATTTTGTGAGAACCGGTACAGCTGCTACTACCCCTGCTACTTATGATTCTAATTCTACTGGGTTAGTGGGAGGATGTGTTTCGGCAGCAAGTGCATCAGCAGCTCCAACAACTTTAACCGCAACAAGTTTCAGACCTGTTATGCGTTTTGGTTATCCTAATCCTTATTCAAATGATGCAGCTGTTGAGAGTATCAATACATTAGGAAATGTAGCGAACGTGTTGAATTTACCTGTTTCTATCTCTGCTTTGGTAAGAAACAAGAGTAATGTTACAATAACCAATGTTCCGGTAAGTGCTAATATGACTGGAGCAAACACTTATACTGATACAAAAATTGTGGCTTCATTGGCACCTGGAGCATCCCAAACAGTAAATTTTAATGCCTGGACACCTACGGCTTTAGGTGCAAATACTTTAAATGTGAGCGTTCCAACTGATCAGGTGAATACGAACAACTCATCCAATTTTAATACTACTGTAAGTTGTAATGTTTATGGGGCAGCCCAAAATCCTGTAACGTATACTTCACCGGTTGGTTTTGGTACGGGTTCAGGAATCATTTGTACACCGTTTCAAACAACTGTCGCATCTACAGTAACCGGCGTAAATATTGCGATTGCAAATAATCCGGCATCTGTGGGCAGAAATGTTTATGGCGTAATTTTGAATAATGCGGGTGCTATTTTAGCTACCAGTACAAATACATTAACCATTGCAAACGGAGATTTAAATACTTTCAGAACGTTTAATTTCAGTCCTTCGGTTTCTGTTGCGGCTAACCAATTAGTATATTTCGGGATGGCTCAAACCGCTAATGCAACGGCTTATTATCCCATAAATGCTTATGCCAATCCTAATTTAACGACCACTTACTATACAACCGCTCTTGCGGGAGGGGCTCCAGCTCTTGTAGCCTCAAATTTAGGCCAGATGGGTATTGAACTGAATCTTACTGGTACTTGTACTTTAGGAGTAGATTCGGTAGATGAATTAGTTGATAATTTAACTGTATTCCCAAATCCGGCAACTACTACTTTAAATGTAAGATTACAATCTGTTGGTGAAAATGCAAGCCTTGAAGTTTATAATACAATTGGTCAGATTGTAATTCCTTCCCAAAAAATAAATACTACTGCATTTGAGCTTAATATCAGTCAGTTAACAAAAGGAGTTTATTTCTTAAAAGTAAATAGTGATAACAAGACAGGTAGTCTTAAGTTTGCTGTTGACAGATAATTCTTTTTTCTAATATTATAAAGAACCTGAGACCATGTGTTTCAGGTTTTTTTTTGTTCATTTCAGCATTGATAATTATTCTGTTTGCTAAGAAAATTTAAACATCAGAACAATTCATCCCTAAAAAACGACAGTTCGGTCAGTATAAGTTTTAAGGTAGGGATAAGCGTAGTACTTTTGGTACAGAAATTCAAACGAAGGGTTTCAGTCATCAAAAAATAAAATAGAAGTAAACTTTAACAATTAAACAAATTAAACTAAAAAATTATGGTACGATTTATTACAACAGCGGTTTTATTATTTTGTTCAGCAGTATTCGGACAAGCAAAATTTGAGCAAAGTATGGGAGAATCCCTGGCACTTTGGGGACAAGGAAAACCAACTGAAGCATCAGCAAAAATTGAAAGAATTGCCTCAGTGGAAAAAGCAAACTGGTTACCGAATTATTACATCGGAATGATCAACACCACTGAAGCTTTTAAACCGGAAAACAGAGAGAAAGCAACGGCTTTACTGGAAAAAGCGCAAAAAGCAGTTGACGAAGCAGCAATCATCAGTCCGAATAACGCAGAAATCATGGTGTTGCAGGCGTTGGTTTACACGGCATGGATTGTTCAGGATCCGATGACAAACGGAATGAAATATTCAAACAAAGCAATGGAACAGTATTTTAAAGCACAGGCAATTGCGCCAAACAACCCAAGAGTGGTTTTCTGTAAAGCAGAGTTTGAAATTGGAGGAGCAAAATGGACAGGTGCCGATACTAAACCTTTGTGTGCCCAAGTTGAGAAATCGATTGAACTTTTTGCTACATTTAAACCTGAAACAGCATTGCATCCAAACTGGGGATTGGACAGAGCTAAAAAAACATTGGAAAACTGTACTAAATAATTAAATACTAACAAACAAAATTAAAATCATGGAAAATCAAGATCAAAACAACAACAATATTTGGGGTAACATAGGAAGTAAAGTTTTTATCGGCTGTATGTTCGTGGGAATGGGAATCGGGATGTACATGGATAAAATTTCTGTAGGAACTTTAGTTGGAATGGGTGTTGGATTCATAGCTTCAGCACTTCTGAAAGCAAAACAATAAAAGATAAACCATAACCAGCATAAAAGAATGAAAGTCTCTTTCAAAGAATTATTAAAAGTGTTCCTTTTCGGATGCGGTGTATTTGTAATCATTCAGTTGATCAACCTTGCCTTCGGGAATGCAATGCCACCGGCAAATAAATTGCTTATCGGATTTGTTTACACCCAACTGTATTCATTCACTTTAGGGTATTCCAATAAAGCACTTTTTTTATATCTGGACAGAGTCTTTGTTGAAAACCGGTTTTCGGCCAAAAGAGTTATAATCGGTTTTCTGTCTTCTTTTCTGGTTTCTATGGGCGTTATTTTTCTGTTGCGTGTTTTTGAAGATGTAATCATTGAAAAGAAGAGTTTTATTGATTTTATTCGAAATGAACAGCCTGGAAATTATGTAGTGGCGGTTATCATTACACTCTTTGTTTCGGTATCGTTTTATGCCTTTTATTTTTATAAAACCTACCAGGAGAACAAAATAAAGGAACAGAAAGTCATAGCCGGAACAGCTTCGGCCCAATTTGAAAGTTTAAAAAACCAGATTGATCCACATTTCCTGTTCAACAGTCTGAATGTATTGAGTTCATTGATTGAAGAAAATCCGGACAGCGCACAGCGTTTTACCACTTCACTATCAAAAATTTACCGCTATGTGTTGGAACAGCGTGATAAGGAACTGGTTTCGGTTGAAGAAGAACTGGCTTTTGCCAAGACGTACATGAATTTACTGAAGATGCGTTTTGAAAACAGTATTACGTATGAACTTCCGGCCGATTTTGATAATCCGGAAGCCCGTGTGGTACCGCTTTCACTTCAGCTTTTGCTTGAAAATACAATCAAGCACAATGTGGTAAGCGAGAAAAAACCGCTGCACATCAGGATTTATGTCGAAAACAATTATCTGATTATTGAGAACAACCTGCAAAAGAAAGAAGTCTTGCAGGACCGTAAGGGAGTTGGTTTGCAAAATATCGTGAACCGGTATGCGCTGATTTCGGAACGGAAGGTACTCATAGAAGAAAACAACGATTATTTTAAAGTGAAAATTCCAATACTGACAAAACAAATTGCTTATATGGAAACTGAAAATATATACAATGAAAATGTTGCTTATGCCAAAGCAAGAGAAAGAGTAGAGAAGCTGAAAGGATTTTACGGAAACCTGATTTCTTACTGCTGTGTTATTCCGATCCTGATTTTTATTAATCTGCAAACTTCCCACGGATTCCAGTGGTTTTGGTTTCCGATGCTGGGATGGGGATTCGGGGTGTTAATGCATGCTTTTGAGACTTTTGGTTACGGTAAAAACTGGGAAGAAAGAAAAATTAAGGAAATCCTTGATAAACAGAACGGAGTAAACAATAAATGGAAGTAATCATGGAGAAATATTCATCACCGGAAAATACCCTTGAAGAATTGGCCAGAAAAAGAGTTCGTAAAATCAAAAACTTCTATGGCCATCTGTTTATTTATCTGATCGGAGTTGCTGTTTACATCAGCAAAACGTATTATGGCGTTCCTTTGAATTTTATACCGCTAAATTACATTAACGAAGTATTCATGTGGATTTGGACTTTTATAATGGCAATGGACGGGATTAAGCTCTTCTTTAGCGAAAGAGTGTTAGGAGACAGTTGGGAGCAAAAGCAAATCAGCAAAATAATGAATGAGGGAAAAAATGACATTAAAAAAGAATAATAATCATGGAATCATATAACAAAGAAGAATACGATAAATACCAAAGAGCCCGGAAACAGGTTGATGCCATTAAAGGGTTTTACGGAAATCTGATTTCGTATGTTTTGGTCAATTTGTTTTTATTGTTTATCAATTTGAAGTTTTCACCTGATCATATCTGGTTCTTTTGGCCGATGCTCGGATGGGGTGTAGGCGTTTTATTCCACGGAGCCAAAGTATTCAACTGGTTTCCGTTTATGAACAAGGAATGGGAAGAGCGTAAGATCAAAGAATTTATGGAAGAAGAAAAACGAAACCAAAATAAACAGTACTAATATGAGTATCGAAAGCAGACGTGAGAGACGTACGGAACGCAGGGCATTCAAGGATTATGTTCCGGCTACTCCTGAAGAAGCTAAATATTATGAAGCGGCTAAAAGAGTCAAAAAAATAAAAGGTTTTTATACCCATGCAGCTGTTTATATCATGGTTAATGTGATGATTATAATCATCAATATCCAGGAATTGGATCCGGGAGAATCATATTTTCAGTACCATAATTTTTTTACGGCTTTTTTCTGGGGATTAGGATTGTTAGCCCATGGTCTTTCCTTATTTTTACCGGGAATGCTCTTTGGGGATAACTGGGAAGAAAAGAAGATTAAGGAGTTAATGGAAAAGGATAAATCCAACAAATGGGAGTAATTGAGTTTGAAAGTCACAAAGTTACAAAGTTGAGTCCTTAACATAAGGAAAAGTAAAATTTAGAAATTAGAAATGAATATCATTATTATAGAAGACGAGAAGCCGGCTGCCCGTTTATTGCAACGAAAAGTGGAGAAACTGGGATTAAATGTCAGCACCATGTTACATTCGGTTGAAGAATCGTTGGACTGGTTTCAGAATAATCCCCATCCGGATCTTATTTTTCTGGATATCCAATTGTCGGATGGCTTGTCTTTTGAAATATTTGAAGCTATTGATATCAAGAGCGCCATTATTTTTACTACAGCTTATGATGAGTATGCTTTGCGTGCCTTCAAACTGAATAGTATTGATTATTTACTGAAGCCTATTGATGAGGATGATCTGGAAGTGGCTGTGAAGAAATTTAAAATGAGGACGCAAACCAATTCAGGATCGAATTTATCGCTCGATTTTGAAATGATCAAACAGATGTTGGTGAATCCTGTCGATAAAAGCTATAAGAAACGTTTTACGGTGAAGGTTGGGCAACAGCTGAAACTTATTCCGGTTGATGAGGTTGAATGCTTTTACAGTGAAAATAAGGGAACTTACCTGCATACGGTTGATAACAGGGATTATTTGCTCGACGGAACTTTGGAGCAGTTGGAAAATGATCTGGACCCGAAAGATTTCTTCCGTGTGAGCCGTAAATTCATCATTCCGATGAAAGGAATCAAGGAAATACAGGTACACACTAATTCGCGCCTGAAAATCATTCTGTCAACTTATACAGAAGATGAAGTTATCGTGGCACGTGAGCGTGTTAATGACTTCAAAGAATGGATTGGTTAATTACTTCAGATAAGTATCAATCAATTGGGTGAAATCATTCTGCATCTCTTTTGAAATATCATGCTGAACGCCATTGTACGTGGTTATTTCAGCATTAAAATATTTCTTCTTAAGAAGTTTGATATGTTCCAAAGCTGTTTTTATGGGAACAATCGGATCTTCTTCTCCATGAAAAGCATGGATGGTAGCCGTATCTTCCGATTTGCTTTGTGAAATTAATCGATTGTCAATTGTTGCTAAAAGCGGACAGGAAAGTCCAACTAGGCTACTGAATTGAATGCCAATAAAATAACTCAAGTCTCCTCCTTGTGATGCTCCTATGATTACCGGTTTTTTTATAGAGGGATATTTTTTAGAAGCCGATGCTATAAACCTAACCAGTTTGCCTCCTTCGTTTACTATCACTTTCTTCTTTGCATCTGTTGTCATTTTATAATAGTTCTCAGGATCAACCGGATAAAATGAAAAACCTTCTTTGAAAGGATAAGTTCCCTGCAACAGTAAAATACGGGCCGGACTTTTGATATCTTTTAAATAAACTGAAAACTCATCCGGATTGGAACGCATCCAATGCAAACCAATGATTATCGGTAATTTGTCATCTGCCGGTGAAGCATTGACCACTATTTCTTTGTATTGGAATCCGGCTAATTCTTTTAGGGTATTTTGTGACCAAATAGTATTTTGGAACAAAAGCACAAGAAGAACTAAAACAGTTTTTATTGTCATTTTCATAGTTTGTTATGCAGTTTGCTTTTTAGCTTCCAGAATCATGTAAAATTGTATTCCGAACAATATAGAAGCCAGAACAAGGTGTATGGCCTGACTTCCGAAAGGGAAATCAATATAGTACATTGCCATTCCCGAAACAATTTCAGCTAAAAGCAACAGCATTACCCAGTTGATTTTTCCGAAGCCTAAATTGAAGCGTTTGTTTCTCAGGTATAAAAATAAATTGGCCAAAAACACCACAATTGAAAAAGTTCTGTGGAAATAGAAACTTATTTCAGGGTTACTCAACCATTGTGATGATTCGCTTACACCTGATTTTACCTGCTCATCCACAAATTGACGTACCTGTGTGCCTAAAACCACTTGAACCAATGTCAGGATTAATGTAATCCAAAGAATGTTACGGAACATTGGGTTAAAAACTACGTTGTTGGCTCTAGGATTAGCTAAGTGGATTATATACAGGATAAAGGCAACAATGACTAGAGCCATCACCATATGAATGGTTATTTTGAGTGGGTTCAGTACTGAATATACAACGGTAGCGCCCAGCCATCCCTGGAATCCCATCAGGAATACAACAAGCCATGACAACAAAGTGATTTTTTTATTCTTTTTCCATTGTCTGAAAGAAGCTACAGCCATAATAAAGCAGGCTAATCCGGCTAAGGCGCCCACTAAACGGTTACCGTATTCGACCCAGGTGTGTAGCGGATTGAAAATGGCGTAATCGTGTTTGGTGTACGGTTCCCATTGCGAAGCATCAAATGTTTTTCCGGTCAGGCAATCTTCTTTTGCCACAAACAACGCTTCGTCTTTAATGATAACCATTCCTTTTTTGAATACACGGTTTTCTGCCCATGTCAATTCTTTGATGTCTGTTGGCGGAATATAATACCCAAAACATTTCGGCCAGTCAGGACAACCCATTCCTGAACCGGTCATGCGTACTAAAGCTCCTGCTATAATTACAAGATAAACGAATATAAGGGCGGTTTTTGCTATTTTGTTGAAGTTCATTTTTTTAGAGTTACTGAGTTACAAAGTTTCAGAGTTATAAAGTCTCTTTGATTTTGTTGATAAAAGAGCTAATCATTCGTTCCAGTTCTCTGGTAATTTCAAATATAGAATTAAATTGAGTTTCATTAATATATTTTAGATTGAATGCAATTTCAATTTGTGTTTGATATTCAAATAAAGAACTGATAGATATTGTTAAAACCGATGATAATCCTTATTGGTTTGTCTTCCGAATCCTTCAGCAATATTACTTGGGATAGAAATACATGATCTTCTAATTTGAGATGTTAATCCAAACAGTTCATCTTTTGGGAAATTTGAAGTTAGAGAGTAAGTCTCTGTTACTAAAATCATTCCTTTTTGCCAAATGAGTAAATCTCTGAATGTTTTCATTTTCTTTTTAACTCTGTAACTCTGCTACTTTGCAACTTTTTTTAACCCCATTTTCTCGGCTTTCTTCATGACAAAATCATAAGCAGCCTGGTATTCATTTGGTATCTCACCTTCAAGGATAGCTTCTTTTACAGCTTCTTTCAATACACCGATTTCCCTTGAAGGTTTCAGATTGAAGATTTCCATGATTTCTTCCCCGGTAATAGGTGGCTGAAAAACTCTTACGCGGTCACGTTCTTCTACTTCAACGATCTTTTCGCGTACAATTTTGAAGTTATTATGGTATTTCTGGAATTTCTTTGGATTTTTGGTTGTAATGTCGGCTTCACAAAGTGTCATTAGGTTTTCCACATCTTCACCGGCATCAAAAACCAACCTTCTTACGGCCGAATCAGTAACAATATCTTGTGCTAATACAATAGGGCGCGAACTCATTATGACCATTTTCTGGACAAATTTCATCTTGTGGTTTAAGGGCATGTGCAATCTTTCAAATATTTTCTTGACCATTTTACCACCCAGAAATTCATGTCCGTGGAAAGTCCATCCCTGTTTTTTATTATAACGTTTGGTTGGTGCTTTTCCGATGTCATGTAACAAAGCACTCCAGCGTAGCCATACATCGTCAGTATTCGGGCAGATATTGTCTACAACTTCAAGGGAGTGGTAGAAATTGTTTTTATGGGTATGTCCTTCTACTTCTTCCACATTGTTTAAAGCCGTAAGTTCCGGAAGGATGATATCCAGTAATCCGGTTTTGTAAAGTAGTAAAAAACCAATGGAAGGTTTTGACGACATCAGTATTTTATTCAGTTCGTCTACGATTCTTTCTCCTGAAATAATTTGCAGGCGATCTTTGTTTCTTCTGATTGATTCCAGCGATTCGGTTTCGATTTCGAAATGTAGCTGTGAGGCAAAACGGATGGCACGCATCATGCGTAGCGGATCATCAGAATAGGTGATGTCTGGATTTAAAGGGGTGCGGATGATTTTATTTTCCAAATCGGTTACACCGTCAAAAGGATCGACCAATTCACCAAAATTTCCTGCATTTAATGATAAAGCCAAAGCATTGATGGTGAAATCCCTACGGTTCTGGTCGTCCTCAAGAGTCCCGTTTTCAACAACCGGTTTGCGGCTTTCAAATTGGTAACTTTCTTTACGGGCACCCACAAACTCGATATCCATATCTTCATAGCGGAGCATGGCGGTACCGTAGTTTTTAAAAACCTGTACTTTTGGGTTGTGTGGAATCAGCTCCGATACTTTCAGGGCAAGATCGATACCGCTGCCTACAGCAACAATATCGATGTCTTTTTTATGATTCCGGTTTAAAAGTATGTCGCGCACAAATCCGCCTATAACATAGCATTCTATGTTAAGTTCTTTAGCGGCCTGTGTTACGATGCTGAAGATATTATTTTCTAAATGTTGTTTGTAATTCATGTTTTACCGCAAATTCGCAAATTGTTTTTTTGTGTCAATTATGCGTTTATATTCTAATGAAATGAGATTAAAATTTGCAAGTATTGCTAATTGGTGACCTGATATTTTCAAATAATTAAGACATTGATTGTAGTGAGAAGCATTAAAACATTCAACTGTTTTAACTTCAAGGATAATTTTGTCATCAATTACAAAATCTGCATAAAATTTATGTTTTAATACAATGTCTTTGTATTTTACAGCAAATTCTTTTTCTCTTTCAAATAAAATATTTCTGTTATTTAATTCATACTCGATTGCATCTTTGTAAACAATTTCGGAAAAGCCTTTGCCTAATTGCTTATGGACTTCAAATAAAATACCAATTATAGAATAGCTTTCTTCTTTATATAGATAATCTTCGTTGGTCATATAATGAATAATTTGCGAATTAGTGGTCTTCTTTATTTTCTTACGATTTTAACCTGACTGTCGGCGGTTAATTTGATAATGGTTGAAGGTTTGTCGCAAATCTTGTCGTGGTGCAAATTTACTACATAGTCGACACCTTTTATAATTTCAGGTGAAATTTCTTTGAACGACTTTGGTGTGGGTTGACCTGAGATATTGGCAGATGTGGAAACCAAAGGCTTTTTCATGCGTTCCATCAGTTTGAAACAAAATGGTTCTTTCACTAAACGTACGCCTAATGTTTTGTCTTCGGCGATAACATTTTCGGCTACATTTTTAGGGTTGTCCAGTATAAGTGTGGTAGGCTTTTCGGATAAGTCCAGAATTTGCCAGGCGACTTCCGGAATATCCTTGAAAACATTGTACATCATACGCTCCCCATTCATCAGTACGATCATGCTTTTGCTTTCTTCCCGTTGTTTTAAAGCATAAATTTTCTTTATAGCTTCCGGGTTTGTGGCATCACATCCGATTCCCCAAACCGTATCTGTCGGGTAAAGAATTATACCTCCGTTTTTGATGACTTCGTAAGCGTTGTGTACTTCTGTATTGATATCCATAATTATATTTTATCGGGTAAAACGAAATAATTACCTATTATTTTATTGTACTCCAAAGGTAAGTAAGCTTTTGTTCCGTTTGTTGGGTAGAAAGTCATTTCCCCGAAAATAGTTTTATTTTCGATCGAATATAAATCAACCCTTACAAAAGGAATGTCTTTAGATAGTGTTTCGGCTACATAGATCATATCCTCCAGGTTTGAAGGTTTTTCTACATCTCCGGTGTAAAATGGATTTTTCTCGGTGTAAAAAGGAAGCTTTTCCCAATTCGTGTCATAATAACATCTGTAATCATTCACTTTGCGCTCCATGTCCACCTGAATGAATTTTATTTCACCGTTAAAACAAAAAAACTTGTAATCATTGATGATTTCGTTTTTAGAATCTTCCAGGTATTTTTCGGCAACAATTAATGGCTCGAGATTTTTATAAGACCATTCCTTTCCTTTGTTGTAAAAATTCTTTTTCTGCCACTTTTTCAAAAGACTTCCTGTTTGTTTGAAGCAGATGTCTTTTTTGTTTTTTACCAGTAAATTAAACCCGCTGCCATGAACACATTTCAATACGAATTTTTCGGGTAGCTGTTCGTAATTAATCTGACAGGGCGTTTTGTAAACCCCCAGTAATTCGTTTAAATATTTTTCACCTACTTTTTGCCTGATGTACTCTCTTACATTGTATTTATCGGCAAGCTGTCTGAAAACAGGATCTTTGTAGTAAATTTTATACCATTGGATCTTTTCGTTAAATGTTTCCGGGTTTTTTAGATTGGGCTTCTGTTTAGTAATGGATTCATACTGAATGGGTATGTACATTTCCGGGGGAAGAAACTTCATCTTTTTCAGGAATGAAATAAATACTTTTCTTGGGGTATTGTAGTTTTTTATTTTCATTAGCAGGCTATATATTTTGCAATAATAGTGAATAGTTGTTAAAATAATTAAAAGAAACTTTTTATTAAATGGTAAAGAATAACAATTTGTGATAAAAATGGTCTTGATTAAAATGATATATTTGTTAAAAAATACTTAGTACCTACTTATGAGATTACTTCAGATAACAGCTTCAAAGGGATGGAGAGGACATGAACAGAAAATTATTTATCTGTATGAAGCGTTCAGGGATTTTGGTTATGTTGAAGATCAGTGGATTATCTGTCCAAACAATTCAGAAGTTTACCGGATTGCCAAAGAAAAAAACATGCAGGTTTTCGGTTATGATATTAAATCAGAATATGATTTGAAATTTGCCAAAGACCTGAAAAAATTTGCCGAAGAGCATAAAGCGGATGTGGTTTTTATCCATAACAGTGAGTCGCATACGCAGGCGGTACTGTCTTCATTACTTTTCGGACTGAAAGTTCCATTGGTATTGTGCCGTACATTGATCAAAAGAGTGGATACCAATTTTTTCAGAAAATGGAAATACAATTACAACGGAATCAAAAAGATAATCTGTGTTTCGTATCCGGTTGTCGAGGTATTGAAATATGCCGTAAAAGACCATAGCCGATTATGTGTGGTAGGTAGCGTTACCGATATCAACAAATTCCCGAAAAAACATAAAACCGGCTTGCTTCATAAAGAATACAATATTCCTGAAGAGTATAAAATAATCGGAAATATTGCTGCTTTTACCGGCTTTAAAGACCATAAAACCTGGGTGAATACCGTTGCCGAACTGCATA
This sequence comes from Flavobacterium amniphilum, assembly GCF_023634845.1. Lineage (GTDB taxonomy): Bacteria > Bacteroidota > Bacteroidia > Flavobacteriales > Flavobacteriaceae > Flavobacterium > Flavobacterium amniphilum. The sequence goes on along the minus strand of NZ_JAMLJL010000006.1, from coordinate 213,442 downwards.
AAAGAGGTTTGAAAGCAAAATATATTCTTGTGGGTGACGGACCTATGGAAGCTGAAATACGCAATCAGGTGAAGGAACTCGGACTTGAGAACGAGATTATTTTTGCCGGATTCAGAAAAGACATCCCGGAAATTTTACCGGAATTCGATTTATTTTTATTTACCTCTAATAATGAGCCTACTGGTGGCGTTCTATTAGAAGCATATGCGTGTCACGTACCAATTGTTGCTGCAAATGCCGGCGGGATTCCGGAAGTTGTGGTTAACGGTGAAACTGGTATGCTGGCCGAAGTAGGTAACCCTGTAAGCTTTGCGGATCATGTGGAAACGCTGATTGGAGATACTGATTTGCAAAAGAAGTTTATTGAAAATGGGTACCGGTTTTTGACAGAGAACTTTACAAAAGAAGTTATTGCACGTAAAATGTTTGAAGAATTGAACGAAGTGGTAATGAGTAACAAAAAGTAAAATGAATTTTTTCACACGGAAATTTTATCAGGTGTATCTGGAATGGTTAAAGGCTTTCTCATCTGATGATGCGGAAGTGTCTAAAATTCAGTATTTCCTTAAAACAGGGAAGGAACTGAATTTGGATGATCCGAAAACTTTTGCAGAAAAAATGCAATGGTTAAAATTGTATTATTATGATGAAAGTTTCGGGAAATTTGCCGATAAATACCAATGCCGTCAGGAGGTCAAAGAAAGAGTAGGAGAAGATGTCCTGATTAAATTACTGGCTGTGTATGATTCGGTTGATGCCGTGGATTTTGAAAAATTACCCGAAAAATTTGCTTTGAAATGTTCACACGGATCAGGGTTTAACCTGATTGTACATGATAAATCCAGACTTGATATCGAGAAAGAAAAAATCAGGCTTGAAAAATATATGACCCAGAATTATTATTATAAATTCAGGGAGAAAATTTACAAAGACCTGATGCCAACCATTGTCGTTGAAGAACTTTTGGAACAGCCGGACAGTTGTGAACTGATTGATTATAAATTCCAGTGTTTTGATGGTGTTCCTGCTAATGTGCTCATCAAAGCTAAAGAAGACGGCGTTTGCAAAATGGCTATCTATGATTTGAACTGGAATAAACTGGAAGGGGATACTTCCTGTAAAAAATATTTTCAGGGAGAATTGCCAAAACCGGACAACTTCGAACAAATGAAGGATGTGGCAGCCAAACTTTCAAAAGGATTTCCTTTTCTGAGAGTCGATCTGTATTCGATTAACGGCAAAGTGTATTTTGGGGAAATGACTTTTATCCCGAACGGTGGTGCAAAAGACCCGCTGATCAGTAAGTTAAATGCTATTTATGGCGATTTAATCCGTATTCCGGTTCATAATGCGGCCTGTTTGCTTTTTGGTTTTATTTTAGTTTGTAAACGCCTAATTTACGTTTTAGAACCTTACTGAATAATACCATCTTAACGTAAAGGAAATTTTTAAGGCTTAAAAACCACCATGCTTTGAACGGAGTCAGTTCATTCAGGAGTTTATCGTTTATTGCTGTAGATAAAATGAATTCGTCATTGATGTTTTCCCATTTGATATTCCCGTAACCGTCAAATTCATTCACTTTGTTTTTCTCGTGGATGATGGATAACCATAGTCTTTTGTTTGTGATCTGGGTAATGCGGGTTTCTTTTTTCCACATGTTATGATCACTGAACCAAACGGTTTTCGGATTTTCATTCTTCTCAATCAAACTGATAAACGGATTGAAAATGTGTTCTTTCTTTCCTAAGATAAAATCTGGCTTAACCTGAAGCGAATAACCGTTGATAATATCAATGGCTCTGTATTCCTGCGATGCAAACTGTTTTTGTACTTCATCAATGAAATATTTACTGATACTGTCGTCATTGTCAATGCGTGAGGTAATCAAATGTGATTTTCCATGACTGTTGGCAGTAATGTACTTTTGGATTTCATCATAAAATACCGGCATTCCGTCAATGAAAAAAACCTTGATATTTTTGAAGTTCTGTGTTAATTCGGCTATTCTTATCTTGAATTTATCGCTTGTCGTGATATCAAAAAACAGTAACCATTCAAAATTTTGGTTAACCTGTGCCGTTACCGAAGGGAAACAAAAGTTTTCAAACAGCCACATCCTGTCTTCCATCCATTCATCTGTAAGTAATGATTCGTTGTTTTTAGTCACGTCCCATTTAGGGTTTCTAAGATTGAAGCGGGTGATAAGATAGTGGTCGAACATCTGAAAAACTATAATTTGGTGTAAAAATAAAGTAAATATATTAAAAAGGTTAATTTTGCAGAACTAATTAAAGCGTACATGAAAATCGAATTTAACGGTCATCATCAGAAAAACAGGGAAGAAATACTGAAATGTATTGGTGATTTTGGAAATGAAGGAGCGGTTTTATACGGCGGAACCAGAAATTTGATTAAAACGTTTGTGCTTTCTGACGGATTGACAATCAATGTGAAAGCATTTAAAATACCGAAATTCTTTAATCAGTTTGTCTATCATTACATCCGGAAATCAAAAGCAAGAAGGTCTTTTGAAAATGCCAATTACCTGATCAGTCATGGTTTTTACACGCCGGATCCGATTGGTTTTATCGAAGAGTCAAACTGGTTTGGTTTACAGAAAAGTTACTATATTAGTGAGCAGTTGCAGATGGATTTTATGTTCAGGGAGCTTACCATTAATACGGAGCATCCTGATTTTGAAGAAATCCTTAAGGAATTTGCGCGGTTTTCTTTTCGCTTACATGAAAAAGGGATCGAATTTATCGATAATACTTCCGGGAATACGCTCATTAAAAAAGAAAGTGACGGAACCTATGGGTTTTATCTGGTCGACTTGAACCGAATGAATTTTCACGAGCAAATGTCTTTTGAAATGCGCATGAACAACATGGCAAAGTTAACCGGAAACGAGAAGGTGTTGCGTGTAATCTGTGCCGAATATGCAAAGCTGATTGGAAAAACTGAACAGGAAGTTTATCAAACGCTGAAAAAGAAAGCGGATGATTTTCAGTATAGTTTTCACAAAAGAAGGGAAATAAAGAACAAAATCCTTTTTTGGAAAAAGAAGAAGAAGTAACAGTAAAAACCGTACAGTAGGTATAAACGTTAAAATCAATTACCTTTGTACTTGAATTGATCCAGAATTATATGAAAATATCGGTTGTAGTCAGTACCTATAATGCTGAAGAATGGTTAGAAAAAGTCTTGATTGGATACAGTGTCCAAACCTACAAAGATTTTGAAGTAATCATTGCAGATGACGGTTCCAGACAATCCACAAAAGAATTAATTGACAAATATGCGGCAAACTATCCTGTGCCTTTGCGCCATCTTTGGCATGAAGATTTGGGTTACCGCCGTCAGGAAATTTTAAACGTTGCGATAGTCGATGCGGCTTATGAATATATTATCATGACCGACGGAGACTGTATTCCGCGTAAGGATTTCGTTGAAATCCATGCGAAACAGGCGCAAAAAGGGAAGTTCCTGTCAGGTGGATATTGCAAATTGCCGATGACAACCAGTAAGTATATCACTGAAGCTGATATTCTTTCAGGAAAGTGTTTCAATGTGAAATGGCTGAAAAGCATCGATAAATTAGGGTTTTCAAATGTACTGAAATTGGGCGCGAGCAAGATTACCGCTAAAACACTGGATTTCTTCTCCCCAACCACACCGTCATTCAATAACTGTAATTCTTCCGGCTTTAAGGAAGATATGATTGCAGTAAACGGATATGATGAACGTATGAAATATGGTGGTCCCGACCGTGAGTTTGGTGAGCGTCTTGAAAATGCAGGAATTAAAGGAAAACAAATCCGCCATAAAGCCATTGTACTACACTTGGATCATGCCCGCGGATATAAAACTCCTGAATCTTTAGCTGCGAATTTAGCAATCAGAAAAGAAGTAAAAGATAAAAAAATCAAATGGACTCCATTTGGAATTAAAAAACAAGAATCACCGGTATAATGAGAATATTAGTAACTGGAGCTGCAGGTTTTATAGCGTCCCATTTATGTGAAAAATTACATTCTTTGGGACATGAAGTAGTGGGGATTGATAATATCAACGACTACTATGATGTGAATTTAAAAGAATTGAATGCGGCTGATCTGGCCAATAAAGGAATCCATATCCACCGTATTGACCTGAACGGAAATTTAAAGGATGTTTTTCAGCAGCCTTTTGATTATGTGTACCATTTAGCAGCACAACCGGGTATTTCATCAACAACTTCGTTGAAAGAATATGTAGACAATAACATTTATGCCACCCAAAATTTACTGGAAGCGGTTCTGGAATACAATCCGGGATTGAAATCGTTTGTCAACATCGCAACGTCTTCAGTATACGGAATCGAAGCTACGGTGAATGAAGAAGTACCAGCAAAACCGGTTTCTTTTTACGGTTCAACAAAACTGGCTGCAGAGCAGTTGGTATTGGGTTTACAGCGTACGGGCAAATTGAAAGCCTGTTCCATCCGTTTGTATTCTGTTTTCGGACCACGTGAGCGTCCTGAAAAACTATACACTAAACTAATCGAAAATTTATATTACGATAAGCCTTTCCCGCTTTTTGAAGGCAGTATCAAACACGAAAGAAGTTTTACATACGTAGGAGATATTGTAGAAGGATTGGCTGCAATTATCGGTAAAGAAGACAAAGTGGACGGCGAAATCATCAACTTGGGAACCGATGAAATTAATACAACAGCCGAAGGCATCAAAGCGGTTGAGGAAATCATGAACAAGCAATTGATTATTGATCATCAGCCTCCACGCAAAGGCGATCAGCAAAAAACAGCTGCTGTTATCGACAAAGCTAAGGAATTGTTAGGTTACGAACCTAAAGTAAGCTTGAAACAAGGATTACAGGAACAGGTAAATTGGTATCTGGAGAAATTTACGAAGTAATCCTCTTTATAAAATCAATTAATGGCGCCCGGTATAAATCGGGCGTTAATTTTTTATACAAATCCATCGCCTGTTTCTTAAAGTGTTTGGAATGTTGTCCGTTGTAAATTTCAGGATGGTAATCGTTTAAGTGAACAGCAACGTGATTTTCATCATCCGTCAGCATGTTCCAGGACGATTTGTTGATCCATGGAGAAAAAATGGTAAAAGTAGGTATGTTTAAGGCTTTTGCCATGTTTACGGCACCTCCTTCGTTACCGATCATGGCATCACACTGCGATAAAACAGCCAGGAATGTCCGCAATCCTTTAGTGTAAAAATCGAAAACAATCTGTTGTTGGGTTTCAGGTTGGCAGGCATCATAAATCGCTTTGGCTTCTGCTTCCTGATTCGGCATGAAATTGAATAACAGTTGGATACTATTATTTGCCGCTGCAATATCATCAAGAGTTTGTGCCATTTGTTCTGCCGGTAAACTTTTGTTGGAACCGCTTCCCAAAACACTGATCATGAAAATAGGTCTTGCTGTATCGAGTTTTTCCTGAATACTTTTTTGTGCCGAAGTGATTTCAGCATCTGTCAGGTAAATTTTCGGAAATGCAACCGAAGAATTGTTGCCCACTAAGGTTTCGGCCAATTGTAAGCGGTGTGCAATCGCAGAGCCTTCGATATTCTTTTTCGGAATAATGGTTTCGGTGAAAAGCAGTTTGGTGTACCATTTTTGGTTACCTATCCTGGTTTTGGCTCCCGAAAAATAAGCAGGAATAATACTTTCCCATTTTCCGTAAGCATCAATTACGGCATCGTAGTTTTCTTTGCGGAGTTCTTTCCCAAAACCGATTAAACTGTTTAAACCGTTGTGTTTTGCTTTTTCAAAGAAAACAATGTGGTCAATGAAAGGATTGTTTTCCACTACAGCCAGTGTACTGGGTTCAATCATATAATGAAGTTCCCAATCCGGATGTATTGTTTTAATGGTTTCACAGATGACCGTACTGGCCAGTACATCACCAATCATTTTTTGCTGGATAACTAATACTTTCATTGACCGATGCTGATTATACCGCTACATTGTATTCTCTTAATGCATCATTAAGTGAAGTTTTTAAATCGGTTGAAGGCTTGCGTTTACCGATGATAAGCGCACATGGAACCTGGTATTCACCGGCTTCGAATTTTTTGGCATAGCTGCCCGGGATTACTACCGAACGCGCCGGTACAATGCCTTTATATTCTACCGGTTCTGGTCCGGTTACATCAATAATTTTAGTAGATGCCGTTAAACATACATTGGCACCTAAAACAGCTTCTTTTTCAACACGTACACCTTCCACCACGATACAACGTGACCCGATGAAGGCTCCGTCTTCGATAATTACCGGTGCAGCCTGTAAAGGTTCTAAAACACCACCAATTCCAACTCCACCGCTTAAGTGAACGTCTTTACCGATTTGTGCGCAGCTTCCCACAGTTGCCCAAGTATCCACCATAGTTCCTTCATCTACATAAGCACCAATGTTCACATAACTTGGCATCAGGATCACACCTTTCGAAATGTATGCTCCGTGACGGGCTACAGCATGGGGAACCACACGGATTCCTTTTTCTGCATAACCTCTTTTTAGTGGAATTTTATCGTGGTATTCAAAAATGCCCACTTCAAATGTTTCCATTTTCTGGATAGGGAAGTACATTACGACTGCTTTCTTAACCCATTCGTTTACCTGCCATCCGTTTTCGGTTGGTTCAGCAACACGGAGTGTTCCGGCATCTAATAAATTAACGACTTCTCTAATGGCATTCTGAGTAGACTCTTCCTGTAATAAAGCTCTGTTTTCCCAAGCTTGTTCTATAGTTGACTGTAAGTTTTGCATAAAAAATCTATTTAAGGCAAAGATAAAGTTTTGAAAGTGCCAAAGCTACTGATACACTAAAAAACTTGATTTTGTTAAAAAAAGACTGTTGTTAGTCCCAATCGGCGGCAACGAATTTCATTTGTTGTTCTTTCTCATCATACAGATACAGAAAATGTCCTTCGATTTTGTAGCGGTTTGTTTTCGCTATTGCAGTTGTAAAGTCGTTTTCCAGATTCCCCGGACAAAACATCTTGGTGCTTATTAAATTTGAGAAGGTTACTTTATCGTTACCCGAAAATGTAGCCGTCAGTCTCATATTGTTACAACCCATGTAGGCAGTTCCCGCTTCGGTATTGCTTTCACCTTCAATGGACGAGAGATTCAAAGCCGCTTTTTTCTCAATTAAGAATTCTTTGGTATACTCTTTAAAAGAAACGAGCATCCACTGTCTTTTGTAGTGCACGGTTGTTTTTTTGGAGGAGCATCCGCTTAAAATCATAAAAGTAAAAATACCAAGAAGGAGTAGGGTGTGTTTAGTTGTTTTCATAGAGCGTTCATTTAAAGCATAAAGTTATGAAGTTTTACGGTAACGGAATTCAGTTTTATTGTAACCGAATGGGAATAATTAGCAAAGTTACGTTTGAAAATCTGTAAATGAAGATGGAATTATACGTCAGATAATGGAAATATCGCAACTTTGGAGAGGAAGTAGCAAAGTGCGGAGAGAAAGTAGCTTACTGCTTGAAGAAAACTGCGTACTGCGAGGAGAAAGTAGCTTACTGCTTGAAGAAAACTGCGTACTGCGAGGAGAAAGTAGTGTACTGCTTGAAGAAAACTAATTATTGCGAGGAGAAAGTGGCTTACTGCTTGAAGAAAACTACTTACTGCGAGGAGAAAGTATCGTACTGCTTGAAGAAAAATACTTACTGCGAGGAGAAAGTGGCTTACTGCTTAAAGAAAACTACTTACTGCGAGGAGAAAACTGCTTACTGCAGAAATAAATAAATGCTAAACAACAAAAAAACCACAACAAGCCGTCATGGTTTTTTAAATTGTAAGAAGTTATTTTACTCCGTTTTTCCTTTAAATGAAGCATAAATCGCCATAGCATGTCCGTGCCCCAAGTCAAATTCCTCCTTCAGCCAGTTGGTTATCTGTGTCGCTTTGACTGTTTCGGGTATCTGTCCGTTTACCAGCAATCCTTTTTCTTCCGCAAGGACTTTAAAGTCGGCAGGTGTTTTGCCCGTTTTGGCTTCGATGTTGTTAAGATAAGCTTGGAACGACATGATTGTTAGGGTTTAGTTTGTGGTAATAGTTATAAGAAACCGCTAATATCGCTAAGAAGATAAAAGGGATGAAACCTTCAATTCCAATTCCGTCAATGGCAAAATGACTGATGGCAGCAAATATAAATACGAATCCAAAACCGGTGTAAGCCCATTCTTTTAAAACTTTTGGTGCAGCAGGAATAATCAGTACCAAAGAACCTAAAATCTTGCAAACGACTAATGCATTGGCAAAGTAAACAGGATATTGTAAATGATTGATGCCTTCTTTGGCCAGTTCTGTTTGCGAAGTAAGCGCCGGCATAACGCCTTCCATAAGGAAAATGATGATGGTTGTGGTCCAGAAAATGATTTTGTCTTTTTTCATGATATAAATTTTTAAAAGGTTGTTCGTTTGTTTTTTTATTAAAAGTGGAAGAGCCACTGGTGCCCGAACTTATCCGTCAGATTCCCGAATAAAGTGCCGTAGAAATTGACTTCAGGAGGATAGGATGCTTCTCCGTCTTCAGACAATTTGTGGTATACTTCCCGTAATTTTTTTTCAGAACTGAAGGTAAGCACCATGGATACAGCATTTCCTTTGATTAAATTTTCGGGAGCCATATCGGTACCCATGATGATAATTCCTTCACTTCTCAATCTGGCATTCAGAATGCATTCTTTCAGTTCAACGGGGAAGTCGTCTCCCATTGGTGAATCGGCTATCGTTTGCAACTCGAGTTCACCACCCAGACATTCTTTGTAAAACGTCATGGCTTCCCGGCAGTTGCCGTTAAATGTGAAGTATGCATTCATGTGTGCCATTTTTTTAGTTTTTACTGTTGCGGAAATTTAGCCATGTCCATGTATAATACTTCCCACAAATGACCATCTAAATCTTCAAAACTTCTTTGTTGCATGAAGCCGTAATCTCTTGCCGGCATCGGTTCTTTTCCTCCGGCTTTTAAAGCGTTTTCGGTCATGGTATTTACTTCATCTGTATTGTTCACAGATAAACAATTGATTACCGAAGCTGTTTTGTGTGAATTTCCAATTTCTTTGGTAATAAACTCATTGAATTTGTCGTGCGTTAATAACATCACATAGATTTCTTCGGTTAAAACCATGCAGGCTGCCGTTGCATCTGAAAACTGCGGATTGTTTGTAAAACCGATTGTAGTGTAAAAACTAATTGACTTTTGTAAATCTGCTACCGGCAGATTGATGAAAACTTTTGTTGACATGATATAATTTTTTAATTGTTATTGATAGTACAAATTTGGGGCAGATTAAGGAAAGTGAGATTGTACGAAAATGACAACAAAGGGGTGATTTACGTCAAACAATAAGTATCTTTGGAATTCATTTGAAAATAAAGCCCGAATATGAAAAAAGTAAGCATTCTGGTTCCTGAAAGTTCGGTGATGCAGGCCATCGCAGATCCACAGTATTTGTTCTCGGCCGTTAATCAGTTTATGGCAGTTTCCGGTAAGAAGCCACTGTTTGATGTGCAATTGGTGGGAGTGAAGAAGGAAGTAAAATTGAATGACGGAATGTTTTCGGTAACGACAACCCAACTTCTAAAAGATACAGAAGAAACCGATTTAATTGTCATTCCGGCTTTATTCGGTGACATGAAAAGTGCAATAGCGCAAAATGAAAAGCTTCTTCCGTGGATTAATAAGCAATATAATAAAGGTGCCGAAGTCGCTTCCTTATGTGTGGGGGCTTTTCTTTTGGCATCGACAGGATTACTGGACGGTAAGAAATGCTCAACGCATTGGGGATTCCAGAATGAATTCCGTGAAATGTTCCCTTCGGTAGAAGTTACAGACGGAAGCATTATTACGGAAGAACAACGGATTTACACCAGTGGCGGGGCCAATTCGTATTGGAATTTATTACTGCATCTGGTTGAAAAATACACAGACCGGCCAACGGCAATTCTCGCTTCTAAATATTTTGCCATTGATATTGACAGAGAAAGTCAGGCTTCGTTTGCGATGTTTCAGGGACAGAAAAACCATAATGATGAAGTAATCAGACAAGCACAGGAATTTATCGAAGAAAACATTCAGGAAAAAATTACCATTGATGAATTAGCCGAAAAGGCAGTGTTGGGAAGAAGAAGTTTTGAAAGACGTTTTAAGGCGGCTACCAATAATTCGGTATTGGAATACATCAACAGGGTGAAAATTGAGTTTGCCAAAAAGAGTTTCGAAACCAGCCGGAAGAATATCAACGAAGTAATGTATGATGTGGGGTATACTGATACCAAAGCATTTCGGACAATCTTTAAAAAAATAACCGGTCTTAACCCAATTGAATACCGGAACAAGTACAATAAAATGGCGGTAAACTAACGTTTTTATTTATTGAAGATTCAATGTTAAAAGGAATATGATGAGCGACACTCACGACCATTTCAAACTTTTTTGCCTGGAAGGCGTCAAGGATGTAGACGTGATGCGGGACAGTCCTATTGTACCTTTTGCGGAAACACTGGCATTGCAATACGGGATAACCAGTATCTACAAAACCTGTGACAGTATTGAAGGGCTGGAGGAAAGTTTAAGTGCGTTACTTTATGAAGACCGTAACTTTAAGGATTATAAAATTATTTATCTGGTGTTTGGCGGCACAGACAATTCCATTGTATTGGATAACTATTATTACAGTCTGGAAGAAATAGCCGAAGTTTTTGAAGGAAAACTGAAAGGAAAGATGTTGCATTTTGCCAATACCAAACAATTGATACTGGAAGAAGATGAAGCACAGTATTTTTTGGATGTGACCGGTGCCAAAGCCGTTTCGGGTTACAGTAAACAAGTCCCGATTTTGAGTACGGTGATCGATCATCAGTTTTTCAGGTTATGCCAGGAATATGATGATGTGGTTGATGTTGTTGAAGAGCTGTATGAAAAACAATATGCACTTTGTAAAACAATGGGGTTTACACTTTATTATTAGTTTTTTTGAAAATAGGCTCTGAATTGTACTGAAATTGATAGATTTACCTTTAAAAAAATAGCAGGTTTTTACTTATAAAAGTTTTTTTTTAATATTTTTGAGTATATACCAAAAAGCCTGTAAAATGAATTCAACATCCGATTTTGAAATTAATAATGAAAAGCCATCTTTACTAATGCCGGGAAAAGGCCATGCGAAAAATGTCTCTAATTTTCAACTTCTGATTTCATTTTGCCATAATCTGGGTGCTGTTTACAACCCATCAAATCCGCGTTTGAAAATTAACCAATTGGAGTTATTGTATCAGTCGGCTTTTGAAAAACTGAATCTGTTGTGTGTAAAAAGAGAAGAGTTCAATAAGCAGACGGCAAACCGCAGAAAAGCATTTGAAGATTTAAAGCCTTTGGCTACTAAAATAACCAATGCATTTGCGGCGTCGGGAGTCGATAAAATTGCGTTGGAAAATGCCAAAGCCGTTAATAAAATGATTCAGGGCGTTATCCTGAAAGTTGTTTCTTCGGTTGATGCAAACGGTATTTGTACTTCCCAACAGTCATATGACAAGAAAATAACTCATTTTGAGGCGCTAATCCACATATTGGAAGAAAATCCGATGTATTGCCCTAATGAAGAAGAATTGAAAGTAATTTCCTTAAAGGGAAAACTGGATTGCCTGCAAAGACACAACAGTATTCTTTCCGAAAGTTATAAGGCATATAATGATGCGCTTCACCAAAGAAACCACGTGTTGTATAATTCTGAAACAGGCTTACTGCAAACGGTAAAGGAAGTAAAGCAATATGTGAAAAGTGTTTTTGGTGCCAATAGTTTCCAATATCATCAAGTGGGCGGACTCCAATTTAAAGTCCGTACCGGCGAATAATATCTTTCTTCCTTAATTTTTTTTTTATTTTTTTCGTCAAAAAGTATTTTTTTTTGGACTGTAAGCCTGTTTTAAGCATTCAGTATTTCAATTTCCTTGTTGTCTGATTTAATTCCAATAGTCAACCTTTATTTTTTGTATTTGTCCATTATAGTTTTTGTTTCAGATATTTTAATTCCGGCATTGTTGAATATAGTTAAGGTGTTGGACAAAACTTCTTTTGAATTCCTAAAGACGTCTTCAACCCTGTGATAATAAGGATTTATGATGTTAAAATTCCTACAAAACGATTTAAAACTTTTTGTGTTAAATTTACGTAACAACCTTTTTTAACAGTTAACTGAAAATTAACGGCCGGCTTAGTAAAAATGGTTTGTGCAACAAGTTCTGATTTACATAATGCAGTGATTTTCATTTTTTTAATTTCGGTAATTTCGAAAGTATATTCCTTAAAAACAGAGTGGTATTTGTTCTGAATATTCAAAAGAAAGCTGAAATTTGGTAAAAGACATGGAGTTAAAAGCAACAACAAATAATTGTTGATTGCATAGATTAAAAATTAGTCCCCATTTATTCAAAAACTTAAATTTTGATGTATGAGAAAACTATTACTTATCCTCTTTTACTGTAATTTGAGCGCTCAGGTTGGAATTGGGACAATTATTCCGGACAGTAATGCAATGTTAGAAGTGTTAACTGCTGATAAAGGTATTTTATTGCCAAGAGTCAGTCTTCTGAGTGCCACTTCTTCATCACCTTTATCATCCCATACCAAAGGGATGGTTGTGTACAATACCGGACAAAACGGTTCCGGAACATCATCGGTTTTTCCCGGATTGTATTATAATGACGGCAACGGTTGGATCCGTTTCAATCCGAATTCAGTCAAAGTTGGGGATTTGAAACATAGTTTTGCAACAGCCGATCATAACGGATGGTTTTTGCTTAACGGAAGAGCTACAAGTACTTTGGCAGCAACTCCACAAGCTAATGCTGTATCGCTTGGTTATTCTGCTAATCTCCCTAATGGAGCCGATTTATTTCTAAAAGGAAAAACAGGAAGTGAAACTTTAGGAGCACAGGGTGGAAATCAAACTTTTACAATTTCGCAAAGCAATTTGCCAAACATCAACTTCACAGGCTCAACAAACACTACAGGCTCACACAGCCATAGCGCCGATAGTTTTTTAGGTGACGAGAATATCGGACTTTTAACGACAAACGGTTTGACTGCTTTTATCACGGAAACAGTTGCCAAAGACGGAACTACAACCACAACAAAAACCACTAATTCGGATGGAGCCCATTCGCATACCGTGAGTTTTAATTCCGGTGGTTCGAATACTCCGGTTGAAAACGTACCGAAATATGTTGCGACCAATATTTTTATCTATTTAGGGAAATAATAACTTAATAATTGAGATTATGGTTAGAAAAATTACTTTCTTATTTGCTTCACTGTTATCATTTGTAGGTTTCTCCCAGGTTGGGATTGGTACGATAACACCAAACAGTGATGCTGCTTTAGAGATTTTTAGCACTAACAGTGGTGTGTTGATTTCAAGAATACCATTAGTCAGTACTTCAGCTTCTTCGCCTTTATCAGGACACGTTGCGGGAATGATTGTTTATAATACAGCGTCTTCCGGTGCAGGAAATACAAAAGTTGAACCCGGTTTTTACTATAGTAATGGCAGTCAATGGATTCGTTTGGAACCACTGACCACCGGAATAGGTGATGTTAAACAAAGTATATTGACACAGGATCATAATGGCTGGTATTTACTTAACGGAAGAACTGTTGCCTCATTACCTGTAAATGCAGCTGCAAATGCTTTGTTAGTTGGTTTTGCCACTAATCTTCCGGATGCTACTGATTGTTTTTTAAAGGGTAAATCCGGCTTAGAGTCTTTATCAGCAACCGGAGGTAATAATTCAAGAGCCTTAACTCAGGCCAATTTGCCTAATGTTACCTTTAATGGAACTGCAGCTTCGGCAGGAGGACATACACATGATTATGATGATAAGTATCATGGAGTAACAGAAAATCTGAATATCGTTACAGGATTATTGGGAATTTTGAGTGGAGTTGTGCTTAATATTCTGAATAATGATGTGGGATCACCTACAGTTACCTCTACATCGGCAACTTCTACAGTCAATGGAAGCCATAATCATACATCCAGTGTTAGCACCGGTGGTAGTTCGGCTGTTTTACCGACAGCCTCACATATGGTTACCAATACATTTGTTTATCTGGGAAAATAATGACTAAACACAAGCAACATGAGAACATTGATTTCAGAATACCACAGCCAAGTTTTAAAAATACTATTCATTTTTGCATTTCCTATTACAGTAAGCGCGCAGGTAGGGATTAATACAGAAACTCCTAATGCAGATGCCATTTTGGAGGTTTATGATCCTTCAAAAGGTTTTTTACCGGCCCGATTCCCATTGGTAATAACCAGTAACGCATCTCCTATGACGTATCATGTGGAAGGAATGATTGCTTACAATACTTTCACTTCGGTAACTCATACTTCAGTATCGGTTTATGAAGGCATGTATTATAATGACGGATTACAATGGAATCAAATGGGGCCAAATACTTTAGCTCTTGGTGATATTAAAAATTCTTTGGAAACTGCAGATCACAAAGGATGGTTTTTATTGGACGGAAGAAGTAAATCGACACTTCCGGTTATGGCACAAAATAATGCAACAGCAATTGGGATAGGAGCGTTACTGCCTAACTTTGCAGACCGGTTTATTAAAACTACAAATGGATCAGAAGGAATGCAGCTTATGGCGGGTTCGAATACGATAACATTGAGTCAGGCAAACCTTCCTAATGTAACTTACAATTCCACTACTACGACAGATGGCAATCATTCACATGGTTATATAGATTCCCATAATGGGGCTAAAGCTCTTGGATTGGCAACAAATGTACTTCCGTTAGTGCCACTTATCAGTGAGGTTGTGGGGACTAATGACACATGGCCGGCAACTCTTTATACGACTACAAGCAATGGAAATCACTCTCATTCGGTTACCGTTCCTTCAGGGGGAGGAGGACAGTCAATAAATGCTACACCAAAGCATTTAGTAACCAACGTATTTATTTATTTAGGAGAATAAGTTTGTATATAGATACTTCTGAATAATAATTTGCATGATGCAGAGTGTATTTCCATTAGATATACTGCTCCAGTTTTTGAATGGATAAAGGTTTACTAAGTAATGATTTTACATGATTGTTCCTGTTTATCTTATCAATATCCTCGTTGTTTAATGTTGAGGAAAGCATGAAAATCTGTGTTTCCTTTTTCAGGTTATCGGGAAACGACTCGTACTCGTTCAGAAATTGGAAGCCATTCATTTCCGGCATATTGATATCCAGAAGAATCACGAGCGATTTATCGAGAAGGTTTATGTTGCTGTTCAGCCATTTTAGTCCTTCTCTTCCGTTTCCGGCTATGTTTATATTGTGTTTGTGTGTCCCTGCAGATTTTTTCAGGAGCTGACAGGTAACGAGCTGATCAATTGTATTGTCATCAATTAGCAGAAAGGTGTAATCACATTTCATAATGTAGAGGTATTGTTACTGTGAATGTTGTTCCTATGTCAATTTTTGAATTGACGTCTATTGTGCCATTTAGGTTCTCTACGGCTTCTTTGGTGATGTAGAGTCCTAATCCCGATCCTAAATTGGTATTTGTTACAAAAAACATATCGAATATCTTATCGATAAATTCGTCCTTAATACCTATACCGTTGTCCTGTATTTCTATTTTGAGTAATTTGTTCAGTCTGGATGCTTTGATTTGAATAAACTTTGAGCTTTTATTTTTATCCGAATATTTTATGGCATTTGAGACCAGATTGTTAAGGATGATTTTTAAGCGCAGAGGATCACTTTGAACCTGTTTAACAGCTAAATCTTTATGTATCTGGATTTCATTGGCGTCTTTGATGTGTCTGTGTTGTGAAATAACCTCGTCGATGGTGTCATTGAGATTGACCTTTTCGTTTTTAAATTCCATCCGTTTATTTCTGGAATAATCGATAATGTCGCTGATGAATTGATCCTGTCTGGTGAGACTTTGATTCATTAAATCCAGATATTTTCTGATCTCATCCAGGTTATTTTCATCTTTAGCAATTTCAACCAGGCCTTTAAGTGAAGTAATTGGGGATCGCAAATCGTGTGAAGCACTGTAAACGAATTTATCCAGTTCTTTATTTACAATGATGAGGTTTTGATTATTGATTTCAATTTCCCTGTTGGATTCCATTATCCTTCTGACCATGATGTGGTAGTAAATACTGACTGTGCTGATGATGATTAAAATGAAAAATATGTTTGTGTAGATCAGATAATCCTTTATAATATGAGTGCCTTCTCCTAAAGTATTCGAAAAATTACGCTCATTTACTGTAAGTTTGTCACTGATATCACTTATTTCCAAAAGAATGCCCTGACGGTCGGCTGCATTTAAGTCATACTCTGTTATTTTCTGATTGACTTTATTGCCAATACTGGAAAGTTCATTGATTAGACGGTCGCCCTGTTCCCATTCTTTAATGGCTTTATTCATAAAAGGGACGTAGTAGAATGTTTTAAATAACCAGATGATGTCATCCAAATCTTTATGACTGTTGCGTCCTTCAATGAATCCTCTTTTTATGGTTGTAGTGGGTAATTCGGTTTCCAGACCTATTCTGGCCATCCCGTCTCCTTGCGGAACTCTCATTTCCTGATTGTAAAGTTCCCAGTGTTTTTTGTTATGGGTATATAAGTAAGTGATCAAATGACGTACGGCATCTTTTTGAGCTTTTGAATAATGGGATTCACCGTTTACATAAGCCCTGCTGGCTGAAAGAATTTTGATGGTATAGCCGTTCAAAACAATCAGGGAAGCGCATGAAAGTACAATAACGAAAAGCAGTATAAAAACGTTCGATACTCTGAATTTATATTTAGTAGTACACTTCTCCATAACAGATAAAATTTAAATTATCAGGTGGTATTTTCTTAGAAAGAAATGTTATAAGAATAGTATTACTAATTTACTAAAAAATATCTTTGCAAAGCAATTTTAAAAAGTTAAAAATTGTATTTTAACATTATTAATTGCTTAGTTATTAAATAGATAGATTGAATAAGCCTAAATTCCGTTAGTTTTCTTCCTTTTTAAATAAATACAAAATAAAAATATGTGATTAGCATAATGTTTGTTTACGGATAGCTTTAGTATTTACTGAATTTTGAATATACTTTTTTTAGCTTTTTTGTCTTCTTGTATCTTTATTTGCTTGATTATTAGTGTTTTTGTAAGGATAATATTAATTTCAACGATTTTTTTTATCGTTTTATCGTAATTGTCAGTTGCTATAATTTTTTTCTTACTTTTTTCTATAATTTTAAGGTATAAATATTTCTGATTTGTACCCCCACAATTTTAATTCCGAAAGGATAAATTAAAAAAGGAGATGTTTATAAGTGATGATAATAATTAAAACTTATACAGGATTAATTAAAACTTAATCGCAAAAAAAAAACTACTCGATGTAGTAAATTAAAGAAGGAAATCTAAAATGCGGAGTTAAAATTTTAGATTGATATTCTAGATCCCCACTAAGAATAATTTAAAAAGCATGTATGCTTAAAAAAGACAGTTTTTAAAACTGCCTTTTTTAAGTGTCGGGAAATTCTGTGCCTAATTCATGCTTTGAAATGTCAGAAAACTTTAAGGAAAGAGCATAAAAATTTGCATTATAAATCAAAGTTGAACATTTAAATTATTGCTTATGAATTGGAAATTTACCGTTCGGGATAGCTTTACCCGCGCTTTCTGTTTTTCCGTTTTGCTATTACTTTTTCAGCAATCCGATTTGAAAGCACAAGTCAATTTCATTAACGCGAATACGTTAGTATCTTCTGATCATGCCACTGGCGCAGCTAATGCCACAATCTATGATAATTCCTATGCGACATTGAATTCGTACGGAGGAATTGCTGTAGGTATTGGGGCTTACAGTGGTAAAATTGAATTGGAATTTCCTACAACGGTCCCGGCCGGGAAGACAACCTTTGTTAGGATAGATTTCGATCAAGATGTTTTAAATTCTCTGGTAGGAGGTAATTTAGGAAGCGGATTAGCTGATTTATTAGGGACTGTTGTTCTCGGAAACCACTATTTTACGGTGAGTGCGAAGAACAATACGACCGTTATAAACAGCTTTTCAAGCCAAAATAATTTTTCCAATGAAAATGGCCGACTGATAAGGGATGCCAGTGGGAATTTCTATTTTGCGATAACGCCTAATCAGCCTTATAACCGTATTGAAATAACGGATAATACAAATGCAGTTTTGCTGGGGACTTCAAATAGTATGCGGGTTTATTTTGCCTTTTATACAGAAGGAGAAGACAGTTGTCTGGCGCCATTTGCAACTTCTTTTGACGGAACAGGCGGTACTATAGATTTGTTGGGACTTGGCACTGCCGAAGTTGATCATCCGGAACGCGCAATCGACGCTGATGTGAACAGTTATTCACATTTGAGTTTAGGAGTTTTGGCTGTAGCCGGAACCATCAGTCAGACGGTGTATTTTAACGCATTGTCAAAACCAACTGATCAGGTTCATGTTGCACTCCAGCTTGATAATCCTTCTATTTTGAATTTAGGGTTGTCTGACGGCGTCAAAATTGAGGCCATGAATGGGGCAAATGTTGTGTTTACACAAGATTTAAATACCATTACTTATCTGGATTTACTAGGGCTGCTTAGCGCAGGACAAACGGCAACGATACCCATAACACCGGGACAGTCATTTGACAGGGTTAAAATTACGATGTCATCATTGGTTCAATTGAACTTAACCAAAGGTTTACGGTTGTACGATGTTTATAAATCACCAGGAGCACCTACAATAGCTGTTGGTTCCCAAAATTTATCTATTTGCGGTCCGCAATCAGTAACATTATTTGCCGAGACGGAAAGTGGTAACGAATTACTTTGGTATGATTCGCCTACCGCAACAACGCCTTTGGCTACTTTGGCTTATAATGCCGGCTTTACGACTCCTGTTTTAAACGCAACCACAACATTTTATGTAGCAGCGAGAAAAATAGGTTGTCCGGCCATATCTTCACGGACAGCGGTTACGGTTACTTTTTCGCCAGTTCCTTTGGCCAGTGATATTACTATTTCATCTTCGGTTACAGCTTCTTGTTTAGGCGTCGCAGTATTGGCACCAACAACAACAATAGTCAACAGTGAGTTCCATTATTATACAGACCAAACTAAAACTATTGAAATCACAACCGGTTTTTCGGGACATGCGGGAATTACCTATGTGAAAAGTGCCGTAACCGGTGAATTGACCATCAGTGGATTAAATGCCTCAAACACACCAAGAACATATTATATATCCGTTGAAGCCAATGGTAATTGTGAAAATGCAGCAGGAACATTATTGGCTGTTGATGTTGTTTTTCCTTCACAGGCTGTTCTGGATGTATCTGCAACACTTCAAGGGTGCGGATCCGTTAATTTAAGAGATGCGATTCTTAATTTTGATGTTTCAGGAAATACAGTGTATGTATTTTATGACAGCAGTCATAATGTGATACCAATTGATCAGGTTGACCAGATTCAGGTTAGCGGTACTTATTATATTCAGGCATCAGTTACAGGAATTCCTTGTGCCTCCACTGAAGCTTCGGTAGTAGTAACGGTTCATCCCGTTCCACAATTGACGGTGAATCCAAGCAGCTATATTGTTAGCGTAGGCGATAGTGTTACATTGCAGGCAACTTCAAATGCAACGGTAACCTGGTATGATTCAAACGGAACTTTACTTGCTTCTAATACAGTTGGACCTTTTACTCAAGCTGGAGTATACACTTTTACTGCAGTTGCAAGTAATGGTTTCTGTAATGCGAGTCAGGTAGTAACCGTAATCGTTAATAATCCGGCAAATTGTGTGACATTCACCGAAAGGGTTTATGGAAATACACAAACTTCAGGATCAATTATTACAGGAACTGTATTAAATGATGCAAATGCTGTCGATCAGGATCCACAAACTTATTCAACCATTACAAGTGGAATTGGAGCATTAGGTGTTGGTACGACTTGGCAAACCTTACAATGGAATACTGCAATTGCGGCTGGAACACCGGTTACGATTAAATTAGGAACTCAATATAGTGGTTTAACACTTATTGGTGCCATATCTGTTGTGGCAACAAAAAGAGATGGTGGAGGAGTTCCTCAGGTTATAGGTAATATTCAGCCTCTTTCAGGTAGTTTGGTAGATTTGTTGTCAGGTGATAATAGTTTTGAATACACATTTGTACCTTCAGATCTAACCGGACCGAAAGTTTTTGACGGAATCAGAATAATCGTAGGTTCAGCAGTTGGTTTATCCCATAGTGCTAAAGTCTATGAAGCTTATTATACCAGAGAGCCTAATCCTTTGGTTTGTAAACCAGGGGATGTAGAAGATATTCTTTACGGAGTTTATGATTTGGGCGTTGGAGCCTTAACAGGGACTTCTAATGTTACAAATGCTTGGAATTCGGTTGACGACAGCGATGTAAGTTATGCCACGATGTATAACGGAATAGGGGTTTTATCTGCTTCAGAATTAACAGTGAAATTCAGAACACCATCGATATCTTCTGATATTTTAAAAATTAAATTAACAAAACCCGGAGCAACATTAACTGTAAATGCATTAAGTGGATTTACAGTTCAGCGCTACATGGGAAATACACCAGTAGGAGATTTAATGGTTGCCGGTAGTTCAGCCGTTAATGTTGAAGTAATAAACGGTGATGAAATCGTTTTTGCTTCAAATACACAATCACCACCTTATGACAGGGTGAAAATAAGACTGGGAGGTGCTGCCAATGTTCTGGATTTCCTTCAGGTTAATTATGTAAGAAGGGAAGCAACCGTAACAGTTGTTGACGGAATTGGTACAACCATTGAAGTTTGTCAGGGCGGGACTGTTGCAATTCAGGCCGATAACTGTACTTCATATAAATGGTATGATGCCGAATTTGGCGGAAACCTTCTGTCAAACGGAAATTCATACACGCTTCCTTCTAATTTGGCAGCAGGAGTTTACACTTTTTATGTACAGCCGGTTAGAGGAGGATGTGAGGTTTTATCGAGAACAAAAGTAACGGTAACGGTTCGGCCTTCTTCTCCAAACGGTTCAATTTCGAATGTTTTGGTTAATTCAGATACAGATACCGTTTTTTGTAGCGCAACAGGTGATGTATTGTTGACCGCACAATTAAACAGTGTACCTCCGGTTACAAATCCGGTTTTCTATTGGTACAGTTTTGACGGAACAAATCAAATTCTGATACCCGGACAAAATTCAAGTTCGCTTCAGTTAAACGGATTGCTTCCGGGAACATATACTTATTATGTTGGAGTTGGTTCAACAGAATTCTGTCAATCAGCACAACCGGACAGAGCATCAATAACATTTACTATTTTACCTTTTTCTGTGGCCAATGATATCAATGCAAACAATGCCCAGATATGTTTAGGTAATAACGCTACTTTGACGCCATCATCTGTTTTGGCTAACCCTGTATTTGCATGGTATTTTACAAATGATTATTCACTGCCTATCGCTAATGGTACTTTCAGTGGAATAACCTATGTAATTAGCGCTTCGGGCCAATTAACCATTTCAGGATTGAACGCAGTTAACAGTCCATATACTTACTATGTTTCGATGAGTAGTGATGTAAGTTGTCAGAATACTCCCGGAACATTGAAAGCAGTAACTGTTCAAATTATTGAAATATTAACGCCAACAACCAATGACGCGACGCAGGATTTTTGTGTG
The DNA here is from genome assembly GCF_023634845.1 of Flavobacterium amniphilum. Taxonomy (GTDB): domain Bacteria; phylum Bacteroidota; class Bacteroidia; order Flavobacteriales; family Flavobacteriaceae; genus Flavobacterium; species Flavobacterium amniphilum. Next base: position 191,661 of record NZ_JAMLJL010000006.1, on the reverse strand, counting down.
TCGTCTAATCCAACTGTAGCTTCACTTCAGGTGAATGAATCGGGAGTAATTTGGTATGATGCACCAAGTGGTGGTAACGTTGTGCCTATGGCTGCTCTTTTAATCGACGGGATGATTTATTACGCCGGAATTACTGATCCGGTAAGTGGTTGTTCAAGTTTATCGCGTTTAGCAGTTGAAGTCAACTTGAATACAGGATTGACTCCAACTACAAATGATTCTACTCAGGATTTCTGTTCAGCGGCTAATCCGACAGTTGCTTCGATTCAGGTAAATGAATCAGGTGTAATCTGGTATGACGCGCCTACAGGAGGAAACGTTATACCTTCTTCGGCACTTTTGATTGACGGAATGATGTATTATGGCGAAATGACAGATCCAATTACAGGTTGTACCAGTACAATAAGATTAGTTGTAGCTGTTGATCTGAATACAGTTCTGACTCCAACAACCAATGATGCAACACAGGATTTCTGTCAATCGGCTAATCCGACTGTGGCTTCACTTCAGGTGAATGAATCAGGTGTAATCTGGTACGACGCTCCAATTAACGGAAATGTACTCGCATCTTCGACTCTTTTAGTTGATGGTGCCATTTATTATGCCGGAATTACTGATCCTGTGAGTGGTTGTTCAAGCGCAACACGTTTAGCTGTTGAGGCTAATCTGAATACAGTTTTGCCGCCTACAACCAATGATGCGACACAAGATTTTTGTGCTTCAAATAATCCAACTGTTGCTTCACTTCAGGTTAATGAATCGGGTGTAATTTGGTATGATGCGCCAACTGGAGGAAATATTTTAGCTTCTTCAACATTGTTAATCGACGGAGCCATTTATTATGCCGGAATTACTGATCCTGTAAGTGGTTGTTCAAGTACGTTGCTTTTAGCTGTTGAGGTTAATCTGAATACGGTATTAACTCCTACAACTAATGATGCAACACAGGATTTCTGTGCGTCAAACAGCCCGACAATTGCTTCACTTCAGGTGAATGAATCAGGTGTAATTTGGTACAATGCACCAACAGGCGGAACAATTCTTGCTTCTTCAACATTATTAGTTGATGGAGGAATCTACTATGCCGGAATCACTGATCCAGTAAGCGGATGTTCATCTGTTACACGTTTGGCAATCGCAGCTAACCTGAATACAGGACAAACACCAACAACCAATAATACGACTCAAACTTTCTGTGAAAATAACAGTCCTACAGTTGCCTCGCTTCAGGTTAACGAATCGGGTGTAATCTGGTATGACGCTCCAAACGGAGGAAATGTCGTGGCGCCTTCTACACCTTTAGTCGACGGAATGACATATTATGCCGGACTTATTGATGGTGCCGGTTGTTCAAGTATGACGCGTTTGGCAATAACGGTCGATTTCAATACGGCCGGTCAGGCAACCCTTGATGATGATACCGATAAAACCTGTGCTTTTGAACCGGTTACCTATAGAACAGAACCTAATATGAGTCAATATTTCTGGACTATAGAAATTGGTGGACAAATCGTAAGTGGAGGTGGACCAAATGATTCTACGGTAACAGTAAATTGGTCGCAGCTTGGACCTAATTCGGTTAGTGTAAGTTACACCAATACAGCTGTTTGTAATACTTTGAGTTCAGCAACATTTGATCTGGTAGTGGAGAGTTGCGTGGCGCCGGGTGCCGCCTGTTTGACTGTCTTTAACGAATTTACTCCAAACGGAGATGGCTCTAATGATTTTTTCAATATTAAATGCGCAGAAGATTATCCGAATAATAATCTAGAAATCTATAACCGATACGGAAACCTTGTATTTAAAACGCATAGTTACAAAAATGACTGGAAAGGTATTGCGAATGTGAATGGGACATTTAGCGGAAACATGTTGCCTACAGGAACATACTACTACATTTTTGAAACTGGGGATAGCGCTTTAAATATAGCTAAATCAGGCTGGTTATTTATAATGAGATAGCCATTGGCTATCTCATTATTGTTCTATTTTATTAACATAAAATCCTAACAACATGATAAATAATATGAAAAAAGCAAGTTATGTTTTATTCTTATGCATGTTCTTCTGCATGCAAAATAGCATAGCGCAGCAAAATCCGGAATATACGCAATACATGTATAATACTATGATGGTAAACCCAGGTTATACAGGATCTGTGGGAGTATTTGAAGCTAATCTTTTATTGAGGAAACAATGGGTGAATATTGAAGGTTCTCCCAAAACCGGAACACTCGGGGTGCATTTTCCTTTGGCTAACAGAAATATCGGACTCGGATTCAATATTATCAGTGATGATCTGGGGCCGTCAAGCGAGCAAACATTAGCGAGTAACTTATCCTATGCAATTGAATTGAATGAATCGGCAAAATTAGCTTTCGGAATGAAAGCGGGTGTAAGAATGCTCAATATAGACTGGTCTAAAGGACGTTTTTACGATAGTGATGATGTCTTGTTGAATACCAATGTAAATAATAAAATGATGGGAGTGCTTGGTGCCGGTGCCTACCTTTATTCTGAGAAATGGTATGCAGGTTTATCAGTGCCGAACTTCTTACGTAATGATTATTATGATGATATTCAGGAATCTGTTATTTCAGATCAATTACATTATTATTTCATTGGAGGTTATGTGTTTGATTTATCAAGCAGTTTGAAATTTAAGCCTTCTTTGTTGGTTAAAGCGGTTAAAGGATCACCATTGTCTACTGATGTTTCGGCAAATTTTCTGATAAAAGAAAAATTAACCCTTGGTGCTTCTTACAGATGGGATGACTCGGTGAGTGCTTTGGCAGGATTTCAGATTTCTGAAGGTTTTTTCCTTGGATATTCATTCGATTATACGGTTACCGAATTAAACAAGTATAATGATGGTACGCATGAAATTATTTTACGCTATCAGTTGCCTCGAAAAACATCTACAATAAAATCTCCAAGATTTTTCTAACACCAAACATTATGAGAAAAGCATTAACACTTAGCTTGGTTTTATTTACCAGTATATTTTACGGACAGCAAAAGCTCAAAGCAGCAGATGAAATGTTTAATGATATGTCATATGTTGAAGCGTCAAAGCTGTATGAAGAATATTTAGAGAAAAATCCTGATTTGTCTACACAAACGATATCAAATATTGCCGATACATATTATAATCTGAATGATATGCGTAAAGCTTTAACCTGGTATCAGAAACTGTATGACATTCAGGGACAACAAAATTTATCGGAATTATATCTGTTACGTTATACGCAGGCTTTGCGCAGTGTAAGGGATTATGATAAAGCAAATGCGATTACCAAAGAAATGCTGAAAAGGAAAAATGACAATTCGGCATCCAGGTATTTTACATTTAACCAAAAGCATTTGGACAGTCTCGCACAAAAAGGTTCGCTTTATCAAATCAGGAATTTGGATGTTAATAGCCCGAATTCCGATTTCGGAACAGCTTTTTATGGAAATAAACTGGTCTATTCTTCAGCAAAAGAAGTAGCCGGAGTTGATAAAAAAATATATTCATGGAATGAGCAGCCTTATTTAACGATGTATGTGGCCGACAGGAATCTTTCGGATGGGACTTTAACAAATGAGCAGCCTTTTCTGACCGAAATTGCATCTAAATACCATGATGCCACTGTTTCTTTTTCGGAGGATTTGAAAACGTTTTACTACACGACTAACACGCTAAAAGGGAATACCAATAAATTGAAAAATGACAAGCAGGGTGTCAACAATTTTCAGATTATTAAATCGGATTTGGAAAATGAAAAAGTAGCAAAATCTGAAAAACTGTTTTTTAACAGCTTAGAATACAGTGTGGGACATCCTGCTTTAAGTCCGGATGGTAAATGGTTGTTTTTTGTATCGGATATGCCCGGTGGATTCGGTGAAACAGATATTTACATGGTTGAGGTTTTTCCGGATGGAAAAACAAGCTCGCCTAAAAATCTCGGCCCAAAAATCAACACGATAGGAAGGGAAATGTTTCCTTTTTACAATGAGGGAAAATTTTATTTTTCATCGGAAGGCCACTACGGATTTGGCGGTTTGGATATTTTTGAATCCAAATTCAACGGAAGGGATTTTTCTGATCCTAAAAATTTGGGTGAACCTGTTAACAGTAATAAAGATGACTTTTCGTTTATCATTGAACCAAAATCAAAATATGGCTATTTTTCATCCAACAGGGATACCGGAAAAGGAGATGATGATATTTATTATTTTACCAAAAAAGCTCCTGATTGCTACGAGTTTGTGGCCGGAAGTGTTGTGAATGCCAAAAGTAAAGAAGCGCTTCATGAGGTTTCGGTTAAAGTGCTGGATTCTTTCGGAGATCTTAAACAGGAAGGTTTTACAGATGTTTCCGGGAAATATGAAATCAAAAATCCTTGTAATGGTACTTATAAATTCATAGCTTCCAAACCGGGTTACAGTACTTTGGAAAAAGAAGTTGTGTTAGGTAGTAAGGACGGAGATGTGCACAAAATCGATTTTGAGTTGGGCAAATTGGAAGATTTTGTTGTAAAAGATAACGGAAATGAAAAAATTGATATCAATCCTATTTTCTTCGATTATGACAAATGGGATATTACATCACAGGCCGCAACCGAACTGGATAAAGTGGTTTATGTGATGACGAATTTCCCTAAAGTTAAAATCAGAATCGAATCGCATACAGATTCAAGAGGAAAAGATCTTTATAACCTTAAGCTTTCCGATAACCGGGCTAAATCGACGCAGACTTATATTCTGTCTAAAGGAATTTCTGCTGACCGGATTGAAAGTGCTGTAGGTTTTGGAGAAACCCGTTTGAAAAACAAATGTAAAAACGGGGTTAAATGTTCAGAAGAAGAACATTTTGGAAACAGGAGGTCAGACTTTATTATCGTTGAAAAATAAGCAATAATAAGGCAGATTTTTATGTGTTAAAGCCTTCATTTGTAAAAATGGAGGCTTTATTGTTTTCAAGGTCAAAATAGTAGATTATTGGAGCAGATATTTAAAACACAAAGGCCGGAAAAGCACTACCTTTGCACAAAGATTTAAATTATGCCAAGAATTCTTGCTATCGATTATGGAATGAAGCGTACGGGATTAGCCGTAACCGACGAACTGCAGATAATTGCATCGGGACTGACGACCATTCCTTCGGAAACGGTTCTGACTTTCCTTTCGGATTATTTTACCAAAGAAGATGTTTTTAAAGTCCTTATCGGTGAACCGAAACAAATGAACGGACAACCTTCTGAAAGTACTCCCATAATAGAAGCTTTTGTGGCAAAATTCAAAGAATTGTTTCCCGAAATGCCGGTTGTCAGGGTTGATGAACGCTTTACTTCAAAAATGGCTTTTCAAACGATGATTGACAGTGGACTCAAAAAGAAACAACGTCAAAATAAAGCGCTGATTGATGAAATTTCCGCAACAATTATGCTAAGGGATTATTTAACCCGAAAAATGATATAGGGTTTTTTAACAATTTTTGAAAAATTTGTAATCACTTGGAAATTAAGATAAGTTTTGCTTTTTAGGAACTATCTTTGCAGTATAATTCAAGAAAATGACAACAACAACTCCCGCAACTGAAACAGATGTAGTATTGATTGGTGCCGGTATCATGAGCGCCACTTTAGGACTATTACTCAAAGAATTACAACCCGATTTAAAAATAGAAATTTACGAACGCCTGGATGTGGCTGCTGCCGAAAGCTCTGACGCATGGAATAACGCTGGTACAGGACACGCTGCTTTTTGTGAATTGAATTATACTCCGGAACAGGAAGACGGTTCAATTGATACTGGTAAAGCGGTGAAAATTTCGGAAGCATTTGAGGTTTCAAGGCAGTTTTGGTCTTATTTGGTTGAAAAAGGATTGTTGAAAAACCCTGAAAGTTTTATCAAAAGTGTACCGCACCTAAGTTTTGTTTGGGGTGAGGATAACGTGAGTTACCTTAAAAGACGTTTCGATGCATTGCAGAACTTCGAATTGTTCAAGGAGATGATATATACTGAAGATGCCGATGTTATAAAAGAATGGGCACCTTTGGTGATGGAAAACCGAAAAGAAAAAGAACAAATTGCGGCAACTTCGATGAAATATGGTACCGATGTAAATTTTGGTGCTTTGACAAGAAGTATATTTAAATACCTGGAAAGTCTTGACGGAGTTTCCATCCACTTTAATCATGACGTTTACAAAATCAAAAAGAAAAGTGATGGTAGATGGAGAATTAAAACTAAAAATTTAACAACCGGAGATAAAAAACGCATTTATACACCGTTCGTATTTATTGGTGCCGGTGGTGGTTCGTTATTGTTACTTGAAAAAGCTAATATTCCGGAAGGACACGGTTATGGAGGTTTCCCGGTAAGCGGACAATGGCTTAAATGTACAAATCCGGAAGTAATCGAAAAACATGCCGTGAAAGTTTACGGTAAAGCATCTGTTGGTGCGCCGCCTATGTCGGTTCCGCACATCGATACCCGTGTCATTAATGGTAAAAAGGAATTACTGTTCGGGCCGTATGCAGGTTTTTCAACAAAATTCCTGAAGAGCGGTTCATATTTTGACTTAATTAAGTCCATTGAATTGGATAATATTAAACCAATGCTGGGAGCGGGAATGAAAAACATTCCTTTGACTAAATATCTGATCGAACAGGTTTTCCAGTCATCTAAAGACCGTATGAAGGCATTGAAAGAGTATGTTCCTTCAGCAAAAAAAGAGGATTGGGTACTGGAAACAGCCGGACAGCGTGTTCAGGTTATTAAAAAAGATAAAGACGGAAACGGTGTGCTTGAATTTGGTACTGAAGTCGTTTCGTCTGCTGACGGTTCACTTGCTGTTTTATTGGGAGCTTCTCCCGGAGCTTCAACAGCGACTTCCATTATGATTGAGTTGATCGCAAAATGTTTCCCTGAACAATACAATTCACCTGAATGGCAGGCTAAATTGAAAGAAATGATTCCTTCTTTTGGTCAAAAACTCAATGATAATGCGGACTTGTGTCAGGATGTAAGAAAAAAGACCAATGAAGTATTAAAATTGAACGTTTAATTCGAAATTTATTTATTTTTGCATTCTGAATTTAAAATGCGTAGAATTGAAGTGGCATTATCAGTTTAAGATAAGCCGGTTGGAAATACGCTCTAATAAATGTAAAAATGATTTATCCAATTGTAGGTTATGGGGATCCTGTACTTCGAAAAGTAGGTGAAGACATAACCCAAGATTATCCTAATTTAAACGAAGTAATCGCAAACATGTATGAAACCATGTACAATGCACATGGAGTTGGTCTGGCTGCACCACAGGTAGGTCTGGCAATACGTTTGTTTATTGTGGATACTGAACCTTTCAGTGACAGTGATGATTTGTCGAAAGAAGAAGCTAAACAATTAAAAGGCTTCAAAAAAACATTCATTAATGCAAAAATTGTGAAAGAAGAAGGTGAAGAATGGGGTTTTAATGAAGGTTGTTTGAGTATTCCCGATGTTCGTGAAGATGTTTATAGAAAAGAAAAAATTACCATCGAATATTTTGATGAGAATTTCGAGAAAAAAACCGAAATTTACGACGGTTTGATTGCTCGTGTGATTCAGCACGAATATGATCATATCGAAGGTGTTTTGTTTACGGATAAAATATCGATGTTGAAAAAAACGTTGATTAAAAAGAAATTGCAAAATATAATGGAAGGTAAATCACGTCCTGATTACCGTATGCGTTTTGCAGCACCAAAAAAAGGAAGATAACTAATTGAACAATATAGAATTACAAAAATGAAAATAGAAAGAATTTTAGCTATTTCTGGAAAACCGGGATTGTATGAGTTGAAAATGCAAACGAGAACCGGTTTTGTTGCAGAATCATTATTAGACGGTAAAAAAATTACTGTTGGTATGCGCAGTAACGTTAGTTTATTGTCTGAAATTTCTATGTATACTTACACAGAAGAAAAACCTCTTGTGGAAGTGATGCAGGCAATTGTAGCAAAAGAAAATGGAGGTCCGGCGCCCGTTTTGAAAGATGATAAGGCTGCTTTAATGGCTTATTTCCTTGAAATATTACCTGACTATGATCAGGAAAGAGTTTATGCTTCTGATATCAAAAAGGTGTTAAACTGGTATAATGTATTGCAGGCTAAAGGTTATGCAGTTGCAGAAACTCCAGCAGTTGAAGCTGAAGCACCAAAAAAAGTAACTAAGAAAGCTGCTAAAACGGAAGAAGCTACTGAAGAAAAGCCTAAAAAACCCAAAGCAACAAAAGCTAGTAAAGCAAAAGAATAATCAAAGATTTAACATAATTATAAGTCCTGCCACTGGTATCCAATGGCAGGATTTGTTATTTTTACACACATCAGATCTTTAGGTCAAACCATACGAAGTAAAATCGTTTTTATGAACACACGTCAGCAACAATTGGATGCTTTTAACCGCTTACTCGATATTATGGATGATTTGCGTGAAAAATGTCCATGGGATAAGAAACAAACACTGCAATCATTACGTCATTTAACCATTGAGGAAACTTATGAATTAGGCGACGCGATTTTAAATAATGATCTGAATGAAGTAAAAAAGGAACTTGGGGATTTATTGCTGCATATTATTTTCTATGCCAAAATAGGAAGTGAATCCAAAAGTTTTGATATGGCCGATGTTGCCAATGATATATGTGATAAACTGATTCACAGACACCCGCATATTTATGGCGATGTAGTTGTGGCCGATGAAGAAGAAGTAAAACAAAATTGGGAAAAACTAAAATTAAAGGAAGGAAAAAAATCTGTTTTGGAAGGAGTTCCAAACGGGTTGCCTGCTTTGGTGAAAGCGAGCCGTATTCAGGACAAGGTAAAAGGAGTAGGGTTTGATTGGGAAGAACCCCATCAGGTATGGGGAAAAGTCCAGGAAGAATTAAGCGAATTACAACACGAAGTCCGGGATGGCAATCAGGATAAGATAGAAGCAGAATTCGGAGATGTATTGTTTTCGATGATTAACTATGCTAGATTCCTTAAAATCAACCCTGAAGACGCCTTGGAACGTACTAATAAAAAATTCATAAAGCGATTTACCTACCTGGAAAGCAAGGCTGGTGAATTGGGGAAAAACCTTTCGGATATGACACTGGCCGAAATGGATGTGTTTTGGGAAGAAGCTAAGCGGTTATAAATAAATACTATATAATGAAAAGAATACTACCAGCCTTATTTTTAATTATTTCTATTTTCTCAAATGCCCAAAGCAAAGATTTTGTATTAGGAAAAACAGAAACCTTCCATTCCAACGAACTTAATGAAGAAAGAGCACTGAATATATATCTTCCGGCCGGTTATGATTCCACTCAGGCTTATCCGGTCATTTATTTACTGGATGGTTCGGCTGACGAGGATTTTATCCATATTGCCGGGTTAGTCCAATATGGTAATTACGACTGGATCAAAATGGTTTCTAAATCAATTCTGGTTGGAATTTCAAATGTTGACAGAAAGCGTGATTTTACTTTTCCAACAACGATTGAACAGGATAAAAAAGATTTTCCAACCACAGGTTCTTCGGCTAAATTTATTGCTTTTATAGAGAAGGAATTGCAACCTTTTATTGAAAATAAATATAAAACTTCCGAATCGAAAACTATTATCGGACAATCACTTGGAGGTTTACTGGCTACCGAAATTCTGTTCAAAAAGCCATCACTTTTCACGAATTATATTATCATAAGTCCGAGTATCTGGTGGGATAATGAATCACTTTTTAAAGTCAATCCCAAATTCCTTCAGGCTGATTTTTCGCAAAAAACAAAAGTATTTGTAGGTGTTGGTGCCGAAGGAAGGGTTATGGAAAATGATGCTAAAAAATTATTCCGGTTATTGGGTAAGCAAAACAGAACTATTGAAAGTCATTTTCATTTCTTTAAGGAAAGTAATCACGCCGATATATTGCACGAAGCAGTTTACAAAGCTTTTCAGACATTAAAAATTTAAACAGATGAGTATGAAGCCGCCGTATTACGCAGTAATTTTTACATCAGTCCGTACCGAAATAAAAGAAGGATATGATGAAATGGCCCAATTAATGGTTGAATTAGCGCAACAACAGGAAGGTTTTATAAGTGTTGAATCGGCACGCAACGAAATTGGAATTACTGTATCTTATTGGAAAGATTTGGAATCAATCCGAAAATGGAAACAAAATATGGATCATTTGGTAGCCCAGAAGAAAGGCCGTGAAAGTTGGTATCAATCCTACACAACACGGATTTGTCTTGTGGAAAGGGAGTATGGTTTTGAAAAACAATAAGTTAGTTTTGGAATAATTTTTGTTAGATTTACATTGTGAGAAAAATAATTTTAGTCATAACACTTTTACCTTTTATGGGTTTTGCACAGGAAGGCAAGACCATAAAATCTATTGCCATACCACGAACTGAGTTGCCAAAACCGGAAAAAGAACCCGAAACTGCAACAACAGCTCCCCGGTATTCGCTGGATAAACCATTCGAACCGGAAAAGTTCAAGTTCCCTTCAAAAGTCTATGAAGAACCGAAAACAGAAGAAAAAGGAATGGCTGAACAGGCCAAGAGCGATTTGAATGTTGGGAAAATGTATGCTGAAAAAATGAATAAGGCCAATGCCAAAGCAAAAGAAGGCACGGGAGATTCGAAAGAATTCAGAAGACATCAGTATTTTGGTGATTTTGAAACAGAATCAGAAACAATATCACTTGAATACAGAGATTTTGGCGAGATTGATGCGGATAGGGTCAGAGTTTGGGTTGATGGTAAGATTATTGCCGAATTAGTCGAATTACAGGGATTTAATAAGAAGCTGTTAATTGGTTTGGTTGAAGGAATTAATCATATTGAAATTGAAGCAGTGAATGAAGGAGCATTATCGCCAAATACCGGAGAGTTTGGCTTTTTTGATGAACAGAACAGAATCATAACAAAAGACCAATGGGGTTTGTCAACAGGATTTAAAGCAAAATTCAATATAAACAGAGTTCCGAAAGGGACTTTTAAAAAGAGGGAAGAAGCAAAAGAAAAGCCATCAAATTGATGGCTTTTTTAGTATTACATGTTTCGTAACTGTTTTAATTTTTCTTTCCAGGTTGCTAATTCCTCTTTATGACGTTCGATGTTTTTCTTCACTTCGATAACCATCGGATTATCATTTTTGGCATTGGCAAAGAACTGGATGTTGTTTTCCAACTGGAATATTTCGTTTTGAACTTCTTCTATTTTGCGCTGGATGAAAATCTTTTCACTGTCAATTTTGCGTGTATCGGTGCCTAATTGTTCAATACGGTTGTTAAAACGCATCATTTCTGCTTCCTTTTTACTTGAGCTTAGTTTTTCAAATAATGCATCTAAAACTTTGTTGAATTTACCTTCAATATGACGTCTTGCAAAAGGAACTTTACCAAAACCTTTCCAAGTTTCGATATGAGCCTTAATCGCATCTAAATCAGCTTTGTGATTTCCGGTAAATTCAAATTCCTTGATTTTTTCCAAGTATTCTTTTTTGTTGTCGAAAGCAACAATTTCAACTTCTTCATTTTGATTTCTTACAGCGTGTAAGCGGTCAAAGTAATGATTACAGGCTTCTTTGAATTCTGCCCAGACAGAATCAGAGAATTTTTTAGGAACGTGTCCGATTTTTTTCCATTCCTCCTGAATTTGCTTCATGATTGGAGTAGTGGCTGCAAAATCTTCGCTTTCCTGCAGTTCCCTTGCGCGGGCAACCAAAGCATTTTTTTTGTCAAGATTTGCCTGTTGTTCTTTTTTAATGTCTTTGTAAAAAGAGTTTTTATGCGCGTTGAAATTTCTCACCGCAGTTTTAAAGTCATTCCACGTTTGTTCATTGACTTCAGCCGGAACTTTTCCTGTAGAGAAAAATTCTTCCCTTAACGCTTCAATTTTATTGATTTGTGCCTGCCAGCCGGTATGTACTTCTACTTTCTCTGTGGCAATAGCTTCAATTTTAGCAATGATTTCGTTTTTTTTGTCAAGATTCTGTTGTTCAATTTCACGCATCTGTCCGAACATGGATTCACGTTTGTCGTGCATCTGTTTTGTAATTTCACTAAACTGATTCCAGATTTCCTCGCGGTGATCCCTTGAAACAGGTCCGATTTCTTCTTTCCAGATCTTGTGTAACGATTGTAACTCCCTGAAAGCCTTAAATACATCATGCTCGTTTAATAAATCTTTTGCACGTGCGATGATTTTTAATTTCTGGTCTAAATTATGCTTGAAATCTAAGTCTCTTGCTTCGCGGTCTAAATGTAGGATATCGTAAAAATTCTCCACATGGAAATGATAATTATTCCATACGTGGTTGTATTTATCCTTAGGAATTGGACCGGCATTTTTCCAACGCTCCCTTAAATCATTAAAGTGTTTTAAGGCGTCTTTAATGTTCTCACTTGGGTTTACTAGGGTTTTTAACTCTTCAATAATTGCCAGTCGCTTTTGTAAATTGTCTTTTAAAGCAGACTCAAGACTCTTGAAGTGGGTATTTTTCTTATTCTTATAATTGTTGTATAACGAATCAAATTTGGTTTTCAACGGAAAATGATACTCAAACTCTTCTATTGAATTTGGGTTTTCGTGTAAAAACTCTTCTCTTTTTTCGTCAATGAAATGATTGTATTTTGACAGAAAAGCTTGTTTGATTTCTTCCACATGGTTTCTGATGGCCATTACTTTGTCATCACTTACCAAATGCTCCAGTTCCAAAACCAGTTTGTCCATATCCAAAGCTTCATAGTCCTTCATCGGAATGTCATGGCTTTCCTCTATGGTGGCATCTTCACTGACTTCAGCGTTTAAGCTTTCTATGGCTTCCACTGCTTCGTTTACAATGTCAAGCTCATTTTGAGTTTCATGTCCGTCTGCCGTTGTACTCTCGACGTGCAGGTTATCGTGTTGTTCTTCTTGCATGGTGCAGGATATTTACAGTTATTTCCTGCCGAAGTTACTAAAATCGAACTAAATTCAAAAACAAAAAGTGGTATAAAACAAATTTTGACGGTATAAAGACAGTTTCGAATCGATGACTTTTTTTGTTTTCGGCAATTTCAGAGCCAAAATAACGTTGTATTCACTATTGTAAACGCCGATAATTGTGTAATTCAATTTATTTCATAAATTTACAATCAGTTAAACCCAACTATCATGAAAAAGTTATTCGTTACTTTGGTATTGTTGTTATCCGTAACAGTTAGTGCCCAACAGGAATTAGACCAAAAAATAAGAACCGGCAGTGATTATAAAAAAGAATTGTCTGTATTGAAACTGACTTTGGATCAGGAACCTCAATATTTTCAAATTGTAAAGAAGTATATTGTTTTGAATTACGATTTACAGGAATTAAACATCCCATCAACTGAAGTTAAAAAAAGAGAAGATGTTTTAGAAGAAAAGAAATGTGACGAATTAAAAAATATTCTTTCACTGGAGCAATTAGCTTCTTATAAAAAGCTGAGCACTGAACGCATAACTGCTGACAGAGCAAAAAAAAGATATTAATCTGTCCAGATTTTCCAGGCTTTTTCGGCCTGTAAGACCAACATTTCATAGCCGTTCTTTGTAACGGCTTTTTTTTGCTTTGCCCTTTTCAGAAATTCTGTTTCTTCAGGATTGTAAATCAAATCATAAGCAATATGTCCTTCGGTAAAGAATTCATAAGGAATATCGGGACAGGCTTCAATATTTGGTGAAGTGCCTAATGGCGTACAATTGATTATAAGTGTGTGTTTACTAAAGATTTGCTGGTCTATATTTTCGTATGGAATTGTTTTTTCAGAAGCTTTTCTGGATACATACTGATACTCAATACCCAATAGTTGTAATCCGAAAGCAATTGCTTTGGCTGCACCGCCTGTACCTAAAATCAAGGCTTTTTTGTGATGGCTTTTGAGTAATGGTTTTAAAGATTCCGTAAAACCGAAATAATCAGTATTGTGGCCTTCAAGTTTTCCGTCTGTTAAAACCTTTATGGTATTTACGGCTCCGATAGCTTTCGCGTTTTCAGACAATTGATCTAAAAACGGAATAACTTCTTCCTTGTAGGGAATGGTAACATTCATCCCGATGGTATCCGGATTGTTTTTTATAACTGATTTAAATTCAGCAATGGACGGTATATCGAAATTGACATAAGTATAATCGTTTGTCAATCCTTCTTTTTCAAATTTTTGGGCAAAATAGTTACGGGAAAACGAATAGCTGATATTTCTTCCCAGTAAACCGAGTTTTTTATTTGGTCTCATCAGTATTTAAATCAACATGTACCGGAAGAATAAACATGCATCGTACGTTTTTGCCGCTTTGTTTAGCCGGTTTCCATTTTTTCATTGTTTTGATTGTCTTTATAGCATCTTTCCCTGTATCATGGCCAAGATCCCGAATGACTTTGAAATCTGATAAAGAACCATCTTTTTCAACTACAAATTTCAAAATTATCCTTCCCTTTAACGGTTCTTTGGTTTCGGTCTTGAATTTGTTTTTAAATTCCCCATGAAATATTTCTAACCCTTCGCTGTATTGGGGAGTTATTTCGACGGAAGATGGCGGGTATATGTAATTTGGATCTTTTGCTTCGGTAATTTCTCTAGGTTCTTCTGTAGTGATAATTTCGCCATGATTGACTTCTTTTTCTTGAATAATAACTAATTCAGGAGTTTTTTGGTCATTGTTTTTTTTCTGACCGAAACTTATTGAAACAGTAAGGAAGAAAACTAAAAGTAAGAGATTTTTCATTACTTGTTATATTTTTCGACTGTATCCTGAACCATTTTGCGTTCCCATACAACCGGAAATAATTCTTCGAGAATGTTTCTGTTTTTAAAACTTAAACGAAGTCCGTTATTCAGGTGAAATGATCCTTTTTCAGTATTTTGAATCAAATAATACAAACCGGCTAAACGGTATTCTACTTCATACTCGTCCGGGAAGTATTCAGAAGCCTGTAATAATGTTTGTACAGCCACTTCAAACTCACCTAAAAACTGAAGGATATCAACCCAATACAGCCAGGTATCCAACTCATAATCACCGTATTCAACAGCTTTACGATAACCAAGTTCGGCTTCTTCATAAAAGTTTAAAGTACGGTTAATCGTAGCGTAACGTTTCCAGTACATTTTGTTTTCGCTGTCAATGGCTAATGCCTTATTCACGAAGAACAATGCTTTTTGGAAATTTTTCTTTTTGAAATATAAATCGGTTATGGCAATCCAGCCTTTATCTAAAAGCGGATCTTCATGTACGGTTTGATTGTAATATTTTAAAGCTTCAATTTCATTCCCTAATTTTTCGAAACACTTACCAATGCGCAATAAAGCATATGACGTAGGGTCATCTAAATTGATGGTTTCCATGTAGTTTTCAATGGCTTCTTCGTAACGTTTTAAACGCTCAAGCGATTTGGCTTTTTCCATGTATGCCCCCATGAACTGATCATCAATCACGGTAGCATAATCAAAAGCTAAATAAGCATCCTCATAACGCTTGATTGAATAATTCAAACGGCCAAGCTGGTGCCAGGCTATTTCACTGTATGGATTTTCGTCGATGTATTTGGTCAGAAAAGCGATAGCTTCCTCGTATTGTTCTAAAAATTCAAAACAATAGATAACATTGTATAAGCTTGATTGCTCTTCAGGTTCTTCGTTAAGGCATTTGATAAAGTTTTCTTTGGCCAGTTCCAATTCATCCATGAAAAGGTATTCCATACCGATCAGATTGTGCACATCGGCATAATCGTCTGTATATTTTAAGGCGATTTTTAATAATTCAACCGCTTTTTGGTGATTGTCCCTTTTCGAATAAATATTGGCTTTCTGAATGTAGATTTCCTCGTTTGTGGGCTCTATGGCATATAATTCATTGAGAAGTTTCTCGGCGGTTTCCAATTTATCTTCAAAAACCAGCATCTCGACCTGAACCAGTCGTAAGCCTGTGGATTTCGGATGTTGTTCAAGCGCAAGTTTCAACGCTTTTCTGGCCAGTGACGGCTTTCCAATATCCATGTAATGTAGTATGATATCCTCAAATTCTTCTGAATCAAAAAATAAAATCTTGTTCGTTTTTAACATTGATTCAAAACGTGATAAGGATAAATTGCGCTCTTCTTCTTCGTGACTCAAATGCATACTCATTGCTTTTAGAATTATCCTTAATAAAATTAGGAAACCTTTAATTTGTTATTGGGACTGAAAATCAATTGTTGTGAACAATTTAATTAACAATCGGTATTTAAATTTACTTCATTCATTACTTCATTCATAGCTTCAATAATGATGCCACAACCTTCCTCGATTTCTTCGTTTGACAATGTAAGTGGTGGAGTAATGCGGATGGCACATCCTTCAAACAATAACCAGAATAAAATCAAACCTTTGTCCTGACATTTGAAAATGACTTTATTGGTGATTTCCGGACTTTCTGTCATAGCAGCCAGCATCAATCCTTCACCTCTTAATTCTTTAATGAGTGGATGTACTAACAATTTACGAAATAATTGTTCTTTCTCCAAGCATTGCCGCATTAAATCGGTTTCTACCAATTCTTGTAATGTGGCTAAGCAAGCAGCTGCAATTACCGGATGTCCTCCAAATGTGGTGATGTGGCCTAATTTTGGATCATGGCTTAACAAATCCATATGCTTTTCATTGGCGGTAAAAGCACCAACAGGCATTCCGCCGCCCATTCCTTTACCCATCACAACGACATCAGGTACAACATCGTAATTCTGGAAACCGAATAATTTTCCGGTACGCCCGAATCCGGGTTGGATTTCATCCAGAATCATCATGGCACCCACTTCGTCGCAGCGTTTGCGGACTTTCTTTAGGAATTCATTATGCGGTTGGATGAATCCGGCACCTCCCTGGATGGTCTCCAAAATGATTCCGGCCGTTTTATCCGTAATTTTAAGTAAATCTTCTTCGTTATTGAATGTGATGAAATCAACATCAGGAATCAAAGGACGGAATATTTGTTTGCGTTCTTCAAATCCCATCACACTCATCGAACCCATGGTGTTGCCATGGTAAGCATTGAAACAGGAAATCAATTGGCTTCTTCCTGTAACCCTGCGGGCTAGTTTTAAAGAACCTTCCGTGGCTTCAGTACCGGAATTAACCAAATAGGTTTTGTTCAATTGGGGAGGCATGTGTTCGGCTAATAATTTGCACAAAGCCACCGATGGATCCTGTGCATATTCGCCATAGACCATCACGTGTGCATATTTGTCCAACTGGCTAACGATTGCCTGTTTCACTCTTGGATGCTGATGTCCTAAAGTACAGGCTGAAACACCGGCTACAAAATCCAAATATTTTTTTCCTTTTGTGTCGTATATGTAAGAACCATCAGCATGTGAAACTTCCATGCCTAATGGGTAAGGAGAAGTTTGTGCCTGGTATTTATAGAAATCGTTTAACATGGTAGTTATGCTGATTCTTAATTTTAATTATTTCTTTTTCTTCGGTGCTGTTTTTTTAGCTGTTGTCTTAGGTTTGTCGTACTCTAAGGTTTCTTTGCTCGGTTCCATCGGTGCATCAGGTTCCTGTGCTTTCTTCTTGACTTCAGCCTGTGCTTTGGCGTCCAATTCTAGTTCTTCTTTAGGGAAAATATCAGCTACTGAAAGCAGTTGTTCGTCTCCACGCCATTTGAAATCCCTTAAGATACGTGCGTTTTCGGGTAATTCGTTTTCAGGGAAAATATCACCGTCGACATTCGTGAAAAAGGTAATGGTGTCAATGTTATTTCCGTTGAGGATCATATTGATTTTACTGCTCACATTTTTATTGATTCCGATGAGTTCCTGTTTGTCGTTCCGCATGTAATACAAAACTTCGGTGTTTTTGATAATGTCGACTTCATGAAGTTTGTTATCCTTGAATTTCCCGAAGAGATTTTGTCCTTTAACCTGGTTGTAGCCGGTTCCGATAGTGTCTTTGGAAACGATAAAAGCATTGTTCAATACTTTTAATGAATCTATTTTTTCTGTCTTTTCATCTGAAATCAAATGCATTAAATCACCGGTCATCTGGTTTTTTCCGTTCCAGAAAATCGGTCGGCCAATCATCTGTGTCAATCCTCTTTTTTGGTCATAGTGAATCGAATCACATTTACCGCTCATGTCTCTTTTGAAAAAACGGGCATTGTTATATCCTCTCAGTACACGCTCCTGAGGTTTTCCGGTAACCACCATTTTTTTGGCATGAAACCACACTGAATCCTTTTCAAAAAGTCCTGTTACCAAAGCTTTTTTGGTAATGTACATCGAATCTTTCTGCTTGTAAACTTCGGCATAATGACCACTCACAACCATTTTATTAACCGTATCGGTTATTTTGACATTGTTTATGGCTCGTGCATAATCTTTCTTCCGGTCATAAAACAAATCATCACCTTCTATGAGTCGGTCCCGGTATTTTATTTTGGAACCTTTGAGGAGTTTTCCTTCGTCCTTTTTGGTGTCATAAAAACCTTTGGTGGTATAAATAGTATTCGTTGCCGATGCAATGGTAGATGGTCCGTGTACATAAGCATGTCCAGAATTAGTATAATAATCCAGGTGATTAGTCCTGATGGTATGCGTTGGATTTTTAACGGTTACAGCGGTATTGAACTGAAATTTTTTCTGATTCAGATAATAGGTTCCGGATTTACTGGTCAGGGTGTTTTCAGCATCCTTGATGGTTCCTCCAGTATTGTAATAAGCGACCTGACTGTTACGGTCGAAATTGATGGTGTCTGTTGTAACCGTCATTTTCGGATCGGTCATGATCACATCTCCCGATGCAAAGGCAAACTTTTTGTTCCCATCGTATTCAGCATATTTACTGCTCATGGTTAAGGTGTCGCCTTGAACCATATTTACATTTCCGAAAGCTTTTACGTAATTCGATTTGGTGAAATGGTACGCTTTATTACAGGTCATCCGTACACCTTGATGGATAACCACTACATTTCCGGTCAATACAACTGCTCCCGGTACTTCTTTTTCTGAAATATCAAGATAATCGGAATGCTCGATGAAAATCTGTTTGCTGTCCGGCGCAGGAGTATTTGATTGTGGTGTAACCTGTGACCAGCAGTACTGTTGTCCGGCAATCAGCAGTAAAAGAAAAAATCGGAAATATATCGTGTTCAATGTATGCTTATTTTTTGCCAAAATTAACTAAAATAAGGGAAATCAGGTTTGTGTTAAGAATTATTTATCACTTATTCAATCACCATTTCCTTGAATTTGATGCGATAGGCTTCCAATATATCCAATTTGGACAGACAGCCATAAAATTTACCATTTTTGATAACGGGTAACGTTTCAATACCTGATTGATCAAATTTATCCATTATCGAATCAATCTCTTCATCATATTGTAAAAGGACAGTTGGTACCGACATATGTTCTTTTACGGTTGAATACTTGACCTGAAATGAGTTGAAAATTATGGTTCTTACTTTTTCAAATTCCAAAATACCAACCAATTCATGTCTGTCGTTTAAAACCGGATACAAATCCTGCTTGTGGGAGGCAAGTATTTCGGTTAGCTTTTTAAGTGACATTTCTTCCGTTAAGCTTTTAAGTCCGTTTTTTACAAGATTCAGGACGTCAATACTTTGAAGAATGTTTTTATCCTTATCGCTGGTAAATACTTCGCCTTTGTCAGCTAAGGCTTTTACATCCATCGAATGCACTTCAAAACGTTTTGAAATAGCAAAACTGATGGAAGAAACGATCATCAGCGGAATCATCAAATCATAACCTCCGGTAATTTCACCAATAAGGAAAATGGCAGTCAGCGGTGCATGGAATAAGCCGCTCAAAATTCCGGCCATTCCCACAATGGTGAAATTGGTAATCGGTAATTTTGAAATTCCAAGCATTTCAACGGTTTTGGCTGTGAAAAAACCTAAATAGGAACCCACAAAAAGGGAAGGGGCGAAGTTACCGCCGTTACCGCCGCTTCCTAAGGTAATTCCGGTTGCAACCGATTTAATTAAAGCAATGGCTCCAACAAATAGTAGCAAAACCCATTCATTGCTTTTCTGGCTTTCCAGTAATGTGTTTTCGAGCAATTCTTCGGGATGTGCAGTTGATAAGGTTTTGATACTTTCGTATCCTTCCCCGAAAAGTGTCGGGAACAAAAAGATCAATACCGCCAAAACTAATGATCCGAATATGGCTTTTGCATATTTCCTTTCCGAAAAATGGGCAAAATAGTGTTCTACTTTTCTGAAAGTACGGGCATGGTATACCGAAACGATTCCGGCTAAAATACCTAATAGAATATAATAAGGTGTATTTCTGAAATTGAAATTCTGTTCTTGCTGGAAGCTAAGGAGGATGTCACTGCTCAAAACGATTTTGGATACTAAAGCTCCTGTTGCTGCCGAAATCATGATGGGAATAAAAGCAGAGATGGTAATATCGGCCAAAATAACTTCAATGGCGAACAAAACACCTGCAATGGGCGCGTTGAAAGCTGCACCGATACCCGCTGAAACACCGCAGGCCAAAAGTAAAATCCTGTCTTTTTGTGAGAGTTTGTATTTCTGGGCATAATTGGAACCAAAAGCAGCACCGGTAATTACAATCGGGCTCTCCAGTCCAGCCGAACCTCCGAGGCCAACGGTTAATGAACTCGTGAGGATCTGGGCATACATCTGTTTTCGGGGTACAATACCGCCTTTTTTGGCAACCGAATGTAAAATGCGGGAGCTTCCTTTTTCAATGGTTCCGCCTAAAAAACGTTTGATGACTAAAACAGTCAGTAAAATCCCCACTATGGGCAGTATACTGTTAGAGTAGGGTAACTTCAGGTATTTGTTTGCGTAGTTGGCCCACAAAAAAACATTGTGTGCGAAACTTTTCAGGATAATAACAGCAAATGCACAGGATATGGCTACTGCAACACAGGAAAAATAGATGAAATTGCGTTCGGATAAAATTTCTTTGGCAAGGAAAAAGAAAATTTCAAAACGGCGTAAAATTTTTCTCAGTAGTAATTGGAATGATGCTGAAATTCGTGTTGGCATTGTATAATTCTAAACGGGTAATTCAAAGATAGTTCTATTTTTTTTAAAACCGAAGTTGTTTCAAGGTCTGTCTGCAATAAAACAAGGATAAGATGTTTTAATTTTATATTTTCGCACTTCAAATTAATTTATATAAACAAATGAGAAACGTATTTATTATTTCCCTTTTTGCTTTTTGTTCCCAATTTTCTTTTTCACAAACAGTATGTGGTGTGAAAGAAGTCGAAACTATGGTTCAAAAATCAGTTGCAAACAGTAAGGAACAGGATGCGAAGAATGAAGCAAAGTATCAAAAAGCCTTGGATGAATTGGGGAAAGTAAAAAAATGGACTGAAAGCCAAAAAGCTACTTACGGATTGAAATTGATGGGCAGCAAGGAAATTGCGGTTTGTGAAGACAACAAGAAAAAGTTGGCCAATGATATTATGACTTTAATGATGCAGGCAGATGATAAGAAGGAAACGGAAAATAACTGTAAAGTAATCAAGCAGGCGGAAGATGTATTCAATCAGATGCTTGAGCAAAATTCAAACGAGTGGAAAATTGCATTAGACATGATAAGTGCAGATTATAAAGCTACCACTAAAAAAGAGTTGGTAATTGAATAAAACGCTAACTGTTCCAGGATAAAAAAACACGCTTTTAAGCGTGTTTTTTATTTTATGTTATTTTGTGATGGTCTGTTTTCGGTCAGGACCAACAGAAACGATCGTAATTGGAACTTCCACTTCTTTTTCAATGAAATCGATATATTCCTTCAATTCTTTCGGTAATTGGTCGTAAGAAGACATTCCTGTCAAATCAGCCTGCCATCCTTTGAATTCAGTGTAAACCGGTTCAACATTTTCCGGTTCGATGTTGTAAGGCAAGTGATCTATGTTTTGACCTTTGTATTGGTATGAAGTACAAACTTTCAACGTGTCGAATCCTGAAAGTACATCACCTTTCATCATCATCAATTGGGTAACCCCGTTTACTCTGATGGCGTATTTTAAAGCAACTAAATCCAACCATCCGCAACGGCGCTGACGTCCTGTTACAGATCCGAATTCGTTACCCACTTTAGCCATGGTATCACCGGCATCACCAAAATCTTCTGTTGGGAACGGACCGCTACCTACACGTGTTGTGTACGCTTTGAAAATACCGTACACTTCTTTGATTTTGTTCGGAGCTATTCCTAAACCGGTACAGGCACCTGCAGCAGTAGTATTTGAGGAAGTTACAAACGGATAGGTTCCGAAATCAACATCCAGTAATGAACCTTGCGCACCTTCACAAAGAATAGATTTTCCTTCTTTTTGTGCCTGGTGTAAATATTCTTCAGAATCGATGAAGGTTAGTTTTTTCAATTGGGAAACTGCGTCGAAGAATTCTTTTTCCAGTTCGGTTAAGTTATACTGAATCGAAACATCATGGAATTTGATCATTTCTTCGTGTTTGTTCGCTAAGTTGCGGTATCTTTCTTCGAAATCAGCTAATTCGATATCACCCACACGAATTCCGTTACGGCCGGTTTTGTCCATGTATGTTGGGCCAATACCTTTTAAGGTTGAACCAATTTTGGCTTTTCCTTTGGAAGCTTCCGAAGCAGCATCCAATAAACGGTGCGTAGGAAGAATTAAGTGTGCTTTTCTTGAAATTAAAAGCTTCGAATAAATATCGATGTTGAATTTCTCAAGACCTTCGATTTCTTTGATGAAAACCACCGGATCGATTACCACTCCGTTACCGATGATGTTAATTGAGTTTTTGTGGAAAATTCCCGAAGGGATTGTTCTCAAAACGTGTTTGATTCCGTCAAATTCTAAAGTATGTCCTGCGTTTGGTCCGCCCTGAAAACGGGCAATAATGTCATACTTTGAGGTTAATACATCGACAATTTTTCCCTTGCCTTCATCGCCCCATTGTAATCCTAGTAGTAAATCTACGGTCATTGTGTTGTGTTGTTGTATTTGTAATTATTTTTTTTTTGTAGCGTAAAAATAGAGTGAATGTGTTTGGATGTCAATCCCGAAAATGTCCTCCATGGTTTGTTTGATGGTCTGGATTCTCGGATCGCAAAATTCAATTACTTCTCCTGTATCGGTTAAAATGATATGATCGTGCTGTTTGTCGAAATACGATTTTTCGTAATGCGCCTGGTTTTGGCCAAACTGGTGTTTACGGACCAATCCGCAATCCAAAAGCAATTCGATTGTATTGTATAAGGTAGCACGTGAAACGCGGTAGTTTTTGTTTTTCATCTTGATATACAGATTCTCAATATCAAAATGTTCTTCGCTGTCATAAATTTCCTGAAGGATTGCATAACGCTCAGGAGTTTTACGATGGCCTTTTTGTTCCAGGTACAATGTAAAAACGTTTTTTACAATTTCCTGATTTGAAGTATTATCCGCAGCTATTTGTGTCATATCCTGCAAAGATAATTCTTTTGTTTAAAAGAAAAAATATTGGAGGGTTTAAAGTTTTAAAAGGTTAAGAGTCAGATTGTAAATGAATTCATTTTCTTAACAAGATAGATTTTGTCTTGTAGCCAAAAAACATCAAACGGAAAAACGGCTACAGATATAACGTAGCCATTTTTTCTTGAAATTAAAATTTGGCTACAGAATAAGTGTAGCCAAATTATTTTATGGCTCCATAATTGCTACATGATGCTTGAAGAAGAAAATAAATTTCTCGAGGAACATAAAAAGAACCGATATGAATAAAAATAGAAACATCAGATCTCTTTTGGGAATTTCACAAAGGGAAGCAGCTTTGATATTGAAGGTTAACCGCAGCCAAATATCATTATACGAATTGCATTTGCGCGATATTCCCACACCAGCACTGAAAATGTTGGTTCAAGGCTGGCAATATGCCGATGCAGCGGTAAAATCACCAAAAGAAAACGCTCCTTTTTTAAAAGAACAAGAGGAAAGGTTGAAGATTTTCTTAGCAGATGAAATCAGTACCAACCAATTTGAACAACATGAAATGCGCCGCAAAATTGAAAAGATTTCCGAAAAATACGAATCGAATTTGTTAGCCTTACATGCATTTGAATTCTGGAAGCAAGGAGTGGAAGATAAGTCCTCCAGGCAAATGGAAGCCTTAAGAGTGGTTGAGGGCCGCACAAAAACAAGATTAAATGATTACGGTTTGGATATACTGCAGCAACATCAAATAAAACTTCAGGTTTTGGAGCAGTACGGTAAAATCTTGAAAGAAAGATTAAAGGAATTAAACGAAACGTAATGAATTATCACTGCAATTGTTTGAAATATGTAGTACATTTAAGTCGCTAATTGTTTAAATTCAGTTTTTATTCAAATTTGGATGACTTATTTGCTGCATGAAAATTTTAATTATCGAAGACGAGAAAGAAATTGCAGATAGCATTAAAAGCTATTTGAAAACCAATGATATTCTTTGTGAAATGGCAAAAGATGCCCGAACTGCATTGGATAAAATAGCCATGTATGATTACGATTGCATTTTATTGGACCTGATGTTGCCTGACGGTGATGGATTTACTGTTCTGAAAGAATTGAAAAAATTAAAAAAATCGGATGGTGTTATCATTATCTCTGCCAAGGAAGCATTGGAAACAAAAATTGAAGGGTTTAACCTGGGGGCAGATGACTATCTGACAAAACCATTTCATCTTTCCGAATTGCTGGTGAGAATCCAGTCATTGATCAGACGGAAAAACTTTAATGGAAGCACACTTTTGACTTTCCACGAAATCGAAATTGACACGCTGGCTAAATCGGTAAAAGTGAATAACAGTAAAATTGACTTTACCAAGAAAGAAACCGATTTATTGTTGTTTCTCATTGGCAACAAAAACAAAGTATTGTCCAAAAGCGCCATTGCAGAACATCTTTCCGGTGATATGGCCGATATGCTGGATAATCATGATTTTGTCTACGCACATATAAAAAATTTAAAGAAAAAACTCAACGAATCAGGATGCCATGACTACATCAAATCAGTTTACGGAACCGGCTATAAATGGGAAGATGACTAAAAAACTGTTGCATAAAACGCTTCGCTATTATTTGATATTCTCCTTAATAGTAATGTTGCTGGCCGTACCGTTATTTTTCTTCATCAGTCAATGGCTTTATTTTCATGAAGCAGATGAGGCTCTGGCTGTTCAGAAGGAAGAATTTGTAAAGTTTTATGTTCCGCAAATTAAAGAGAATGAGATAGCGGTGTTTAACAAGTTGAACAGTGATTTGCATATAGAGGAAAACAAGGTAGGTATGACAAGAGACACCATATATGACCGGAACTTCTATAATCACATGGATAAAGAGAATGAACCTTTCCGTATACTCAAATCCCCGGTGGTTATCAATCAGAAGCCTTATATTTTTTCTGTCAGGGCTAATCTGGTTGATGATAAAGAGTTGGCATTTATAATATTAGGGGTTTTTACAATCATAATTTTGATATTGCTCATTGGTCTTTTTATTATCACCGGACGATTATCGGTTACACTTTGGAAACCATTTTACCGGACTTTGGAACAGATTGAACAATTTGAAATTGATAAAAATTCCAATCCTGAATTAGTGCCAAATGACATTGAAGAGTTTAACCGGCTGAATACAGCGCTGAATAAACTGATCGAAAGAAATAGCCTTATTTATAAAAGCCAAAGGGAATTTATCGAGAATGCTGCGCACGAACTGCAGACACCTATTGCTATTTTTAAAGGTAAACTCGAAACCTTGCTGCAACACCCTGACGTAACTAAAGAACAGTTTGAAATATTAGACAATCTGAATGATACTACAAACAGATTGAGCCGTTTGAATAAGAACTTATTGTTGCTGTCTAAAATAGAAAGCAAACTGTACAATATTCCTGAAGATGTGATTTTGAACGATGTCATTGCAAATCAGATGGACTTTTTCAAAGAGCAGGCTATGGCAAAGAATATTCAGATTGATACAAAAATGGAAGAGAACTGTATTGTAAAAGCAAATCTTTTCCTGTCGGAAATAATGGTAAAGAATTTATTTCTGAATGCAATTAATCATAACGTTAGAAACGGAAACATAACTATAAGTCTTGATAAAACCAGTCTGATATTTAGTAATACAGGTGAATTGAAATCTTTGGAAACAGATAAATTGTTTGAACGTTTTTCAAAGGTTAATCCATCTTCAAAAGGGAACGGGTTGGGGTTATCCATCATTAAAAAAATTGCAGAGAACAATAGTTGGGAAGTACATTACAAATTCAGAAATAATCTTCATGTTTTCGAAATCGTCTTTTAAATTCAGTTTTTCTTCTAATTCGGTCCGGAATTTTGCCGCATCAAAAAAAAAAATACCAGTAATGCGGATTAAAATTATTCTTTTCACTTCAATTATTTTATTGCTTTCTGTAGCCAATTTAACGGCACAAAACAAAATGGCTACATTATCAGGAGCCGTTAAGGACAAATCATCAAGATCACCATTATCGTTTGTAAATGTAATTTTGAAATCGGCGGAAGGAAACAAACAGATAACGGCTACAATAACAAATGAGGAAGGAAGATATTCATTCTCAGACATCCATTCGGGGAATTACAATCTGGAATTTTCATTTGTCGGTTACAAAACGATATTGCATCCCGTATATGTTGGTTCATTGTCAGAATTTCTGGACCAGGGCACGATTGAAATGGAGACCGAAAGTCAGATACTGGAGGAAGTTACAGTGGTATCAAAACAAAATTCCGTTAGTGGAAAGATGGATAAAAAAACATTTTCATTAGCAGATAATATAAGTCAAAATGGTGGTTCGGCCTTACAGGCAATGCAAAATTTACCGGGCGTTACGGTTCAGGACGGAAAAGTACAGCTTAGGGGAAATGATAAAGTGACTGTTTTGATTGATGGAAAACAAACAGCGATGACAGGTTTCGGAAATCAGTCGGGATTGGATAACATACCGGCTTCTGCTATTGAAAAAATCGAAATCATTAATAATCCTTCAGCAAAATTTGATGCTAACGGAAATGCAGGGATAATAAATATTGTGTATAAGAAAAACAAAAAAGAAGGGTTTAACGGTAAGGTTGGTTTAACATCGGGATTGGGTTCATTATGGCAGCGGAAAGAAAACCTGCCCACAATCAGGCCTCAATACACATTAACGCCAAAAGTTAATCCGACAGTATCCCTTAATTACCGGAAAAATAAAGTCAATCTGTTTTTTCAGGGCGATTACTTATATACCGAAACATTGAATAAAAATGAATATGTAAACCGGAATTACGATGACGGGACTATTATCAACCAGCAATTGAAAAGAAACAGGGATACCCATTTCACAACAATTAAATCAGGTGTTGACTGGATTTTCAATGATCAGAACACGCTGACGGTTTCGGGTTTGTTCGGTTCTGAAAAAATCATCGATCATGGTGATCAGCCTTTTTTTAATGCCGACTATTCCGAACGTTTGCGTTTATGGCAATTTTTGGAAGATGAATTAAAAACGACAGTGATGGGAACTGTTTCCTATCAGCATAAATTTAAGGAAGCAGGCCGTTTACTGAATGTAGGGTTCAATTATACCTTTCACAGGGAGAATGAAAAATACTTTTTTGATAATATTTTACCGTCTTCAAGCAGTAAGGATTCTTTTAAACTGTTATCGGACGAAAGTGTGGTCGATCTGAATATTGATTACATCAGACCATTGAAAAAAGGACGGATAGAAACAGGCTTCAAATTCCGTAACAGGAATATCCCAACAAACATGAAGTTTTTCCCCGGAAATAATTCACCTATAGATG
This sequence comes from Flavobacterium amniphilum, assembly GCF_023634845.1. GTDB lineage: Bacteria > Bacteroidota > Bacteroidia > Flavobacteriales > Flavobacteriaceae > Flavobacterium > Flavobacterium amniphilum. The sequence goes on along the minus strand of NZ_JAMLJL010000006.1, from coordinate 163,813 downwards.
CTGATGCCGGAGGGAAGGCTACATATGAAGAAATTATTCCCGCGGTATATAGTAACTACATTTATGAAACGAATAAGATAGAAGCTGAAATTGGATTGCGTCTGGAATACCTTGATTTAGAGTACGAAGTGAATCCGGATCATCCAACCTATAAAACTGACGGTTATTCTTATTTTGAACCGTTTCCTAATTTTAGATTGGCTTACAAACTAAATGAAAACAATAAAATATCTTTATTTTACAATCGCCGTATTGACAGGCCCAATGAGGTTGATATCCGGATTTTCCCAAAGTATGATGATGCAGAAATTATTAAAGTGGGTAACCCTGGATTACGTCCTCAGTTCACAAACTCGATTGAATTGGGTTTTAAAAGAAATTTGAAAAAAGGATATGTATATTCGGCACTTTATCATCGGTTTGCCAATGCTACAATAACAAGAATAGCTTCAACCGTTCCGGACAGTAACCTGATTTATGCTATTTTTCAAAATGCGGGAAGAAGTTATAATACCGGTACAGAAATTATTGTATCACAGGATATTGCAAAATGGTATTCATCAAATTTAAACCTTAATGCTTATTATAATCAGATAAATGCTTTTACGGTTCAGAATTTATATCCGGAACCCAATACGTTTTCAGCCGGAACACAACGTATTTTCTCCGGTAATGTAAAATGGAATAATAAATTGCATTTGTCTAAAAAAACAGATGCCCAACTTTCGTTTGTTTATCTGGCGCCGGATGTAATTCCACAAGGAAAGATTAAATCACGTTTTTCTGTTGATCTGGGAATAAAGAAATCAGTTCAGGAAGGTAAAGGAGAGTTTTTCATTAATGCATCTGATTTGTTCAATACTTTTGTAATAAGGAAAAAGATTCAAGGCAAAGAGTTCAGTTATACGAGCAATGATTACTATGAAACACAGGTGGTACGATTGGGTTACAATTATAAATTTTAAGGAATAAGAACCAATTATTCCTGAATTCAATATTTCTTCAAAATTGGATTTCAATTTTGTCTTTTAAATAAGGTAAAATATGGAATTTAAAAAGTTGAATTATTCAGGAAGATTTTCACTGTTGTTATCATTAGTGCTATGGTTTCTTATTGTTTCACAAGTAGTAAGGGGTATTTTCTTTATCTGGCAGTATGATGAAGTTTCCTTTAATTTGTTTACTGTTGCCGGTACATTTCTAACAGGACTTTTTTTTGATACGGGGACAATTGGATTTATTGTATTTCCGGCTGTGCTCTATTATGTCGTTTTTCCCAATAAATGGATTGGGTCGTGGCTGGATAAAATCCTGATCTGGTTTTTTACGTCTCTTACTGTATTTATATTGATATTTACATTTTTTGCCGAAATTACGTTTTGGGATGAATTTAAAACCCGGTTTAACTTTATAGCGGTAGACTACTTAATTTATACCCATGAAGTGATCGCAAATATTCAGGAATCATATCCTTTGCCTTTGCTGGTTGCCGGAGTGGCTGTATTTGCATTTGCCGTGCTTTATCTTTTTTACAGAAGGAATTCTTTTTCAAAGACATTTACAAGTAACGTGTTATTCAAAGAAAGGATTGCTGTTTTTTCTTTTGTATTGGTCATATGTTTGTTCTTTTCGGCATTCATCACAAATAACCAGGCCGAATGGTCTTCAAACCGGTATAATTCTGAGATTTCAAAATCGGGTATTTATTCCTTTTTTTCAGCTTTCAGAAATAATCAGATGAAGTATGATGAATTTTATTCTTCAATTGACAGGAACAAGGCTTTTGCATTTGTCAAAAACAATTTGAAAGATGATAATACAACTTTTATGTTCAATGATTTTTCAATCCACAGAAGCATAAAGAATAATCCAAACCAACCGGAAATCAAAAAAAATGTTGTTTTTATTTTGGTTGAAAGTCTGAGTGGCAGTTTTATGAAAGAATTCGGGAATGAAAAAAATATCACACCTTTCCTGGACAGTATTGCCCAGAAAAGTGTATTCTTCGAAAATTTATATGCAACGGGAACCAGAACGGTGAGAGGAATGGAAGCCATGACGCTTAGTATACCGCCAACTCCCGGACAGAGTATTGTTAAGCGACCTGAAAACCAGAATTTATATACAGTTTCAAATGTTTTTAAGTCGAAAGGATATACCTCAAATTTCTTTTATGGAGGTGATGGTTATTTTGATAATATGAATGCTTATTTTGGTGGGAATGGATTCATAATTTACGACAGGGGAAGAGGAAGTGTTTTAAGTGACCAGATTAAAACCACCCGCAATAACATAAATGATGATGAAGTCACTTTTGAAAACGCCTGGGGAATCTGTGATGAAGATATTTATTCCAAAATGATTAAAGTGGCTGATGAACATTATACGAAACAACAGCCTTTCTTCAATTTTGTGATGACAACTTCAAATCACCGGCCGTATACATATCCTGACGGTAAAATCGATATTCCTTCCGGAACCAGCCGTGACGGAGCGGTTAAGTATACTGATTATGCTTTACAGAAAATGTTTGAAAAGGTAAAGCGCAAACCTTGGTTTAAGAATACAGTTTTTGTAATTATAGCCGATCATTGTGCCAGCAGTGCAGGAAAGGAGGAGATTGATGTGGCAAATTACCATATACCGGCATTTATAATCAATATGCCAAAAGAGATGAACCAAAAAATTGAAAAACAATGTTCCCAAATCGATTTGTTTCCAACATTCTTTTCCTTACTCAACTGGAATTATGAATCTGATTTTTTCGGAAAGAACGTATTGGATAAAAAATTTGAGGAAAGAGCATTGGTTGGAACTTACCGGAAATTGGTTCTGATGAAAAGAAACAAGGTAATGATTTTGTCTGATCAGAAAAAACAGAATTTTTACACTTGGAACAAACACGATAACACCCTTAAACCAATTCCGATGGATAAAACATTTTTCAATGAAGCCATTTCATGGTATCAAACTGCTGATTATTTGTTTACAAACAAATTGCTTAAATAGGAATCATGTTTAAATCAGTTTGTATTTTTTTGCTTGTTACGGTTTCATTGAAAGCCCAGGATGTTTTTAAAAAAGATACTTTAGTATTAAAAGATAAAACCGAAAAAGTTAAGTTCGACTGTAAACCATTAATCATTCCTTCTGTTTTGATCGGATATGGAGTGATGGGATTGGAAAGTCATCAGATTTTACATTATAATACTGAATTAAGGGATGAAGTCAAAGAAAGTATTGATGAAAAACTCACGATTGATGACTTTTCACAATATACGCCGGCAGCTTCGGTATATGCCTTGAATGCATTTGGAATAAAAGGAAAAAATAATTTCAGGGACCGTACCATCATCATGGGTACATCCTATCTTATTTTGTCAGTCTCTGTTTTGGGGCTGAAATCAATCAGTAAGGTGGAGCGGCCTGATTTCAGTGCCCGGAATTCGTTTCCTTCCGGGCATACCGCAACTGCTTTTGCCGGAGCCGAATTTTTGTGGCAGGAATACAAAGACAAATCGGTTTGGTATGGGATTGCCGGTTATGTTGTGGCTACAGGAACCGGATTGTTCAGAATATATAACAACAGACATTGGTTGACAGATGTGGCTGCCGGAGCAGGAATAGGAATTTTAAGTACTAAAATTGCCTATTGGCTTTATCCGTCAATAAATGAAAAGGTATTTGGTTCCAAAAGGAAAAAGGGAACAACAGTATCTGTCATTCCCTTTTATAATGGTAATCAAATCGGTTTATCTATTGGTAAAACCTTCTGATTTTAATTATTGTAAACGCGGGTGACTTTATCCACACCGTCAATTTTTTTAATATTGTCAATCAATTTTTTGAGAACGGTGTTGTTGGGTACGACAACGGTCAGTTTACCGTTGAATATGCCGGCTTCCCCTGAAAGTGAAATACTCTGGATGTTCACATGCATATTGTTGGAAATGATCCGGGTTAATTCGTTTGTCAATCCAAGGCTGTCCATACCGGTAATATCGAGTGTGGCTTTGAATTCCTGTTGGGAAGAGTCTATCCATCTCGCCTGAATGATACGGTAGGCATAATTTGACTGCATGCTGATGGCATTCGGGCAATCTCGTTTATGGACTTTTATGCCTTCATTGATGGTCACGAAACCAAATACCGGATCACCTGGAATCGGGTTACAGCAAGTAGAAAGTTTATAATCCAGGCGGTCCTGTTCAACCCCGAAAACCAGTAGGTCATAATTGCTGGTCAGTTCTTCTTTTTGTACAAGCTCCGGATTGGTTGGCGTACGTTTGATTTTATTCTTGAAGAAATTAATGAACGTATTGCTCTTTTGGGCCGCATAATCTTTTAACTGCTGGTTGTCTATCGAACCGATACCTACACGGTAAAATAAATCCAGGCTGGTTTTCAGTTTTAAAAAGGCTACCAACTCGTTTACCGATGTTTCGTTCAGGACAATTTTTAAATGACGGAGTTTGCGCTCCAGTATTTCTTTTCCTTCTTCGGCAATTTTTTTCGTATTCTCGTTGAGAACGTTTCTGATTTTATTTTTGGCTCTTGAAGTGGTCACATAATCCAACCAGTTAGCCGTTGGTTTCTGATTCTGGGAAGTAATGATTTCGACCTGGTCACCACTTTTTAACTCGTGGTTCAGCGGAACTAATTTTCCGTTGACACGTGTACCTCTGGTTTTAACACCAATTTCTGAGTGGATGGAAAAAGCAAAATCCAATGATGTGGCTCCTTTAGGCAATGATTTAATATCGCCTTTCGGAGTGAAGACATAAATTTCCTTGGCATACAGGTTCATTTTGAAGTCTTCCACAAAATCCACCGCATTGGTCTCCGAATTTTCAAGCGCTTCTTTCAGTAAATTCAGCCAGGTATCCAAACCACTTTCTTCGTTTGCCCCTTGCTTGTATTTGTAGTGGGCCGCATAACCTTTTTCAGCAATCTCATCCATACGCTCACTTCGTACCTGAATTTCAACCCAGCGTCCCATTGGTCCCATTACTGTAATGTGTAAAGCTTCATAACCTGTTGATTTTGGAGAAGAAATCCAATCTCTTAAACGGCTGGGTGAAGGACGGTAATGATCGGTTACGATGGAATAGATTTTCCATGCCAGGAATTTTTCATCGTGTGGATTTGATTTGTAAACGATACGGAGTGCAAATTTATCATACACTTCATCAAATGAAACATTTTGCGCAGCCATTTTCCGGCGGATGGAATAAATCGATTTCGGACGGCCTTTAATGATGTATTCAACACCTTCTTCATCCAATGATTTTTTCAGTACATCGGAAATACTTTTGATGTACGCATCCTGTTCTTCTTTTGTTTCTTTGATTTTGCTTACAATGTCATTGTAAACATTTGGTTCAGTATATTTCAGACCTAAGTCTTCCAATTGTGTCTTAATGTTGTAAAGTCCAAGGCGGTGTGCAAGCGGTGCATAAATGTATAAAGTCTCCGAAGCGATTTTTACCTGTTTGTAATCGGCCATGGATTCCATGGTTTGCATATTGTGCAAGCGGTCAGCCAGTTTGATAATGATTACGCGAACGTCGTCATTAAGTGTGAGCAGCATTTTACGGAAATTCTCGGCCTGCATCGAGATGTTCATGTCTTTTTGAACCTGTGCAATTTTAGTCAGTCCGGCAACCAGTTGGGCTACTTTCGGATTAAACAGTTTCTCAATGTCCTCAACCGTTACATCAGTATCTTCAACCACATCATGCATTAAGGCAGCGGCAATGGCAGTGGCTCCAAGCCCAATTTCCCCGGCAACAATTTTTGCCACGGCAATTGGATGGAATATATAGGCCTCACCGGATTTACGTCGTTGATCCTGGTGCGCTTCCACGGCTACATCAAAAGCCTTGCGGATAAGTTTTTTGTCTTCTGCTGAAAGGGTTTGGTAACTTATACGAAGTAATTCTTTGTATTCCTGGGCAATTGCCTTGTTCTCCTTTTCGATATCTATCTCAACCATGTCATATTCTTCTTCTGTCCTTTAAAATTACTCACTTTTGGAAACATTTCAAAGGATGTGTAAAAATTTAGCCTGTTTTTTAACTTATTTCACATCGGTTTTGGAAAAATCCAAATCATGGAAATCATAACTGAAATCGGTCAGCTCGGAAATGGCTTTCATGGTCATTTTTTTGTAACCGTCTTCAAAAAACATAAAAGCATCGGCTTCCATTTTACGGTTGAACCATTTTACGGCAAAAATGTTGTCTTTATAATAAAAAACTTCACCTTTTAATTGCGGAGAACGTTTCGATTCAAAATAGAATTTTCCTTTTTTCTCGGTGATGGTAATTTCACCCAGCCAATTGTCTTTATAGCTTCCCAGGGTATTTTTTAAATACTCGTTTTGGACTTTGGTATTCTTTCCAACAGCTGTCCAGACTTCTTCCGTGCTTTTGTCGGCTTTGCCTGAAGATTCCTGATTTCGTTTGCTGTATATTGCCACATAATCCTGATACGGAATATCCAAATATGTATTTTTGATAGTGTTCGTTATCGCTGAAAAAGCGGCTCCCGATTGCTGATTGGTCAAAACAATAATTCCCAGGTTTTTTTCAGGAATCAAAGTCACCTGAGTTACCATACCTTCAAGTCCGCCGGTATGCGTTACCTGCTTATGTCCTTTAACATCACTCAGGAACCAACCCAAACCATACGAACTGAAATGAACATTGTAAGGAGGTGTGGTGTTAGTAGGGATTATGGTCTGCGGCGCCCACATTTCATTGTGCTGCTTTTCGCTGAACAGTGCTTTATTGTCTAATCCGTATTTGCCCAGGCTTAATTGTGTGATTACCCATTTGCCCATATCACTAACGTTGGAAAAAATTCCTCCGGCAGCATCCATAACCGTATTTTTACTTTGCTTGGTTGTTTTGAGTTGGCCGTTGATTCTTACGTGTGGAGTTACCACGTTTGAAGTGTCTTTGATCCGGTACCAGTTACCACGGCTGTTTTCCATCTGCAAAGGTTGCATAATGGTAGTTTCGATAAATTCCGGCCAGGTTTTACCGCTCACTTTTTGAATAACTTCGCCGGCTACGATGTATAATAAATTGTCATAATCAAATTTAGTCCTGAATCCCGAAACCGGTTTTAAATAACGAAGGTTATGAATAATGTCTTCTGTTTTAAAATCACTGCCTTCCGGCCAAAGCATTAAATCCCCGGCACCCATGCCCAATCCGCTGCGGTGTGTCAGTAAATCACGGATGGTAAATTCCTGTGTAACATAATCGTTATACATTTTAAAATCGGGAATGTATTTTACCACTTTGTCATCCCAGTCCAGTTTTCCCTGATCAATCAGAATAGCTAAAGCGGTTGCGGTAAAAGCTTTACTGTTTGAGGCGATGCCAAATAAAGTGTTTTCATCTACCTTTTCTTTAGTAATGATGGATTTTACACCGTATCCTTTGGAATGAATTACTTTTCCGTCTTTTACAACTGCAACTGCAATCCCGGGTACGTCAAAAGCGGTTCTGGTTTTTTCGACAAGGTTATCTATTTCTGTGGAAGAAATCTGGGAAAAGGCGTTAATACTTAAAAAAGTAAAAACACCGATAACAATTTTTTTCATTTTTTTAGTTGTATTTTTTTAGTTCGGTTTGAATGCCTGAATATAATTCTTTTTCCCAATCAATTCCTTCAATATCAGGAAAATTTGTGTTTTTACGGAAGTCGGTTGGAGAAATGATAATAGGGAATTTCTGATTACTTGATTTAGCGGCCAAAGTAAAAACTTCTTCAATGTTACTGTCGCCGATGGGTATACATCCAATGGTTACTTTTTTCCCATGGATCATAATGTCGCCTCCTAAATCGGTTCTATGGTCAGATTTTGCTTTTTCAAGATCAAAAGCATTAGGGTAGCTTACTTTTAAGGAAAGATGGTAGCGGCTGTTCGGATTCAGGTATTCCATAGTGTAAATACCTTCCGGAATTTGTTTATCTCCGTTTTTTAATTTCGGACCAATTTTACCGCTGAATGCCGTAAAGTCGTATGTTTTGATTAAATGATAAGGTGTTTCCGGGTTTTTGATGTACAGTTCCAGTTTTTTGGAATCCTTGAAAGCCAGCAGTGCTATTTCAAAATTTGCGGTATCGATTTTAGCATTCAGAAAGGCATTCTCAAATTTAACGAATACTTTTTTTTGATATTTTGCTGCCACCTGTTCAGTGGTGTATTTTGGTTTTACATTATGATACCAAGTACTTATTTTTTTTCTGAAAACCAATAATAAAGACATAAGCACCAGAATTAGTATAAAACCTTTTTTTATCATTTGAAATTGCGTTGTCTTTTCGCTTCAAAAATTAAGATGGCTGCTGCTACCGAAACATTCATGCTGTCTATTTCACCCTGCATCGGAATGATGATATTTTGTGTGGCATTATCTCTCCATTCCTGACTTAAACCCGTAGCTTCGGTTCCCACAACCAAAGCGGTTGGAGTCGTGTAATCCTGAACATGGTAACTTGTTGAATTTTGCAATGTCGCCGCGTAAAAATCAATTTGATTCTCTTTTAAATAATCAATGATTTCGGCAGTGGTACCAACCGCTATCTGATTCGTGAAAATGCATCCCACACTGGAGCGCACGATATTCGGGTTGTACATGTCGCTTTTCGGATTGGCAATAATAACAGCGTCAAGGTTTGCTGCATCCGCAGTACGGAACATGGCGCCAATGTTTCCTGGTTTTTCCGGAGCTTCGGCAACCAAGATCAATGGGTTTTGCGGTAGTTTTAAATCGGCTAATGAAAATGATTTTGCTTTGGCTACAGCCAAAACACCTTCGGTGGTGTCACGATAAGCTAATTTCTGATATACTTCTTTTGAGATTTCAATCAGCTGCGTTTTGTTTCCGACCAACTTCAGGATTTGTTGTTCAGGATTGATTTCGGGCAAAAAAAGAACGGTTTCCAATTCGTATCCGCCTTTTAAAGCCAATTCAATTTCACGGATTCCTTCAATCAGGAAGGTTCCTGTTTTTTTACGCTCTTTGGATTTTTCCTGTAATAAAGCCAGCGATTTTATGTATGCATTTTGTGCCGAAGTAATTTGTTTCATGTTTTGCTTTTGAAATATGAAGTTACAAAATTCCCCTTGCTTTAATTTCGAGGTATTTATTGATGGTATCCAAAGTCAGGTTTTCCGGCTGTGTGAGTACGGTATGAATTCCGTATTTTCTCAGTTCGTTAACAATCAGTCTTTTTTCGAATGCAAATTTTTCGGCAATTACTTTGTCATATACTTCCTGAATGGTTTCCGTTTTTTTATCGATAAACTCATTCAGTTCCGTGTTATTGAAGAAAACGACAACTAGTAAATGATTTTTTGCAATCCCTTTAAGGTAAGGCATCTGGCGGTGAAGATTGTCAAGTGTTTCGAAATTGGTATACAGAACAATCAAACTCCGGTGAGTGATGTTCTTTTTGATGTCAACATACAAACGGCTGTAATCACTTTCGAAGAAATCTGTTTTGATATTGTATAGTGAATGCAGGATTTTTTGCATTTGATTCGAACGTTTTTCTGCAATTACCCTGTTTTCAACTTTTTTGGAAAAGCTGAACATACCGGCTTTATCTTGTTTTTTAAGAACAATATTTGATAGAACCAAAGATGAATTAATGGCATAATCCAGAAGACTCAATCCGTTAAAAGGCATTTTCATCACACGGCCTTTGTCGATAATCATATAAACCGATTGTGATTTTTCATCCTGAAACTGATTGACCATCAAAGCATTTTTCTTGGCAGTAGCTTTCCAGTTCAGGGTTCTGATATCGTCACCCTGAATATATTCCTTGATTTGCTCGAATTCCATGGTGTGACCAATACGGCGTATTTTTTTCAGTCCGTACGGGTGTAAATTATTCGAAAAAGCCATCAAATCATATTTCCGCAACTGAACGAATGACGGGTAAGTAGGTACTTTTTGGCCACCGTCAAAAATAAAACGCTTCGCAATCAGGCGAAGTGGGGAAGAAACATAAATGTTCAGGTTCCCGAAAAAATATTCGCCTCTTTCTGTTGGACGTAAATTATAATTTACATTTTCTTCTGAAGAAGCTTTTATTTTTCTTCTGATTTCAAAATTCCTTACCTGAAACTGAAAGGGTATCTCGTCAATGATTTTGATAAGGACCGGGAATGTGAAATAATTCCGGATTTCTATCCTGACTGGGTTTTCGTCTCCGTTTGATAATTTTTCTGGTGTGATTCTGGATGCTTCGATACCGGTTTTGGTAAAGAATACAATCAGAATATCCAGAAACAGAAAAACGAGCAGAGCCCATAATGCATTCCATGCAATATTGTATAAAGCCGGAAATGCAAATGAAAGGCAAAAGAAAGCTGCTACACCGATCAGGCAATAGAAAAAGAAATTGTTGATGTATAATTGCTTGAAGAATTTCAAAGGCTTATCTTTTAATTTGTTATTATCTCGGAATTTCTACAGATTCAATAATCTGCTTGATAACTTCAGCACTTGTGATACCTTCCATTTCACGTTCCGGAGTCACAATGATACGGTGTTGTAATACAGGTATAGTGGCTTCTTTAATGTCTTCAGGAGTTACAAAATCACGTCCTTTAATAGCTGCAAATCCTTTCGCTGCGTTTAAAATTGCGATGGAAGCACGTGGTGATGCACCAAGGTAGATAAAAGCATTTTCTCTTGTATTAGTAACAATTTTGGCGATATATTCGATCAGATGCGGTTCCACAATTACTTGTTTAACCAACTTCTGGTATTCAATAATATCAGATGCCGTCAGGATTGATTTGATATTTTGTAACTTATTATTGTCCTGTAAAGAATGTTCTCTTTGGATGATGGCAATTTCTTCTTCCAATTTCGGGTAATCAATTGAAATTTTGAAAAGGAAACGGTCTAATTGTGCTTCAGGCAGGCGGTAAGTTCCTTCCTGTTCAACCGGATTTTGCGTTGCAATTACCAGGAAGGGAGCATTAAGCGTAAATTGGTGTCCGTCAATAGTGATTTGACGCTCTTCCATTACTTCGAATAAAGCGGCCTGTGTTTTAGCCGGAGCACGGTTAATTTCGTCAATAAGTACCAAATTTGAAAAAACCGGTCCTTTTTTGAACTCGAATTCTGATTTTTTTAAATCGAAAACAGAAGTTCCCAAAATGTCTGAAGGCATTAAATCAGGCGTAAACTGGATACGGCTGAAATCAATATTCAGGGTTTTAGCCACTAATTTTGCCGTGATTGTTTTTGCTACTCCCGGAACTCCTTCCAGTAATACATGTCCATTTGACAGGATGGCAACCAGTAATTGGTCAATCATTTTTTCCTGGCCAACGATAACACTTGAGATTTCTCTTTTAATGTTGTTTATATTTTCTAAAAGCGGATTTAAATTGATGCGCGATTCAAAATTCACTTCATGTGTTTTGTTTTCTTCCATAACTTTAGTCTTTATGTAAAACGTTTTCTATTGCGTTTGAGATTTGTATTAGATCAGCTTCGATTGATGTGTTCGGGCTTCTTCTGTGTGCATTGATTAAAAAGACGGCTTTTTCGATTACCTGAATGTCTTTTCCTGATTTTTGGTGCAATTTCCTGATGAACTGATCATCGAGTTTAGTCGTATCCATTAAATATTCGTTTCTGATTTTTTCCAGAAAATAAATAATTTTTTTATCAATGATATTATCATGATTGCCTTCCTGATGGTATAAATTACCTATACTTTTTACAAAATCAATTGTTGTATTGGTCAATGGTTTAAAGATAGGCACAATGCGTTGTTTGCGCTTAGCATTAAAAATCATGAACAACAACATTCCGATAAGGAAAATGTAGGTTGCCGCCCTGAATGCCGGCTGGCTTAAGAAATATTTGAGTAAAGATGACTCTCCTTCGATTTGTCCTTTGGTATACCAGTAAACATTCCCTTCAGGGACATAGGAAAGTACCTTTTCGGCATATTGATAATGATTCTCTTTCAGTAAATGGAAATTGGTAAAGGCAGCAGGCTGTTTGTGCAGGTAAATTTCACCGTCATAATAATTGACTTTTACAAAGTTAATTTTAGCCGTATCCTGACGCACATAGCCCAATGCTGTGGTGTAATCATAATCTATTTTGGAGAAGTAGCCGAGGGTGACATCTTCTTCAATTTTATATTCGGTATTGCCTAAACTTTTATTGTAAATTCCGTTGAGAATTGCACCTTTACGGTTGTATTCGGATGTTTGGTTCATGCTTAAACTGTCCATCAGGTTTTTCGGGAAATCCTTAGCACTTATAAACGCTTTGTTTCCGTACGAAACATAAGTAAGCATCTCATTTACTTCTTCTTCATTTAAATTTGAAAATTCATCAATGTACAGGAAAGTTCCTTTTTTGGTATAACCCGGATTAATCGTGTCATAGTTATAACTTTCGGTAAAAAAGCTATATGGGGTTTGCTTTATCTTTTCAATTTTTGATTTTTTAAGCAGCCCTTTTATTTCGGCATTAAAAACATATAATCCCAATGGCCTCTTGTCTTTGATGTCATATGACGGTGTCCAGTCGACAGGTTTTGGGTCGGCAGATTCGATGAAACTAATTCCAATGATCAGTAATACCAGTAAAACGATATATATAATGATATTTTTGTTCATTAAGCTAAAGATTGGAAAGTTGTTTCAAATGATTTTCTGGTTTTGGAGAATGTATCTTCGGTCAGTTCAAATTCGCCATACCATATATAATTGTATAAATAGGATAAATAGCTGAAATCATCTTTCAGTTTTTCACTTTTGATTTCGTGGAAATAATCGGAATTTGTTTTTTCAATATCCCATTCGATAATGTTGTTATCGGTCATTTTTTTCAAAAGCCACAGGTAATAAAAGCGGATTACCAATCGGTTATTGCCTTGCGCCATGGCTTCCTGGATCAGTTTTTCAAAATTTACATTATGAATGTTTTTCTCCATGTCGGAATAATCGATGATTTTTTTATCTGAACTCTTACCAAAAGCCCATTTACCTTCTTTATTCATGATCGTTTTTACAATCAGATAAATTACGAATACTATAATCAAGCCAACAATGCAGTAAAAAATGGTGCTGATAGTTTTTGCAGATATTCCGCTAAAGGCATTTCCGAATAATTCATTCAGAAATTGTGCAATTGCTTCCTTGAATTTATCCCATGCACTTTTTTCGGGAGCCTTGTATTCGTAAATAAAGCTTTTGTCTTTGTAGTTGCTTTTAAAGCCTGAATCAAAATGACGGGCTTCGATTTTTGAAGTTTTATCAATATAAACCTGAGCCATATCCAAGGAATCACCTTTGGCATAGCCAGCTGAAATAAAAAATAAAAGTATAAGCAATAATTTATTCACTATAGTTTCCAATTTTAATAACCAAACCGATGTTAAACAGTTGGAATATGATTGTTTTCAATTTGTTTTACTACTTTGGACGGATATATAAGGTAATAATAACCAATCAGGGATAACGTTGATAAAATAATCATACTGCTTAACCAAATGGGCATATCAATCGAATAGCGAGTGATGAATCCTTCAAGAAAACCTGCGGCAAAGGTAAAAGGGAAGGTGCTCAGGAAAATTTTAAAACTGTCCTTAAATCCTATTTTAAAAGAATTCATTCTGGAATAGGTTCTTGGAAACAAAATTGATGCTCCCAGAATAAAACCGGCAGCCGTTTCAATTACAATGGCAAATATCTCCATGGAACCGTGAATCCAGATACCACGTACACTTTGCCAAAATACACCCTGCTCATAGAACATATATTGGAAAGCTCCAATCATAATGCAGTTTTGCAGAAAAACGATGAAGGTTCCTATTCCGGCAAAAATACCGGAAATGTAACATAACATCCCAACTTTGATGTTGTTGAAGGTGATACCTATAAAACTTCCCCAGTCACTGCCTGATTTATAAATCGCAACCGGATTTCCGTTTTTGATGTTTTCGAGTGTTTCATCCACATAGGCGTCACTCAAAGTGTTTCGTATGAATCCGGCATCATATTTTGCAGAAACTACACCAATACCTACAATGACAAAAAATAAAACAAAGGCATACAAAAGGTATCTCTGGTATTGATAAACCAATATCGGTACCTCGGTTTTAAAGAAATAGGCCAAACGGTTTGTGTCGGTTCTCTTGGTTTTGTAAATCTTCTGGAAAATTTGTGAAGCCAGATGGTTTAAGTAAACAACAGTCTTACTTTTAGGATAATAGGTTTGTGCATATGACAAATCGTTTACGATTTGGATATACAAATTCGCTATTTCATCAGGATTTTTTATAGATTTACCCAAAATTGCTTGCTCAAGTTCAAGCCATTTTTCTTTATTTTGTTTTATAAAAGCTACTTCTCTCATTGGAGTGCTAAAATAATTATTATGTCAGAATTAACAATAACTACAACACAAAATGTCAATATTAATTTTAAAGCAGCTTCGGTAGGTGAGAGGATAGCAGCAAGTTTGATTGATATTCTGGTTAAAATAGCCTATTCATTTGTGGTGTGGTATGTGCTTTTGGAAGGATTGGGAATTGCGGCTAATTTTGCGACGATGGATTATTGGTCTGTAACGGCTATCGTTATTGTTTTTTTCTTTCCTGCCGTTGTTTATTCACTGGCTTTGGAATCTCTTTTTGAAGGACAAACTTTAGGGAAAAAGATAATGAAAATAAAAGTGGTCAAATTAGACGGTTATCAAGCAAGTTTTGGCGATTATCTTATCCGTTGGATTTTCAGGATTATCGAGAATAATTTATTTGGAGGCCTGATTGGTTTTATTGCGATTGTCGCAAGTAAAAAAGTACAACGTATTGGCGATATGGCTGCAGGAACTGCTGTAATTACACTCAAAAACAGTATTTCAATCAGTAATACGATTTTGGAAGACATCGGGCATGAGTATGTACCAACTTACCCTTTGGTAATCAAGCTGTCTGATAATGATATGCGTATCATTAAGGAAACATTTAACAGCGCGCTTGCACAGGACGATTATGAATTAATCAATAAACTGAAAGAAAAAATCGAAAGAGTGACCGGGATTAAAAAACAATCTGAAAATAACAGGGAATTCATCCGGACAATTTTGAAAGACTACAACTACTATACCCAAAATATGTAAGGGAGTGAAGAATTATTCCGTTAAAAAATATCAACCTGAAGATTATACGGTTTGGAACCAATTTGTTGCCGGAGCCAAAAACGCAACTTTTTTGTTCCACCGGGATTTTATGGAATATCACAGTGATCGTTTCACTGATTTTTCGTTACTGGTTTTTAATTCAAAAGGTAAATTAACAGCAATTGTACCGGCAAATATTTCCGGGAATGAAGTTATTTCCCATCAGGGGTTGACGTATGGCGGACTCGTTTTTAATAAAAATGCCGGAGGAGATGCTGTAAATGAAATATTGAGCATTCTTATGCAGTTTCTTAAAGAGAATGAAATTGAAGCTTTTAAAATAAAAATGCTTCCTGATTTTTACAGTAGTATTAGCAGTGTTGGTCTGGATTATTTTTTGTTTCAAAAGGGAGCTGAGATTTACAGAAAGGATATGAATTTAATGATTGATTATTCAGAGCCTGTCCTGATTCACAAGTCAAAACTGAAGCATCTGAGAAAATGTGATGAATTGGAACTTATCATTAAGGAAGAGTTGACCCTGAAGCCTTTTTGGGAAAAAGTATTGATTCCAAGGCTTGAACAAAAGCATCATGTGAAACCGGTTCATACGCTTGATGAAATTGAAAAACTCAAATCTGATTTTCCTGAAAATATCCGCCAGTTTTCAATTTATGAAGGAAATGATATCCTGGCCGGAATCACGGTTTTTGAATTTGATAACGGTTTGAAATCACAGTATGGCGCAACAACAGACAGAGGAACCGATTTGAGAGCCATGGATTTTCTGTTTATTCATTTAATCCATAAATTTGAAAAAGAAGGTAAAAAATTCTTCGACATGGGAATTGTCAATGAAGAAGAAGGAAAAAAATATAACAAAGGCTTACTAAAGCAAAAAGAAGAATTGGGTTGTGCCATTTACACTCAGGATTATTATAAAATTACACTATGATTTCGTTTCTGGACCTAAAAAAAATAAATCAACGCTATGAAGTTACTTTTCAGGAGAAGCTGAAAACGGTAATGGATAAAGGCTGGTATGTTTTAGGGGAGGAAGTTGAAACTTTTGAACGCTCATTCGCTGATTATTGCGGTTCGAAATATTGTGTGGGTGTTGCCAACGGATTAGACGCCATTACGCTTAGTTTTTTAGGGTATATTGAAACCGGAGTTCTTCAGAAAGGGGACGAGATTATTGTTCCGGCCAATACTTATATTGCCAGTATTCTCGGAATTATCCATGCCGGATTAGTGCCGGTTTTGGTTGAGCCGTTGATCAGTACTTATAATATCGATCCGGCTAAAATTGAAGAGAAGATTTCTGAAAAGACGAAAGGGATTCTCATTGTACATTTATATGGTCAATTGGCCGATATGGATTCAATTATGGAATTGGGATACAAGTATGATCTTTTAATCGTTGAAGATGCAGCTCAAGGTCACGGACTCCCTTTTAAAGGAAGTCATACGCGGACTTTCAGTTTCTATCCCGGAAAAAATTTAGGTGCTTTAGGAGATGGAGGAGCTGTTGTGACTAATGATGAAAAGTTGGCTAAAGTATTGCAAAGACTCCGGAATTATGGTTCAGATATCAAATATTACAATGAAAGTATTGGATTTAATTCCCGTTTGGATGAATTGCAGACGGCATTTCTGAATGTGAAACTTGCGGATTTAAATACAGACAATGAAAAACGGAGAAGTATTGCCAAACGCTACATAACCGAAATCAGAAACGAAAAGATAGTTTTACCGGAATGGGATTTTTCGCAAAATCATGTTTTCCATTTGTTTGTAATCCGTAGTAAAAATAGAGAAGAACTTCAGGAGTATCTGACCCAAAACGGAATACAGACTTTAATCCATTACCCTGTGCCGCCACATAAGCAAAAAGCATTGCCGGAATGGAATAACTTGTCGTTCCCTATTACCGAACAAATTCATGCTGAAGTATTAAGTTTACCCATGAGTCCTGTTCTGACGGGGGAAGAAGTGGATTTTGTTATTGAGACTTTAAACAGATACTGATGAATGAAAATTATTTGGTGTCCATTTTTATCCCTGTTTATAACGGTGAAAAATACTTAAGTCAAACACTTCAATCGGTTTCCCAACAAACCTATAAGAATATTGAAGTGCTGTTAGTTGATGATTCTTCAACCGATGACAGTCTGAAAATTTGCAATGATTTTGCGTCAAGTGATCCAAGGTTTAAAGTATTTTCCAAACCTAATGGCGGAATGACAGCCTTTTCCTGGAATTTCATTCTTCCGAAAGTTAACGGTCATTTTATATTTTATCTTTCACAGGATGATTTACTTTCCTGGAATTTGATTGAAAGTGCAGTCCAAAGGCATTTGGAAACCAATGCAGATTGTATATTGCCGGATTTGGAATTTTATTTCGAAAATGAAAAAGGAAGAAAACTTGAAGGTGTTAGCGGTGACAGGAATGTTCTTTTAAGCGGAAAAGAAGCCTTTTTAAAATCATTGGAATGGAAAATTCATGGTTTTGGCTTAAACAGAATAAGTTTGTATAAAGGAGAAGTGTATCCCGAAGATGCCTTTGACAGTGATGAATACATGAGCCGGAAGGTTTTCCTGAAGAGTGAAAAAGTAGCTTTCTGTGATGGGATATTTTATTACAGGCAGGATAATCCGGATGCCATTACCAAAAATTTTTCAGAGAAGAATTTCTACCGTCTGAATACTTACCGGAGAATTTACTTTTTGATACGGGATTTCGGATTAGAATCGAAAACAGCTTTGGATTATCTTTTTGGATTGAATTATAACTTTTTAACTTTAAAGAGTACATTCCGTAAGTTTGCTTTTAAATCGGAGTCAGAAAAAAATACAATTGGAGTTTTTTTGGAAGATTTCAGAAATGAATTGGTAAAAATAAATCAAAATATTTCCTATAAAGAGAAAAATGAAGCTGTCGCTTTTAAACTGAGAATTTTGGTTTTATTGGTGAAATATAATTTTTTAAGTTTCATTTTCGGATTGTATACAAGCATAAAAAAATAAGTTGGAGTTTTTTAAAAAACATAGTGGTTCTCTTTTGTTCAAGCTGTTCTCATTGAATGGATTCAGTGTTTTTGTTAAAGTCCTGACCGGTTTTGTAACGTCAAAATTCCTTGCGATAACCATTGGAACGGCTGGGTTGGGGTTATTGGGGAATTTCAGGAATTTTTTATCCTCGATTGATACTTTGGGGACATTGGGATTGCACACCGGAATTGTGAAATTTGTCGCCAGTGCTGATTCGGATGTTCAGAGATTAAAGAAAATCACTTCGACAGTTTTTGTGTGTCTGTGTGTGAATTCAGCATTGATAGCCATTGTTTTGTTAGGATTCTCAGGTTTCTTTTTTCAAAAAGTCCTGAACGGACAAATTGAATTTTCATATTTGTTCGTTTTGCTGGCCATTGTACTTCCGTTGTATTTAGGGAATTTATTTCTAAATTCAATCCTGACAGGATTAGGGAATGTTAAAAATACGCTCAAGGTAGGTATAATAGGAAACGTGATTACCCTGATTGTAACAATCGGGTTGGTTTATAAATTTCAGTTGGTGGGCGCTTTACTGTCATCGGTTTTGATACCGGCCATGCTTTTTTTCTTCAATTATTATTTCGTTTCCCGAAAAATAGAACTGCTGCAGAATTCTTCTTTCAAAGATTTTGACTTAGAACTGTTTAAAAACCTGATGCATTATTTTTTAATGGGCTGTGTGACGGGATTGCTTGGTTCTGTAGTGCCATTAATTATCAGAAACTGGCTTATAAAACATACAGGTTTGGAAGAAGCCGGGTATTTAGAAGCCATGGTCAGGATATCGACATACTATTTTTTGTTCCTGAATAATTTTGTGACAATTTACTATTTCCCGAGGTTGGCAAAGGCAAATGCTGTTTCAGAAGAAAAGAAAATCATTTGGGAGTATTACAAATCAGCAATTCCTCTTTTCTGCCTCATATTGCTGATGGTATTCATTCTTAAGGATATAATTATCCAGATATTGTTTACTCCCGATTTTTACCCGGTGAAAAAGCTATTCATGTGGCAGATTATCGGCGATTTTTTTAAAGCGGTTTCCTGGATTTTGGGTATCATTTTTCTGGCCAGGCAAAAAACAGTTTTATTCATTGTAACCGAAGTCATTTCTTTTTCCATTTTATTAATCAGCAGTTTGTTTTTAATTCCTGAATATGGAGTTGAAGGAGCGGTTATGGCACATGCCATAAATTATTTTCTGTATGCTCTGATGCTGGTCGTTTACTTCAGGAAAAAGGTTTTCGGTGGCGGCTAAAGAATTCCGTATAATTTTAAATGGATTCTCAATTTAAGCAGTGCAAATTTGAAAAGAAGCGGATAATCTTTTAAATCCATCGTTAGTATTATTTGGCCATGAACCCTTCTCAATAATGCCTTGTATTCATCTTTGGAACGGTTTAATGTGAAGGTATTGTTTAAAATATGATAAGTTGAACAATTCATTTTATGAGATTTTTTTTTATCAAGAAAAAAAGAATTACCTAATGAATTTTGCAGCTCCCTTCTTTTGATAAGAACTTCCTCAATGTATTGTATTTCATATTTACGGGAAGTTTTGATCCATAAATCCAAATCTTCATACGCCAGATTTTCATTGTAACCGCCAAATTCATCCAGCAGACTTTTTTTTACCATGGAAGAAGGCGAACAGATTTTGTTGTATTGGCCAACAATTGACTTGTAAAGATCTCCCGTAGGCGCCGGCTGGTCGTAATAATACCCTAAATGGTTTCCTTTTTCATCAATCAATTCAGCGTTTCCGTAAACAATTTTAAGTTTTTCAGAAGATGAATTAAAAGCTTTGATTTGTTTTTCTATACAATCTTTTTGAAGCACATCATCTGTGGCTAAGTCGATTATAAATTCACCTTTGGCCTGTTTTAAGATATTGTTGAACGTTTTGGTATTGCCTAAATTGGCCGTATTGTGAATAAACGGAATGTCCGGATGTTTTTCAAGCCAATTGTAAATAACTGCTGCCGAATTATCAGTACTGGCATCATCGGCAATTAATAATTCAACATTCGGGTATGTCTGGTTAAGGACAGATTCAAGACATTCCACAACAAATTCTCCATGATTGTAGCATAAACATATCACACTGACTAAAGGAGAATTTTGCATAGCGTTTTTTATAATTATATTAGCTGCAAATTAATAATTAGTTAATGATAAATACAAGGTCAAAATATAAAATTGCTTTAGTGGGCTATTCTTTGAATCAAGGTGGTCTGGAAAAAGTAATGTCAACTTTATCGGTTTATTTTGGCAGCAAAGACATTGATGTTCACAATATCCTCCTGACAAATGATGTGGGTTACCCTTATGGTGGGAAATTGGTATTTATCCAAAAGAATACCAAAGGATCTTTTTTAGGGAAATTGGCTAATTTTTACCGCTTTTATAACTATTTAAGAGATGAAAAATTCGATTATATCATTGATTTCAGGTATCGTATAAATCCTGTTTCTGAGGTATTAATCTCGAAAGTAATATACAATACCAAAGTTATTTATAGTGTGCAGAGTTCTAAAATTGATACCTATGTTCCCAATAACCGGTTGCTGTCAAAATTTATTTTTGGGAATCAGAAGTTTGTGTGCGGATCGAAAGGAATTCAAAATGAATTCGAAAAAAGGCATGATTTTAAGAATGTACAAACGATTTATAACCCAATTTCATTACCCAAAGACTTCAATGAATCAGATGAAGATTCTAACTTGGGATTTAAATACATCATATCCGTTGGACGGTTTGAAAGTCAGAACATCAAACAATTTGATAAATTAATAGAGACTTATTTACGTTCGGAATTACCGGAAAGGAATATTCATTTAGTATTACTTGGTGACGGAGAAACAAAGGAAAAACTTCAGGATTTATTTAAGAATTATGAGAATATACACTTCCCTGGATTTCGGAAGAACCCATATTTATATATGCAAGGTGCTCAATTTTTAGTGCTTTGCAGTAAATATGAAGGATTTGGAATGGTTTTGGTTGAAGCTTTGGTTACCGGTACGCCAGTCGTGTCATTTGATTGCTATACAGGACCGAATGAAATTATACAGCCAGGTTATAACGGAATTTTGGTTGATAACCAGAATTTTGATGAACTCAGAAAAGCGATGAATGATCTTTCGGCTAATGAGGAGTTGTTATCACTCTTCCGAAAGAATGCCCAAAAGTCTATAGTGAAATTTCAGACAGAAACAATAGGGAATCAATGGTTACAATTGATGAAAATAACGTAGTTTAGCAAGATGAATATTGAATTGATTGCAATTCCCAAAATAGAAGATTACAGAGGGAATTTAGGTATTATAGAAAAAGACACGATCCCTTTTGTAATGAAGAGGGTTTATTATTTGTTTGACATTCCCAGTTCTGCTGTAAGAGGTGGTCATGCCCACAAGGAACAAAAAGCCTTTTTAGTAGCTTTATCAGGCTCGTTTGATGTTATTCTGGATAATGGTTCAACAAGACAGACGGTTAATTTGAACAAACCGGATAAAGGACTTTTGATCGAAAACAATACCTGGCGTGAGATTAATAATTTTTCTTCCGGTGCAGTTTGTCTGGTAATTTCTTCGGGTGAATTTGATGAAAGTGACTATATAAGGGATTATGATGAATTCCTTAATTATGTTAATCAGTTATAAACCCTGAAATCAAAACCTTTTTTAAGTAAAAAGCGTTTTATTGATAATAAGGAAATCAGAACCATTCTTGGTAAAGCATAAAGAATCTTGAATTTTTGGGAAATATTTTCAGGATTGGCCTTTTGGTACAGTTCTTTTGAACGTTTATAATCACCGGCTATTTTATAATGTAACGCATATTCTTTTCTGTAATTATCCAGAAATTTTTTCAGTGAAGGATTTGTTTTTTCGGCTTCGCAGAATTGATCCAAATCCAGTAATTTCTTTTTTGTAATAGGCGTTTTTGATAATTGGTTTTCGACAGCAAAATTATATTCGAAAGTGTATTTATCAGTTATGGCGGTTGGGAACTGAAGTGCTATTTTGGTAAAAAGCTCTAAATCCTGTCCACTGCTGACTTCTGGATTAAAAAGCAAATCATCCTTCAAAATTTCTTTAGGAATTGCTATTGCAGAAGTTAAACCTACACGGTTAATTAAGCTTGCGTCAAAATAATCAGGGATGATACCTCTGAAATTTTCTGTGATGCTGTTTATATAGGACATTTTGAAGGTGCTGTTTTTTGATGTCCTGATATAATAGCGGCTACAATACATACCACATCCCGGAAAGTTTTTTTGTAAACGGCTTAATTCTTCGAGATGATTTTCAAACCAAATATCATCAGCATCAAGAAAAGCAATCAGTTTGCTATTTGCTTGCTGTATACCTAAATTTCTGGCAGCAGCAGCACCTGAATTTTGTTGTGTGAAAAGCTTTATTCTTGGGTCGTCAAATGCCTTTACTTTTTCAATACTGTTATCTGTACTGCCATCATTTACAATAACAATTTCAAAATCATTGAAAGTTTGACTCAACGCACTTTTGAGTGTCTCTCCGATGTGATTTTCTTTATTGTAAAGAGGTATAACTATAGAAAAAGTGGTCATTTATTTTGGTTTGGAATAGCAAAAATAATCTTTTATCAACTTGCATTAAAAGCTTTTTCAAGGGAAATAAATTATTTTATGATGCTATCAAAAATACACTATTTTTGTGATTGTATGCAAAACGCGGAAATTCATATTGTAAGTTTTGATAATCCTTTTCCTCCTGTTTATGGAGGTGTAATTGATGTTTTTTATAAAGTCAAGGCTTTACATGCAATCGGATTCAAGATTTACCTGCATTGCTTTGTGGAAGATTTGGCAAGTGATGTTTCGGGATTAGATGAATTTACTGAAAAAGTATTTTTATATAAAAAGAAGAAAAACCCACTTTATCTTTTTTCCCAATACCCATTTTCTGTCCGCTCCCGTTTTGATAATAAGTTGGTCAAAAATCTGAATACCAATCAAGCTCCGATACTTTTTGAAGGTCTGCAATCGACTTATATATTGAATGTAAACCATTTTAAACGAAGGAAGATCTATCTCAGACTCCATAACATTGAACATTTTTATTATGATGGTCTGGCGCAAAGCGAAACAAATATTTTCAAGAAAATACTTTTCAAAATAGAATCTCTGAAATATTATAATTACCTGAATATCCTGAAGAAATTCGATAAGGTTTATACGCTTTCTTTCGGAGAGAATACTGAAATCAGTAAAATGATTAAGAGAGTGGAGTATATTCCCGTATTTCATGGAAATAAGCAAATTACCAGTAAGGACGGAAGAGGGGAGTATGCTTTTTATAATGGAGATCTGAGAATTTCTGACAACCGGAAAGCTGTCGATTTTTTTATTGAGGTTTTTAAAAAAATACCCGATTACCAGTTGGTTATTGCTTCCGGAATTGAGCAGGACTGGGTTGAAAGTAAAATCCAATCAGCATCCAATATTCAATTTGTAAAAATTGAACACCAACAACATTTGTCTGATTTGCTGCGTGATGCCCATATCAATTTGATGATTTCGTTTCAGGAATCAGGAACCAAACTCAAAATTATCAATTCTCTTTTTCAGGGAAGGCATTGTGTTTGCAATGAAAAGATGATTGACGATAAAGAAGTTTTGGGTTTTTGTCATATTGCTAAAACAGAAAAAGACTTTATTGAGAAGATTAACCAATTGAAGGATTATCCTTTTTTAATGGATTCCAAAAGGGCAAAAGTTCTCGAAAGAAGGTATAATGATCTTGAAAATGCCAAGAAAATGTTTACTGATGATGATAAGGTTCGTTCCGTAAGATCGTAAAACCACGGTATAATTGCTCTATAAAAAATAAACGCACCATCTGATGGGAAAAGGTCATGGCTGACAGGGAAATTTTGCCTTGGGCTTTTTTGTACACTTCATCACTGAAACCGTACGGGCCGCCAATAACGAAAACCAGGGTTTTAACTCCTGAATTCATTTTCTTCTGTAATTCCTCACTGAATCCCAAACTTGAAAAGGTTTTTCCGTTTTCATCCAAAAGAATTAACTGATCGGTATTGGAAAGTTTGGAAAGTATTAATTCGCCTTCTTTTTCTTTTTGTTGGGCTTCACTTAAATTCTTTACATTTTTGATATCGGGAATGACTTCCAGTTCAAATTTGATATAAAATGAAAGGCGTTTTGTATAATCATCAATTAAAGTCTGAAGATTTTTGTTGTCAGTTTTGCCTATGGCTAATAGTTTTATGTTCATTTTAAGTCAATTGCGGAAAATACAAAGTTACAAACTGTAAAAGCTTTGTCAAATAACAAATCAAGAAATTACAAAATCCCTTTTTTTCCTTATTTTAGCAACCTATATAAATAAAATTGTATGATTTCAGAAGTTCAGTTTCAGGAAGAATTATTGTCAATTATAAAAAACGGAATACGGGAAGATATTGGTCCCGGTGATTATAGTTCTTTGGCTTGTATACCGAGTTCGGCTGAAGGAAAAGCGAAACTTTTGGTGAAAGATGAAGGGATTATTGCCGGTGTTGAATTTGCCAAAATGATTTTCAATCATGTTGACCCTAACATGCAGGTTGAAACTTTCATACAGGATGGAAGTCATGTAAAGTATGGAGATGTGGTTTTTCATGTTAAGGGAAGTTCACAATCCATATTGAAAGCTGAACGCTTAGTGCTGAATTCAATGCAACGTATGAGTGCCATTGCAACCAAAACCCGTAAATATGTCGATTTACTTGAAGGTACAAATACCAAAGTTCTCGATACGCGTAAAACTACACCTGGATTCCGTGCTGCTGAAAAGTGGGCTGTAAAAATAGGTGGAGGGGAAAATCATCGTTTTGCCTTGTATGATATGATTATGCTGAAAGACAATCATATTGATTTTGCAGGCGGAATTACAAAGGCAATTGCCAAAGTGAAAGATTACTTAGTTGAAAACCAACTGGATTTAAAGATTATTGTTGAAGCCAGAAATTTGGATGAAATTGCTGAAATCCTTAAGTCGGAAGGCGTGTACCGCATTCTGATTGATAATTTCAATTTTGAAGATACCAAAAAGGCAGTTGCTATGATTGGTAATCAATGCTTAACAGAATCTTCGGGTAATATTAATGAAAATACCATCCGTCAATATGCTGAATGTGGTGTGAATTATATATCTTCGGGAGCATTGACCCATTCTGTTTACAATATGGATTTGAGTTTGAAAGCAATCTAAATGAGTGATACCCGGGAAATATTAAATAAAATACCATTGGTTAGACAATTGGTCGTAATCGTTGACAATATTAAATTGCCATGGTTGGAGGGTGTTTCATTATTTGGACTGATTGAATTTTACATCGGAGGTGTTTTACAGGGAGGTATCAGTTACCGGGCTGCAGCCATCGCGTTTAGTTTCTTTATGGCCCTGTTTCCTTTTGCGCTTTTTATCCTGAATTTGATACCTTATATTCCGATTGAAGGATTTCAGGAGGATTTCTTGCTTTTTGTGCAGGACAGTGTTCCGCCAACAACCTTTGCAGCCATTGAACAAATTATAAATGATATTCTGCACAACAGTCATTCAGGATTGTTGTCTTCCGGGGTTATACTTTCCGTTTTTTTAATGACAAACGGAGTGAATGCCGTGATGAGCGGATTTGAAACGTCTTTGCATGTTACGGTAAAAAGACCTTATTTCAGGCAATATTTTGTTGCTTTACTGATATCTTTATTATTGACAACTATATTGATTGTTACGGTCGCGGCTATAATCGTACTGGAGATTTTCATACAAAAAACCATTATACAGGATGTTTTAACCGACACAGTTTCGGATAAGATTTCTCTTCTTGAATTAGGCCGCTATCTGTTTGTGATTATCATGATTCTTCTGGTTGTAGGAATCCTTTTTAAATTTGGTATCAAACAGTCCAAAAAGAAACGGTTAATCACTATTGGAACGGTTTTTACAACGGTATTAATTGTCTTGTCTTCTTATTTCTTCGGAATTTGGGTAGTCAGATTTTCAAAATATAACGAACTTTACGGCTCAATTGGCACACTTTTGGTAGTCATGTTTTATCTTTGGATAAACTGTATGGTGTTGCTGTTGGGCTTCGAATTAGATGCTTCCATTAATAAATTAAAGTCACACCCCACAAAAAACCCACATCTTTAAAATTAAAACCATGAAAAAATTACTACTGTCTTTATTGCTTTTAGCATTTACACAAATTAACGCCCAATCGGTTATCGGAAAATGGAAAACGGTTGATGATAAAACAGGTAAATCAAAATCTGTAGTGGAAGTTTATGAATCCAATGGGAAAATATTTGGTAAAATTGTCGAGATTTTTGATGAAACCAAAAGAGACCGCAAATGTGAAAAATGTGAAGGAGCCGATAAAAATAAACCGGTTTTGGGTATGGTTATCATCAGAGGCTTAAAAAAAGATGATGACGAATTCAACGGAGGTAAAATTCTTGATCCGGAGTCAGGAAGTATGTATAAATGTAGTCTGAAATTAGAGGGGAAAGATAAATTGACTGTTCGTGGTTATATGGGAATTTCATTGATCGGTCGTTCGCAAACCTGGATCAGAGTTAAATAAATGCATTTTTATATAGAAGTTATTTTACCTATTGCGCTTCCGCAGACTTTTACCTATAAAGTTTCTGAGGCCGAATTTGAATATCTTCAGTTGGGATGCCGTGTAGCGGTTCCTTTTGGGAAAAATAAATTCTATACCGGATTGGTTGCTGTAAAGCATAACGATCCTCCTACATTATATGAAGCAAAAGAGATTCATCAGATTATTGATGAATTTCCTGTTGTTACCGAAATTCAACTCATGCATTGGCAATGGATTGCAACTTATTATATGTGTTGCATCGGTGATGTATACCGAACGGCTCTGCCAACCGCTTTGATGCTGGAAAGTGAAACCGTGATTTCGGCCAATCAAAACAATCCGGAAATCAGTGAATTGTCTGATGAGGAATATCTTTTGGTTGAAGCACTCCAGCAGCAATCTTCCTTAAAAATTAATGAAGTTGTTTCTATTCTGAATAAAAAGAAAGTGTTTCCTGTAATTCAGCAGTTGCTGTCGAAAGGAGTTGTTTCGCTTCAGGAAGAAATGGTGGAAGAATATAAGCCGAAACTAATTCGTTACATTAGGCTGTTTCCTGAATTCAATTCTTCAGAAAGATTGGAAGAGCTTTTGTCATTGCTTAAAAATGCCCAAAAGCAGAAGGATTTGGTTTTAGGGTATTTTCAATTGCAGGCTTCGCAGCGGAAACCCATTTCAGTAAAAGAATTAACAGAATATTCCGGTTCAAGTGCAGCAGTTGTCAAGATACTTATTGATAAAGGAATTTTAGAAGAATATTACATTCAGCATGACCGGATTTCTTTTGAAAAAGCTGATGAAAATGAAATAAATCTGAGCATACCCCAAAATACTGCTTTGGAGCAAATCCAAGAAAGTTTTTTATCCAAAGATGTTTGTTTGCTGCACGGGGTTACTGCCTCAGGAAAAACAGAAGTTTATATTAAGTTGATTGAAGGGTATTTGGAACAGGGAAAACAAATTCTGTATTTACTTCCGGAAATTGCTTTAACGACTCAGTTAGTCTCCCGCTTAACAAAACACTTTGGAAATAAAGTGGCGGTTTTTCATTCTAAATACAGTAATAATGAAAGGGTGGAAGTCTGGAATCAGGTTTTGAACCAATCTGACAAGGCGCAAATTGTTATCGGAGCCAGATCTGCTTTGTTTTTACCTTTCCGGAATTTAGGTCTGATTGTGGTTGATGAAGAACATGAGCCAACCTTTAAGCAGGTTGATCCGGCGCCACGTTATCATGCACGTGATGCGGCAATTATTCTGGCAAATCTTCATCAGGCAACAGGAGACACCCGAGTCGAAGGCGAACGGAGCGTAGTTAAACCCGGAGCGGGCGGGGCCAAAGTATTGTTAGGATCTGCTACGCCAAGTATTGAGAGTTATTTTAACGCGCAAAGCGGAAAATATGGTTTGGTTGAACTGCATGAACGTTTTGGTAATGCTGTGTTGCCTGAAATTCATCTGGTTGATTTAAAAGACAGTTATTTCCGAAAAAAAATGACAGGACATTTCAGTCAGTTTTTAATCGAAGTAATGACCGAAGCATTGTCTAATGGTGAGCAAATCATCTTGTTTCAAAACAGAAGAGGTTATTCGCCTGTCATAGAATGTATGACTTGTGGTCATATCCCGCAGTGTCCGCAGTGTGATGTGAGTCTGACGTATCATAAATTTAAAGGACAATTACGATGTCATTATTGTGGTCACAGCATAGCTAAGCCCACTAATTGCCATGCGTGTTCAAGTGTTGATCTGACTTCGAAAGGTTTTGGTACCGAGCAGATTGAGTTGGAATTGGCTTCACTTTTTCCTACCAAGAATATCAAGCGTATGGATCAGGATACCACGAGAGGAAAATATGCATTTGAAAAGCTGATTGACAGTTTTAAAAATAGGGAAATAGATATCTTGGTCGGTACCCAAATGCTGGCAAAAGGATTGGATTTTGATAATGTTTCGACCGTTGGAATCTTAAACGCTGATTCGATGTTATATTTTCCGGATTTCAGGGCTTTTGAGCGCAGTTATCAGATGATGACTCAGGTTTCGGGCAGGGCAGGACGTTCAGATAAAAAAGGGAGAGTGGTAATTCAGACGTATAATCCTGATCATAATACCATCCAACAGGTTACTAATAATAATTATGATGGGATGTATAAGGAGCAGTTATATGAACGTTATATTTATAAATATCCGCCTTATTATAAATTGGTGAAACTTACACTCAAACATAAGGATTTTGAAAAATTGAAAGAAGGTTCGATGTGGTTGTACCAAGTACTAAGACAACAATTTGACATTCCTGTTTTAGGGCCGGAAGAGCCGCCTGTGAGTAAAATACGGAATGAATATATTAGAACAATATTGATTAAAATTCCTCAGGAAAAGCATTTGGGAAATACAAAAAAAGCCATTCAGAAAATACTGAACAGCTTTGATGCAATTTCACAATACAGAACTATTAGAGTTACTGTGAATGTTGATTTTTATTAAGATTCAAGAGCTTTAACCAAGTCTTCTTTCTTGTTTCTGCTTAAAGGTATTTTTGTTACGCCAATTTCGGCAAACTTACTATTGAATTTTTCTATCTTGTCAATATTTATGATAAATGACTTGTGAACCCTGATAAATTTATCTTTTGATAAATCTTTTTCAAATGACTTCATGGTTGAAAGTACCAAATGGCTGTCGTCCTCAGTTACAATTTTTACATAGTCGCCATATGCTTCAATCCATTTGATTTTTGAAGTATAGATTTTCAGTTTCTTCAGATTACTCTTGATGAAGATATGTTCTCCTTCTTCCTCAAGACTCTCCCTGCGAAGCTGATATAAATCCATAGCCCTTTTGATCGCAGCATTGAAGCGTTCTTTTGTGATGGGTTTCTGTAGATAATCCGTAGCATCATAATCAAAAGCTTTTACGGCATATTCCGCTTTGGCAGTAATGAAAATGATCTGGGGTTTTTCTTTTAAACCGTCAAGTAAATTGAATCCGTTAATCACCGGCATTTCGATGTCGAGAAACAACAAATCAACCTGTTTAGTGGCTAAACAGTTTTTAGTTTCAACAGCGTTTGAGAATTCGCCAACTAAATTCAGGTTCGGATGTGCATCTACTAGTTTTGTTACCAAAATTCTTTGGATAGAGCTATCATCAACAACAATACAGTTCAACTTCATAAGCGTCAATTTTAATAGATTGGTGTGTTAAAAATATGATAAAAAAATTATCTTCCAAACTTTTTTAAAGAAAAAATGCAATTTCATCGATTATTTATAAGAAAGGTTTGCTTATTAAAATAAAAGCAGTACTTTTGCACCCAATTTTATAACAAATAAATTTTATTACTATGAATCATTATGAAACTGTTTTCATCTTGAATCCCGTTTTATCTGAAACTCAGGTAAAGGAAACAGTTAGCAAATTTGAAGACTATTTGACTTCAAAAGGTGCTAAGATGGTATCGAAAGAGGATTGGGGCTTGAAAAAATTAGCTTACGAAATTCAAAACAAAAAATCTGGTTTTTACCATTTGTTTGAATTCCAGGCTGAAGGAGAAGTGTTAAGAGGTTTTGAAACTGAATTCAGACGTGACGAGCGCGTTATGCGTTTCTTAACTGTGAGTTTAGACAAACACGCAATTTCTTGGGCTGAGAGAAGAAGAGAAAAGTTAAAATCTAAAAAAGCTTAATTATCATGTCAACAATCGAACAATCTGCAAAAGGGAAAAAAGACGGAGATATTAGATATTTAACGCCTTTAAACATTGATACGAACAAACAAAAAAAATATTGTCGTTTCAAAAAATCTGGAATCAAGTATGTTGATTATAAAGATGCTGATTTCTTATTGAAATTCGTTAATGAGCAAGGAAAAATCCTTCCTCGCCGTTTAACAGGAACTTCTTTGAAATACCAAAGAAAAGTATCTGTAGCGGTAAAAAGAGCACGTCACTTAGCATTAATGCCATACGTAGCTGATTTATTAAAATAATTTTATAAACTCTAGTTGTTGGTTTCCGTAAAAGGAACCTAACTTCTAAAATATAAGGACAACAACATGGAACTTATTTTAAAACAAGACGTTCAAAACTTAGGATTTAAAGATGACGTAGTAACTGTAAAACCAGGTTACGGACGTAACTTCCTAATTCCTCAAGGATTTGCTGTATTGGCTACTCCTTCGGCTAAAAAAGTGTTAGCTGAAAACTTAAAACAAAAAGCACACAAAGAAGCTAAAGTTGTTGCAGATGCTAAAGCATTGGCTGAAACTTTAAAAGCTTTGGATATCAAAATTACTGCTAAGGCAGGTGGTGAAAAACTTTTCGGTTCTGTAACTAATGCTGATATCGCTGAAGTTTTAGAGAAAAACGGTCAGTCAATCGACAAAAAATTCATCACTTCAGGTATCGTGAAAAGAACTGGTAAATATACTGCTTCTGTTCGTTTACACCGTGATGTAATCGTTGAATTAGCATACGAAATCGTTGCTGAACAAGCTTAATTTCGTTATGAAATAAATTTTAAAAGTCCCGATTTTCGGGACTTTTTTTTGTAAATTAGGTTTAGACTTTATTATTTAAATTTTATATTTTGAAATACGCCAGATTATCCAAGGAACAATTGGAAGAACTTCATGAAGAGTTTATTAATTTTCTTTCTGCACAACAAATTGATAAGAAGGAATGGGATTTAATAAAAGAACACAAACCGGATGTTGCTGAACAGGAAATTGATGTTTTTTCTGATTTGATTTGGGAAGGAGTTCTGACCAATGCTAAATATTTAGAACATTATTCCAAAAATTACATATTTCTTTTTCATTGTGATGAAGTTTATATGAAAACTATTATCATTAAAACTTCGGAAGATGTAGATTTTCTTTCTAAAAAAGGACTGGAATGGTTAAGTGATAATTTGTTTACCAATACTGTTGAAGTTCAAAAAGGACATAAGGTTTTTGCCGGAGAACGCAATACGGATATTTTTGAATTGGTAAAACAAGGTGCTATTTTTAGCGGGGGGGAACTTTATGAGCAAATGTCTTCAATTTTAGAGCAATAGAATTCTATAAAAATAGTTATGCTTTGCGGGAAATTGGTTAAATTAGTTGCATTAAACTAATTCAGCCAATTTTTTTATTTATTTATGGATGTTTTATCTAAAATTCAAGCCTTAAGAGAAGAGTTAAACCTACACAATTATAATTATTATGTTCTTGATAATCCAACAATTTCAGATTATGAATTTGATATTAAGCTAAAGGAGCTTCAAGAGCTTGAAGATAAGCATCCTGATCATTTTGATGAAAATTCACCCACACAAAGAGTTGGAGGTGCTGTTACCAAAAGTTTTGATACTGTCAAACATGAATTCCGTATGTATTCTTTGGATAATTCGTATTCTAAGGAAGATTTATTGGACTGGCAAACCCGTGCTCAGAAAATTTTGGGTGCTGTTGATCTGGAATTTACATGTGAACTCAAATATGACGGAGCATCTATTAGTATTTTATATGAAAATGGTAAATTAAAACGTGCTGTTACACGTGGTGACGGATTTCAGGGAGATGATGTAACCAATAATATAAAAACCATTAAAGCAGTTCCAATTAAACTTAAAGGTGATTATCCTGATAAATTCGAAATCCGTGGTGAAATAATACTTCCTTTTGCCGGTTTTGAAAAAATGAACCAGGAATTAATTGAAATTGGTGAAACACCGTATGCAAATCCAAGAAATACAGCATCGGGAAGTTTAAAACTGCAGGATAGTTCAGAAGTAGCTAAGCGTCCGCTGGACTGTTTGTTGTATTCTTTAATTGGAAATAATTTGCCTATTGCTTCCCATTTTGACGGTTTGGAGAAAGCACGTCAATGGGGATTTAAAGTTCCAATGCATTCTAAATTAGCTAAAAATATTGATGAAGTACTCGATTTTATCAACTATTGGGATGAACATCGTCATAATTTACCGTATGAAACGGATGGTGTTGTAGTTAAAATCAATAATATTCATCAACAGGAAGAATTGGGTTATACCGCTAAATCTCCGAGGTGGGCCATTGCCTATAAATTTAAGGCGGAACAAGTTTCTACACAGTTGAACTCTATTTCCTATCAGGTAGGCCGTACCGGAGCGATTACACCTGTGGCAAATTTAGAACCTGTTTTATTGGCTGGTACAACTGTTAAAAGGGCCTCTTTGCATAATGCAGATCAAATCGGAAAACTTGACATCAGGATAGGTGATGAAGTTTATGTCGAAAAAGGTGGGGAAATCATTCCTAAAATTGTAGGGGTTGATCTGACAAAAAGACCAAACGATTCTGTTGCGACAGAATATATCACCAAATGCCCTGAATGTGACACTGATTTAGAGAGAAAAGAAGGCGAAGCCAATCATTATTGTCCTAATTTTTATGGGTGTCCGCCTCAGATCATTGGACGTATCCAGCATTATATTTCACGTAAAGCCATGGATATTGAAGGATTGGGAGGAGAAACAGTGGCTTTGTTATTTAATAATGGTTTGGTGACAAATTATGCTGATTTGTATGAACTGAAAAAGGAGCAGGTAGTTGTCTTGGAAAGAATGGCTGATAAATCGGCTGAAAACCTGATCAACGGTATAGAAAAATCAAAAGAAATACCTTTTGACAGGGTTTTATATGCTTTGGGTATCCGTTATGTTGGTGAAACAGTTGCTAAAAAACTGGCGAAGCATTATAAAACAATCGATGCGTTGGCTGTAGCTAAATTGGAAGAGCTGACTTCAGTA
Organism: Flavobacterium amniphilum; assembly: GCF_023634845.1. Lineage (GTDB taxonomy): Bacteria > Bacteroidota > Bacteroidia > Flavobacteriales > Flavobacteriaceae > Flavobacterium > Flavobacterium amniphilum. The sequence continues at coordinate 130,132 of NZ_JAMLJL010000006.1, read as the reverse complement.
GATGAAATTGGAGAGAAAATAGCACAAAGTCTGATTGAATATTTTGAAAATGAGCAAAATAGAGTTATTGTTGAAAGATTGAAAGCTTATGGAGTCCAATTGGAAATGTCAGAAACTGATAATACTGCAATTTCCAATATTCTGGAAGGTAAAATTTTTGTGGTTTCCGGTGTTTTTGAAAAATTTTCAAGAGATGACCTCAAAAAGGCAATTGAAGATAATGGAGGGAAAGTAGGAAGTTCTATTTCTGCCAAAACGAGCTTTGTTGTGGCCGGAGATAATATGGGACCTGCAAAATTGGAAAAAGCAAGCCAGTTGAAAATTCCTATTATCAGTGAATTAGATTTTGAAAAGATGATTCATGGAGAGTAAGAACGCCCCTGTTTATTTGTTTATTGTTGCAAGTTTTCTTGCTCTGATTGCGACCATCATAGATAACGAATGGCTCATGATTTTATCGAAACCGATGATCATACCTTCTTTGTTTACTTATTATTCGATTTCGGATAAAAAGGAAACAAGCTTCGAGCTGCTGGCGATATTACTCATTTATTTTATTTCTGATGCCATAACGCTTATTCATATGGAAGATTCTACTCTGTATATGATGGTGTTGGATTATATTCCTTATATTTTATTGCTTAAAGTTGTCATTCAGGATGCTGTAAGAAGTGGGTTTTGCAAAAATAAATTCAGTTTGGGAATTATTTTATTCGGAATACTTATGCTGGCAATGTATTTTTTATTGCAATCTTTGATGTCTCAGGACTCCGATTTTGTTTTTCCTATTATTTCTTATGGAATAATTTTAGGCCTCTATGTGACAGTCAGTTCGTATAATTACTTTAAAACAGGATTTTCCGATGCGGCTTCTTTTATTTTTGTGGCATCAGTATTTGGATTGATTGCTGATGTTATTTTTGTGATTACCAATATGGTTTTTAATGTGAAAGCCCTTACATATATAGAATTCGCCTTTCAGATTATTTCCTACTTTTATATTGTGGCTTATTTTGTCAACAGGGATAAAATGCATTTAAGTACAGAATTGATATGAAACAGGTTTATCCGGCGATAGTATTGTATGTGATTGCAGGAATTGTATTCTTCTTCTCGTCTGTTGCCGGTAATGAATATTTGGTTTTTCTGAGTAAACCGATTATTCCGTCTGCAATGCTTTTTCATTATTGGAGTGAATCCAAAGGAAAAGTCAATCCTTGGTTTGTTCTCGTTATTCTGGTTTTCTTTGCCAGCGGAATTTTAAACTTGTTTGAAGATAATCAGGTTCTGGTGTATATATTGATTGTAAATTGTATTGGATATGTGGTCCTGTTGAGTCATGTTATCCGAAATCTTATTGAAATCAAAATTCGCTTTTTGGACCGGGTTAATTTGGCTTACATTTTTCTGATGGTTTTATTCCTGTCTTGTTTGATGTATGTGCTCTTGTTTTTGGTTTTTGATACTTCTTATGAGTTGTATTTTTATATGATTGTTTATGGTGTTATTCTTTGTTCTTTGGTAATATTGAATTCAATACTTTATAATATAAAACACTCCAAGACCGATTTGTTTTTGATGTTGACCAGCTTCTGTTATCTGATGTCTGATTTGTTTTATGTGATCTACTATTACTATTTTGATTTTACTTTTTTTAGATATCTGACCATTGGCGGTAATATTATTTCATACTATTTTCTGGTCAAATTTTTTCTTACGGCTAATAAAAATGCAAGTCCAAACTAATATGAAATCGATTTATCCTTCCATTTTGGTCTATGCCTTTGCTTCGGTTCTGACGATTATCAGTACAGTTTTAAAATGTGATTCGTTGACTTTTTTTGTTAAACCGGTAATTGTGCCGGCCATTTTCTACTATTATATCCAAAAAAACGGTTTTAAGATTGATTGGTTGTTTTTTTTGGGAATTTCAAGCAGTTATGCGTCTGATATGATTGTTTTACTTGAGCACCGTGATGATCAGGTAATTATTACTTTGTTGAATTTACTTACCTATGTTGTTATGTTGTACTATGTAATACATGATCTCAGGTTTAAGAAAATGGGGATGCAGAAAATAATCTATTTTGTTGGGAATTTATTGTCTTTTTTGGGGATAGTTTATATCATGCTTTCATTGATGAGTGATATAACAACGATTTCCTTGGCTTTGTATGTAGTTTATGGAGTGGTTATTTCATTGCTGACTTCTTTGGCGATAATAAATCATTTAGTAAATCATAATTTAAAAACGTTTTATGGTTTGTTGATGTGTATTTGCTTTGTTACGACTGATGTTTTTTATGTCGTTTATAATTTTTATATGGGTATGATTGTATTTTTACTGCTTAATCTTGCAGCACAATTTCTGTCTTATTTTTATATGATGAAATACATGACTGTTTTTCCGAAAAGTGAAATTGAATATGGAAAGTAATAAAATTAATGCTTTTAAGAAAACAGAAGGTAAATTACTGCTGTTTCTTTTTTTCTTTGCAGCTTTTGGCGAAGTACTGGCAGAATTTTTTGATGATGCCAACTTAATAGTGATTTTTAAGCCTTGTATTATCCCTTTACTGACCTTGATTTATTGGAAAACTTCAACAGAAAGAAACACATATTTTCTGATTTCGATGTTTTTCGCATTATTGGCTAATTTGTTCTTTATTTCCAAAGATTTTAGCTCTATTATGCTTGGTTCGACCTTTTTCCTGCTTCACCGCGGACTGGTTATTTATCTTGTGCTTAAAAATGTAAAAATCAAGAGGTTTTTGCCTGTTTTTCTGGGAAGTATTCCTTTTTTAAGTTTGTTCACTTATCTGACATTAATTACAATGAATGAATTAGGTGAGGGATTTTTAATCTATATCATTCAGGTATTGTTTATGAGCTTCGTGGGAGGCTTTGCTGTGTCAAACTATATGATTGAAGAAAGTAAAATGAATTATTGGTTATTGATAAATAGTGTGTTGTTTGCAATAATCCAGTTTATTATAGTGTTGAAACTATTTTATGTTTCGGTATTAATATTTCAGCCAATATCAATGGTTTTGTATGTTTTTGCGCAATATGCGCTTTACAAATTCATGATATTGGCTGAAAAAGGAAAAGTTCCTGTATTGTTAGATTAAAATCTTTTTGCCTGCAGCTGATAAATTCATTTTGTTATCAAAATAGAAGTCAATTCTACCTAAATTAACACCATATGCGCCCACTTGATTAACAATGACTTCTTTTCCGTCAAGGTTTTTCTCAACAACCGGTTTGTCAAGGAAAGTATGGGTATGTCCACCAATAATTAAATCGATATCTTTTGTCTTACGGGCTAACATGATATCTGAAGGCTTTTCAGCATCGTTTTTGTATTCAAAACCTAAGTGTGATAAGCAAATAACCAAATCACATTTTTCAATTTCTTTTAATTTCTTTACAATATCTGTAGCAACTTCGATAGGGTTGTGGTAAACAGTTTCTTTATATAAATTTTTATCAACTAGACCTTTTAGTTCAATCCCTAATCCGAATACTCCAATTTTTAATCCTGCTTTTTTGAATACTTTATATGGTTTTACAAACGTATCCATAACAGTATTTTTAAAATCGTAATTAGCAGAAACAAATTCGAATTTTGCATGTGGTAATTGGGCAAATAAGCCTTCAACACCATTGTCAAAATCATGGTTTCCAATTGTTGCTAAATCGTATTTCATCATACTCATCAGTTTGAATTCCAATTCACCTCCATAATAATTGAAATATGGAGTTCCCTGGAAAATATCACCTGCGTCAAGTAATAATACGTTTTCTTCGCTTTTTCTGATTTGCTCAACAATTGCCGCCCTGCGTGCAACGCCACCCATATTTGGATTTTTTGGGTGATTCGCCGGGAACGGGTCTATTTGACTGTGTGTGTCATTCGTGTGTAAAATAGTAATCTTTTTTACTTCAACAGAAGTAAAGCTACTTAATGATAAACCTCCAAGACCTAATAATGTTGTTCCAGCTGCTGTACTTTTTATAAATTCTCTTCTTTTCATGGCACTATTATTCTTGTGTTATTTTTACTTCATTGGTTAATTGTAATGTGTCTACATCTTTCATGTAGTCAATCAGCATGTTTCTCAATTTATAATCTAAAGAAACAACTTTTGTCCCTTTAGTGAAAAATTCCATTTTGTCTCCACCATTCGCTAAATAGTCATTGGTAACTACATAATAAGTTTTTGCTAAATCAACAGGTTCTCCTTTAACTTTAATGTCTTTTGCTTTTTTATCTGCAGTAATAGTGAAAGTTAGCCCGTAAATAGGGTGTGGTTTTTTTTCTGCGATAAAATAGTTTGCAAATTCGACAATTTGTTCACCTTTTAATTCTACAACAACAGCAAAATTTTCAAAAGGTAACACTTCAAAAGCATTTCTTGCCGAAACACTTCCCTGAGGTATCATCGCTCTGATTCCACCGTGATTAAGGATACAGATGTCAATATCTTTTTTCTCTCTCTCTTTAAAAACAGGATTTCCTCTGTCAATCACTAATTTAGCAAGGAAATCACCAATATTACTTTGGAATTGCCCTTTTGTTTTGTCTAAAGTTTCCGGACAAACCGCTAAAGTCTGATCAAGATCTTTGTTGATTTTTGCCCTGAATGGAGTAATTAGTGTTTCAAATTCTTCTTTTGTCGCTGATTTATCATTGACATTAATTTGTTTTCCTTCAATAATCGTAACAACGTCCTGTGCTGATGAACCGAAGTTAATAGCTAATAACGTTAAAATTAAACCAAAATGTTTCATTAGTAATATACTCTTTTTTATTTTTACCCTTACATTTATCGTGCCAATCAAATACTAATACTTAACTTTGCTCCGAATATTGCAAGACGCAAATATAATATGTTTATAAAGTATATAAAAGAATTATCTGTTAAAAAAATTCTCAAGCGAAGTCTGCACAATGTAAAGCCCAATTCACTGGCCACTCCGGTAAAAACTATCGGAATACTGATAGATGAAAGTTATTTTGCTGAAAAAGAGCAATTGGTAAGGGAGTTGGTGAATCAGGGAGTTTCTTCGGATGATATAAAATTGCTTGTTTTTAGAGATAAAATTAAGAAAAGTGATGTTTTTACCCAACCTACATTCAGTAGTAAATACATGGGTTGGAATGGTGAATTTTCTGAAATTTTCATAAATGATTTCATAAATACTCCTTTTGATATGTTAATTAGTTATTATGATATGGAAAAAGCTCCGTTGTTATTGATAACACATCATTCCAAGGCTTTGTTTAAGGCCGGGTTTTCCAGCGTAGATAAAAGGTTACATCATTTGATAATTAATACAAATGCCGAAAATTATAAGGTTTTTGTGCATGAATTGTTCCGATATTTAAAAATTTTAAACAAAATATAGATTATGCAGTCATTAATAGGAACCGGAGTTGCATTGGTAACACCGTTCAAAAAAGATTTTTCTGTAGATACCGAAGCGCTTACAAAAATTGTAAATTATGTGATTGAAGGTGGTGTTGAGTATCTGGTGGTTTTAGGAACAACTGCCGAATCTGCAACTTTGTCGAAGACTGAAAAAGAATTGGTTATTGCTACAATTATTGATGCTAACAATGGAAGACTGCCATTGGTGCTGGGTGTTGGAGGAAATAATACAATGGAAGTGGTTGAAGAACTGAAAACTAGGGATTTTTCAAAATTCACTGCGATACTTTCGGTTTCTCCTTATTATAATAAGCCAACACAGGAAGGGATTTACCAGCATTTTAAAATGGTAGCTGAAGCATCTCCGATTCCGGTAATTTTGTATAATGTTCCCGGAAGAACAGCTAGTAATATGTTGCCTGAAACTGTAATAAGATTAGCAAAAGATTTCAAAAATGTTGTGGCTATTAAGGAAGCTGCAGGTGATATTGTTCAGGCTATGAAATTGATCCAGCTCAAGCCGGAAGGGTTTCTGGTAATTTCTGGAGATGATATGGTTACGTTGCCGATGGTTTTGGCAGGAGGAGCCGGTGTAATTTCTGTAATCGGAGAAGGATACCCCAAAGAGTTTTCTGAAATGGTACGTTTGGGATTACAGCGAAAAGTTGATGAAGCTTACGCGCTGCATTATAAATTGATGGATAGTATCGACATGATTTTTGAACAAGGAAATCCGGGCGGAATCAAGGAGATTTTTAAATCTTTGGGACTATCTGAAAATACGGTTCGTCTGCCTTTGGTTAGTGTAAATGAAAATCTGGCAAGCAGGCTGGATGCCTTCACAAAGCAGTTGGTAAAATAGCTTTAAAAAATAAGTTTTGTAAAAATAAATTAATAACTAACTTTGCAGTTCGTTTTTGAGTTAGAAATACTCAATAAAACTACTGTTTTAAAAAGAATTATGAATAAACTGATATATGTTTTACTGCTTGTTGGAGTATTGTCTTCTTGTGGTGAATATCAAAAAGCTTTAAAATCGGATGATGTTGCAGTGAAATTAGACATGGCAACAAAACAATATGAAGCTGGGAAATATGGTAGAGCCATTAGAATATTTGAAGAAATTGCTCCTGTTTACAGAGGAAAAAAAGAAGCAGAGAATTTATTCTACATGTTTTCGCAATCTTACTACAAGTCGAAGCAGTACTATTTAGCAGGTTATCAATTTGAGAGTTTTGTAGCCTTATATCCAAATAGTCCAAAAGTTGAAGAAGCAGCATTTTTAGGCGCTAAAGCTTATTCTGAATTATCTCCTGTTTATTCTTTGGATCAAACAGATACAGACAAAGCTATTACTAAAATGCAAAGCTTTATCGATAAGTATCCAAACTCTCAATACACTAATGAAGCGAACGTTATCGTTAAGGTTTTAAGAGAGAAGTTAGAGAAAAAAGCATTCGAAATCGCTAAACAGTATAATACAATATCAGATTATAAATCGGCAATTAAAGCATTGGATAATTTTATTTCAGATTATCCGGGAACTCCGTTTAAGGAAAAAGCTTTGTATTATAAATTTGATTCGAGTTACCAGTTAGCTATCAACAGTGTTCCTGCGAAAATGGAAGAGCGTTTAAACGCAGCTAAAGGAGCATATGATGCTTTGGTGAAATTTAATTCAAATACTGAGTTTAAGAGCATGGCTGACGAAATGTTAGTTAGAATAAATAATGAATTACAACAATTTTCAAAATAAGTAAGGGTATGGATTTAAAGAAAACAACTGCTCCGGTTAATACGGTGACTTACAATAAAACTGTAATAGAAGAGCCAACCGGAAATGTGTATGAAGCAATCACGATTATGGCAAGAAGAGCTAACCAGATTAACGCTGAAATTAAAAAAGAGTTAATCGAGAAGTTAGAAGAATTTGCTACATATAATGATAGCTTGGAAGAGATTTTTGAAAATAAAGAACAAATCGAAGTTTCTAAATTTTATGAAAAATTGCCTAAACCACATGCTTTAGCAGTACAAGAGTGGTTGGAAGGTAAAATCTATCATAAATCATCAAAATAAAACAACTAATGTCTGTTTTAAGTGGTAAAAAAATAATACTGGGTGTATCTGGTGGAATTGCCGCTTACAAATCAGCGTCATTGGTAAGACTTTTTATAAAAGCAGGTGCTCAGGTCCAAGTGATTATGACACCTGCTTCTTTAGATTTTGTCACTCCGTTAACATTAGCAACCTTATCTAAAAACCCGGTTTACCATTCTTTTTTTAATGATGAGGAGGGAAATGGTGTCTGGAATAACCATGTTGATCTGGCACTTTGGGCAGATTTTATGGTGATAGCACCTGCTACTGCTAATACGATGTCAAAAATGGTTAACGGAAATTGCGACAATCTTCTCATTGCAACTTACCTTTCTGCTAAATGTCCTGTTTACTTTGCTCCTGCAATGGATTTGGATATGTATAAGCATCCTTCTACTTTAGATAGTTTTGAAAAATTAAAAAAATTCGGGAATACCATTATCCCGGCTGAATCAGGCGAACTGGCAAGCGGATTGTCAGGGGAAGGCCGAATGGCAGAACCTGAAAATATTGTTGCTTTCCTGGAAAAAGACCTGGAAAGTAAATTGCCTTTAAAAGGTAAAAAAATTATGGTCACTGCGGGACCAACATACGAGGCCATCGATCCGGTAAGATTTATCGGAAATCATTCTTCCGGAAAAATGGGGTTTGATATTGCTTTGGCTGCCGCTAATTTGGGGGCCGAAGTAATTTTAGTTTCGGGGCCAACACACCTGCAGGTTAAACATTCTCTTGTGAATCTTATTAGGGTTACATCTGCCGAAGATATGTACCGTGTTTGTCATCAGTATTTTAATGAGGTTGATGTTGCTATTGCCGCTGCCGCAGTTGCAGATTACCGTCCAAGAAATGTTGCAAGCCAGAAAATAAAGAAGAATGAAACTTCGTTTACAATAGAATTGGAAAAAACCCAGGATATCCTGTCTTCACTTGGAAAAATCAAGAAAAACCAGTTTTTGATCGGATTTGCTTTGGAAACGGAAAATGAAATTGAACACGCAAAGCAAAAAATCCAGAAAAAAAACTTAGATTTGATAGTGCTTAATTCTTTGAATGATAAAGGAGCCGGTTTTGGTCAACCAACCAATAAAGTTACTTTTATAGATAAAGATTTTGTTATTGAACCCCAGGAATTAAAATCCAAAGAAGAAGTGGCACTGGATATTGTAAATAAAATTTTAGCTCATTATGCGTAAATATATTGTTGTCTTATTGTTGTCTTTTTTAGGTTCGGCTTCAGCTCAGGAGCTAAATTGTTCGGTCACTTTTAATACTGATCAGGTGGCAGCAACTAATCAACAGATTTTTAAAACACTTCAAAAATCCCTGACGGAATTTCTGAACAATACAAAATGGTCTGATAAGACTTATAAAGGTGTGGAAAAGATTAACTGTTCTTTCTTTTTCAATATCACTTCTTTCGATAATGTGAACAGATTTTCCGGATCACTTCAGGTACAGGCTTCGAGACCTGTTTACAATTCGACTTATTCCACATCAATTTTGAATGTGAATGATAAAGAAGTGGGGTTCGTTTATAATGAATTCCAAAACATGAATTATGACCCTAATAATTTTGATAATAACCTGATTTCGATTGTTGCATTTTATGCCAATATGATTGTAGGTGTTGATGCCGATACATTTTCCTTGGAAGGGGGAACCAAATCATTGGAAACAGCTGCTAATATAGTTGTTCAGGCACAGCAATCACAAGATAAAGGTTGGATGTCAACCGGAAACCAGAACCGTTTTTATCTGGTGAACGATATGTTGTCACCAACGTATTCGGCTTTCAGAAAAACAATGTATGAATACCATTTTGGTGCTTTGGATAAAATGAGTGAAAACCAAAAAGAAGGTAAAGAATCTATTAAAAAAGCTTTACGTACATTAACGGAAGTGGCTAATGTAAGACCAAATGCTTATCTTACACGTGTTTTCTTTGACGCCAAAACGGATGAAATCCTGAATATTTTTACTGACGGACCTAAAGTGGATGTAACTGACGTACTTACAACACTGAACAAACTTTCTCCAACCAATACCAGCAAGTGGAGTCAGATTACTTATTAAATTTGCCAAATGCTTACGTCGTTATCCATTAAAAATTTTGCACTGATTGAGCAGTTGGAAATGAATTTTTCCAGCCAGTTTTCTATTATTACGGGTGAAACAGGTGCCGGAAAATCAATTTTGTTAGGTGCCTTGGGATTGGTTTTAGGAAAAAGAGCTGATTTAACTTCATTAAAAGATAAAGAACAAAAATGTGTAATCGAAGCACATTTTCAAATCGACAAATACAATCTGAATGATTTTTTTACTGAAAATGATTTGGATTACGAACCCATGACTATCATCCGCCGTGAAATTTTGCCTTCGGGTAAATCACGCGCTTTTGTTAATGACAGTCCGGTTAATCTGAATGAACTTCAGGATTTAGGAGAGTACCTGCTTGATATTCATTCGCAACATCAAACCCAGGAATTGTCAAATGAGGCCTACCAAATTGAGATCCTTGATGCCATTTCGAATCATCAAAACATTTTAATTGAATACAGACAACATCTTTCGAAATATAAATCGGTAAGAAATGAATTGAAAAAGCTTAAAGATGACAAAGAAAATCTGTCTAAAGAAGCTGATTACAATGCCTTTTTACTGGAAGAATTGTTGGCTGCAAACCTGAAAGAAGGGGAGCAGGTCGATTTGGAAACAGAATTGGAAAAACTCAGTAATGTAGAGTTTATTAAAGAAAATCTGGATAAGTCACTGGCTATTGCCAATGAAGAACAGATTGGGATTATTGCCGCGATGAAAGAAGTGAAGGGATCATTGCATAAAATTGCAGGTATTTCGGGTGAATTCAATGAATTATCTGAAAGAGTTTCCAGTGTATTGATTGAATTTGATGATGTGGTCTCTGAATTGAATATGCAAACTGAAAAGTTGGTCAACGATCCTGAAAAACTGGAGTTTGTCAACCAAAAGTTACAAGCTATTTACAATTTGCAGAAGAAACACAATGTGGCCACTGTTGAAGAGTTGCTTGTGATTCAAAATGATTTGGACAGTAAAGTGGTATTGGCTGATGATTTAGACGGAAATATCAAAAAACTGGAAATACAACTTCAGGAATTGGTTGCTATTCTGGATAATCAGGCATTGCAGATATCTGATAACCGGAAAAAAGCAGTTCCGGTATTGACGGAACAAATAACCGGTATTTTGAGCCAATTGGGCATGCCGAATGCACGTTTTCAATTCGATATTAATTCAATAGAGAATTATTTGCCTTCAGGTAAGGATGAAATCCAGTTGCTGTTTTCAGCGAATAAAGGAACAGATTTCGGTTTATTGAAGAAAGTGGCTTCAGGTGGGGAAATGTCACGTATTATGCTGGCTGTAAAATCTATTTTAGCTAATTATTCTAAATTACCGACAATAATATTTGATGAAATCGATACAGGGGTTTCAGGTGAAATTGCCCATAAAATGGGGGATATCATGAAAGGAATGAGTGGTCAGATGCAGGTGTTTGCTATTACGCATTTACCTCAGATTGCTGCAAAAGGTCATCAACATTATAAAGTATCCAAATCAGTTCAGGGAGACAATACAATTTCTGAATTGAAATTGCTTTCAAGAGATGAACGAATAGTTGAAATTGCTGAAATGCTTTCCGGTAAAAATATTTCGGAATCCGCTTTAACACATGCCAATCAATTACTGAATTTGTAAAGCTGATGGATAATATTAGTTTTTTTGAAAATCAATTCATTAAAGCAGATACATTGATATCGGAAGGGAATGTGTCCGAAGCTAAAGCTGTTTTAGAAGAAATTCTCGCCGAATGTCCTGATTTTGGTAAAGCCCATAATCATTTGGGATGGATTTACTGTATGCGACTCAGTAATTACGAAAAAGCAGAATATCACTATAAATTAGCTATTAAATTTGATCCAAAATACCCAGCACCTTACATTAATTACACTTATTTGTTGGTTGATTTGGCTAGATATGCCGAAGCAAAAGATTTTATTTCAAATGTAATGGGAAATGTTGAAGGTATTGATAAATCTTCTTATTTGAGTGAATTGGGCAGGATTGCCGAATTTGAAGGAAGTTATATTCAAGCCTACAGGTATTATAAGAAATCACTACATTTTGCCTTTAGTAAGACTTTTATTGATAATATGAATGTGAATATGACAAGGGTTAAGGATAAAATGAGTACTTTTGAAAAGCTTAAACTAAACTTTATTTAAAATATTTATTATGATTATAGAGCCAAGAATGCGTGGGTTTATATGCTTAACAGCTCATCCGGAAGGTTGTGCACAAAGTGTGAAAAATCAAATCGAATACGTAAAATCTAAAGGAAATATAAACGGACCTAAAAGAGTTTTGGTGGTAGGAGCGTCAACCGGTTTTGGTTTAGCTTCAAGAATTACGGCTGCATTTGGATCAGAAGCTTCTACAATTGGAGTTTTCTTTGAAAAAGAGCCGGCGCCGGGAAAAACTGCAACACCGGGATGGTACAATTCTGCTGCTTTTGAGCAAGAAGCACAGAAAGCCGGATTATATGCGAAAAGCATAAACGGAGATGCATTTTCAAACGAAATCAAGCAACAGACCATAGATATGATTAAATCTGATTTAGGTCAGGTTGATTTAATTATTTACAGTTTGGCTTCACCGGTACGTTTACACCCGGTAACTGGTGTATTGCATCGCTCTGCGTTGAAACCTATCGGTCAGACTTTTACTGATAAAACAGTTGATTTTCATACGGGAGTAGTTTCCCAGGTTTCTATTGAACCAGCTGTTCAGGAAGATATCGATAATACAGTTGTGGTTATGGGTGGTGAAGATTGGACTATGTGGATTGATGCAATGAAAAATGCTGGTGTTTTGGCTGAAGGAGCTACTACAGTTGCTTATTCATACATCGGACCTGAAGTTACAGAAGCTGTTTATAGAAAAGGAACAATCGGACGTGCTAAAGATCATTTGGAATCTACAGCTTTTGAAATCACTGAATCATTAAAGGATTTAGGAGGAAAAGCATACGTTTCTGTCAATAAAGCATTGGTAACACAGGCGAGTTCGGCAATTCCGGTAATTCCATTGTACATTTCTTTGTTGTATAAAACAATGAAGGCAAAAGGAATCCATGAAGGATGTATAGAACAAATCCAACGATTATTCTCAGATAGATTGTATAATGGAATTGAAGTACCTTTGGATGATAAAGGACGTATCCGAATCGATGACTGGGAAATGCGTGATGATGTTCAGGATACTGTTAAATCACTTTGGACACAAGCTGATACCGAAACATTAAAAGAAATCGGTGATTTGGCCGGTTATAAACAGGATTTTCTTAATCTGTTTGGATTTGGTTTCGAAGGTGTTGATTACCTGGCCGACACGGATGAAATGGTTAAGATTGAGAGTATCTAATAACCTTAAAGAATATAAAAGGCCCTGAAAAATCAGGGCTTTTTTGTTATTAAATGAAACAAAACTAAAAGCAAAATGAAATTAAAACTACTGGTATCTGCCATTTTTTTTCTTGTAAAAGTTAATGCCCAATCCGGCTTTCAGTCGATGGTTAATCCTAAAGTGGCGTCAAGTTATACTTTTGCACAAAATGTTGAAACTTACAATGAAATAAACGGAGGTATTGTTTTGGGGAATACTTCAAGTGCCAATCACTGTTTTATTGATCCTGCCAATTTAATTGGTGAAACTGAAAATCTCATTCCTGGACCAGGTTTGCCAATTGGATTTGATTTTATATTTAACGGAAATACTTTTGACAGAGTGGCTGTTAATACTAACGGATGGCTTTCTTTTGGAAAGAGTGGTCTTGGTAATGGAGCAGTTTATTCACAAATTGCGACAGCTCCTATTTCTCAAGCTGCTGACGGTGATGGTAACGGCACACACGATATGAGTCCGAATGAAGAATTAAGAAATCGCGTTTCTGGTTTGGGAACAGATTTAAATGCTGCTGCTGATTCTGAATTACGAATTGAAACAATCGGAGTAGCTCCAAATAGAACATTTGTTGCGCAATGGGAAAACTTTAAAAGAAGTGGTAGTACAACGCATAATTATAATTTTCAAATCAGGTTAAACGAGACATTAAATACAGTTGAAATTGTTTATGGTGATATGGTTTTTGGGAATAATAATTATAGTGCTCAGGTTGGTTTAAGTGGTTATGATCAATCTGATTATAACAACCGATGGGTTTCTTCTTCTGCGAGTTCAACAAATTCATGGGCTAATACAGAGGCCGGATTTTCACCGTCCACAAATTGTAGTTTGGTGGCTACGATTCCTCCGCCCGTAAGCGGATCCGTATTTAGATGGACGCCAACAACAATGGGTATTCCCAATGAGAAATTTGTTGGATTGAAGGTATATCCAACAGTTACCGATAATATCTTGAATATTAATAATGTTTCTGAAATTGAAATTGTTAAAATTTACGATGTTTCCGGTAAAAAAATATATTCAAAAGAAATTCATAAAGCTAATTTTTTGATTGATTTTTCACAATTTACTTCAGGTATATACCTAGTGAATTTACAATCCGGAAATCAAACTAAAACAGTTAAAGTTATTAAGAAGTAAATTCTTACTTAATTATTAAAAATATTTTTTAAAGGCCTGTGTTTACAGGGTTTTTTCTTTTGAAATTATTAAAAATATAAGGAATATTTAATTTTTTTCATAAATTGCTTTGCTAATTATATACAAACAAGAAATATGAGAAAAATTACTTTATTGTTATTGCTGGTCTTTGCGTCAATATGTGATGTATTTGCACAGGGGCCTGCAAGTGCCTATGGGTTTTCAGAGTCAACTGAAACTTATGCACAAATTACGGGAACTACATCTACTGCAACAGGGGATGATGGAGAAGAAAACTCCATAAACATTGGATTTAACTTCGTTTTTGGCGGAGTTTCTTATTCAACTTTTAGTATTAGTACCAACGGTATTATTAAACTTGGCGCACCTATAGTTGATGCTGTTGATAATCACTGGACTAATACTCTAACTAACGGAGCTCAAGTAAATAAACCGTTTATTGCTACTTTCTGGGATGATAACCATTTAAGTACTGGTACAATTAGGTATTCATTAACAGGTACAGCTCCAAATCAGGTTTTAACAGTAAACTGGCATAATACGAAAATAGGTGGTACTGGATCAACTTCAGGTGCGGCTGTTTCAACAATACTCAGACTGTATGAAACTACAAACGTTATTGAAATGGTTTATAGTTCTCCATTTACAACTACAAATACAGTTTCTGCATCTGTTGGTCTAAATGACATGACATCTTTCTTAAGTGTAACACCGGCGGCTAGCTCTACGGCTTCATCAGTTACGGCGAATAATAGTATCAATGCTACTGTTATGGCAAATTTAGCTGGTAAAAAACTGATTTTTACTCCGCCTGTAGCGTGTTCTGGAACGCCAGTTGCAGGAAGTGTGACTCCGGCTTCACAAAATATATGTTCAGGAGTAACACCAGCTAATTTGGTAGCTAGTGGTTTTTCTACAGGTGTAACTGGTATTACATTCCAATGGGAAGAATCAAATGACAATGGTGTAGCAGATGCTTGGGCAAATGCAGTAGGAGGTTCTGGCGCAACTACAGCTTCATATACTCCACCAGTGTTTTCAGGAACACCTATTTATTACAGATTAAATGTGACATGTTCTAACTCAGTTTTATCTGCACAAACAGCTTCAGTGCTAATTACCATTCCTGTAGCTCCAACTAATCAGATTACTGCAGTAACTATTCCGGCTGCTTCAATTGGTTATTCACAAGCGACAGTTAACTGGACAAATGGAAACGGAAACAGAAGAGCAGTTTTTATTAGTAATTCTCCAACATTTACAGATCCTGTAAACGGTAATGCACCGGCATTAACTGCTAATGCTGTTTATGGAGGTTCAGGACAACAGCTAATTTATGATGGTACAGCTGCGACAGTTAATGTAACAGGGCTTTCTGGAGGGACACAATATTATATTAAAGCATATGAATATGTTAGATGTGGTTCAGGTCCATATGATTTTTACTTTAATACATCTACCGGAACGAATATAGGTAACTTTACAACTTGTTCAGCTTTGTCTGTTCCGGCATTGGAAAATTTTGCGACATATGTTCCGGGTTGTTGGATTGAAGCAGATAATGGTGATTTGACTGCTGGTCCGGCTACGTTTGGTACAAGTGCTTGGGTTGCTGATGGTTTTGGAAATGTAGGTACAACTGGAGCTACAAGAATTAACTTGGATGCAACTGGGGATAACGATTGGCTTTTGTCTCCTTTATATACAATTCCTGCTTCGGGTTATGAATTGAAATTTGATGCGTCGGCAAATCAATGGAATTCAACTTCAGCACCTACAACAGCATGGGAAGCTGATGATTTTGTAGAAGTTTTGGTTTCTACTGGTACAAATAACTGGACGGTTTTGTATACTTATAATAATGGTAATGTACCTTCTAGTACCGGTTCAACAAATATTTTAGATTTAGATGCTTATGCCGGACAAACAGTAAGATTTGCTTTTAGAGGCGTTGAGGGAGCTACAGATGGAGGTGCAGATATTGAATTCATCGTAGATAATTTTGAAATTAGATTAACACCTTCATGTTCAAACCCAGTAAGTTTGGTAGTTAATAATTTAACATTTTCAGCAGCTGATATATCATGGGCAGCTACAACAGGAAATTATCAATATATTCTGGATAACGTTGCTACTGATCCTGCAGGTGCTGGTACAACTTTGTCTGGTGAACTTTATAATGCAACTTTACTATCGCCTTCAACAACATACTATTTTCATGTAAGAACAGTATGTGCGGGACCATTATATAGTGTTTGGTCTACAATTTCTTTCACTACTCCGGCAACTCCTCCTTCAAATGACAACTGTTCAGGTGCGATTGCTTTAACGGCTGGAGGTTCTTTTGGTGAGTATGATGTTGTTGGAACAACTGTAGGAGCAAATACTGTTACTGGTTTGACTTATGGTTGCCAGGCTAACAGAGCTAATGATGTTTGGTATTCAGTTGTTGTGCCGGCATCAGGAAGTATTACGATTGAAACTCAAGTAGATGGTGCTTCGCCTTTGACTGATACAGTTCTTAGTGTTTTCTCTGGTACTTGTGGTGCATTAACAGAAGTGGGCTGTAGTGATGATGAAGGTACTGGTAATTTTTCTATTTTGAATTTGTTAGGTCTAACACCAGGAGAAACCCTTTATATAGGAGTTTGGAGATGGTCTTCGGCTACAAATGGTACATTTGCATTGTCTGCTTATGACGCTTCATTAGGAAATGATTCTTTTGATTTAAATGGATTTAAAGCATATCCTAACCCTGTAAAAGATATATTCAGAGTATCTTATGTGAAAGAAATTTCTTCAATTTCTGTTCATAACTTGTTAGGTCAGGAAGTATTGAGTCAAAAAGTAAATGCTTTGGCTTCTGAAATTAATTTGGCTAGTTTGTCAAGAGGTACTTATTTAGTTAAGGTTAATGTTGACGGATTAACAAATACAATTAAAGTGATTAAAGAATAATTGATCAAAATATTTTAGACAAGCCCGTGAGTAATCACGGGCTTTTTTTGTTAATATTATATAGAATTAACTTTAAATGTTTTTTTTTGTCAGTTTTTTTTTAATTTTAGCAAAAACTATAAAAAATTAATATGAAAAAAATTACTTTATTGTTAATGTTGCTAATTACTGGATTGCATGTAAATGCGCAATCTACCTGTCGGCAAACATTTAATGCTACAGGATCAGATGATGGTCCTACGGTATTGACGATCAACGCAGCTGATATTAATTGTAACGGTGCTGGTCCGGTTACAAGCATGAAGTTAACCGGTGCTGATGGAAGTCTTGATTCTTTTTTTTGTGGAGACTGGTATTCATTTGACTTGTCAATAGATGGCGGTACTCCGATCACTGGATGTGCGGCCGACTTTAATGATGTTGATATTACTGGTTTTACAACACTTACAATTACGTCAAGTGATTTGGATGCCTATTCGGATGGTGTGGATATTATAATCGATGTAGAAGTTACTTTTACTGCTACAGCCGCTCCAGCCTGTGTGGCTTTATCTGCACCTGCTAATGGTGAGATTAATGTTTTGGGTAGTTCTATTGCCTGGCCAGTGGCTACTGGTGGAGCAACCGGATATAAATTGAAAGTCGGAACTACACCTGGTGGTACTAATGTATTGAATATGTTCGATGCAGGAAATGTGACTTCTTATGATTTAGGTACATTATTACCTGGAACTACTTATTATGTAACGGTTGTTCCGTATAATGGAATTGGTGATGCTACTGCTTGTACAGAATCTTCATTTACAACATGTGGTGCAATTGCTGTTCCTGCTTTAGAAGATTTTACGGCTTTCTTACCGGGATGCTGGCAGGAAGGAGATAATGGTGATTTGACAACTGGTCCAAGTACTTTTGGTGCAAGTGGTTGGTTGGCTGATGGTTTTGGGAATAATGGTACAACGGGAGCAATCAGGTATAATGTTTATACATCAGGTGCAAATGATTGGATTATTTCTCCTTTGTATACAATACCGGCAACAGGATATGAACTTAAATTTGAAGCCGCTGCTGCTCAATATGCCGCAACAACTCCTCCAACAACTCCTTGGGAAGCTGATGATTCTGTTGAAGTTTTAGTATCTACTGGAACCACGAACTGGACAGTGCTTTATACATATAATGATACTAATGTTCCGTCAAATACAGGTTCGGTAAATGTAATTGATCTTGATGCTTTTGCAGGTCAAAATGTTAGATTTGCTTTCAGGGCTATTGAAGGTGGTGCTAACGGTAATGCTGATATTGATTTTTCTGTTGATAATTTTGAAATCAGATTATCACCGGCTTGTGTGGAACCGACTAACCTTATTGTGAATCCATTGTTGCATAATTCAGCAACAATTACATGGGCGCCGGCTTCAGGAAATTTTGAGTATGTTTTGGATAATTTGGCTTCTAATCCGGTTGGAGCTGGTACGCCAACGAGTTCAAATACTTATAATGCAACTCCATTAACACCGCTTACACAGTATTATTTTCATGTAAGAACAAATTGTGGTGCTGGAGTTTACAGTGCATGGTCGACAGTTCCTTTCACTACTTTGGCTACACCGCCTGCAAATAATGATTGTGCCGGAGCAACAGTTTTAACCCCTGGCGGAAGTTTTGGAGCTGGTGAAGTTGTAGGTACAAATGTTGGGGCTACTGCTTCTGAAAATGGAAACCCTTCAATTCCTGCTCCGGGTTGTGCCAGCTATCTTGGTGGAGACGTTTGGTATAGTGCTATTGTTCCTGCTTCTGGCTCATTGACTTTTGAAGTAAATACAGATTCAGGAGGTATTACTGATGGTGCAGGAGCTGTTTACAGTGGTGCTTGTGGTGCTTTAGTATTGGAAGATTGTGATGATTATTCAAGTAGTGATCCGCAAGACCAGCCGTTAATTTCTGTAACAGGCAGAACACCTGGAGAAATATTGTATTTCAGGGTTTGGGAGTATGGAAATAATAATTTCGGAACATTCAGGGTTTCAGCTTATGATGCATCATTAGGAAACGATTCTTTTGACTTAAACGGATTTAAAGCGTATCCAAATCCTGTTAAAGATATATTCAGACTATCTTATGTGAAAGAAATATCATCTGTTTCGGTTCACAATTTGTTAGGTCAGGAAATAATGAATGTAAAAGTTAATGCATTGTCTTCTGAAATCAATATGTCAGGTCTGTCAAGAGGTACTTATTTGGTTAAAGTTACTGTTGACGGATTGGTAAATACAATTAAAGTTATTAAAGAATAGATTTTCAGTTATGTAAATGTTAAAAAATGCCACAATTTATTGTGGCATTTTTTGTTAAAATGTACCTTTGCCAAAATTTTACAAATGAATTTTTCTTTTATCATCCCCGTTTATAATCGTCCTGAAGAGATTGATGAGCTTTTGGAGAGTTTAACTAAGCAAACTTATCAGAAGCCATTTGAAGTGGTTATTATTGAAGATGGTTCTACTGTACCATGTGAAAGTATTGTTGATAAATACCGGAGTAAACTGCAAATAACTTATTATCTGAAGTATAATTCAGGCCCTGGTGATTCGCGTAATTTCGGGATGCAGTATGCAAAGGGAGATTATTTTATCATCCTTGATTCTGATTGCATCATACCGCCGGATTATTTAAAAGAGGTTGATTTAAGTCTGACTGAAAAATACGTTGAATGTTTTGGAGGACCGGATAATATGCTACCTAGCTTTACATCTATACAAAAAGCGATTAACTTCACAATGACTTCAGTTTTGACAACAGGAGGAGTAAGGGGAGCGAGCGAAAAATTGGAAAAATTCCAGCCCAGAAGTTTTAATATGGGGATTTCAAAAAAAGCTTTTGAGGCTTCTAAAGGATTTTCAAATATTCACCCGGGAGAAGATCCTGATTTATCAATCCGTTTATGGAAATTAGGATATGAAACAAAATTGATTTCAAAAGCATTTGTATACCATAAAAGAAGAATTGATTGGGAAAAATTTTACATTCAGGTGAATAAATTCGGAAAGGTTCGTCCTATTCTTAATCAATGGTATCCTGAATATGCAAAACCAACATTCTTTTTGCCGGCTTTATTTGTATTGTTTTTTATAGTTGGATTAATTGGTTTGGTTTTTACTTTTGATTGGATTTTGAAGCTTTATTTCGCTTATACGGTTTTGATTTTCCTTGCATCAACATACAAAAACAGAAATTTAATAGTCGGATTTTATACCATAATAGCTTTGTGGAGACAATTTTTCGGATATGGATTAGGTTTTATAGAATCTTATTTTAAGATTAATATTTTGAAGAAAAAACCACAAGAAGCATTTCCAGAACTCTTTTTTAAAGTATAATGACTAAAATAATAGGACTAACCGGAGGCATTGGCAGTGGTAAAACAACTGTAGCAAGACTTTTTGAAGCCGAAGGTATTCCTGTTTACATAGCCGATGAGGAAGCCAAAAAAATTATGCTTTTCCCCGAAACTGTGTCAAAGGTCGAAGTGGTTTTTGGATCAGAAGTTCTTAATGACGGACAGATTGACCGTAAAAAACTTTCAGCTATAGTTTTCAATCATCCTGAAAAGCTGAAACAGCTCAACTCTATTGTGCATCCTTTGGTCAAAAAACATTTTGATGATTGGGTTAAAAGCCATGAAAAATTTCCATTTGTAATTAAAGAAGCTGCTATTTTATTTGAAAGTGGGAGTTATAAATATTGTGATAAAATAATCACTGTTTATGCTTCACTTGAGACCCGCATTAAAAGGGTAATGGCACGTGATAACGCTTCGGAAAAAGATGTTTTGGAGAGAATCCGGAATCAATGGTCCGATGCCGAAAGAATTTCTAAAAGCGATTTTGTTATAGAAAATGAAAATTATGCAGAAACAAAGTCAAAAACCTCCGAAATTCTTAAAATTTTGAAAAATCTTCAGTAAATTTATTAATTGTTAATATTTGGTTAATCCATTTAGGAGTCAAATGTTAAAATATTAAATTTGTATCAATGAATAAAGCCCTGTTTCGTTTAGTGATCGTTTTAATGACAGTTGCCCTTTTGGGTATCATCGCTGTTCAGGGATATCTTATTCACGCTTCTTTTAAGAATAAAGATGAGCAATTTACCTATCAGGTTAAGCAGGTAATTTCAAATGTTGCCAAGAAAGTCGAAGAGCAGGAAGCATTTTCTTTCTTAAGCAGGTTTAACCAGTTAAAGGATAGTATAGGTAAAGCGCCGCAACGAAGTGAGTTGATGAAATTTTTTTATGTCGAAAAAAATGAATTGACAAATGAAACGATCATATATTCAAGTAGTATCATACCGGAAGATTATTCGATTTCGGCTTCGTTCTTTGATAAAGCAAATGATTCAACACGGATCAAAAATTATGTAGCAAAGCGTGTAACTGAGGTTTATAACGAAAATACAATTCAGAATGAAGATGCCGGAACTGATGTTTTGCCTGCTGAAAAAATACAAAAAACAGGAGTCGTTGAAGTTTTGGATAAAGCACAGTTTCAACTTAATTTTAAAGATATTGCCGCTACGCGCTCCATTACACAGCGTGTGTCAAATCAGCAACTGGAAGCATTATTGCGTAGTGAATTGAATGAATACGGTATCAAAACACCATTTGAATTCGGGGTCTATAGTAATGGCTTAGCGACAAAAGTTAGGACAGAGGATTTTAAATTTGATAAGAAGAATACTTTTGATACACCAATATTTACTGATAACGACGGTGTAAGCAAGTTTCAGTTACTAGTTAGTTTTCCAAAGAAAAAAGCTTTTTTGGCTTCTGATTTAATTGGAATTGCAGTATTATCATTTTTGTTCACTGCAATTATTATTGTGGCTTATTACAGTGCGTTGAAGCAATTGAATACTCAGCGTCATATTTCTGAAATCAAAACAGATTTTATCAATAATATGACACATGAATTCAAGACACCGATTGCGACCATCAATCTGGCTCTTGATGCAATCAAAAACCCGAAAGTAATTGATGATAAGGAAAAAGTACATCGTTACCTTCAAATGATCAAAGATGAAAATAAGCGTATGCACGCCCAAGTAGAAAATGTGTTGCGTATTTCAAAACTGGAGAAAAAAGAATTGGATATCAGAAAGGAATCGTGCAATATGCATGATATCATCGAAGAAGCGGTTGAACACGTAAGCCTGATTATTGAAGACAGGGAAGGACAAATTGATGTCAATCTGAAAGCAACCAAGACAACCGTTTTACTAAACGATGTTCATTTTACAAATGTTCTGGTCAATATTCTGGAAAATGCGGTCAAATATTCACCTGATAAACCAATTATTCATGTGACTTCAGAGAATATCAAAAACTTCATTGTTGTCAAAATAAAGGATCAGGGATCAGGAATCAGTAAAGTGGCCCAAAAGAAAATTTTTGACAAATTTTACCGTGAACATACAGGAGATATCCATAATGTAAAAGGCCACGGATTAGGTTTAGCCTACGTGAAAAGAATAGTAGATGACCATCACGGAGAAGTGATGGTGGAAAGTGAAAAAGGAAAAGGAAGTACATTTATAATCAAACTCCCATTAATTTATTAAATTATGGAAACAAGCAAAAAAATATTATTAGTTGAAGATGATCCAAATTTTGGTTCAATTCTTCGTGACTATTTGTCTATGAATGATTTCGAAGTTGTCTTAGCCAAAAACGGTATGGAAGGATTCGAGAAGTTTAAGAAAGACAATTACGATTTGTGCATCCTGGATGTCATGATGCCATACAAAGACGGTTTTACTTTGGCTAAAGAGATTCGTGAGAAAAATAAGGAAGTGCCATTGATTTTCCTGACTGCAAAGACAATGAAAGAAGATGTATTGAAAGGATATAAAGTTGGAGCAGATGATTATCTGAACAAACCTTTTGATTCGGAAGTTTTATTGATGAAAATTAAGGCAATTATACAACGCAAAGCTTCTGAAGTGAAAGCTGATGTGGCTAAATTTGAATTTGAAATTGGTAAATTCCATTTGAATTCCAAATTGCGCTTCCTGACTTTCCCTGGTGACGAGCCTATCAAATTGTCTCCTAAAGAAAATGAATTGCTTAAAATGCTCGCATTACACGAAAATGACTTAATGCCAAGGGAATTAGCACTGACAAAAATCTGGAGAGACGATAACTACTTTACCTCAAGAAGTATGGACGTGTACATCGCTAAATTACGTAAGTATTTGAAATCTGACGGAAATGTCGAAATCTTAAACATTCACGGAGAAGGTTTCAGATTGGTTGTGAAGAAATAAAAAATACAGCATAAATAAAAAAAGCGCTCTTTTAAAGAGCGCTTTTTTTATGTCTGTTATCTTCTGAATTTATTTCGTGTAATGATGTTTTTCAGTTTGGCTTTCAAATCCTCTCCTGAATCGTAAACCATCTGTTCGCTGGTTGGGAAAGCGACAGATCTTCTTCCGAAATACTGTAAATAATCACTGTCACACGCATTGCGGTCACCATTGTAATTAGCATAGATATATTCAAAAACATATTCGCTTGACAATGGGAAAGTATCGATCAACTGATTGGTTCTAAAATCGATATAGTCAATTTTAGCGGTGATCTGACACGCTTTGAATTGTTTGAATTCGTAGATTTTGGCACGAACGGTTTTCATATTGTCAACCATCACAGTGTTGCCTTGTGCATCTTTAACCGGATTTCCCTGTGCGTCCAATACAGGTTTTTTACCGTCGGCAATTTGCTTTTCTTTTACAAATTCACGCTCTTTAATTTGTTCCGGTGAAATATCGATGTTTCTGAAATTCACAATCATCGCAAAGTCATATTTAACATCTTTTACGCGGTTGCTGTGGTATACCGTCCATTTGTCATTCAGTCCAAAAGTACTGAAATCCAACAAATCGCTTTGTAAACGGGTTGGTATGATCATGTTCGTTTCGTTTTTTGTGTACACATGGACATAATCAGTTCCTTTGAAGTGTGCTTCGTCCATCAGGTTTTTAATGTCTTTATAACCCGGATTGATTTCGTTTAAATACCCTAAATCATCAAAAGCCTTACGGAAACTCATTTTATCGTTTTGCTTCATTAACGCTTTTGAGTTATCGTACAAATATTTCGATAAGGCATCTTTTGCTTTGATAGTCTGTACCGAATAATCGTCAAAAGGGAAAATAGCATTACGTCCTTCCTGTAAAAGTGGTAGCGGAAGCAACGGTCTGATGCGTTCCTGACGGTTATTTATTTGAATATAAGTGTTGTAAATTTTCTCAAAATTAGCAGGATTGCCTTCTTTCTGCATCATTTCCACATTGCGTAAATCACGCTCTTTGGCTTTTGCAAAGGCTTCTTCCAATAAATAAACGTATTCCTGTTTGCCTTTGGAGGCCTTGTTTGTTTTTAATGATTCGACAGATCTGCTAATGGCTGCATCGTAATTTCCATCACTCAAAAGTGATTGTGTTTTCTTAACACCGCTGCAACTGATTAAAAATGAAACCGATAAGATTAAAATCGTAATTTTTTTCATAGAATTGAGATTTTGGCAAAGATATGTTTTTAGGAGCTATTTCCGGCTGTACGCTGTATCTTTTTGTTATACTTCACTTGCGTTACGTATAACAAAAAGGATGCCGCTTCCATCGGGGCTATGAAAAAACTTCACGAAATTACATTTTTTTAATGAATTAAAGCCACTATTTCCCGGACGGGCGGTACTCTAAATCAATCTCTGTCGACCAACTTTTACCTTCATCTGCCGAGATTTCACCAAGCTGTCTTACTTTTCCGTCTTTGAGTTTGAAAAAAGTCAGTTTTCGAATACTTGTAGAGTCGTTTTTATTCGGGAATGGCCGACTTAAAAAATGCATAACTCCATTTTCATAATGACCGGTTAAGTATTCAGTGCTTCCGCCTGTATTATCAACCCAGTTTTGTTGCCATTGTTTTGTCGCTGCATTATAGGAATTGTAGCTTTTACCGCTAAAGATGAGTCCTCTTTGTGCTCCGGCAGAAGTCCATTCTTCAAGTATGACACAATTGTCCAATATTTTTGATATCCGTGAATTTCCGGTTAGCTTACCGTTTAATCCGTAGACGTCCCATGTTCCGATCCAGAAATCGAATTCATTGTATTTTGGGTCAGATTCACAAGGTTTTTGGGCGAAAATAAGGTTTGCAATTAAGATGAAACCTAAAGCTATTAGTTTTTTCATACTTAAAGATAAAAAAATAAGAGCAACTTTATGGAATTGCTCTTATTTTAAATAGGGTATATTTTTCTTATTTCGTTGGAATAGGAGGAAGCAATTTGCTTGAAACTTCTCCAAAACCGATTCTTACTTTATCATTCTGACAGTATCCACGCATAATTACCGTATCGCCGTCATTGATGAATTTGCGTTCTGAACCGTCTTTCATCTGTATTGGGTTTTTTCCGCCCCAAGTCAGTTCCAGCATCGACCCGAATGAATTTTCTGTTGGCCCGGAAATCGTTCCTGAACCCATCATATCACCGGAGTTGATTCTGCATCCGTTAATGGTGTGGTGTGCCAACTGCTGGCTCATGGTCCAATACATATATTTCATGTTTGAATCACAAACGACAGTTTCGTCTCCGTTTTCAGGAGTAATGGCTACCTGTAAATTAATATCGAAGGCATGATCACCTGTCTGTTGTAAATAAGGAAGTGGAGTAGGCTCCTGTTTTGGCTGTGCACAACGGAATGGCTCCAAAGCATCCATCGTTACAATCCAAGGTGAAATCGATGAAGCAAAGTTTTTAGCCAGGAATGGTCCAAGTGGCACATATTCCCATTTTTGGATATCACGTGCACTCCAGTCATTCAATAATACCATACCAAAGATATAATCTTCAGCTTCACCTACCGGAATGTTTTCGCCCATAATGTTGGCATCGGTTGTGATGAAGGCAGTTTCCAATTCAAAATCTACCAATCTTGATGGCCCGAAAACAGGTGCTGTAGCATCAGCCGGCATGGTTTGTCCCATTGGTCTGTGAACCGGAATTCCTGAAGGAACAATCGTCGAACTTCTTCCGTGGTAACCTACCGGAATGTGTAACCAGTTCGGTAATAAAGCATTTTCCGGATCGCGGAACATTTTTCCAACATTGGTAGCGTGTTCCTTACTTGAATAAAAGTCGGTGTAATCTCCAATGAAAACCGGAAGCTGCATTTCCACATCTTCCATTCTGAAAATAACGACGTCACGGTGTTTTTTGTTATCTCTCAAAGCCGGGTTTTCGGCATCAAAAATGTCTGCAATGCGGTTACGGACTAATCGCCACGTTTTTTTTCCGTCAGAAATGAAATCATTCAGTGTGTCCTGTAAGAAAACATCATCAGTCAATTCAATTCCTTCGAAGTATCCTAATTGTTGCAACGCACCTAAATCAATGGCAAAATCTCCCAAACGCGTCCCTACAGTTACGATATTCTCTTTGGTTAAAAATACTCCAAAAGGAATGTTTTGTATGGGGAAATCACTGTCGGAAGTAATTTCTAACCATGATTTTCTGTTTGGGTTGTTAGCAGTTATAGGCATAATTTATTTTTTTGTGATAATATGTTGTTTTGATAGTTCAAATATAGTTTCTATTGGGATTATACCAAACACTTTTTGTACTTTTGACGGGTATTTAACAAAAATTAATTAAAATGCAACGCGACGAACAAATTTTTGATTTAATTCTTGATGAGCAAGACAGACAGATTCACGGTATTGAGCTTATTGCCTCTGAGAATTTTGTAAGTGACCAGGTTATGGAAGCAGCCGGTTCATGTTTAACCAATAAGTATGCTGAAGGCTATCCGGGTAAGAGATATTACGGTGGTTGTGAAGTGGTTGATATTATAGAGCAAATCGCCATTGACAGAGCAAAAGCGCTTTTTGGTGCCGAGTATGTAAATGTGCAGCCGCATTCAGGTTCACAGGCTAATACAGCTGTTTTTGCTGCTTGTTTAAAACCAGGGGATAAAATTTTAGGTTTTGATTTGTCGCACGGAGGCCACTTGACACACGGTTCACCGGTTAATTTTTCAGGTAAATTATATAGCCCTGTTTTCTACGGTGTAGATGCAGAAACTGGAGTTTTAAACTACGATAAAATTCAGGAAATTGCGACTAAAGAGCAGCCTAAAATGATTATTGCCGGTGCTTCGGCCTATTCACGTGATATGGATTTCAAACGTTTCCGAGAAATCGCTGATTCAGTAGGAGCAATTCTTATCGCTGATATTTCACATCCTGCCGGTTTAATCGCTAAAGGTTTAATGAATGACCCAATTCCACATTGTCATATTGTAACAACTACTACACATAAAACATTGCGCGGACCGCGTGGCGGTATGATCATGATGGGTAAAGATTTTGAAAACCCGTGGGGATTAACAACGCCAAAAGGTGAAATCAGAATGATGTCCCACGTATTGGATATGTCTGTTTTCCCCGGAAACCAAGGTGGGCCTTTGATGCATATAATTGCAGCTAAAGCGGTAGCTTTCGGTGAGTGTTTATCAGATGAGTTCTTTACTTATGCAGTACAGGTACAGAAAAATGCAAAAGCTATGGCTGCAGCATTTGTAAAAAGAGGATATAACATCATTTCAGGTGGTACAGACAACCACATGATGTTGATTGACTTACGCAACAAAAATATTTCAGGAAAAGAAGCTGAGAATGCTTTGGTCAAAGCTGAAATCACTGTAAATAAAAATATGGTTCCTTTTGATGATAAATCACCATTTGTAACGTCTGGTATCCGTGTGGGAACTCCGGCAATCACAACCCGTGGTTTAGTGGAAGCAGATATGGAAACAGTTGTGGATTTAATCGACCGTGTATTGATGAACCATACAAACGAAGAAGTATTGGAGCAGGTTGCTGATGAAGTAAACGACATGATGAGCGAAAGAGCAATGTTTGTTTTCTAAAAACAAATATTCTTAAATATAAAAAAATCCCGCTTAAAGGCGGGATTTTTATTTATAATTTTTATTCATTCAAATGTTGGTATGCTCCTAAATCGGGTGGTGAAGTTCTGTCTCTGTCATCAGCATCTTTAGGTATGATAAGTGCATTGTTTCCTTTTCCAATAACCGATGAAGCTAATAAAACCCTCAAATTGTTCTTTTGTGCATCTTTGAACTTCGGATCGTTCAATGTCTGGAAATTACTCACGATATTATTTTTCGAAGCCGGGTTTTTGACGAAATCATACATCGGTCCGGTAAATTGATTGTTCAAATCACTAAAGCGGATTAAACAGTAGTTGATATCAAAGTTAAATGTTATGCTAGTATTGCTGTCTTTTACTAAGCCAACCTCAATACTGTTAGTTCCGTAAATAATCGAATTAGTGAAAGTCGCATTGTCTAAGTTAACTGGTGCTGTTTGTCCGTCATTAAGAGTGTTGCTTATTATGACGGCCGGTGTCGACCGTGATCCACCTGACCAGTAATTGGCAAATGTACAGTGGTTGAAGTTGTAATTTCCTCCAAGTGTACAGGCTAAAGCATATTGTCCGGCTTTGTTGATTACAATGTTTTTTCCGTTTATTTTTCCGGTGCGGGCTAAAATCCCGGCTACCGATGAATTGTAAATCTGTGTATTCTCTATTTCAACAGTCGTTCCGTCATTATTCTGGATAAACAAACCAACAGTTGAATTCTTGATGGTTAGGTTTTTGAAACGGTTGTCCGTACTTCCGTCGGTTAAAATAATCGAAAACCATTGTCCGGGTACTTCGGCAAATCCGGGTTCTAAACGGTCGCCTTCAAAAATAACCTCATTCTCCAATGCTGCTGTTGTCGACGGTGTTCCATTAACATGAATACTGGCATCATTAGCTACAATTATACCTGATTGATCATGAAAATGAACTCTTGCACCCGCATCGATTTCCAGTACTTTGTTATTCGGGACGGTTGGGAAACCATAAATGACATACGGCTTTGTATTGTTGAAATGTAATTCGTTTCCGTTGACCGGATCACTTTCATCTAAAGGAAAAGAAGTTAATTTAGGATTGGTTTCAGATAACGGTAATCCTTCATAGGTAAATGTTCCGTCAGGATTTTGTGTCCGCTGCGGATAAATAAAATAGGCATCCTGTATTAAA
Organism: Flavobacterium amniphilum; assembly: GCF_023634845.1. Taxonomy (GTDB): domain Bacteria; phylum Bacteroidota; class Bacteroidia; order Flavobacteriales; family Flavobacteriaceae; genus Flavobacterium; species Flavobacterium amniphilum. The sequence goes on along the minus strand of NZ_JAMLJL010000006.1, from coordinate 100,791 downwards.
GTAACGAGGTCAACATCCTGTTGGTTACTTCCGGAATCAAATAAAATCTTATCGGTATAGAGGAAATCGGTTGGATCGGCCTCTTCAATTCCGGCTGTTGCTTCAATAAAAATGTACAAACTGTCTTTGGCCAATATCTCCACATTTTCAAAATACTTTCCTTTATTGTCCCTGCCTCTCATTCCGTCAACCATCATACGGTATTTGGAATTATCGCCTCTTTGGAAGGCTATCGAGGGGATATGGATGTCATCACTACTTTTGTTATAAACCTTTAAAGTATAAGTGCTGGTACTGGTGTTGGTGAAAACAGTATCCAGGTAAACGGTGTCTTTTGAAAATTTCAGTTTTCCGTTACTCGCAACGGTTTCAAAATCCTTTCTGCAGGAAGTAAGTGATAAACTTAAAACAGCGAAAAACAGGAGTATATAGCGCATTTTTTCAGATTAAATTTTGATAAAAATAGTCAATTATTATAAACGGGCGAAATTGTTTTTTATTCTGCCCGATTAAATTTAATCGTAAATTTCGTAAATTTGATACACTAAATAAAAAATATGTCTTTTAATAAAGAAGAAGTTCTTAAAAAATGCAATGAATGGTGCCAAAATACCCTGATGCAAACTCTTGAAATTGAATATGTTGATGCCGGTGAGGACTTTTTAGTTGCAACCATGCCCGTAAATACGAGAGTGCACCAACCTATGGGATTATTGCACGGAGGAGCATCAGTTGCATTGGCTGAAAGTGTTGGAAGTGCAGCCTCTATCATGTTTATCAATCATGAAAAACAGGAGGTAAGGGGAATTGAAATTTCTGCCAATCATTTAAAAAGCAAAAGAGAAGGTGTCGTAACTGCTACCGCAAAAATTATTCACAAAGGAAGATCGATTCACCTGTGGGAAATTAAAATAGTTGACGAGCAGGGAAGCATCATTTCACTTTGTAAACTGACTAATATGATTTTGCCCAAAAGACAAGGATGAAAAGTTTATTCGAAAAAGTTCACCTCCATCAAAGACTAAACCTGCCTTACGTGGTTTACAGAAAGCCTAATTCAAAGACTTTGATTGGGGTATTCCAGAATAATGACCATCTTTATTTTTCCGAAAACTTTACCGAAAAAGGATTCGTATTCGCACCTTTCGATGGTACACCCGTGATTTTTCCGCTTGATAAAACCGAAGTAATCTACAACAGTATTTATTTCGAGCATGAATTCGAATCGCATATCAGTGATGAAACTGAAAACTTATTTGAGAAAGAAGCGTTTGTTACATTGGTCAAAAAAGGAGTTTTTGCTATCAGAAGAGGTGAATTCAGTAAAGTTGTGCTGTCAAGGAAAGAAATTGTAAACCTGGATAGTTTTGACATGCAACTGACTTTTGAACGGATGCTGCAATTGTATCCTTCGGCTTTTTGTTATTGCTGGTTTCATCCGAAAGTGGGAACGTGGATGGGAGCAACACCGGAAAAACTGATTCAGGCCGAAGGCGATGTTTTCAATACAATGTCATTGGCAGGGACACAAACCTATGAAGGAACAGAAGTCGTTTTCTGGAAAGAAAAGGAAAAAGAAGAACAGGAATTTGTTACCGAATTCATTCTCGAAAATCTGAAATCACACGCGTTCAATATATCGGCATCGAATCCGTATACTTCAAGAGCCGGGAATTTACTGCATTTGCGTACTGATGTTGAAGGAATTATCAACGATGATTCGAATTTGAAGAAAGTCATTGATATCCTGCATCCGACACCCGCCGTATGTGGTTTGCCAAAATTCACCGCAAAAGATTTTATTTTGAAATTTGAAGGCTACGATCGTGAGTTTTATACCGGTTTTTTAGGGGAATTGAATCATAATTTCGGAAATGATGACAATGCAACTGATATTTTTGTCAATCTGCGTTGTATGAAAATAATAATGAATCAGGCCCAATTATTTATAGGTTGCGGAATTACCAAAGACAGCAACCCCGAAGCCGAATGGGAAGAAACCAGAAATAAATCAAAAACAATGAGACGTGTTTTATAACACTTATTGTCCGTTTCATGAAATACAAAATTAATTTATGAAGTTAGATATATTAGCCTTCGGAGCGCATCCGGATGACGTTGAATTGGGTTGTGCCGCAACCTTGGCCAAAGAAATTTCGTTAGGAAAGAAAGTCGGAATTGTCGATTTGACACGGGGTGAACTCGGGACGCGCGGTACGGCCGAAATCCGAGATCAGGAAGCGGCAAAGGCAGCTGAAATCTTAAAAGTATCAGTTCGAGAAAACCTGAACTTCCGTGACGGTTTCTTCCGTAATAATGAAAAACACCAGCTGGAAGTGATCCGCATGATCCGTAAATATAAACCCGAAATCGTGATTTGTAACGCTATTAACGACCGCCATATCGATCACGGTAAAGGGAATAAACTGGTATCCGATGCGTGCTTTTTATCAGGATTACCCAAAATAGAAACAAGTTATAATAATAGTATACAGGAAGCCTGGCGTCCTAAATTAGTTTATCATTATATCCAATGGTTGCCAATTGAACCTGATTTTGTTGTTGATGTGACGGGCTTTATGGACATCAAAATGAAATCCATTTTGGCTTATTCGTCTCAGTTTTATAATCCGGGAACTAATGAACCGGAAACGCCAATTACTTCAAAAAACTTTCTGGACAGCGTAAAATACCGTGCACAAGACCTCGGAAGGCTTATCGGAACAGATTTTGCCGAAGGATTTACGGTAGAAAGATATTTGGCAGTCAATAGCTTAGGGGATTTGAAGTAAATTTTTGTAAAAAACTTTTGCAAAACCCAACTTTTGCAATATATTTGCACTCGCAAAAGGGAAATGAGCCTCTTTAAGAAGTAAAAGCCCTCAAGCAAATACCAAATGGTGATTGTAGCTCAGTTGGTTAGAGCGTTGGATTGTGGTTCCAAAGGTCGCGGGTTCGAGACCCGTCTTTCACCCAAAAGCCCTGAAGTAATTCAGGGCTTTTTTTGTGTCCTTTACTCTCGTGTTTAACAGTAGTCCTTTAAAACTTTATCTGTAGCCATTTTTTTGGATGATCAAAAAAATGCTACAACCGGTTTGTAGCAATAAAGTTTCCTGATAAAAAAATGCTACAACTACTTTGCTGCAAAATGCAATTCGGATTTAAAAAATACTGTGGCTACATCGTTGTCCCACCATCGACAATAATTTTCTCATTGCGTAAAACCAACGAATTTTCAGAAACCAAAAATTCTAAAACAGGTGCAATATCTTTCGGATTAACAATTCTGCCAATTGGAGAAATAGTTGAAAAATGATCTAACAGATTTTTAATCGCTTCATTACTCATGCCCGATTTTTGTTGAATTGGACTTTCTGTAACACCGGGACTGATAATATTTACACGAATTCCTTTTGATGCAAGTTCCAAATTCAAAACTTTAGCGATACTTTCGATAGCCGCTTTACTTGCCGTATAAACACTTGTATCTGCAAACGCTTTAAAAACTACTACCGACGTGTTTAAAACCACACTCGATGGATTTTTTAAAATGGGAACAAATTTTTGCGTTGTAAAAAAAGCTCCTTTGAAATTAATATTCATCGTTTCATCAAAAATCTCTTCTGTAGTGGCTTCAAAACCCGACGATTTGAAAATTCCGGCATTGACAAATAAGCCATCTATTTTGGTGTATTTCGCTTTGACCAAATCCACAAGCTCATCTATCGCAGATAAATTTGAAGTATCCGATATAAATCCTGTTGCTTTATATTTCAGTTTTTTCAAAGCCTCATTTAAGTTTTCTTCAGACCGCCCCGTAATAACAACTTCATAACCTTTATCTATAAGATGCTCTGCACAGGCAAAACCAATTCCTGTTGTACCGCCTGTAATGACAATTACTTTTTTATCCATTATTTTCCGTTTAATTTTCTCACAAAGAAAAAACATAACTACATTTATGGCAAGAACGCACTTAGAAGTAATGTACTTACAAAAAAGACGGAATTGTTGAAAATCAACACCTTGATTAATGGAAATTATTGAAAAAAAATATAAAAATGCCACCGAATGTCCCATAACTGTTTTTATGGACAAAATCGGAGGTAAATGGAAACCTGTAATTGTATGGCTTTTACTAAAAAATGGAACAATGCGTTTCAGTGAATTAGACAAATCAATGAACGGAATTACGCAAAAAATGCTTTCCCAACAGCTAAAAAGTTTAGAAGAAGAAAACATCATTAAACGGGTTTCTTATCCTGTTATTCCGCCAAAAGTAGAATACAGCTTAACTGAAAAAGGGGTTACATTATCGGAGCTTTTAGAAGGAATTATGAAGTGGAGTAAATCAAACTTAATTGAAAATATAAGCTAATAAGTATTGCCAAAAGTAGGGTTGAGTATATTAGATAGAACTTTTGTATTTAATAGTTTCAGATAAAATCTTACATCAAGTGTTTTTTATACATTTAGCCTACTGTAAATAATGTTGTATTTCGATCTATGACCTATATTTATGAGCTAAGTTAGTTTAACGTTAATCAACAAAATTCTAAAATGCACTATAGTAAATTTTCGTACGACGATTTGATTGAGTCTTATGCAAACATGATAGCTTATTCCGGAAAAGTTGAACCTGAAATAATACAGGAAATTGAAAATCGGGGAGGTCTGGATAAATTTCTCAGAGCAATTGATAATAATAAAAAGCATCGCGTTGAAGTTGACCGAATTATTAAAGAAGTTTTTGAATTAAGCAGCGATTTTAAAGATTTGGAATTCATAAAGCAATTTATAAAATCAGATGTTTTAAGACATGATGATTTAAATGATCTGATCGAAAGAAAATTTGAGGAACATCAGAAAATGACCGCTGATAAAAAAATTAATTCGAAAACTGTCTTTGGAAGCTTATTAGGAATTCTGGCAGGAAGTCTTTTAGGGTTTTTATTCTTGTTTTTGAGTACGTTTATTTTTGGAGGAATTGTATCGTACTTATTTTTCTTTGTCATGTTTATCTGCTATTCTTCAATTAAATTTATTACAAAACAATCTAGAAATAATGCTGTTGTTTATGTGGTAACATTCATCGCAACCGTAATTTCGGTTTTACTTTCATTTATTGCAACAGGTGTGATATAAACTTTTATGATGGTAAATGGTTGTTTTTTTGTAGATTAGTATAGTGTAAACATTCTCATGTTTGCTTTATGGACAATTTGGACAATGATAAAAAGCAAAATGTAATTTTGATAAGCAATTTTGATCATACTTCGTCAAATTGATATAGAAACAACAAACAAACTAAATACAATGGACAATCAAAAAATAACACCCTGTCTTTGGGTTGAAAAAGATGCCAAAGCAGTTGCCGAATACTACCTGTCTATATTTAAAGACGGCAAACTGAAAGACTACCGCTTATTTGAAAATATGCCAAATGCAGATGGCAGTGGCAATGACGGCAGCTTTGAAACAGCTGTAATGGAACTAGCCGGTATCGAATTTTCCATCCTCGCAGCTGGTGACATGTTTAAATTCAATGAAGCCATATCACTCGTTGTAAATTGCAAAGACCAGGACGAAGTCGACTACTATTGGGAAGCACTGACAGCCAATGGTGGGGAAGAAGGACCTTGCGGATGGTGCAAAGACAAATATGGTTTGTCATGGCAGGTTGTACCGGTTGAATATTTTGAACTACTGCACAGTAACGATCCTGCAGTAAGGGAAAAAGTGATAACGAACACCTTTAAACAAAAGAAATTAATACTGTCTGAACTTAAATAAAACTAAAATCTATGGCAATTATCAATCCGCACATCAACTTCAACGGGAACGCCGAAGAAGCATTTAATTTTTATAAATCAGTATTTGGGGGAGATTTTACAACAATTGTCCGGTTCAAAGATTTATCGAACCCGGAATTTGAAATACCGGAAAAGGAAGCCAATAAAATAATGCACATTGCATTACCAATTGGTCAAAATACACTGATGGCTAATGATGTTCCGGAAATGTTGGGCCGGGTAAGTGAAAATGAAAACCGATCCAAAATATGCATCACTGCAGAAAGCCGTGAGGAAGCAGATAAGTTATTTAACGGACTTTCAGCCGGAGGTAGTGTAGAAATGCCTATCGGTGACAGTCCCTGGGGATCTTATTTCGGAATGTTCAGGGATAAATACGGCATCGAATGGATGGTGGATTTTGCTTCAAAGCAGTAAGAAAGACTAAACTAATCCAAAATAAAACAATCAAAAGCCCTGTACTCTTTCAGGGCTTTTTTGTACCGATCTCCTTTTCAATACCATAACATCACTATAGATAAAAGCATTAGGAGAATAGCAACAGGAATCAATTCATTTTAATCTTTTTCTTACAAGACAAACCCCTTTTTTAGTAAATTCGCTTGGCTTGTAAACGGAGTTGTTTGACGTCGTTCAGCAATAATACTTAAATACAATAGGGTAGTCCAAAACGAAAATGCAAACCCAATAAACCCCAAAATGGAAAAAAAAATAGACAAAGTAAGAAGAACCGACCGACAAAAAGAAGAAATAGATTTCATGTATTCGCTTCTGGAAAATACTGCCTCATGTACCGTTGCCGTTAACACAGAAGAAGCTCCCTTAATTCATTCGACATTTTTTGATTTCGATAAAGAAAACAACGAAATCATGTTCCATTTTTCAAAATACGGATACGGAGGCAGCGAAATGACTGACGGTAAACCGATTTCCATTTCAATCTACAAATACGGTAAACTGTATACGTCTGACAGGACAGTAAACTTCGGTGGGGAATACCAAAGCGTGATCATTTACGGTAAAATAAGAATTGTAGACGAACAGGAAGAGAAAATGAACGCCATGAAAAGCTTCTTCAATAAGTTTTTCAGCCATATTCCAACTACAACGTACAAGGAATCATCCGCCACGGAAGCAAATCCCGTTCATGTCGTAAAAGTGAAAATCGATAAATGGTTCGGTAAACAACATTTGGTACCGGAAAAGGCATTGTCAAGCTTTTATTCGGATATCAAACCGTTGATTTAAATAAAATATAACTTAGCCGAAGTGATAGATTTGTTTTTATCTTATCTGCATACGATATAATTACTACTTTTGGGTAATTCACACATAAAAATGAATTTACTAAAAAACATAGTAATATTTTTTTCTCTTGGTCTGACATTATCTTCCTGCAGGGAAATAAAAAATGATAAGGCGATTATTCAAAAAGAAGAGGAGAATAAATACACAAAAATCATTTCTGATCCAACAAACAAGTTGACTGGAAAAATTGAAAGTCTTGAAGTGTCCTACACCGTATGGGGTTGCGCCTGTCCGCAATGGATCCTGACCAAAGATTTAAATTCAAATCCGGGTATCGAATCGCATTTTTATCTCGAACCGGCTAATGATAAATTAGAATTGCCTGATTACTTTCTTCCGTATAAACACTTTCTTAAAATTAAAGGTCAGTTTTATGAAAGAAAAGATTATCCACAGGGCACAGTGGAAATGGAAGAAAAACTGCCTAAAGCAAAAGTGTTCCGATATACCGAAATGAAAGTAATCAAAAACCCGGCTTATAAAAACGAATAAGATAATATATATGATAGATATCAACAACTTCAAAGAAAACTTCCAATTGGAAGCGCTACCCGTAACACTGGAAAAACTGATCCATTTTCAAAATAATACTTCTTCTTTCGAATGCTACTCGCAAGGGTTTGGTGTGTATATCGACAGCTGGTACGGACTCGAAACCTGGAGCAATGAAGAAGCTTTTCTGGATAAATTATATCCAATTGCACAGGCTAACGGATCAGGCTCATTTTACACGATTTGGGATGACGGATCCGGTAAGGAACTGGATCAAATGCCAATAGCCGTTTTCGGTGATGAAGGGGGTGTACATATCGTGGCTGAAAACTTATTGCAGCTGCTTCACTTGCTGACTTTTGATACCGAAATTTCGGTAGATTTTGATGAGGTTTACTTCTATAAGGATGAAGAAGACTACGAAGAAAGTGAAGACTTAAATGAATTTCTGGAATGGCTGAAAACAGATTATAATTTGGAGCAAATCAATAACCCGGATGCAATTATTGAATCGGCACAGCTGAAATACAAAGATGCTTTTGCCAACTGGTCTAAACAATATTATACTGACTAAAAAAACGTTGATAGAATTGACAACTCTCAACAAACACCTCATGAAAAACACACAAAAATACATCATCGCTTTTATAACAGTTTTTGCAACCATCACTGCAATTGCATTTGAGTCAAACTTCTCAAAAGAAAACAACAGGTATAACCCGCAACAGGATTCTTTCATAGGTAATTATGTTTCGGTTGAAGGGGGAATGGCCAATATGTATAAGAAACCGGAGGCTGGTTCAAAAACGAAAGTGGCACTGGGTCAAAACCTTCTGGTTGCAACGAAAAAATCAAGGGGATTTGTTTACGGCGAATTCGATGTTTCTTCAAATAAAAAATTGAAAGGATGGTTCTGTCTGAAAGATCTGGAAGAAATAAAGTTTGTAGCTCCTAAACTTAATTAAATTGAAAAAAACACTTAAATACCTCAAAATATTCCTCATATTCTGCATCCTTTGGGGCATAATCCATTCGCTCTACATTACAATTGACGGACTGACCGATAAAAACCAATCGGCCGACGCAGCAATCATTCTCGGCAGCAAGGTAAATCCTGACGGTACACTTTCGGAAAGACTTAAAGCACGTGTCGATAAAGGATTGGAGCTTTACAATGCGGATAGGGTAAAGGTAATCATCGTAAGCGGAGGATTCGGTAAAGAAGGCCACTGGGAAGGAGATAAAATGAAGGAATACTTAGTGATGAATAAGGTGCCGGCCAATAAAATTTTCGTAGATAATTTCGGAAATGATACCGAGAAAACGGTAATCAATTCCATCCACATCCTGGATAGCCTGAACCTTAAAAGTGCCATATCGGTTTCGCAGTATTTCCATCAAACCCGAACCAAAAAACTGTTCCGGAATAAAGGTTTCGAAAACATCGAAAGCGCAAGCCCCAACTTCTTTGAATGGTGGGATCTTTATTCATTGCCACGCGAGTTTGCAGCTTATTATAAAGAGGCTTTGTGAAACCACTATTTTTATGACTTCCTCTACATTTACAGTACCATCAATACCAACAACAAATGCTTAAACGGTTATTTATTATCGTAACAATTCTTTTTTCCATCAATACATTCGGACAAAAACGGATTGCTGTTCAAAAACTGGACAAAACAAAATTTCCCAAAGGAATTGCATTCGAAGGCAAAATAAAAGAAGCGCTCCGCTGGACTGACAAATTAGGGGATAATATCGTAATCACAACTGAAACCGGAATTTACCAAAGCAAAAAGTTTAAGCATGAAAGCGAGGGCTCAGACGCCGAACTCTTCGCCTATCATTTCGTTATATCAAAAGATAAAGTAAAACAAATATGGAAAGTGTATGACTTTATCAGTGACTGTCCTGTCGATATTGAAGCGGCATTTATTGAGAATACGTTTCAGGTAACGGATCTTAATAACGATGGAATTGCAGAAATCTGGCTCATGTACCGCAAAGTATGCCACGGTGATATAAGTCCGGCCGAAATGAAAATTATTATGTATCAGGGACAGCAAAAATTTGCCATGAGGGGAGAAGCAAAGGTGCGTGTCTCTGAAACCGAATTCATAGGCGGGCAATATGAATTTGATAAAGCCTTCATTGCCGGACCGGCAGCATTCAGGGATTTCGCTAAAAAAGTCTGGAATAAAAACATCATGTAAATAAATCTGAAACTAACTAATAAAAGCATAATTAAAATAAACCATGAATCTAAAAAAATATGCACTAACCGTAATCTGCTTAATCGCTAATCTGGTTAACGCGCAAAACCGGGATGCAAAACTCCAAAAACTGATCGAATTCGGACTCATCGATGATAGACAACTTGAATTGATAGATTCGAAGATTTCACAAACCGGTACAGACACAAATGGAGGGTATATCATGTCGGTTTTTTTCTCAGAATTCAAAAAAGCAACCGGTACCGATTTTTCATTGGATTTCATATCGATCACTGGGGATAAAAAGCTTACCGATGAAGAATACAAGCAGTTGAACGGTTCTTTTACAAACTATCTGGAAAAATTAAAAGTTGCCGGAATTGTCAACGAAAGACAGGTTGAAGTGCAATTGGTTGAAATTAATAAGAATGCATACCCTGATTTGTGGTCGTTCTTCTCAAATTTGTTTAGCCAGATTATGTTTGACGATTGGTTAAGCATGGATGTATCTGCCAACTTGTTCGAGGCATTGTATAAAAACGGTGTAATTGAGAATGAAAAGTACGGGAAACTCAAAGCTGACATCACCAGTAATAAATTGAAATCGCCTTACCAAATACTAACTTATTGCAACAATACAGGAATGGTAGATTTGTCAAAAACAGACAGAAATCCTAAACCGTTTTTGGAAGAAATCCATAAAGTAACTTCGGCAGTCCTGCCTGAACTGGCGTTCACCGATTTTAATTTCGAAATCACTACAGATATGGGGGAACTTTCTGATCCTTCAGTTCCGCATTTTGTTACAGTCTCGCTAAAAGCAAATGGTAAGGTTTATAAAATGAAAAGCTTTGTCGAATTCGAAGGGATCGGAAATAATTTGGACCGTATCGTAAGAATAGATATTCAACAATACTATAAAATCTTCAATAAAATTCTTAAGGATCAGCAGTCTCCCTACAGGATTCATTTAGTTGGGTCTAATTATGAAATGTTGCGGGGAAAAAATCCGTATCAGTTTTTCGGTATCATTGCGCTGAAGGAAAATCAACAAGAGTTGTTTGAACCGAATAATCAAATTTTGGGAGCAACTAAAGAAAATTATAATAATGAAGTTACATCAGACAGAATTAATACAGAAATACAGGAATTCAAAAAACTGGGATTTTTCAGTCACCTGACCGAATCTCAAATAAATGAATCGCTTAAAATTATTGAAGAAACAGAAGTGAATAGTTTTTATGATCTGTTGTATAACTTCCCTGATGTTATCCTTTCGCTTGCCTATGAACAGGAAGATGTAGGCTCTGTTTACGGGGAATTAGTAAAAATGTATGCTCAAATTTCGCATAAACAATTTAATCCAATTGCTATTACTAATAAGCTTGACGGACCTAAAAAAAGTACTTTGCTTGGTTTTAAGGTGAAGGGTTTGCCATATACCGCTAAACTGAAAGCAGAAGGAAACGCTATTGATAATGCCTTTTTTGTATTCATCAAAAATATGGCTGTTAAAAGTAAATTACCGGGACAGTTTTATTACGTGAACGGGATCGTAGGGGAAAACATTATTTATCTGACTCCAACTCAGTATAAATATTGCAGGGAAAAAGGTATTTTCAGTTTCTATGAAAAAAGGTAAGGTATTAGTGTGACGCAATTGTAAATTGTCTCAAAGGAAATACTATCTTCGCTAAACGCATTTCGCTTTGTAAATGCTATGTCCCATTAACTGTCTGATTAAAATAATTAACCTTAAAATGAAAAAAAACGTCTTAACGCTCCTTGGTGTCTTACTGACAGGAATATCTTTTGCCCAGTCAAATTACAATGACCAACTCGTAAAACTGGGGAAGTCCTACAAGAATTTCATGTTCCAGAATGAACCTACAAAGGATATTATCAAGGATCTGAAAACAAATGTTCCGGATAACCTGATAACGGCTAATAGTTTTATCATTGAAACAATTACATCTAAAAATAAATTAACAACGCAGCCTTTTATTGCAAGGCCTGATGATACTACGCTGAAACAGATTTATATCATCAGACAGATTGACCTGAATTTAAGGGAAGAAAATCAAATGGATAACACGGTGCTAATCGACAGCCTGACAAAAAAGGATATCCCGGTAAATGAATTGGTGGATAATTATTATGGAATTCTGTTTACAGCCATCGGTAATAAAAACCAACCGTTTAATTTTTCAAAGGCCGATTTTAAAATCAATGAGTACGGACTCAAAAATGATACGGAAAAAGGTATTTTCTTTTTGAATTGTATGGATTTATGCGGAACCAATATCTGGGGCTTTATGAATGTCGTAAAACCGGCAAATACTAATTTAGCATTGAGTTATATCAAAAAATACCCGAAATTCAACGGACTTCCATACTACCAGTATGCTGATTTCCAGTTTCCCGATTTTGAAATGATTATCGAGAAGGACAAAGGGATGCAGAGTTATAAAAGCTATTACCTGAACAAATATTATGAAACCTTGCTGTACCATTTGATTTGCCTGAATAAGGAAGGAGGAACCGAAAAGGAAATAAACAATCTCTTGCTTGGTTCTATCTTAAAAGAAAGTAACCTGTATAAATACACCGAACATAAAGAAGTGCTTGAAAGTATTTTTAAAGTACAGAAAAAGGATTAAGAAAAAGGGGATAGGTAAACTATCCCCTTTTTATATAGAATCAAAAAACGCCGGATTTTAACCATTGAAAAACTGAGGTAAGGCTTAGGTCAAGTGCAAAATGGCTTAGGTCAAGTGAAGTAAGGCTTAGGTCGAGTGCAGAATGGCTTGGGTCGAGTGCAGAATGCCTCGGAAGATGTGCAGAATGACTTGGAAGAAGCGAAGAATGGCTTGGAAGATGTGAGGTAAGGCTTGGAAGATGTGCAGAATGGCTTGGAAGGTGTGAGGTAAGGCTTGGAAGATGTGCAGAATGGCTTGGAAGATGTGCAGAATGGCTTGGGTGAAGTGAAATAAGGCTTAGGTCAAGCGAAAAATGTTATATACCAAGAAATACAGGAATAATAATAGCAATAAATAATCATGCCTTTAGTTCTTTTGGTGACGGGGTAATTAATAAAGTAAGTATGCCATTCTAAAGTTTTTCTGAATGGTTTTGTAAATTATATGCAATGAAAAATATTCTTTTTTTTCTGATTTTCTTAGGATTGGCCTCTTGTAAAAAGGAAGTCATTCCTGATTATACTGTGCCTTATAAAAAAAATGTAGTAACCGATACCATAAAAAAGATCGTCGAACCGCTTAAGGATTATACGATTAAATATAGTTTTGATTCGATACCGGATCTGATTTCGGAAAAATTGAATGAAGTGGCAACGGAAGACCAACTCCGGTGTTTAATCTACGACCAGAAAAATACCTATGTTAAAGCTGTTGCCATTGATGCTTTGTTTAGAAAAGACAAAAAATCTATTTTTGAAGTCTTCCAAAAAACGTTGAATTGTAAAGACCAATTTGTGACTGGATCAGATTGCCTGAGAGATAAAATGTCACTTTCGCAATTAATTGCCATATCGCATGGTTATTCCTATCCTGAAAATCGACTGACGGAAAAACAGGCGGAAATCAATTTGAAAAAGTTTCTTGAAATCGTTTTTCAGCAAACACCTTTAAATGAGAAAAAAATTGAAGAATTGACGTTTCTTTTTCCTACTGAAAATGAGGAGTATTACGACAAAATAAAAGAAGCAATGACCGAAAGTAAATCGAAGCATTTGTTATTGCCTCTTTCCCGTTTTAAAAGAAAAGAGGATATCGAACTTATTAAAAGTTTTGGAGAAGATGCTTTTAAGGCTATTGCCGAATTTCCCGACGATCAGTTTCTGGATATGTTTTTAAAGTATATCAAGCATAATGATACCGGATTTTACAGATCCGCGCTCGCGAAATACCCCAAAAAGAAAACCGAAGCTATTGAAAGGGCTATTGACGATTATAATAAAACCAAAACCGGGTATTAATAGTATCTGAATCTCCGAAAGAATAATGGTTTAAGAAAAAATAAGCTCCGGAAGAAGATAAGTAAGGCATTGACCGGGTTAAGTAGGACACTGACCAAGAAAAGTAAGCCTCAGAAAATAAATAATACCCACTTTTGAAAAAGTAATGAATATGCACAGCACAATAAACCCGGAAGAAATTGCCATAACAAGGATAATAAACAATCCGGATAAACCTACCATTATCTTCTTACATGATTCATTGGGTTGTATCCAATTGTGGCGTGATTTTCCGGAAAAACTGGGGGAAATAGCAAACTGTAATGTACTGGTTTACGACCGTCAGGGCTACGGATTGTCGCATCCGTTCACCTATGCTAAACGGAACAACGACTACATGGAGTGGGAGGCGGATATATTGAATGCGTTGCTGGAGTATTGGAACATTGATAAGGCTATTCTCTTCGGTCACAGTGACGGAGGATCCATCGCTTTGATTACGGCTGCTAAATACCCTGAAAAAATTGCCGGTATTATCACCGAAGGGGCACACATCTTCGTGGAAGATATCACGGTTAACGGTATCAAAGAGGCGATCCAACTCTATCAGGAAACCGATTTGAAGAGTAAACTGGAAAAATACCACGGGGATAAAACCGAGGACATGTTCATGGCTTGGGCTGATACCTGGACAACAGATGAATTCAAAAGCTGGAACATCGAACACTTTTTACCGGCTGTAAAATGCCCGGCATTCATCATCCAAGGGGAAGAAGATGAATATGGCTCATTAAAACAGGTGGAACAAATTGTCGTACAGGCGCAAAAAGCCTACTATTTCATCATCCCGAACGTAAAGCATACACCCCATAAAGAAGCTCCGGAATTAATCCTTGAAAAAACGGCAGCTTTCATTGAAGAATGCCTGATATAAGTACTGCACCTGCTAAAATGAATTATTTATCGGAGGGCATTCAGCACAAATACTATAATTAACACCTTTACAATCTTGAAATTGAAACAATTCCTTATAAAATTCAGAATGCTTCTGCCATTGTCAGTGGCTTTATATTGTATATTTTATGTATTACCACCTTATTATGACAGTTATTGGGATGAGACACCATACGGTACCTGGTTCTTGATCACATTATTAAATCTGTTCACTTACCTGCTGCCAACAGATAAATTAATCTTCGCAGAAAAGCTTATGTATGCCTTTTTGTTTTCAATTTTGGTACTGGTAGTGGTTCCTGTTGTAATCGGATTGGTTTTGATGCCGTTCCGGGAATATGATGACACGTATTGTAAATCGCATTCTTCTTCATTTTTAGAAGATTTACCGTTCTTCCTTTTTGCTAATTGCATCGGAATTGTGTTACTGACCTTTTGGATTAAACGCAGAAAGTCAATTTACCCAATGGTAAAATAATCAATCACTTTGCATACTTCCTGATACCATAAATGGTAAACTTCATAATAACTAAATGATTTTTATTGCAAACAGATGAAAACCTGTATGTTCCTTATTTTACTGGCCACACAACAAGAAACCGGATAAACTTCCTGAAAATAAATGTAAGTGTGGTATAATTTATTGGCAAACATTTAGTTATATGTAAATAAGTCAGATTTTAAATGGAAATAAAATGGAAAAGGTCTATCACAATGTTAACGAAGGTTTGCTTTTATGGCAAGTGATATTCATGGTTGTGTCGGTAATCCTGATTTTCATCATCATGAAATTAGGAAAGAAGTATTTGGATTCTCTTGAGAAAAAAATGTAGTATAATTAAAGCATAAAAAAACTCCGGCTCAGGCCGGAGTTTTTTATTAATTACCTGATTTGTCAACAACAGGTCTGTCTTTTCTGTTCGCCAGCTCCCAG
This sequence comes from Flavobacterium amniphilum, assembly GCF_023634845.1. Classification (GTDB taxonomy): domain Bacteria; phylum Bacteroidota; class Bacteroidia; order Flavobacteriales; family Flavobacteriaceae; genus Flavobacterium; species Flavobacterium amniphilum. The sequence goes on along the minus strand of NZ_JAMLJL010000006.1, from coordinate 85,101 downwards.
GCAACGGCAAACGCCAGTTGGGTTCTTTTGGCTAAAGCATCATACTCAATTTTGTCGGCTTCATCACCCGGTTGGTGGTAATCTGCGTGTGTTCCGTTAAAAAAGAATACAGATGGAATATTATGTTTCGCAAAGTTATAGTGGTCAGAACGGTAGTAAAAACGGTTCGGATCATTGCGGTCGTTGTATTTGTAATCTAAATTCAAATTCACATACTTTTTGTTCGATTCTTCAGTGATGTTGTGCAAATCACTTGATAAATAATCGGAACCGATCACATATACATAATTGTTGCTTGCTTTATGGAAATCATCGCGACGGCCAATCATGTCAATGTTAATATCAGTAATGGTATTCGCTAATGGGAATAACGGGTTCTCAGTATAAAAACGGGAACCGTGTAATCCATGTTCTTCACCGGTTACGTGTAAGAATAAAATGGAACGTTTCGGTCCGTTTCCTTCGAGTTTCGCCTGTTGGAACGCTTGTGCAATTTCCAATAAGGCTACTGTTCCTGATCCGTCATCGTCGGCACCGTTGTAGATCTCACCGTTTTTCATCCCAACGTGGTCATAATGTGCTGAGATAACCAAAATTTCCTCCGGTTTTTCTGATCCTTTGATGAAAGCCCAGATGTTTTCTGAATCATTTAGCTTCGGACTGAATGATTTCTGGAAATAAGTCGACGGAATGGCCTGGTAAAATGTATTGGTTCCGGTAGGGTAGGATATACCGTTTTTTGAATATTGTTCTACTAAATATTTTCCTGCTTTTTTCTGACCTTCCTCGCCTGTATTACGTCCCTGCATTTCGTCAGAAGCAACAATATAAAGATGTGTTTTCAAGTCTTCGGCAGTGATAGTATTCATGTACTTGGTTAAATCAGAGGCCTCGAGCTTGGTAGTGGTGGTGGTTGCTTTTTGACTTACACAACTCGTAAAACTGAAAGTTGCCGCAGCCAAAAGTAAAATTCTGTTTTTCATAAAATAGTTAATTGGTAAACGAATTTAGCCAAATTGGGGTTGAATATCAAAAAAATTAGGATTAATTAACATTTAAAGCACTGTAGGCAATCAGTATTAATGTAGTGGTTAACAGAAATAAAATATTGATGGTCATAATGCAAATTCCTTTCAGCCTGGAAATCCATTTCTTCTCTTTGTAAAAACGGCTGTGCGAACGGAAAAAATAAAACACCCACCATAAAATCAATAACATCATCATAAATCCGTTAAGGGTATCTGCGGTTTCGCTGTCAAATACCTTGGAAAATAAAGCTGATAACAATGCATTAATGGTAAACGACAATAAAATCATCGAGAAATAATGAATCGTGAATATACCGCTGTCAAAGTAATACCATTTCTTCTTGTTGTGGAACAACCAAAGCACAAACGCAAAAAGCGGCATGAAAATAAACAATGCTTTCGGAATGGTCGAAAATAAGGTTTTATAAAACTTTTTGACGAAGTCTTTGTCTTTGGCATGCTTGGCAACATTCCTGAATTTATCGTTCAGCCATTTGCCTGCTTCACCGTTGTTTTCTTCCAATCCCGAGGAGAAATTGGTCGTGTCAATGTTGATTGTATTTTTTGGAGCTTCCGCAACTCTGATTTTGCCGTCTTTGGTTATCTGCTGTTGCGTTTTGTTTGCCGTAATCGGAACTTCCTGGTGACTGTTCACCGAACTTAATATCGAAAGAATGAAAAAGGTAATAAAACTGATGAAAATATACAGCTTCACCGGCGGAACAAACATCTTGCGTCTTCCCTTAATATATTCATTGGTCAGCTTCGCCGGATAAAACAGCAAATACTTGATGGTTTTCCAGAAACCACTGTCATAGTGAACTAAATCTTCAACAGTGTGAAAAAATAAATAATGGAATGATTCCTTCGTTTCTTTGTTTTCCTGTCCGCAATTGGGGCAGAATCTGTTTTCGACTACATGATGACAGTTTAAGCAGGTTTTATCGGTACGAAGTGAATGTTTCCCCATAATTTATTCTTCTTGGTTAAATATGTGTGACTTTGAATAGGTACGCCATTTCTCAATACAGTCGGTCATATCCTGAGGAACCTCAGTATCAAAACGCATGTATTCTTTGGTCACCGGATGCTCAAATCCCAATGTTTTGGCATGCAGTGCCTGTCTCGGTAATATCTTGAAACAGTTCTCAACAAACTGTTTGTACTTACTGAAGGTGGTTCCTTTTAAGATCAAATGGCCTCCGTATCGCTCATCACTGAACAACGGATGCCCAATGTACTTCATATGGGCTCTGATCTGATGTGTACGGCCGGTTTCCAGAATACAGGAAACAACAGTCACATAACCGAAACGCTCAATTACTTTGTAATGGGTAATGGCCGGCTTACCGATTTCGGGATCGGCATAAACAGCCATCTGCATACGGTCGGTGGCATGACGGGCTAAGTTTCCTTCAATGGTGCCTTCGTCTTCTTTCAGGTTACCCCAAACTAAGGCGACATATTCTCTTTCGGTGGTCTTGTCTTCAAATTGCTTGGCTAAATGGGTCATCGCCATTTCAGTCTTGGCAATCACAAGCAACCCCGATGTGTTTTTGTCAATTCGGTGAACCAGACCGGGTCTCTCACTGCTGTTCATCGGTAAATTGTCAAAATGGAAGGCAAGTGCGTTTACAAGAGTTCCGGTGTAATTTCCATGACCGGGATGTACCACTAATCCAACGGGCTTGTTAATGACTAACAAAGCATCGTCTTCATAAACAATATCCAACGGGATATCCTCAGGAATGATATGATTCTCAAACGGCGGATGCGAGAGCATTACCTTGATCTCATCAAAAGGCTTTACTTTATAATTGGATTTTACAGGAACACCATTGGCAAAAATGTTGCCGCGTTCTGCTGCCTGCTGTATTTTGTTGCGCGTGGCATTCTCGATAAGCTGCATTAAAAACTTATCGACACGTAATATGGATTGACCTTTTGGCGAAATGAACTTATGGTGTTCATATAATTCGTCATCAAGGTCTTCATTTTCAAAAACTTCCTGATTCATTATTTATCTTCAACTATGGAATCAGTCTGAGGGGTGTCTTCCAGTTCTTCTTCCTCGAAACCAACTTTCCCGTCTCCTAAAACCAAATCAATTTTAGTCATTTTCATTACCTGTTGTCCCGGGCGTACTGGAGTACCGTTCATCTTCATTTCCAATACCATGTCTTTGGCTAAATTCGGAACATAAGTCGTATCACCCACCTCTAAACCTAAAGCAGTAAGTGTCGGAACTGCCTGACGGTATGTTTTCTGAACTAAATCCGGCAAACGTACTTTAGAATACCCGGATGCATTGATCTTAACATAAATCACACGGTTTTCTTTTACTTTGGCTCCAGGACGCGGATCCTGATTCACAATACTCAACTTAGGAAACTCCGAATTGTAATCAACCGTATCCAATAATTCATAATCCAAATCCAAATCGTCAAGCTTGTCCTCGGCTTGCTCTAAAGTCAGTTTACTCAAATCGGGAACGGTAATTTCCTGACCGTGGTTAGTCGTGAAACTAATCCAGTACATGAACAAAAATAATGATGTAGCAACGATTAACAGGGCAATGGCTACTTGTTTGAAAAAAGTAAAACTAAGTAGAAAGTTCTTCCAACTCATAGATTAAGTGATTTACTGCAAACTTACACAAATTTTTATGTAAAAAATATAAAATGCTAAAGCCAATTCATTCAAAAAAATGATAATTTTGTTTATCAGGAGCCAATCCTGCTATCCGCTATATCTTTTTTTGCCTGTACCCTGAGCTTGTCGATGGGGTGAAAGCAAAAAAAGGATGCATCTCGGACTTTATAAGGACGAGACTGTCAGGGCTAACTTACAATCCTAATTAAAACATATGAAGAACATCGCCATCATTATGGGAGGCTACTCAAGCGAGTACCAAATTTCACTTAAAAGCGGAAACGTAGTTTATCAAAATCTTGACCAGTCAAAATACAAAGGATACCGAATCCACATCTTCAAGGAAAAATGGGTGTATGTCGACGATAACGACCAGGAATTTCCAATCGATAAAAATGATTTTTCAGTTACCGTAAACGGACAGAAGGTTACGTTCGACTGTGTGTTCAACGCTATCCACGGAACTCCGGGTGAAGACGGTTTAATGCAGGCATACTTCGAATTGCTGAACATCAAACAAACGTCTTGCGATTATTACCAGGCTGCATTGACATTCAATAAGCGTGATTTGTTATCGGTTTTAAAACCATACGGAATCAAAACAGCTACTTCTTTTTATTTAAACCAAGGAGATGCCATTGATGTAGATGCTATCATTGAAAGGGTAGGTTTGCCTTGTTTCGTAAAACCAAATAAATCGGGCTCGAGTTTCGGTATTTCAAAAGTGCACCAGAAGGAAGATTTCCTTACGGCTGTTGAAAATGCATACAAAGAGGATAACGAAATTATCATCGAAAGTTTCCTTGACGGTACGGAAGTATCGGTTGGTGTAATCAATTATAAAGGTGAGGTGATTGTGTTACCGATTACGGAAATCGTTTCGGAAAATGATTTCTTCGATTACGAAGCGAAATATTTAGGTAAATCCCAGGAAATCACTCCGGCACGACTCACTCCAGAAACTGAAGCGAGAGTACGTGAAGTGGCTAAAAAAGCTTACGAAGTATTAAAAATGAGCGGATTCTCACGTAGTGAATATATATTAGTTAACGGTGAACCACACATGCTGGAAATGAATACGATTCCGGGATTAACAAATGAGAGCTTGATTCCACAGCAGGCAAAAGAAGCCGGTATTTCATTACAGGATTTATTCACAAACGCCATCGAACTCGCATTGGCTTAATACAACACGGTTTTATGAAAATAATTAAAAACATTCTGGTTGTTTTTCTCTTTTTAGGATCTTCCATGCTTTTTGCACAAAAAGAAACGGAAGTAATCAATAAGGCTAATGGTCTTGTGAAGGAGAAAAAATATGAATCTGCATTTGATGTTCTGGAGAAATTCGACCCTAAAAATAAAAACCCTGAAGTTTTTTTGCTGAAACAGGATATCGTACTTAAATATTTTGTGACAAGCTTATCCCATAAGATGTTTTCGCTAAAGGATATTAAGCCGGATGAGGATATTATGGATTACAGGGGAAAGGAAGGAAGTTCCAGTGCCAAAATGTTTGATATCGAGGAAAACCTGAATGAATTAATCAAAAAGCATCCGAAAAATTACAAGCTGTATAAATCATTGGCCGACTTTTATTACGATGCCATGCTGAAGTATGGTAATTGGACTAAAGCGGAAGGGGAATTGAAGGTTCTGATTGAAAAGAACTATAAAATCGCCATCGAAAACAATGCCGGTGATTATATGTCACATTATTCATTAGGGTATCTGGCAATTCTGGATGAAAAGTTCAAAGATGCTATCGGGTATTTTTCAAAATCAATCGAATTGAATAACGAATATCCCACTTCTAATTATAACCTTTCGCTGGCTTATCTTTACAGTGAAGATCCAACTAATGCCTTGAAGTATGCTTTAAAGGCTTATGAATTGTATCAGGAGAAGGAATATAAATGTGATGCGGCACGATTGGTAAGTCAATTGTATTATGAAACTAAGGATATGGAAAGAGCCCTTAATTACATCGAAATAGCCGATCAGATTTTACCGGATAATTACTATAACCTAAAGCTTATGGTAAAGCTACTGCTAGAGAAAAAACACCTTGCTTTTTATGAAAAACTAAATGCGTTTTTTAACCTGGCTCCTGCAAATCCTGCAATCTATAATGATCTGGAGGAGATTTTCTATAAAAGCGAACAGGGAGAAAGATTGGTTGATTTTCTGAATGAGAAGAAAAATGAAAAGGGTTATGATGACAATACACTTGGAGCCATTTACTTCCATATTGCGAAATTCTCACTCTATAATGGTAACAAAAAGGTGATTAAGGAAAACGCATTGAAAGCCAAAGGGTATTTTGATAAAGTATTTGAAAAAGATCATGAAATTTTTAGTCTGATCGATCAGCTAATCAGTAAATCTGAACAATAATTATGAGAAGAGCTATATTCCCGGGATCTTTTGATCCTATTACTTTAGGACATTTGGATATCATCAACAGAAGTATTCCTTTATTTGATGAAATTATCATTGCAATTGGTGTCAATGCAGATAAAAAATACATGTTTCCTCTGGAAGAACGCAAACGGTTCATAGAAGAAACGTTCAAAAGGGAAGATTCAATTTCGGTAATTACTTATGAAGGTTTAACCATCGATTTGTGCAAAAAATACGAAGCTGATTTCATTCTCCGCGGTTTGCGTAATCCTGCCGACTTCGAATTCGAAAAGGCGATTGCACATACGAATCGCCGCTTGTCAAAAATTGAAACGATTTTCCTCCTGACGGCTGCCGATACTTCCTATATCAGTTCGAGCATTGTACGCGATGTTATCCGTAACGGCGGAAATTACAAAGTATTGGTGCCACCGGCAGTTGAAGTAAAATAAAAGCTTTAATCAGGCTGAATAGTTGGTGTTATTCTAATAGCAACTGTTCAGACCGGGTTTTTACACTATTCTATTTTTCCTCTTCTTTCTTAATGACTTTTCGGGCTACTTCAATTTTGAATTTTTTGCCTTTCATCTTCTCATCTTTGATATTGTGAAGCAAGTCTTTCACTTTATTGGATTTTACAGCTGCAAACGAAATAAAATCTTTGACTTCAATTAAGCCCAAATCGGCTTTTTCCAACTTTCCTTTCTGTGAAAAGAAACCAACGATATCTATTTTATTTAATTTGTTTTTCTTTCCGCCGCTAATGTAAACGGTTTTAAATTCAGGCAGTGCTGGTAAAGTTTTAGCATTTTCTACATCCAGGACAGTCATTCCATAGTCGATGTAGTCCAGTTTTTTTTCACTTTCATGAATAATCATATATGCTGTTCCCGATGCCAGCATTCTTGCTGTACGGCCATTTCGGTGTGTAAATTCATCTTCTTTGAAAGGTAGATGGTAGTGAATGACATGGTTCATTTCAGGAATATCCAATCCGCGGGCAGCTAAATCTGTAGTGACTAAATAACGTATACTGCCATTTCTAAACTGAATCAAAGCTCGTTCGCGCTCGTCCTGATCCATTCCGCCATGATAATAGGTTGAATAAATACCTTTTTCATTTAGTATATCGCTAATTCTTTCTGCAGCATCACGATGGTTGCAGAAAACAATGGCTGATTCTGATGGTAACGAACACAATAACTGAAATAAACTCTGTATTTTGTCTTTTTCTTTCGAAACCACCATTTTCATCGAAAGATTAGCTTTTTGTTCTTCAGTAGGAATAAAATCCAAGACAGTCGGTTGAATAACTTTGGTGTATTTAGGAATTTCAATATCTGATGTTGCAGATACCAAAATACGTTTATTCAATTTAGGCAATCTTCCGATGATGTATGACATTTGTTCGTGAAAGCCTAATTGTAAAGATTTATCAAATTCATCAAGAACTAAGGTTAGAATGTGATCTGTTTTGAATGTTCCCCGATCCATATGATCAGCAATTCTGCCCGGAGTTCCAATTAATATAGCTGGTGGATTGCTTAAGTTTTTTATTTCTGTGTCAATGGAATGGCCGCCATAGCAAACATTTACCTTGTAAGAAGTCCCCATTTTTTTCCAGACTTGCTCAATCTGCAAGCCTAATTCTCTGGAAGGAACTAAAATCAAACATTGTACAGCATTGATTTCTTCCTCCAGCATCTCGAAAATAGGGAGGAGGAAAGCCAACGTTTTTCCTGAGCCGGTTGGCGAAAGCAATAAAATATTAGTGTCGTTTAAGATGCTGTTTTGTGCAACTTCCTGCATTTTATTTAAGCTTTCAATGCCTAAATTAAGCAAGATATTATTGGAATGGTAATTCTGATTCATCCGGCAAAGATAGTCTTTGATTTTCGAATTACGATTTTGAATGGGAAATTGTATATTTGGTTTGCAAAAATTGAACCATGCGATTTATAATACTAAGTATACTATTCTTTTTTTCTTTCGGCTATGGCCAAAATAAATACCAGACTTTCTTCGAAAAAGGAAACGGAAACCAATCGGCTCCCTATAGCGAGGTGATTTCGTTTTACCAATTATTGGACAAGGATTTCAAAACCATCAAAATGGAAACGATGGGAATGGAAGACAGCGGGAATCCTTTGCATATTATTGCTTACAGTGCCGATGGGAAGTTTGATTATAAGAACCAGTCAAAGAGTGTGATAATGGTTGTTAATTCAATCCACTCGGGCGAACCTGACGGGGTAGATGCTTCTATGATGCTCTTCCGCGATTTGGCAACTACCAAAATTAAAATTCCACAAAACGTGATTATTGTGGCGATACCGGTGTATAACATCGGAGGTTATCTTAACCGTAATTCAACCTGGCGTACGAATCAAAACGGCCCCGAAGAATACGGTTTTAGGGGAAATGCCAGAAACTATGACCTGAATAGGGATATGATTAAGTCGGATACCAAAAACACTAAGGAATTGGTTTCAATTTTCCACAAACTCAATCCGGATATATTCATTGATAACCATGTCAGTAATGGCGCCGATTATCAATATACACTGACTTACATTCAAACGGAACCGGCTAAAATAGGGAAGGATCTGGGCGATTTTATGAATAAGGAAATCACACCGGCCATTGTATCCGATTTAAAATCAAAAGGCATTGAAAGCATACCTTACGTGAATGTATGGTACGGAACTCCCGATAAAGGATTTGTACAGTTTAACGACTCTCCGAGATATACGACCGGATATGCTTCGCTGTTCAATTCAATAGGGTATGTGGTCGAAACCCATATGTGGAAAGATTATGATAAAAGGGTGAAAGTTACGTACGAGTTCATGTTGAGCTCCATTAATTATGCAGATAAAAATGTAAAAGCTTTAAAAGATATAAGGAAAAAGAATGCTTTAGTATATCAACCAAAAAAGAATTACGCATTTGCATGGGAAATAGATTCGTCCAAAGTTGAAAAAAGGAATTTTCTCGGGTATGAAGGTATTATTAAAAAAAGTGAAGTGACTACAGGTGACCGTTTGTATTATGACCGAAAGCAGCCCTATGATAAAACGATTGATTTTTACACACATTATAAATCATCCAAAAGTATTGTGATCCCGGATGCTTATATTATTCCAGGCTCGTGGTGGAATGTTATCGGACTTTTGAAAGACAATCATTGTAAATTTTACCAATTGGAAAAAGACACGGTTATCGAAGTGGAAAGTTACAGGATAGCCGATTATAAAACTGCGACGCAGGCATACGAAGGGCATTACCCGCACCGAAACACTTCGGTAGCCAAGACTACTGAAAAAATTAAATTTTCAAAAGGTGATTATGTGTTTCCTTGCAATCAGGAAGCCATTAAATATCTTGTTGAGGTTTTGGAACCGGAAATGATTGACTCATTTTTCAATTGGAACTTCTTTGATACTATTCTGCAACAGAAAGAAGGCTATTCAGATTATCTGTTTGAAGATCTGGCTGTCAAAATTCTTCAGGAAAATCCTGAAATCAAGAAACAGTTTGATGAAAAAATGAAAACCGATACTGCATTTGCCAAAAATCCGCAAAATCAACTCGACTGGATACATAAACATTCGGTGTACTATGAAAAAGCACATCTTCAGTATCCGGTTTACAGGATTTTAAATTAAATTTTATCGGAGTGTAATTTTTTTTCCTCTTCAAATAGCAATTTAATGTTTTCGTAAGAATTTTTAAGAGCTTCTTTGATTTGGTCAGGATTAAGCCATGCTACTTTTTCAATTCCTTCTTCGGCTTGTCCAACAGGAATTCCGTCAAAAGAAGTATGCATTTCATACCATTGGGTGATTTTAAGTTTGTATTTGCCGTTACGCTTGAAAATATGATACGTTTTCTGAAGTTTGTTTACGATTTTCAGTTTGTTTACACCGGTTTCTTCTTCAACTTCCCTGATCGCAGCGTCTTCAATATCTTCATATTTGTTCAATCCGCCTTTGGGTAAATCCCATTTTCCGTTTCTCAGAATGAATAAAACTTCGCCCTTTTTATTGTAAACTAATCCGCCTCCGGCTTTGTTAACAGGGATTTTCTCCTTTAATTTTTTGATAATCTCTTTTTCATCCGCATGGAATAAATAAGCTTTCTGAATTTTATTCTGGAAGTAGCTTACAATAAGTTGTTCAATGTCAATACTTTCAAGTAAAAAAAACTTGAAATCAGTTTCTTTGACAATCTGATTTGTCAAGAAAAGTGGTTTATCGTTTACAAAAACTTTATACATTTGCAGTATGATTTTTAATAAAGATACAGCTAGTAAAACTGCCGAATTGCTTTTACAAATAAATGCAATTAAATTGAATTCTAAAAATCCTTTTACATGGGCTTCGGGATGGAAATCTCCAATCTACTGTGATAATAGGGTAATTTTGTCATTTCCTGCCATAAGAAATTACATCAGGGATGAGTTTGCAAAGAACATCGAAAAACAATTCGGGAAACCGGATGTTATTGCCGGTGTTGCCACAGGAGCCATCGGTATTGGTGCATTGGTTGCCGAAGATTTAGGTTTACCGTTTGTTTATGTACGCCCTGAACCTAAAAAACACGGACGTATGAATCAGGTGGAAGGGTTTCTGCAAAAAGGACAAAATGTGGTTGTGGTTGAAGATTTAATCAGTACCGGTAACAGTAGTCTTCTTGCTGTTGAAGCATTGCGTAATGAAGGGGCGAACGTGAAAGGAATGGCAGCTATTTTTTCATATGGTTTCCAGGTGGCAGTCGATAATTTCGAAAATGCAAAAGTAGATTTATTTACTTTGAGCAACTACGATAATTTATTGGATTTGGCTGTTGCCAAAGAATACATCACGGAAACTGAACAGGATACTTTAAAGGACTGGCGTAAAAACCCTTCCCAATGGAGTGTTGAGGTATAGTTTTTGATAAAGGATTCAAAACAAAATATTAAGGACGTAAAGTTTGTCTTTATGTCTTACAATCAGATAATCTTATAAAAGAATGAATTTAGAAAGTCCAAAAGTATCTGTTGCTAAATCGGCAGAATACTTATTCAACGAGTTGTCGCAAGTAAAAAACTTCGAAAAATTAATGCCGGATAACATCGCAAAATTTGAAGTGCTTGATGAAAACGCTTTTATTTTCGGATTAAAAGGAATGCCTGAAATCAAATTGAAAATGAAAGACAAAACGCCTAATTCAAAAATTGTTTTGGGTGCCGCATCTGACAAATTGCCATTTACTTTAACTGCCAATTTAAACGAAACAGCTGCTGATGCTACCGATATCCAATTGATATTTGACGGTGAGTTTAATGCCATGATGGCCATGATGATCAAAGGACCTATCTCTAAATTCATCGAAACTCTGGCGCAAAACATGAATAAACTTTAATTGAAAAGTCAATTTCAGATATAAAAGAAATCCCGGATTATCCGGGATTTTTCTTTTTAAAATAATAGCCTGATTTCTTTTATACCGTATTCTTTTACTGAATCGTCTTCCAGTAAAACGGCTAGTTTGCCAATTTTGGTTACCCCTTGAATAATTCCCATGAATTTGTTTCCGTTTTCATCTTCAAATGCGGTTGGAATTCCCTTTTTGAACAAATTTTGATCATACTCTGTCCAAAGTCTGTCAGTTTGGTTTTGTGTTATGAGTTTTATTTTCCCTTGAATTTCATTTACAATACTTTCCAAAATTTCAAGAGTGTCATAATCCGTATTTGTGATGCTTTTTAAAGAGGCAGCTTTGGGTAAATTTTCAAAGTTGACTTGGTTTATGTTTAGTCCAATACCGACAATTGATTCGATTTGACTATTTCCTTTTATTGAATTTTCAATCAAAATGCCTGCTATTTTTCTGTTTTCTGCCATAATGTCGTTAGGCCATTTGATACAGACAGACGGTATTTTTATTTTTTTTAGAGCCTCGGTAATGCCTAATGCAACAGCAATATTTAATTGGAAAACACCTTCTATGTTATGTAAGGTTTCTTTGATTAGTATGCTTGTTATCAGGTTTTTGCCTTCTTCTGTATGCCATTTTGCACCGTGCTGTCCTCTGCCTTTTGTTTGTGATCTTGCAGTGACTACAGTGAAATTTTCCAGGCTTTGGTTGTGTGCCAAATCCTTTAAAAAATCATTGGTTGAATCTATGGCATCGAGTTTGATTAATTTCATGTATCAGATTTTGAAACTTTATCAAGAAAGTACATTTGTATTTTGTCGTCAAAATAAAGACAAAAATCAATAACTTTGTGCAAAATATTTATAAGAATTAAATGGCGAAAACAGAAGTAAGCAATGATATTTTATTAGCAAATATCATCAAGGGAATTGAAGACGTAAAAGGAAATGATATAGATATTCTTGATTTAAGGGAATTAGATAACACGGTTTGCGATTATTTTGTGATTTGTAACGGTAATTCAAATACACAGGTGAATGCAATTGTAAACTCAATCCAGAAAGTAGTTTCAAAAGAACTTAAGGACAAACCTTGGCATGTGGAAGGAACTGATAACGGCGAATGGGTATTAATGGATTACATTCATATTGTAGTTCATGTATTCCAAAAGCATATCAGGGAATACTACAACATAGAAAGTCTTTGGGGTGATGCAAAAATCACATCTATTGAAAATAAATATTAATCAAAAATAGCTATGTCAAAAGAAACAAAGCAAAATAACTTTAAGTTCAATCCGTGGTGGATTTACCTTGCAATCGGGACGGTTTTTGTAGCCATGTGGATTTCAGGGCAGTCACGTTGGGTTGACACCCAAAAAACCAGTATTTCAAGATTCTATGATTTTTTAGAAGCTGGGGATGTTGATAAAGTGGAGGTTGATAACGATAAGTTTGTTACGGTTTTCCTGAAAGAATCTGCTTTAAATAAAGAGGCACACAAGAAAATCCAGAAAAAAGATTTGTTGGGGAATAAAAATTTAGGTCCGCATTATTCATTCCAGATTAGTAGCGAAGATGCTAATTTCCCAAAAGATTTGAAAGAAGCAAAAGCAACAAAGAAAATTTCTGATTACGATTATAAAACATCGAGTGATTTTACTGATTTGTTGATCAATTTATTGCCGATTATCATTTTGGTTGGTTTCTGGATTTTTATGATGCGACGTATGTCAAGCAGCAGCGGTGGAGGAGGCGGTGGCCAAATCTTCAGCATCGGAAAGTCAAGAGCAAAGCTTTTTGATGAGAAGAATGATGTAAAAACAACATTCAAGGATGTTGCCGGTCTTGAAGGTGCTAAAGAAGAAATCCAGGAAATTGTTGAGTTTCTTAAGAATCCAAAAAAATATACTGATTTAGGAGGGAAAATTCCGAAAGGAGCCTTATTGGTGGGTCCTCCGGGAACAGGTAAAACTTTATTGGCAAAAGCAGTTGCCGGTGAAGCGCAAGTACCTTTCTTCTCTTTGTCAGGTTCAGATTTTGTAGAGATGTTTGTTGGGGTAGGAGCGTCACGTGTTCGTGATTTATTCAAACAGGCTAAAGAAAAATCTCCGGCAATTATCTTTATTGATGAGATTGATGCGGTTGGGCGTGCCCGCGGTAAAAATAATTTTTCGGGTTCAAATGACGAGCGTGAAAATACATTGAATCAATTACTGACAGAAATGGATGGTTTCGGTACCGATACCAGTGTAATTGTTTTGGCAGCTACAAACAGAGCCGATGTCCTTGATAAAGCATTAATGAGAGCAGGACGTTTTGACAGGCAGATTTACGTTGATTTACCGGATATCCGTGAACGTAAGGAAATTTTTGAAGTGCACTTGTCTCCATTGAAAAAAGTAGAGAATCTGGATACTGATTTTCTGGCGAAACAAACTCCGGGGTTCTCGGGAGCAGATATTGCAAATGTATGTAATGAGGCAGCCTTAATTGCGGCCAGAAACAACAAACCTGCTGTTGATAAACAGGATTTCCTTGATGCGGTTGACCGTATCGTGGGAGGTTTGGAAAAGAAAAATAAAATTATCACACCAGAGGAGAAAAGAGCAATTGCGATTCATGAGGCCGGGCATGCAACTGTAAGTTGGATGTTGGAACATGCAGCTCCGTTGGTAAAAGTAACCATAGTTCCGCGTGGACAAAGTTTAGGTGCAGCCTGGTATTTACCGGAAGAGCGCCAGATTGTCCGTCCCAACCAAATGTTGGACGAAATGTGTGCAACCATGGGTGGACGTGCGGCTGAAAAAGTAATTTTCGATAATATTTCAACAGGTGCTTTGAGTGATCTTGAAAAAGTGACCAAGCAGGCACGTGCGATGGTGACGGTTTATGGATTGAATGAAAAGTTAGGGAATATAACCTATTATGATTCTTCAGGACAGACTGATTACAACTTTTCGAAGCCATATTCGGAAGAAACTGCCCGTACAATTGATGCGGAAATTTCAATAATAATAGAGGCACAATACCAAAGAGCAATTAATTTATTGCGTGAAAACAGAGATAAACTGGTTCAGTTAGCTGATATCTTAATTGAAAAAGAAGTTATTTTTAAAGATGATTTGGAAATGATATTCGGTAGAAGACCTTTCGAGAAAGAGGTTTTTGAGCAGTAATTGTTAAAAACTTCGTTAATAAAAAGCGTAAAAATCTTAATCTGATTGAAAAATTAGGTTAAGATTTTTTTATCTTTGATTGTTGAATCAATGACTGCGCATATTTTAAAGCATTAGATGAGTATTTTCAGAAAAATATTTGGCACTAGTAGTGAAGCTTCCGGAGAGGCTAACGAAAATGAGTACAACCCATTCCAAGATGTAAACGCCCAACTTCCGGTAGATGAGCAATTCACGCATAACTTCAAGAAAAACGGAGGCAAATTCTTATACTGTGAAAATATAGCTGAACTTAACGAGCAATTTGAAAATATTCTTGAAGAGAATGATTGGTTTGAGTCGGAAGCTTTATGTATTGAGCCGCGTTTGTTCAATATGCTGAATGAAAACAGAATCGCTTACCAGAATATTACAAATCCGAAATTCTTTCTGACAAGTTGCGAAAGTCTGGTTGCTGAGGAAGGATCAATAATGTTTTCTTCGACACAGATTAAACAGAAAAAAGCGGCAGAACTACCTTTGAATATTATTGTTGTGGCTTCTACCAGTCAGCTTGTTCTTGGGAAAAGTGACGGTTTGAGAGAAATCAAAAGACGTTATACGACTGATTATCCAACTAACATCACAACAATAAAATATTTCGAGCAGACTAAAGAAGAGGATTTCCTGCATTACGGAAGTTCCCCAAAAAACCTATACCTTTTACTACTTGAGGATCTATAAAATGAATGAAACTGTAATACGTTCATTATCAGGTTTAGTATATATTTCAATATTAATATTTGCTACTCATTTCTCCAGAGAATCTTTTATATTCCTCTTTGGTCTTTTTATGTTGCAAACCGTTAGTGAGTTTGCGAGCCTTGTGAAATTACCAAGATTGTGGGCAGTAGTGGCATCAGCTGTAATTTTTATTAATTTTTCAGTATTTCCAATTGCTAAATGGATGGAGCTTGGAGTAGTGGTTCTGTCGGTTATAACCCTGATTCTTTTAATGGTTTGGCTTTTTGACAGGAACCAAAAACAGTTCATGCAATCCGGATGGTTCACTTTGACCGGATACATCATATTTTCATTTGTCTGCATTACTAAAATACCGATTGTAAAAGAAGGCTTCGTTCCTTCGATTATTATTGGTATCTTTATATTGATTTGGACGAATGATACTTTCGCTTATCTGGTTGGTAAATCAATGGGTAAGCATAAATTATTCGAAAGGATTTCGCCTAAAAAAACGATTGAAGGATTTGTTGGGGGAATGGTTTTCGCCATATTGGCCAGTATCTTGATTGCGGCATATTATGTGCCGGCATTTTCGTTTACCACCTGGGTTTTAATCGCTGTTATAGCAAGTATTTTTGGTACTGTGGGTGATTTGGTCGAATCTAAGTTCAAACGTCTGGCTAATGTAAAAGATAGTGGCAATATAATGCCGGGACATGGAGGGATTTATGATCGCCTGGATAGTATTATATTTGTTGCACCGTTTGTTTTATTATTATTTAAAGTTTTAGAATATGTTTCATAAAGAAGGTTACAAAATCATCCTTATTGCCACAATCAGCTTTATTGTTGGTTTGTTTTTAGTAGATAAATTTGTTGAATTGTCATGGTTGCGTTTAGCATTGCATTTAGTATTGCTTTTCTTTTACGTGATGATTTTGCAGTTTTTCAGAAATCCGAACAGATCCATTGCGCCTGATGATAATCAGATTGTAGCGCCGGTTGATGGTAAGGTAGTGGTAATTGAAGAAGTTTATGAAGCCGAATATTTTAAAGATAAACGCCTTCAGGTTTCTATATTTATGTCACCGATTAATGTGCACGTAACCCGTTATGGACTTTCAGGTTTGGTAAAATACAGTAAGTACCATCCGGGGAAATATTTAGTGGCGTGGCATCCTAAAGCCAGTACGGAAAACGAAAGAACGACTGTAGTAATTGAGAATAAGGTTTTTGGTGAAGTGATGTACCGTCAAATTGCCGGAGCTTTAGCAAAACGTATTGTAAATTACGCTGAAGAAGGAACTGAAGTTGTTCAGGGAACTGATGCCGGATTTATAAAATTTGGTTCAAGAGTAGATGTTTATTTACCGCTTGGAACTAAAGTCAATGTTAAATTACAGGAAAAAGCTGTAGGAAATAAAACGATTATTGCGCTTGCATAATATATGTCTGAAAAAGATTTAGATAGCCAATTTAAAGAGGCTTTTGAAATAGCCTCAAATATGGAGCAGGATTCGCTCCCCCAGGATATTATGCTTCGGTTGTATGCTTTTTATAAACAAGCTGAGTTTGGAAATATAGGAAGTATCAATTATGCTGCGAATGATGTAGTCGATGCTTTTAAGCTTAATGCTTGGATGCAGGTCAGTCATTTGTCGGAAGATGAAGCAAAAAAGGCGTATATTGATTTGATCGAAGAAATTACCCGAAAGAAATGAATAAAAAACAATTGTTGATTTTTCCAATCCTGGCTTCAGTAGTCGTATCTTGTAAGAAAGATACACTGGTTGAAGTTGTGGATGTTCCGGCAACACCCATAGTGGCAGTCGAGCAAAAAGGAGGAAAACCGAGTGAATTAAAGGCCGCTGAAGGCGCTTTTCAATTGTATGAACTACCTTTTGAATATAGAAGTTTAGAGCCTTATTTTGATGGCGCTACAATGGAATTCCATTATTCAAAACATTTGTTGCCTTATGTGAATGCGTTGAATAAAGTGGTAGTAGGGACCAAATACGAAGTACTCGAATTAGAACCCATATTAAAGAACCTGAATTTTTCAGATGCCGATGTCCGGAACAATGCCGGTGCGGTTTACAACCATAATTTTTTCTTTGAGGGAATTGCGCCAAAAGCCGGAGGAGAACCGGAAGGAGAGTTGCTTGATGCAATTAACCGTGATTTCGGGTCTTTTGGAGAGTTTGTGCGTCAGTTCTCGGAAACATCTGTTCGATTGAACGGATCGGGGTGGACTTGGTTAATGTCTGATAAATACGGAAGGTTGCGCATTATAACCACGCCTAATAACGATGCACCGCAAATGAAAGGATTAGGGATAACAGGTACTCCTTTGCTTAATCTGGATATGTGGGAGCATGCTTACTATTTAAAGTTCCAAAACAAAAAGAGAGAGTATGCCAATACTTTTTTCAGTGTGGTGAATTGGGACAAAGTAGAACAGCGTTACGGAGCGTTCTCTAAATCGGCGGCACCTGCTTATCAGGAACCGTCTGCTACAGGCACAGAAACCCCGGCAACTACTGAAACGGCTGCTCCGGTAGAGAAACCGAAACCGGTTGACGGAAGCGAAGAATAAATGTAAATTACAGCTATAAAAAAAGCTCCTTATAAGGAGCTTTTTTTTATTTATACGGTTGTCTTTTCTTTGGCTTTGAAGATCAGGTAGGCACCCACCAGAACAAAAGGGATACTTAGCCATTGTCCGGTAGAAAGGAATCCTAAAACATTCTCAAATCCACCCTGACTTTCTTTTACCGATTCCACTAAAATACGGATCGAGAAAAGTGTTACCAGGAAGGTTCCGAAAAGTAAGCCTTCTTTTTTGCGGGCATCGGTTTTCCAGTACATGAAAATTAATAGCGCGAATACGAATACATATCCGAATGCTTCATACAATTGGGCCGGATGTCTGAAAGGGATTTGGTTTAATACGTCTAAAAAGCGCGGATCGCTTTCGATTAAGTTATACGCCTTATTAAGGTCATTGGTACCGGTAATAGCCTGAATGTTCTGATCTCTCCAGAATTCATCATCACGGACAAATTTAACCGCGTAGAAATGATCTCCGGAAGTTACCGGACCATAGATTTCTGAATTGAAGAAATTACCCAGACGTACAAAGATTGCACCTGATGCTACAGGGATCACAATACGGTCCAGAATCCAAAGGTAAGAACGCTTTAAAATTCTTGTTTTGTATAAGTACATGGCAATGATAACCGTAATGGCAGCACCATGACTGGCCAATCCCTGGAATCCCGTGAATTTGAACTCAGGAGTGAATTGGAAGGGCAGAAACACGCTTAAAGGATCTTTGGTAATCAATTCGGTCTGATAGAACAGAACGTGTCCTAAACGGGCTCCCAATAGTATTGAGATCACCATATACACAAAAAGTGAATCCAGTTTTTCCTGCGGTTCTTCTTCTCTTTTGAAAATAGGCGACATTAAATACCAGCCCAGGGCAAAAGCGACAACAAACATTAAGCTGTAAAAGCGTAGGGTAAAAGAGCCAATTTGTATTCCTTCCGAAGGATTCCAAACAATGGATAAAAAGTAAGTCATAGTTTATAAAATCGATTGATTCAAAAGTAGTGTTTTAAAAAGACCGGACAAAATAATTTGGAAGACTTTATGCTGTTACGGAACCGGGTCGTAACCGCTGCCTCCCCAAGGGTGGCATCTTCCGATTCTTTTCAGGCCCAGGAACAAGCCATAAAAAGGACCGTGCTTTTTCAGCGCTTCAATCATATAGCTTGAGCAGGTGGGTTGGTACCGGCACGCGGCAGGCATAAGCGGGGATATGATGTACTGGTAAAACCTAACCAGGAATATAAGCGGGAAAAGTAAAATTTTGTTCAGCATCTGATATGAAATAGATTTATTGCTAAATTCAGAAAAATATGGATGCCGGCATAGTTTATGGGGGATTTTTTTTAAAGGGAATATAAGAAGGTGGCTGAGCGGAGCCGAAGCCACAAATTGTGATTTAGTTGCTCTGTCTTCGAGAACCTCAGGCAACGCGATCTATCACTCGGGAATTGTTCATTTGAATGGTGGCTTCGACAAGCTCAGCCACCGGGGTCTGTAACTGAGAAGTTGCTCATTTAAATGATGGCTTCGATGCTTCGACAGGCTCAGCAACCAGAGCTTAGCCACCGGACTGATAACATTGTATAAAAAAAGAGTGCCGTGAAGCACTCTTTCTTTTGTCGATCAAATAAAAATAAACTAAAAAACTAATTGGGTAAAGTTGCCTTATGAGCCGTAACGGCAACAATAAAATCGTCAATTCCTTCCAGTTTTTTGTCGATAAGCACTAAATCAAGCTCTCTTTCGACTAATGCAATTCCGCTCTTTTTATGCTCTATCACAAATTTTCGGTGTTCGAGGTTGGCTTTCCGTAAAATTTCAGTGTCCCTTTTTTTGCCGGGAGCCAGCATGCTGAGCGCAATTTCACATCCGGCCAATTCTGCCAGGACTACCTGAAGCTCTGCTTGTGTCTCTACCGAGTTAAAACTAAAATTTTCCGTGAACCTCACGTCACCGATTTTTTTAAATTCCAAATCCCTTTTCTCTCTTTGGGCTGAATTCAATACTGCATCGCAGTCTGTTGTTGTAGTCAACTTGTCTAATGAATAAGTCATATCTATTCGATTTAAAATTAATGATACTTTTCTTACAAACAAACCGCGTGCCAAAATCTCGAAATAACCTTAAAAAAATAAAATTATATTCGCAAATACTTCATTGTCAGCTAATTGTTTTTTAAAATATTTTTCATTTCTTTTTTGAAAACTTCATTACGCGATTGAAGTATTTGCTTGTTAAGATTATACTTATGTAATAATTCTTTGTTTTTCTGCAGGTTGGCCATGGCTTTACACCGTATTAATTTCTTTACAGTGGCTATCCTCTCATTTTCGGGTTGCGTATCAAGATATTCAGCAATACGTAATGCGGCCAGTCCGTCATCGTTGCAGAGTTGGGTTTCTTCTATTTTTTTATTCAGTTTATGTATTTTGAATTCATTCTTTTTTATTTCCCTATTGAATTGATCCAAAATTTGCTTTTCATCTTCTTCTTTTGAATAGTACTTGAGATCTATTTCTCTTAAAGAATTCTCCTGTACGTATTGCAGCATTTTTGTATACTCCAATGCAGCCGAAAGCGGTAAACCTCTCTTACCGATTTCATGCATGGACCATTGCGAGCGGGTGATACCTAATATCGTAGCAATTTCTTCCTGCGTTACGCCCAGTAATTTCTTGAATGTGTCTTTATCTTCCATAGTATAAAAGTTGTGGCAAAATTGATAACAACCAAATATTTTGCCACACTCTGTGTTGTGGCAATTTTTTTTTGCTTTTAAATTTTTGCCACGGAAAGTGTGGCAAAAAAAGTAAGGTGTGTAAATTTTGCCACAGGTTTTTTGAAAAATAATTTGGTTGATAATTTTTGCACTCATAACCTATATAGTATTAATTAAAAAGTAGTATTTATACGTACAGTTTTGCATAACTAAATTAATAATTTTGAAAGGACTCAATTTGAAAGACTTATGGTTTTCCGTAAAAAAACTATGAATTTAATAGTGAAATTTGCTTCTGAAAAGTTGCTAAAAATTAATATTGTATAGGTAATGAAAAAATATTCTGATTGGTTTAAGGTTGATTTGCATATTCATACTGACTTTAGTAAAAAAACTAAAACTAATGATTATCAAGGAAGTTTCGATATTAATGTTTTAAAGCAAAAGCTAATAGAAAGCGAAGTGAAATTATTTTCATTAACTGATCATAATATTATTAACGTTGATGCGTACAAAACTTATTACGATAATTTTACTGATGGGGATCCAAAACTTTTGATTGGTTGTGAGTTTGATATCGAAGTCCCAGAATCAGGTAAGTCAATTACTTATCATAGTGTCATAATATTTGAAAATGAGAGTTTTAGTGATGCTCAAATAATTTCACAAAAAATAGAAGGTCTATACCTTAAAAAAGGTTCAGTTTTAACAGATCGGAAAATAATTATTGATGATTTATATGACTTATTTAATGGATTTAATTATTTTTTTATTCCACATGCTGGCAATACAAAAAGTATTTTAGACCCATATAAGGGATATGATCTGAAACTTTGTCAGCAAATGGTATTATTAATGCCTAGTGCTTTTGAAAAAGTAAAAGAAAGCGTCAGACAAACTTATAATGAAGGTTTTGATAAAATTAAAACTTTAGATTTTAAAGAAAAAGATGATATCCCATATATCAATTTTTCAGATAATCATAATTGTAATAAGTATCCATGTACAAATAAAGACGGTGATGACCATCAATTTTATTGCATAAAAGGTAAACCTTCTTTTGAATCGATTCGATTTGCTTTTATTGACCCAAAGTCTAGAATAAAAAAGTTTTCGGAAGTTGAAGTGTTAAGGAGGTTTGACAATTTTTTACATAGTATTGAATTTGTTGATAATCCAATAATAAAAAACACTGCATTGTATTTTAGCCCTAATTTAAACACAATTATCGGTGGGAGATCAAGTGGGAAAAGTTTACTATTTAATATTTTAGGAAAAAAAATAAATAATAAAAAGAGTCAAATTGATAAATATGGCTTAGATATTAGTAATGCTAACGTTAAAAGTTTCTTAGATGATGAGTATAAAAAAGTCATAAGTTATAATACACATGACATTATCTATATTAATCAAGGAGATATTGTAAATTATTTTGAAAACAACTCACTTAAAGACTTAATTCAAGAATCTGGAGAAATTGATAGCTATAAAACATCTTTAGATTTCTTTAAAACTAAAAAGCAAGATTTAAATAATCTAATTGATAAACTCATTGAACTATATAGTGAATTATATGAAGTATTAAATTCTAATTTTACATTTCATGATAAGGATATAGCCTCTATCCTTGATTCTAGTTATATTTTTAAAGCCATATTAAACATTGAAGATAAAACCAATTCTTTTCAAACCTCACAAGATGTATTGGAATTATTAATAGAAAATACTGAAAAATTTAAGTTGAATGAGAATTGGTCATTCACAATTGAAGAAGTTGAAATAATAAAAACCTTCCAAGAGCTAGTAGAATCCAAAAAAACTTTATTCAAAAATATTAAAAGTAACTACGATAAAAAAGAAAAATTTATCGAACTTGTTAAACAAGTTATTTCAAGTAAAAATGCAAATTTAGACCTCAAAGGTAGAGAAAAAGAGGCCTCAAATCAAAGATTAACAATTCTTAAAGCAAATATTTCTGATGTCTTTAAAATTGCGATGCAGGTTCGAACCCATTGCTTGCTTTTTGAAAACTTGTTATATGGAGGAGTTCAAGAAATCAAAATTAATGATGAAGTTGCAGTAGTTTTAGAAGTCGAAAGCAATCAAAATATAAAAACAAAAATCTTTGAAGGTATCAGTAATGCAAATAATAACTCAAGTTTGTATGACGTACTAATAAAGTTGGCACTAGGTGAACTGAAAATTAAAAATTTTGCAGAAAATTCTTCTGAAAACTTAGCAAAAAAAACACAAACAAACATCAAAAGTATTTTAGATTTATTTGATAAACCTATAGAATACCTCAAATATTCTGAGGAAAGTACTTCAAAAAACAATTCCCCGGGTTTTAATTCAGAAAAATATTTAGAGACAATATTAAGAAGTGGAAATTCAAAAATAATTTTTATTGATCAACCGGAAGATAATTTAGGTAATAAATTTATTACCGAGAAACTTATCGATTTATTAAGGGATTTAAAATTCAAAAAGCAAATATTTTTAGTCACTCATAATCCATCTATTGTAGTATATGGAGATGCTGAAAATGTAATTATGTGCACAAACAATGAAAATACGATAGAATATGAGCAATTTGTATTAGAAGAAAAAGAACATCAAAAAGAAATCTGTAATGTTTTAGATGGTGGTCAGTATATTTTTGAGCAAAGAGCTAGAAAATATAATATTAAAAAATTAATTAATTAGTACTAAACCATGGATAATATACTAATAGCTAATAATATTGAGAAAGATAAGGTTTCAATAAAATTTAACTTTCAAGATGGAAGACTCTCTTTTCCAGAACTTTATTTATCAACTTCTGGTGATATTGAACTAAATCCATTAGTAATAAAACTAACAGAATTACTTGAATTACATAGAGAAATTGAAATTACTTATGAAGATCCACTTTCATTACTTGAAACTGATTCAAAAATTAAATTAGTAAAAGAAACTCTTGATGATATATATAAGTCATTTAATATATATATCATCAAAGATGAAGATGAAGGTTTTTAAACTTAAATATAAAAATTCTGAACATGTTATAAAAAGTTAAATAACTTATAACTGAATTTTAAAGAAACATAGAATTAAAAATACTTACTATGCAACTAACCGAAGATGAGATTTTAAACCAAATTGTTTTGAATGAGAATGCTTATTTTTATTCAAATCCGGATCAAGTAAATCTATCTAGATTTCTTATTACAAATCTTTTCATAAAAATTTCAAGAGAAAAAATTGGAAATTATCTTCTAAGAGCTATAAATAAAGAAATTATAATTGATGAACAGAGTTTTAACTATTCAATTTGTATCTTCCGTTATACTGTTATTCCATCTATTCTTGAGGAACATTTAGATAATTGGGAAGAAATGAAATTGGCATATATCTTTATAATTGACTTTAAAGACTATGTGATGATGATTAGAAGAAATGTTGGTAAACTTAGAGAATTTCTTGAAAAATTTGATCCAATCGATTATAAGGTTCTCTCAACTCTATATGTTGATGAAGATACCCTAATTGAAAAACTAAATATGCAAAACATGAATGTCTCAGATCGTGCTATGCGTCAAAAGTCACTTGAATCTCTTAATCTACAACAAAATCTTTCTCCTTTAGGCACGAGTAATTATGTTGTAAATAATATGAGAGTCAAAAATGACGAGGAAAAAACTTCACTTTCATTAAATACTTCAAGAATAAACAAATTCGGAAAAAAATGTTCCATTAAAGAAATCTCTAAATGGGGATTTTTACAGGTTCAAAAATTAAGAACTCATGCAGAGAGAGAAACTTTTCTCTCAATTTTTTCTGAATCTATAGATTTTAAAGATCATAGACATGACCTAATGCCAATTGCAATCTTATTTATCTTCTCAAAATTATACGAAGATTTGGAACAAAATGTTATTCACGAGACTCGAATTGTTTTAGATGATGGTAACCAAAGACAAATAAATTTGATTAAACATGTCACTAAGGTAGAAACTTTACTTCAGATAATAAACCATAATACTGTTGGTCTTACAACTTATGATATCCAGAATCCATATGTAAATGATTTAGAAGTAAGAATGAATGAAAAATCTATTTCAGTAAGATCTCAAAAATTAAAAAATATTATTTTATTTAAAGATAATGGAAGGATTCAAAATCTAGTAGATTACATTAATTCATCAAATCAATTCATAGTAAATTTTGACAATTGTGAACTTATCTATACAAATCGAAAGTTGTTTAAAGACAATAGACTCTTAGGTAATATTGATAACTTTCTAAAGATATTTATTCCTAATCCCCAACTTCAAAATGCAAATAGTGAAAAAGGTACATTTTCGGCGACTTCTACCAATTTCACCCCCTTCATCAGTTTTTAGTATTGTCGAAGACATATTTTTACAAGACTCAGAATATTTAGTTTGTGATGATTTCGGAAAAGAATGGGCTGATCATATTAGTATCAGTGGAAATAAAATACAGTTCATTCATTCAAAATATAAAAACGTAAATTATTCAGCATCTGCTTTTCAAGATATTGTTGGACAAGCCCTAAAAAATTTAGGAAACCTAATGCCACAGGATTTTCAATTAGCTTCAAAACAAGCATTCTGGGATAGTAATTACAATAACGATGGCTTTCAAACACAAATTAGAAGGTTACGCAAAGGTAATTCAATAATTGATTTCACAGACCGATTTAGGAGTACCATATTAGAACCTAATCATCAAAGAGAAGTTTATCTAGCCCTGAATTTTATCTCAAAAAGCGGTTTAGAAATTAAGCTTCAGCAATTACGAGATGCTGAAGCTTTTGCAGAAAGAAATGAAGTTATACAGATCTTGTGGTTTATTTCTTCATTCATTAATGGATGCAAAGAAGCAGGAGTAGATGGTGTTTACATTTATTGTAAGCCCTAAATTCTTAACTTTTTCAAGGTGTTCCTGTCGAGCAACCGATCGAGTGGATTTACTTCGTCAGTTCGGCTAAAGCTTTGAGTGCAATCCCTACCCAAAAAGAGAGGAAAACAAATAAAACTGCAGCCCTAAAAAGTTGTAGTTTTTTATTTAATCGTAAGATTGACTTAACAATTTTAGAAACAGGAATATGCTCAGACTAAAAGAGTATTCCTGAAAAATCCCAATTCCACCAACCGCCAACAGGGTCTCCAACCGCTGTTGGGGTAAAAGTAAGCTTTTAACGTCCGTCAACCCAGTCAGGGTTCCAAACCCTGACTGGGTCAAATATATTGATCATAGGGAAGTAAGTTGCTACTGACACACATACCAACACCCAATAAAAAACCCGCCATTCAGCGGGTTTATATATTAAAACGTAAAAGTAGTACCTTCTTTACCATCTTTCAGGATGATGTCCAGTTCGGCCAGCTGATCCCTGATTTCATCAGATAAGGCCCAGTTTTTATTGGCACGGGCTTCGTTACGCATTTTAATCAGCATTTCCACAACACCGCTTAACTTATCCGAATTATTCGCGGTTTCCGCTTCGTTTCGGATACCCAATATATCAAAAACAAATACAGAAAGCGTTTCTTTTAATGTGGCCAGATCCGCTTCGGTAATCGTTTCCTTTTTATCGTTGATTAAATTGATGTAGCGGATACCTTCGAATAATTGGGCGATTAAAATAGGCGTATTGAAATCATCATTCATGGCATCGTAGCACGATTGCTTCCATTTTTCAATATCCACAGATGAATTGGCCGATACCGGTAAACTATCAGTTAATTTGATACCTTCCATTAAACGGGCAAACCCTTTTTCACTGGCTACCATAGCTTCATTGGAAATATCCAATACACTGCGGTAATGCGCCTGCATGAAGCAGAAACGCACAATGCTTGGGCTGAATGCTTTTTCGAAGAAATCATTGTCACCGTTAATCAGTTCCATTGGTAAAATAAAATTACCGGTTGACTTACTCATACGAAGACCGTTCATGGTAAGCATATTGGTATGCATCCAGTATTTTACCGGTTCCACACCGTTGCGGGCTTTACCCTGTGCGATTTCACATTCATGGTGCGGGAATTTCAAGTCCATTCCGCCACCGTGAATATCGAACGTTTCGCCTAAATATTTAGTGCTCATGGCAGTACACTCCAGGTGCCATCCCGGGAAACCTTCTCCCCAGGGAGAGTTCCAACGCATGATATGGGCCGGTGAAGCACTTTTCCACAGCGCAAAATCCTGCGGGTTTTTCTTTTCATTCTGGCCGTCCAAGTCGCGGGTATTGGCGAATAGTTCGTCAATATTGCGGTTGCTCAGTTCGCCGTAATTCATTCCCCTTTTATTGTATTCCTGAACATCAAAGTAAACAGAGCCATTGCTTTCGTAGGCAAAACCGTCTTCGATTAACTTTTGGGTCAATTCGATTTGTTCGATGATGTGTCCGGTTGCTGTCGGTTCGATATTTGGAGGCAGGAAATTGAATAAATCCAATACCTTATGGAAGTATACGGTATATTTTTGAACCACTTCCATCGGCTCCAGTTTCTCCAGACGTGTTTGTTTTACAAAACGGTCGTTATCCACATTTCCGTCATCGGTCAGGTGTCCGGCATCGGTAATGTTTCGTACATAACGCACATTATACCCTAAATGGTTGAAATAGCGGTATATCATATCAAAACTCATGAAAGTCCGTACGTTTCCTAAGTGCACATGACTGTAAACGGTAGGACCGCATACATACATACCAATATTTCCTTCATGAATGGGAGAGAAGGTTTCCTTTTCTCCTGAAATTGTATTGTATACCTGTAATGTATGAGATTGATAGAATGCCATTTTGAGTTCGTTTTTTAGTGACACAACCCTAAAGCTGTGTTATGATTAGCCTTTTAGCCTCCCTGTTATTGATGATAGTTGCCAGAGACTGGACTGTCATTAGAACAATTTGGGTAATCAGGACTATAAATTAAAATTTAGTGTCTAATTTAATGTAATCCAGGAATTCTTTGCGTGTCGCTTCGTTTTTGAATTTACCCCCAAATTCTGAAGTTACGGTGCTGCTTTCGATGTCTTTGATGCCTCTTGAGTTCACACATAAGTGTTTGGCGTCAATTACGCAGGCCACATCTTCAGTACCCAATACACGTTGTAATTCCTGTACAATCTGCATGGTTAAACGCTCCTGTACCTGTGGGCGTTTTGCATAGTAGTCCACGATACGGTTCATTTTTGATAAACCGATAACACTGCCGTTAGAAATGTAAGCCACGTGTGCACGTCCGATTATGGGTAAAAGGTGGTGTTCGCAGGTAGAATAAACCACGATGTTTTTTTCAACCAGCATTTCATTGTATTTGTAATGATTTTGGAAGGTTGATGATCCCGGTTTTTTGTGAGGGTGAAGTCCTCCGAAAATTTCTTTAACAAACATTTTAGCGACACGGTTAGGTGTTCCGCTTAAACTATCGTCTGTTAAATCCATACCTAAAGTAATAAGTATGCTTTCAACGTCTTTTTTAATCAATGCGATTTTTTCTTCATCAGTTTTGTCAAATGCATCTTTACGTAAAGGGTTTACAGCACTTGTTGCGATATGATTGTTTCCGATTTCTTCTTGAAAATCTTCGTTATGAGCCATTATATTGTATTACAGATTTAATTTATCAGGCAAATATACGCATAATATTGAATTTTTTTAACGCTATGTGTTCTTAAAAAAATACAAAAAAAATTAGTACTTGCCAAAAAAATTACTAATTTTCGACGTTTTTTACTAAATTAATAACATTACAACATGAAAAGAAACCTACTTATATTATTTTTATCAATTATAAGCTTTTTTTCTTACGGGCAAAATGCCCCCACTGTTTACATAGATATAGAGGCACCTTTGCCGATATGTAACGCGGGGGATCCGACCGGTCTTAAGGCAAATTTTTTGCAGACTTATGCGACCAATACGAATAATTATGATGTAACATCCATTCCGTATGCGCCGCAATATTCATTTACTACGGGAACCCAGATTAACTCCACAAATGAGGATGATATCTGGTCAGTGTCTGTCCCGTTACCGTTTCCTTTTTGTTTTTACGGAAGAAACTATACCCACGTAATTGTTGGGTCAAACGGTATTGTAAGTTTTAATATTAACCCTGCAGCGGTTGGAGGTACTGCCGGAGGAACAGAATTACCGACTTCTACGGCTGTTACGGGAGGAAGCCCTGGAGGAACCGGTTGTGATTATGCGCTTACAGGACCAATACCAAGCGCAACATTTATTGAAAGAAATGCGATTTACGGTGTTTACCAGGATACCGATATCAGAACTCCTCCGGTTACAAACGGAGCGATTCAAAGAGTTACTTATTATATTACAGGAACGTATCCAAACAGGGCGTTTGTGGCCAACTTTAACGAATTGCCGCAGTTCGGTTGTGGAGCTGCTGCCGGTTTACAGACATCCCAGATTATTTTATACGAGACAACTAATACAATTGACGTTTTAGTTAATAAAAGAACCCCATGTAACACTTGGAGAAGTGGAGTCGGGGTTATTGGTATTATGAACCAGAACGGTTCGTTAGCTGCTGTTCCACCGGGTAGAAATACCGGAAACTGGAGTGCAACTAACGAAGCTTGGCGTTTTACACCAAGTGCACCGGGAGGATCGAATGTTAATATTGAATGGTTTAACGGTCCTACTTCTTTAGGTCCCGGAGTGAGTACTGGAGTAGGTCAGAACACTTTGACTGTAAGCCCAACTGTTTCCACTACCTATACAGCTGTAGCGACTTATATGCGATGCGACGGTACCCAGGTGGTTATTCAGGAAGATGTTACTGTTGGCCCTGAAGGACCATTGCCTACCAGAAACCCGCAAAATATTGTTCAGTGTGGTACACCACCTTTTAATATCAATCAGAATGCCTATATGTTAGATACGTATCCGGCAGCTGATTTCGTTTTCAGGTATTATGTTGATAATGCCGGAGTACCCGGAGCACTAATACCAAATGCAACTTTAGGTGCTTATACACCTGCTTCTTCGGTTTATCCACAAACTATTTGGGTTGAGATTGAAGACCAGAATACAACCGGGTGTACTAATTTAAGATCATTTACCATTAATTTAGTATCGGCACCGGGAGGAACTTTCTCATATGCTGATCCATTTTGTGACAGTCTTACGGCTTCACAAAGTCCTACTTTGACAGGATTGACTTCAGGAGGAACATTTTCTGCTACTCCGGCCGGATTAATCATAGACGCTAACTCAGGAGCTATTACACCTAACGGAAGTACACCGGGCGTTTATTCGGTAAGTTATTTTGTAGGGGCAGCGGGATCATGTCCGTCTTATACGGCGCCAGCGGTGAACGTTACGATTATTGCATCACCTGTGGCACCAACGACTAACACTACTGCTGCAACCTGTGCTGCAGACGGTGCTACTACCATTACAAACTATAACGGAACTTATACGTATACTTTTACACCGGCAGGACCAACTGTGGGTGCGGGAGGGGTTATAACCGGAATGACAACAGGAACCAGTTATACAGTTACGGCAAGTAACGGTACATGTATGTCACCGGCTTCTGCTTCGTTCACTAATCCGGTTATGTTAACAACACCGGCAATACCGGCAGTTTTTACTTCGGCAGCTACTTGTTCGGGTAATGGTTCAAGTGTTATTACTAATTATGATGCGACACTGACGTATACTTTCACACCGGCTGGTCCAACAGTTGGAGCGGGAGGAGCAATCAGCGGAATGACAACAGGAACGAGCTATACGGTAACAGCAAGTAATGCAACATGTACATCTGCTTCATCTGCACCATTTACAAATCCGTTTATGTTTGCAACACCGGCAGTACCTACTATTACAACCACAGCTGCTACTTGTGCTGCTGACGGTTCAAGTACTATTACAAATTATAACGCAACTTATACCTATACATTTACACCGGGAGGCCCAACTGTTGGGGCAGGAGGAGTAATCAGCGGAATGACAGCAGGTACGAACTATACAGTTACAGCCGGTGACGGAACCTGTACATCTGCTTCGTCTGCATCATTCAATAATCCGGTGATGTTAGTTACACCTGCAATTCCAACTATTGCAAGTACGGCACCAACGTGTGTTGCAACCGGATCAAGCACGATTTCTAACTATAACGCTGCCCAAACGTATACCTTCACACCGGCTGGTCCTACAGTTGGAGCTGGAGGAGTAATCAGCGGAATGGTAATCGGAACAAACTATACGGTAACAACTACCAGTGGTACCTGTACATCGGCAGCATCAGCTTCATTCAGCAATGCACCGATGTCAACTACTCCGGCAGTACCGACAGTTGCTTCATCTCCTGCAACTTGTGCGGCAGACGGATCAACTACTATAACAAATTACAATGCAGCCCAAATATATGCTTTCACACCAGCTGGTCCAACAGTGGGTGCAGGAGGAGTAATTTCGGGAATGACAGTTGGTACAAGTTATACAGTAACCGCAAGTGACGGAACTTGTACATCAGGCTCATCAGTATCATTTAATAACCCTGCAATGTTGGCAACACCAGCTGTTCCAACTATTGCTACTGTTGCTGCTACTTGTTCTGCTAACGGATCAAGTTCGGTTTCAAATTATAATGCTGCACAAACGTATACCTTCGCACCGGCCGGTCCAACGGTAGGAGCGGGAGGAGCAATCAGCGGAATGGTATTGGGAACTAACTATACGGTAACGGCAGGTAACGGAAGTTGTACTTCAGCTGCTTCAGCATCATTCAGCAATGCAGCGATGTTAACTACACCGGCTGTCCCTACAGTTTCGACTACACCGGCAACTTGTGCGGCAAACGGATCAAGTACGGTTACAAACTATAATGCAGCCCAAACGTATACCTTTACCCCGGCAGGTCCTGTTGTAGGAGCCGGAGGAGCAATTACAGGTATGACTGCGGGAACGAACTATACGGTTACAGCAGGAAACGGAACGTGTACATCGGCTTCTTCAGCATCATTCAACAATCCGGTGATGTTGACCACACCAGCTGTTCCAACTATTGCTACAGTTGCTGCTACTTGTTCAGCTAACGGATCAAGTTCAGTTTCAAATTATAACGCTGCACAAACGTATACCTTCACACCGGCCGGTCCTACTGTAGGAGCAGGAGGGTTAATCAGCGGTATGGTTATCGGAACTAATTATACAGTTATTGCCGGAAATGGAAGTTGTTCATCAACTGCTTCAGCTTCATTCAGTAATGGAGCGATGTTGAGCACGCCTGCAGTTCCGACAGTTTCGACTACACCGGCAACTTGTGCGGCTAACGGTTCAAGTACGATTACAAATTATAATGCTGCCCAAACGTATGTATTCACGCCGGCAGGTCCTGTTGTAGGAGCCGGAGGAGCAATTACAGGTATGACTGCAGGAACTAATTATACGGTTACAGCAGGAAACGGAACGTGTACATCGGCTTCATCAGCATCATTCAACAATCCGGTGATGTTATCTACGCCAGCGGTTCCTACTATTACAAGTGTACCGGCAAATTGTACGTCAAACGGTACCAGTACAATTGCTAACTATAATGCAGCCCAAACCTATACCTTTACTCCAGCAGGTCCTACTGTAGGAGCAGGAGGGTTAATCAGCGGTATGGTTATCGGAACTAATTATACAGTTATTGCCGGAAATGGAAGTTGTTCATCAACTGCTTCAGCTTCATTCAGTAATGGAGCGATGTTGACCACGCCTGCAGTTCCGACAGTTTCGACTACACCGGCAACTTGTGCGGCTAACGGTTCAAGTACGATTACAAATTATAATGCTGCCCAAACGTATGTATTCACGCCGGCAGGTCCGACAGTTGGAGCGGGTGGGGCAATCAGCGGAATGACAGCCGGTACCGGCTATACGGTAACAGCAGGAAACGGAAGTTGTACTTCAGCTTCTTCAGCAACA
Source organism: Flavobacterium amniphilum (assembly GCF_023634845.1). Lineage (GTDB taxonomy): Bacteria > Bacteroidota > Bacteroidia > Flavobacteriales > Flavobacteriaceae > Flavobacterium > Flavobacterium amniphilum. Next base: position 52,399 of record NZ_JAMLJL010000006.1, on the reverse strand, counting down.
TTCAATAATCCTGTAATGTTGGTAACGCCTACCGTACCTACAATTACAAGTGTGGCACCAACCTGTTCTGCAAACGGAACCAGTACAATCGCTAACTATGTTTCTACCCAGTCTTATGCATTTACACCTGGAGGACCAACAGTTACGGCAACCGGTTTAATTAACGGAATGGTAATCGGTACAAGTTATACGGTAACTGCTGCAAACGGCAGTTGTATTTCTGCAGCTTCTGCTTCATTCAGTAATGCAGCAATGTTAACAACACCGGCAGTACCGACAGTAACTACTACACCGGCAACATGTGCTGCAAACGGTTCAAGTACGGTTACAAATTACAATGCGGCACAAACGTATGTATTCACACCGACAGGACCAACAGTTGGGGCAGGAGGAGTAATCAGCGGAATGACAGCCGGAACTAATTACACGGTAACAGCCGGAAACGGAACGTGTACTTCAGCTTCATCTGTAACCTTCAGAAACCCTGTTATGTTGACGACACCGGCAGTTCCTACTATTACAAGTGTGGCGCCAACGTGTACTGCAAACGGAACCAGTACAATTTCAAATTATGTGAATACCCAAAACTACGTGTTTACTCCTGCAGGACCTACAATCGGTGCCGGTGGTGTAATCAACGGAATGGTAATCGGAACTAATTATACCGTAACAACTGCTAACGCAAGCTGTACATCAGCGGCTTCAGCTTCATTCAGCAATGCTGCGATGTTGACAACTCCTGTATTAGTGATAACAAATCCTGCTGCTGTTTGTTCGCCAACAACAGTTGATTTGACTGCAGCTGCGGTAACAGCAGGAAGCACTGGTGGTGGTACATTGACTTACTGGACCAATGCTACGGCAACAACACCATTAACGAATCCAAACGCTGTGGCAGTTGGAGGTGTTTATTATATCAAAAGCTCAAACGGTACTTGTAGCGATATAGAGCAGGTTACGGTAACAATACACCCAATACCTGTGATTGCATTGACTCCGGGTTATATCTGTGTTGATGCGGCTACAAATGCACCATTGAGTACTTATACATTGGATTCAAACTTAAGTGCAACATTGTATACATTTGTTTGGACTGACGCTGCAGGAAATACTGTTGGTAACCAAAGTTCATATACAGCAACTGCACCGGGTACTTACAGTGTTGTGGCAACTACGGTTGCGGCTCCAAACTGTTCTTCTGCGAGTGCACAGGCTACAGTATTGCCATCGTCTTCACCTACAGATTTGACTTTCGTTACTTCTAACTATTTTGCAGAGGTATTGTCAATTGAAGTGACTGCGATACCGGCAGGAAATTATGAATATCAATTGGACGGCGGTCAATACCAAACGAGTAATGTTTTCACTCATGTGACGCCGGGAACCCATACTGTAAGTGTACGTGATATACATAATGTATGTAATCCGTATTCAGAGTCGGTAGAAGTAATTGACTTCCCAAGATATTTTACACCTAACGGTGATGGTATTCACGATACCTGGAATATTGGTTTCTTAAATTCACAAGTGGAGTCTAAGATTGAGATTTTCGACAGATTAGGAAAACTGTTAAAAGTAATCAGACCTGCCGGATTAGGATGGGATGGAACTTACAACGGCCAACCATTACCTTCAACAGACTACTGGTTTGTGGTATACTATGAAGAGAATTCACTTCAAAAAGTATTCAGATCGCATTTTGCAATGAAGCGATAATGATATAAAAAGAAAAGGCTTTCAGTTATGAAAGCCTTTTTTTATTTGAATTGGAAAAGCGATAATGATGCAAAAAGAAAAGACTTTCATAATTGAAAGTCTTTTCTTACTTGAACAGGAATTTAAGAATATTCCGGATTATGCATTATAAGCTTTTAAAGCTTCTCCTAAAATTTGTACGGATTTGATTAAATCTTCTTTTTTCAATACATAAGCAATACGTACTTCGTTTTTACCCATTCCCGGAGTAGAGTAGAATCCTGCTGCAGGAGCTACCATAACGGTTTCTCCGTTAAAATCGAATGATTCCAATAACCATTGCGCGAAATCATCGGCGTCGTTTACGGGTAATTGGGCAATACAGTAAAATGCTCCTTTAGGAGTTGCAATTTTTACGCCCTGGATTTTGTTCATCTCTGAAATTAAAGTGTCTCTACGGTCTTTATATTCGTCTATTACTTCATCAAAATAGCTTTGCGGCGTATCCAAAGCAGCTTCACTTGCAATTTGCTCATATGTTGGAGGTGACAACCTTGCCTGGGCAAATTTCATTGCCGTTGCCATTACTTCTTTGTTTTTTGAAACAACACATCCTATACGGGCACCACACATACTGTAACGTTTCGATACAGAGTCGATCATGATGGCATTTTCCTCAATTCCGGGAACATCCATAACCGAATAATGTTTTGCACCTTCATCGTAAACGAATTCACGGTAAACTTCGTCAGCAATTAAAAACAAATCGTGTTTCTTTACTAATGCTGCCAATTGTTGGATTTCTTCCTGAGAGTATAAATATCCGGTTGGATTTCCGGGATTACAGATCAGGATAGCTTTTGTTTTTGATGTGATGTGTTTTTCAAAATCAGCAATAGGAGGTAAGGCAAATCCGGTTTCGATTCCTGAAATAACCGGAACAACATTAACGCCTGATGCAGTTGCAAATCCGTTATAGTTAGCGTAGAAAGGTTCCGGGATAATTACTTCATCACCGGCATCCATTGTACTTCCCATAGCAAATAATAAGGCTTCACTACCTCCGGTTGTAACAATGATATCTTCCTTATTGATAGGTAAACCTATTTTCTGATAGCTCTGTGCCAGTTTGGTTCTGTAGCTGTCAAAACCTGCTGAATGGCTGTACTCCAAAACTTTGATGTCACTATTTTTGATAGCTTCCAGTGCTACTTCCGGAGTTTTGATATCAGGTTGACCAATATTTAAATGGTATACTTTGTGCCCTTTTTTCTTTGCTGTTTCAGCAAAAGGAACCAATTTTCTGATTGGTGATTCGGGCATGTGTTGTCCTTTATTTGATATTTTAGGCATAATTAAAAAGTTTGGTGCCGCAAATTTGCGACATTTTATCCAAATAAAAATAATTTTAGCCGTTTGATTTGTTAAAAAAATAGATGCTAAGTTGTTGTTTGTAGCTCGTTTGAATCAACTAATCAATTGATTTTCTATACTTGTATAAAAAAAAGATGAAAAGCACATTTTTAATTAGATTCGGCCTGGCAGTTGTGATGTTTATGCATAGCGTACCATCCATTGTTTCAGGTGATGTTTTGGCTTTTGGGAACGAATTTCTGGCCAGTAAAGGATTTGGTATTTTCAGTGTGCCATTGGCCATTACCATTAAGCTGATTCATTTGTTTTCCATTTATGCACTATTGGCCAACCGGTTTCTTAAGCCAATTGCAATCCTGAATATCATTATTTTAATTTCCGGTATCATCATGATTCACGGTCAGGAAGGCTGGTATGTTGTTGGGGGAGGCCGTAACGGGATTGAGTTTAATTTTATTCTGATTTTCGTGTTTCTTTCCTTTTGGTTCCCGGACGGATTAATTAAGAGCGAAAAATGATTATTTTGGGTGATGACGAGTTTAAAAACGATTGTTTGTAGATAATTTTCTACTTTTAAAGCATATAATCATGATTTTCATTTTAATGAAGAATAAAGTTACTTCACACATCCTTTTTTGGATATTGTATTTTATCTATCAGGTCAATTCTGAATATGCTTATTTAAGTACTTATCTGCCACAGCATTTGCAAACCAATTGGCTTGATGTTATTTGGTTCTCGCTTGTGTCAATTGTTATTTTCGATCTATCGATAATCCCCTGTTTTTATATTCTGTTGGCTATAATTGATACCGAAACAAAGTTTTTCAGGTCAATTACCGCCAAGGTGGTCTCAATTATTTTCTGCATGGCTTTTTTTGTTATCACATTCCGTATTTCCTGCCATTATTTTGTGTATCAGGAAGTGTATAAAGTAAAAGAAGATATTGACAGTTTTTCATTGTTTGGAATATTCAATGCCCTTATGAATATTGGTTTCGGTACATCACTTGCTTTTGGGTTTGAGAAATTCAGACAGCATTTGGTCATGAAAAATGAATTGAGCGAACTTAAATCCGAAAAATTGCAAACCGAGCTCAAATTCCTGAAGGCACAGATTAATCCCCATTTTTTATTCAATACACTGAATAATATTTACGGATTGGCCATACGGAAATCTGATGATACACCCGAAATAATCCTGAAACTGTCTAAAATAATGCGGTATAATATTTTTGAATCGGCTAAGGAAACAGTGCAAATCGGTAAAGAAATTGAAAATATAGAAGACTTTATTGACATTCAGAAGATCAGGCATAAAAATCTTAATCTTACTTTTTTTCACGATGTCGACAGGCCTTTTAAAGAGATTTCCCCTTTGATATTGTTGCAATTCGTTGAAAACGCTTTTAAGTATGGTGCTTCGGAAAGCATTGCCGATTCGTTTATCAAAATTGAGTTGATGCTCAAGGATAATCTTTTAAGTTATATGATATCCAATTCAATTGATGAACGGAATAACACGGTTCAATCCACAAAAATAGGTTTGAACAATATTAACAGACAACTGGAATTATTGTATCCAAAGAAGTATACACTTACCACAGAAAAAATAGAAAATGTTTATACGGTTTTTTTAACCATAGATTTTAATAAATGAAGCAGCAAAATAAAAAATATAAATGCCTGATTGTTGAAGATGAGCCTATTGCGGCTGATATCATTGCGGCATTTATAGAAAAGGACCAGGAACTTGAGTTGGTTGAAATATGTTCTGATGCGATACATGCCCATTCCGTGCTGAAAAGGGAAGCTGTTGATTTGATGTTTCTTGATTTGCATTTACCGGTTTTGAAAGGGTTCGATTTTTTAAGAAAGCTTGAAAATCCGCCTGAAGTTATTGTGACAACGGCTTATCATGATTATGCTTTGGAAGGATTTGAACTGGATGTTATTGATTATTTACTGAAACCAATACCTTATCAAAGATTTGAGAAGGCAGTACTGAAATTCAAGCATTTTTTTAAAGCTGAAGAAGCGTTGATTGAACATAGTGAGAGGGATTATATATTGGTGCATTTTGGAAAGCGTCAGATAAAATTGTACTCGGACGATATTTACTTCATTGAGAGTTTCAGGGAATACATTGTAATCCATACTAAAAATGAAGATGTCAAGATTAAAATGCCAATTAGTAAAATTGAAGAAATCCTGGATAAGAAAAAGTTTAAAAGAATTCATAAATCCTATATTGTTGCCCAGGATAAAGTTGAAATTTATTCGGCAAATGAGCTTGTCGTAAATGGCGTTAAAATCCCTGTAGGAAGAACCTATAAAGAGCAGGAGCATTGAAAATATTAACTTTTCATAAAGAAAATCTTACTTGCATAATTTGTAACTTTATAGGAGCAGGTTCAATTTCAATTTATCATTTTTAATGAAAAACTACTATCTCATTTTCGCATTTTTGTGTGCGTTTAACTTGTCATTCTGTCAGGATGGATTCAAATTCAGTTCTGATAAGGATAAAATCAGTATCCCGTTTAAACTGAGTAATAATCTGGTGATTATTCCGGTGAACATAAACGGTATTGATTTGAGTTTTTTATTGGATACCGGCGTGGATGATACTATTTTATTCAGTCTTGAAGAAACGGATTCGATAACATTCAATAATGCCAAAAAAATCAAGATGAGAGGATTGGGAAGCGGAGAGCCTATAGATGCTTTGTTTTCTAAAAGCAATACGTTGAAAATCAAAGATTTTGTCGACGACAATCACGATGTATTCATTATACTTGACCAGGAAATCAATTTTTCGTCACAAATAGGAATTCCCGTTCATGGTATCATTGGTTATCAGTTTTTTAAAAATCATTTTGTAGAATTGAATTACCGCACGAAAAAAATAAATGTTTACAGAAGTTCAGAAGCGTATTCCAGAAAAAAGCTGAAATCTTTTGATGTTTTACCGATGGAAATTGAAATGAAAAAACCGTACATCAATTCTGATGTGTTGTTAAACGGAAAACAGGTGAATACGAAACTGCTTGTCGATTCCGGAGGAAGTGATGCCATCTGGTTATTTGAAAATGAAGAAAAAGGAATCGTATCGCCGCAAGTGTATTTTGAAGATTACCTTGGAAATGGTTTCAGTGGTGAAATTTTTGGAAAAAGAGCAAGGGTTGAAAAAATTGATTTGGCCGGAAACGTTATTGATAATTCGACGATCTCCTTTCCGAATAAAGAATCGATCAGACACGTTTATATGGTTTCGGGCAGAAATGGATCCATAGGTTCTGAAATCCTCAAAAGATTCCATATACTCTTTGATTATTCCGGAGGGAAAATGTATTTGAAAAAGAATGTCAATTTTGACGAACCATTTAATTATAACATGAGTGGAATTGAAATTGGACACAGCGGTTTACATTGGGTAAAAGAGCAAGTCGAACTGAAAGCAAATTTAGTATCAACCACGAATGTCATAAATGTGGATTTGTCGACTTATAATGCGCCGACACGTTTTAAGTACCAGTTTTCACTGAAACCGAAATATGAAATTATTAAGGTAAGACCTAATTCACCTGCTGATCTTGCAGGATTCAAAAAAGGAGATGTTCTGACCAATATTAACGGTAATTCGGCTTACCAATATAAATTACAGGATATTATTGAGATGATGCGTTCGGAAGAAGGTAAAATAATCAGACTGGAAGTAGACCGGAAAGGAGTGCCTGTAAAAGGTAAATTCCAGCTCAAGAAAATATTATAAATAAAAAAAGCCCTGAAATTTCAGGGCTTTTTTTTTATTGATTCATTATGCTTTTCTTTTTCTCCATAACATTTACGTCTGCGGGTGCTACAACAGTTCCTTTTATCTTTAAAGGAACTTTTCCGCCTTCATAATTCACCGCATTAGATTCAACGGTGATGGTTTTTCTTATCGGCCCTGGGTTCATGTTATATTTAACTTCAATTTTTCCTTTTTTACCCGGTAAAATAGGTTCTTTCGGTGTACTGGGTACAGTACAGCCACATGTAGATTGTACATTGGTGATAATCAACGGAGCATCACCTGTATTGGTGAATTCAAAAACTCTGATGCCGTTATCGGTTTCTTTGGTAACAGTACCATAATCGATGGTATTGTCCTTGTCTTTAAATTCAATTTTTGCACCACTTTGTGCCTGCGCTGAAATACCAAATAATACAACAGCTATTAATGACAATAAATTTTTCATATCAATTCATTTATTAGGTAAAGTTAGATTTGTTTCCGTAAACTTACAAAAAAAATAACTTCTTTTTATATTTGCTTAGTTTCCTTACTTTTGCATAGTAAATTACAAAAAGTGTACCAAAGTCAATTCTATATAACTTTTCAGGAGCGAGTCTGTCTTTAGATTCAAAATTCCTTATACCGGCCACCAGACAATATTGTTGAGAGGTGATGGGCCGGAGAGGAAACAATTAGCTTTTTGTAACCTTTAATGAAGTTTACCCAACTTCAGACTTTTAACATTTAAATTTTTTAAACAAACATGATACCTGCACAATTTGAAGCCAAGTCAGTAGAAAAAAAATGGTATGACTACTGGATGGAGCATAACTATTTTCACTCAAAACCTGATCATAGAACACCATATACTATCGTAATTCCTCCACCCAATGTAACCGGAGTTTTGCATATGGGACACATGCTGAACAATACAATTCAGGATGTATTAATCCGCCGTGCCCGTCTTAAAGGGTTTAATGCCTGCTGGGTTCCGGGAACTGATCACGCTTCCATTGCTACCGAAGCTAAAGTAGTTGCGAAGTTAAAATCGGAAGGAATCAATAAAAATGATTTATCCCGTGAAGAATTCTTAAAGCATGCCTGGGAATGGACCGATAAATACGGTGGAACGATTTTGGAACAATTAAAACAATTGGGTTGTTCTTGTGATTGGGACCGGACTAAATTTACTATGGATCCGGATATGTCAGCTTCGGTTATCCGTTCATTTGTTGATTTATACAATAAAGGAATGATTTACCGCGGTTACCGAATGGTAAATTGGGATCCGGAAGCGAAAACGACTTTATCAGACGAAGAAGTTATTTACGAAGAAAGACAAGGGAAATTATACCATTTAAAATACCAGATTGAAGGTTCGAATGAATTTGTTACCATTGCGACCACACGTCCGGAAACTATTTTGGGAGATACTGCGATCTGTATTCATCCGGAAGACGAGCGTTATTTCCATTTGAAAGGAAAGAATGCAATTGTTCCAATTTGCAACCGTGTAATTCCGATCATTTTTGACGAATATGTTGATAGGGAATTCGGTACCGGATGTTTGAAAGTTACACCGGCACATGACGTAAACGATAAAGAATTGGGTGCTAAGCACAATCTGGAAATCATCGATATTTTCAATGAAGATGCTTCTTTGAATTCCTACGGATTACATTACCAGGGGAAAGACCGTTTTGTGGTTCGTGAGGAAATTTCAAAAGAATTGGAATCACTTGGTTTGATTGCAAAGATTGAAACGCATATCAATAACGTTGGAACTTCTGAAAGAACCAAAGCTGTTATTGAGCCACGCTTATCAGATCAATGGTTCCTAAAAATGGAAGATTTGGTAAAACCTGCCATTAAAGCAGTTTTAGAATCAGATGAAGTAAAATTATATCCTTCACGTTTTAATAATACCTATCGTCACTGGATGGAAAACATCCGTGATTGGAATATTTCCCGTCAGTTATGGTGGGGTCAGCAAATTCCGGCTTATTATTACGGAGAAGGGAAAGAAGATTTTGTAGTAGCTGAAACACCGGCAGATGCTTTGGAATTAGCGAAACAGAGAACAGGTAATGCAAATTTACAGACGGCAGATTTACGTCAGGATGCTGATGCATTGGATACCTGGTTTTCATCATGGTTATGGCCAATGGCTGTTTTCGGAGGAGTAATGGATCCTGAAAATGAGGATTTCAAATATTATTATCCAACAAACGATTTAGTAACCGGACCGGATATTTTATTCTTCTGGGTTGCCCGTATGATCATTGCAGGTTATGAATATGCCGATGCGAAGCCATTCTCAAATGTATATCTGACAGGTTTGGTACGTGACAAGGAAGGACGTAAGATGTCTAAATCTTTAGGAAATTCACCTGATCCGCTGGGATTAATCGAAAAGTTTGGTGCAGATGGTGTTCGATGCGGATTGTTATTGAGTGCTTCGGCCGGAAATGATATCTTATTTGATGAAGAATTATGTAACCAAGGTAAAGGATTTGCCAATAAGATCTGGAACGCTTTCCGATTGATTAAAGGATGGGAGGTAGCAGATATCGCGCAACCGGAATCATCTAAATCAGCTATCGAATGGTATGAGGCTAAATTGCAGAAAACATTGGCTGAAATTGAAGATAACTTTGGGAAATACCGTATTTCAGATGCTTTGATGGCTATTTATAAGTTGGTTTGGGATGATTTCTGTTCTTGGTTCCTGGAAATGATTAAGCCGGGATACCAACAGCCAATTGACCGTGCTACTTTCAATAAAGCGATTGAAATGTTGGAAGCCAACCTGAAATTATTGCATCCATTCATGCCGTTTTTAACAGAGGAAATTTGGCAACACATTGCTGAAAGAACTCCGGAACAGGCATTAATCGTTGCAGAATGGCCGGAATTGAAATCGTATGATGAGAAACTGATTGCTGATTTTGAGTTTGCCACAGAAGTTATTTCGGGAATCAGAACGATCAGAAAAGACAAGAACATTCCGTTTAGGGATTTAATTGAGCTTAAAGTAGTGAATAATGAAAATGCTTCGAAGTTCTTTGATGCTATCATTACTAAATTAGGTAATATTTCTTCTTTGGAATATGTTTCTGAAAAAGTAGACGGAGCTTTGTCTTACCGTATCAAATCAAATGAATATTTTATTCCTATTACCGGAAGCATTGATATAGAAGCTGAAATTGCAAAATTGACTGAAGAGTTGAATTATACAAAAGGTTTCCTGAAATCGGTTCAAGGAAAATTATCGAATGAAAAATTCGTAGCCGGTGCTCCTGAGCAGGTAATTGCGAATGAGCGTAAGAAAGAAGCTGATGCTTTGGCTAAAATTGCTACTATTGAGCAAAGTTTGATGAGCCTTAAATAAAGCAATATGGATTAAAAATGAATCCCATCCGCGTGAGCTGATGGGATTTTTTTATTCTGCTGTGATTGGATCAATGATAGTGTGTACCTTACTCACGCTATTGGCTGGAAAACCGCCTTTTTTAGCGTGTTCACGAACCATTTCTTCGTTCGGTGCGTTGTAAATACAATAAATTTTATTATCGGTTACATAACTGTGAACCCATTGTATTTTTGGGCCTAATTCGTCTAAAACCCCGCATGACGCTTGTGAAATTGATTTCAACTGTTCCTGCGTTAAATCACCCGCGCCGGGGATTTCTCTTTCGATCACATACTTTGGCATAGGTTTAAAATTTTACTTTCCCAATTCTGGCTTTTGGGTTTGCCCCGTTTTTTTTGATGGTCTCTGGACTCCATGCTTTGTTAAATAGAAAGGAATGGTATTTTGAGGAAAGGAATAATTGTTAAAGTTATGAAATAACTTGCTAATTTATTGATTTAAAAAGTGTTATATAAAAAAAAGGCCATCATTTTGATGGCCTTTAATATTATGTCGGGAAAATTATGCTTCTTTGAATTGAATGATTGATTTGTCCAATAAGAGAGGCTTCCAGATTTTAAAGGAAGAAGCAATTAGAAACAAGTTGGCTAATAATAAACATAAAGTTTGAATTAATTCGCCTATTTCATGTCCTTCCAGAAACAAATGGAACAAGAAGATATTTACCGTTAAAGGAAGCGCAATAATTGCTCCGATTCTTGAGGACACCTGGCTTACCAGTAATAATCCGGCTACTAATTCCATAATCCCCAAAAACTGCCAGAAAAAACCTGATTGTTTCATTCCGAAGATGTAGTTTTTGATTTTTAAAACGTCAACATTCGGTGCAACTTCTTCACCTTTTTGGACTTTTTCAACAATCTCAGTTGCTTTTGGAGTTTCTTTAAATTTTCCGAAACTTCCGTAGATCATAAAACCACCTATGTATAGGTTCAAAATGATGATGATAATTTTTAATGCTTTCATGATTTGATCTTACAATTTAATGTATTCGAAAGTGATGTTTCCTCTTTCTGAAGAACCATTTACCATTGCAGTAAATTTCAATTTGTAAATGTTTCCAGCTGCATCTTTAACTACATAAAAACGGTCTGTTTTTAAAGAAGCTGAAGGATAAGTTGCTCTCCAGTTAGCTCCAATTGCTCTTCTGTCTGCAGCTGCTGTTGTATTAAATTTATTGGCATCCACATTAGCTGTTGTAAAAGCATCATATGTAAATTCAGAAGTTAATACTTCATACACACGTGTTCCGTTGATTGTATTTGATGTTACAAAATCCGGATAGTAGTACGATACATCCTGTCCGTTGTATTGTGTGTAGTTCATGAAAGTACCTAAATTGATATCCCATTTTTGTTTTAATGGTTCAGCATTTACTAATGCACCATTTAAAAGGCTTACAAAGCTGAAATTATGAGCTTCATCTTTTGTAATGTTGATTTCATTGTGTGTAGTTGCTTCGATATTAGCATATAACAACTTATAACCGTTGCCGTTTCTTAAAATTCTGATTTTTTTCCATCCTCTGTCTGTACCAGTTAAAGCGGCATTACTTCCTGTTGCTGGCGTAGCAGAAACATTTTGTCCAAGATTTACCAAGTAAACTTTGTTATCAGCATCGGTTGCTGAAATAGCTGCAATTGCAGTACCTGATAAGTTTCCGTATGGATGATCGATATATGGTGCGCCAGCCGGATCATAGTTACCTGTGGTTACATTTGCATCAGAAGTTTGTACTTCATCAATGTTTGTAGTTGCTAATTGCTTAACGGCAAATTTGTTGATACCGGGATTCAAAACCACTCGGTAATCAGTTCCTGAGTAAAAACCTAATTCCCATGAAGTTCTGGCAACATTTGTTGTAACGCCAGAGCTTAAATCAACATAAACATTGTTTGGAAAAGTATTTCCGCCAACAGCTGGAGAAATTGTTTTACTTGAAACCGGCACTTCATTGAAATTAAGTCGGGTTGTATTTGTTGGAGATGTGAATTCAGCATCAATACCGGTTACGGCAGTAACGGTGAATTTTGCATTTTTGGTTTGTCCTTCCGTTGCATCAATTAATTTGTTGAATGTAAATGTTGCAGAAGTAGCACCCGCTGCAAATGGAACTGTGATTGTATTATTCACGGCTACCGGATTTGTATTGAAATCGGTTCCATAAGTAACACCGTTTGCTTCGATGCTAAGGGTTACAGTTCCTGATTTTTTAGTTGCTTCAGAGAAAACCACATTCACCTGATTGCTGGATTGTGTGATATTAACTTCCTGATTCACGAAGGCAACGCCTAACGAATCTGATGTATTTGAGTCTTCAGAACAACTGAATGCTCCAAGAGCTAAAGCACTTAAGAAAAAGTAAATTGCTTTTTTCATAGATATGTGTATTAATTAAAAATTAAGGTTATACGCTAGTTTTAGGAAATAGGAACGGCCATAGCCAAGTAAGATGGCGCTTGATGTGGCATGAACACCTGATGAAATGCCCTGATTGATCCGGGTAACATCAAAAAGGTTTCGGGCACCAATTGTGGCTTCCAGTTGATTTTTGAGAAAGGTTTTACGGATGGATGCATCCATGAAGGAATAACCTTCTATTTCAGATAATTTATATACCGGTTGGCTATTTTCGGTAGTGCGTTGAAATTGTTGCTGTTTACCGTTGTATTTGTAGTACAGGGCAAATAGTGTATTGATTTTTTTCAGTTCGTAGGAAAAATTGGCATTCAACTGTAAGTTGTACAAGAAACGGTCATCCGAAACAGCTTCTCCATCATCAATTTTTTGAGAAATTCCCACTATGATGGCACCGGCATTTGCTGTAAAGTTTTTGTATTGGAATTGATGGTTTGTTGATGCATTCCACATTTTATATGAACTAATATTGATGTATTGGTAAACAGGTGCAGTATTTTCGTAACCAACAAAAGCCATTTCTATCCGGTCATCAACATTCAAAAAGCCTGCAGCTGCCTTAGTCTGCCATTTTACATTTTTATTGATGATAAAATCTTTTTTGGTATTTAGCTCGTATGATGTACTATTTTCCGGGACTAGATTTTCATTTCCGTAAAATTGATGGCCAGAAAACTTTATTTTCGAATACATTTCTTCAAAAGTCGGTACTCTGAACGATTTGCCCATTGATGCTCTTGCTTCCAATCCGATGTCAAATAAGTATCTTAGTCCTAATGAAGTTGCATATTGGGAATCAAATTTTGATTGGATGGAAGTACGGATTCCCGGTCGGATGGAAAACTTTTCTGTTGGATGTATCTCTGCAGAAGCAAAAAAATCATAATTCTCAAAACGTTTTTCAACTTCCACTTTTGTTTGATTTTCACCATCAACTAAGGCAAATCCTTTGGTATTGGCTAATTCATAACCTAATTGTAAATCGGCTATATTATTTTTAAAGAAATTGGACAAAGTTCCGGTAGAGTAGAAGACGTTTGCTTCCTGTTGTTTTATTTTTTGCAGATTGATTTCGGTGTTATTTTGGAAATCATACTGAAAATTTTCGGCATGTCTGGCCTGTTGCTGATGTGAAACCGAAACATTGTAACTGAGTGTGAATAATTTTCCCGAAGCATTTAAATGATGGTAGAAACGATTGCTTAAATAACGGGTATCATTAGCAAATCTGTTTTGGCCAAAAGGCGGATTAGCTATTACTAAAATAGTTGGGTTGAAATAATCAATGGTTTCATCCAGATAATCGAATTTGTAAAAAGCACGGAAATCTTTTTTGGTATAGTTGATTACCGCATTTGAAAAATATTGCTGCTTCGGAAGCCAGGTGTAGCCTCTTAGCATATCAGATTCCTGGTGGTTTTCGCCTTTTCGGTTATCCAGAAAACCCTGAAAATCATTTCGGTTAAAACCTAATGAAGCAAACCAGGAATTATTGATTTTATTGGAGACCTTAAGTGACTGTATATGCCTGCCTTTTTGCATGAAATCATATTCGCCTCCCACAGTTTCCTCTTGTGCCATTGCAGTGATTTCCCACTTTTTTGCCGAATTTTTTTTGGTGATGATATTTAAAATTCCACTCACTGCATTGGCACCATGAGTTACACCCATTGAACCTTCAATAATCTCGATGCGCTCAATGTCGTCCAGATTAATTTGGGTTAAATCGATATTATTTCCTAAGCTATTGTCACTTACAACCGGTATATTGTCAACTAAAATTTTAAAGTACTGTCCATCCAGACCAAACATGGATACTGTGGAGCGTCCGGTTCCTGAACTTGGGGCAATGGTTATATTCAGATATTGGTTGAGAACATCAGATAGGTTAGTAGCTGCCTGATTTTTAATATCTTCTTTTGATATAATACGGACATTGTGAACGGATTTTTTCAATGATTGCGGTCCAAATTGGGCTGTAACCACAACTTCATTCAGCTTATTGGTATTTGAGGTGTCTTTGACCTTGTTCTGAGCAAGCAGTAAAATAGGGACAAAGCAGCTTATAAACAGAAAAGTAGTTTTAACTTTCATTATTTAGATTAAGTCTTAATAAAATTTATTTGGCAAATATATATCTTATTTTTATTTGTTCTAAATAAAATTTATATTTTTGCAACAGAATTTTTAAACCCTATCTCAAATGAAAACTTTCAAATCAATAACAATTCTGGCATTGTCAATGGCTTCTTTGACTATATCGGCACAGGATAAAAAGAAAAAAGACACTGATGCTATTAAAGCGATGTGTGGCTGTTACGAAGTAGAATTCAATTTTACAGAAACATTTAAAGTAAGCAAAGATGAAGCTTACAAACCATCACCTTCAAAAAAGGATTTTGGATTGGAATGGGTTGAATTGGTTGAAGACAAACCGAACAAAATTGTAATGCAGCATTTATTGATCGTTGGAGACACAACAATTGTAAAACACTGGCGTCAGGATTGGGAATTCGAGAATACAAAATTTTATGAGTTTTATAAAGATAAGACCTGGAAATTTGTAACCTTACCTTCAAATGCGGTAAAAGGGCAATGGACACAAAGAGTATATCAGGTAGATGACAGTCCGCGATATGAGGGAACGGCTTCATGGGTTCACGTTGACGGAACTTCGACATGGAAAAATACGGCAGATGCGCCACTTCCAAGAAGAGAGCACACCATCCGTAATGATTACAATGTTTTAAAGAGAAGAAACATTCATGAAATAACTAAATACGGTTGGTTACACGAGCAGGATAACGAAAAGATCCAAAGAGATGATAAAGGTGCCGATAAAACCTTAGCATTTGAAAAAGGAATGGATTACTACCGTAAAGTTGATAATTCAAAGTGTATTGCTGCCCAAAACTACTGGAAAAAGAATAATGTATTGTGGAAAAATGTGAGAGATAAATGGCAGTCGGTGTTTAATTTGAATAAAGATTTGAATTTAGAGACAGTTGTTAAAGGTCAACCGTTATTCATGCATTTATTTGATTTGAAACCAACTGCTACCAAAGCAGAATCTGATAAGATCATAGATGATTTCGTGAAGAAATCATAAAGTAAAAGCCGGTTCATTTGAACCGGCTTTTTTATTATTTAAATAATATTATGCTCCAAATTGTCTCAAGTGATGATCTGCGTGTTTGTAAGCAAACAATCCCATTTGTTCTTTTGTCATGGGACCGAAGAAAGGATGTACAAATGTATTGTTATTGAATGTGGCATATTTTTCGATCCGGTTGAGCCATTCTTCTTTCTGTAATTGAATATCACCATTTTCCTTTGTTTCTTTTAACAGCGGACTGGTTGGGGAATTTTTTCCGAAAGGAGCGTCATCCTTTAATACTTTTTTGAGAAAACCTGGTCCGATGATACGGCCGATGAAAACCCGTTTGATTTTTAATTCGCCCAAAAACATATCCTCACAAAGTGTACAGTGTTTCAGCATTTGGTATAAATTCATTTTGCCCCACTGAGCAGGAGTTCCTTGTTGTAAAGAATTGATTCTGGATCTTAATTCGTCCCTTGTGGATGTTTCAAAAATGGATTTCATGGTGGAAGTTTTTATTGATAAATCTAAAACTATTGTCAGTCGTTAGTGTGTGCAATGTAAATTTGATGTTTGTATTTTGGGGTGATGATGAGCACATCTTTTTCGGATCTTTTTTCAAGGGTGATTTTTAATCCTTTTTTGAAAAAGGTTTCGTTTTCTGTTTTGTATACATTTAAATTGTCCAGATTATCATCTTTACATTTGTGATATTCTTTGTTTACGATCAATTTACCGGTAGACAGATTGAAATCAACATGTGTCCAATATTCACAATCTTTACCGGAATCACTGGTGTAACCAATTAAAAAGAATGCTCCGTTCTGAAAACGGTATTTATCGGTGTGGCCCCATTTCCAGCTGCTGCCACCGTTTTGACTGATACTCAAAACCTGGTTTTTGATTTCAATGTTTTCAAAAGGGTCGCCCATCATGCCGCCTCCACGGCTACTATAGAGTGCCTGTTTTGATTTTTTCCAGACCGTCCATTGTTTGTTTTTGAGTTTATAAATGATTAATTCTCTTGTAACATCATTATCGGAATCGGTTTCCTGTTTGGTATTATAAGCAACAACCAGCTCGGGGATATTGTCTTTATCAAGATCGCCTTTTACCTTTTCGACAACAGAATAGTTTTGGGGTATGGGGATTTCCTGCGCAGAAAGTCTGATCGTATTCGATATAAATAAAAGAACAGCGAATAGTTTAGTTTGAGTTGTAATCATTCGGTTGGGATTAGACAATTTATTCTAATAATAAATGTACAAAAGAATCTTTTTATCAGAGTTGTCAATTATTTTTTCGATGCGTTTGTAAAAAGTTTCGTTTACCATTGGGCAACCGTAACTGTTGCAAATTTCATCAATTTGTTCTTCATACGGAACATCTTTGTATTTGTGCAGCACGATATTCCGTAAGTAGGCATTGTCATTTGTTTTGTCCAAGCCGTACATCTTGTAGGCTTTTCCGAACTTTCCGTTGTAGCTGTAGCCGATGGAATATTTCCCTAAAGCAGTGCACAATGAGTTGTTGACGTTGCTGAATTTGAGTTTGCCCACAGTGTTTGTTTCGGAACCGGAACCATGCGCCACAAGACCTTTATCAGTCACTTTATCGGATTGCAGGTCGTAGATAAAAAACCGGTTTCGGCCCGAATGGATTTTCATGTCGACAAGGAAAGTCACCTGATCGTTGTATTCTTTATTCTTAGCGATGAATGATTTGATTTCAGCCGAATGTGTGGCGATTCTTTCATCGGTAGCTTCTTTTGAATAGGAGGGATTTACCGATTTATCTTCTTTTGTAGCTTCTGTATTTTTCTTATCGGATAGTTTTGAACTGAAAATAAGCAGCAGTACCGTTGCGGCAGCAATGATTAAGTTCTTCATTTATTTTGCGGAATGTAAAAGTTATAAGGGACGAGATGCAAGTTACGGAAAATCGCTTATGTTTTTCATTTGTGCGAAATAATTTTTCATTTGTCCGGAGTTAGTTTTCCCGTTGCCAAAGGGAGTTTTCTTGCTGCCAGAGTGAGTTTTCCTGTTGACAGAGGAAGTTTTCCCGTTGCCAAAGAGAGTTTTCTCGTTGCCAGAGTGAGTTTTCTCCTTGCCAAAAAGAGTTTTTCCGATGCCAGAGTGAGTTTTCCCGTTGCCAAAGGGAGTTTTCTCGTTGCCAGTGTGAGTTTTCTAATCGACGAAGGTAATAGTCTCCTTGACTGACAAAGAAATCTTGAAAAGGAGAAAATAATCTTGATTGCTTTAGCTTTTAGTTTTGAATGATCTTCAGCTATTTTAAGACATCTCTCCAGTTTCGTTTTTCAATTGTTCTCACATTTGAAATGTCTTTGAAAGTTTCAAGATAGTTTACGAGTAATTCCAGTTCGTTATCGTTTTTATCACCGTTGAATTCGGAAGGGTAGATGGCATTACCGAAGTTGTACATCGCTTTACGCGGTGTATCATCAATAATAAGGATTTGTTCTTTGGTATAAGGGAACTTTTTGGTCACCTTTTTCAAAATTTTGATGTATTCGAAGTGCGAATAATAGTCGAAATAGCCAATTTCTTCGGCTTTTGAATAATCCGGCTTATAGGTACATTTGGTTCTTCCCCAGACGAATTTCAATCCGTAATCATCGGGAAAAATTTCTTCGACTACTTTGGTTACATAATCATCAGAAGCCGAAGACCATACGGCAACGTCAAAGTTATCTTTCAGAAAAGACAAAAAAACGTGGAGATGCGGCCGGATGAATATTTTATAATTGAACAGCTCAAAATCCCAGTTTTCATAGAGAGGATTACGGGTGGCGTGAATCAAGGTTTCGTCCAGATCGAGTATGACCAGTATTTTATTTTCTTCCGGCAAGAGACAGTTAATTTAAAGAGGGTGTAAAATTAAACGTTACTTTTAGATAATTTTCAACAGCAGTATAAAACATCCACTACTTTTTTAAGTTTAGCGGAATAGACCATATAAGTTATGTTTTCTTCTTCCAAACCAATGACAAAAATGGAACGTTTATCATTTTTGCATTCTGTATAAGCCTCAAAGTTTTCAAAATCTTCTTTTTCCGTATTAAATACAAAACTATTTTTATCAATTGGTTCGCTTAAATCGATAAAAGAATCGTTATTGAGAATATTTTTTGCTTTGTCGATTATGTAGGCTTCCATTTGGGTATCATTGGTTATTTCACGAAGGTCATAACCATTTATGAGTTCTCTGGTAGTAAATTTCTTTTCCAGGATCAATTCACCGTTTGCCGCAACTATTTTCAGAGTAGTTTCGGTCCGGTTGATGTTTCCTTTCGGAATTGAGAGCGTAAAAGTATCTTTCGATCCGGTATCGGAAAAGAGGTGTTGTATGGATTGTTTGAAATCTTCCTTTAATACCGTATTGGTATAATCAAAATAGTGTTCTTCTATTGTTGGTACTGAAGTATCTCTTTCTTCAGTTGCCGTAATTGCCTCCACGGCTATTGTGTCTTTATTGTCAGAAGTTGGGTTATGGTTTTCTTTTTGGCTACAACTGAAAAATAAGACAGCTGAAAGAGTAAATAAGAAGAGTTTCATTTTAGTTTTGGTATTAAATCGGTTACAAATGAAGGAAATAAAGAAGCCCTATCCTAATGTTTAATAGAACTATTTATTTTCCTTCCGGAGCCAACCCATAATTCTGTCATTATTGATATTCCACTTGCCGTTTTCGCTTATCAGCGTATAAGTTTCCCGTGAAGTTCCGAAGGGTCCCGGGTTTTGCTGGATGATTTCGATTTGGTCATCCTTTACATTTGAGATAATTGCAACATGACCGAAGCGGTTAAGGATTGTTGGACTGAAAATCACCAGATCGCCTACCAGAGGTTTTGAAAGACTTGGATTGCTGTACTGGGTTAAATCTCTTTTTTTGTTAAGCTGTCCGTCGGTTACAGCAGCATCAAAGAAATCTTTTGCGTGTCCGTAAGCATCCGGCATTTTATGGTTCAGATGTTCGTAGTAGTATCTTTTCACGAATTCTACACATTGGTATTTGAGTCCGAGATTGTAATTATCAGAAGTCAGGTTTCTTTCAGAGGTATGATCGACCCCGCCGTTGTAGTAAACATGAACTCCGTGGAGGCTGTCCAGCTTTTGTCCGACATTATAATTTGGGTTGAGGTTGATTTTTTTGGCAGACCAAGTGGCAACAAATACTAACAGAATGATAACAGAGAGGAAAAAGAGATGTTTAAGTTTCATTATTCGAGGTATTTCACGTTAAAGAATCCTGTTTTGTAAATAACATTTACGGTATCTTGATTTTGCAACAGAAAAAGAGATTTTTGTTTTTTTCTTTTGCGGATTGCGTCAATCTTTTCTAATTCTTCTTCATTGCCAATTAATGTTTCTATGTTATGAAGTAGATAAGGACATTCAATTTCTTTGGTTTTTACGACAGAATAAGATTCAGTTACATATTGATTACCGGTTGTTGTGTTGAAAAGCAGCATTCCTTTGTCTAGCATTCCTTTGATAAAGAAGGAGGAAAAAAAGAAGAACGCAAAAGGAGCTAAAAACACATAGAGGCGATCCGTAATTTCCTTCGTTTTTAAAAAGAATATGACTGCCATGAGGTATAAAACCACACAAAGTGTAATGGTATATATCCATGTTCCATTTTCGAAAGAACGTATATCATTGTCAAGATATGGTTTTTCTATAAACGGTTTTATGATTACTGAATAGATCCCCATTATCGTGAAGCAAATCAGATAATATTTTATTCTTGATTTTGACATGAAGAAGTTATAATTTTTTTGATGCAATTAAATTGGTGATTTTCTCTTTTACCTGTTCCCATTCGGAGTCTATGATGCTGTAAAAAGCAGTATCTCTGGGAATTCCGTTAGCTTCGATTTTATCTTTCCGCATAATACCTTCAAAATGGGCTCCCATATTCTCCATGGCTTTTCTGGAGCGGGCATTATTTGATTTTGCCCGGAATTGTACGCGGACAGTTTTTAAAACCTCAAAGCAATACTGCAACATAATGAATTTACATTCGAGGTTTACGGTTGAGCCCCAGTATTCTTTTTTGATCCAGGTAACCCCGATTTCCAATTTTTTGTCGGCCGGAACAATCTCCAGAAAGCGTGTTGTACCGATAATTTCGTTCGTTTTTGTATCAATAATCACAAAAGGATAAGCAGAGCCTTTATCCCTGTCTGCCAAAGCAGTATTGCTGTTAGTATGAAAAACCTCAGGTATGGAATAGTTCACGGAAGTCAGTTCCCAGATTTCCGGGTTGGATGCTGCTTCAAGAAGTGATTCGAAATGTTCCTTTTCAAGCGGAAGAAGTTTTATGGAATTACTTTCCAGGGTTAGGGGATGTTTGATTAGTTGGGGCATTATTATTGTTTGTTGTAGTTAGGAAAAAGTACAAAGAAAAGATTTTTCATTTTTTATTGGAGTAAAATAACAGATGATTTTGATTTAGTAAAATTGATGAAAAATTGTTACAAAATAAGTAGTTTTTCAATTTTTAAACCAAAGAAATTGAAAAAAAATAAGTAGGTTTTTTCTTTCTTTTCATAAAAAGCTTTTTTTGCCGATTCTTTTTATTATTTTAGTAATAGATTTGGTTTAAGCATGAAAAACTTTCAAAAAGCTTATCTTAATTAATTGAAGAATAGTTATTTGAAACTCCCCCGCACCAGGCTGAAACCGGATATTGTCCATTCCAATTATTAACAAAATAAACTGATTATGGATTTTCATCAACTACTACAGGAACAAATTAAGGTGCATCTTACCCGTGAAATTTCTGAAAACAGTGAATTCGAGTCATTTTTGAAAGCGATTAATGATTCCTATCTGACCTTTGAAAAAAATAAGCACACTGGGAACAGGATTTTTCAGGAGCGTGGGAAAGTCAGTTCTGTTAAACAGCAACATGAAGTTTGGAAAGATACTTTTAGCAATTCTGATGAAGACTACAAAAGGAATAGTAATGCTCAGTGCATTTCAGATTATAAAGCCGATAAGACTACAGCAAATGAATCTGACCGTACCGTTGGATTGTTACGGATATTATTGGACAGTATCCAATCCGGTATTTTAGTGGAAGATGAAGACAGGAAAGTACTGTTTGCCAATCAGAAATTCTGTGAAATGTTCGGTATTGATGAGCTCGCGGAAAACATGACCGGAAGAGATTGTGTTGCCATTGAAGAGTATTGCAAAACGATATTCAAAAAACAGGATATTTTTACTGACAGAACCCGTGAGATTATTAAAGAAAAGAAACGAACCGCCAGTGAATTACTGGAAACCGTAACCGAAGGATTTCTACAAAGAGAATATCTTCCCGTGGTGATAGGAGAAGAGCACAAAGGCCATCTTTGGAAGTATGTCAATATTACGCAAAAGATAAAAACCCGTACCCTTTTGGAGCAAAGTGAGGAACGAAGCCGTTTGATTATGAATGCATCTCTCAATGCAATTATCACGATTGACTGTGAAGACAAAATAATCTTTTGGAACAAGCCGGCAAGCACTATTTTTGGTTGGGAAAGCGATGAAGTAATAGGTAAATTCCTTTCCAATACGATTATTCCGCCGCAATATGTTGAGGCCCATAAGCGGGGTATGAGCCATTATATGAAAACGGGAGAAGGTCCTGTTTTAAACCGTCAATTCCAAATTACGGGCTTAAATAAGCAAGGAGTTGAATTTCCCATTGAAATATCCATCATCCCGATTAAACAAAACGGGGAAATGTTTTTCTGTTCTTTTATCCAGGATATTTCCGAACGGAAAAAGGCTGAAGATAACTTAAAATCACAGGAAGAGAAATACCGTAATATTATTGCGAACATGAATTTGGGATTGATGGTTGTTGACAACGAAGAAGTCATTCAGTTTGCGAATCAAAGTTTTTTGGATATTTCGGGTTATGATATGGAAGAGATTTTGGGAAAAAAAGCATCACAGCTCTTTATATCGGAAGAAAACCTGGAAATTATGCAATCTAAAATCGAAATGCGGAAGCAGGGAGGATCAGATGTGTATCAAATGCCGGTAAAGAATAAGAAAGGCGAACTTCGGTGGTGGACAATAGGCGGAGCTCCCGAATTCGATGACACCGGCAGGTTAGTGGGATCTATAGGAATTCATTTGGATGTGACCGAACAAAAACAAATGGAAATCGATCTTCAGAAGGAAAAAATAAAGGCACAGGAAGCATCAAAAGCTAAAGAAACCTTTTTGGCCAATATGAGTCATGAAATCCGTACGCCTTTGAACGCAATCATTGGATTTTTACGGGAACTCGATAAAGAAGAACTGACCGAGATGCAAAAAAATTATATTCATAACAGTTCCATTGCATCAAAGCATTTGTTGGCGATTATTAATAACGTTTTGGATATTTCCAAAATTGAAGCCGGGGAAATGTCCCTTGAGTATGAAGATTTTATTTTTGAGCATACCATTATGAATGTGCACAAAGTATTGGAAACAAAAGCAGTTGAAAAAGGATTGGCTTTCAGCAGTACGATTTCAGAAACGGTTTATCCTGTCCTGAAAGGAGATGCACTCCGATTAGAGCAAATTCTTTTTAACCTTGTTGGTAATGCATTGAAATTTACAAATGAAGGCAAAGTCAGTGTGCATTGTGAAGTATTGGAAGAAAGTACAGATTATCAGGAATTATGTATAACTGTCCAGGATACTGGAATAGGTATTGAGAAAGATTTTGTCGATTCTATTTTCAGGAAATTTTCTCAGGAAGATAAGGCTATTACACGTAAATTCGGAGGAACCGGTTTAGGTATGGCCATAACCAAAGAATTGGTGCAGTTAATGGACGGGAAAATAGAGGTTGAGAGCAATAAAAATGAAGGAACAACGATTCAGATTCTTCTCCGTTTCCAAAAGGGAAATGAAGAAAACCTTAAAATCAGTAATATACAGGAGAAAGAAATATCAATTGACAATATTTCAGTATTGTTAGTAGAAGACAACGATTTGAACCGGATGGTAGCCCAAAACTCGCTACGATATTATAATTGTCGTGTTACCGAAGCTGTTAATGGTGTGAAGGCGCTTGAAATACTGGGAAAACAGGAGTTTGATGTCATATTGATGGATATTCAGATGCCGGAAATGGACGGAATTGAAACTACTAAAAGAATCCGTAATGATTTAAAATTGGCAACACCGATTATTGCACTTACTGCTAATGCCTTTAAAACAGAGGTTGAAAGATGCCGTGAAGTTGGAATGGATGATTACATTACCAAACCTTTCGAAGAAGATATTATGATTGAAACCATTGCCAGACATGTTGGGAAAAGTCATTATTTTTCAAGTACAAAAAAAGAAAAAACAAAGACAGTCGCTGCTTTATACAATTTGAGTTCTCTTTACGATTTGAGCAAAGATGACGATGAATTTGTCAGTACAGTCATGAAAATGTTTATCGAACAAACACCTTCAATGCTTGACAAAGCCGCGCAAAAAATAGAGGAAAATGATTTTATGGGCGTTTACCATGTGATGCATGAAATGAAACCCAGCATTGAAATACTGGGTATTATTTCGATTATGGATACGGTTAAAGAACTTGAAAGAAAAGCAAAAGAAACCCAGGAAAAAGAGGAAATCTTAAGACTTTTCAAATTGGCCGACCAGACACTGCGCGAAGCTGTTGAGCAGATGAAACAGGACGATCTTTGTAATTGAAGTAAGTTTTAGTGTTTATTTTTAGACTGCTTTAAGGCTTAAAATAAGGCGTTTCGTCCCGTTTGGGATTGCTGGTCAGACGAATTCTTTCTTTTGTATGGATATTAATTTTCCAAATGTCATAGTTGGTACTGTTACCTGATGTAAATGAAATCCAGTTACCGTCAGGCGACCAGGAAGGAGAATAATCTTCAGCCTGATCATTAGTCAGGTTGTGAATCTCGGTACCATTGATGGTCATGATGTAGATATCCATGAAGCCGGCTTCTGATTTGCTGTAAAAGGCAATTTTTTTTCCGTTGGGTGAAATGGCCGCACCCGAATCAAATCCTGATTTGTACGTCATTCTTCTCAGGTTATTTCCATTTATGTTTACCATAAAGAGTTCACCGTTGAGTACCACTTCATCTTTTTCTTTCGCTACTTTTTTATCTTTTTTGCCCTTCTTGTTTTTTTTGACCTTATTATCTTTTTTGACATCTTTGAAGACTTCTTTTATTTCAAGTGTAAACACTATATTTTGGCCGTCTTTGGTCCATACCGGACTTTCGCAATACGATTTATTTGTTGTAATTCTTTTGACATCACTGCCATCTGCATTCATCAGGTATAGATCATTGGTTTTCTCATCCCGGTCAGATATGAAAACAATTTTTTTTCCGTCCGGTGAATAGGTGGCACTGCGTTCGTTTGAAGGAGCATTCGTCAAATTAACGGGATTAGATCCGTCCGGATTCATACGCCAGATTTCTTCATTACCGCTTCTGTTGCTGTAAAAGAGAATATGTTTTCCGTCAGGTGACCAGTTTAATCCATAATCAGTTGAAGGATCGTTTGTAAGGTTAACAACATTTGTGCTGTCATCATTCATCAGGTAAACGTCAAAATTACCATCACGTTTACTGGTAAACATTATTTTGCCTTTGTTTTTATCCGTAATTTTTTTGTGGGCTACATTGCAACTAACAGTTAAAGAAACCAGAAGTATGAAAGTTGGAAGGTATTTCATTTATGATGAAGATATTTTATTGACTTTATTCAGTTATAATTAATTGTATAAACGATAAAGATAGTAAATCGCCCGCATTTATGATGCTGTTTTTCCTTTAATAGTATCAATTTGATTTCTTAAAGGAAGGCCAATTCTTCATTCTTATTTGGTAGGTATTTTCTTATTAACTTATAATCAACTGTTTCGTTTTGACAAAAGTGCTCTTCTATGATGATTTCGGATAAATTTTTTATCAACATAATTTGCAAAAAAATCTGTACTGTTTTTTGTCTTGTTTAAAAAGCTTAGTTTTTGGAGATTTTGATTTCATGTGAGCTTTCAGTTTCCGATTTTATATTTAGTTTTAAATCATTCATTGAAAAATCCA
This sequence comes from Flavobacterium amniphilum, assembly GCF_023634845.1. Lineage (GTDB taxonomy): Bacteria > Bacteroidota > Bacteroidia > Flavobacteriales > Flavobacteriaceae > Flavobacterium > Flavobacterium amniphilum. The sequence goes on along the minus strand of NZ_JAMLJL010000006.1, from coordinate 26,494 downwards.
TTTCAACTTCGCTCTTAACATAAAACTTTTGAAAAAAGTTATTTTGGATATCATAAACCAAAGTTCCTTCTCCGGTTCCTTTTCCTTTGAAACCCTTTTCTGATATTTCGGTTTTCATTGTATAGTCCGATTTAATTTCAAAGTATCCCAGGTTATTTTTGATAGCAATTAATTTGTATTCTGTTTTTATGATCATTTCCAGATTATTATTTGCAACCGGAAATGAGAATGGAATTTCTTGAGTGAAACTTTCCCCTATTTTGATCTTTTTAACCGGGAAATTGATTTGGGAAATCAAGTCATTTAATGATTTAAGGAAACTTTTTTTAAAGTCAGCATCAAGTTGTTCAGATGCGACTGAGTCCAATACAGGCATATTGTCCAGAGTTCCTTTTCCGTAAACTATTGTCCCTTTTGGTATAATTACTTTCCCTTTTAAACTTTGACCATTGATGTATTCACACGCTATTGGGAAAACGTTTTTTGAATTTAATTTTCCGGTCAATATATTCGATTCGCTTTTCATAAACGAAGTTGTGACAGTAGGATTTTGTACTTCTCTTTCTTTAAGTCTTTTTAATACATCTTCGGTTCCTGAAAAGGTATTGCTTGCTTTTAAATTATACGATTGAATCTGGTAATATTTTGTTTGTGGTTTGTATCTTACTTTAAAAACCAGGAAATCCTGTGAATTAGCAGTTATAGAAATGAATAAAATCAAAAACTTAATTAAAAATGCTTTTTTCATTGTAAGGTTGAGTAGGGAAGTAGCTTTTTCAGCTTCCTGTTTAAATTTGGTATATTTTTTTGCAAATATACCGAAATGAAAAACTAGTTTTAATAATTTGGCTTTGTATAAAAATGTCAGTTGGAATTGGTTTTGGAAATAAAGTTAAAAACCGATTTACAGAACTTTTCATTTTGTTCATAATACACAATATGTCCGCCATTGATTTTTACGACAGTCTGGTTAGGAAAAAGAAATGATCTATAATGTTTTTCACCTATGGCATGGTCTTTTTTGCCCGTAATAACCAAAACAGGAGTCTTTATGGTGTTGGTTATTAGTGTGTGGTCTTTCAGATAATCTTCAATACCGAATGATTTTTGGGCAAAAGAATAATTACCGGGGTTTTTACTGTCAATACCGTGTAAAAGATCAATATTTTCTTTGTTGTCGGAAAGTAACTTATGAACCATTCCTTTCTTTTCAAATGTATTTCTGGTTTGTATAAGGGTTGATAGCAGTGTAGGATCGGCAGTACTGTCTTTAATTCCCATGAGTTCATTCATGTATTGAACCTGATTGGCTATGGAATATTTCAGATTCAGGGTGCAATTGGCCAAAATAACCCCTTTGGTATGTGTTGGATAGGTTAATGCATATTGTGTGGCCAATATTCCGCCGAAAGAATGTGCGAGTAAATAAACTTCTTCGGTATTGTTTTGAATCCGGATGGTTTCTATATCCTTAAGCATACGTGCCAATGAATAGTTATCATCTTTGGAACCTTCTGAACGTCCGCATCCTCTTTGATCATAATAGACCATTGTTAAGTGCTGTTCTAAATTCCTTCCGCACATATCTTCAAATGATTTACTCCAGGCTCCCGGCCCACCGTGTATAAAAATGCATAGTGGTCCGTTGCCTGATTTCTTAGTGTAAAGCTTCACATTATCATCTGTGGTAACATAACTGATATTTTCTTCCTGGGCATTCGTCTTGCCATTTATAAAAAGAAGCAAGACTAGAAATAAACTGTTTTTGAAGAAGGATTTCATTTCGTTTTTGATTTAGAATTTATGAAAAATATAAGCATCTAAAAGAAAAGGCAGTAGCATTGTTCCAATTGCAATTAGCAAAGTATAAATATTGTCGATTTTATGTTTTGGTGACCTTCCGAATTCCGGTTCCCTTTTAAAAATTTTGAAGTATATGTTTCTAGTTATACGTTGGATAATCAGAAATACCAAAAGCATTTGTGATCCATAATAACTGATACTTCGCATTTCATTATTTGAATTGTTTTCAATGGCAATTCCTAAAAGGAGGATCAATACAGCAATTGACAACCAGATAGGAAATATTTTCTTTTGGTTTAGTTTTTCAATTTGAAAACCAACTATAAATAGTGGGATACCAAAAATAATGTAAAGTGTAATATCGATATCCATTTAATCTAATTGTTTTTCAATTGGTTATAAAAATTCACCTTTTTTATAGCTTAATTTCAGATGTGTATTCTTCGTCCCGATATCCCAACCTGAGCTTATCGCTGCTTCAATGCATTTTTTTACAAAGCCGGGCGTAACAGTTTTGGGTTCAAAATCATCGGGTTTGTTTTCCAGATCATTTACATATAACCAAGGATCAAAATGTCCCATGTCTATTTCCAGTTTGTTGGATACATTTTGTTTTGGCCTGATTTCAACAATACCTGAAAATCTCCAGTTGTATTCGGTGTTTCCAACAATAATTTTCCGGAATCCTTTTTTCTTTTTTGGAATCATAACCTGAATTCAGTTTTACCGATGAATGATTGTACCTACTATTACGGGTGAAAATGTGACATTACCTAAAGCCTCAGTTTCATTGTTGGTTTCAAGAACCAAGGCAATATTGTCTCCAACTTCAATGATAATATCCATATGTAACCGCATGAACGGACTAGTCAATTCGATTATTTTCGCAGTTATAATTGTATCATTGTAGCTAAACGTAATATAGATATCTTTCAAAAGAATGTCTTTTTTATTCGATATCGGTCCGCCGGATATAAGTCTTCCTGTTATAATAGGTTTTGTATTAATGGGAAATGTATCGTGTATTTCAAATTCGCCGAGGGTTTTCATGCTTTTAATCTTTTTAAACATTGTTTTTTAATTTCAATTACTGCTTTTTATCTCGGCTATTTCTTTGCGATTAATCTTATACATCATTTTAGTTATCACAAAAAACTGGATCAGCAAAGTTGGTACACTGGCAACTAGAGCTCCTTCAAGTATTTCATTTTCTGCATATGTTGTCCAGGCTACTATTCTGTCAAGGAATAACGGTAAGGTTATCAAATTAAATGAGAGTACAACAAAAAGAAGCCCGATTAAGGCGTAATGCACTATTGAATTCCATTTTAAAATCCGAAATAGCAAATACAACATCAGTAATGGTGTGGCAATATATAATAAGGAAATATAAAAAGTATCTTCAATAATAAAATTGTCGAGGCATTTTGCAGAGCCTCCATATTCGAACAGTAAAATCACGTCAAAAAACGGCTGGAAGATTGACATAAAGACAATGAAAATGATTGATTTGATGATTTTTCTTTTTTCTGTCATATTTAAAAACAACAATTAAATGTTACCAACAGTTTTCTAATTGGTTTTTGAGTTCGGTAAGGAACGGACTCGTTTCCTGTCTAATGATGATGCCATTCTTTTTGTTTTGGAGTAACTGACTGAAATAACTCTCTTCGATGTTTACTTCTACCACCATTCCGTTTTTTGCGAGTACATTTTCGGCAATTGTCCGCGGAAGATTAGTAGCACCCGATGTTCCCATGACAAATAATAATCCAGTGTTTTTGGATATTCTCAGCACTGTATCTCTTTTGAAATATTTTTCATTGTAATATTCATCAAACCATAAAACATGTGGTCTTAGATCTTCGCCGCAACAAAGTATTAAAAAATAGCGTAATGGAAATAGGCAATCCAATGCAAACCAGCAAACAATTAAGAATATCGAAGAATCTAAACCTATGGGCATTTTTTTAAATTATTATGGAATTGTTTAAAACCTTTCACAAACAGTTTCTCTTTTCTGCCAGTTCACCAAATCCCTTTTCGCAAAAATACAAAGTATCAATCGTTTTATTCTTAATCGCCAGGATTGTTGTGTGTAGCGCATTGAATGTACCGTTATGGTAAAGTCTTTTAAATTTAAAATCCTGAATCCCGTCTTTGTTGAAGTCGGTAATATCAATTTCAGGATATGTAATTTGCAAGCCAGTTTTTAAATCCGTAGGCTTTAATTTTCCATTGTCATAGCTGTACAAAGCAAACAGTTTCAATTCGAAATCCTTGTCTGCGAATTCTTTCTTTTGATTATCGTAGAATAAAACTTTGGCCCCGACTTCTTCTCCTATCGGATAGCTCTTTAGTAAAACGACAAAAACCGTGTGTGATTTACCCTGTAACTGTATTGTGTTGATATACGTTTTTCTGTAAGTTTCCGGATTGTCATGAAGGCCGGTTTCTTCAGCGTTTTTCCTGATCGTTTCATCAATCTTGGAAACGATGCCATCATTCAGGTGAAATGTATGCTTATTATCCTGAAGGTTTACCCGGTCTAACCGCAACGGGAACTCAGCATCAATAGCTGTGATGTCATCGTGCTTTATGGTTTTGGGAGTTGAAACGGCATCTTCTTTTTGTTTCCCGGAACAGTTAAGTAAAGTAGTGAGTAGGAGTAATGTGAGTAAGATTCGCATGGTTGTTTTTTGATGTTGGTGTTAATTCAGTTATTTACTTTTTTCTTCTATTCTTCTTTTTTAACCCGCGTTACCACATTATCCTTGTTAAATTCAATAACCAAGGCAGTTGTTTCAGTTGGGTCGATATCACTACCGTAATCTGTTTCAATGGTGTAACTGATTTTAGAAGCATCGTAAAAGTCGGGTTTCCCTAAAATACTTTCGATGTTTGCCAAAGACTCTCCTTTGAATTTTAGATGCTCAAGAATGTCATCAACCATGTTCTTCCGGTAAGGATAAGAACCTAAATCGCCTTTCTTTACCCATTTGTCATAGTCGAATTTAAATTTGTCCCATTCACTCACATAAAATAAAGGAACTTTAACGGAAGGGCCATCTGTTTCTGCCGAAATTGTCCTGCCTATGATTTTAAAAACATGGTCCGGATTAAAATTCAAACTTGTGACATCTGTCATATCTTTTGGGAATTTACCGCAAATCTTAATGTCACTTGTCGAAGGATCCGAAAGTTGCTGTTCAACGTTTGAAGATAAAGTCAGTTTGCCTTGCAGGATATATAAGTCCTGGCTTCCGGTGTTAACTTTGAAATCACAAATTAAGGTGTCCAACGGCTCTTTTTCAAAAGCTTTGAACAATTCCTGTTGCTTTGCAGTATCTTCATATTTATGCTCACAGGAAGCAAGGAGTAAGGTGGCTAATAGGGAAAATAGGTTTTTCATTTTATGGATTTGGCCGGAATAATATGGAAATACCATTAGTTGGTTAATAAAATCTTTTCGTCTTGCTTAAAATATACTCTTCCGTTTCTTCAAGAAATTCATTTTCCCTGAATTTGTATTTGTGCCAGCCTGGGCCTTTGCCTTTTTGTTCCCGTAAAATAGAATTTTCGGTATCTATTTGTTCCATTCGTTTAAGTTTGGTCTTTTGATAATCATCAGTCTCAATGAATTTAAGAAACTGACTCTTTTTGAAGTCGGTAAATTCAGTATGGTCCAAAATCTTAAAATCGGTTAAATTGCCATTTCTGATTTCTAAAACCTGATAGTTTTCATAGGTATTATAACTTTGAATCCAACCGTTATGGCCGATAAGATTGCTATACAAGATAACAAGCCGGTTAAGATAGATCAGTTTTGTAGTGCCTAATTCCCTGATGACTTTTTCAAAGAAATCACTGTTTCTGTGATTGGTAAGATGAATCTCAAAATCTTTGATCTCAAAATGGGCAACATAACCCCGCCAATTAGCCGAAAAAGAACCACTGTGTTCTGACCGGATTCCTTTTTCATCAAGAAACGGTTCAAGCAGTTCGGCGTCTGTATCGTAAACAACGTCATTGTACAGTAATGTATCCTGGAATTGCATTGTCATGGTTTTCTTTTTTACAGCTTGTTGATATGAAATAATATGTTTTCATTCCCTACATTTTGTCTCTTTATTTACTTTCTAACGGTTCCGCCAGCCCAATCAAAATTCCCTCCGGACCACGAAGATAGCAAAGCCTGTACGCGTTTTCATACTGTACCACTTCACCCACAAGCTGCGCACCGTGTTTGTAAAGCCTGCCAAGTGTTTCATCTATATCGGAAACGGCAAACATCGTCCGTAAATACCCTAAAGCATTTACGGGTGCATTGCGGTGATCGGCCACTATTTCAGGTTTGATGAATCTGCAAATCTCAAGGCGGCTGTTTCCGTCCGGGGTAACCATCATGGCAATTTCAACACATTGGTCATGCAGTCCGGTGATGCGGCCGGCCCATTCGCCTTCAACCATGGCACGGCCTTGTAAGGTCATGCCCAGTTCTTCAAAAAAGGCAATGGCAGTATCAAGGGATTCAACGGCTATCCCCATATTGTCCATCCTTAATAACTTGCTTTTTTCCATGGTTCTTATTTTAAAACTGTTTGTGCAGACTGATTTGTCTCAAATAAAGATAGTCTTTTCTGGTTGAATGGTCAGATTTCAGGTATCTTGTTTCCTTGAATGTTTTCCCAATTTGTAGATTCCAAATAAACCAAAAACTGTAATAAAAGCATAAATACAATATAAAACAGGGTAAATAGTGTTGAATATATTTTCCATTACTTCAACTTTTTCTTGTGGAGGTACCGAAAGTGGAGGATAAATTGTAATACCCGGTTCAACTGATAATGACTTTGTAAAGGCTAAAAGAGTAGGGAATATAAGAATTAAGAATACACTGATGATTGAAAATATCCCAACGGTTACACGGTTTTTGAATTTCTGAATTAATACTCTGACCGAATAAATCAGATATAAGAACATTAAAATAAATACAATAAGCAGTTCCAACTTGAAAATGACGAAGTAAGTATCGTGAACATTAAAAACCGATTTGTTTTCGGTTTTAATATTACCCAAGTCAAACATATAATGGAAAAGTAGCAATGAGATTGCCATCAAAATCAAAAGATACAGCATTTCTTTTTTCAGTGCTTCTCTCATACTACAGGATAATTATAAGGATTTGGATATAGCGCAGATAGTTTATCTGTCATTACTCACAAATATACTGAAATCCAAAAGCAATAAACATCCTGCCAACAAGCTTTTTGTTCCGTGTGTAACAGATTTGGTTCTATGAATTGAAGACTTTGTTTTATGTGTAAGGGATTTTGTTTTATGAGTAAGGGACTTTGTTTTATGTGTAAGGGATTTTGTTTTATGAGTAAGGGACTTTGTTTTATGTGTAGGTGATTTTGTTTTATGAGTAAGGGACTTTGTTTTATGTGTAAGTGATTTTGTTTTATGAGTAAGGGACTTTGTTTTATGTGTAAGTGATTTAGTTTTATGAGTAATGGACTTTGTTTTATGGGTGAGTGATTTTGTTTTATGTGTAAGTGATTTTGTCTCTTGTGTGAACGACTTTGTCTCTTGTGGAAACGACTTTGTCTCTTGTGGGAACGATTTTGTCTCTTGTGGAAACGATTTTATTTGTTATGGAAACGACTTTGTCTCTTGTGGAAACTACTTTGTTTGTTGTACAGGAGGATTTATCTTAAGTAACAATGTTTTTTTACAGATTTAGTTCCCGTCATCAGTCACAAAATTCCAAAAACTGATTTTACGTCTGGTCCAAAAGCCTAATTTCTCATAAAGCTGTATGGCACCGGTATTGGTTTCGGCAACATGTAGATAAGGGATCTTACCTTCACCGAAAATTTTGTTTGCCGTGTGGGCAACAAGTTGTTTGGCATAACCTTTACCGGTATGTTCGGGATGTGTCACAACGGCACTGACTTCCGTGTAGCTGTCCATCTTCATCCGCTCACCGCTCACCGCAACCAGAATGCCATTTTGATAAATACCGAAATAATCTCCAAGATCAGAAGTAAAGCGTCTGAAGTAACCGGGTTGGACTAAATTCACGAGATGGTATAAGTCATACCGGTGTTCCAGGGTTACAAGTTTTGTGATGGTTTCCGTAATGGGAATTGCAATGGGCTGGTCCAGTACCATCTGATGGCAAACCAATTCTTTTTTTAAGTTTACAACAACATCAGTAAATTCAGGTTTGTCCCCAACAATATAGAAATTGTCCGTTAATAATGAATACCGGTTAATTGGCATTTCGGTATTCTCCGGATGAATAAAACCTCCAAACGGACAATACTCCGGCAAGTAAAATTTCATATTGTTATCAACTATAGCATATTCTTTGTGGGTCTCACTCAAAGAATACCAGGTTGGATTGTCTAATTTTTCAATGTCCATCTTTTTAACATTGGCAGTGCTTTCGGTTTACTTTTCTGCTTCCTCAAAAATAAGCAATTCATTAAGATAAACTCCTAATAGCATGATCAGGTTACAGGATCCTGTAAATGCTATAGTTCCGTTTATTTCCCGTAAGCAATTATTTTTGGTATTGTTTCCAAAGAATTTTCCGGATTCAATAGTGTATGAAATGGTGTCGTTGTTCTTTCTTAAAAAGGTTGAATACATATTCTTCCTGCTGCTGAAAAAGGAAGGACTGTTTTTATCATACTCCCAGGTTTCATTTTCATCTGTTCCGAATAATGTAATCTTTGATTTGTTCCAAGCCCATCGCCAGTAATCAATTTCACCTATCTTAAAGTTTTCTGCCGAAAACAGTTCAAGTTTCTTCACCCTGAAGAACTTTGTCAATGGCTTTATATAATAGGTTTCAGAATTATAATGTATGGTCGCCGTTAATGTGGAATTGATTTCAATTGTTGCAATGATTTCCCCATTTTTGGAAACTTCATACAAAAGATTGTTTCTATAATCCAACAGTGAACTTTTGGATATGAAAACCTTTTTAAAACTAAGCTTATTTTCGTTGTCGGATAAGTCAGATACCTGGAGATGTGTATTGGTCATTGATTTTAAGCATCCGGAATTTCAGGTTCAACCAGCTTTTTCAGTTTCTCCAACGATTCCTGCCAGCCAAGATAGCACATTTCCGCAGGAATAACAGAAGGGATGTTTTCCTGCACTATTTTGATCTCGGTACCGCATAACACTTTCTTTAACCATACCGAAGTCGTCATTTCACCGGGAAGGTTTGGATCATCAAACGTATCGGTATACTGAATGAACTCATTGGGCTTTAATTCAATATAGTTACCGCCAAATGAATGGCTGTTTCCGGTACTGAAATTAATAAAAGACATTTTAAAACTGCCGCCGGTTTTGGGTTCCATGGTATGAACCACACATAAAAAACCATACGGAGGAAGCCAGGATGCAATGGCAACGGGATCTAAAAAGGCACGGTACACTTTTTCGGGTGATGCCGTGAATACTCTGTGTAAGGAAACAGTATTATCAGCCATGATTTTTTCTGACTAATTTACAAAATAATTCAGTTGTCTTTAGAATCTTTTGTTCATGCTGTAACAGCAATTGTATATTTTTTGTTACACAATCTGTTAATTATTACTCTTTGGAAAACCCCGTTTTATTTTTGCCTTTTGAGAACAATTGAATTTTCAGTATCAAATTTGGCTGGCCTTTTTGAGCCTTCAAAATTAATAGCAAATCGCATTTTGTTGTTATCTATAAAATTTGCCAAGCATAAAAATTTTCTTTTTTTTCCATTTTCCAAATTGGTAAATATTAAATCTACCCAATATAATTTTGTACCCGGGCGCTGATTTACTTCATAGGTCATTTGTCCTCTATGGCCTTCAAAAGCAAACTCTTTACCTCCAACAATTTGACCCTGCATCTCAAAAGAAGCATAACCCTCACCGTCAAAACTGAAATAGCCTATTTCACCTTTATCTTCACCAACCCATTTTCCGACAAATTTTGATTTATCATCTTTAATATTCATTGACATTAATGGTAATAGTAGTAATAAGAATAAAATCTTTTTCATAAGTATGTTTGTTAATGTTTTACTATCTACGGAAAGTTTCTGAAATAGGTAATTTTATATTTCCGGTGTCTGCAAAGATAAAGGAGTAAACCCTAAGCACAACCGAAAACTTTGGCTTGGTGCTTAACCGTACTTCATCTCAAAACGTTTTTCTAAAGTTTTCCACTCATTGATACCAACCGGTCCAATTCGTCAAATTCTGCCATTATAGTGCTGTTGTTCCGTAATCCTTCAATTTTGTTTTCAGAGATGTTCAGTTCAAACTCACGGTCGATTAAATAATTCTGAAAGGTGTTTTTATGGTTCAGATCCATTCCGCCAACTAACATGGAAAAGTTTGTAGTTATTGTTTCGGGACGGTTCTTGTCAATTGCCGGTATTCTGTCATCATCAATGGTTACAACCAGAGTGCCTTGTCCGTAATTTGCACAATAATAGCTTTTTGACTTAAATAATCCGCAAGCAATCATTCCTATTTTATGTTCAAAGCCTTCCTCAACATTGAAATGACCGTCAACAAATTCCGGAATGTTTTTTGCTTCCCCCATTTGTTTGAGTTCGTAGGAGTGTTTGAGTAAATTTTCAGGCATTCCGCTCTGGGTATTAGCCCATCCCCACATCCACGAGTTATTGTTAAAAGCAAGAGAACCTATGATTTGTATTGGAAAATCTTTATCCCCGAAAGAAATAGTTCCTTTTCCCATATCAAAATCCCACGCATGCTGACCAATTGTGTCACTGAAAATGCGCTGCTTTTCAAATGAAAGTCCGGCGTTTTGTTCCAGTAAATCCTGAAAATTTGTATAATCTGTTTTTTTTACGGTATTGTAATTACCGGTTTGAGGTTCGGTTTTTTGCTTTTCCCCTCCAAACAGTTTTTTAAATAGGCTCATTTTTTTGTTTAAATTATGTTAATGTCCCGTATTATAAGAGGTTCGGGATCTTGTTTTCAAATATATCATTTATTGATGGTTTCAGTTCCCAAATAATAAATTTTATGGGATACAATTGCTCCTGGTGTTTACAGCAAGCATTTACATTTAGCTTTCATGGCTTTCGCCCGGATTATTTAGTAACATACCGATTGCTAATCCGGCTAAAAGACCTCCAATATGTGCCGCATTATCAATTGAACCAAATAGCCCCCAAAATAAATTTATGCCTACATAAATCCAAGTCATTGTTATAAAACCTTTGTTGGCTTCTCTGTCAGGTGAAGTGTCTTTATAGTAATGCCCGAGTATAGCCCCAAATAAACCGAATATGGCTCCTGATGCACCAACACTAATTGTATTGGGATACCACATGATACTTGCTAAGCTGCCACAAAGTCCTGCTATTATATAAATAATGAAATATTTTTTTCTGCCAAGTATTGGTTCTATAAAAATGGAAGCCAATACAAGTGCGGTAATATTCATAATCAAATGCATGATACCTCCATGTAAGAACATACTTGTAAATAAGCGCCACCATTCACCGCTTGTTGTTTCCTGCCTTCTGTTAGCTCCCCATTCAAGTAAATCCGTACCATTAGCTGAAAAGATTGAAATACCTGAAAAAATCATTATGATATAAACAAGTAAATTTAAATCGATAACTACTGAACTCGCAAAATGGGCTCCTTTTGGAATCAGGAAATTGATCGCATCTCTAAGATCGTCGCTTTTCGGTTTTTTCCCCGCTAAAAAATTTTTCCTTTGGGATTCACTATAACCGGGCCATATTAATGAAAACAAAAATATACCCAACCCTATACCAAATGTGTAGAAAATCCAGGCAAATTTATTTCCGTTTCTGTCTTCATATTTTTCTTTAACCGGTTCTAAAACAATGAAATTGTCACCGGCTGTTTGTTGAAATCTTGATTGGACGGCAGCCAGGTAATATTTCCGGTCTTCGGATGTAGGAGTCCTTTCAAAATGATCTAAAGTATAATAATCGTATGTGTCCATTTTTTGTGCACATTCCTGATAGAAAGCATGGTATTTTTTTTCCTTTTCTTCATTACTGATATTGTTGCTTATCTCTTTTTTGAAATTCACTCCATACCAATATCTGGGTATGGTATTGATTTTTACGGAGCTATTTTCAAGAATGGGAACAACGAAGTAGATGTCAAAGTTTAAGTGCTGATTGTATTTTCCGCTTTGTCTGAAGTTTGTATAGGTGCCTCCAAAATCATCAGTTACATGAAAATCTTTTAATTTATAATAGCGTACCAACTCATTTTTCCCAATGTCTTTGATTGATGGCAGTTCTTTTAGTTCTCCTGTTGATGTTGTCAAAAAATTTTGCGCTACCATGAGAGATACTGCTATTGTTCCAACCGCTAAAAACTGAAAAAAAAACCGTCTGTTGTCAGTGTCTTTTTTAAAGGTCAGTATTCGTAATCTGGGACGTAGCCAAATTAAAACGGGTATCCAGGGCAGCGTTACTGGTAACCAAAAGCACCACATTTCTTCTTTAATGTCCAGGATGTCGAATCGAATGGCTAAAATCCACCGCAAGAATAAAATCCCGGAAATTGTTAATAGGGCAATTATCATAAAGGTAGGCACAATATGCTTGAGTTTGGTAATGTATGTTTTCAATGTTTGGATATTTTAAACTTTAGGGTTGCCTGGTATTGACTGTGATTGTTTACCAAGGTAATTTTTAGCATCATTAATGTTCAATTCGGTTTCATTTACATCAAGCGAATCTCTTTCCGGTGCAAATGAAGGTTCATTTAGTAAATCCAATGCAACAAGAATCTGAAAAACTGCTATTGGATTTTCTGCTTCGAGTTCTGTTTGTAGGCACGTTCTGAAATCCGGAACTAGCTTTTTGTTGTTTCTTTTTGAAAGCGCCCAATAGGCATTGACTCTTTCGGCTTCGGTTTCGTAGATGCCTTTTTTAATTCCGTAGATGATATCTGCTTCTAATTCGTTGGCAGGAATAGTTTTTAACCGGGAATTTTCAATAATACCATTCTCAAATTCTGAGTGTAGTCTCCTGTTTTCTTTTTCAAAAAGAAATGCCGCTTCGGTAAATTCATCATGATTCAGTTTCATGGTTCTTATTTTTCCGCTACTCTTTTCTTTAATAACCCGCCATTTTCATCATTCGGGTCTGTTTCATAATAGTAAATGCCGTCATTTTCTTTGATAACCCGTTTTTGTAAATCTTCATCAGTCATGAAATCACAACCGGTTGGAATCAGGAACGGTTCAACGGTTTGTTTCCAGATTCCTTTTGTAAAGGAATAAGTCGTCAAGGTATAAGTACAGCCATTTGAAGGTGCCTGATAGACGGATATTTCATCTGTTCCGTCATTGTTGAGGTCAGTTTCATTAACCAGACGGATTTCGCAGCAACCGGCATTTATCGGTTTCAGTATGTTACCTGAAAACTGGATCTGGTATTCGTCAGGAGTACCGTCTTCAACAGGATTTCCCTGTCCTTCTTTAATCAGGACTACGGTTGCAATGTCTATTTGACCGTCGCCGTTAAAGTCGCCCTGTATCTTTTCTCCAATGGACGGTAAACCCGAAGTCTTGATTTCCTCTTTTTCCGGTTTGGCTTCTTTTTTTAATGGTTGATCCGGTTCACTTTTAGTATCCTGTGAATGCTGTCCGCAGGAAAAAAAACGGCAGTCAGTAGGATGAATATATGTTTCATGTATTGTGTATTAGTATTTTTAATTATTTCTTTTCCATTTTTCTTTGGAATTTAAATATATAATTTCGAGATAATTGTGGAAAATGGTTATTTTTAAAACAATCGTCTTATGACCGTTCCATGTGTTATAATTGCTACTGAAATTTCTATTCAGTAATGTAAGTTTTGTTTTATTGCTGTTGAGTTTCCAATTGCCGCTCTCGATAATTGGGTTATGGGAATTACCATAGCAATCATTGTATATTTTATATTTTCCGCTTGGTTGGATTTCAATAAAATCTGTACATTCAATATCAGGGGATTTCCATTTTCCTTGAAGACTCTGACTATAATTTTTTGTAATAGCAAAGAGTAGAAAAAAAAGAAGAATTGTTTCTTTCATGTTTTGGTTTTAAAATCTTTTAACTCTTAATCCAGAACCCTTTTATTTTCCAGTATGTATTTATACTCTTTAACTTCATCTGCTGTAAGACAATGGGGTTTTCCTGATGAATCTTTATAGCAGTATAGCAGTATTTTAATGTATTCGTTTCCGTTTTCATAAGCTGTCACATAACGATAATAGTATACTGATTTATCAGGATAAGTCAAGTCAAGCATATCATTGGCTTGCCACCACTTAATGTTGTTAATTGATTTTGTTTGACATTCCAGACCTTCCATTTTTCCTTCTGTCAGCGTTGCAGTTTTTTCTTTGATTCGTGTGTCTTTGGGAACAGGAGGTTCATCCTTTGTAAAAATCCGGTTATTCTGGAGTTCACAATCATTCGACACTTCAATACCGGAATAAAAATACTTGATGCTTACTAATTTCCAGGTGGTTAAATATATTGGGGTATCTTTAGGTGTTGTTTCATTATCAATTCCGCTTTCTTTGGAACAGGATAGGGTAAGGGCAAGGCAGATAAAAAATAAGAATTTCTTCATTTGATTTGGGGTATGTATATTTAATTTTTTATTTGTTAGGATATATGTTAACTGAGTAATTTCATTCGGTTTTTATGTAATTTCTAAATCTGTTAAAAGGTATTTTCTCCTGAATTCTGTAAATAAACTAAAGCTTCTGCAATTTAAATGCAATATGCAAACTTCTGTATTACTGGTTTTTTACTCGTAATCAATTCCTATAGCATCACAACTGAAATGCGTTGAATAACTTACTGTTTTGTATCCGTTAAATTCATGTAATTTTCGCCAAATACCGTTTTCATTTATGTAAAGTGCTGTAAAACCATTTCCGGTACAGGCTTTTTCTTTGGCAACGGAAATCACGGCAAACTTTTTGTCTTCCGAAAAAACGGGATTTGAAAACTGGAAATAGACAGTTTCTTCCGGATGGTTTATATCATCTTCATTCCAAGCTGTATACAGAATATTGCGAAATTCTTTAATGTCCCAGATTTTGCGTTTATTCCAAAACCATTTCTTTTTCAAAATCAAGGTATAAGGCGCTTTATTGTTAATCAGACTGTCATACTCTTTTGGGTCAATATTGTATTTTACAAACTTTACTTTTTTGACTTTTGAAGGTCTGTTATGTCCGTCAGAAACATAATGAACATTGTTCAAATCGTAATTTCTCCAGTTAATTGTGTCTTTCTGTTCTTTGTAAAGGATACTCTCGGAAAAGTCTTTGTCTTTCATTTTTAACTCCCGTATTTCATAATTCTGAAGGGAGTCATGTTCTTTTGGAGGAGCAAGACTCTCGGAAACCAAAAAATAATACTTGAAATTTCCGGGAACTTCTTCGGCAGCAATCTGATTGATTAAATTCTCAATTTCCTGCTTTTGGCCAAATAAATTAAGCGAAAAGAAAACGGATATGATGAAAATTAATTGTTTCATGAAAGGATTACAGGTATAACAATTTTATAATATTGGGTATTTTGCTGATGCCTGCAAAGATACTGAAGTATAAACCAGCCCCCATGGGATTCCTTATTTTATTTCGTTTAATAATTTTTCTTTTACACCTTCAATTTCTTGTTGGTTAATCTGTGCAGTCTGAATTTCGCGGGGATATTGTTGTAGCTCTTCAAAAATCATTTCCTGATTGTAAAGTCTCCAAAAAACAACTATTTTTTCTTCGTTTTTAAAGGCATAGATCTCAAAATCATCTGTAAATGTTGAGCCAACAATGGCATAATCAGATCGGTAGTTTTTGGATCTTATCAATTCGAAAACCTCAAAACTGCTTTTGTTTCCGGTATCAAAGCTTATTGTTTGTGCTTGTATTAGTTCATTGAGTAAGGAAACTAAATATCCGTTTAGGTAAATTAGGTCTTCTTTTGTACCCAAAAAAGCATTCTGAAGCCATAATTTTCCATAACCCATTCTTTGGTCATCTTCACTTTTGGTAAATTCTACCGCAAAGGTTTCTTTATTGCCTATTAACATTTATACATAAAGTTTGGTTATTCTGTTTTTTTACGTTTTATCAATGCAGAATTTTGTATCGGTATAACAATGAAAGACATAATTAAAGTTATGAGTATTGCAGATAAAATTGTTTCACCCATTAATTCTTTTTTCCCAAAATCAGTGTAGACTATATTTTTACCATAAATTTCTGAAAACCTATAAATTATGATGCAGATTAAAGCTGCAGGGAATGTTACAAATAGTCCATTAATAACGGTAAGTTCTGATTTTAGAATTAATTTATACGTTTTTGGAAAAGACAGTAAAAGAAATAGCTCTAAGAATAAACCGGTGAATATAATGAGGTAACCTAAAAAGTCTACCAGATATAAATTAATACTCATTAGTAATCCACTAATAATACCGTAAATGATGATTAATAGTATTGTCTTAAATTGTGTACTGGGATTTTTTTTCATCATGGGGTGATAAGTTTTAACTAATAACTGCAGGCTTTATAAAGCTCTTTTTATTCTGAAATATGCTATTTGATGTAACATGCTTGTCTGCCATTCTTATATCAGTGCTTTTTTATAGTAAAATTGTCACTGATTTCAGCTTCAACTATATTGTTTTCAGTATCAAATACTATTTTGAGCGGATTTAGGAGTCTGTTGTTTTTTGTAACTTCAGCTTCCAGAAATATTCTTTTACGGTTATCATCTAAATATTCGGTAAACACAAATTCAGGATATTCTGTTTTTTTATTTTTTCGGTTGTACAGGCTTTTTCGGATATGTTTTGAAGGAAGTTTTATATCCGAAAAAATGCAATCAAAAACAGAAGCTTTTTTCTTTTCTGAACAGTCAGTTGAAACATCACCGAACTGTTTATTTAAAAATTCCAAATCAAGCTTTGAATGATTTTTTCCTAAGAATAGATGGTCAATTTTCTGTACAATATCAATTTCGTTTTTATCAGTAAGTGTAGTCGTTCCATATTGATTGAATTTATTTTTCTTATCAATAAATTCATAAGTGGTTTCCATATAATACACCGGTAAAAACCAATTATACCAAATCGTACATAAATGCAATTCTTTACCACTGTTCAGGTATTTTTTAAAATCCCAGTCAAAGTTAGTTTCATCATAAAAAGCATAGATGTCAGCATTAAGACAAAAAGTATAGATATCCGAAATATCACCAATTCTTCCCTTATCAGTTTTTGGGGTTCTCCTTTCATTTGAAGAGAAAGAATCGACTCTGTATGGAATACCAAGGCTTTCTATTTCGTTTTTTAAATCAATACTTTTTGAGGGATTACTTAAATATTCATTTATTTTAGGGATCAATAATTTTCTATTATCAGTAAAATTCTTCAAAATAAAATTTAGAACCTCATCTTCCATGTTTGGCAGTGTTTTGTTGAAATAATGTAAATGTCTAAGAGATTCATAAGGCTTCTGTCCCCAAATCATTAAGACTGAAACCAAATATACAAAAAGACTTCCCCTATAAACACAAAACGCGACATGATCATAGGGGACTGGCTGTGTAATCTCTGCAAAATGTTGTTTTCCGATAAGACTATTTCGTTAAAAAATCTCCAATTGTTTTGGTATACAATTCGGCTTGTTCGGCAAAAATCTGATGTCCAGCATTTGGAATTAACTTGAACTGATTGTTGTTAAACAAGTCAAGATACTCTTTCGTGTAACCCCAGTCGATATTGTCGTATTGCCCTTTCATGACCAAAACAGGGATTTTACTGTTTTTTAGCTTTGTTCTCGGGTCTTCTAAACTGCCATAACTCACACTGGTATTTAAATTGCAGTAACTGCCTGCACCACCTTCTTCTTTTAATACATTGGCAGGATTGGAAACAAGACCTTTTGTAAAGGCATTGGCCATTTTGGTCAGGTAGGCATCAGCTTCTTCATCGCTAGCCAGTTTTTTTCCAAAAAAACGTGACCAGACGCCTATTGAAACATACCTTGGATCGAGCACGATCGGAAGTATTTTTGCATTTGGATTGTAAGGTTCTTTTAAATTCAGGCTATCTGGTGCTTTGATTTTTTCTAACGCTTCATTTGCGGGTTTTATCGCTCCGGGACAGGTAAAAACGATTCGATCTACTTTATTCGAATTGTCTGCTGCATATAATGTCGCTAATGATCCTCCCCAGGATTGGCCAACAAGAATTACTTTTTCGGAGCCTAATAATTTAATAATGGCTTCAAGATCTTTTACATGGCGTACTGCCGTGTATTCGCTAACATCTTCCAGTCTTTCCGAAAGTCCGCAGCCTACCTGGTCATATAAATATACATCATAACCCAATGAAGAGAGTTTTCCCAATGTTTCAATGTTTTTGGTATATACATATCCTCCCGGGCCACCGTGCAAATAAATAATTGGATATGGTTTCTTTTCTCCTTTTCCGGCAATGTGGGTATAAGCGATTTTGGAACCTGTAGGTAAGTTCCAGTATTGGGTAGTAGTGCGTGGTTTGATTGACGGCATATCCAACTTTGTCGGGATACATCCTTTAACAATAAAGGCTATAAGACAAATCAGAATTGTCCATTTTGTAAATTTCAGTATACGCTTTTTCATCGTAATGTTTTAATGGTTGTGGTTTTACCTAACTCCGGTTTGTGAAGTCTGGTGGAAGTTTGCCCAAAACTAACCATTAAAGATAAATCTTACAAAGAATGGCAGTGTTATTTGTAGCTAAATTAATGTTGGCAGAAGTTTCTATCTTCCAATTCTAAAACCGCCAAAAGAAAAAATATCATCATCTTCTGGTTCAAGAATTTTCATTTCTTCATTTTCGGCCAACTGATTTTGTTTGAAATCTGTATATAAGTCATTAATTAAGAAACCAATTCCTTCATCATTTGGATTTAGGGTTTGATTTAAGGTTTCGATAGTACTCCAAAATAGGTCATAAAATTTCGGATTCATCTTTCGGGTGTCTATGATACGGACAATTAACTCATAATCAAATTCTTTTTTATGAAATCCCCAGCAACATTCGATATCTCCTTCTTCTTCATTTGGAAGTATGAATTTAAACCATTTCTTCATGTGTCCCTCGTCTCCGGTGTCATTTAACTGATTCATAATTGTCTCCAGGATATAATCGTAGTGGGTCCACCGTGATGACCACTTAATTCCATTTGGTAAAGTAATAAATCCTGATGCCATTTGTCTGGTAAATTTCTGTTGTCGTTCCGGAGACTCTGTGTCAGCCGGTCTTATAATTTTTGCGATTCACAAATATATCTAAAACCCTGAAAGGAGAAACCGAAAAATAGGAGGGAAGTAAATCAGTGCTGTTTCAATCTCTTACTATAGTTGTCTCATCTCAAACCCCCTATTAACCTCCATTTTCTCGTCCTTCTTCATATTTTTTTCTGGCTTCAAAGTATTCATTGCTGCCAAAATAATATGAAATAATGAATTTCACTAATTCGTCCTGATCTGTGAATTCTTTTTCAAAGTCGCCGGGACCCGGACCTGGAACCCAATTCCAGCAACTTAATAAAAAATGATCTTTATTGTACCAAAGATTCATAACCGGACAATCAGAAGTCAATCCCTCTGTTATTTCACCATTTTCGTCTAAAGTTGCTATTGGAATTGACCTGTAGTTTGGCAGTCTGTTTCCGTTAATGCCGGTTTTCTTAAGTAGCATGCACCGGTTGTCATTTTCCAGTACAACGATGCCTGACTTTTCAAGAGTGGTTTTATTCTGGACATTTAACCGCATTGATGTTGTACGTTTTAAAGTTGTGGTTAACATTTTGTAAGATACTGTAAGTTGGGATTTTTATTTCCAAACCATTACGGTAAAGCTAAAACCAAATATACAAAAAGACGGTTCCATAAAACGCTAAAACACGCTGTTAGGCGAAGTATATTTTAACTTATTGGTGATCAAAACTAATCACCTCTTTCAATATCCATTTACTATCAATCAATAAATAGAGATGGATGAATTTTGCTTTCCCCGTAAATAGATCTTCTTTGTTTTTTTCGCGTATATAAAAACTATGCACACCCGTTTGGACAACTCCATACAGGACATTGTTTTTATACATTGGAAATACTTCCAGACTTTTGGTGTCAACCTTTCTGATTGGTTTTTTGATATTGTCACCACAAAGACTTTTCTTGGCTATTTCAAGAAATTGCTTTCTGTTTTGAATTCCGCTTTTGTCGTGGTAAAAAGTAAGATCTTTATGTATGGCATTTTCAAGGTATTTAAAATCACATTGATTAAATGACCTTTCAAAAAATATACTGTCCTGAATTTTTAGTTTCTCAAATAATTCAGATTCTTTTGAAACCTGGGCGTTTAATTTATTGGATAGTAAAGAAATCAGGGAAATAAGAATTATGATATTTGTTTTCATACTTTTTTAGATTTTACAAAAGGTTCCACGGCCTGGAGATAGTGACGAAGCAGGCGGACAGATTAATTTATTTCATCCGTTCGACTTTCAGTTTCGGGTCAGCTAAAGATAAAGTTTTTCGTGAAGAAGTATGTAAAGTTAAAACTAAATTGGTTACTGTGTTAAATCGTAACAGTTTTATCATCTATTACTTCAACTATCTTTCTGTTAGGTGTCACTTCACTTTTTTCGTTTTTACAATCAAATAAATTGCCGTCGTCAAAGTCCAGGTAATTAAACAGTCAAGGATGAAGTTACTAAAATCCCACCCACAGTTTGGCGAATCCGAACCGCGTAGCCAAAATTGGTAATAATACTTATATGGAAAGCCTAAATTGGCAACAGGTTTCGAAGGATTGAAGACCGAACTTAACAGCGAAACCATCACTGAGGCATAAGACACTACGCAAAAAACAATTGCAGAATAAAATGTAGAAAGTAATAGTTTTTTGATCATGAATTAATCGTTTAGTTTGTCTTATTAAGTATAACATCCTGCAAATTTGCCCAGTTGCGGTTTTTACAATCGGGTTTTCAGGCTAAGATAAAATGCGTTCTGAATAATCTGTTTCCGTTACGGACTAACCGGCAATTATACAAATTTGTTGTTAATGGCTATTACTGTTTTGCAATTCAATTTTAACTCTGTCTAAAACCAATTCCTGAAATTGCTCTTTTATTTCTGAATCTTCGGAAGAACTTAATTCATTGTTTACCTGACGGCAGTTTCCAAACGTTCCCACACAAACAAGGGCAAAAGTTGTTTTATTTTTTTCTGAAGGACGTGTCCAAGTCTTTATCAATTGATTTTCTACCATAAACCATTCGTTATGCCAATAATCAGTGCTGTCTGTATCTGTTAGATCTTCCGTAACTTGTAAATCAAGATTTTTGGCTTTTACAGCTTGTATTGCTTTAATAACTTTTGATTCAGGATAATCTAATTTGTATAATTCTGCATACGGATAAGAACCGGCAGCAATTTGGGAACAGTTGCTAAAAGAAATGGATAGAATTAGTATAAAAAAAAGGTATAGTTGTTTCTTCATTTTTAGATGTGCTTATTTTTTTACGGTTGCCTAAACCACAGTTATGGGCAGACAATACGCTATTGTTTGTTGAAAAAATTGTCCCAAAGCTCCTTCTGCTTTTTATTGTCATCATATGGTTCTTTGAATTTCAATTTAAGCCCTTCAATATCATTTGTTGAATTTTCATAATACTCAAATATGATATTCCCGCTTTCAGCAGCTGATTGGTCTTGTGCCAAGATGATTTGTCTAATTGGAACTAACTTCTCTTGTTTCCATTCATAAAGGGTTTTTGAAGCGTTCATATACGAACTGCCTTCATAAGTCTCTTCGATCTGTTTTTTATCCTTTTTAATTACATATTCAGTTGAATAGGAACCGGCATAATGAATAGTGTTTGATTGGCTTGAGCAATAGTAAACTTCTTGCCACGTGTTACCATTCATATTTCTGTTTGATGAAGTAATAATTTCGCTTCTATTGTCACCGTCAAGGTCTTCAAAATCTATTCTGTAAATGGGAATATTTGTTTTCTCGCTGCCAATTAGTTTCCAATTTTCATTGTCCAAAAGATAGAAATTGATGACACTGTCTTTAATATTTATTTCAGTTGCAATTATTTTCGTTTGATCAATAAATTTTCCAACTAAAATTTGTCGGAAAGCACTATCGTCTTCAATTACATTTTCACCATAAAAATAATCGGTTGTGTCTACCCGGACTAATTCCAGTACACTCTCCGAAAATTCGTCCAGAATTTGTTTAGTGGTTTTTGAGCCATCATTTGTTTCTTTCAAAAAAACATCATTAGGAATTACGGTAACGTTTTCTTTATGTCCGTTATGGTTGTTACAGGCACAGAAAGTTAAAAATAGTACTGTTAGTATTAATATGTATCGTTTCATTTTGTTTGCCAGTAAGGTCCTGCCAGTATTAAGAAGTTTAGGATTTATTCCAATAGGACTAAAATCAAATATATGAAAAGATCGTTCGATTATGCCTAAAACCCCAGACTGGAGATGTGATTGAGAGAAATTAAACCGCTTTTAGAAGCCTTTTATTTACTTTTTCTCCATTCTTCTAAAGTCAATAATTTATTATTTATTGTGTCTAAAAATTTTATTTCAAAAGTTCCTTGATAAATGTAATAATTGAATGTTTTATTTTGTTGGGTTTTTACTTTAACCCAATAATAATTTTTATCATTCTCTTGTGGCGATTCTACAATACTGGTTCCAGCCCAATTTTTACTTTCCGGAAGT
The DNA here is from genome assembly GCF_023634845.1 of Flavobacterium amniphilum. GTDB lineage: Bacteria > Bacteroidota > Bacteroidia > Flavobacteriales > Flavobacteriaceae > Flavobacterium > Flavobacterium amniphilum. Next base: position 3,850 of record NZ_JAMLJL010000006.1, on the reverse strand, counting down.
TTTTCCATCAGGTTGAATATTTTTGATCGGGTTTCGTGATCAGAATCAGCAATTTCAAAACTTGGATTTCCTGTTGGGAAATATATTTCATTTAAAAGTTTTGGATTATCTTTTTCAAGCTCTTGAAATCTATTTACTGCAAGCTTGTAATAAGCATAATGCTTAATTGATTTGTCATTTTTAATTTCTCCGTAAATTTTAAAAGCCTCGTTTCTGTTTCCAACACTTTCATTATAATTTGCTAATGCATAATCATATATGTAATAACCTTTTCTAATGCTGTCAACAAATGATTTCGCTTTGTCATATTGTTTTAATTTCAGATAATTTGCAGCATAAGCACACGCTCTGTCACCCATGACAAAATCAAAGTCATCATCAAAATCTAATTCTTTTATAGATTTCCCATATTCACTTTTTTTATAATAAAGTTCGGCTTTTAGATAATGTAATTGGTCTTCAATGGTACTTTTTATTTTCAATTTGTATTTGTCTTTTTCGTTTTTGTATACCGATAATAAACTATCGACTTTTGATAGGGTTAAATCAGGATTTTTTTCAGATTCTATATAAAAAGCCACTAATTGTTTCTGAAATTTAGTATATTCTGCATCAACTTTATCCATTTCCTTATGTAACCTCATATGATATTCTTCTTCTTCAATAGGTGTTGAGTTGATATTTTTACAGGAAAAAATGGTTAAGGAAATTAATACTATAAAAATTGATTTCATATATCGTTTTTTTTTCGTTAGGCACAAATGGCTTTTAATGTTAAGCAGCCATACAATAGTGGTGAAACCACTAAACGTTTCATTTTAGTTTACTTATTCGGCTTTCAGTATAGGGTTGGTACTGTTGTGCACCCTTTTTATTCTTCATTGAAAAACTTTTCCAACTTCCATCTGGACACTTTTTTAATTCTCATAATTCTATCCGCTGATTCCTGATTATAGGAACATCTGGATTCATCTAAACCAATCCATTCGGGATAAAATCTTTTTGCCATTTTAAAAATTTGTTTGTCAAAACTGTAAGAACGCATAAATCCAACGTCATTTTCCGGGCCTACAATTAATTTCATTCTATGATTGATCACATATTTGAATGCATCTAACAAACGATGATTTCTAAGTTCCGATAGCCCTTCATCTTCCCAAAAAATTGCTCCGGACATTATTTCGTATTCCATTTTTGGGTTAATGATTTTAGATTTTTTCGGTAATTCGTCTTTACTGATTAAGAAAATTATCCAAAGCCATATTTTCAGGATAAGATTTTTTAGTATCATGATTTAATTTACACAACGTCCATCGGCTTCACATAACAGAACCGGAGAACGTTTCATTTTTGGTTAAAGATAAAGTTTTTCGTGAAGGAATACATTAAGTTGAAATGAAACCAACTAATGTTTTAAGCCCATTATTCGGATTTCCCACCCGAGTCTCGTCATTTAACGGGACGAACTGACGGAGTAATTACTTGTAGTGTGTGTCGGTCGCAATTTCTATTTCGTCCGTTTTGCTTCTGTCTTTTTCCCATCCTGTAATAAAAACAAATGTGAAATTTCTCCATTTTCGTTCTTTTCAAACTGAATTTGTGCATCTACTACTTTGTAGAAAAATAACATGTCACTTTCTGCAAATATCGGGAACACATTTTGTCCCGTCAATTGTGAAAATAGTAGGTCTTTATCTACTGAAATTTTGATTTCAAAATCTTTTTCAACTTCATAAGTCCCAACAAACTTTTGAAGTTCTTCAGTTGTAATACTAATTTCTTTTCTGATTTTTTGCACAGGCAATGGCTTATTATATAGAATACTTCTAATTGCTTTAGAAGGAATTGAAACGTTGCTGTGATTTTGAAGTATTATTATTGTTTTATCATTTGTAATATGTCTGTCGATAAAAGTTACATAACCTGGCCAACCACCACTATGGTTTGTAATTTTTCCAAAATCAGGATTGTCTTCAATTCCCCATCCAAAACCATATTTGGTTTTAGATTTATCTTCTAATGTAGCAACTTCAAAAATTTCTTTAATCCCTTCTTTTGAAAGTAATTTATTAGTATACAAAGCTCGATCCCATTTTAAGAGGTCTAAAGTTGTTGAATGAACTCTGCCTTGTCCCACTATACCATCGTAATAGAAAACAAATTTTGTCTCATTTATACTATCGGGAATTACATACTTATTCAAGCTATCAGGCAGATATCCCGTAGCTAAATTGCTTATATGCCTGGGTGTGAGCCGGGCAGTATATACAAAAGTATTTTTCATTTTCAACGGTTGGAAAATAGCTTTGTTTAGATAGTCAGCGTATGTCAAACCGGATGCTTTCTCAATTATTGAAGCCAATAGTGCATAGCCCGTGTTGCTATATTCCCATTTAGTATTGGGTTCAAATACTATTTTTGGTTGATGCTTACTAAATATAGTAATTATGTCTTTGTTAGTGGCTATTTTAGATTTGTCAAACAAACTATCCATAAGCTGCATATAGTCTGGTAGACCACCGGTATGATTTAATAAGTTTCTTATAGTTACACCTTTATAAAAAGAAAGTTCGGGTAAGTATTTTTTGATGTCATCGTCTAAATTCAACTTCCCCTTTTCTTTAAGTATCATAATAGCCATTGCGGTAAATTGCTTAGAAACCGAGGCTAAATTAAATATTGAATTTTCGTTCAATTTTTCTTTTGTTGTTTCGTTTGCAAGGCCAAAACTACGGCTATAAATAACTTTCCCTTTTTCTGCAATTAGAACATTTCCGTTGATTTTCTCTTGTGAATAAAGAGAATGGAGTAAACTGTCAATTTTTTGAATTCGGTCTTGTCCAAATGTAAGATGTCCAATTAAAAGAAGTCCGATTGTAATGGTTAATTTCATTTTTTATTTCTAGGTTAATTAATGTAGGTGAGATGTCCCGCATAATTGCCACCAACGTCCGCCGGCTTTATGATGTTGGGGATTTTATGATTGTTTTGTTTCTGCTAATTTAAGATTTTCAATCTTACCGGGCATAAAATGCGAATTGTCTAAGCAAAATTGAGTAGTGGTTAAGTAGATCAAGCTATTGCGCCACCCGAGCGTAGCGAACGGATGAAATAAACGCTGTTAGCAGCAGCCTTTTTATTTTTACCAAATAGTTTCAAAATATTCGCATACAATTTTCATTTCTTCATTTGGTTTTTCACTAAATTTATGCATCTCGTTAGTATAATAAGCCCAATGAACCTTTTTCCAATATTCTAATGTTTTATTTCCTTCACCTTCTATAAAAGCATATTCGGGTGTTATATTTTTAAATTTTACAATTTCTACTTTTTTGGTTCTAATAATTGCTTTTGGTTCTTTATTCCAATTTGTAACTATTGCTATATCTCCAATTTTTGGAATCTCTTCTTTGTTTTTTTCAAACCACCAAGCAGAAGGTGAAGTAGCTTGTTTTATTTTTTTCATTACTAATTCTGCACATTCATCAGCTTCTTTTTTATTATCACAAAAATAAAATGATTGAGGTTCATTCATATTCTTATATTCGGGGTTTTTTAATTGAAATTCTTTCCAATAGATAGAAATTAAATCCGTTTTTTGATTGTTTTTAGAATTATCAATATTTGATTCTAAACTATTATCTTTTTGCTTATTACAAGAAAAAGAGAATAATAGTAAAAATATGAATTTACTTTTTAGCATATTTTTTTAAGATTACTGCTAACGTTCTGGCACTACAGCGGGTTTGGGGTTAAATTAAGACCATTTTTCGGATTTGCCAAATCATCCCAAATACAAAACCATTTTCCATTAAGCCCAATGCCCAAATCCGTTGTAGTGGCTGTTATG
>NZ_JAMLJL010000056.1 GCF_023634845.1 Flavobacterium amniphilum | reverse complement strand
GAGATAAATTCTTACAGGGCAATCAGGGTAAATACTGATTTTTTAATTTGGTTGATAATGATTTACAGTACCGCAAATTCGCAGATTTTTATTTTACTATTTTGGAATATTTAATTGTTATGTAGGCTGCAATGCCCCCAAAAAAAACCGTGGCAATTTCATTTCTTAAAACGAAATTGCCACAAAAGTTGTGGCAAAAAGAAAATTGAAAATGAAATTGCCACAGGATTGACTTTCTGTAAAACCATGATTCAAGGGATTATCTGACTCCTCAAAATCCAGTCTCAATACTTGAACATTCCAGACCTGACAGGTTTTCAAAAACCTGTCAGGTCTAATTATCCTTCAATCAAACCAATTCACTACACCCAAAAGTAAATCTTCAAAACCGACTTCAAAACCAATTGGCTTCTGGAAAAGCAAATCGTTCTCCGGTTCAGTCTTTTTAAATGGGTGCGTAATGAAAGATTCATCCGTTCAATATGATTAGTACCGAATCGCTTTGTTTTATGAACATGAGCATCCAGCAAATATTTGTAATGCTTCAACTTATCAGTGTATACAGCTAGCGGATTGGAAAACTTCACCGTTTTTAAAACTACATTCAATGTGTTGTTAGTCCTTCGTCCAA
>NZ_JAMLJL010000055.1 GCF_023634845.1 Flavobacterium amniphilum | reverse complement strand
CCAAGGTTGGTTTGTGCAACCGGGGTTGGAGTTGATGTCGAGGTATTGTTACCAGGGGTCGGATCTGTCTCCGTTCCTGAGATCGTTGCCGTATTGGCGTATGGACCCGCTGCGTTTACAGTAGCTACAATAGTTAATGTAGCACTTGCTCCGTTGGCCAGGTTACCGATAGTCCAGTTCGGAGCCGTCCACGTTCCCGTTGATGGTGTGGCACTCACAAAAGTATAACCCGCCGGAAGCACGTCGTTCACCGTCACACCCGTAGCATTGCTCGGACCCGCATTCGAAGCCGTGATGGTAAAGGTGACGTTACTGCCCACATTCGGGGTTGGATTGCTCACCGTTTTAACCACTCCAAGGTTGGTTTGTGCAACCGGGGTTGGCGTTGATGTCGAAGTATTGTTACCAGGAGTCGGATCGGTTTCCGTACCTGTGATAGTTGCTGTATTGGCGTATGGACCCGCTGCGTTTACCGTAGCTACAATAGTTAATGTAGCACTGCCACCATTGGCTAAATTGCCGATAGTCCAGTTCGGTGCCGTCCACGTTCCTGTTGATGGCGTGGCACTCACAAAAGTATAACCCGCCGGTAGTACGTCGTTCACTGTCACACCCGTAGCATTGCTCGGACCGGCATTCGAAGCCGTGATGGTAAAGGTGACGTTACTGCCCACATTCGGGGTTGGGTTGCTCACCGTTTTAACCACTCCAAGGTTGGTTTGTGC
>NZ_JAMLJL010000054.1 GCF_023634845.1 Flavobacterium amniphilum | reverse complement strand
TACAAATTGTCTTCACAATTATTTTGATGATAATCTCCAATTTGTATTGCTGAATATATTTTCATTTATTGATTTTCTGTCTTTTAAAATAATATGTCTTCTGTTTTCTGTTAACATAGCCCATAACGTTCTGGTACTACAGCGGGTTTGGGATTAAATTAAGCCCATTCTTCGGATTTGCCAAATCATCCAAATACAAAACCATTTTTCCATTAAGCCTATTGCCCAAATCCGTTGTAGTAGCTGTTAGGCGACGTTTTTATTTCCAGAATTGCCAAGGTTTTTTGTTATTCTTTTTCTGCCAGTCTTTAAAGCGTTTATCTATTACAAACCTTATTTTTTCGTAGTTTTCCCAACTGTTTTCATATTCATAAATACTATCTTGATTTGAATCTAACGTGTTTGCATAATCGCCAAAATATTTGTCTGATGAATAATAATCTTCGGTAAATTTTAGTCCTATTTCATTCAAATCTTCTGCCCAAAACTTTCCATCACAACATTTAATCAGGAAATCACGACCAGTAATTTTTTTGGCTTTTACATTTTCTAATAAGCTTGCTGATTCCGTCAAGTGAATCTCGCCAATTAAATTGTTCTCGATAATCCAATTTAAATACATTCCGATATGAGTTCCTCCATTTTCAAGAGTAACATTTTCAGGAAAATTTTCTGTTTGATGCCAATCTATTCTGTCGATACTTGCCATTTATGATGGTTGTGTTAAAATGTCGCCTAACGTTCCGCCTTTAGTTTGTATTACTAAAAATAATTAATTTTCCGAAGAGGAAACGGGTGAACTAAAACGTTCCGTAGGGTTGAGACCTATAAGCCGCATAAGTCCCGTTTCCACTTTCGGTCTT
>NZ_JAMLJL010000053.1 GCF_023634845.1 Flavobacterium amniphilum | reverse complement strand
GTTATGGGCTATGTTAACAGAAAACAGAAGACATATTATTTTAAAAGACAGAAAATCAATAAATGAAAATATATTCAGCAATACAAATTGGAGATTATCATCAAAATAATTGTGAAGACAATTTGTATATTGGAGAATATGGGAAAAATAAAATTCTTTGCGCAGTAATGGACGGTTGCACAACTGCATTGGAAAGTCATTTTGCTTCTACTCTAGTTGGAAAAATTCTAAAGAAAATCTGCGTTGAAAAAGGTTATAAAGAATTTATTGAACAAAATGATCTACAACTCAATATTGAAGAAAACTTAAAATCTATTCTCCGAGATTTATTAAATGAGCTCAAAATTGTAAAAAATCAATTAATGCTTGACTCAAAAGAATTATTAACAACCTTAATTATTATGTTGTTTGACAAGAATAATGAACAAGGAATAATTTTAGCAATTGGAGATGGTTTTGTAAATGTTAATGGAGAAATAACTGAATTTGAACAAGACAATAAACCCGATTATTTAGGTTTTCATTTATCCGAGGATTTTGAAAAGTTCTATAATTCTCAAAAACAGAAAATTGAATTTAACAAAATAACAGACTTAAGTATTTCAACTGACGGAATATTTACTTTTGAGAAATTAGTACCGAATAAATCTAAAGAGGAGATTAATGTAATTGATTTTTTAACAACCGAAAAAACGAATTGGGAAAAAGACGAAATGCTTAATCTAAAACTAAAGATTTTAGAAAATGAATTTGGATTGAAACCTACTGATGATTTTTCTATAATCAGAATAACGAAGTAAAAAACACAGCCCATAACAGCCACTACAACGGATTTGGGCATTGGGCTTAATGGAAAATGGTTTTGTATTTGGGATGATTTGGCAAATCCGAAAAATGGTCTTAATTTAACCCCAAACCCGCTGTAGTGCCAGAACGTT
>NZ_JAMLJL010000052.1 GCF_023634845.1 Flavobacterium amniphilum | reverse complement strand
GCGGGGTGCAAAGATAACATCTTTATTTTCTTCTTTCCAAATCTTTTCGCGATTATTTTTTAAGTTTTTTACTTTCGTTTCAAACCCAATCACTTAGACTTTTTAAGAACATTATGTTAAAGAACTCCGCTTGTTTCACATCTCACTTGTTGTTCAATGCGGATGCAAAAGTACCACTTATTTTCACTTTTCCTAACCTTTTCTTAATCTTTTTTACCCCTTTTTTACACTTCAACTGAACCTCAGTAAGTTAGACGGGAAAGTTTTTTTTTAAATATCGAAATACGACATAAAAAACTCCCCACTATCTTTCTACATAGTATTAAATAAACTACCACCACATAAATACACAATTCAAAAAACTTAGCACATATATAAAAAATCCGATAGCAATCTTCATTTTTTCTAAAAAAAAACAAGAACAAAGTATAACTAATTAAAATCAACCAAGACACTCATCAAGACAAAATACTCCCATAAATTCACAACTACTCCTCCAAGCACCAAACAAAGAGTCTGCTAAACCAAAATTTTATTTTAAAGAACAAAACAAATCCACACAAAAACAAATTAGATTATTCTAAAACAGAATAATTTTACCCTACCGGTTGTTAAATTTAAACACTGAAGCTTTAGAACATAGAAAAACAAACATTAACACTCACTTCTAGCCAGAATATCTCCTAATTATAATTTAAAAAAAATCATTAGATAAAAGATATAGAAAATATTTAAGGTTTAGCCGAACTAAGCGAAGCCAACTAACAACATACATCAAGATAAGGAATCCCGGCCCAGTAGACTTCAGGTTATTTTGATAAATCAAAACAATGTAAAACAAAAAATCCCCATCAGAAATGATGGGGATTTTTAAAAGAAAGGCGGCGACATACTCTCCCACAGGATTGCAGTACCATCTGCGCAGGCGGGCTTAACTTCTCTGTTCGAAATGGGAAGAGGTGAGCCCCGCCGCAATAACCACCTTAAGGTCTTCTTGCAG
>NZ_JAMLJL010000051.1 GCF_023634845.1 Flavobacterium amniphilum | reverse complement strand
CTAATGGATTGACGGGCGGTTTCAAGCTTTCGTCAGAAAACAAGACGAAATACAAAAATTTGTAAAAAGCCTTAAAAATAGTTTTGTAAATAAAAAAGATATATTAATTTTGAAAGCATAAGGAGGAGATTCCAAAACAGTAGTTAAGGAGCTTATCACCCGATGTTAGGTTGGTTGTTTTTCACAAAATAGCTCTTCTCCTTTTCTTTCCTAAATTCATAAATAATTATGAGTCATCTTTCCAGGAAAGATTTTATCAAATTAACTTCATGGGGATTTGTTGCGACGATGTTACCGGTTTCGGAACTAAGTGCGATCAACAGTGTTTTTGCCACAGATGCAGTTCCAACCCAGGAAGGTTTCAAAGAAGCACAGCAGTTGGCCAAACAAGCCAAAGAATTTTTCTATAAAAAGGAGTATAAGAAAGCCGAGGAATTATACTTGGAGTGTATTAAACTTGCCCCGAACTATATTCAGTTCTATGATGCCCTGAGTAATGTGTACGGTGCCAAGAACAACCATCTGGCTGCAGCCGAACTTTTCAGACAGGGTGTGTTGAAAAATCCGAAGAGAGGACCGTTTTATGACCGTGCCGCCCGTTCACTGGTGCGTTTGGAACAAGGCAATGAGAAACAAACCAAATTGTTTAAAAAACAGAATAAGAAAACTGTTTCGCTGGTAAGCGATGCAGAAGAATTATACCGCACAGCAATTGCCCTGGAAGGAACAAAAGTGTATCTGACCCAAGGAACTTCGAAGATTGCCAAAGCCAAAGAAAAACAATCGGGTAAGTTGGCCATTAAGGAAAATGCGAAGCAGAAGCATGCACATGCCAAAGAAGTTAACCAAAAGATCAAGGCGAATGTGGCTGTTAAGACCGATGCTGAAATCGAAACTTTGATCACTAAACTGGATACCAAAAGAAGGATTCCGTTGTATGTGGCATCGGAACAAAACCAACGTACGTTCCATATCACCAAAGAAAAAAAGAAACACTTACGTGTTTTATTGGACAGACATAAGAAGGATGCTGCAAAGAGCCTTGTGTTGTCACAGAGACTTTTTGATCTGGATCCATCCGATTC
>NZ_JAMLJL010000050.1 GCF_023634845.1 Flavobacterium amniphilum | reverse complement strand
GGTTTTAAACATTATCAGAAATAAAATTGTATCAAGAGTGTTTGCAACTGTAAACAGAGGAACACCATATGTTGAAATCAATAAATTTTTAGCTTAAAAATTTGGATTTGATCTTGGAATGCGGCTTGGCGCAGTAGCGGCTGCGTGAACGATTTATTTTCTTGCTAAGATAAGATTTTCCAGCGGAAAATCGAACGTTGTTACTTATTGATTTGTAGCTATTGAGCCAAACCGTTGTTATAAGCCGTTTTTTTGACTTAACATAAAGTACAATCCGAAACAAAATAAATCTAAAGCACTTCCTGAACTCAGTCTGAATACACAAAACTCTTCACCTTCTAAGCTATAATTTTCCACAATGCTAAAATCAGTTTTATATTTCAAGTTATACTCGATCATTTTAGTTTCGCATATTTTTGGATTAACCATTAGAACGAAAAAAATCGGTTTTATTAGATTTGTTGGTTTATTAAAATCTTGATTTAGTTTTCTTACTGTATCAATAAAATCATTTTTTTTATCTCCATTTAAAGACATAGATAGTTTTAATCCAGCTGCAAAATGTGAGAAATCAATAAAATTAAAAATTTCTTCTTCCGTTTTTAAATGAAACATTTGTGGAGAAGAGTTTAAATCAAAAATCTCTTTTTGAATTCTTATATTTTCTTCCGGAAGGTATTTAATTTTTAATGCGGAAAGTTCGTATTTCTCAATTTGAGTTTTTTCTATTTCGAAAGTTTCGCCAAAAGATTTGCATTCGGCAATTGATTGTCCAATTAGAATTTGATAAGTTTCTATAGTTCTCAATTCATTCATTTACTCACAGTTTTTCTAAAATGGCTTATAACGTGCCGCGGCTTGGTGCAGTAGCGGTGCCAGCGTGCTGATTATTTTCTGTTAAAGATAAAGTTTTTTCGTGAAGAAGAACGTGAAGTTGAAATTAAACTAGCTATTGCGCCAAACCGCTGTGCCTGTTGTACAACTCAAATATAAGAATTTCGTATATTTAGCTATGCAAGGCACAAAGACATTTATTCCCAAGTTATTTACCACTGTCAATTTAGATCAATTGGTTCCCATGGATAATTTTTATA
>NZ_JAMLJL010000005.1 GCF_023634845.1 Flavobacterium amniphilum | reverse complement strand
ATTCGGGTCGATGGTGGTAGGTAGCCAACCTGTTTGAGCCACCCTTCCATACACATCATACTGTGTGACCATCACGCCTGATGCTCCCGTTCCCCATGGCGATAAAGCCGGTCCTGTTGCTATCGGCCTATCCAGTAAATCATATACGATAAACTCCCATTGTTTACCCGGCAGTTTTTTGCTCACCAAGCGGTTGCGGTTATCATATTGATACTGGTAGCACAACCCGTTAAGGGTAGTGCTGTCATATGCGGCATTGGCCAAGGGCGGGATTACAAAGGCTAAATTCCCGAACTGGTCGTACACATAATAGGTTTCATGCGCCTCATTGGCATTGAAAGTCCGTTTCAATACTACTTTACCGGCCTTATCCTTGAATTCCTGTGTGGTATGATTGTTCCCTGACGTCCAGTTCTCGTCCTTGGTAACGGTCAGGTATAGTTCATTAGCCGAGTAATTTGTGGTTTGGCTCAGGGTATTGGTGTACGCCAGTAACGATTCGTTCCAGGTAGCAGTGGCCTTGAAGAGTTTCACGGCGTTGGTTCCGGTGGCTTCATTGGTCCCGTACTCAAATTTGATTTCATGGCCGGAACCCATCTTCCAGGCTTCACCCGGTGCGGATTGTTGCAATACCCGGTCCAGCGGTGAGGCTTCCAATAGTTTCTCGCTGTAGGGGTATGCGGTGGTTTCCCCGTTGGCCGGAGTGGTGTAATAGGTGTTTTGACTTGTCACCGCACTGCTTAAATAATCCAGTGTCGATACGCCCGACACAAACGGTAAATAGTCCTTTACCGGTCTGCCGTAAGCATCGTATTCGATGTGGGTCACGATATTCTGGCCCGTGGCGCTCATCGCGTTATCCACTTTCTGGATGGGTCTGCCCAGTCCGTCAAAATAGGTCACCGTGGTCTGTGGCAAGGTGCCGTTCTCCCCTCGGTATGTCGTCGCTTTGGTATAGTTCTGGTTGGTACTTTGCGCCAAGGCAAATCCCGGTACCAATAATAGTAATATCAGTTTTTTCATCTTGCCTTAGTGTTTGAAGTTTTGGTCAAATGCTTTAATCGTTACTCTTTTAAAGAGAGTTCAGATCAGTTGCAAACATAAGAGATAAATTCTTACAGGGCAATCAGGGTAAATACTGATTTTTTAAGAGATTGAAAGATTAAAGGATTGGGCTTCGACTCCGCTCAGCCACCGTAATCTTAAATGGTTGAGTTTAGTAATGGTGGTTGAGCGGAGTCGAAACCACCATAAAACCGTGGCAATTTCATTTTTGAAAATGAAATTGCCACAAAAGTTGTGGCAAAATGAAAATGGAAAACGAAATTGCCACAATACTTCGACGGGTTCAGTAACTGTTTTTTTTATTGAATTAAAAACCGGATACCTGTGTGTTCCAGACTTGACAGGTTTTCAAAAACCTGTCAGGTCTAATTGTTCTTCAATCAAAACAATTCTCTACACCCAAAAGTAAATTTTCAAAACCGACTGCAAAACCAATTGGCTTCTGGAAAAGCAAATCGTTCTTCGGTTCAGTCTTTTTAAATGGGTTCGCATAGTCAAATTGTTCCGTTCAATGATATTAGTACAATATTGAAACCTTTTATGAATGGAAGCAGGAATCAAGGCTGGATAGATATTCAATCTGTCTGTATAAATATGCTTTGGCTCTGATAAAATCAAACGATTGACCAAAGGCTGAATATTCTCTTTTGTTTTAGAACCCACTACAAAACCAACAATAGATCTGCTATTCCTTTCAATTGCATAAGTAATCCATGATACATTGCTTTTATTTCCGATAAATGTCCACATTTCATCCATTTCATAAGACCATCCTTTTTCTAGCAATAGTTTTGGCTTTAAATTGTTTCCTATGGAAATTATCCGGGCTAAAACCGTATTTTTCGAAATATTCAGAACCCTGCTCATACTTCTGATACCACAGCCTTCCTTCAATAAAACAACTATTGATTCATTGATAGTCCTAATGTAAGCCCGATATTTATAAATAACTTGAAATTTATGCCTGCACAATTTGCATTTATACCGTTGTATGGCAGATTGAAACCCATTTTTAACGGTTGCCCCGCTACATTTGGGGCAAAGTATTTTTTCCATGCCCTAATTTAATACACGTAGCAAAACAAAACCCTTATTTTATGCGATTTAACGATTCTTCAATCTTTAAATCATCTATTTACACAACAAAAAACAGTGTTTAACTTTTACATTAAACACTGTTTTTCAATTACTTATTTTAAAATTTTAGGTCATGCCCTAATTTGATACATTACCGATTTTATTTACTATTTTAATTCCTTGTTGCCTTCTCCTTTTTGAATGAGAAAACCTTTTTTGGTGTATTGTTCCAAAACTTCTTTTGCGTGTTCATTCCCCAGTTCATCACTTTTCAAAAGATGCTTTAGAGCAAAATCTTTACTTTCTGAATCTAATTTTTCTATTAAATCAGAATTGAATTCATTATTATTAAAAACACAAATTGTTGCTTGATAAACATCATAATAAGCATCTTTATCATTAAAACGATGAGCCATTAAAATGGAGTATGGTAAAATCATAGAATTACTTTGTTTATCTTCATAATATAAAGATAACATTGAGTAAGATTTTTTATCTCCTTTGAGAAGAACCTTTTTTTGAGCTTCGTACACTTGCTCATCACTTAAATAACTATTTTGTTGTTTACATGAAATTACGAAAATAGTAGTGATTAGAATTAAACTTATTTTTATTCTCATTTTCTTAATCGTTAAACTGTTTTATTCTTTTATTATTATAATATGCATTCCATTGATTAACGCCTTCTGGGTCATCTATATGTTGAGTTGTAAATAATCCCCAAAGATAACTTGTCCCTACAAAATATCCCGTGGGTGCTATAACTGTTAACCCATTTATTTTTGAAAATTTTCTTGCAACATTTTGATTACTTTTTGGGTCATCTTCTCCATACTGATGACCTGTTTTACACGATTTTAAAACTAAAGTAAATTTTCCACCATTTTTTAAAAATTCAGCCCATTTTGTGCTTGATTTCGATAATATAGCATTTAACTGTTTAGCATTATAAATTTTTTCCCCATTCGGACCTACTATATACTGCTGATTTCCATGTGTATATAAAATTAACACATTCTCTAATTCCGTTTCTTCATTTTCAGCTGTATCCCATAAAGCAGGACTAATATTTTTATCGAACCAATTTAAAACAGTTTTATTTGAAGATTTATTGGATGATTTAGAACTACCATTTTTCTTAGGGTCGCCATCATTATTTTCACTATCTTCTGTAGTTTCACTATCTTCTTCATCGTTGTCTTTACCTGAAAATGATCCATCATTATTATTAGTCCAAGTAGTATTATTACTTGATTTATCCCATAATTCTTGGATAAAAGAAGTATCTAACATACCATCAGGATCAATAAAGAACATTGGGTTATTCTTTGCGTATGTATACGGAGACCATCTTCTACTTAATTCCGCCAGCGGGTCAATATTCATCCATCTACCAATCGCCGCATCGTAATTCCTCGCCCCATAGTCATACATATTAAGTCCCAACTCATCCTGAAACTCCTTCCCATTGTACTTATACTTGTGGTTCAAAGAACTATACGTAGTCAGGATATTCCCCCAATCCTGCAGGTTTTGATCCGGCTCGTTGTAGCCTCTGTGCTTCAATCCAAAAGGATAATAATTACTTTCCTCCACTACATAAGGCGTTCCGCTGCCGTCATCGGTATAGGTTACCCTTACATTTCCTAAATGGTCGGTATAATTGAAATAATATACATAACTACCTTTTTCGCTCTTCACAAACCCTTCCGCATGCGGGATAAATTCAATTACTTCATCCTTGTATTGAAACCCTCCGGCCATATAATCCGTTTGGGTCATCTTCTGCAAATACGTCGTTGGGCCTACCGAGGAATTCGTTGGTGTCGCATTGTTGCTTGCTGTAGCTCCTTTCATCTCCGATCCACCACCACCGCTGTAATCCGGCTCATAATAATGAACTTTCTTACCTTTCTCAATTTTTTTAAGAACGTTCTGTAAATATATTTCTTATTATTCAAAAACCGCTGATTCCCAGATTTTGTTTTGCCATACTTTATAGTTCTTAAACAATCACCAACACATCTGCTACACGAACTCAACTCTGAAGCCATTTTCTTCGATTTAAAGGATTAAATACTAAAAAAGCAACCCGGAGGTTGCTTTTAAATTCTCAATTATAAAATTATAAATGTTTGATTTTCAAAATAATTATTAGCTAAAAATAGGTTACCAACACATCTGATACATTACCACGAATATTTTGAAAATGAAAAAGGGACAGGCTTTCGCCCATCCCATGTTCTTAATAAATTCCGATTGAAACAATGATTGTTTATTACCACTTTTCAATTATCTCCTGAGCAATGGAATCAATCTCTTCTTCTTTATCTTCTATGCTAGGATTATGGTATAAATCATAAACGATTGTTAGAATTTTATCACTTGGTTTAGTTTCAGAATTATTAATTAAGCCTAATAAAATCCAATACTTCCAAGTTGAATCGTTGCCATTTAAAATTTTTACTAATTCTGAATCGATTTCATTAACATGTGGCAATAAATAATCAATGATTAATCTAGCCTGTGGCCAATTTCCATCTTGAGTCCATTCTAATAATTCAGGAATGAAATCTTTGATTTCATAAATTTGTTTTTTCTTAAGATTCTTAATAAAATCAATATCTTCTTTATTCTTTGGTACTATATTGTCAATTTTTGTCATAGTTCTTTTTTTTATGGTTTAGGAACTTTAATTTCTTGAACTCTAGCAGCTTTTACCATTTCAGTAAGTATTTGCGCTGGATTCATACCTGATGTATCTCCTCTAGATGCAGCCCATTTTTCCAACAAAGCTTGACTAGGTGGTCTAACCCCAACGTGACCATCAGGTGTTTTAGTTAATTGGAATCCCATTCCTTTCAATAAATCTACACTTAATGCCTGAGCTTTTCCACCAAAACCTTGAGTAGCTTTTAATGGGTCAACATTCGTTGAAAGTCCACTTTTAGGACCAGTTCCATCATCTTTTCCTGGTCTCGGAGTAAAATTTGAATCTGTAAATGCTCCACCTCTATAAATCACGTCACCACCATCATCTTTTTTGGTACTTGTGTTATACGGCTGTGAAGTAATATTTGTTACAACATTATCTCCTTCTATCTTATGGTCTACTGAAAATTGCATTTCACTTGTTCTCCCACCATAATTTGGACTCATGTAATCAGTCAGCAACGAAACAGCAGTACCTAGAACTTTTAATGCACCACTGAAAAATCCACCTGAAGATTTACTAGCCGTTGTTTCAACTGTTTCTTTTACAGTTTGCTGAACAACCTTCACATCAGCTAATCCACCACCTACAAAACCAAGTACAGGTGTACTCTTAACTTTTACTGGTTCATGATTGTTTGTGTCTTTAGCACCATTCGATTCCTTTCCTTCTAATCCTTCAATTTCAATTTTCCATACAGGATTATTATGTGCAAACTGATAAGTAGATATTGACATATACTCTTCAGAAACTGGGTCAATTCCAAAAAATCTTCCTATTGCAGGGTCACCATTACGATGTCTATATGAGTACCAGTTCAGTCCTAGCTCTTCTTGCCACTCTTGACCTAAATACTTATACTTATGATTCAAAGAACTATAAGTAGTCAGGATATTCCCCCAATCCTGCAGGTTTTGATCCGGCTCGTTGTAGCCTCTGTGCTTCAATCCAAAAGGGTAGTAGTTACTCTCTTCCACCACATAAGGCGTTCCGCTGCCGTCATCGGTATAGGTTACCCTTACATTTCCTAAATGGTCGGTATAATTGAAATAATATACATAACTACCTTTTTCGCTCTTCACAAACCCTTCCGCATGCGGGATAAATTCAATTACTTCATCCTTGTATTGAAACCCTCCGGCCATATAATCAGTCCGGGTCATCTTCTGCAAATAGGTTGTTGGGCCAACCGAGGAATTCACTGGTGTCGCATTGTTGCTTGCTGTAGCTCCTTTCATATCAGATCCACCGCCGCCACTGTAATCCGGTTCATAATAATGAACTTTCTTACCTTTCTTGCTTCCTGCCGCATCGTAAATATACTCAATTTTGGTCTGCTTGCCGTGCGGGTTGTAAAAAGTAATGGTGAACGGTAAGTTCAGATGGTTATAGCTGATGTTGGTAATCGCTTTGTTGTCGTCACGGGTCATGTTCCCGTTGGCATCGTAGGCATAATCGTCGTTGCTCGTTCCGTTGGGATCCATGTTCTCGGCAAAACCTTCCAACGAGCTGCTCAAATCGGTTACACTTAGCAAACGGTTCTTGTTGTTGGGGTCATACGCATACACCAGTTTGTCCACCTGGATTTCATAATCCTCCGCTTCATAACCTCCGTTACGTTCCAGATCAGTGATGTTCCCGTTCTTGTCATAGTTGATGGTTTCCATATAGGCATTCACGACACTGGCATTATCCGGACGTGAATAATCCGCCTGTTTTAAACGGTTCAAATGATCGTAGGTATAGGTATACTTACGCTGCTGGTCATCATACAAGGTTCGCCATTGGGTTTCTGAGATGTTTCCGTTGTACAAAGCCTTGTTAGTGTCAGCCGGATTGTTGTAACTGATCTTGAAGGCAAACAAATCGTCTTTGATGCCTAAATCACTACTGATCAGTCCTTCGGTATCGTTGATCGATTTTAGCCAGCCCCTTATGTTGTATTGGTAGTCTACTTTCTGCAAAGAAGTGTAACTTGTAGCGCTTCCGCCCACTTTTTTACCAACCAATTGGCCCAGTTTATCGTAACTGTTATCAGCCAGTAACTGTACATCACCACCGTCAACTTGGTGTGTGTGTAATTTCAGTCTGTCCTGATCGGTATAGGTAAAGGTATCGGTGGTCACGATCTCGGTATCGCTGTTGGTACGTTTATGTCGTGTTATGGTGTATTGGGTTTTCCCCATAAAGTCCAGCTTGCTGTCCACCTCGGTATAACCGCCTAAATAGTTCGTAGTATGGGTACGGATAGGACGGCCTTTCTTGTCATATAAGGTATAAGATAATTCACCATTGTTCTCGGTTGGGATTGTCAGGATTCTGACCCAACTGCCTGTTGCCATTCCTTTCACGGCAGCCGATACATCATCGCCTTCAATTTGGCTGGGTAGAGTGGGGGCTCCGGCATAGCTGTAGTTGTCATAATAGTTCTTGCTAAGGACATCATTGTTCCCTAAGGTGTACGGATTGCTTCCGCCGTTAACGGAGCCTTGTTGTGTACTTCTGGCATTAGGGTCGATGATAGTGGGCAACCAACCTGTTTGTGTGGGTCTTCCGTACACATCATACTGGGTCACCATCACACCTGATGCTCCCGTTCCCCATGGTGATAAAGCCGGTCCTGTTGCTACCGGTCTATCCTGTAAATCATACACGATGAATTCCCATTGCTTGCCCGGTAGTTTTTTCGACACCAATCGGTTGCGGTTGTCATATTGGTACTGGTAGCATAATCCGTTAAGGGTATTGCTGTCATAGGCAGCATTTGCCAATGGCGGGATCACATAGGCCAAGTTACCGAATTGGTCGTATACATAATAGGTTTCATGCGCCACATTATTGTTAAAGGTTCGTTTCAACACCACTTTACCGACTTTGTCCTTGAATTCCTGCGTGGTGTGGTTGTTCCCTGATACCCAGTTCTCATCTTTGGTTACCGTCAAATACAACTCATTTGCCGCGTAGTTTGCGGTTTGACTCAGCGTGTTGGTGTAAGCCAGTAACGAACCACTCCAAGTAGCTGTAGCCTTGAAGAGTTTCACTGCATTGCTACCTGAACCTTCATTGGTTCCGTACTCGAATTTGATCTCATGGCCTGAGCCCATCTTCCAGGCTTCACCCGGCGCGGATTGTTGCAACACACGGTCAAGCGGTGAAGCTTCCAAAAGCTTTTCATTGTACGGATAAGCGGTGGTTTCCCCATTGGCCGGGGTCGTATAATAGCTGTTTTGACTGGTCACCGCACTGCTCAGATAATCCAGTGTTGATACGCCGGATACAAACGGCAAATAATCTTTCACCGGTCTGCCATAGGCATCATACTCGATGTGGGTCACGATATTCTGGCCCGTGCTGCTCATCGCGTTGTCCACTTTCTGGATGGGTCTGCCCAGTCCGTCATAATAGATAACAGTGGTCTGCGGCAAGGTACTGCCCGGACCTTTGTAGGTCGTTGCCTTGGTATAATTCTGGTTACTGCTTTGCGCTAAGGCAAATCCCGGTACCAACAATAGTAATGTCAGTTTTTTCATCTTGCCTTAGTGTTTGAAGTTTTGGTCAAATGCTTTTACAACATTATCGTCGTTATCCTTTATTTGCTGTAAACGGTGCATACTGTCATATACATAAGTGGTCTTTTTCCCGTTCGGGTCATACATCCTTACAAGCAAATTGGTAACCGGTTCATATTCAAACACGCTCACCTGTGCATTCGGGTATTGCCCTATAAATGTAATGGCATTAGCGATGCTGTTGGTATTCGGATCCAATGTACCCGTAAAGTTCTCAATCTTGGCAATTACCTGGTTATTGGCATTGTACAAATATTTAATCTTCACACCTCCGGTTAATGACATTAACGTTGGGTTTCCTTTACTGTCGTACTCTTCAAATGTGGCACGCTCTTCAATTGGCTGAGTCCCTTTGGCTGTATATATTTTTTCCGGCACTACTTTATTACCTGAAAGCACTTTATAAGCAGTGCGTTTCTTGGTCAACGTTTCAGTATTATCAGATTGTTTTACCTCAATTGGTGAAGCAATATTGTTTTGTGCCAGCATCAAAACATATGCATCTGTTTGACCAGTAGTTAATCCTGTCAAGGTTCCATATTGGTTCACATATACACTTTCGCTGTTTTGTGTAGTACCGTCACTCATCACTGTACTTACTTTAGTAGGTAAACCTCTCAAGGTGCCATACTCATAGGTCTGAGTAGTAATCATTTTTTTGTAAGAAGCTTCAACTGTTTCCTGTGTCGGTCCAGGTAGCTCTTCTGGAATCAAATCAGGGTCATCGAGAACGAAATATTGTTGCTTTTCAGCATTAAATTTAAAATAACTGCTCATAGGCACAGGATCAATATATTCCTTTATGATCACTTTATCGGTTTTTTGATTGAAAACATACGTATAATAATATCCGAAATACATTCCGTACAATCCGTTTATTATAGTTTTGGTACTACTGTAATCATTCGGGTCGCTAAAGCAAAAATTATAATTTGGCCTATAAAACTGAGTTGCCTTACAACCAATGAAATTTGTGATTTTCTTCGAAAAATCTTTCTCTGTTTTATATTGTGTCTCCTGTTCTTTTATCTTGAACAACCCTCCGTCTTTTTTAACATAAGAGCGTTCACATAATAACTTACCGTTAAAATAACTGTTGTCATTTTCCTGATACATTTTGAAATATTCAATTACATCGATTAAGTGGGTATTGGCATTTCTGTTTGGAGCCCCACATACAATGTCTAAGTAATCT
The DNA here is from genome assembly GCF_023634845.1 of Flavobacterium amniphilum. Lineage (GTDB taxonomy): Bacteria > Bacteroidota > Bacteroidia > Flavobacteriales > Flavobacteriaceae > Flavobacterium > Flavobacterium amniphilum. The sequence goes on along the minus strand of NZ_JAMLJL010000005.1, from coordinate 265,726 downwards.
GCACCATTCCAACAACCATCATGAATCGTTTCAATTCTAGAAATAGTTGTATTCTTGGCATAAAGAAATGTTTTCTCAATTCCTCCTTTTTCAAAATTATCGCCTCCTAAACTAATCGATACGACAGGATATACTTCCGGATCAAGAAAAGAAAAATTATACTTATTCATAAATTCGGACGAAAAGGTCACACTATAGTAAGTTCCTTCATTGTCACCTACTTCCAAGGCTTTCTTAGGACGAATATCAAGATCAGGCATCAATTCAGCTTTTGCATATCCTCCATCTATAGTACCATAATAATATCTTTTCTCATGAGCCAATACATTATCGGAACTGTAATTCATGTCTTTCTTCAATCTTATTCCCAATCCTGGTATTGGTGTGTACCCTTCAAAAATTTTAAAATTGACCACTGCTTCCAAACCTTGATAAGCACTCGATGTCGTATAATTGTCCTTGAATTTTAAGTGGAAAGAATAATTAATTCCTTTTTTAAGAGAATAGAAAAATGGGTGATCATTATCAAACGGATATATATTACTAAATACAGTCTGTTGATTTGTACTCAGATTCGTAATAATTAATTCAGCTCCTTTGCCGGTTAAAGCAGAACCACCATGTTCTGAAGTTAAATTCACACTGATGGTAAATCTTAGCTCCTGATCCTTATATACATTTGGGGAATTCCAATAAATAGATCCTCCGAAAGGGTCTTGTCTGTATCCCGGTATCTGATCTGTTTGTGGAGTCCCTAATTCATTACCTGCAAAACTATTGATACTTAAAGTATAATCCCCTATATTTTCTTTTTTGGCAGTTCCTGACTCATATTCAAATAGCGAATATCCTTTGGATGGATAAGTCATTTTTTTCAATGTACCTTTCTTACCAAAATTGAAATCAGGGTTAAGATTCCCAAAATTAGTACGGGAATAAAAATTAATTAATGGTTCATCCGGTAAAATGGAATAATTTGATTTTCCGTTATAATACCCCGCAAAATCACGACTATTGGATGGATTATTTGTATAATTCCCTGGCGTTTTTATTCTGTGCGGCAAACTATAAGGATCTTCATATTCAAATGTATACACTTCGCTTTCATTTCCTTCGGTATCCAATTCTTTATCGATTTCCACTTTGTTCAAAAAGAAACGGGAAACATTTGCAAAATCATTTTCTGTCCCTGTAGGTGAAACTTTCGCACCATAGGTGAAATTAATTTTTTTCAACAGTACATTCCCGGTTGTGTTTTTGACTTCAATCGAATTTAAAACACTTATAAAGTTATAGTTATCGTAATCGGTACGGTTGAAAATCACTTCAAGGGTATTGTTCAGGCTTTTGATCTTTTTTAGTTTTCTCGGATTGTTAACTCTTGTCGAAAATACATTGTCCTTGAAGACACCAACATACTCAACTCCTAAAAAATCCAAACCCGCATTCATACTGCAACTTTTACTCAAATCCTGTCTTTTCTGAGTCAGTGTATCATATTCAAACAGTATTGTACCATTAAGGGGATGTTCAATTTTATATAAGTAAAATGATGTCACACCATCTGTATCCATTGATGGTCCTCCTGATAAAACTCTTGTGGTTTCGGTTATGCTTCCTCCAAAATAATACTTCACACCGGTTGGAGTGGTAATCATAAAAGTATAATCATTTCTGAATTTATCTTTATTGGTAGCTCCGGTTCCTATTATTTCAATTCTCAACTCACTTTCATTCTGAATATATATCGGATTAAAATTCCCATCCAGATAAAACGATCCGGAATACCCATCAAAACTGAAACTGAAAATATCCACTTCAGTATTATAAGACGAACCATAATAAGCCATCAACCAATAATATTGTGAGTCTTCTGCACATGCTTTATCTGCATTAGCTTTCATATGGGCCTCGTTAATCATGGGACGCTCCGTTACGCCTTCATCGGCACCATCTTTTATCTGCCTTGTAATCACCCCACCGGCTGTCAGGTTCCAGTTAATCCCTACCCAAGTAGCCATATCTTCAACCTTTACACCGGCTCCTGAATACCCCAAAGAAACAGAGGTTTTCAATTGTCCGGCAGAATAATCATAAATAGGGATACTACTGTTCAACTTCCCTTTAAACTCATTAATTCCGTTTTTCCCATACTCCGTAAAAGAAAAAGCCTCCGGTGATGGCGGGTTCACATCTGGTAACACAACCTTTAAAGGATCTTCTGTTTCGACTCTTTGTGTATTAGCTTTAGGAGTGGTTTGTGCAAACATTGCAGCATTACCCATAAGTAACATTACTGCTATTTTTATATGTTTCATCATCTTACTTCTTTAAAATTTTAACGGCCTGGGTTCCGTTGTTGGTACTCACATTGATCAGATACACTCCCTGTGGTAAATTGGTCAGACTGAATGGGATTTCCGCTTCGCCTTTCAGTTCTTTTACCAGTAACTGTCTGCCGCTGATGTCATACAAAGTTGCCGTTCCTTTTTCATACTCAAAATCAATCGAAACATTCGTAGTGTTCATCGTCGGGTTAGGGTAGGCACTCAAAATCTTCTCGATCTTCTCTTTCTTATTGTTTTTCAGCTTCACCACCCAGTAGTCGTTGCCGCCTATCTTGTTGTTCTTGTCTCTTGATTTCTCACCGTTCGAAGTTCCGGCCAGTAAAAAGCCGCCGTCTTCCGTAGGGATGACTCTTTTCAGTACTTCATCACCACGGCTTCCTACCGCCTGTGACCACAATTCCTTTCCTTTCGGGTCGATTTCCAAAGCGATATAATCGTTGATGCCTTCTTTCTCTTTACTGATACGGACGCCTTCTCCGTTGTCTTTAAGTTCGCTTTGTGCAAAACCGCCCAACAAGATCTTTCCGTCAGCTCCTTCGGTCATGCTCGACAACACGTCTTTCGAACCGAAGTTATACGTCTCCTGCCAGTCGGTAGTTCCTTCGGCATCCAGTTTCACCAACCAGAAATCGCTTCCTTGTGTATTCGCTTTGCTTTTGTTGCTGTTCTTGGTTGCTCGGTTGCTGGTTCGGTTGGTTTCCTGATCGGAGTTTCCGCCGATTACAAATCCGCCGTCATGCGTCTGGATCAGGCTCACCAGTACATCATCCCCGGTACCGCCCAGCGTTTGTTGCCAGATAATCTCACCGGTAGCACCGACTTTCATAATCCAGTAATCACCTAAACCAATCGGATTGGTATTTTTATCGCCTGATTGGGTCGAGTTGGAATAACCGCCCAGTAAATATTCATTGTTCGCCAAAGGCTGTATCACTTTGAGTTCGTCCTGGAACTTTCCGCCCAGGGTTTTCTGCCAGGTCACATGTCCGCCGTTATCAAGTTTCACCATCCAGAAATCCAGTCCGCCTCTCGATGCTTCTTTCTTCAAGTTAGCAGCAATATTACCATTTACATCGGCTTTGCTTTTTGGGGAACTTGACGAACCCGCAATGGCATAACCACCATCCGTAGTTTGTACAATACTGCCCAGTTTTTCCTGTCCGTTACCGCCAATGGTGTTCTGCCACTGGATGGTACCGCCGCTGTCAATTTTTACAATCCAGTAATCGGTCGAACCCTGGCACACATGGATCTTGTCACCGGTTTTTCCTGAAGAAGAAATTCCGGCAAGGATATACCCACCATCGGAAGTGGCCTTCACCGACTGCAGTAAATCCATATTCGAACCGCCATAGCTCTTCTGCCAGATCAGGTTGTTGTTGGCATCCATCTTGCAAACCCAGTAATCCAGGTCACCATTGTTGGCCTGGGTCATGTTCCCGGTACGGTTGGACGAAGTACTTCCGGCAATTAAAAATCCGGAATCCGAAGTGGGGATCGCATCAAACAAATACTCCTGACGGTTACCGCCAAGCGCACTCTGGTACGACACCTGCTGTTCCTGTGCATACGAAGAAGCCGCACAGAAGCTCATGAGAAGCAAAGAAAATGCACCTCTGGTGTAATGATGTAACATAAGCAATAATTTTAGGGACAAAGAACTTCCGGCTTAACCATCCGAAAAGTCTTACTATTTTTCAACGCAAACATAAAAAGAATTTTTCTTACAAACCGTCAGTAAAAACACTTATTTTTTACTTTATTATGTTAAAATTCAGGAAATTATAAATCCATTTAACGGGTGTATTCTTATAAGATGCAATTTTTGTGATAAAGGTTGGTTAGGGATTATCAGATTGAAAGATTGAAAGATTATTGGATTGAAGGGGTGGGCTTCGGCTCCGCTCAGCCACCGTCGAGAGTCTCAGCAACCATATTTTGACAGTCTCAGCAACCATACTTCGACAGGCTCAGTAACCATACTTCGACAGGCTCAGTAACCATACTTCGACAGGCTCAGCAACTATAGCTCAGCCACCGTCGAGAGCCTCAGCTACCTTAAAACTGTGGCAAAAAGGTTTTTAAAAACGAAATTGCCACAAAAGTTGTGGCAAAAAGAAAATTGAAAATGAAATTGCCACATATTAGATTATCAGATTTTTAGATTGTCAGACATTTAGATTTTGGTTATTGTAAATGCATAACAGGCTCCGCCACCGTATTGATTTTCAGTTACCGCAAATTCGCATATTTTTATTATTTTGGAATATTAATTGTTATACAGTCTACAGTTTGTTTAACCCTGCCGTCGGTTATTGGTGCCTGAGTTTTTTTGCGGGGGATTATCGGCATTTTGTTTTTGGGGTTTAGATTTTCTTCCCGTCAAAGACATGCGATGGGCAAAAGTCTTAGGATTTGGAAGCGAGTGTCAAATAGTTGAAGAATCCGTAAAAAGAAAAGCTGTTTGAGCCCGTTTCGTCAGTTCGAGTGTTTTGTGCAACGTAGTGAAGCAAAATGTATCGAGAACCATTAAATAAGTTACCTCTCGATACATTTTTACTACGTTTCACTCCGTATAAACACTCGAGGTGACGTACAAATTATGACAAAAGAAAAGAATAAGCCGTATCCGACGCAGGAGGATGCAGGTAAAATAACCCGCTGTGCAATCCCGATAGCTATGGGATTGTTTGTATATAAAGTCTACAGGACTTTATCCCGATATTTAAAAGAAAAATAAAGTTATAAAACAAAAAAAGGGAACTCTTACGTTCCCTTTCACATTCCAAAACCAACTCCATTCTTTTCTTATTCAATCATTCCATACTCATATACCGTACTGTTTAATAAACTGCCTCCGTTAAAAGTTTTTTGGAAGACCACGTTGCCGTTTGAATCATATTGATAGTCAAATGAATGATTTGTCGTGGGAGTTTGTCCGTCCGGGGTGCTGACATACGTTCCGGGATTGTTAGGAATCATAGGTTCCCTGAAAGTTCCCGGAATATCACACCAGGGTGCCATCCAGTAATGATGGAACAAGGCACGCGGATTGGTATCAAAACGGTCGTAAGTAATGGTGAAATCCGTTCGGGTAGGATCGGCAAAATCCACACGTACCGAAGTACAGTTCCCCTGACTGTTGAAATAGTATCTGAATGTATTGATCAATTCCCCATTGCTTTTGGTTGATTTTGCCGTTTTACTGCCATCATGATTGTTGGTCCAGGTAAACACCCGGTCAAGACCATTACCTATATAAAGTTCTTCTTTGATGATCTTACCGTTGCCATAATAATGAACATACTTCGTATCGGTTTGGGCTGGGTCTGTATAATCCGTCAGTCTTGTTATCTTCCCCGAGGAATACGTATAATTGATTTTCCGGTTGTTACTGGTATTCGGTTCGCTGATATCAACTTCCGAGATACGCTTCTTGCTGTCATACGTAATGATCTGCATGTTATTCAATGTGCCGTTTCCGTTCCATTTGGTTATTTTAACCGGTAATTCCTGTGGAGTGGAAGTTTCTTCATCTTTGGAACACCCTAATGTTAAAAGCAGTGTTGCCAATCCTAATAATTTCGTTTTCATTGTATTAGTTGTTTTAATTTGATGAAACAAAATTACCGTTGACAGGCATGGCGGTCAAGACGGAAAACCACCAAAAATAAAGTTGGCTGGTTTCAGGGAGTACTAATTTAGATTATCAGATTATTAGATTGTCAGACATTTAGATTTTGGTTACTGTAAATGAATAACTGGCTACGCTATGAGTCCGTACTGATAGGCTTTGGCAACAATTCCCGCCGAGTTCTTAGCCTCCAGTTTCCGCAGCAGGTTCTGCCGGTAAGTTTCCACGGTATTGGCACTCAGAAACAAACGGTCGGCAATTTCCTGTGTGGTGCATTCCTGTGCAATTAAAAGCAATACGTCTTTCTCGCGCGGACTCAAGACCGGGATTATCGAAGCCTGCGGTGCGGCCACGCCCTGTATGTCGTCGATGAGAAGCGACTGTACGGCAGGGGAGTAGTAACGGTTGCCTTCCCGGATGGTGGTAATGGCCAGGAAGAGTTCGTCCTGATCGGTATTCTTCAGCAGGTAACCTTGCGGATTTTCTTTTAAAATGGTTTTGACCATAGCGGCTTCGTTGTGCATGCTCAACACCATTATCTTGATGTCCGGGTTGAAACTCCGGATCTTTTTGATCAGGGCAATTCCGTTGATGCCGGGCATACTGATGTCGGTTATCACTAAATCCGGAGCATCCTGTTCCAGATTGTCCAGTAAGAGCGCCGGATCTGTGTAGGTTGCGGCAATCGTAATATCGTTCATGCTTTTAAGGATCGAGTCGAGTCCGTTCAAAAACATTTTGTGGTCATCGACTAAGGTGATGCGGTATTGGCCCATATGCTATTGGTGTAAAGGGATATTGAATTGGATGACAGTACCGTTGCCCGGCGAACTGTCAATGGTTAAATTGGTTTGCAGTTCCTTGATCCGTTCACGGATGTTGTGCAAACCGATGCCTTCCTGCTGTTGGTTGCTGTCAAACCCGATGCCGTTGTCTTCCGCCATAATGTTGACGTGATCATCAAAACTGTTGATGAAGAGCGAAAGATGACTGCATTGCGCATGTTTGAAAGCATTATTGATGATCTCCTGCAAAATACGGTAGGTTTGCGTTTTCTGGTTGGTGTTCATACAATCGAGAGCTTCCCTGCCGTGGATTTCCAAATGCAGTTGAGTGTGCGGATGGCCCGAATGTTTACGGATCAGTTCTTCGGTGATCTGGGCAAAAGGCAGTTCCGAAAAGGCCGGCGGCATTAAATTATGTGACATACGTCTTACTTCATGACAGGCGTCATCGAGCGAGGCAATCAGTTGTTGCTGTCCTTCTTCTTTTTCCGTAAAATGGGCAATAGCCGAAAGTTTGATGCCGGCCAGTGTCGCACCCAATCCGTCGTGGAGTTCCTGCGACAGTCTTTTGCGTTCGAGCAGTTGGCCCTCCAGATTTGATTCTGTTTCTTTTAATTGCAGCGTGGTTTTAAACTGGACTTCCTGTTGTTGGTTCAGCAATGCCTTGGTTTTGTGCTGGCGGTACCAGTACCAGGTGAGGGCAATAAACAAAAGCAATACCACACTTCCCATGAGCAGGATAAGATTGGATTTCTTGAGTTCGGCTTCGTTGAGCTTCTTCTGGTTCTCCAGGAGGGTGAGTTTCGCATCCTGACGCTCGAGTTCGAACTTGGTTTCGATTTTCTTGACCTCGGCCGTGTTGCTTTTGGTTTGCAGGGTGTCTTTTAATGAGGCGTATTCCCGGTGGAATTGCAGCGCGCTTTTGTAATCTCCTTTTAAGGTATAGGCTTCGGCCAGTTTTTTATTGATGAGCATTTCATCGTCCAGATTTTTTTCCTGTTGGGCAAGACCGAGTCCTTTTTTTAGATACTGTATTGCCTGGTCCGGCTGTTGCATTTTGAGATACAGATCCCCTATGTAATGGGAAGAAATCATCTCATTGTAAGAGGACTTGATCTTTTTGTTTTCGATGACCGCTTTTTGGAAAAAGTATAAAGCCGAATCGTATTTCTTAAAGTCGGCATACGCTTTCCCCAAATTGTTCTGCATGCTTAAAAGATCTTCAGGATCATCTTCCAGCTGCAGGGCTTTCCGGTAATTTTTGATGGATTGTTTTTCATCGTTCAGATAAGAGTAGGCATTCCCCAGCATTGAGTAACAGGCCGCGAGTTTGTTATTGTTGGCGTTTCCTTTTTTGTAATAGTATAAGGCCCGTTTGAAGCTTCCGATGGCTTTGTCCAGTTCGTTCTGGGTGCCGTGCACGAGTCCGATGTTGAGGTAATTGGTTCCCAGACCGGTGAAGTTTTGTACTTTACGGTAGTAAATCAGATTACCCCGTAGCATCTGATAAGCTTTGTTGGCGTGACCTTCCGATAAAAGAATCAGTGCCATGTCGTTGGTACCGGCGGCGATGGCGCGTTCATACTGTAGTTTTTTGGCCAATTGTAATACTTTCCCGGCGTATTTTTTGGCTTCGGTATTGTTTACGTACAAATGTTTTGAGCTCAGCACCGAGTAGACATTGACCAGATTGGTATCCGGCGGCAGCTGCTTTCTTTTTTCTGCCAGTACCTTGAGGGAATCCACCGGAAGTTTATTCAGGGATTCGAGCCTCATATCCTGTGAGAATCCCTGTAGTGAGATCAGCGATAGGGCAGTGTAGAGCAGCAGACGCAATTTCATGTTTAGTTTTTATCGTTTCCTACAAAGCTAAAAAATAAGAATTGGATTATGTTTTAATTTTTTGGTTTTGTGTGGCTGAGGTGTCACACTGGGCTTGTCGGAGTGCTCTCGACGGTGGCTGAGCGGAGCCGAAGCCACCGAAGATAATGTGGCTTCGGCTCCGCTCAGCCACCATACTTCGACAGGCTCAGTAACCATACTTCGACAGGCTCAGTAACCTGTTCAGCCACCATAAATCTGTGGCAAATTGGTTTTTGAAAACGAAATTGCCACAAAAGTTGTGGCAAAAAGAAAATTGAAAACGAAATTGCCACAAGGGTGATTTTTTGTAAGATAATGATTTTAAGGGATTATGGCTTCGGCTCCGCTCAGCCACCGTTACCCTGAATGGTTAACGTAGTCGATGGTGGTTGAGCGTAGTCGAAACCACCTGATGAAATAAAACTTCAATACTCCAATTCAGCTCACAACTCACAACTCATAACTTATAATTCTATAACTTTTGACAGCAATTGCATAACGCTTCCGGTTTTTCTGTAGAGTAACTTTGTAGTTCACTTTAAAGACTAAGGCCATGAATCTGAAGAGAATTTTCGGTGCCATTCTCACTATATTGGGAATTAGCGGATTATTGTATGCCGCTTACCTGTTCATGAATACACAAGGCAGTGATCAGGATGTGAGGGGCATGATTATTTACAGTGTTTTAGGTATTCTGTTTTTTTCCTCGGGAATAGGTTTGGTACAGGCAACAAAAGACGGATCATAGATTTGCGCAGCAGGTTACAGGATTATTTTAAAAATCATTAGGATTACTCCACCAATCAAGACTAAATACAGTCTTATTGCATTAAACCTGTCATATGGGGCTTTATAAAAATAATCTTCCAGATTTTTTTTGTCTAATCTATAATAAATCCCAAGAAAAATAACCAAACCAAACAAGACAATGTAATCGCTCATATTTTAAAATTTAAGGTGATCACTTAATTTGATATTACCCCAATACCATGTTTTGCATCAATTCTTTTCTAAAAGTATATCTTCGCAATGCAAAACTTAAACGAAAGTATGAAAAATCAAATTGCGGCACTGCTTTTAATTTTAGGAATTGGAACATCGTTCGGTCAAAATGAAAATAAGATTAACTCATCTAATTATTATGACTATTATTTGGATTTTCCTGCCATGAAGAAAAAAGGCCTTCACGGTAAAATTCTTACAACTAATTGGTTACGGTTAAAAGAAGTTATTCCGGTCATAATTGATGAACTGAAAAAAGCCGGATATACTGATATAACACAAAACGAAGAGGTTAAGGTAAACGATACACAATCGCTAACGACCCCGGTATACTGTAAAAAATCAAATTTTGGTTTCCTGTATATCGAAATCCATAGTGAAACGCCTAATAAGAAACACAGAATTGAGCGGACGCAAAAGGAAAGCATGGGAGTTGATTATATAGATTGGAAAGAATTGCCCAACGGAAAGATTACTGCCGTAAAAATTGAAAAATTGCCTGAAAATATTTTTGTGCTGAATGAAAATTGTTATTGGTATCAATATACAGACAACCCCGTTGATTCAAAGCAATTGGTTTCCAAAGAGGATGCATTTAAAATAATAAGGGAAGATATTAAAGCGTATTTGTTAAAAGCTCCCGGTCCAAGAAAAACCTACAAATAAATTCCCTGAAAATAAAAAGGGAGTGCTTCAGCACTCCCTAAAATTAATTTATGATCTGTTACTCTTTTTAGGTGTACTTTTTTTGGAAGTAGCACAACAAGAAGCATCGGTCAGACATACATGCGCTTTATCTTTTTCGCAACTGGCTGTGGCCGTTTTTTTATCTGCCGAACAGCATGATTCTTTTTTTGCTTTATTCTTGCCTTCTTGGGCATTACCTGTGTAAGTTCCCGCAAACAATGCGAAAACAGCTACCATTATGATATTTTTCATCTTTTTGATATTTTAAATTTTTATAATTGAAATCGTATAGTAAAAGGTACTTGGTACCCAACTATTTTTTTACCCTATGAGATTTAAACGGCTCTGGGCGGATGCCAAATATCAAAAATGTTTTGCGAAGTAATGATTTCATTAAACCAAAAGTTATGGTTTATTACAATATCCTGAAAATAATGGAGAGTGAATTTTGTTGGAACCTCAAGGAAAATATTTTTGTAACAACAGGAGGAAACGGAACATTCCCGCTTATCACATCCATCCGTATCTTTTGTTGGTTCTTGCTCTTTTGAACAGGAACAGGAACAATCCGGAATAAGCTGCATCCTGACAACCTGTACCGCAGGCACAGCTCCAAGAAACAAAAAATAGATGCTTATTATGGATGCGAGGAATCTCATAATGTAAATATAATTAAATTGATTTCATCAAGGGAGTGGAAATATGTTATAACTTTTATAAAATTTAAGGCAGAAATGTTGCTTTTGAAATTTTACGGATTGATGATGTATATCTGCCACCGGTAAAATTGTGGCAAATTGGTTTTCGAAAACGAAATTGCCACAGGGGTGATTTTTTGTAAGACAATGATTTTAGGAGATTATCAGATTATTCGATTATCAGATTGAAAGATTATTGGAGCTTAGATTCTCTTCCCGTCAAAGACATAGGATGTACAAAAGTCTTAGGATTTGGAAGCGAGTGTCAAATAGTTGAAGAATCCGTAAAAAGAAAAGCTGTTTGAACCCGAAGGGTGAGTTCTTTTCTTTTAGGATTCGAAACTTTATTTGACCGCTGAAAATCCCAGACTTGAAATCGAAGATTCACGGAATCCTTAGACAAATAGTTACATGAGTACTTTTTGTTTCTTTGCCGTGTCTCGGCCTCAGACGAGATGTCAAGACAAAAGAAAGGAAATAAGCCGTATCCGACGCAGGAGGATGAAGGTAAAATTTTTAAGGCCCAATAACTATTAGGGTTGCACAGCTGACGCGAGCGTCCCGCTCGTGTCTACAACCACCCAAGATGACGTGGCTTCGTACTACTCAGGTTCAGTTACTCGACCATCGAAATGCGTTGCCTGAGGTTCTCGAAGGCATAAGTATCGGAAATGTGGCTTCGAGAGCCTCAGCCACCGTAATCATCCACAACTCATAACTCATAACTCATAACTTATAACTCATAACTTATAACTTATAACTTATAACTTATAACTTATAACTCCTAACTCCTAACTTATAATTCATAACCCATAACTCACTATATTTGAACAGTTGTAAATTGTATCATGTGAATCCGAACAGCACCCTTACCATTGAATATTCGTATATCTTTACCGGTATTATCCTGATACTGGCAGTGGCATGTGCCTTTTTATGGATAAAACTCGTAAAGGCAGAGAAGGAAAAGAAAGTAACCGAAACCAGATTCAGACAGGTGGAAGGGCAAATCAATTCCTTACAGCTCGAAACACTCGAATCCCGGTTGAACCCCCACTTATTCAAGAACATACTCAATTCCATCCAGTCGCATGCATACCAGACCTATTTTGCACTCGACAAACTGGCAAACGTACTGGATTACATTTTGTATGAAAGCAAGAACAAGTTCGTGACCCCGAAAGAAGAAATTGAATTTGCGCTCAATCTTATCGAGATCAATAAAATAAAAATCAGCCCGCTTTTTGAATTAAAGGTGAAAACCAAAATTGATGAATCAGAGCCTTTGTATGGACAAAGCGTCCTGGCCCCGCTCATATCGATCGACCTGATTGAAAATGCGTTTAAGCATGCCGACCTCCAAAGCGAGGACTCGTTTATTTCCATCATTTTCGAATTCAAAAACAATGTGTTCTCCCTCACGGTGTCCAACAAGATTTCGGGTAAGCCTCCCATTAAAAAAGACAAAGGCGGTATAGGTTCGGAAACACTGGAACAGCGCCTGAATATTATCTATAAGGGGAATTTCAAACTGGAAAGGTTTATTGAGGAAAATGTATATATTGCAACACTAAAAATAGATTTACTTGAGCACAAAAATAAAATGCTTACTGCTGGATGATGAATTGCCGGGGTTAACCTATCTCAAAATGTTATGTGAGCAGATAAAGGATCTCGAAGTGGTGAAAGCATTCAATTCCCCGGTTTCTTTTCTGAATGAATTGGAGCATCATGAATTTGATTTGTGCATCATTGATATTGAAATGCCCGGGATGAACGGTTTGCAGGTCGCGAATCTGTTGCATGGCAAACCGGTTATTTTCACGACGGCTTATAAGGAGTATGCAGCCGAAGCCTATGATATCGATGCGGTTGATTATGTACGGAAGCCAATCAAAATGGAACGCCTGCAGCAGGCCATCACCAAAGCAAAAATCCGTCTGAGTGCCCATAAAAATGAAAAGGATTTTGTACAATTGAATACCGACAAAGGCAAGGCGCTTATCTTCTTTGACCAGTTGTGTTATATCAAAGTATCCGAAATAGACAGCCGGGATAAAATCATCCGGTTGCAGGACAGCACCGAAATCACCCTCAAGAATATTTCATTTGATAAATTACTGGAGATACTGCCCGGGAACAGTTTTGTGCGCATCAATAAGAAAGAAATCATTGCACTGAAAATCATCAAGGTTTTTTCATTTGATGAAATTACAACGAATATCCAATTGCCGTCCGGTGGCAGCTTAAAGCTTATCCTGAGTGAAACCTACAGGAATGAATTTTTGCAGAAGGTGCAATATTGATTCGTTACAGATTTTATCCCACTCATTACATTTCTGTACCGGTTTATTCGTATACCGTTTTTTTTATTCTTTAAAGTTTCATTTTTGTGTTGAATAAAAGCAAAACACAGTTATGAAACGATTTTTCGGGGTATTGGTTTTAATGGGATGCCAATATCTTTCACTTCATGCACAGGAGCAAAAAGCACCCGACGCAGTTATGCCAAAAGATTCCAAAATAGCATTTGCCGCTTATGACGGAATGGTCGTGGCCGGTTATGTGGACCAAGGGGGATTTTTGAATTTTACCGGACCGAATATCAGTTGGAGTAAAAACAATTCAAAAATTATGGTAGGGATGCTGCCTTCACTGCGGTTTAAAGAAGATGATAAAGAACCTAAAAATTCTTTCATCACACCGGGGCTTGGTGTGGGACTTACCTACAGCTATAAAAGGATTGCCTTCCAGCTTCCTTTATATTACACAGCCAAAACCGCAACAGACAACGGAAAATGGAATTGCGGTATCGGCATCGGAATCAGACTGAAAAAATAAATAATGAATCAGACAAAATAATAAAGGCATATCCATGGGAAAATTTAAAAACAGTTTCTTTTATGTAGGTGTAATAGGCGCTTTTTCGGCGTTGATGTACTGGATTATCATATACGGTACAAAACTGGAAGAGGGCAAAAATATTAAGGCAGTGGTTTCAAACCAAAGCCAATGGTCCAGTTTTACGGAAGCTTTGACACATAATTTCGAGCATCCGCTGGCCGTTTTACTGGCGCAGATTGTGACGATTGTGATGGTGGCCAAATTATTCGGATGGATTTGTACCAAAATCGGACAGCCCACGGTGATCGGGGAGATGATCGCCGGTATTGTCTTGGGGCCGTCGCTGGTGGGAATGTATTTCCCTGAATTTTCAGCCGTATTTTTCCCCGAAGAATCATTGGGCAATCTTAAATTTTTAAGCCAGATCGGGTTAATACTCTTCATGTTCATAGTAGGAATGGAGCTTGACATTAAAATACTGAAGAACAAGGCACATGATGCAGTGGTGATCAGCCATGCGAGTATTATCATTCCGTTTGCCCTGGGGATGGGATTGGCATACTTCATTTACCATTCATTTGCACCGGAAGGCGTACAGTTTTTATCGTTCGCCCTGTTCATGGGAATTGCGATGAGTATCACTGCTTTCCCTGTTCTGGCAAGGATTGTGCAGGAACGCAATCTCAATAAGACAAAACTGGGTACGGTTGCCATTACCTGTGCCGCTGCCGATGATATTACGGCCTGGTGTATACTGGCCGCAGTGATTGCCATTGTGAAAGCCGGCTCGGTGGTGAGTTCTTTTTATACTATTTTCCTGGCGGCTGTTTATGTGTTGGCCATGATCAAAGTGGTACGTCCTTTCCTTAAAAGGGTAGGTGACCTGCACGCTACAAAAGACAACATGAGCAAGCCGGTGGTGGCGATTTTCTTCCTGACACTGATTATTTCGGCGTATGCAACGGAAGTGATTGGTATCCATGCTTTGTTCGGGGCTTTTATGACAGGAGCGATTATGCCCGATAATATGAGATTCCGTAACCTGTTCATCGAAAAAATTGAAGATGTTGCTTTGGTTTTACTGCTCCCGTTATTTTTTGTTTTCACCGGGTTGCGCACGCAGATTGGTTTATTGAACGACGGTAATTTGTGGAAAATAACCGGTTTGATCATATTGGTAGCGGTTGTGGGTAAATTTTTCGGAAGTGCACTGGCGGCAAAATTCGTCGGCCAGAACTGGAAAGACAGCTTGTCAATCGGGGCGCTGATGAATACCCGCGGACTGATGGAGCTGGTGGTTTTGAACATCGGATACGATTTGGGTGTCCTGACTCCTGAAGTTTTCTCGATGATGGTGATCATGGCTTTGGTCACCACTTTTATGACCGGTCCGGCTTTAGACCTGATTAATTGGGCATTCAAATCCAAAACCGCCGAAATCCCGGTGGAAGTGAAGGAAACCAGTAAATACAAAATCCTGTTTTCATTCGGTACACCCGAGTCCGGCAGGACATTGCTCAAACTGGCGAACAATTTGACAAAGAAACTGAACAACAACGCGGTACTCACCGGTATGCACCTGACGCCTGTTGAGGAAATGCACCACTACGATACCGATCAGTATGAAACGGACAGTTTTAAGGAAGTGGTGGAAGAATCGGAAACACTGAACCGGAAAATAACCACGCTGTTCAAAGTCTCAACCGATATCGATACCGATATTACGGCAGTGGCCAATAAAGGGGATTATGATTTACTGTTAATCGGTTTGGGGGAATCCATTTATCAGGGCACACTGTTAGGGAAAGTGTTGGGCTTCACAACAAGGATCATCAACCCGGAAAAATTAATCAATACGGTTACGGGAAAAGAAAATTTATTTGATAATTCTTTCTTTGATGAGCGTACCCGTTTCATATTATCAAAAGCAAACATTCCGGTTGGAATATTGATTGATAAGGATTTTTCCAAAACCGAACGTATTTTTATTCCGGTTTTTGATGCCAATGACAGTTTTCTGATCAATTATGCCCAAAAGCTGATCCATAACTCGGGCGCACAGATCGTAATTTTGGATGCTGCCGGACAGATAAAGAACAATGCGGAAATCAAAGAAAAAATCAGGGCAATTGAACAAAACGCCCCGAACCATATCACGTTGCAGAACCAGAGAGCGGTTGAAAAAGATTTTTTAACCGGACAGGACTTAATGATCATTTCAATAGACAGTTGGAAGAAACTCATCGAATCGAAAAGTATGTGGCTGCCGGATATCCCGTCAACGCTAATCATATCAGATAAAACATCTTAAAATAAAAAATCCACCTATGCCGGTGGATTTTTTATTTGTTGGTGTATTGAAGCTGGTGGTTGAGGTATCATATTGAGCTAGTCGAAGTGTTCTCGACGGTGGCTGAGGTTCTCGAAGCCACCTAAGATAATTTGGCTTCATACTTCGACAGGCTCAGCAACCATACTTCGACAGGCTCAGCAACCATACTTCGACAGGCTCAGTAACCAGTTCAGTCACCATAAAACTGTGGCAAAAAGAAAATTAAAAATGAAATTGCCACATATTAGATTAAAAGATTGAAAACTATATACTGGAAACGTTCTGCTATAAGAGTGTATTGGGGTGGTTGAGCGTAGTCGAAACCACCTGAAGAAATAAAACTTCAATACTCCGATTCAACTCATAATTCATAACCTATAACTCAAAAAAAAGACGAGCTTCACCCATTCTTTAACTCTGTTTTTTTAGATAATTTTCCTTTTAAGACACTAAGGACTAATTACTCTTCACTAATTACTAATAACTCATAACTCAAAAAAAACGTAAGAAATTATTACTATTTTTGGTACGCAATCAAAAAACTAAATCATGATACAAAGAATCCTTTTACTGTTGGTTTGTTGTACCACAACCGGATGGGCACAAAAAATATATTTCCCGAAGGAACAGTATGCCGACAGCACGGCTATGGCCAAAAATATTCCGGCCCTGGCCGAAAAAGCAATTGCTCTGTATAAGGAAGCAGACAAAGCAGCCTACCTCGATAATTTGTTCCGTCTGGAGCTTACCGCCAAAAGATATAAAGCCATTGAGACGACCCTGAACCAATTGGAGATGGTGACTTTCGGGGACAGTATCACTAAAAATCATTTGGGTTTTGGCTATAGGGTATATGCGAAAACTGCCAGCAGCCAACCGAAAACACCAACTGAATTTGAATCCAACTTCAAAAGAAACTTCCATTCCCTGTATAATTCCTTAAATAATGAAGGGCATACATCCGTCGGCTATTTTTATAATACCAACTTGAAGGGAAGGAAAATCACTTTGGAACTGAAGTTGAAAGATATCAGTGTCCACGACAGCATAACCGTAAAGGATGCCGTGGATTTGTGCAGGGCGTATTGTGCTTATAACACATCAGCCGTAACCTTGGCGCTCGGAAAGCAGTTCATTGCTGCAATAGAAGCCGAAAAATATCTAATTGACGAGAACATCATCATCACGCTTCCAAATGGCAGTACCATTGCCGGTACGATGGTCCGGAACAAAAATATAAACGGTCCACAACCGGTTGTTATGATGTATAATATTTATGCCGGCATTGAACTTAGTCTGTGTAAAGAAATGGTTGACAATGGTTATGTGGGCTTTATGGCCAATACCCGTGGGAAGCGCTTGAGCAATGACCCGATTGAGCCGTATGAACACGACGGTGACGATGCGTATCATATTTTGGACTGGGTGAGCAAGCAGTCTTGGTGCAACGGCAAGATCGGAATGTATGGTGGGAGTTACTTAGGTTTTAGCCAATGGAGTGCCATGAAAAAGGTGCACCCGGCACTCAAAACGATTATACCGCAGGTGGCCGTGGGTGCCGGTATCGATTTTCCGATGCAGAACAATGTTTTTATGGGCTATGCCTTGTCGTGGATCCGCTTTGTTTCGAATAATAAAATGACTGATGCTGCCGACTTTGAAAACAATTCCAAATGGGAATCAATTTTTGCCGATTACTATACAAACGGTAAGAGTTTCCGATCGCTGGACAAAATTGAGGGTAAACCTTCACCTTTGTTCCAACGATGGCTCGATCATCCTTCTTACGACAGCTACTGGAAGAACATGACCCCACAGAAGGAGGCTTTTGCGAATATCAATATCCCGATACTAACCACTACAGGGTATTATGACGACGACCAGTTGGGCGCCATGTATTATTATAAAGAATACCAGAAGTGGAATAAAAACGATAATTATTATCTGGTTATCGGGCCTTATGACCATGGCGGCGCTCAGGGATTTCCTAAAAGTACGCTGGGTGGTTACGAAATTGATGCGGCGGCCCAGATCAACATCAACGATCTTATTTTTGAATGGTTTGATTACATCTTAAAAGACGGCAAACGTCCGGAGATTTTAAAAGATAAAGTCAATTTCCAGGTGATGGGTAAAAACGAATGGAAACATGTGGGTAAGCTACAGCAAATGCACAATGAAACCCTTACTTTTTATTTAGGTACCGGAGACCGTCAAGGCCAGTTAGTGAAAGCAGGTCCTGAAAAGCTTGATACTATTTCCCAAACGGTTGACTTCAAAGACAGGAGTGAGGTAAACCTGTTTAAAAGTACCGATGTGTGCAGCTTCCGGGCAATAGATAACGCGACACTGGATACAGAAAAACAAATGCTGGTATTCGAAAGTAACCCTATCGAAGAACCGTTGACGATTAGCGGTTCGTTATCGGCTTCACTGAAAGTAAGGACTAATAAAAAGGATATGGACATTGCCATCCAATTGTATGAGAAAACAGCCGACAACCATTATTTTGCCTTGAGCAACAACCTGCAAAGGGCCAGTTATGCCGAAGACAGAAGCAAAAGAAAGCTGTTGAAGCCCAATACGGTTGAAACCATCAACATCAATAATACGTTCATTACTTCTAAACAATTGCAGAAAGGAAGCCGTATTGTGATTGTAATGGGCGTGAACAAAAACCCGAACTGGCAGGTGAATTACGGTACCGGAAAGGATGTGAGTGATGAAACGATGCAAGATGCCGCCGTTCCGATGGAAATAAAATGGTACAGTAACAGTACGATTAATATTCCGGTTTTGAGATAAGTCCCGGTGGCTGAATTGGTTACTGAGCCTGTCGAAGTACCGAAGCCACCGAAGAGAATGTGGCTTCGGCTCCGCTCAGCCACCGTATTCCTGATAAGGTGTTGATCGTAACCGATGGTGGTTGAGCGGAGCCGAAACCACCGAAGAGAATGTGGCTTCGACTCCGCTCAGCCACCGTAAACGATAAGGTTTGATCGTAACCGATGGTGGTTGAGCGGAGTTGATGGTGGTTGAGCGGAGCCGAAACCACCTCATTTTTTTTCCTTGAGATTTTTAAAATGTGAATCATTCATGCATTCTGAAGCAATTTTTAATAAATTATCATTCTTTTCAATCAAAGCTTCTTTCTTTTTTCTACTCCAACCTTGTACTTGTTTTTCACGATAGAAAGCTTCATAGACATGTTGATATTCTTCAAAATAAATAAGCTTGACAGGTAATCTTTTTTTGGTGTGGTTTGCACCTTCACCGTTTTGATGTTCTTCCAATCTTTTGTTTAAATCTATTGTGCTACCAGTATAATAGCTTCCATCTGCACATTCTAAAATATACATATAACCTTTCATGGCTTCGTCTTTGTTTAATTGTATTGTGGCTTTTATATTTCGATAGGCTGAGTTATAGTGAGAGAAAGGTGGTTGAGCGGAGCCGAAACCACAATAATCTAGTTCACTTTAATCTTATTATTGGCACTGATACCCCAACTAATCCCTAAAAAAGAAACCAGATTATCAGTATGTTCGAAGTTTTTACCGAAGCCGCCGTTCAGCACAAAGCTTTCACTCAAAATATATTTGATATTACCCACTGAACGGTAGTTGCCGGATTCACTCAGGCGTTTGATATATTCATAACCCACCGACAGTTTATCAAATTGGAATTCAACTTTGGTTCCAATGTCAAAGTCCTCATCTTTTTCATATAAACCGGTTGTGGCATTGTAATCCATTTCGCTTTTCAAAAAGCGGGCATACTGGTATAAGGAAAGGTAGTTGTTGTCTCCGGTCAGGATGAAGTTTTCACTCAACGTCGTCCAGGCACCAAATTTTCCGAATTTTCCGGAAGCAAACTGATTCCCGTCGAAGAAATGATTATAAGCCACCGCAGCATCGATGGAGAATAAGGGTTTGATGGGAGTGATTTCGTCCAGACTTTGATAAATCGAGTCGCGGAGGGTTGCAAATTTTTGCAGTTTTTCCATCTGTTCCATTCTTTTCATCATGATCACATTGTATTCCGGGCTTCCAAGCTTGGGTTCTACCGTGAGTGGCGCGATTGCGGCATCCACGGTTTTGGCAAACCGGGCAAGCTGACCGTGCAATGCTTTTATACGTGCTGTCTTTTCATCGCGGTTTATGGTAAAAAGATTGGTACGGATCCCTACGGAAACATTCTGGATGGTGTCTTTTTTGACAGAGGCAAAAGAAACCGACATGTTTTTATACGGCTTGGAATATTTCTTGTTTTGTTCCTGGTCAAAGTGATCGGTAAAGTTCTTGCTCTTGTTGCGGAATACCCAGTACGGAGAGAATTCCAATGCATAATTTGCCGGAAACCCTTCAGAAGAATTGACAGCATTAAGCAAACTCAGGGTCAGGGCCTGTGTGGTTGTGGGTGAAGTAATACTGGTGGGTGAGTAATCCAACAGGGCAAATGCCGGTGCACTCGGCAGCTCCAGATCTTTAACGGTGATTTCCCCCGGTGCCTGGGCAAATGAAAACAAGGAACTGAATAACAGACTCAGTGTGATAAAAGACTGTCTCATTGTATCTGGATTACTTTGGTGATTAATAAACTTTCTTTCGATGGCGAAACGAGCATTTCTTCTTTCTTGCAGGTATAGGTTTTGTTTTCGAAGAAATGACCCGGAATGTCGTCGTCTTCCACGATTTGGTATTCGATTTTTAAATTTGAAATGAAATCGTCCACATTGTCCACTTTATGGATGTCCAGATACGTAATGATCCCGATATTATTCTGGTCGGCAAATAGTTTGGTAGGTCCGGCTTCGAAGAAATCAATGTTTCCGTTTCCGGGAATCGAATCCTTAAGGGTTACTTTTTGCGGAGTGTCTGAATTGGCTTCTTCCCTGATTACCCATGTACGCGCTAAATCGGTGTAAAAAACACGGACCTGTACAAACAGCTTTGATATTTTTGGCTTTTGCGTTACAAATGTTTCCATTAATTTACGTTTGTTAGTTGTTTTTTTGATTGTTTAAAAGTAAGAATTTACTTGGTATAACAAAAAGGGAAAACACCTTATTTACAATATGACAACTTAAGGATGGAATATTTGTTTTTAAAAAGGAAGAAGGAAAACTTTAGAAGTACCAAAACGGAAAGCGGTGTATACAAGAACACTGTACAAACTGATAAGTACAGGTATTGCATACGTGCTTTCCGTAAGGACTAAGTATGAATTGAACAAATTTATTTTTTTCTGATGGTCAGGACTATGGCATAATTACCGCCTTGGGGATCATTGCCAAATGCCTTGATGGTGCCTTCTTTGAAGTTTTTGGCAAAATAAACCGTGACTACCGAACCGTTTACCGTTGTGGCACCGTTCTTAAATGTCAATCCTGAACCGGAATTGATGATCCATCTGGCATATGTTTCTTTTCCGTGGACAAAAAAACGATAGGGAGCCGATCGTTGTAATCCCAGTTCGCATTTCCGTTCGGGTAAGCTGCAGGGATCAGTACTGAAAGGTGTTATGGTGCGGATCGAAGAGGCATCATCGATGTAAATGCAACGGTTCTGGTAAATGTTAGGTTTATTGTATCCTTCTTCTTCCGGGATACAGGAAAGGCATGAGAGAGCCGTTACCATTGCAACGCCTGCAATGGCAAAATAGTTTTTCCGGTTTTTCATAAGATTTATTTAAAAGTAAAGGATCAAACTTTTTTTGGTTTACCCTCAGAGCTCCAATTGCAATCCGGTCAGGACATTTAATGAAAGTATATTGGTTTTTCCGCCGCTGTGGTAACTTTTCAAATTGTATTTGACCATGGGCTCTAGGTTGAATTTAATTTTTTTCCAGATTTTGTAATCCAGTCCGAAGCCGATATTGAGTCCAAACGAGGAATCCATCAGGTTTTTGGTTCTTCCGATTTCGTATTCATGGCCGTTTGCCGTACGCGCCGTTACTTTATTACCGCCAAGGAACAGATAACTGAATCCGCCGATGGCATTGATCCCGATTTTTTTGTCCAGTAACCGGTATTTGAGTTCCAGCGGGATTTCCGAATAGGAGATGTCCTGAATCAGTGTCATCGATTCCGATTGGCCCGACTGGTTGTAGATCACAGCATTTGAAAATCCGTCATTGTAACTGATATTCTGGTAATCGGTTGTGTTTACGGGTACATTTCCGGTTTTGAAATTCAGGTTGGTTTTGGCATAGCCAATGCGCGCACTGAGTTTTCCGCCACTTGTATAACATAAATAGGCACCATAGCTGAAGGTCACGTCTGTTGATTTTTTATTGTTATCCAAACGGCTGTCCAGCACAGAATTCTTTCCCATGGTATAGGACAGGGTAGGAGAACCGTACCCGAAGATCCCGAATGTTCCCGGCTCTGCCTTTGGCACCGAATCTTTTTTAACAGGCTTTACCACGAGTTCTTTTTTCTTTACCTGTGTTTTTTTCACCACAACGCTGTCAACTGCCGGGAGGCTGTCTTTTGATTCAGTGAAACCAATGGTCTTTTTAGTATCAACAGGAATAATCTGACTGTCTGTTGGCACTGTAATAGTAGTTTCGGATTTATCTTTTTGCTTTAAGAACCTGTTGTTTTTTTCTTGAATTTGTTTTTTGGCCGCTGGTTTTTTCTTAGCGGTTGATTTGTAGTGTTTTGTCACCGGTTTTGTTTTAGCCTTCACGGCTGCCGTCGGTTTGGCTTTGGTTTTGTAAACCGGTTGTTTCTTTTTCACGACATAGGTGTAGGTTTTCACCACTTCATATTCATCATATTCCGGTGTCGATTTAACCAGTCGTTTGTTGGTCACGCTGACTCTGGTGGCTTCACGGGTGTAGATGGTTTTTCCTGTAGTTCCGGTTTGTTTTCCCTGCGGGGTGTTATCTGTTGGGACAGCAGCCGTTTTTGGGTTCTTTTTTATTGCTGCAGCCGGTTGCGTTTTGGCATTGTTTTTTTCCTGCTCCAGAGTTGTTTCCGATGGATTGTTTTCATTTCCGTCAGTTGGTTTCAACGTTGATCCGCTTGCTGTTGGGATTTCCGTTTCATCCAATGCCGCTTGTTCTGAAGTTACAGTCAGACTATTTTGGTTGGTATTGGTTTTATCCGTAGCAACAGACCCCGTATTGTTTGACCTCGTTGTTTGTATTCCGTTCTGATCAGCTCCAACCCCAATGCTGTTTGCACCGTTTCCGTTGAATGTATACTGATAGGCTCCAAAACCAATTCCCAGGCTGAAAAGAAGTACAAACAGCCAGATAAAGCGTCTGTTTTTCTTTTTGGTATCGAGGTCCTGTTCTATTTTGGCCCATAAGTCATTGCCCGGACTTTTCTCCAGCGTGTTGAGTTGGTCTCTGAAGGCTTTGCCAATGTCTTTACTGTTTTCCATACTGTTGGGTATAATTGGGGTATGAATGGTTCTTTGTTATTTTTTCTTTTAGAATCTGTTTGGCCCGGTGTAAATTTGATTTGGAGGTACTCTCGGAAATGGAAAGCATATCGGCAATTTCCTTATGCGAATAATCATCCAGTTCATAGAGACAAAAAACCAACCGGTACTGATTGGGGAGTTCCTGTATCAGCTGTAAGATTGCATCGGCCGGGATATTCATTTCGTCATCACTTACCGTTGTGTCCTGAGGATAATCTTCTTTGATGGGGATGAGCTGGTAATTTTTACGGTAGCTGCTGATGGCTTTGTTGATGACAATCCGTTTCATCCAGCCTTCGAAAGAGCCTTTGTTACCAAATTTATCGATGTGTGTGAATATCTCAATAAAGGCATTGTGAAGGTTGTCTTCTGCTTCCGCTTCATTGCTGCAATATTTGAGACTGAGCATGAACAAGGTGTTCTTATACCGCTGGTATAATTCCTCCTGTGCTTTCCTGTTCTGCCTGATGCAGCCTTTTATGATGGATTCTAAATTCAAATCGGATAGGGTTATTCTGCCTGTCGTTACTGTAACGGCTTCAATAAAATGGTTTTAGCTGCATTTTGAATCAAGCGGGCTAAGTTACCAATCTTATTACGGTTATTATTTAATTTTTTCTGTTCTTTATTTTTACAACTCTGCTGCTTCAATGGTGTCTCATTTTCATTTTTTTTTGACCGGTTATATGCTATAGTCATGAAAAAAAGAAAAGGTTGCGTGGGTTTTGAAAAAAGATTATTAGATCGGGCTTCGACAGGTTCAGCCACCGAGATAAACGTTGCCTGAGGCTCTCGAAGGCAAAAGTATCGGGCTTCGACAGGCTCAGCCACCGAGATAAACGTTGCCTGAGGCTCTCGAAGGCAAAAGGATAGAAGGCAATAAAGATAATGTGGCTTCGGCTCCGCTCAGCCACCGTTGGGAATCTTATTACCGCTGATTCGCAGATTTTTATTTAGGAATGTGGCTTCGGTACTTCGACAGGCTCAGTAACCAATTCAGCCTCCAGCTCAGCTACCATTAAAACTGTGGCAATTTCGTTTTCAAAAATGAAATTGCCACAAAAGTTGTGGCAAAAAGAAAACTGAAAACGAAATTGCCACAAAATGATTAAAATAAAAGAGCGGGGAAATTCCCCGCTTTTAAGTTTAAAAAATAGTTTTAGAGTATCTTTTTCATGTTCGTCTCCGTTTATAGATATCTATAAATTTGCATCTTAATTTTTTAATTAAAGTTGTTTTTTATCATAGAATGCGCTATCGGGTCTCCTTTTATTTGTAAAATAATCCAAATAGATTTTCACTTGTGTAAAGTCCGTAATCATCTGCTTCTTCCCAAATGCGTTTATCATCAAGATTAAATGCATAAGGAATAGTATTAGGGCCAGGATATAACGATTTATAAAAAAAGATGTGATGAAGATCGAAATAATATTCCCTACCGATAATTAATTTCTGCAATCCCTGAATTTTTTTTTTCGAATTTGTCTTTTCTTTTTTTGAGATAACGAGTGCATAATAAGATTTTGAATCGTCAAATTCAGCAAAATCTTTTGGATTCAACAAATGGATAAGTTTCAATCTAATTTTATTTTCGCTTTGAGACGAATCAATTTCAATAATTTCGAAAACACCTTTTAGGTGGCCTTGAAATTTTAATGCTTTAGTGTTTTTTGTTTGACTAAATAAACTGAAACACATTAATAAAAAAAATATATGTATTGCTTTCATAATTACTTCCTTCCTTTTTTGTAAAGAGGTTCTGTCTGGCCTTTTCTATTAGTTATTTCGTACCCTTGCTTATCTGGTGCTGTTCTTGGGGAGATTGGAGTAACCATAGCTCCAGCAGGATTTATTTTAATTCCACTTCTTTCTTGGACCCCGATAGCGCGGATTTGCAATCCGTGCCCACAATCCACTTCAAAACAAATCTAACAAAAAATCCCAATCATACCGACTGGGATTTTTCTCAATTTTATTCTCTTTGCGGGCACGGATTACTACGTCAGTTCGCTACGCTCGGGTGCAAATCCGCGCTATCGGGATTTCCTGATTTTAATTATTTATAAGGACTGCTTGTTTCAACTGTATCAATTAGTATCGAGTTGCATGGAACTTTATTATAGCCTGAATATTGAATCTCTAAATAATCTTTACCATTTTCTTTAGAAGTGTATCCTTTTTTTCTAATTATTATATCTAGTCCTTGTGCATCCACTTCAGGTGGATTTGAACAGTAATACTCTAAGCTATCTGTATAATTTTTATAGTTTGCGTTTTGCTTATTATAAAAGATAACATTTGAACCATTCCCTTTATCACTTAATCCTAAAACGTAATATTTTTTTATGTTATTATACATTATCAGGCTATCAATCACATAGTCATTTGAAAGAACCTTTATATAACCTTCTTTATAATTAATTGCGATTTTTTCTCTTTTGAATTCTCTACAACTATTAAGTCCTAAAGAGAATAGTAATAGAATCAATGTTTTTTTAGCGTCCATATTTTTTTGTTATTTCATTTTGTTGATTAAACTCCGATAGCTATCGGGATTTTTTCCATGCCCTAATTTAATACACGTAGCAAAACAAAATCCTTATTTTATGCGATTTAACGATTCTTCAATTTTTTAATCATCTATTTATACAACAAAAAACAGCGCTTAACTTTTATATTAAGCGCTGTTTTTCAATTACTTATTTTAAAATTTTAGTTCATGCCCTAATTTGATACATTACCGACAAACTCCATATATAAATACGTATAAATTTGCATCTTAATTTTTTAATTAAAGTTGTTTTTTATCATAGAATGCGCTATCTGGTTTCTATACCTCTTACATGATTAACCAATCATAAGTAAAAATTGTAATGGATGTAATTAGCAAAATAAGGCTTATGACATTTATCTTTTTTGAAGTTAAGCTTTTTATTAAAGCAAATAATGAACTTAAAACTGCAACTATGAGGAGACCCATGTATATCACGAAAAGAATACTTCTATTTTCAAACAAGTTAAATATTCCAGATTGTACGTATCCAAAATGTTTAATAATTAAGTAGCTAATTATTGATAATATTGAAATTATATTCCCTTTGTTTTTCATAAAATTTTTATTTCGTTCTATAACTATGTCCTGATTTCATTGCTTGTGCATCCGCCTGAGTATCCGCACCACCTTCATTTTTTGCTGCTGCATTTAACATTACATTTACTGGAAGAGCATTTAAGTAAGCTCTTTGCCCCCACATGAAGTTACCAGCATCTGGTTGCTTCTTTTCCTTCAATTCAAGTTATTATTTGTTGAACTGGTATCAGTTTTAACATTTTCTATTCTACTATCCCACAATTCTTTTGAATCTTCATTATTATGGAGAGCATTTTTAATGTAAAATGATGAAATAAAAATTATTATTAAAAATATCACTATTATAGTTATTAATATTCCTTTTTTTAATTTCATATATTAATTTTTAAAATTTAAAACCTGCATTAATAGCTTTAATATCAGCATTAGAATCATTTTTATTATATCCTTTTGCAGCATCTATAGCTTGTTGATTTGTAAAACCAAGTTTCCTCATTGCATTACCCCATAGAAAATTACCTGCATCCATGTGATTATATGCTTTGTTAGAACCAGGAAAAAGAAAAATTGGCCCTTTATCTTTAGAAACTGAATTAAAATCCCATATATGAGCAAACCCGTTTTCTGCTATAACAACATTTAAATGATAAACTGTAAAGTCAATTTTTCCACCAACTGATTCGGTTAGTGCATAAAACCTTCTTGATAAATAATTTCTATAACGAACATCTGATTCATCCATCATTTTCGAAATTCTATCATCAGTTAATGTATAGATAAATTTGATGTCTTTAAACGCATCTCCCCACAATTCTAAATTATACTTTATATCTGCTACATCTGTTTTTGGGTCATTGAAACTATATTTTTTTTGCTTTTTTGTTTTTGAATTTTCAATGACTAACATATCAGGCTTATTATTTTTATCAGTTCTAACATATCTTCCTTTTTCATTGAAAATATAATCATCTGGAGGTGTATTGTTATCATCTTCTCTATCTACGTTTCTAATACCATCAGACCAATGTCCATTTCCATAAATTACCCCATCTTTATTCCCTTCTACAGAGTCAGCTCCACTTGGATCTGCCCAAAATACCGGATTATTATCAAATGAACTATATGGTGAAAAGTCATGATGTGTTATAGGATCTAATACTACCCATCTTGCAATCGCTGGGTCATATTGGCGCATGTCCATCGAATACATTCCAAGCCCCAACTCATCCTGAAACTCTTTCCCATTGTACTTATACTTATGGTTCAAATAAGTTCCACTGGTCAGTATATATCCCCAATCCATCGGGTTCTGATCCGGCTCGTTGTAGCCTTTGTGTTTCAATCCAAACGGGTAGTAGTTACTTTCTTCCACCACATAAGGTGTGCCGCTGCCGTCATCAGTGTAGGTAACTCTTACATTCCCTAAATGATCGGTATAATTAAAATAATACACATACCCATTCTCATTTTTTACAAACCCTTCCGCATGTGCAATAAACTCAAGAACGTTATCCTTGTACTGGAACCCTCCGGCGAGATAATCGGTTTGTGTCATCTTCTGTACATGGGTTACAGGACCAACAGAGGAATTCGTAGACGTGGTATTTGTTGAAGCACCCTTCATGTCAGATCCACCGCCTCCACTGTAATCCGGTTCGTAATAATGAACTTTCTTGCCTTTCTTACTTCCTGCCGCATCGTAAATATACTCAATTTTGGATTGTTTGCCGTGTGGGTTGTAAAAAGTAATCGTGAACGGAAGGTTCAAATGGTTATAGCTGATGTTGGTTATCGCTTTGTTGTCGTCACGGGTCATGTTTCCGTTGGCATCATAGGCATAATCGTCATTGCCGATTCCGTTCGGGTCCATGTTCTCCGTAAAACCTTCTGATATTTCACTGGAGTCGGTCACCTTTAGTAAGCGGTTTTTATTATTGGTATCATAAGCATAAGTCAAGTCATCTATAGGATACTCATAATCATCCGCTTCAATCAAACCTGACCGTTGCAAACCTTGTATGTTACCGTTCTTGTCATAACTGATGGCTTCCATATAGGCATTCTTCACATTGGTTCCCGGCTTTGAATAATCGGCCTGTAACAAACGGTTCAAATGGTCATAAGTATACGTATATTTACGCTGCTGATCGTCATATAATGTACGCCATTGGGTTTCCGAGATGTTTCCATTGAATAACGCTTTATTGCTGTCTGCTGGATTGTTGTAACTGATCTTGAAAGCAAACAAATCGTCTTTGGCACCCAGATCGGTACTGATCAATCCTTCTGTATCATTGATCGATTTCAGCCAGCCCCTGATGTTGTATTGATAATCCACGTTCTGTAACGAAGTATAGCTCGTGGCACTGCCGCCGACTTTCTTGCTTTTCAGTTGGCCCAACTCGTCATAGGTATTGTCGGCCAATACCTGTACATCGCCACCGTCAATCTGGTGGGTATGCAAGGCCAACCGATCCTGTGCCGTATAGGTAAAGGAATCCGTGATCACGATTTCAGTATCACTGCCGGTACGTTTGTGGCGTGTGATGGTGTACTCGGTTTTCCCCATAAAGTCGAGCTTGCTGTCCACTTCGGTGTAACCGCCTAAATAATTATCAGTATGCGTGCGGATAGCACGGCTTTTCTTGTCGTATAGCGTATAGGAAAGTTCGCCATTATTCTCTGTTGGCGGGGTCAGGATTCTTACCCAGCTACCCGTGGCCATTCCTTTAACGGTTGTCGAAACATCCTGGCCTTCAATCTGGCTTGGAAGGGTAGGAGCTCCTGCATAGCTGTAGTTATCATAATAATTTTTGCTCAGTACATCATTGCTTCCCAATGTATACGGATTACTTCCCCCGTTAACGGTACTTTGCTGACTGCTTCTCGCATTCGGGTCGATGGCAGTGGGTAGCCAACCCGTTTGCGTGGGTCTTCCATACACATCATACTGGGTGACCATCACGCCTTGCGTTCCGGTTCCCCACGGTGATAAAGCCGGTCCGGTCGCTACCGGTCGGTCCAGTAAGTCATACACGATAAACTCCCACTGTTTGCCCGGTAGTTTTTTTGATACCAGGCGGTTGCGGTTGTCATACTGGTACTGGTAACACAATCCGTTAAGGGTCGTACTGTCATATGCGGCATTCGCTAATGGCGGGATCACATACGCTAAATTTCCAAACTGGTCGTATACATAATAGGTTTCGTGCGCATCATTGGCATTGAAAGTCCGCTTCATTACCACCTTACCGGCTTTGTCCTTGAATTCCTGTGTGGTGTGGTTGTTCCCTGAGGTCCAGTTCTCATCTTTGGTTATGGTCAGATACAATTCATTAGCCGAGTAGTTTGTCGTTTGACTCAAGGTATTGGTGTACGCCAGTAACGATCCGTTCCAGGTAGCAGTGGCCTTGAAGAATTTCACGGCATTGCTGCCTGTTGCTTCATTGGTACCGTATTCAAATTTAATCTCGTGTCCTGAACCTATTCTCCAAGCTTCACCCGGAGCAGCCTGTTTCAGTACACGGTCCAGCGGTGAGGCTTCCAAGAGTTTTTCACTGTACGGGTAAGCCGTGGTTTCTCCGTTGGCCGGAGTGGTGTAATAGGTGTTTTGGTTTGTCACCGCACTGCTTAAATAATCCAGTGTCGATACGCCCGACACAAACGGTAAATAATCTTTCACCGGTCGTCCATACGCATCATACTCGATGTGGGTCACGATGTTTTGGCCCGTCGCGCTCATCGCGTTGTCCACTTTCTGGATGGGACGTCCCAATCCGTCAAAGTAGGTCACCGTGGTCTGCGGCAACGTCCCGTTCTCCCCGCGGTATGTAGTAGCTTTGGTATAATTCTGGTTGGTGCTTTGCGCCAAGGCAAATCCCGGTACCAGCAATAGTAATAACAGTTTTTTCATCTTGCCTTAGTGTTTCGGATTTTGGCAGGTGTTTTTACGTTAGTCTTTATCCAGTAAGATCTGTTGCAAACATAAGGGATAAATTCGTACAGGACAATCCCGGTAAATACTGATTTTTTTTAAGAGATTATTAGATTGGATTTTGATACTTCGACAGGCTCAGTACTCGACCATCGAAATGCGTTGCCTGAGGTTCTCGAAGGCATAAGTATCGGAATGTGGCTTCATACTTCGACAGGCTCAGTAACCATACTTCGACAGGCTCAGTACTCGACCATCGAAATGCGTTGCCTGAGGCTCTCGAAGGCAAAAGAGTGTGGCAATTTCGTTTTCAAAAATGAAATTGCCACAAAAGTTGTGGCAAAAAGAAAATTGAAAACGTAATTGCCACATATTAGATTGTCAGATTTTTGGATTGTCAGACATTTAGATTATCAGATTGAAGGATTATTGGTATTTAGATTCTTTTCCCGTCAAAGACATACGATTTACAAAAGTCTTAGGATTTGGAAGCGAGTGTCAAATAGTTGAAGAATCCGTAAAAAGAAAAGCTGTTTGAGCCTGAAAGGCGAGTTCTTTTCTTTTAGGATTCAAGACTATATTTGACCGCTGAAAATCCCAGACTTGACTTTTTGTTTCTTTTGTGTCAAGACAAAAGAAAGGAAATTAGCCGTATCCGACGAAGGAGGATGCAGGTAAAATTTTTACAGCCCGATAGCTATCAGGATTGCGTAGTTGGGTAAAACCTTGGTAAAATGGTTTAAAATAAAAAAGCGGGGAAATTCCCCGCTCTTCAGATGTGTGCTGATACTTATTTAATTGGTGTTTTATTACGGTTGGGTAACGGAAGGATGGCATTGAACACGTGGCTCAAATCACCCGGCTGGAGTCCGCCATTATTGGAATGACAGTAGAAGCAGGTTCCGTTTTTACTGTATCCGGTTCCGTTCTGGATATAGGTTTCCATGGTACTGTTGGCCAACTGGCTCGTACCGATTGCCGTTCCGGCCTGTGTATTGGTTGGTGAGTAACTTGTTCCGTCAGGTCCGGCACCGCCATCGGTCCAGGTTGCCCCCAATAGTAAATATCTTTTTCTGACGTCGTTGCCCGGTAAAAGTTTTTGGATGGACGAGTTAATCGAAAGGATTTCGGTATTGGAAGCCGCAGCTGTCGGATTCTCGGCATTAGGCTGTCCGGAATACGCCACACCCCAAGGTTTTGTTTTCTGGGTGTTACTCGGACTGATCGTGTAGCCCGGTGTGTTTTTAATATAGGATGTATTGGTAACGGTATCGGTATAGAACTTCATGTGGCTGATGTTAACCGCAGTGTCTTTGGCGTCAGTATTCAATAACCAGTCTTTACCGCCGTCTGCGGGAACTGTTTTGGTTTCCTGCTTGTTGTTGATGTATTGGTAAGAAGCATTCGGAGCGTTTTTGTGGTGCTCGAATGTAGCCCATACCATTTCAGGATGCCCTGATGTACTGCCCACGATGTGCATTCCGATCAACGCCAGTTTTGCTTTGCGCTCTCCTTTGATGGTCCACACTGTATCCGATTTGGTATACGTCGGTATAATTGCATCGATGGTTACATAATCTTTGGCATCTTTCAGTGTCTCGGCCACTACCCATGATGTTTTCAATTCGATGGCCAGTGCATTCGGGTCTTTTAAAGTCACACCGTTTGCTTTGGCATACGCAAAGATACTGTCACGTTGTGCGGCAGTCGTCGGGAAAGTGTTACCGTTCAGTTTATTATCTTTTACACCGGTAAGGAACTGGGCATACACATCATTCACCATAGAGATGTAGTACACCAGATTACCGTTGCGGTCCATTAACACGTCATCGGTAGCCTGACCTTCCTCACTGTTGATTCTTCTGGTTTTTTCAACATTGGCCATGGCACGCAGTAAAACTCCTTTTTTGTGGGGAACCAAATGGCGTTTACCATCGGCTTCTTTAGGGGAAACGGTGTAAAAAACCGGAGATTCCATCGTTGTCCCTGCTCCGTATTCGGGAGAGGTGATCCATAAAAACATTTGCGCTGACCATTTGTAAAAATCACAATTGTCATTGTGTACAAAGTCAACACTGTTAGCCGGGTTTACGGCTCCGTTCTCTGCTGCAGTACCGCTTACAAACCAGGAATTGAACTCTGATTGCGAAACGGTGCAGGTGGTATCCACATCATTCGGAATCATGGCGTATTCTTCGTTTTTCGGTTTACAGGATGCAAGGAAAATCAAAGCGATGAGTCCGGTTGCAAACTTTAGATTGTTCTTTTTCATGTTTGTTTTAGTTTTCGATTGTATTGTTAACAAAATTATCGAGCCGGAAAATTGTGGGAATACGTATAAACACCTGTTTTAACTTCAAATTAAAATTTAAGTTTGTGTTATGTCTTGTTTATTGTTTATCAGTTGGTTGAAAAAATGTTTGTAGGAAAATTCTTTTTTATAGATTTGTTGAAACAAAAAACTTAAATTAAAAAATTATGAAAAGAATCGTATTGCAATTATTGCTGGTCTTATCGGGATGGAGTGCTTTTTCCCAGGGAATGACCGAAATCAAAGCAATAACAAAATCAGGGTTTTACACGAACCCGGTAGTTTCACCGTCCGGGAAGTATGCCTTACTCACAGGGGAACATTTCCATGGGGTGTATATTCTGGAACTGAATTCCGGGAAAATTGCAGCTGTCTCAAAACAGGAAGGCAGTGGCTATGGATATGCCTGGAGTCAGGACAGCCAGTCCTTTTATTATAAGGAGAGAGCCGAAGGTGATTACGTAATGAATTCGTATGTCATGAAGTATGATATTGTTAAAGGTGCAGCTTCAAAAACAGAACTGAACCACAATTACCTGCCGTCCTACAAAGGGAATGATAAAGGTGTGGTGGTGTATACCAATATTGCCACACTTAAAATCGAAGCAATTGATCTGGCTACTTCCAAAAAATGGATCGTAACCAATGACGAAGGGCAATTTTACAATGCGGTTTTATCGCATGACGGAACTAAAGTGGCCGTGCATAACGGTGCTGATATTTATGTGTATCCGATAGACGGTTCGGCCAAAGGAAAAAGAATCGGGAGCGGACTCATAACCGGATGGTCCAATGATGATAAGTATCTGTTGGGTTTTTTGGATGAAAGTACCGACGGGCATACGGTAAGCAATTCGGAATTGTATTTGTTTGATACCGAAAAAGGGACAACGGAAAAAATTACCGCTACCGAAAAGACTTTTGAAATGTTTCCGGCTTTCTATGGGGAAGACAATCTGATTTTTGCAGATGACAGAACCGGACAAATATTTACTTCTAAAATTAAATTCTGATGAAAAAACTATGTAGCTATATTTTTGTGATGGCCTTTGCTGCTTTTGCAAATGCCCAGATTGTTGTGATTGATCCCGGACATGGATACGGCGCCACAACTTCGGATAATCCGGACGGAAGAACTGCCACCGAAATCGAAACTTCGCTTGATGTGGGATTGCGCACGCGGACTTTAATACAGAACAGTTGTGCCTGGGCGGTGCACATGACCCGTACGACTAATCTGAACGGATGGATCTCGGTCAACCAGAGAGCAACGATGTCGAATAACTGGAACGCCGACCGCTTTTTGAGTATTCACTGTAATGCCGGCGGCGGAACCGGAACCGAAACGTTTTACTGTACGTATGATGATACCACAACAGCTCCGGATATTGCTTTCTCCCAAAAAATTCAGGCGGATATGGTGAGCTACGGTTCATGGGCCAACCGTCGTTGTGTGGAGGACAACAGTTTCCTGGCGTACCATCTTGGGGTATTGCGTTATTCGTCGGCAACAGGATGTCTGAATGAAATTGGTTTTGTGGATACAGCTGCCGATGCGGCAAAACTGACGAGTACAACCTGGAGGGCTAATTTTGCACAGGCATATTTCAACGCGTTGAAGTCTAATCTGAACCTGACGTGCTCGGCAACTCCGGCTCCGGGAGCATTCTCGCTTACCCTGACTCCGGAATGCAGCGGTACGAGCACCAGAATCCGTTTGAACTGGACAACTTCGGCTAATGCGACTTCGTATGATATTTACCGGAACGGAGCTTTATACGCCAGCGGGATTACGGGTACACAGTATACTAATACGGTGGTAACTTCGGGTACAAGCTATTCCTATTATGTGAAAGCTAAAAATGCCGGGGCAACGCAAACGACTAATTCGAACGGAACGCTTTCCGGTGTGGCGCCAACCTGTCCTCCGGGTAGTTTTACCATTACGGCAACGCCAACCTGCAGCGGTTCAACTAGTGCAATCAATCTGACATGGACGGCATCTGCGAATGCAACGAGTTATGATATTTACCGCAACGGTAATTTGTATGCGCCGGATCTGACCACAACTTCATTCCTGAATACGTATCTGATCACGGCCGGTAGTACTTACACCTATTATATCAAAGCGAAGAACAGCGCCGGGACAATCAATAATTCGAACGGTACACTTTCGGTTACGGCAATAAGTTGTGCCAAAGAAGAGGAGGGAAGTGACAGTGTTGTGTCAAATGATGCTAAACTGAAAGTTTATCCTAACCCAACAGACGGACTGGTTTCCATTGAATTAAACAATCTGTCAGTAAACAAAATGGAGGTGCTGATTGTGGATGTGAACGGTAAAATGGTATATGAAAAATCATTTAAAATGACGAACGGGCAGGCTCCGGAAACGATTAATGTCAGTATCTTGGCCAAAGGTGTATATGTGATGCGTATAACTGCTGATTATCAGGAATTTATACGAAAGATCGTGAAGAATTAATTGAAATAAAAATCCGGAGCTTCAACTCCGGATTTTTTTATTCTTTTGATTGAAAAATGTTGTGGCAATTTCATTTTTAATTTTCTTTTTGCCACAACTTTTGTGGCAATTTCGTTTTTGAAAACCTTTTTGCCACAGTTTTGTTATTCCTTCAACTCATAACTCATAACTTATAACTCATAACTCTATTTAATAATCACTTCAAAATGCTCCAGTAACCCTTTTACATTTTCATTCGAGAAAATGGCCTTTTTGATTTTGTTTTTCACCGGATGGATCGAAAAATTCTGGCTGGTGTAAAAATCGGTCTTGGTTAAATTTGTATCCGAAAAAACAGCCAGACGTAAATTGCAGTTGTCAAATAAGGCTTCGGTCAGGTCACTTTCCATAAAATCTACCGAAACCATACTGCAATTGGTAAACTGCATGCGTTTCAATTTCAGTTTGTAAAACATGGAATAATCCAGCAGACAGTTGGTGAAATGGAATTCGTAAATCTTCTGGTCAGTCATGGCAAAGTTGACGCCTGTAAAATTGCAGTCATTGAACTGGATGCCGCGTAAACCTACGTGTCCTATTTTGGATTCTTTAAAATTACAATGGTTGAAAGTACAGTCAACAAATGTTGCACCTGTAAAAGTAGCTTCGGTGAAATCACAATGGTTGAAAATACAGTTCTCGTATTCATTGTGGTTGATTTCGTATTTGGAATAAGCTATGTTGTTGTATTCTTTGTCGTAGATAAATTCAGAGGCCATAGAAAAAATTTAATGCAAATATACACTAATCCTGTGCGGCTATCTTTTCTAATTTATCTAAATTAATGGGTTTGCTCAAAAAGTCTTTGACGCATTTGTATTTTTTTGCTTTGATCTTATCTTCTGAAGCAATGGAGGAACTGGCAATGTAAATGGTACTGCATTTGTTCATGTCTTTCTTGAGTTGGCAAAACTCATCCAGGAATTCCCAGCCGTCCATTTCGGGCATTTCCAGATCGAGCAGGAGGATATCGGGGAAATCGGTGGTAGATTCAAAATAATTTAATGCTTCGCTTCCATTGGCAAATTCCTTAGTTTCACTAAAAAGTTCGATCTTTTTAATGAGTTTATTGGTCACCAATTTGTAAATAGGGTCATCATCAATGATGTATATCCTCTTTTGCCGCATTATTAAAATAAATTTTGAATGTTGTTCCTTCGTTTAGTTTGCTCTCAACTTCAATTTTACCTTTCATGGCATCCACTTGGTTTTTGGTAATGAAAAGCCCAATTCCGCGTGATTCGATATTACTGGTAAACGTTTTGTACAAACCGAATAATTTTTTTCCGTTTCGCTTCAAATCGATACCGATGCCATTGTCAGAAATTTCCAGCACAAGATAATTGTTTTCAGTATACGAATGCAATTTAATTTCAGGTTTTCTGTTCGGATGTTTATAACGGATGGAATTTGAAATGAAATTAAGCAATACACTTTCCAGATAGGCCGGATTGAAATACACCATAGAACTGTCAGGGATAGAATTTATAATGATTGCCTCCGTTTTACTGATCTGGTTGTGTAATACCTCGAGTGTTTTATTGATATAATGATTCAGGTTGAGATGTTCGACTACCTGATCAATATTGGTCTGGATGGATACAACGTCATTCAGGTTATCCATAGTCTGGCTCAAAGTCTCTGAAACCGATTTCAACAGTCCCATCATTTCATTACGTTCGTCTTCATCGTCACTGGTTTCGATAAGATTAATCAAAGATTCAATGTTGCTGGTGTGTGAACGCAGGTTGTGCGATACGATGTGTGAAAAATTCAGGAGTCGTTTGTTTTGTTCGGTAACGAGCTTTAACGAATTGTTCAGGTCGATTTCAAATTGTTTTGAACGGGTAATGTCAATTAAGATACCACGGAATCTTGTGGTGGTTTTTTCTTCGTGGTAAACACTCACAATGTCACGTACCCAAACGGTGTTTCCGTTTTTGTGGATCATTCTGTATTCAAAATCGAAAGGCGTTTTGTCACGCGCGCACTGATTGCTGTAGTCAATAACCCAGTCACGGTCTTCCGGATGGATGATTTTACGCCAGAACATTTCATCGGCAATCCATTCTTCAGGGGTGTACCCTAAAATATCCATCGATTTTTTACTTACAAAGCTTACGCCGGGATCATTTGAATTTCCTTCCCAAACGACACCGTCAATACTGTCGATAATATCGTTGATTTTCTGTTTGGATTCCAGTATTTCCTTTTCGGTTTCTTTCCTTTTCGAAATATCTTCAATAATGGCAATGTGACTGTTTGAATTTTTATTTTGTTCCCATAAAGGAGAAATGGTAATGCGTGCCCAGATTATTTTTCCGCTTTTGTGGAAGTATCTTTTCTCCATCGAGAACTGATCAATTTCACCGTTGCGGAGTTTGTTCATGTTTTCAAGATCACCTTCCAGATCATCGGGATGGGTAATCATCATGAAATTCATTTTTTTGAGTTCCTCATGGCTGTAGCCGATGAGTTCACAAAATTTATCATTCATGTCGATAAAATCCCCGGTAGCCGAATTGGTATGGATGATTCCCAAGCCGGCATGCTCGAATATCGATTTGAAAAGGAATTCACTTTGCGTCAGTTTTTCGGTCTGAATGTTTACCAATTGCTGTAATTCAGCCGGTTTTTTTAATAAAGTATTGGCGAATAAGCCTGAAAGAAGACTTAATAAAAAAGCAAAAGTAAAAAGTGGGATGAATTCGGTCTGATGTGATTTGCTTCTGGAGACAATGTATAATTTCCAGTCGCCTTCCGGAATATCAACAACTTTGAATGTTTTATCACTGAAATCAGATTTATCATCAAGGAAAAATTCTTTTTTACCCGTTACCGGATTGATTTTGGATAGCTGGAAATAATATTTATCGCTTTTGAAGGAACTGATACCGGTTGATTTGATAAACGTATCAAATTTTACGATTACGGCAGAAAATCCCCAGAATTTCCCTTTTTTGAAAATCGGTAGACGGCCCACAACTCCGAGTCCGCCCTGTTTGAGTTCAACCGGCCCTGAAAAATACATCGATTTGGTCTGAATGGCTTTTAATGCGGCTTTGCGGTGAAGCGGGTGGTGCAGTATGTCAAAATTGGTTGCCGCTTCATTGCCTTTTAAAGGGTATGTGTATTTGATGACACCGCCGGGAACTAACTGTACGGCATTAATGTTGTCGTAACTGCTGACTAAGTTTTCGGCTATTTCTTCAAAATTTTTAGGTTCCCCGGAATCATTAATTGATAAAGCGAGTGTAATTACGGCTGCGTAATTGTTTTTTAAGCTTTGTTCCAGGTTTTTTTTGACAACATTCAGGATGTTGCTCATTTCGTGCTTTTGATTCTCTTCGGATATTTGATAACGGAAAAAAATACTGAGACTTAAAATGGACAGGAACGAGATAAATACAATGAATCCCGAAGTTTTCGGACGAGACAAAAACCAACTGATAAGAGTTGTTATTTTCTTTTCGAGACTCACTTTAAATTTGTTTAGCTGGCAAATATAGCTAAAAATCAGATAAATAAAATTTGATGGAAAGGAATTTAGGAGAAATTAAAAAGCCCACCGTTTGGTGGGCTTTTGTGACCTCGACAGGATTCAAACCTGTAACCTTCTGAGCCGTAATCAGATGCGCTATTCAGTTGCGCCACGAGGCCGTTTGCTTCAGAAATACATTGCTGTATTACCTTGTTAGCGGGTGCAAATATAGAAACAAATGTGTAACTTGCAAAGGATATTTTTTAAAAAATTAAATAAAAATGAATTTAGAACAGTATTTCCGTGATATACAGGACTTTCCAAAAGAAGGAATTTTATTCAAAGACATCACTCCTTTGCTTTTAAATGCAGAAGCCCGGGAAAAAATGACCGAAACCCTGTTGTCAACTTTAAAAGATAAGCAAATTGACAAGGTGGTTGGAGTCGAGTCTAGAGGGTTTTTCTTTGGGACGTTATTGGCCCAAAAACTGGATGCCGGTTTTATTCCGGTACGCAAACCTAATAAATTACCCTATGAGACCATTTCGGCTACATACGAATTGGAATATGGTCAGGATACGCTGGAAATTCATACGGATGCTATTAAAAAAGGAGATAAAGTACTAATTCACGATGACGTACTGGCAACTGGAGGAACGGCTAAGGCGGTCTGCGAATTGGTTGAAAGGTTGGGAGGGGAGATTGTGCAATGTAATTTCCTTATTGAACTTTCTTTCCTGAACGGAAGGGAAAAAATCAAAGAAAATGAAATCTTTGCAGCGGTTACTTACTAGATAAAGCTCTTGTTGTTACGTAATAGCGCCATCCCAATATTGCCAATTGCCATTTTTTTGCTTTTGCAGGATCCAGTTGTTGTTTTGTGAAGCTGGGTAAGATTATCTTGTTTAGTTTTGCTAAAATTTTATACATAACTTTTTTTTGCAAATATATATAAAAAAGAAAGACTGCCTTGTGGCAGTCTTTTATGTATTAAGCTTTACGTGTTTTAATTTGCTCGGCCTTTTGTTGTTCGCTTTTAGCTTTCATCATTTCTTCACGGGCTTTTATCATCTCTTCTTTGGCTTTTAACATTTCTTCACGTGCCTTCATCATTTCTTCACGTGCTTTGTCCATGTCACCTTCGCTTTTTGAATCCCATTTGAAATCTTCTTTCATCTCTCTCATTCTCTCAAGTTGCGGACGCATTTTTTCCATATGCTCTTTCATTTTTTTCATATGGATTCTGGAATTTTCCATAGCATCTTCTTTGATTCTTTCGATGTCTTCACGGCTCATTTTGAACACTTCATCCTCATTGAATTTGAAAATCATAGGACCGTTTTCCCCGTCTTTGAATTCAAATTTACCATTGAAATCTTTGTCCATTTTTTCAAGATCAGCTAAAGGAATATCCATTTTTTTTCCATTGATATATACTTCAGGCTGTGCATTTTCGCCGTCTTTTTTGATGACGATTTTTCTTTTGAAAGATTTTGGTACACCCGGAACATCTTTTCCGTTTGGTACTTCAGGAACATCAAGTCCGTCCGGAGCATCCGGAATATCAATATCAACAATCATATCCTTCATGTCAGGGAAATCAAAATCAAAATCGAAATCAAAATTTGAGTCTTCGTCTTCGTTGCCGGCAATGATTGTATTGATGTGTTTCTTTTTCTTGTCTTTGAAAACCTGAATTTCGTTAGGTCTTCCAAATCCGATTTTTTCACCTGTTTTATGGAAATAAATAGGTTGGATAGGTTCATCACTGTTAAATTGGGCCATTCCCTGTTGGCCGTCTTTATCTTTGTACTCAATTTTGATTCCGGTAATTTCTCCTTTTTTATTACGTTTCACTTTTGAATACTTTAAAGTAACACCAAATTTTTCTTTGGCAGTTTTGGCATCGCTTTTCATTTCTTCATCACTTGAATTTTTATTGGTAGTGATGTAGATGCCGCCTTGTGACTTTTTAATGATTTCTTTTTCCTGAGCCACAACCCGGATTTGGAACAGCATGATAAATGCTACCAAGGCTGGAATAATCAAGGCATACTTCCAGGAATTTCTTTTTCGTGATTGATTTTTGTTTAACATAACGATTCGTTTTTTAATTAATGATTGGTAAAAATGATTAGTAATTGACAAGCAGTTTTGATGAGTGACTACTTTTAAAAGTGCTTTCTGGTACACTTTTTTATCTTCGATTTGCTGACTGGCTTTCTGATCAGCGATGTATTCTAAATTTTGGATGATAGCTTTTTTGTATAACCACATGAATGGGTTGAACCAAAAAAGGATACAGAAAATCTTGGCAATCATAACATCTATGGAATGCTTTTCCTGACTGTGTACTTTTTCATGCAGTAAAATGCTTTGTAACTCTTCCTTTGTATAATGATTGGAATTGAAAACGATATAGTTAAAGAATGAAAATGGTGCAATATTATCATCTAAATCCACTAAACTGAATTGTTCTTTCTTTACAATTTCTTTTTTGTAAAGCAATTTGAAAAGTGAAGCAAGGTTAGCTAAAATTTTTCCAAAATATAGCAAGGAAATCAGTGCATAAGCCAGAAGTCCAATCTGAATCCAATCCATTGTCAGACTTTCTTCCGGAGGAGCTGTCATTGAGCTCATCTGTGAATACGCAATCAGATCTTCCATTGCTACTTTTGGACGTTCTACTATAACGGTCTTTGTAATAAAATACAATGGTAATACTGCAGAGGTGGTTAATCCGGCCAATAAAAACCAACGGTTTGTTGTAAAGAATGTTTCTTTCCGCAGTAATAAATGATATGCTAAGAAGTATACTGCTATGAGTGCACTTGCTTTGACTAGATAAATGAAAAAGGCTTCCATTATTTTTTCTGTTCGATTATATCCAAAATCTCACGTAATTCCTCAGCCGAAATTTTTTGTTCTTCAGCGAAGAATGAAACTAAATTTTTGTACGAACTGTTGAAATAATTTTCAATTGCCGTTTTCATAAACCGTTTGCGGTACTCTTCCATGCTAACCACCGGATAATACTGATGGGTGTTTCCAAAGGCGTTGTGAGCCACATATCCTTTATCTTCCAGATTTCTGATGATGGTAGATAAAGTATTGTAATGAGGAGTCTCTTCTGTGATCTCTGCCATAACTTCTTTTACGAAAGCTTTTTTAAGTTTCCATAAAATGTGCATGATCTCTTCTTCTTTATTGGTTAACTTTTGCATAATCTGATTTTGTTAAAACAAACTTATAACTATAAATTTAGTTACGCAACTATTTTTATAGTTATTTAACTAAATTTTAAGTTTGATAAAAAGTTTTTGGAAGTATGATTCTGTTTTACAGAGAGTTCATGCTAAAATTAAAAATTCCTGCCGAGACAGGAATTTAATTATGAAAATTTTAAGAGTAAATTTTAGTACAGAAATAAATATACCCAAATTTATATTTTAGCTTTTATTTCGCCCAAATCACTTTCTGACCGGGTGATTTTTAAGGTCCATAATGCCAGGAATGTGCCTAACACGCCTAAAGTTCCCATAAAAATCCAATTGGCTTGGTAGTTTTTAAAGTAATGAATAATCTCTAAACCAACTTTACCGCTAAGAATATGTGCCAAACTGTAGCTCATGGTGAATATGGCCATGTATCTGCCTTCATGTCCTTTCGGAGCCCGGCTCATGGCAAATGAATTTGAAAAAGGGAAGGCAAACATCTCACCGAATGTCATAAAAAGCATCATGATAATTAGTATTCCGACCCATTGATTGATAAGTAATAAAAATAAACTGGCCGTCATGCAAATAGCCCCCAATGTT
This sequence comes from Flavobacterium amniphilum, assembly GCF_023634845.1. Classification (GTDB taxonomy): domain Bacteria; phylum Bacteroidota; class Bacteroidia; order Flavobacteriales; family Flavobacteriaceae; genus Flavobacterium; species Flavobacterium amniphilum. The sequence goes on along the minus strand of NZ_JAMLJL010000005.1, from coordinate 222,938 downwards.
ACCACATTTACTTTATTGAACTGCTTTCTTTCAACATAACTCACTAATGGCATTTCTAAAAAGAATATCAATAATCCGTTCATCATCATTAATAAACCTGTCTGGAATTCGGTTAGATTAAACTGTGCTTTATGATAGAGTGGAAGTGTTGTAAATAACTGGAAGAATAAAATTCCCGTGATACAACAACTCGCCAGAAATACCATAAAGGCTTTATCTTTGAAAACGGAATGGGTTAAAACTTCTCCCGGATGTTCTTTGTCAGTAAATTTTGAATGCTTCTTTTCTTTTACAAAACACCAGAAAATCAATATGGCTAAAATACAGGTAGCACCATCAACCCAGAATAGCCCTTTATAACCAATATTCATAATAATTAAACCTCCCATGGCAGGACCAGCCGCGAAACCAAGGTTGATTGCCAGGCGGACTAAAGTTAGCGCTCTTGTTCTGTTTTCTTTTTTTGCATAGGCGCCAAGTGAAACAAACATGGCCGGTCTGAACATATCAGCGACAACCATAATCAAAAATATGCCTATACATAATCCGACGAAACTGGTTATATACTGTAAAATAAAAAAAGAAATACCACTTGTAAGTAAACTGAAGATCATGATTTTGTAAAACCCAATCTTATCGGATAATTTGCCTCCCAGCCAGGAGCCTATCATTGATCCGACACCAAAGAAAAACAAAACCCAACCCACTTTATCTAAATCAAAGTGCAGGTCTTCATTTAAATATTTGGATAAAAAGGGTAAAACCATCGTACCGGCACGGTTGATGAATGTCATTAATGTCAGTATCCAAATTTCTTTTGAAAATCCCTTGAAGTTATTAATGTAGCGAAGGAAGGCGTTTATAAGAAGCATTGTATAAATTATGAGTCTCAAAGTTAGTGAAATACTGCTTTGAAGTGAAAATTGTTTAACCTAATTTTGTGAAAAATACGACAATGAAAAGAATATATTTTTTACTGCTTTTTTTTACGTTTAATGTTGTTTTCGGGCAGGAAAAATTGGAATCTGCATATGATTACCAGCAAAATCTGAATAAGGAATTTGCAGACAGTACTTCAAGTCCGTTAATGAAGGAAGATTTAGCACATTTTAAGTCGCTTGATTTTTTTTCGATTGATGAAAGTTATAAAATAAAGGCTGTTTTTACCCGAATCGAAGGTAAAACTTTCGAAATGAAAACCACTACGGAGAGAAAACCTAAATACCGGATTTACGGAGAATTGAAGTTTCAGATAGGTAAGAAAAATTTAAAATTGTTGGTATACCAAAATTTAGACTTAATGAAAAAACCCGGATATGAAGATTATCTTTTCTTACCCTTCAGTGATTTGACAAACGGAAAAGAAAGTTACATAGGCGGGCGATATCTCGATATGCGCATTCCTGTTGGTAATGAAGTGATTATTGATTTCAATAAAGCTTATAATCCTTACTGTGCTTATAACTATAAGTATTCCTGTCCGATTGTTCCTATGGAAAATGATTTGGATATTGAAATAAATGCCGGAGTTAAAAAATTCCACGATTGATGTTGTATAATCTTCATACACACAAGGCTTCCGAAACTGAAAATGTTTTTGAAATTGTAAATCAGTATCCTTATGATTTTGACCCAAAAGCACATTTTTTTTCGATTGGAATCCATCCCTGGTATATTGATCCGGAAAATTTGGACAGACATTTGAAAATTGTTGAAGAAAAGTTACAATTGCCAAATTGTATGGCTCTTGGCGAGTGTGGTTTGGATAAACGGATCGATACTCCTTTGGATTTTCAGGTTTCAGTTTTTGAAAAACAATTAGTATTTGCACAGAAATATAAAAAACCTGTAATTTTGCACTGCGTTTCAGCATATCAGGAAGTTATCGAAATAAAAAAGAAATTGAAAATAGAAGAGCCAATGATTATTCATGGTTTTTCTAAAAATTTTCAAGTGGCAAAATCATTGCTGGATAACGGATTTTATTTGTCTTTTGGTAAATACCTGCTCCGTAATCTTGAATTGGCTTCGGTTTTTGAGAAAGTACCGAATGACCGTTTTTTTATGGAAACAGACACTATAGAAGAGACAATTCAAGAAGTTTATAATAAAGCTTCATTGATTAAAAATATAGAAGTGGAACAGCAGGTTGAAAATAATTTCAAAAAAGTGTTTCAGATTTAGAGAATAGATTAAAAAGAAATAATTAGGTATAATAAAATAAAGATCGTAAAAATGGCAGTGTGGCAAGAAAGAGCAGAGTTATTATTTAAAAAAGAAGGATTAGAAAAGTTAAAAAATTCCAATGTATTGATAGTTGGTATGGGTGGTGTTGGTTCTTTTGCTGCCGAATTTGTTGCCCGTGCCGGAGTGGGTAAAATTACCATTGTGGATGGAGATGTGGTGGATATCACAAATATTAACAGACAGTTACCGGCTTTGCATTCAACGGTTGGAATGCCAAAAGTAGAATTGATGGGAGCACGTTTGATGGATATCAATCCCGAATTGGTATTAACAATTGTTCAGGAATTTCTTTCACCGGAAAGAGCTTTTGAATTGGTTACTGAAGAATACGATTATGTGATGGACTGCATTGACAGTATCACGCCTAAACTGAACCTGATTATAGCAGCTAAACGTAAGAAGGTAAAAATTATCAGTAATATGGGAGCAGGAGGGAAGTTTGAAGCCGGGAAAGTATGTGTGAAGGATATTTCAAAAACAGATTATTGCCCATTGGCTAAGCAAGTACGTAAGCGATTAAAAACTGAAGGTATTTCAAGTGGTGTTAAAGTGGTTTACTCGCACGAGAGACCGGATTACGACAGTGTTAAAATGACTGATGGTTCAAACTTCAAGAAATCTTTTTACGGAACCAACAGTTGGATGCCCGCTTTGTTCGGCTTGCATGCAGCAGAGAAAGTGGTAAGGGATTTATTGAAAAAACAATAGTGAAGAATATAAATAAAAAAGCCGGTATTTTTTACCGGCTTTTTTATTTATTGTGGTTTGTTTTTTCTGTTTTTGTCAGCATTAAGAATGTCTTTCACAATCGCTTCTGTTATCGAATCCTGATTAACACTTTTGGCTTTTTCTACCGGAGCTTCTTTTTTTATCGGTCTCACTGGTACAAAAATTTCAGTTATCCATTTAGATGCTGATTTATCGGTTGTGATGTTTTTGGAGATGACTTCAATTTCCTTGAAATTGTCGCTTTGTTCCAAATTGTTTTTTACCATGAATTCACGGATTTTGGATAATGCTTCTTTTTTATGATTGTAATTTCCGGTTAAAGTAGCTTTTACAGTACTGGACGGGTTGATTTGACCTGTGTAAAATTCACTGTCGGTGGATGTATACACTTTTTTCGCTGTTGGAATGGCCAATGAAAATTTATATAAATTGTTTACGGTGTCTTTTTGATGGTAAACAATAAAAGGAGCTCCCTTTGTTGGAGTGTTAGTTGTTATAATAAGCTCTTTTAATTTAGGTAGATAAAATTTTATTTTTTGCGGAATTTCTTCGGCTTTTGCAGACATTACTTTCTGGATATAGAAAATGGTATCGCGTTTTATAAATCCGTCCAACTTAATAGTATAAGTATTGATTTCCCTTGTAAGTGTATGGTTGATGGAATTCAGTCCTTCATCAAACTTATCGGCAAAATCATTGCTGACACCTCTTCCGATGATGCTTAGGAATTTGTCCCTGAAAGACAAACTTCCCTCGGTTTTCCAGCTTAAAACAGTTTTTTTGTTTAAAGTATCTTTTATAGTAAGCTTCAAATCATTAACAATTTCATTAATGGTAATGTTATGAATCAGAGTTTCTTCATCCGGATTTTCAATTTTGTTGATTTTCCAGATTTCATCTTTCCAGGGATTAATGGAATCCCAGTTTTGTTTGTCGGTTACATATTTGTAGACGATGCTTTTGGGAACATCAATAATCTTTTTTCTTTCAATTGTATAGCTTCCGTCCTTAGTGGCAACAAAAACAGAAACCGTTCCTATTGTAAGGAGGATTAATAAGAAAATGTATTTAGCAATCTTCATAGATCCGGGTAAAGTGAGTCGCGTAAATTTAGAAAAAAAATGTTAAAACATTCTCTTTTTACATCAATCTTTTAATAGCGTTTTGATTACAAAGAGTAATCCGATAAAAAGTAAAAATGCAAGTAGTATCCAAATGCTTCCTTTGTAATATTGTTTGTGGAGTTTTAAATCTTTTCTGTATGAAAAAACCATAACGGCAATGAAACTAACGGCAAAAATTAATGCAAACAATAGTTGACCTTTACTGAACATATTTTTTTTGACAAAAATAAGTAATTGTAAAATCAATATACTATTTTGCAGGCGAATAAATCACTAAAAAAATGCAAAAACAAATACAGGCTGTACATGAATTTCACAGCGCTTTCGGGTTAGGGATAAAAAATGCTCCTTCGGGGGATTTAGGAGAGAATAAGAATTTGCTTCGTTTCAATTTGATGAAAGAAGAAAATGAGGAATACTTGGAAGCTGCACAAAATAATGACATTGTTGAAATTGCAGATGCTTTAGGTGATATGCTTTATATATTATGCGGAACAATTCTCGAGCACGGATTGCAACACAAAATCGAAGAAGTTTTTGACGAAATCCAACGCAGTAATATGAGTAAACTTGGTGAAGACGGTAAACCAATTTACAGGGAAGACGGGAAGGTGTTGAAAGGTCCGAATTACTTCAAACCTAATTTTGAGGAAATATTAAAATAAAAAAAGCGGTTTAGATAAACCGCTTTTTTATTGAAATTTTATATGATTTAAACTGAAACTGTCCAGCCAAAAGTATCTTCATCAATTTTGTATTGGATGTTAGTCATTTTTTCTTTTAAAGTTAAGGCAAATGAATTTTCTAATTTTGGTAGTTCATAGTAGGTATCAGCATGTTGGAATCCAACAATCGGGTTTACGACAGCTGCAGTACCCGCTCCGAAAATTTCTTTAAGGCTTCCGTCTTTTGCGGCTTCCACTAATTCAGAAACCAATACAGGGCGTACTTCAACATTGATTCCTTCTCTTTTTGCCAAATCAATTAAGCTTTTACGGGTAACACCATCAAGGATTCTGTCACTCGTTGGAGCTGTGTATAAAGTATTATTAATTCTGAAGAAAACGTTCATGGTACCGCATTCTTCTAATTTAGTATGTGTGGCGTCATCAGTCCATATTACCTGCTGAAAACCAGCATTATGAGCTAATTGCGTCGGATAAAACTGACCTGAATAATTTCCGGCTGCTTTAGCCGCTCCAATTCCACCATTAGCAGCACGGCTGTAATAATCGGCAATAAGAACTTTTACTTCGCCTGAGTAATAGGCTCTTGCAGGCGATAAAATAATACAGAAACGGTATTGCGTTGACGGTTGTGCAATTACACCACTACCGATTGCAATCATGAATGGTCTTATATATAATGAGTTACCTTTTCCTTTTTTAACCCAGTCTTTTTCAATTTTGATTAGTTCCTTTAATCCGTCAACAAATATGTTTTCAGGGATTTCAGGCATACACAAACGAACGGCTGATTTATTAAAGCGTTGATGGTTTTCTTCAGGTCTGAATAACCAGATACCGTCGTTTTCATCTTTGTAAGCTTTCATTCCTTCAAAAATGGCCTGGCCATAGTGAAAAACTTTAGCTGATGGATCTAAAGTGAATGGCTCATATGGTTTTATAGAAGGTTTTTCCCAAGCTCCATTCCTGAAATCACAAACCAACATATAGTCGGTAAAAACATTTCCAAATGTTAAGTTTTCAAAATCTACCTGATTGATTTTAGAGGAGTTAACTTTTGTAAAATCAATATCACTTTGAATATCTAAGCCCATTGTTGTAATTATTTTTTTGCTAATTTATGAAAAAACAGCTCATATTGTTAAATAAAGACCAAGAATCGAATTTGTTTGGGTTATTTTTTTGATAATATCAAATTTTTAAAAAATGGATTAACAATATGTTATTTTTTTTAGAAAAGTTTTAAAGTATGTATAGCTTTTCGCTGATTTCTCCTAGATTTGCATTAGTAAACAAAAAACTTCTTAAATAAAATGAAAAAAATAAAACTATTTGCTTTAATGGCTGTGCTATTTACAGGTGTTGCTGCAAACGCACAAACTACTGCTAAAAAAGAGAAAGCTGCAAAAGGTATGGTCAATACAAATGATTATGCTGTTTTTGGGGAAAAATTCACCGCTTCAAATGTGTTGACTGAAAAAGCCATGTTGAAAAAATATAAATCTCTTAAAAAAGGAGATACCATCACAGTTAAGTTTAAATCGGTAATCAAAGAAGTGTGTAAAAAGAAAGGTTGCTGGATGAATATGGATCTATCAGACAATTTGAATTCATTTGTGCGATTTAAAGATTATGGCTTTTTTGTTCCTTTAAATGCTGACGGAAGTGAAGCAATTGTAAGCGGGAAGGCCTATATTGATGTCGTTTCTGTGGATGAATTACGTCACTATGCCAAAGATGCCAAAAAATCCCAGGATGAAATCAATAAAATCACCAAACCTAAAGTGACGTATGCATTTCAGGCAACAGGTGTTTTAATTAAAAAATCATAATGCGTCTTTTTATTTTCTTAATCAGTTCATTATTACTTTTCTCATGTGAAAAGAAAAAGAAACAGTGTGAATTACCAAAAAAAGAGGAAAAGAAGTTTGAGATGTACGAAATGTCTGAAATGGCAATGCTGATGGAGCAAATGTATGTGGATAATGAACGGTTAAAGCAACGCATAGTTGACGGTGACACTATTGGTAAATTTCCCCAGCATTTTTTGAATATTCATGAAGCTGTAATGACTGATAAGCAGGAAAATGATACTTTCTTTAAAGAACATGCGGCATCTTTTATCAAGTCACAGGAACTTATTTATGAAGATCCGCAAAACGCGAAAGAACATTTTAATGCAAGCATAGGTGAATGCGTAAAATGCCACGAGGTTAAATGTGGCGGTCCAATTGTACGCATTAAAAAGCTATATATTAAATAATATTGGAAAGAAAGATTATTACCACTCTGGATGGTTCAACAACCATTCAGTTAGTTAACTGGGATGAATGTTACCATTCTAAAAATGGTGCGGTTCAGGAAGCCCAACATGTATTTATATCTAACGGACTTTACCTTCTTGAGGGAAAGTCTGTTTCTGTTTTGGAAATTGGCTTCGGCACAGGGTTGAATGCTTTTGTTACGTATCTGGAATCCCAAAAAAATAATTATTCAATTGATTATGTTGGGGTTGAAGCTTATCCTGTTAAAGAAGATGAGGCTTTTGCAATGAATTATGTGGAGACTTTGGATGCATCCCAATATGAAAATGTATTTAAACTGATGCATCAATGTTCCTGGGAAGAACGAAATGAAATTTCCCCTGATTTTTTCTTAACCAAAAAGCAACAATTATTTCAAGAGATAGATTTCGTAAATCAATTTGATATTGTTTTCTTTGACGCGTTCGGTTATCAGGTCCAACCTGAACTCTGGAGCACTGAAATTTTTGGAAAAATGTATATGGCTTTAAAAGAAAAAGGAATTTTAGTGACTTATGCAGCCAGAGGCGTTGTTAAGCGTTCTTTATTGGAAGTTGGCTTTCAGGTTAAAAAAATGCCTGGCCCGCCCGGTAAGCGTGAAATGATGGTTGGATTTAAATCGGTGTGAGCAATTTTCACAAATTTATAACGTTTTAGTTGTAAGTTTTTACTATATTTGAATGTACAATACCGCAAATTATTATTATGTCAAGACAAATGGTTGCCTATGCAAAATCGATTCTGGAGAGAGTCAGTTTTGATCCAGCTTTGTTTGGTAAAGAGCTTGTAAAAGCCGTTAAACAATTACTACCTTACGAAGTTGAAGAATTAAGGATCTGGTTTTTTGATTTTACAAAAGAAAAACCAGAACTCAGAAAATGTGAAATTTACCTGAATGTATAATTAAAAAGGAGCTTTTATAGCTCCTTTTTTTATGGTACTTCATGTTAAATCTGTAGGGTATTTTCTAGATAATTTACGATTATTTGCATTTTATCGATTTTATTTGCGTTTTATCGATGTTTTTAACTACTTTTACTAAGAGTTCTTCATCAAGTGTTTCATTAATAAAATTGTAGTTATGCCTCGAATGATTTACGATTACACCAAAAACGTACTTGAAAAAGTTAGCTTTGATTTAAAACTTTTTGCAAAGGAATTGAAAAAGGCTGTTAGAAATTTACTTCCTTATGAACTAGAACATCTAAAAAATTGGCTGTTGTATTTCACAAGTGAAAAACCAGAGCTGAGACAATATATACATATTGTTGATGTCTAACCCAAAAACATGAACTTGATTAGGAGCTTTTAAGCTCCTTTTTTATTTCTTTTGTAATGGACTGATGATTTCTACGTTTTGAAAAGCTATAGCGCCACGCAAAACGCCTGAAATGGTTGTCCGTAAAGCTTCGATGATGTGAATCTTCAATTCGTTCTTAGGAAAAATTAAACTGATTTCCCTTGCCGGTTTCGGTTCTGTGAAATGTTTCAGTTTTTGTTTGTCATTTTCCTTTAAATCCAATGTGTGTAAATAGGGTAGAAGTGTAATTCCCAAACCTTCATCGGCCAATTTAATCAAGGTTTCAAAACTTCCGCTTTCAATCTGGAATTTACTTTCGGCATTAACCGAATTGTTTTTGCATAAATTCAAAATTCCGTCCCTGAAACAATGTCCGTCCTGTAATAACAAAATCTCTTCCACATTCAAATCAGATACTTCTAATTCTTTTTTGCTGTACTTCGGATGCTCCTGTGGTACATAAACCATAAACGGTTCATAATACAAAACGACTTCTTTTATTTTTTCTTCTTCCAATGGTGTAGCAGCAATGGCAGCATCCAAATGCCCATTTTTTAATTTGGTTACAATTTCAGAAGTATTTAATTCTTCAATGATCAGTTTTACTTTCGGATATTTTTTGATGAAATTATTCAGGAACATTGGTAATAAAGTCGGCATCACTGTTGGTATAATTCCTAATCTGAATTCTCCACCTATGAAACCTTTCTGCTGATCGACAATATCCTGAATTCTGTCGGCTTCATTAACGATATTTTTAGCTTGGGCAACAATCTTCTGTCCAACTTCAGTCAATTGTATTGGTTTTTTGCTTCTGTCGAAGATGATGATATCCAGTTCTTCCTCAACCTTTTGGATTTGCATACTGAGCGTTGGTTGTGTCACAAAGCATTTTTCGGCTGCCAATGTAAAATTTTTATACTCGGCTACAGCCAGGACATATTGTAATTGCGTAATGGTCATTAATAATAAATTTTGATACAAATATAAAAACTATCAATTTAATTTATACTACTTCTGTTTGAGATTCCACTAATTTTGGCTTAAAAATAACAGATTATGAAAACAAACAGTCTAGGATTACCTCAGGAAGAAATTCAGGTACTGATTAAAGATTTGAATATACTTTTAGCGAATTTCCAGGTTTACTACCAAAATTTGCGAGGGTTACACTGGAATATCAGGGGAAAACGTTTTTTTGATCTTCATCTGAAGTTTGAAGAATTATATACAGATGCCCAACTTAAAATCGATTTAATTGCAGAGCGGATTTTAACGCTTGGTGGTACTCCGTTACATACTTTTGAAGACTATATTAAAAATGCTAAAATAAATGTCGGAAAAGATATTTCAGTTGATGAAATGGCAATAACTTTAGTTGTGAATTCACTGGTTGAGTTGTTGAAAATTGAAAGAACAATTTTAAGACAATCAGGTGAAATTGATGATGAAGGAACAAATGCTATGGTGAGTGATTTTATTGTTGAGCAGGAAAAAACAATTTGGATGATGAAAGCCTGGCTGGGAGAAACTATTTAGTTTTATCCAGATTTTCATTGAAAGCTGAAGGCAATAAACGGGGAATGAATTTAACCAGAATAGGAAGTAGTAAACTTCCTCCCGGTACTAAAAATATAGTCAGTGAAGGAATGGTTTTGCAAATATCCAATAACTGGTTTTTTACTTTCCTTTTTTCTTCCTGATTTAATTCCCTGTGGGTGGATTGGGTAAGGAGCAACATTAACTCCCTGCTTTGGGATATTTCGGTCAGTAATCTCCCTTTGTTGCGCGTTATTAAGGATTGGACATTTTGGGTCGTCTGATCGTAGAAATGCTTTACTGGGTTTGAATAGTTAAAATAAGATATGTTTTTTTTGTTTTTGCTGAGAAAAACATCCATATCAACAACACTTTTGTGTGCGAAGTCTTTTGAAACATTTAGTTTTTCTGCCAGTTCATTTAAAAAATGTTCTTCAATATTTTCCATTTTTCCGTCATTCCACATTGCCATTCCGGCAATATCGATCAGGTAAAATTTCTCGTAATCATTTTTTAAATAGGAAAAATTAAATTCATCTAACGATGATTTATTTCCTGATTGGTTAAATTTTGAATAACGGACAGAAGATTCAAATAATTTCAATAATAAATCATCGTATTTTGATTTACTTTCTTTGGTTTTTAATGCCAAAGCGACCACGTTTACAATAATTTCTTCCGCTTTTTTAAAATATTTGGTCGAAATATCTTCTGTTTCCAAATATTTTTGAAAAGCCAATACATCAATAAATAAAAGTGCATTTGTAAGGATGTGCGAAAAATTTTTACTGATGATATTGTTATTGGTCAGAATACGTGAGCCAATAATTTTTTCAAGTTTACTCGGAAGAGAATCTGTTGGTAATATAACTTCCAGTAAACCTGTTTTTTTAGGATGTAATTCTTCGTAAAAAGCGACACACTTCGAGATAAATTCATCTGTATTCCGGTTTTTTTCGGATAGTTGATAAATACCAAAAAGCGTGTTGAGCAAGGCAATTTTTGAAAACTCCGAAGTTGTCCAACTTTTGGTATCAATAGGGAATTCTGTAACAAAATGAGTGGTATAGCCAAATAAAAATCCCGTTTCACGTGTAAGTTCATAGAATAATCTGTTGTTATCCATGACAACACTGTTATCAGAATTCTGTTCGAAGAAAAACTTCTCTACCCAACCATGTGCAGAAGGATTAATCATACCTGGAAATTGTAATGCAAATCTATATTTTTTTTGTTATTGAATTGTCAAAAGGCTATTAACAATTATTGTCTTGATTTAATATTTTCTTCACAAAGCCTGATAATTTCCGTTATTCTGTTGTTTCGTGTTTCTTCTCTTTTAGCCTGATTAAGCCAATATAAATAGCTCTTTCTGTAGGAATTGCTGAATTTCTGGTAATTTTCGTAAGCAGTTTTATTCTTATCAAAAGCAGTTTGCAGATCTTCCGGTATTTCATGATTTTCAACTCCGTCCAAAGAAGTCCATGAACCATTTTGTTTTGCAATCTCAATTTTTTTTAATCCGCTTTCATGCATTAATCCGTCAGCGGATAATTTTTCAATGTAGGTCTTATTGAGTTTACTCCAAACGCTTTTATCCTTCCGTGGTCCAAAAGTTTGTTTTCTGCGTTCATCGTCTAATCTCCTTACAGTAGAGTCAATCCAACCATAACATAAAGCAACCTGTACGGCTTCTTCCCACCGCATACTTTCAAATTCTGAATCGACACGGTAGAAAATTAATTCGACACCATTATGACCCAAATGGTTTTCATGCAGCCATTCACGCCATTCAAGAGCGTTTTTAAAGTAGAGAAGGGGTTTACTCATGATGATTTGTATTTGTTAGAGAGATCATTAAAAAATACAATAGTTTTATTAATGCATTATAGAGCAATAAAATAAGAATGATTTTTAAACAAATTTCTGTCATCTTTTTTTTGTCTGTCCAAAGTAATATTTTTTTAGAAGAGATTAATAAGATTATCAGAGGTGTGATATAGCCAATTGAGTAAAAAAGTATGTCTGTTGCATTTATTTTTATACTTTCAAACGCCACTCCAAAGTTTATAGAATCAAAATTATAGTTTTCAAGCATTACATATAGAAGGCCAATTGAAATTGAAAACAAAGCAAATACTGAAGTTTTGTTATGCTTTTCAATTTGCTTCATTTTTAAAAAAAGCCATAAAGAAGAAAATATAATCAGTAATGAGGAAAAGATGGGTAAAAAGAAAAGGAAATGTTTGTAAAAAGCACTATTCAGATTATCTAAATTGCTTTTTATCAGAAATGCTGAAACAATTATAATAGTTGGAATGATAAAAAGAACAATTTTATTTTTATTGGTTGAAGTGCTTCTCCCATATAAAAACAAAATTGTTATAAAAAATGATAGTGTCAGAATATTTAATGACGATTCTATGCCATTAAAAAAATGATTTACCATAAAATTATTTGATTATTGCCGTACATGCCACTCTTCCTCCTGCATTACCTGTTGGTTGAGTTGTAAAGTCATCAGTTCCTTTGTGTACGATGATGCTTTTTCCAATGATATTTTTAGTTTCATCTTCACAACTAATACACCATTCATCAGTAGAAAAAGTTATGGTTCCGTCTCCTTGTGCATCTGCAGTGAAATTACCGATATCACCTTTATGATATTCGGCCGAGCCCCATTTACCATGCTTTTTGAATGTCGGATTCCAGTGACCTCCAGCTGAAGATGCATCAGGTGCCGAACAATCAGATTTTTCATGTATGTGAATAGCGTGTTCGCCAGGAGTCAATCCTTTGATATTGGCCGTAAAGGTAACCACTCCGTTTTTTTCAGTAAAACTTGCCGATCCGGAAACCTGTGTATCGCTTTTTGGCTGTAGCATCAGGATTAATTCGTTTTTACCACTGGAAGCAGTTTTACAGGCCATTACCAATGCAAACACTGATAAACCTAGAATTATTACTTTTTTCATAATGACAGAAAATTAGTTTATAGTTTAATAGTTGTTAATCAAAACTGATATCACCCAGAAGTTCTCCTTTAGAATTTTGATAACGGTAAATTATTTTTGAAACTCCGTATGATTCTTTTAAATTTTCAAAAATCTTACCGTTATTGCTTCTTTGAACAGTTTCCTTTAAATAGGATATGGTTCCTGGATTTTTTAGTGCCTGTGCAAAATCTTCAGGTGCTTCAGTAATACAGATAATGTTATTATATCGATCCAATTTTAGTTTCAGTAATTTAGTTTTATCAGTTTCATTTTCTATTGGAAGGCTTCTGTTTAAATTTGCCAGTATTTTTACCAATTCAGGATTTTTTCCTGAACTAAAGTCATAATCGTCACTGACATGGGTTTGATTTTCGGATAAAAGTTGATTCATTTTCTTTTTATCCAGTGTTATTTTGTTTAAAATGTAATTATCAAGTGATCTGAATGTTAAATTGATGACAGCTCCTTCATTGATTAGATCGCCGGCTTCATCCTGTATTAGTGCGTAGGAAATTGTCTTTGGAAGCATTTTCACTCCAACATTGGTTTCGCAATCTGCTTTTTTCAGATTTAAATCATAATCAATTTCGATGATTACTTCCTCTAATATTTTTTCACCGATTATCTTTGCAGTTGTTCTGTAAATAAGGTTACTTTTTAAGAGGGGAGCCGCATCATTGTATTCATTTATGAATTCATAACTCTTTTGAACTCTGTTTTTACAAGCGGTAAATAATGATAACGATAGAAGTAGGAAGATTATTTTTTTTAGTGCCATTGGGTTTTTATTAGCTAAGGTAAATTTAATAATTTCTACCCAAAGAATAAACTTGATTTTGAATAAAGAAAAAAGCCACAGCAGAATTAACTACTGTGACCTTTCCCACCAAACTAATTAAAATTTATTATTAAAAACAATACGCGTTTTCTACTACCAGTTTAGCGGCAATAGTTTCTCTCAATGCAACAACATTAGGCATGTTTACATATTTTGTGAAACGGCGTAATCCCATTAACATCATGCGTTGCTCGTCACCTTCGGCGAAAGAAGCGATACCTTCTTTTCCTTTTTGTGTGATGATATCCACCGCATTGTATAAGTATAATTGGGCCATGGCGATTTGTTCTTTTACATTTTCTGCACCTTTAGCTTTTGCTAATTTTTCAGTACGTAAGATTCCGCTTTCAGCCATATAGATCTCGATAAGCATATCAGAAGCTGCCATCAATAACTGTTGGTGTGCTTCTAAATCAGGGCCGTATTTTTGTACAGCAGCTCCGGCAACCATTAAGAAAGATTTTTTCAATTTACCGATTAATTCTTTTTCTTCAGCAAATAATTCTGAGTAATCCGGAGTATCAAAATCAGGAATTCCCATTAATTCTTCAGCAACTTTCATGGCAGGTCCAAGTAAATCAACGTGACCTTTCATGGCTTTCTTCACTAACATACCTACAGAAAGCATACGGTTGATCTCGTTTGTTCCTTCGTAAATACGAGCAATACGGGCATCTCTCCATGCAGATTCCATTGGAGTGTCTTCAGAGAATCCCATACCACCAAAGATTTGGATTCCTTCGTCAGCACAGCTTTGGATATCTTCAGAAACTGCTACTTTAAGGATAGAACATTCGATAGCAAATTCTTCCACACCTTTTAATTCTGCTTCCTGATGTGTTGAACCTTCCGCTTCACGGGCAGTAATTCTGTCTTCAATGCTTTTAGCAGCACGATAAGAAGCTGATTCGCCAATGTAAGCATTCGTAGCCATTTCAGCTAATTTAGAACGGATAGCACCAAAGTTGGCAATTGGAGTGTTGAACTGTAAACGCTCGTTAGCATATTTTACAGAAGAAGAAATTGTTCTTCTTTGCGCATCCAAACAAGCTGCTGCCAATTTAATACGGCCAACATTCAAAGCATTCATTGCAATTTTGAATCCTTCTCCACGGCCAGCTAACATATTTTCAGCAGGAACAACTGTATCATTGAAGAATACCTGGCGCGTTGAACTAGCTCGGATACCTAATTTGTGTTCTTCTTCACCTAAAGTAATTCCGTTAGGGTTTGCTGCATCGTATTCAACTATGAAACCGGTAATGTTTTTATCATTTTCGATTCTTGCGAAAACAATCATCAAACTACAGAAACCTGCGTTTGAAATCCACATTTTCTGACCGTTGATTTTATATGATTTTCCATCAGCCGAAAGTTCCGCCTTTGTTTTTCCAGAGTTAGCATCAGAACCAGCTCCCGGCTCAGTTAAACAATATGCACCAAACCATTCACCAGAAGCTAATTTTGGAACATATTTTAATTTTTGCTCTTCAGTACCATATAAAGTAATTGGCATTGTACCAATTCCTGTGTGCGCACCAAAAGCAGTAGAGAACGATCCGGTTGCACCTGAAATATAATCACAAGTCAACATGGTAGAAACGAATCCCATTCCTAATCCGCCATAAGCTTCAGGAACAGCAACACCTAATAATCCTAATTCACCAGCTTTACGCATGGTTTCTTCCGTATAAGCGTAATCTTTCTTTTCAAATTTTTCTTTGTGTGCCCAAAGTTCCTTATCAACGAATTCTTTTACGGTGTCACGCATCATGATTTGCTCTTCCGAGAAATCTTCAGGAGTGAAAATATTTTCACATTTAGTTTCTTTAACAAGGAATTGACCTCCTCTAGTAATATCTGCCATAACTCTTTTTGTATTTTGTTCTTTGTTGGTTCTTATAATAATTCAAAAATACCAGCAGTTCCCTGCCCGGTTCCCACACACATCGTTACCATTCCGTATTTATTACCGCGACGCTTCATTTCGTCAAATAACTGAACTGATAATTTAGCTCCTGTACATCCCAGAGGGTGACCTAAAGCAATCGCACCTCCGTTAACATTAATAATTTCCGGATTTAAATCTAATTCACGGATTACAGCCAATGATTGTGCTGCAAATGCTTCATTTAACTCGAATAATTCAATATCAGAGATTTTTAAACCTGCCTGTTGAACCGCTTTTGGAATAGCTTTAACCGGACCAATACCCATGATTCTTGGTTCTACACCTGCAGAAGCGAAGTTTACCAAACGTGCGATAGGCTCAAGGTTTAGTTCTTTCACCATTTCTTCACTCATGATCAAAACGAAAGCAGCACCATCACTCATTTGAGAAGAGTTACCAGCAGTAACCGATCCATCAGCAGCGAAAACTGGTTTTAATCCTGCTAAAGCTTCAACAGACGTTCCGGCTCTTGGTCCTTCATCTTTAGTTACAGTGTATGATTTGGTTTCTTTTTTACCTGCTTCATTTAAGAAAGTTTGTTCAACAGTGATTGGAGCAATTTGAGCGTCAAATTTACCTTCTGCCTGGGCCTTTAAAGCTTTCATATGCGATTGGTATGCAAACTCATCCTGATCAGCTCGGGAAACGTTGAATTGTTTTGCAACAGCCTCAGCTGTTAAGCCCATTCCCCAGTAATAATCTTCATGACCGGCTGCAGCAGCTTTATAATCCGGAGTTGGTTTGTAACCACCCATTGGGATATAACTCATGCTTTCTGCACCACCAGCAATAATGCAATGTGCCATTCCTGACTGGATTTTAGCTGTTGCCATACCAATGGTTTCTAAACCAGACGCACAATACCGGTTAACGGTTACTCCAGGAACATCGTCAACTTTTAATCCCATTAATGAAATTAAACGGCCAACGTTTAATCCTTGTTCAGCTTCGGGCATGGCGTTTCCAACCATTACATCGTCAATTCTTGTTTTGTCAAAACCTGGTAATTGAGCCATCATGTACTCGATAGTTTCTGCGGCTAATTCGTCAGGTCTTTTGAAACGGAACAATCCTTTTGGTGCTTTACCAACGGCCGTTCTATATCCTTTTACTATATATGCTGTTTTCATTTTTTAGTTTCTTAGAGGTTTTCCTTTAGTTAACATAAATTGGATACGCTCCAATGTTTTTCTTTCTGTACAAAGTGATAAGAAAGCTTCTCTTTCAATATCCAGTAGGTATTGTTCAGTTACCAAAGTCGGTTCTGATAAATCTCCACCAGCCATAACGTAAGCTAATTTGTTAGCGATTTTCTGGTCGTGTTCAGAGATGTATTGTCCGGCTACCATTTGGTCTGTTCCCACTAAGAACATACCTAAAGCCTGTTTTCCTAAAACTTTGATGTCTTTACGGCGTGCAGGTTGTGTATATCCGGCTTCTGCCATTAATAAAGCATGTTTCTTAGCTTCGGCAATTTGACGGTCTTTGTTTACTACAACTACGTCTTTTCCTTTTTGTAAAATTCCTAAATCGAAAGCTTCGTATGCTGAAGTAGCAACTTTAGCCATACCGATGGTCAAGAAGTATTCTTGTAAAACATTTAATTCAACGTCGTTTTTACGGAATGTATCGGCGGCACGTAAAGCCATTTCTTTGGATCCACCACCACCAGGAATTACACCCACACCGAATTCAACTAATCCGATATATGTTTCTGCAGCTGCAACTACTTTATCAGCATGCATTGAAAGCTCACAACCACCACCTAAAGTCATTCCGTGTGGTGCCGCAATAACCGGAATTGAAGAGTAGCGTGCACGCATCATCGTATCCTGGAACATTTTGATAGCCATGTTTAACTCGTCATATTCTTGCTCAACCGCCATCATGAAAATCATTCCGATATTAGCACCAACAGAGAAATTTGTACCTTGGTTACCAATTACCAATCCGTTGTATTCTTTTTCAGCTAAGTCAATTGCTTTGTTGATTCCTTGGATTACACCGCCACCAATTGTATTCATTTTCGAATGGAATTCCAGGTTTAGGATTCCGTCTCCGATATTGTGAACCGTACAATCTGCATTACCCCAAACTTTTTTGCTTTCGCGGATATTATTAAGGATTATAAATGCATCTTGACCCGGAACCTTAGTTTGTGATTTAGTGGCAATGTTGTAGAAATGGGTAGAACCTTCTTTTACTGTGTAGAAAGATGTATTCCCACTTGCAATCATATCATTAACCCAAGCTGATGGTTCATAACCTTCCGCTTTCATTAATTCGATACCTTTTTGAACACCAATGGCATCCCAGATTTCGAAAGGACCGTTTTCCCATCCGAAACCGGCTTTCATGGCATCGTCAATTTTGTAAAATTCATCAGTGATTTCAGGAACTCTGTTTGAAACATATGCAAACATTGCTGAGAAGTTTTTGCGGTAAAATTCCCCCGCTTTATCAGTTCCTTTAACTAATACTTTGAATCTGTCGATTGGCTTTTCAATGGTTTTTGTTAATTCCAAAGTTGCAAAAGATGCTTTTTTAGCCGCTCTGTATTCTAATGTATTTAAGTCTAATGAAAGAATGTCTTTTCCTTCTTTTTTGTAGAAACCTTGTCCGGTTTTACTTCCTAACCATTTGTTTTCCATCATTTTTGTGATGAAATCAGGAAGTTTGAACAATTCGTGTGCTTCGTCATTCGGACAGTTTTCATATAATCCGTTGGCAACGTGTACCAAAGTATCCAATCCAACAACATCAACAGTTCTGAAAGTAGCAGATTTCGGGCGGCCGATAACCGGTCCTGTCAATTTATCTACTTCTTCTATTGTTAATCCCATCTCTTTTACCAAGTGGAATAGACTCTGGATTCCGAAGATTCCGATTCTGTTTCCGATAAATGCCGGAGTATCTTTTGCAACAACTGAAGTTTTACCTAGAAATTGCTCACCGTAGTTATTCAGGAAGTCCAATACTTCGCTAGAAGTTTGAGGACCAGGGATAATTTCAAATAATTTCAAATAGCGGGCTGGGTTGAAGAAGTGTGTTCCGCAGAAATGTTTCTGGAAATCTTCGCTTCTACCTTCGCTCATAAATTTAATTGGAATACCAGAAGTGTTTGAAGTAATTAAAGTGCCTGGTCTTCTGTGTTGGTCGATTTGTTCGAATACTTGTTTTTTGATGTCAAGGCGTTCAACAACAACTTCGATAATCCAGTCTACATCTTTGATTTTTGCAATATCATCAGTTAAGTTTCCTGTGCTGATGCGGTTTGCGAATTTTTGGTCGTAGATAGGAGAGGGTTTTGACTTTAAAGCAGCTGTCAAACTATCATTAACGATACGGTTGCGTACTACTTTGCTCTCAAGGGTTAGACCTTTTTTCTGCTCAATTTCGTTAAGTTCTCTCGGAACAATGTCTAAAAGTAAAACTTCGACACCGATATTAGCAAAATGACAGGCAATACCTGAACCCATAATTCCGGATCCAACTACCGCAACTTTTTTAATAACTCTTTTCATTTTCTAATTCTTCTGGTTGATTGAATATGTTTTTATCTTGAATTAATTCATTAATTATTTCGGCAACTTCCATGAAGTGCATGATTTTTTCATCAGAAACATGTTTTCTTACGGTTTCATTAAATTTAAGAACGGTTTGTTTCGATAATTCTCTTTTTTCTTTGCCTTCTTTGGTCAGGTAAATTAAAACACCTCTGCCATCGGCCGGATTTGGTTTTCTGTATATCAATCCTTTTTCTTCCATCGATTTCAGAGTGCGGGTCAAACTTGTTGGTTCCATTCCCATGCGGCTGCTGATATTGGTCGACGGTGTTCCTTCTTCCTTGTCAATACTTAAAAGTGCAAATCCTACAGCCATTGAACCACCGTATTTGGTTGCTTCTTCGTTGTACATGCGTGACACGGCCTGCCAGGTTGCGCGTAGTACATAGTCTATAGTTTTATCTTTCATAGATTTGTTCTAATAAATCAAAAGTAATAAAAAATATTATGCGCGCATAATAAATTATGAAAATTTTTACCAGAAAATAATACCAATAAAAAAACTCCCTTTATTTGAGGGAGTTTCGGAGTTTTATTTTCTGATATTATTTTAATTTGCCGGAAACTAATCCGATAGCACCACCAACAACTGCTGACATAACAATATTGATTGCGACATCAAGACACATGTTTGTAGCGTTGAAAGGCATGTTGGAAAACATAAAGAAATTCATGGATAGGCCATAAAAGAAACCAATAATTGCACCGGCAACTGCTCCGGTTGCAAATGTTGAGATCATTGCCCATTTATTAAAAATATAGGAAACAAACAATGAAAATGTCAGGCAACCTAAATAGATAAAGGTTAGATTTTGATTTTCAGAAGCTGGGAAAATGTCTTTAAAAAGAGTACCGTAAAATAACCAGCCTAAAAGAAAATCAACGATACTTCCAATGATCCCTCCAATAATAAAATTTTTTAAATTCATCTTGTTTTTTGTTTTTGGTTAGAATGTGAATTTAATAATTTTATTCTTAATAAACTGATTTTTAAGTGTTTATTTTTTGTTATTGAAAGTGTTTTGGTCAACATCCTTCAAAAATTTTATAACGCCCGGTATATAAATTTTCTGGTCATCATACTGGGAAAGATGGCTGCCGTTAGGGCAATATAGGAATTGACCGTTTTGGACCTCTTTTGACATCCATTCCATGTGTTTCGGATCCATAGTGTCATGTTTTGACCCAATAACCAATGTTGGTACTGAAATCGTTTTTAGTTGGTCACGGACATCCCAATCTTTTAATGTTGCATTTCCTGTTATTCCGAATTCACTTGGTCCCTGCATATAGATATATACATTCGGATTAAGGTGTTTGAAGCATCTGTTAACAGATTCCGGCCATTCGTTTAGAGGTTTTCTCAGTATGTGTTCAGTATAATAATATTTGAAAAGTAATTTCTGGTATTCTGGATTATGATAATCTTTATTTTTTTCAAATGTTTTGATCTGTTCGAATACTTCTTTTGGTAATTGTGGACCTAATACTTCCTCTGCATATTTATTGTATTCAGGCGCACTGGACATCATGTTGGAAATGACTAATCCTTTTAAATTATTTTGGTATTTAAAAGCATATTCCATAGCGAGTATTCCGCCCCAGGATTGTCCCATCAGGTAAAAATTATCTTTGTTTAATCCTAATGCTTTTCGGACTTGTTCAACTTCTTCGACAAAGCGCTCGTTTGTCCAAAGTTTGTTGTCATTTGGCTGGTCACTGTAATAAGAACCGAGTTGGTCATAATAAATATACTCGATGCCTTCCTGTGGGAAATAACCATCGAAACACTCGTATAATTCATGTGTAATGCCAGGACCTCCGTGAAGCAATAAAACCTTTATTTTTGGATTGTTACCAATTCGTTTGGTCCAAACCTTAAATTCTCCGGCCGGAGTTTTGATGGGAATCATTCGGATTCCTCCTGCATATTGATCTTCAGGATTTGCGTAATGCAGGTAGTCTAAATTAGAAACTTCCTCTTTGTTTTTGCAATTAAAGAAAGTTACCATAATTAGAGAAAAACAAAGAAGAAGTTTAAATTTCATGACAAAAGATTTTAGTTATATATCTTATCGTAAAGGCCTTTGTATTTTTCAAGGATTACTTTACGTTTAACTTTTAAAGTAGGGGTAAGTTGTCCGCCGTCTATAGACCAGATGTCAGGTGTTAATTCAAATCGTTTGATTTTTTCCCAATTTCCAAATTTAGTATTAAAAGTATCAACTTCCTGCTGGATTCTTTCAATCACTTCTTTATTTTCTATTATTTCTTCATTGGTTTGACCAATTTGGATTTTGTGGATGGAAGCCCATTCTTTGATAAAGTCAAAATTCGGTTGAATGATAGCTCCCGGCATTTTCTGACCATCTCCAACAACCATAATCTGCTCAATAAAGCGGGATTGTTTCATGGTGTTTTCCAATAATTGCGGAGCAATGTATTTTCCGCCCGAAGTTTTGAACATTTCCTTTTTGCGGTCTGTTATTCGTAAGAAGCCTTCGCTGTCAAATTCTCCAATATCACCGGTATGGAAATAACCATTACTAATGACTTCATTAGTCAGTTTTTCATCTTTATAATAGCCCATCATAATGTTTGGTCCTTTACAAAGAATTTCACCGTCTTCAGCAATTTTTACGTCAAGATTATCGATTGGTTTTCCAACTGTACCAATTTTAAAACCTTTATTTCTTTGGTCGTTTACTGTAATAACAGGTGATGTTTCGGTTAATCCATAACCTTCCATAATTGGAATTCCTGCAGCAGCAAATACGCGTGTTAATCTCGGTTGAAGTGCAGCACTTCCGGAAACCATTAAATCTAATTCCCCGCCAAGACCCTCCTGCCATTTGCTGAAAATCAATTTACGGGCGATTTTTAATTGGAATTCATACCAAAATCCGTTTGCACCATATGGTTCATATCTTAAGCCTAAATCAATGGCCCAGAAAAACAGTTTTTTCTTTAATCCGGTTAATTCGGTTCCTTTTTGATAAATTTTATCATATACTTTTTCTAAAAGTCTTGGAACAGCTGACATTACATTTGGTTTAACTTCCTTAAGGTTGTCGCTTAATTTTTCGATTGATTCGCCAAAATAGATTGAGATACTGTAGTATTGATATAAATACAATATCATACGTTCGAAGATATGGCAAACCGGTAAGAAGCTTAACGCCCGGCTTTTTCCTTCTTCAAAAGGAATTCTGTTTGAACTGTCAGTAACATTAGATACAATATTACTGTGTGACAACATTACACCTTTAGGTTTTCCGGTTGTTCCAGAAGTATAAATAATGGTGGCTAAATCTAATGTGTTAACACTGTTTTTTCGTTCTTCCACTTCATTTTGGTTTGAAGTGTCTTCGCCAAGTGTTAATAATTCAGTCCAGTGTTTCTCGCCCTGAATTTCATTGAACGTATAAACATGGGTCAAAGTAGGTACATTCCCTTTTATGGCATTCAGTTTATTCAATACTTCAATATCGGAAACGAAACAAAATTTTGACTCTGAATGATTTAAAATATATTCATAATCTTCCTGTGCAATAGTGGGATAGATAGGAACGGTTTGTGCTCCGGTCTGTAGAGCACCAATATCCATGATATTCCATTCTGTCCTGTTATTGGAAGAAATGATGGCGATTTTATCATTTTTTTGAATCCCAAGCCTTAATAAAGCTCTCGAAACTGCATTGGCTTTGTCAATGTATTCCTGCGTCGATGTTTTCACCCAAACGCCATTGTATTTTGTTACTAATGCATCCGGTTTGTTTTGTCTACTTAACTGGTGATATGGGAAATCAAATAATCGGGTAATTTTGGTCATTATGGTTTTAACTATAAAATTGGGATTGCAAAGTAAAAAAATTTAACAAGATTGGCAATTTTTTATCATTTTTTAAAATCAAGTGATGCAGAATTAACACAAAAGCGTTTTCCTGTTTCGGTTGGGCCGTCGTCAAAAATGTGTCCAAGATGGCCTCCGCACTTGGCGCACAAAATTTCTGTCCTTGCCATTCCGAATGATAAATCTTTCTTGTATTCCACCTTTCCGGGTAAAGCTTCGTCAAATGAAGGCCATCCACAGTGGGATTCGAATTTGGAATCACTTGAAAATAATGGTTCCTGACATCCGCCGCAAACATAAGTTCCTTTTTCAAAATGAAGGTTGTATTCGCCGGTGTGTGAATATTCGGTTCCTTTTTCTCTTAAAATGCGGTAACGTTCAGGCCCAAGCTGCGCTTTCCATTCTGCTTCCGTTTTTTCTACTGTGTATTTCATGGTTTTCTTTTCTTTTTTTACAGTTTCTTTTCTTTCCTGACCTTGGCATGAACTCACAAACAGGACGATTAATAAGACGGTGTATTTCAAAACATTAATCATAAATGAAAGATATTGATTTGTTAATAACTGATGCGTCACCCAATATTTTCCGGTGGCCTAATTTTTTTGTCAGATACAGTTCTCCGTCGGGTAAATTTTTATGGATATTTATCCCACATGAAACCGGAACTTCATAATCATTTTCATCATGAATTACCAATGTAGGGACGTGTACATCTTTTGCCGCAAAGTGTGCTGCATAACTTTCCATTGATTCTCCTGATTTTTTTTCAAAATGATTTCTTAATTTTTCTGCTATGATTGGTTTCAACTTTACTTTTGAAACGAAATCATTTAAAATATCGATGATTTTATCCCCGCTGCCAATTATGACCAATTTCTTAATTTTTAGTCCTTGTTTTACCGAATTTAAGAGTGACATGCCGCCTAATGAATGACCTATGGCATATTCAAACGGTCCATATATTTTTTCCATTTCCAAAATAGAAGCGATGAATTCTGGCATCAATGTTGTCGATGAACCGGATTTTCCATGTGCAGGAGCATCAAAGCTAACTGTTGAATAACCACTTTTTATAATTTCATCGGCAAATTTTACTAATTGGGTACCTCTTCCTGACCATCCGTGAACCAGTAATATTTTTTTCTCACCTTCGCCATAATGATACGTTACAATTTCTTTATTTATTTTCGGAATATGAAGCTTTTCCTGTCTGGCATTCGCTTCCATATGATACTCGCGCTTCGGAGTTTTGTGTTTGATAGGAGTTGTAAATATCCTGGCTCCGATTTTTGTGACTAATCCGGTTGAAAAAAATTGAATGAACTGTAATGTGTAAATCAGCGGTTTAGGTACTTCAATACCTTGGTCTTTTTTTGGTTTCAAAATTTATTACTTTAATTCTTATGCAATTTAATGGTTTTTTAGCGTTTGGTATAAATTTTGAGTCTTAAAATTATGATAAAATTCAGAGGGTTTTTATAAGTGGGAATCTTTGAAAAGTATTAATTTTACAATAAGTAACAACAAATAATTGAACTAACATGAAAAAAGTAATAGCATCATTAGGGCTTTTGGCTTTAGCTTACGCTTGTGCAACAAATCCGTTTACAGGAAAACAAACATTGGCTTTGGTTCCGGATAGCCAGATTTTTCCAATGTCATTTCAGCAATACAGTCAGTTTTTATCGGAAAATAAAGTGTTAACCGGTACTAAAGATGCACAAAGAGTTGAGATGGTTGCCAATAAGATTAAAGTTGCAGCCGAACGTTGGTTAACGGCTAACGGAAAGGCTGATTATTTAAAAGACTATAAATGGGAATATAAGTTGGTTGACAGTAAAGAAGTCAATGCCTGGTGTATGCCCGGAGGAAAAATTGTTGTGTACACCGGGATTTTACCAATAACTAAAGATGATGCCGGTTTAGCTGCGGTTTTAGGCCACGAGGTTGCACATGCTTTGGCTAATCACGGACAGCAACGTATGAGTGCCGGATTGTTGCAACAGGCCGGAGCTGTTGGTGTGGCAGTGGCTACTGGAAGTAAGTCTGAACAGGAACAACAGCAATTCATGCAGTATTACGGATTAGCAAGTCAGGTAGGAGGGATGTTGCCATTTAGCCGTGCTCATGAAACTCAAGCTGACCAAATCGGTTTGTTATTGATGACGATAGCCGGTTATGCTCCTGAGAATGCAGTTTCAGTTTGGGAAAGAATGTCGGTACAGTCCGGAGGGCAGGCTCCACCTGAATTTTTAAGTACGCACCCGAGTAACCAGACGCGTATAGATAATATTAGATCCTGGATTCCTACTACGAAAGCAGAAGCAGCAAAATTTAATTCTTCCGTAAAATAAAATAAAAAGTGTATTTTCGAAGTCCCTTAAATGAGAGGGACTTTTTTTATTGCCAAAACAAAAACTATGGAACAACTTCAAAAAGGGGACAGAAAATTATTAAATGCCTGGGCTTTCTATGACTGGGCTAATTCGGTATACAGTTTGGTGATTGCATCGGCTATTTTTCCTATTTTTTATGAGCTTATATTTAAAGACGCAAAAAAAGATTATGTTGATGTTTTTGGATATCATTTCAAGGATACGGCTATGATTACTTTTGTAACTGCTCTGGCTTTTTTAATTGTGGCTTTTATTTCACCTATCTTATCAGGTATAGCTGATTACGTTGGAAATAAACTGGCTTTTTTACGCTTCTTCTGTTATATGGGAGGATTATCATGCATTGGATTGTATTTTTTTGACATTAATAATTTTTTCATAAGTTATACAATTTATTTGTTTGGATTGATCGGATTTTGGGCCAGTTTGGTGTTTTATAATTCGTATCTGCCTGATATTGCTTACCCGGAGCAGCAGGATAAGGTAAGTGCACGTGGATTTTCATTAGGGTATTTAGGAAGTACATTGTTGCTTATTGTTAATCTGGGAATGGTTATGTCTGTTCCAAAAAATGCTCCAATTAAAGATCATCTCGAAATGATGAGATATTCGTTTATTTTAGTTGGAATCTGGTGGATTGGATTCAGTCATATAACGTATTATTACCTTCCAAAAGGAGTTTCAACCGGACATAAAGTTACAAGAGCAGTTGTTTTTGACGGTTTTAAAGAATTAGGGATCGTTTGGGAGGATGTAAAGAAAAATATTGTACTGAAACGATACTTAGTGAGTTACTTCGTTTTCATTATGGCAGTTCAGACTGTGATGTTGGTGGCGACTTATTTTGGAGCGGAAGAAATTGCTTGGGAAACGCCCAGTCAAAAGACTACCGGTTTGATTATTAGTATTTTGGTTATTCAGATTGTAGCCATTTTGGGTGCTTTTCTAACATCAAGAGCGTCCGGTAAATTTGGTAACATCAATGTTCTAATATTTCTGAATGCATTTTGGGCTGTATTATGCGGTTTTGCCTTTTTTGTAGAAACACCTAATGAATTTTACGCAATTGCCGGATTTGTAGGCCTAGTGATGGGAGGGATTCAGTCATTGGCACGATCAACGTATTCGAAGTTTTTACCTGAGACAGAAGATACCGCGTCTTATTTCAGTTTTTATGATGTAACCGAAAAAATAGGAATTGTAATCGGAATGTCAATTTATGGTATTATTGACCAAGTGACCGGATCGATGCGAAATTCAATTGTGTTTCTGGCAGTTTTCTTTATTCTGGGATTAATTTTGTTGCTAAGGGTTCCTAAGAAAAAGCAGAATTAATCATATCTTCGCGCCCTAAAATTTTAAAAAATGAACTTTGTCCCAAAAATAGGCTACACAGTGCTGATAGCCTTAGTATCTTTATTTATATCATGTACTGCAGATATTGAACCTTACGAAGGTGAAATTCCTGATAATCCTGCACCTACATCATTGCCAACATTGTCAACAACAAATTTGTCTAATATTCTTACCACCTCGTCTACATCCGGAGGAGTGATAACAGCGGATGGAGGTTCGGCGATTACGAAGAGAGGTGTGGTTTGGAATACAAGTGGAAATCCAACCATTTCAAATTCAAAAACTGAAGACGGAACCGGAATTGGTAATTTTTCTTCTTCAATTACAGGTTTGTCTGCAAATACCCGTTATTATGTTCGTGCTTATGCTACAAATTCTAATGGAACTTCTTATGGGCAGCAAATTTCTTTTACTACTGCAACAGTAACTACAGTAGCCCCTTCTTTATTTATGGCCGGAACCTTTAACGGTACCCAAATGAGTAATATGAGACCGGCTTGGTACGGAGGTGCTTTTGGTGGTCTGGAAGAAGTTGACATAAATTATGATTACAATTACGATAGGTATTTACAATTACAAGGTAATGGCTTGAACGGTCTTCAAATGAACATATGGATTCCGGAAGCTCAATGGAGAGTTGGAACATACACTTTGTTTGACCATGATCATTATAGAAGTCCCAGTTCCAATGCCTGGTTGATTCAAAATTTGCCTGCTGTATCATCTACAGATATTGTTAGCGGTACGATTACAATTACTGAATTCAATCTGACAACTAAAAAGATTAAAGGAACGTTTAGCTTTACATATGAAAATTTCATGACGGCTGGAGGGCCAAATCAAGGGCCGTATCAAGTAACCAATGGTACTTTCGATTATAAATTGAATGATCCGTATTTTAATTAAGTATGTTAATATAAAATGATAAAAAATCCCGATAATGTAAATCGGGATTTTTTTATGGCATAAAACTT
This sequence comes from Flavobacterium amniphilum, assembly GCF_023634845.1. Taxonomy (GTDB): domain Bacteria; phylum Bacteroidota; class Bacteroidia; order Flavobacteriales; family Flavobacteriaceae; genus Flavobacterium; species Flavobacterium amniphilum. Next base: position 195,080 of record NZ_JAMLJL010000005.1, on the reverse strand, counting down.
GTTCGGTTTATGTACTGAAACGCTAAAAATTTTCATTAATTATTGATTTTCAGAAGTATGTCATTTTTTATTACAGTATCTTTGTAATAGAAAATGTCAAAGTTTAATGACAAAATGACTTAATTCTTATATGTCCCAACAAAAAATTCTTACACTTGACAGTTTGTCACTTCAGGAATTGGATCACGAAGCTGATTTAATTCCACTATTAACTCCCGAAGATGAGGAGGAAATGAACAATGAGGAGTTACCTTCTGATTTACCTATACTACCATTACGTAATACCGTTTTGTTTCCGGGTGTGGTAATCCCGATTACGGCCGGAAGGGATAAATCGATTAAATTGATTAACGATGCAAATGCCTCGGATAAAATTATTGGTGTGGTTTCACAAAAGAATGAGGAGGATGAAGATCCTAATGAAAGCCAGATTAATAAAGTGGGTACGGTTGCACGTATTCTCCGTGTGCTGAAAATGCCTGACGGAAATGTAACGGTTATCCTTCAGGGTAAAAAGCGTTTTGAGATTGATCAGGTAACAACGACGGAACCCTATATCAGAGCTACAATCAAAGAAGTTGATGAAATCCGTCCGGAAAAAAATGATAAGGAATTTCATGCAATAATTGATTCGGTACGTGAATTGGCAATTCAGATCATCAAAGAAAGTCCGAGTATTCCAACAGAAGCTACTTTTGCCATCAAAAATATTGAAAGCAATCCTTTCTTAATCAATTTTGTTTCATCCAACATGAACCTCAATGCCGCTGAAAAGCAAGGTTTACTGGAAGAAAATAAATTGAAAGAAAGAGCGCTGAACACATTGAAGTTCATGAATGTTGAGCTTCAGAAACTCGAATTGAAAAATGATATCCAGTCAAAAGTACGTTTTGATTTGGATCAGCAGCAACGTGAATATTTCCTTCAGCAACAAATGAAAACCATTCAGGAAGAACTGGGAGGTGTTTCACATGAGGCTGAAATTGAGGAAATGCGAAACAAAGCTGCCGAAATGGATTGGGAAGCTAAAACCAGAAAACATTTTGATAAAGAAATTTCAAAGTTACAGCGTACAAATCCTAATTCTCCCGATTTTGGTATTCAAAGAAATTACCTGGAATTGTTTCTTGAATTGCCATGGAATAAGTTTTCTACGGATAATTTTGACTTAAAAAGAGCTCAGGAAATCCTTGACCGTGATCATTTCGGATTGGATGACGTGAAGAAAAGAATCATCGAACATTTGGCAGTGTTAAAACTGCGTAACGATATGAAATCACCAATTCTTTGTTTGACAGGACCTCCGGGTGTTGGTAAAACATCGATTGGTAAGTCGGTCGCAGAAGCATTGGGACGTGAATACATCCGTATGTCATTAGGTGGTTTACGTGATGAAGCCGAAATCAGAGGACACCGCAAAACTTATATCGGAGCGATGCCTGGAAGAATTATCCAGAATATTAAAAAAGCTGGAACTTCAAATCCGGTTTTTATCCTGGATGAAATTGATAAGCTTTCGGTAAGTAATACCGGAGATCCATCTTCAGCTTTGCTGGAAGTGTTGGATCCTGAGCAAAACAAAGAGTTTTACGACAATTTCCTTGAAATGGGATATGATTTATCCAAAGTTTTGTTCATCGCAACTTCAAATAACATCGCAAATGTTCAGCCTGCATTGAGAGACCGTATGGAAATTATTACCATGACGGGTTATACGATTGAAGAAAAAATTGAGATTGCAAAGCAACATTTGGTTCCGAAACAAATTAAAGAACACGGATTGACCACAAAACAAATTTCTATTGCCAAAAAGCAGGTTGAAAAAATTGTGGAAGGGTATACCCGTGAATCCGGAGTGCGTGGTTTGGAGAAAAAAATTGCCCAAATGGTGCGTAATGCTGCAAAATCAATTGCATTGGAAGAAGAATACAATGTAAAAGTAACTGATCAGGATATTATTGATGTTTTAGGTTCTCCAAAATTAGAACGGGATAAATACGAAAATAATGATACGGCAGGAGTTGTGACAGGTTTGGCATGGACGAGTGTTGGTGGTGATATTTTATTCATCGAATCGATTATTTCTTCGGGTAAAGGAAATTTGACTTTCACCGGAAATATGGGGACTGTGATGAAAGAATCAATCACCATTGCAATGGAATATGTGAAAGCTAATGCTGAATTGCTGGGGCTTAATCCTGAAATTTTCAGTAAACATAACATTCACGTACATATCCCGGAAGGTGCAACACCTAAAGACGGACCTAGTGCCGGTATTGCGATGTTGACTTCACTAGTTTCTTTATTGACACAGAAGAAAGTTAAAAAGCAACTGGCGATGACAGGTGAAATCACTTTGCGTGGAAAAGTATTGCCTGTAGGAGGAATCAAAGAAAAAATTCTGGCTGCCAAAAGAGCTAAAATTAAAGAGATCATTCTTTGTGCGGAAAATAAACGCGACATCGATGAAATCAAAGCAGATTATCTTGAAGGACTGACTTTTCACTATGTGAATGATATGACAGAAGTCTTGGATATTGCGATCACCAAGGACAAGGTGAAAAACGCAAAAAAATTATAAAGTGAAACGGCTAAAATTTTTAGCCGTTTTTTTTGTAAAAAATAATATCTTCGCCACAACGTTATATATATTCATCTGCTAACAGTTCCATGCAAAAGAAATTAAGTATTCTTTTATTTTTTATTATCAGTTATTCGGCTTTTGCGCAAGTGGGAGGACAGAGTGTTTATCAGTTTCTTAGCAATTCTTCTTCGCCCAGACAGGCAGCTTTGGGAGGGAAAGTGATTACGAATTATGATTATGATGTTAACCAGCCATTGTTTAATCCGGCTACCATCAATGAGGAAATGAGCGGCAGACTCGGACTGACTTATGTTAATTACATGGCAGACATATCGTACGGATCGGCGGCTTATGCATATACTTACGACCGTCATGTGCAGACTTTTCACGCCGGTATTTCTTATATTAACTACGGAAAATTTGACGGAAGGGATGAACAAGGTAATCAAACCGGTGATTTCTCGGGTAGCGAAATAGCATTATCATTGGGTTATGCTTATAATGTTCCGTACACCGATTTATATCTTGGTGCTAATGCTAAATTAATTTCCTCGACTTTGGAATCGTATAACTCTTTTGGAGTGGCTACAGATTTGGGTGCTATTTATAAAGATGAAAAGAAAAACGTAAATTACGGACTGGTTGTAAGAAATCTGGGAACCCAGATTACTACTTATAACGGAGTAAGAGAAAAATTACCGCTTGAAGTTATTGCAGGAGTTTCCCAGGAATTGGAGAATGTGCCAATCCGCTGGCATTTGACCCTTGAAAATTTACAGAAGTGGAAAGTGGCTTTTGCAAATCCGGCAAGAGGAGAAGAAACTATAGATGGTGACGTTATTGAAGAAAAAGTGACTTTCTTCGGAAATGCTTTTCGTCATGTTATTATCGGTGCCGAAATTTTACCAACCAAAGGAATTAATTTCCGCTTGAGTTATAATTTCCGCCGCGCTGCCGAATTAAAATTATTGGAACAAAGAACTTTTGCAGGTATTTCGGCCGGATTCGGAATACGTTTCAATAAATTCAGATTTGATTATTCATACTCAAGATATACTTTGGCAACGAATACAAGCCAAATCGGATTGATGATTAATTTATAATATTTTGAAAAAAATTACCATTGCAATAGACGGTTTCTCGTCGACAGGAAAAAGTACGCTGGCTAAACAAATTGCGAAGAAACTGGGTTATGTATATGTAGATACCGGAGCAATGTACCGTGCCGTAACGCTTTATGCGATGCAAAACGGATTCATCGATGAATTTGAGCTCAATAAAACAGGATTAATAGAAAGTCTGTCTGCTATTCAATTAAGCTTTCAGTTTAATTCAGAATTGGGATTTGGAGAAATGTTTCTGAATGGTGTTAATGTTGAAAAACAAATCCGTACACTTGAAGTTTCCGGTTTTGTAAGTCAGATTGCTGAAATTTCGGAAGTGCGTTCCATGTTGGTAAAACAACAACAGCAAATGGGTAAGGATAAAGGAGTTGTGATGGACGGAAGAGATATTGGAACAGTTGTTTTTCCTGATGCCGAACTGAAAATATTCATGAATGCAAGCCCTGATGTGCGTGCGCAAAGACGTTTTGATGAATTAACCGAAAAAGGCCAGTTGGTGTCATACGACCGAGTCCTTGAAAATGTTTTGAAACGTGACCATATCGATACCAGCAGGGAAGATTCTCCTTTGGTAAAAGCCAATGATGCCATAGAAATTGATAATTCAAATCTTACACGTGAAGAACAATTCCATAAAGTTCTGGAACTGGCAGAAAAAGAAATAACGAAATCGTTGTAATTTTTTGCGGATTTGAATTTTAATGTTAGCTTTACCGCCCTTTTAAAATCAAACAAAAACCAAATTATGAATATTAAATTTAGACTAACCTTAATGAGTTTCCTTCAATTCTTTGTGTGGGGAGCCTGGTTAATTACTATTGCCAATTATTGGTTTGATACAAAACATTGGAGTGGGGCTGAATTCGGAGCCATTTTTTCCACTTTAGGTTTTTCATCTATTTTAATGCCGGCGTTGACTGGTATTATAGCTGATAAATGGATTAATGCCGAAAAATTATATGGAATCTTGCATATTTTAGGCGGAATAATTATTGCGACGTTACCCCAAGTTGAAAATTCTACTACTTTTTTCTATGTTATTTTTGGGGCAATGATGTGTTATATGCCTACTATTTCTTTATCGAATTCAGTTGCTTACACAATCCTCAAGAATAATGATTTTGATGTTATCAAAGTTTTTCCTCCCATTCGTGTATGGGGAACAATTGGTTTTATTGTAGCAATGTGGATTACTAATTTGACCGGAAATAAAGCTTCGGCAAATATGTTTTATATTTCTGCTTTTGCTGCTGTTGCCCTAGGGGTTTATTCTTTTACATTACCTAAATGCTTGCCTCAGAGATTGATTTCAGAGAAAGCATCGTTATCCGAAAAATTAGGTCTTAATGCATTTAAGTTGTTTGGGACTTATAAAATGGCATTGTTTTTTATTTTTTCTATGTTTCTGGGAGGAGCCTTGCAGTTGACTAATATGTATGGAGATGTTTTTCTTTCTGACTTTAAGAATGTTCCGCAATACACTAATTCGTTTGTAGTGGAATATTCGACAATCATTATGTCAATTTCACAAATTTCAGAGACCTTGTTTATTTTGGCTATTCCTTTCTTTTTGAAACGTTTCGGTATCAAGCAGGTAATGTTAATCAGTTTGTTGGCATGGGTATTGCGTTTCGGACTATTTTCGTATGGTGATCCTGCCGGTGGATTATGGATGATTATTCTATCTTGTATCGTTTACGGAATGGCATTCGATTTCTTTAATATTTCAGGGTCGCTTTTTATTGAAACAACTACGGATTCTAAAATACGTTCGTCTGCGCAAGGTTTATTTATGATGATGACCAATGGGTTTGGTGCTGTTATGGGAAGTATCGTGAGTGGTATCGTAATTGATAAGTTTTTCACATTAAAATTTGTCAATCTGGATGCTTTATTGACTTATTTGAAAACAGATAGTAATAATTCAGCAATAAAGAATTTATTGAAAGGAAATGAAGTATTGGCGGGTAATGTTTTAAAAAATCCTGTCTTTATCAAAGAGTGGAATCCTATCTGGTTCTCTTTCGCAGTGTATGCCTTAATCATTGCTATTGCGTTTGCGGTTTTATTCAAACACAAGCACAATCCTAAAGATGTTGAAAGTGTAACGCACTAATATATAGATAAGCCTTTTGTTTTTCAAAAGGCTTTTTTATTTTATCATGATATACTATTTTAGTGGCTGTCTGAGTTGTGTTTATAGAATTAATTTTTTTAAAACATGGAATTGAAACCTGCTGATATCGTGAGTTCGATTACAAAAGAAGAATTTATAAAAAACTATTACAAGCCACAAAAACCTTTACTTATAAAAGGATTTGCCAGGCAATGGGAAGCCTACGAAAAATGGAACTTCGAGTACATTAAAGAAAAAGTCAGGGATCAAATCGTTCCGCTGTACGACAGTAAACCCGCAGATGCCAACAAAAGTACCAGCGCTCCGGTGGTAAAAATGAAATTCAACGAATACATCAACCGCATACAATCCACACCTTCTGATTTGCGGATCTTCTTTTACATCATTACTGATAGACTTCCTGAGTTATTGAATAATTTTACCTATCCCGATTTGGGAATGAAGTTTTTTAAACGCCTGCCTACTTTGTTTTTCGGTGGGAGCGAAGCAAAGGTTTTAATGCATTATGATGTGGGTCTTGGGGATTTTATGCACATGCATTTTGAAGGAAGAAAGCGTATTCTGTTATTCGATCAAAAACAATCACCTTTTTTATATAAAGTGCCGTTTTCTGTGCACACTGTTTATGAGGTGGATTATGAAAATCCGGATTATGAAAAATTCCCTGCCTTAAAATACGCACAAGGATATGAGATCTTTATGGAGCACGGTGACGCACTCTATATTCCGGGAGCTTTCTGGCATTTTAACAGATACCTCGATGCTGGTTTTTCCATGTCGTTAAGAGTGTTGCCTAACAAACCATTACAGTTTGCCAATATGTTGTACCATGTTTTCATAATGAGATATACCGATAAAGTAATGCGCAAATTACTCAAGAAGAAATGGGTGGATTTCAAACAGGACTGGGCATATAAAAAGACACATAAAAAACTAAAAGCGCATCTGAAACAAAGTGCTTAAAGAGTCCTGTTGTCAATTTGGTATGTTTTAAAATACGCATTAACAGATTCGATTTCTTTGTCTTGTTTAAAAGGAATAGCATGCAATGCAACCAACTCTCTCAGAAACGGAACGATGAATTCTGTATCCGAAATAGAATCCATCTGGAAAAAGACAGTAATTCTTTCATTATTTCTCAAAGTCAAAGCCAAGAGGTTGTTAGTACCGTTGGACATGTTTTTTTGATAACCATGTACGGCGGAAGTTAAAAGACCGTCATAATCATTGGCTCTAATATGAAGCTTAGTAATGTCATTAATGTTTATTTTTCGGTCATTGATACTAATGTGATCTGTTCCGAAAATAAGTTCACCCTCAAAGTAACCATCAAGAGTGGCGTATCGTAAACTTTTGGTAAGATGAAATAATATACAAATGATAAAAAGGATGAAGGTAATTATTTTGGTAATTAGATGATTATAATAGACGGTAATCTGTATGCTGATAAGAAGTAGGATGAATAAAACAATGCCTTTTGTCAGTTTGAAAGGAGTGTTTTTAGGTTTGAAAATGCGAAACGTATTACCCATCATTTGAATTTTAGCAAATATAACTCAAATAATAATCTTCTAATCATTAATCCAACAATCTAATAATCTAAACCAAACCTTTGGTATTTAAATAATTATTCTTACTTTTGCACACCTTTTGGCGAGTAGGGTATCCTTAAGGTATTCAATCATTTATATGTAAAACGCTTCTGTTTTTCTATCGCAGTAAGAAACCCAAGAGAATCAGAATACAAATTATTTATCAGACATGTCTGAATTAAACAAAACACAAGAACAATTTTTAGCAGACTTTAACTGGCATAACTATGCTGAAGGTATTGATGCAGTTGATGCTAAAAATTTACAGGAATTTGAAGATCTAGTAGCAAAAACTTTCATCTCTACAGATGCTGAAGAAGTAGTTGAAGGAGTTGTAGTAAGAATTACTGAAAGAGATGCTATTGTTGATATCAACGCAAAATCTGAAGGTGTTATCTCATTAAACGAGTTCCGTTACAATCCAAACTTGAAAGTAGGGGACAAAGTAGAAGTATTAATCGATATCCGTGAGGACAGAACTGGTCAATTAGTTTTATCTCACAAAAAAGCTAGAACTATCAAAGCTTGGGATAGAGTTATTGCTGCTAATGAAACAGGTGAAATCGTTAATGGTTTCGTTAAATGTCGTACTAAAGGTGGTATGATCGTTGACGTATTCGGAATCGAGGCTTTCTTGCCAGGTTCTCAAATTGACGTTAAACCTATCCGTGATTACGATCAATATGTAAACAAAATGATGGAATTCAAAGTGGTTAAAATCAACCATGAATTCAAAAACGTTGTTGTTTCTCACAAAGCGCTTATCGAAGCGGATATTGAAGTACAGAAAAAAGAAATCATCGGTCAATTAGAAAAAGGACAAGTATTAGAAGGTGTTGTTAAAAACATCACTTCTTACGGTGTGTTCATTGACTTAGGAGGTGTAGACGGATTAATCCACATCACTGATTTATCTTGGTCAAGAATCAACCACCCATCTGAAGTTCTTGAATTAGACCAAAAATTAAACGTTGTAATCCTTGATTTCGATGATGAGAAAACAAGAATCCAATTAGGTTTAAAACAATTAAACGCTCACCCTTGGGATGCATTGGATGCTAACTTAAACGTTGGTGACAAAGTAAAAGGTAAAGTAGTTGTTTTAGCTGATTACGGTGCTTTCATCGAAGTTGCAGAAGGTGTTGAAGGTTTAATCCACGTTTCTGAAATGTCATGGTCTACTCACTTACGTTCTGCTCAGGACTTCGTGAAAATCGGAGATACTGTTGAAGCAGTTATCTTGACTCTTGACAGAGAAGAGCGTAAAATGTCTTTAGGTATCAAACAAATGTCTCAAGATCCTTGGACTGACATCACTTCTAAATACCCTGTAGGTTCTAAGCATTCAGGTACAGTTAGAAACTTCACAAACTTCGGTATCTTCGTAGAATTAGAAGAAGGAATCGATGGTTTAGTATACATCTCTGACTTATCTTGGACTAAGAAAATCAAACACCCATCTGAATTCATCAACGTTGGTGAGAAATTAGATGTTGTAGTATTGGAATTAGACGTTGAAGCTCGTAAATTATCTTTAGGTCACAAGCAAACTACTGCTAACCCATGGGATAAGCACGAAGATGCTTTCGCTGTAGGAACTATCCACAACGGAACAATCGCTGAAATCGTTGACAAAGGTGCTACTGTTGATTTCGGAGACGATGTAGTTGCGTTCATCCCAACTCGTCACTTAGAAAAAGAAGACGGTAAAAAATTGAAAAAAGGTGAAGCTGCAGATTTCAAAGTAATTGAATTCAACAAAGAATTCAAAAGAGTAGTTGCTTCTCACACTGCTATCTTCCGTGAAGAAGAAGAGAAAAATGTGAAATCATCTGTTGAAACTACATCTTCAAGCAACAATGCTCCGGCATCAACTTTAGGTGATATCGATGCATTAGCTGAATTAAAAGCTAAAATGGAAAAAGGAGAGAAATAATCTTTCCTTGCACTGAGCGTAGTCGAAGTGTATCTAAATAGTAAAATCCCCGCTATTCAGTGGGGATTTTTTTTTGCAAACAACGCAACCAATAGCATTTTCTGCATCTTATATCTACAAATAAGTCCCCACATGAAAAAAATCTACTTCCTACTTTTGGCTTTAAGCCTATTTACTACTGTTAACGCCCAAATCATTAATTTTCCGGATGCTAATTTTAAAACGAAATTGTTAGCGTCAGCTCCTAATAATGCAATAGCTAAAGATTTAGCTGGAAATTATTTTAATATTGATGCCAATAATGATGGTGAAATTCAGGTAAGTGAAGCATTAAATGTGAGTTATTTGATGATAAGATCAACCCGTAATACTAATTCGCCTATTTCTAATTTTTCAGGAATTGAATACTTTACGAATCTTACTGTTTTTATATGTAATAATAATAATATTACAAGTTTGGATATAAGTAGTAACGTAGCATTACGTGAATTAGACTGCAGTAATAATCAATTAACTAGCTTGGACTTAAGCAATAATACAGCATTACTACTATTATATTGCACTACTAATCAATTAACAAGTCTGGATTTAAGCAACAATATTGCATTAACGGATTTAAGATGTTTTAGAAATCAGATTGCAACATTGAATTTAAATGGTGTAAATGCTATTCAGATGATAAGGTGTAACAATAATAATATTACGGGATTAGATTTAAGTAATAAAAGTAATCTTATTGAACTTCAGGCATCACGAAATCAATTATTATCATTGAATGTTGACGGATGTGTGGGTCTTCAAAAATTGTATTGTGATTATAATCTACTTACATCTTTGAACGCAAACGGATTAATAAACCTTATCCAACTTGGTTGTAATAACAATCAATTAAGAACATTAGAAGTAAATGGATTGTCTAATTTAGTATCCCTTTATTGCGGTTATAACCAATTGGTGAGTATTAATGGTACTCATTTGACAAGTCTTTCACAATTACATTGTTATGATAATCAATTAATTAATTTGGACATAAGTAATTCTGTCAATTTAAGATCTTTGATGTGTTCTAATAACCAAATTCAGGCGATTGATTTTTCAAGGTTGACTAGCTTAGACGATATCCATTGTAGTAATAATCAATTCACCACATTGGATTTCTCAAACAATACAAATCTTGAATATCTCGACTGCAGCAGTAATCCATTGCAATCATTGTTTTTGAAAAATAACAGCAATGAAATGTATGATGATTTCGAAAATAATATTTATTATCCCGTATTCAATTTTTCCAACTCGCCAAATCTTGAGTATATCTGTGCCGATGAATTTCAAGTGGAGGCAATACAAAATAAAATAGTTGAGTACGGTTACAACAATTGCCATGTCAATACATATTGTTCATTTACGCCGGGAGGAAGCTCATATACTATTCAAGGAAATAGTAAGTTTGATTTGAATAGTAATGGTTGTGATGTGTCTGATGTAAGCCTGGCTAATTTAAAGTTCAATACCACAAGTGGGTCAACTTCAGGAAGTATAATTGCCAATACGTCCGGTAATTATGCTATTTCAGTACAGGCTGGAACCCATACTATAACACCTGTTTTAGAAAATCCTGCTTATTTTACTATTACACCTTCGTCTGTAGATATTACTTTTCCGGCACAAGCGAGCCCATTCACACAAAATTTCTGTGTAACTCCAAATGGACTTTACCCGGATTTAGAAGTGACTGTTTTGCCTCTTAACACAGCCAGACCTGGTTTTAATGCTGCATATAAACTTATTTACAGAAATAAAGGTAATATAACAAATTCCGGATCGATAAATCTGACTTTCAACGATGCTGTTTTGGATTTTGTTATTACCAATCCGACCGTCGCAACGCAGACAATAAATAATTTATCATGGAATTTTATTGATTTACTGCCATTTGAAACAAGAGAAATAATCTTTATCTTAAATGTAAACTCTCCAATGGAAACTCCTCCTGTAAATGCAGGAGATATTTTAACGTATACCGCAACAATTTCATCACCAATTGCTGATGAAACACCAAACGATAATACATTTGTTTTAAATCAAACGGTTGTTAACTCTTTCGATCCGAATGATAAAACCTGTCTGGAAGGAAAAACAATTCCACCAAGTGAAGTAGGCAAGTATGTACATTACATGATCCGCTTTGAAAACACCGGTACTTTCCTGGCTGAAAACATCGTCGTAAAAGATATGATCGATACCAATAAGTTTGATGTCAATACGTTAGTGCCAATGAAAGGAAGCCACTCATTTGTTACTAAAGTATCTTCAGGAAACAAAGTAGAATTCATCTTCGAAAACATCAACCTGCCATTTGATGATGCTAACAATGATGGTTATGTAATGTTCAAAATCAAGACAAAACCAACATTGGTGAACGGTGATACGTTCAGTAACTCGGCTAGTATTTACTTCGATTACAATTTCCCGATTGTCACTAACACAGAAACAACAACCATTCAGGCATTAAATAACCAGGATTTCGAATTCGCTAATTATTTCAAATTATACCCTAATCCGGTGCACAATGTATTGAATATGGATGCAAAAGAAACAATAGAGATTTCTTCTGTGAATATCTACAACACATTGGGCCAATTGGTAGTTGTAATTCCAAATGCCAAAGATGTAAAAACAATTGATGTCTCCAATTTACCCTCCGGTAATTACTTCATCAAAATAAATTCCGATAAAGGAACTTCTAACACGAAATTCATCAAACAATAAAAAAAGCCTCACTTTTTGTGGGGCTTTTTTGTTTTAATGTTATCATGTTGAAATTTTGAATATCCTTGAAAACGTCACCTCGAGTGTTTTGTGAAACGCAGTGGAGCAAAATGTATCGAGAGGCCATAATTGTGAAAATCTGCTGCTTTTTCAGCAATTGTTTGTCATTTCGACGAAGGAGAAATCACATTATATTTAGACTTTTTATACAATCATTGTTCCTCGCTCCGCAATCCCGATAGCTATCGGGACCCAACTTTAAGGCCAGTAATAAGACTAAGGAAAGATACATTTTTTGATCAGACAATTGATAGTAGCATAGTTGCTATTTCTATGATTCTGAGCACAAAGTCGGGAGACTTTGCGCAGCGGGAGAAACACCATATATTAACACCTATAAATTTGCATCATAATTTTAATGCTATTTACTTGTTTTTTATCATAGAATGCGTAGCGGGGGAAATTACTTCATTAAAATAAATTCCGATAAAGGAACTTCTAATATAAAGTTCATCAAACAATAATTAAAAAACCTCACTAAATAGTGAGGTTTTTGTTTTTATGTTGCAATGTTTACTCTCAACAATTAGTTTCTTAGCTATAGTTTTGTCATTTCGAAATCTAACAATCCAACAAACTTATTACTTCTTCTTCATTTGTCATTCTGGCTAATGAAAGCGCCGTATGTCCTTGTGCTTCGATGGTCTTGTCGGCTCCGTTCTGAAGTAAGATTTCTACCATTTCCAAACGGCCCATCTCGCTGGCTCTGTGTAGTGCCGTAAAACCTCTGTGATCTTTAAAATTTACCTGTGCTTTGGAATTAATCAATAAATTAAAATGGTCTATCCTGTCTGATTGTACTGCATTCATAAGTGGTGTTGCACCTTCAAAGTTCACCACATTCGGATTTGCACCTAATGCCAGTAGCTTTTCCATAGGCTCGAGTGTATCCGGTGTAATGGCCCAATGTAATGGCGCCATACCGTCTGCACCTAAATGATTTATGTCAACACCTTGCTGTAACTGATTTTCAATGTCTGTAATATCACATTTAGCAACTGCTATATGAAGCAAGGATAGAGAACGTAATGGCTTGGTTGCTTTAGGTGCATAATCATGATCGAATGTGCCATAATGTGCCATATTACCATAAGCCGAAAATGCCCAGTAGCCAACCTTCCCTAAATCGATTTCATAGTCTTTCGGCAAGGGAGCCGGTATTTCTTCACCAATTACATGGCTTATCAACAGGTAACGCAAAAATGCTTGTGTAAACTCCGGACTTTCTTCTTCCGTAAATTCACCATATATGGTATCAACCGAAAGCTCATTGTCTTTTTGGGATACTTTGGCAGTAACAAAAACTTCGCGTAACCAGCTGCGGACAAAGATTAAATAGTCACCGTCAAAATAAATTGCCCATTTATGTTCCATTTGATTTGGCATAAATAATGCACCCGGATATAATTTTTTCTCGGTAGTGATTTTAATGTTTGCAGCAATAGTTTTGTTGCCTTCAGGTTTTATACCGTAAAATGTAGATCCGTCTTCTCCTCCGTAAGACATTGAGTTTTCTGCCATTTGACGGTTTTGTGAAGTTGAAACCATGGTATGGGTAATCGGACTTAAATCAACTAACTTGATTCCCCACAGATTTTCTTCCGGATTGATCCAAGGCAATTCAATTTCTTCCGTACTCTTATTCTCTTTACTTTTTCCGAATAACTTTTTAAAAAATGACATAGGTATTTTTGGATTATAGTGTTAATAGGTGTAATGATGCTTCTGGAATTCTAAAATAAATGTTTTGCCCCAAATGTACCAATTTGTAATTACATAATGAATCTGCTATTACTTACTCCCAATCTTTAAATCCCAAAGTCTAACAATCTAACGATCTAATAATCGAACAATCCGCTCCGCAATCCCGATAGCTATTGGGAGCCAACTTTGAGGCCAGTAATAAGACTAAAGAAAGATACATTATTTTGATTGGACAATTGATAATAGCATAGTTGCTATTTCTATGATTTTAATCGCAAAGTCGGGAGACTTTGCGCAGCGGGGTGTCTAGTATCATAAAATTCAACTAATAAGTATGAGGAGCAGTAACTTTGAATTGATTGACACCATGAATATTTTAAAGACATAATTTTTGAATACGTAAGTCTTTGATTATCAAATGTGTTTTGTTTTGTAAATAAATTATAAGAATTTGCATATGTTAAATAGCTGCCCAAAAAAGTTCCTATTAAAGCAAATATTGCAGGTATTAGTATATTCCAATATTGAAATTTAGTTTTTTCCATCTTGTATAAGTTAAGTTATAATCATTATGTCAACTTATTTGTAAATAAAATTTTGATGCATATCTAAAATAAATTGCGACTAAGATTAGTTGTCAGTTGCTTTTATCTTGGTACATAAGTTTTATTACCATTGGAGTTTATATAATATTGACCACCTCGCGGACCAGTATGTATTTCTCTAGTAGTTGATGTTGGAAGTGTTTGTGTTGAACTTGAAGGTATTGATGATGATTCATATGATCTTGTTGACTGTATTGTTTCTGTTGTGTTATAATTGTAGTCTGTATTTTTTATTGTTGGTATTTTATATTCTGATTTTGAAATATTAGAACTGCTTTTGACATAAACCTTTCTCTCATTTTCATTAAAAAAAAATTCTTTCCCATTTTTACTTATGTATATTATTTTGCCGTCAAAATCTGTTCTTGAATATGTAGCATATGATATTTGTTCACCATATTGGTTTGTTGTTATTGAAGATTGATAGTTTGGTTTGGTAGCTAAATAATTTGAAGTACTTCTTTTAGTTCTTTCTCTTGCTGTTTTCTCTTTGTGCTGACTAATTGTTAATAACTGCATATTACTTGGATCATCGGATCCGCCTTCACTTAATGGTGTAATATGGTCAATCTGATAACCATAAGGTATAGATTTATATCCTTGTGATTTTAAAAATTCTTTTTTATTGGATTCACTTCTTTTAACCACAGGTTATCCTGTTGTTGAATAATATTGATTTTTGTAATATTCTGTTTTTCCAACAAAATATGTTTCTTGACAGTAAGAAGTTAAAAAACTAATTAAGGATAATAATGTAAAAAATAGATTTTTCATAATTTAATTGTTTATTGTTTTGCATTAAAGACCTTTATTAAGCAAGATCATATGTTTTGAAGTTAATTTAACTCCATTACAATTTCCTAAAATAATTGCACAATACACTACGTATTTCTACTGAATTTTCACCCCCATGGTGGCTGAGGCTCTCGAAGCCACAATCCCTTACGGATTCCCGTAAAACCTTCATTTTAAGATACAAATCTAAGAAGTCTAATAATCTAACAAGTCTAAGAAGTCTAAAAAACTGGCACAACATTTGTAATCCAATTCTGTCAAATAAAAAAGCGTAACGAAAGACGCTACGCTTCTAACTAACAAATATGAAAAACTATGAAATCAAATTCAGAAACCGGACACGCAAAAAATGTAGCCAACTTTCAAAACCTGATCAACTGCTTATCAAGCTACGGGACAAACTACAATCCCGCAAAAGACACCCTCAAAATCCCACATCTCAATACCATTGCAATAAAAGCACAAAATGACCTCTTCAATGTCATTGACAAAAAAACCAACTTCAACAACGCAGTGATCAATAGGAGTAGGGCCTTCGAAAACCTGCTGTCTTTATCCACACGCTTGGTCAATGCACTCAAAGCCACCGACGCTCCGCCGCAAAGAGTAGACGATGCCAAAGGATTCCAACGCAAAATGCAGGGTAAAAGGGCAAAAGCAATTGCAATGCCTGTTGACGAAAACCAACCGGTTCCGGTAACTATCAGTACCAGCCAGCGCTCATACGATCAGCAAATCCAACATTTTGCCGGACTTATTTCGGTACTGAAATCGGAAGAAAGTTACAAACCCAACGAGGGCGAACTCAAAATCGAAACGCTCACCGCAAAGCAAAATGAGCTGTTGGTTAAAAACAATGAGGTGTCGGTTGCCCACACTTTTATCAGTAAAGCCCGAATCGAAAGAAACGAGACATTCTACAGCAACAATAGCGGACTGGTAGATACCGCCCTCGAAATTAAAAATTACGTAAAATCCGCCTATGGCGCAAACAGCCCGCAATACAAACAAATAAGCGGGATACAATTCAAACATATCAAAGCATAAACACTGTATACGTTTTTAATGGCCTTACTATAGGGAGGAATAGCTTCACTATAGTAAGGTTTTTTATATTTTATAATGAACACACAGTACTTCTCTAAGTACATTTCTTACTGCTTTTAGTACACTGCTTACTGCTTTTAATACAATCGTTACTGCATTTTGTACACTGCTTACTGCTTTTAATACAATCGTTACTGCATTTTGTACACTGCTTACTGCTTTTAGTACAATCGTTACTGTATTTTGTACACTGCTTACTGCTTTTAATACAATCGTTACTGCGTTTTGTACACTGCTTACTGCTTTTAGCACGATTTTGTAAACTCATTAATTTTTGGAATTTTGAGCTTGGGATTTGTATTTTTTTTACCAATCGGAAGAACCACAGTTCCACAACGCATATCAATCCTTCAATCTTCTTATCCAATAATCTGATGATCTAATAATCGGATAATCGAACAATCTAAAAAAACTGGCATAAATATTGTAAGTTATTTCCGGCAAAATAACCATCTTTGCAAAACCCTAGATGGTTATAGTCCAAAGTATTAACTAACACAATTAAAAAACCATGAATGCAACTACTGAAACCGGCCACGCTAAAAATGTAGCCAACTTTCAAAACCTGATTACATTTGTTAACCGATACGGAACCACGTACAACCCGTCAAAAGACACCCTCAAAATCCCGCATCTCAATACCATTGCGACAAATGCACAGTCCAATCTGTCTTATGTCATCGATAAACATACCGATTACAGCAACGCGGTGACCAACAGGCATAGCGCCTTTGAAAACCTGAAGAAACTCTCCACCAGAATCATCAACGAACTAATAATATCCGAAACTCCTGAAGAAAGAATCGGAGAGGCCAAAGATTTCAACCGGAAAATCCAGGAAAAAATAGACGGTGCAATCGCCCAAGAGACCAATACTGACCAACCGGCACCCAGTACCATCAACACAAGCCTGTTGTCATACGATATGCAAATCCATCACTTTATGGGACTCATCGCATTATTGAAATCCGAGCCCGGCTATAAGCCTAATGAGGGCGAACTTAAGATTGACACGCTCATCGCCAGGCAAAACGACCTCATTGCTAAAAATCATGCGGTGTTAGTCGCACATTCCTTCATCAACAGTGCCAGAAATGAAAGAAACCAGATGCTCTACAGCGATAACCACGGATTGGTTGACATCGCCGCCGAAGTTAAAAACTACGTAAAATCAGTTTACGGCTCATCAAGCCCTGAATTCTCCGAAGTTAAAGGAATTGAATTTGAAAAAGTGAAGATGTAATAGCTGTCCATTTAAATTTTACCTTACTGTGTTTGGATTTTTTTCCAAGTTCAGTAAGGTTTTTTAGTACCCCAAACAGAAAGAAGTCAACTGCAAAAAGAAATTTGCTTATAGCTGAAAGATAACAAACTTTATTTTTTGAAATTTTATCTTTTTATTGGCGATTACCCGCAAATCCAACTCCGACTTAGGATTCGCAGGCGAGGTTCCAATCATTGAAAAATCCGTAAAAAGAAAAGCTGTTTGAGTCCCGAAGGGCGAGTTCTTTTCTTTTAGGATTTGAAATGAAATTGGAACGCCGAGAGTCCAAGTCTTGATCTTTTGCCGTGTCTCGTTAGCCATAACGAGATTTCTGCTTGTCTCGGCCTTAGACGAGACATCAAGACAAAAGAAAAGAAGTTAGCCGTATCCGACGAAGGAGGATGCAGGAAAAAATAAGGATAATTATTAGAAGAAGAATAAATCCATTATTAGAGTTTTTCTTTCCGTTTTTGAAATTTCATTTTTCTCATAACGACTACCCGCAATCCAACTCCGACCTCATAGCGTAACGCAGTGGAGCAAAAAAAGTCTTCAATGACTTTGGAATTTCCCACTTGTCCCAAAGACTCAAGCACTAATTACTAAGTACTAATCACTTTTAATTTTGGAATTTTCACTTTGTCTCAAAGACTTTCGGCTTTCGACTTTCCACTTTCGACTTTTTTACCTAATTTTACACTCCAAACACAACTAACTACAATGAGTCAAAAAACTTTGCTCACCGCTACAGAAGTTGATATCATACTTCACCGTTTGGCCTGTCAATTATTAGAAAATCATCTCGATTTTAAAAACACTGTTTTAATAGGCATTCAGCCAAGAGGTTCACAACTGGCAACCCGTTTAAAAAGCATTCTTGAAACCGAATACCAAGTGAATAATATCGCCTTGGGTTTCCTTGATATTACTTTCTTTAGGGACGATTTCAGAAGAGGGGAGACTTTGGAAGCGAATAAAACCCAAATCGATTTCCTGGTTGAAAACAGAAAAGTAATTTTTATCGACGATGTATTGTACACCGGAAGAAGTATCAATGCGGCATTGTCTGCGATACAATCCTTCGGAAGACCAAGCGAAGTAGAACTGCTTGTCCTTGTCGACAGACGCTTCAGCCGTCATCTGCCTATCCAGCCCGATTACCGCGGACGCCAGGTAGACGCCATCAACAACGAAAAGGTAGTGGTAAAGTGGAAGGAAACTTCCGGAGAAGACTCAGTAGAATTAATTACAAAATAAGATGCAGGAATTAAGCGTAAATCATTTATTAGGAATCAAATACATCACAGAAGAAGATATTCAATTGATTTTTAATACCGCCGATCATTTTAAGGAAGTCATCAACCGCCCCATCAAAAAAGTTCCTTCTCTCCGCGACATAACCATTGCCAATATATTTTTTGAAAACAGTACCCGGACTAAATTATCATTCGAATTAGCCCAAAAACGACTCTCCGCTGATGTGGTGAACTTCGCCGCTTCTAGTTCGTCTGTAACAAAAGGGGAAACACTGATCGATACCGTAAATAACATTCTTTCCATGAAAGTTGATATGGTGGTCATGCGTCATTCATCTCCCGGAGCTGCCGTTTTCCTGTCGAAAAATGTAAATGCAAGTATTGTTAATGCCGGTGACGGAGCACACGAACACCCAACGCAGGCTTTATTGGATGCTTATACAATAAGAGAAAGGCTGGGGGATGTGGCCGGGAAAAAAGTGGTAATCGTTGGTGATATTTTACACTCACGTGTAGCGCTTTCGAATATTTATTCCTTACAGAAGTTGGGAGCAGAAGTAAAAGTCTGCGGCCCGAAAACTTTAATTCCAAGATATATTACAGAGCTCGGCGTTCAGGTCGAACCGAATTTAAGAAAAGCACTCGAATGGTGTGATGTGGCAAATATGTTACGCGTGCAAAACGAACGTCTCGACATCAGTTATTTCCCGACAACGCGTGAATATGCCATGCAATACGGATTGGACAAACAATTGCTTGACTCCCTGAATAAAGAAATTGTGGTCATGCATCCCGGACCTATTAACCGCGGAGTTGAAATCACCAGCGATGTCGCCGATTCAAAACAATCTGTAATTTTAGACCAGGTTGAAAACGGAGTAGCCGTAAGAATGGCAGTTATTTACTTATTAGCTTCGAAAATCAAACAATAAGTTTCCAATGATTAAGTATTTAATAGCGGTTGTTTTTTTATTTCTGGCTTCTTGTAATTCTAATAAAGCAGAAAGAGTTGAAGAACAAGGAATAAAAGAAGAGTCTTTTGAATTATTCAAAGCAAAAGAGCAAAAAGGTACTCTTGTTCTTTTCCCGGGATTTGGCGGTGGCGGAGCAGAGAATACCAAAAGCGAGTTTAAAATTCTGGAAATAGCTGCCAAGAATAATATTTCGGTCTTGTTAATGGATTTTGATCATCATGTTTTTTTAAAAGAAGAAGAAAAAGAATCTTTAAAAAAAGATTTGGAGTCGATATTTAATCAATATAAGCTTAAGCATGAAAATATTTATATCGGTGGTTTTTCAGCCGGGGGTAATGTGAGTTTGTTATTGAGTGATTATTTGATAAAAACTAAAAGTAATATTATACCGAAGGGAGTTTTTATTGTTGATTCTCCTATTGATTTATTGAAAATTTATGAGGTTTCAGAAAAAAATATCCGCAATAATGTGGATGCTGAATCAGTAGAAGAAGCCAAATGGATTGTTGAAAATTTCAATGCAGATTTTGGTAATCCGAAGAAAGGGATAAAGAAGTATGAATTGAATTCTCCCTTTACTTCTAAAACGGCCAACATCAGTAATCTTGACTATTTAAAAGATACTAAAATAAGATTGTATACTGAACCTGATTTACTGTGGTGGAAAAAACAAAATGGGAATGATTATGAAGATCTGAATGCTTTTTCCATTGAAAAAATGGCGGAAGAAATGAAGAAGAAGCAATTTTCGGATGTAAATGTAATTATAACCAAGAACAAGGGATATAGAGCAAATGGAGAAAAACATCCTCATTCTTGGTCTATTGTCGATCAAAATAATTTGATGAGTTGGATGTTAGATAAATAAACAAACAGTTTGTTAAGACTTAAATTCTGATTAATTTAGCAACTACATGAATCAAATATTATAAAATGAAAGTCGACCACAAAGGACATACTACCATTATTAAAGATACCGAGGGTAACGCTGAAGTTTTTCTGCAAAAAGTTACCGATCAGTTCAATACCTATAAAGAAAATAATGTGGTTTTGGATATCTCACATGATAAATCGGTGGATATTAAATCAATCAAAAATTTCGTTGATTTGGCCAAGAAGTTTAAAAAACAAAAAAAATCATTTGTAATCGTAGCCGAAGGAATCGATTTTAATGATGTACCTCATACATTGCATGTCGTGCCAACTTTGTTGGAAGCACATGATTTAATCGAAATGGAAGAAATTGAACGTGATTTAGGTTTTTAATCTAAATTTCAGATACTATAAAATAAAAAAGGAACTCAATTGAGTTCCTTTTTTTATATCTGTTTATTCTTCGTCTTCATCTTCGGAGTCTTCAGTTTCAGAATCTTCAGAATCTTCGTCATCTTCATCATCTCCTTCAGCAACGTCTTTGTCATCATCGTCGTCATCGGCACCATCTTCAATTTCTAATTCTTTCAATGCATCCAATGAATCATCAGATCCTTCTAATTCTTCATCTTCGTCGTAGTTTTCAATTCTGTCCGCAAGTTTAGTACTTACTTTTACCAGATAGATGGTGTCCTCGGTACGCACTTCAACAGCTTCAATCGATTCGTTCTTTGCATTTTTGAATCGAATGATGTCTGAATCATCATAACCGTCAGGAAACTTTTCTACTAATAGGTTTAAAATTTCACTTGTTAATTTTGAATAATCAACGATAACTCTTTTCATCAGTTTGGTATTATTGTTTTTTATTTGTCATATGAAATGTCTTTGGTCAGATTCATTCCACATAAATTCGGGGTTAAATTATTGACCTAGTACGTATGCAAATATAAGAGGTGCAACGATAGTAGCATCAGATTCCACAATAAATTTTGGGGTTGTGATGTCTAATTTTCCCCAAGTGATTTTTTCATTTGGAACTGCACCTGAATATGATCCGTAACTGGTTGTAGAATCAGAGATCTGACAGAAGTATGCCCAGAAAGGAACATCATGCATTTCCATATCCTGATACAACATTGGAACAACACAAATCGGGAAATCACCTGCGATACCTCCACCAATTTGGAAAAACCCGATTCCTTTACCTGAACAATTGTCTTTGTACCAATCTGCTAACCACATCATGTATTCTACACCACTTTTCATTGTAGTTGCCTTGAACTGACCTTTAATGCAGTAAGAAGCAAAAATATTACCCATTGTACTGTCTTCCCATCCCGGAACTACGATTGGTAAGTTTTTCTCAGCAGCTGCTACCATCCATGAATCTTTAGGATCGATTTCATAATATTGCTCCAATACACCTGAGTTAATCATCTGGTACATGAATTCGTGCGGGAAATATCTCTCACCTTTTGAATCCGCATTATTCCAGATATTGAATAAATGTTGTTGTAAACGACGGAAAGCTTCTTCTTCAGGGATACAGGTATCTGTTACACGGTTGTAATGGTTTTCCAATAAATCCCATTCTTCCTGTGGAGACAAATCACGGTAATTTGGTACTCTTTTGTATGAATTATGAGCAACAAGATTCATGATATCCTCTTCAAGGTTTGCTCCTGTACAAGAAATGATGTGTACTTTATCCTGACGGATCATTTCGGCTAATGATTTTCCTAATTCAGCAGTACTCATTGCACCTGCTAATGTAATCATCATCTTACCGTTATCCAATAAATGTTCTTCATAACCTTTAGCTGCATCTACTAAAGCAGCAGCATTGAAATGAAGGTAGTGTTTTTCAATAAATTGACTAATTGGTCCTTTGCTCATTTTGTTTGTTTTTTGCTAAAAGCAGCAAGTTATTATTTTTTGTTGTAACCTAAAATTTCTAAAATTTGATCTGCACTTTGTTCTTCAGAGAAAACTTCATGTGCAAAAATTCCGTTTTTATCCTTATCAATCAGGATGTGTTTCGGTTGTGGTAAAATACAGTGGTGTAGTCCGCCGTGACCTCCAATTGTTTCCTGATAAGCACCCGTATTAAAGAATCCTATATATAAAGGTTTTTCTTTATTGTATTTAGGAAGGTAAATGGCATTCATGTGCTGCTCCGAGTTGTAATAATCATCACCGTCACAAGTCAATCCTCCTAAAAGTACCCGCTCATATGTGTCATTCCAGCGATTTATCGCCAGCATTACAAAACGCTTATTGATTGCCCATGTATCCGGAAGTGTTGTAATGAAAGAAGAATCGATCATATTCCAATTTTCACGGTCGTTTTGTTTCTTTTGGTACAATACCTGATAAACTGCTCCTCCTGCTTCACCAACAGTGAAAGAACCGAATTCAGTGAAAATATGCGGTACCGGAACTTCAGCTTCGTCACAGGCAATTTTGATTTGATTCAAAATTTCCTCAACCATATATTGGTAATCATAATCAAAAGCCAATGAGTTTTTGATAGGGAAACCTCCACCAATATTCAAACTGTCTAATGAAGGACATTCCTTTTTAAGGTTGATGTATACCTTCATACATTTTAATAACTCATTCCAGTAATAAGCTGTATCACGGATTCCGGCATTAATAAAAAAGTGAAGCATTTTAAGTTCTACCTTTTTATTGTCCTGAATATTTTTTCTATAGAACGGAACGATATCCTTGTAACCAATTCCTAAACGGGAAGTATAAAACTCAAATTTAGGATCTTCCTCCGCTGCAATACGGATACCGATTTTGAATTTCCCGTTAATTTCCTCCTGAAGTAAGTCTAATTCTTCAAAATTATCAATAACAGGTATCGTGTTTTTGTGTCCGTTGTTGATTAAACGTGCAATGTTTGTTATGTATAAGCCTCTTTTAAACCCGTTACAAACAATAAATGTGTTTTTGTTTATCTTTCCTTCCTCCATTAGGTTTTCAACAATGTTGATGTCAAATGCAGAAGAGGTTTCAATGTGGATATTGTTCTTAAGCGCTTCGTTTAAGATAAACTCAAAATGCGAGCTTTTGGTACAGTAGCAATAAAAGTATTTAGCTTCATAACCTTGTTTTTCCATGGCATTACGAAACCACATCTTTGCTTTATTGATGTTTTCGGAAATTTTTGGCAAGTAGGTGAATTTTAATGGAGTACCATACTCTTCAACCAATTTCATTAAATCTATGCCATGAAACTGTAAATGGTCTTTATTTAAAGTGAATTCTTCCTGAGGAAAATAGAAAGTTTGATTAATTAAATCGAAATATTTTGTATTCATTTAGCTATCAGTAAATTGTAATTAAAAATAATAAAAAATCCAATACAATTTTTTTTCAAACTCTAATATTTGCGAATTCGATTTCCAACTCGCTGTAAATTTTCTGATTTGTAGCAAAAAGTCTGTTTGCTTCCCATTTAATAACCGTCACAATTTTCAAAACAATAGATTTTCTCTCCAGAATAGATTCCTGAAAAGAAAAATTTGAGCTCCATTTATTGTGTTTGTACATGCGGCAAATTTAAAAAATTAAATTTCGTATTTGAAAACAAAAAAGTAAAAAAACGTTATATTTTGTAGTTGTTAAAAGCTTTTTTAATTGTTTCGTTATCAGTTATTTGGTCTGTTTTTATATTTCCGATTCCGTTTAAAAGTGCAAATTGAACTTTTCCGTATTCATTTTTTTTGTCGTGAATCAGTAAATCAATGATGTGATTTTCGTCATTTTCTTCAATGATAATCTGATTGTAAATTTTATTGATACGGTTTTTGATTTCCGAGTATTCTTCTTCTGAAATCAGACCTTTTTCAAGTGAGATATAGCCTTCTAAAATCATACCTGCAGCAATGGCTTCACCATGAAGTAGGGATTCTTTTTCAGGATGTTCCAAAAAGTAAGTTTCAATGGCATGACCTAAGGTATGTCCAAAGTTTAATGCTTTACGGATACCGTTTTCCGTAGGATCCTTTGTTACGATATCATTTTTGATTTCAACTGATTCCCTGATCAAATCATTGAATTCGTCAAAATTGATTTCTCCGTGGTTTTTAAATTTTTCCCAATGGGAAGCTTTAGCTATCAGTCCGTGTTTCAACATTTCTGCCAGTCCGGAAATCATTTCCCTTTGCGGTAAAGTATCCAGGAATGAAGAATCAATTAGTACCATAGCAGGATTTGTAATGGTGCCGATCTGATTTTTTAATCCGCCTAAATCAACTCCGTTTTTACCACCAACAGAGGCATCTACCATAGATAATAAAGTAGTTGGAATGTTGATAAAAGGAATTCCTCTTTTATAAGTAGAAGCAATGAATCCGCCCATGTCGGTAATCACACCGCCACCGATATTGATTACTAAGCTTTTGCGGTCGGCACCAAGTTCGATTAGTACATTCCATACCTGAGTGCAGGTTTCGATGGTTTTGTTTTCTTCCCCGGGTTCCAGTTCTATGATTTCAAACGGAGATTCGGTTTCAATTAAAGGTAACAGCTTTGGAAGGCAATATTCATTACTGTTTTCGTCAACAATGAAGAAAATTTTCGAAAAATTATTTTCCTTCAGATAGATGTTTAAATGTGTGTAACTTTCTTGATTAAAGTGAATTGCGTAGCCGTTGGCTTTTATTGATTCCATTTCACAAATGCGTATTAAAATGTTGTGCAAAATAAAGTAAAAATACTATAATAAAATAGCGTGGTGTTTTATATTTGCATAACATTTAGGAATAAATCATGGATAAAATTTTTGACAACACACAAAACGCATTTTCGCTTAAAAGTGATACCGAATTAGAAAGAGCATATTTTCTTTTCAAATTAATAGATTCAGAACCATTGGTAAAAATTGGAACTGCAGTTACGAACTTTGCTTTGAAAGCGCATTTGCCGGTTGAAGGTCTAATCCGTGCAACGGTTTTTGATCATTTTTGCGGAGGAGTTTCAGAGGATGACTGTATTCCGGTTGTGGATAAAATGTATACTATAGGGGGTGTCTCTTCAGTATTGGATTATTCTGTTGAAGGAAAAGAAGATGAATCGGCTTTTGATGATGCCATGAATAAAACATTGAAAATCATCAATTTTGCCAAGGAAAAGAAAGCAATTCCGTTTGCGGTTTTCAAACCAACCGGTTTCGGTCGTTTCGAATTATATGAGAAATTAGGCGAGGGAATTGCGTTGAATGAAGCAGAACAACAAGAGTGGGACAGAGTTGTAGAGCGCTTTGATAGAGTGTGTAAAGCGGCTCATGAAAACGATATAGCTTTATTGATTGACGGAGAAGAAAGTTGGATGCAGGATGCGGCCGATGATTTAGTGGCTGATATGATGCGTAAATACAATAAAAACAAAGCTATTGTTTACAATACACTTCAAATGTACCGTTGGGACCGTTTGGATTATCTTAAAAAATTACATGCCCAGGCACAGGAAGAAAGTTTCCACATCGGAATGAAACTGGTACGTGGTGCCTATATGGAAAAAGAAAACAAACGTGCTGAAGAAAAAAATTACAAGTCACCAATTTGTCCTTCAAAACAGGCTACTGATTATAATTTTGACGATGCTGTTGCTTATATGATGGAACATATTGACACTATGGCCGTTTTTGCCGGAACACACAATGAGGACAGTTCTTATAAATTAATGGAAATGATGGCACACAAAGGAATTGCAAAAAATGATTTCAGAGTGTGGTTTGGCCAGTTGTACGGAATGAGTGATAATATCAGTTTTAACTTAGCGGCCGAAGGTTATAATGTGGCAAAATATTTACCGTTCGGGCCTGTGAAAGATGTTATGCCTTACTTAATCCGCCGTGCAGAAGAAAATACTTCAGTTGCAGGACAAACAAGCCGTGAATTGACTTTAATTAAAAACGAAAGAGACAGAAGAAAGGGTAAAAAATAATGAACTTAACCATTTTAGGTTGTTATGCCGCAACACCAAGAACGTTGACAAATCCAACGTCACAGGTTTTGGAAATAAATAACCGTTTATTTTTGATAGACTGTGGGGAAGGTACTCAAGTACAGTTGCGCAAGAATAAGGTTAAATTCTCTGCAATTAACCAAATTTTTATTTCCCATCTGCATGGAGATCATCTCTATGGCCTGATTGGCTTGGTTTCGACATTTAATTTGTTGAACCGGAATAATCCACTGACTATTTTTGGCCCGGTGGGTGTCAAGGAGATTATTAAATTGCAATTGAAGCTTTCTAATTCCTGGCCGCAATACGAATTGAATTTTGTGGAATTATCTTCTGTCGAATCTGAAGTAATTTTTGAAGATGACAAAGTGATTGTAAGTACAATTCCACTTAGACACAGGGTTTATACTAACGGATTTCTGTTTAGGGAGAAAGTTAAAGAAAGAAAATTAAATATTGATAAAGTGCAGGAATATGAAATTGAAACCTGCTACTATCAAAATATAAAAAACGGAAGGGATATTACCTTGGATGATGGCCGTGTTATTCCAAATTCGGTGTTAACATTCGATCCGCCATTACCTAAGAGTTATGCCTTTTGTTCAGACACAATGTACCACGAATCCATTATTCCTGTCATACAAGGTGTAGATGTATTGTATCATGAATCGACTTTTTTGGATTCTGAAGAACATCTTGCCGAAAAAACAATGCATTCGACCGCAAAAGAAGCTGCACGTATTGCTTTGAAAGCTAATGTTGGGCAATTGGTATTGGGACATTATTCTACGCGTTACGACTCGATAGAACTTTTTAAAGAAGAAGCGCAGACTGTTTTTAAAGAAACAGTTTTAGCTGATGACGGAGCATATTTCGAATTTTAAAACGATTGCCATGCAAAAGAAAGTCTTAATTACCGGAGGAAACAGAGGAGTTGGTCTGGCTTTGGTTTGTAAATTTTTAGCGGAAGGTTTTCAAGTCATAGCTACTTCGAGGAACGGAGAAATCGAAAAGGTAAATCATCCGGATCTTACTGTGGTGAAATTGGAAATCACTTCATCTGCATCAATCAGTAATGCTGTTTCAACAATTAAAAAGGATTTTGGCAGTATTGATTTTTTGATAAATAATGCTGGAGTAGGCTTGGATTTTGATGAATACCATCCGGAAATAGATGTGGTAAGGGCTACATTTGAAACGAATGTCTTCGGATTGTTGAATTTTACCGAATCTTTTTTGGACTTGATTAATGATGGCGGAACAATATTTAATGTTTCTTCAGTGATGGGAATGTTAAACAGAGAAAAAATTGTTCCTAATGCCACGGCATACAGAATGTCAAAATCAGCTTTGAATATGTACACAAAAACACTTTCGGCAAGATTACACGATCGAAATATTAATGTGCTTTCGATTCATCCGGGTTGGGTAAAGACAGATATGGGAGGAGAAGATGCTGATGTAACTCCGGAATTTTCAGCCAACGGAATTTTTGAACTCTATCAAAAAAGATTGCCTTCAGGTACATTTTGGGCAGCCGATAATCAAGTAGAATTAAATTGGTAACTATGGAAGATTTAAGCAATTACAGAAAATCATACGAGAAAAGTGAACTACTGGAATCTGCAATTCCGGAAGATCCAATAAATTTATTCAACCGCTGGTTTCATGAGGTTGAAGATTTTGGTGGAGTAGAAGAAGTAAATGCCATGACGGTGGCAACTATTGGATTAGACGGTTACCCGAAATCAAGAGTTGTACTGTTGAAACAATATACATACGAAGGTTTTATTTTTTATACCAACTATGATTCCGAAAAAGGAAAAGCGATTGAAGCAAATCCGAATGTGTGTCTTTCATTTTTTTGGCATTCAATGGAACGTCAGGTTATTATAAAAGGTAAGACCAAAAAAGTTTCTGAAAATATATCTGACGGCTATTTTGATTCGCGTCCTGAAGGAAGTAAGTTAGGAGCAGTGGTTTCCCATCAGAGTGAAGTGATTCCTTCCAGGGATTTTTTGGATGAAAAATTAAAAGAACTTGAATTGGAATACGCAGGAAAAGAGATTCCAAGACCAAAATATTGGGGAGGTTATCTGGTTGAGCCGCAAGAAATTGAATTTTGGCAGGGACGTCCAAACCGTCTTCATGACAGAATCAGATATAAACTCCAGGATGATTTTTCATGGAAAATAGAAAGATTATCCTCTTAAATTGTAGGAAAAAAGTTAAAATTTGTTAAAAAAGATGTATTTCGTCGATTTTATTTTGCACTTAATCGAAAATGCTATAATATTGTCTCATCAAAATGTTCCAAAAACAAGTTTGATACCAAAGATACTCGAATGAGAGTATTTTTAAAACGACTCACAGATTTATTCTGTGATTAAAATAGTTAGTTTTTTAGTTTGTTTATTTGATTGTTAAAGTGCCAAAGGTTCCCCAAACTATGGCACTTTTTCTATTTTAGTACCAACGCTTTTTATTCTTTTTGGCATTATCAGATTTACGGTTGCTCTTCGGTTTTGATTTACCGCTTCTCTTATTGTTGTTTGTTTGGCTTTTTTCTTCAGTAGTATCTGCAGTTTTCTTAGGAGTTCCTTTCCATGGGAATGGATGATCCTCGATTGTTTTTACATTACTTCTGGTAAGTTTTAAGATGTCTTTCCAGTAAGGTTCTTCATCTTTAGAACAAAAAGAAATCGAAAGCCCGCTATTGCCGGCACGACCGGTTCTACCAATACGGTGCACATAGGTTTCAGGAATATTCGGTAAGTCAAAATTAATTACATAAGGTAACAATTCGATATCGATACCGCGTGCGGCAACATCTGTAGCAACTAAAATATCTATTTCCTTGTCTTTAAATGCATTTAAAACTCTTTGTCTTGCACTTTGGGATTTGTCGCCGTGAATGGCTTCTGCTTTGAAATTATTTTTATGCAATGATTTTGCAATATTGTCGGCGCCATGCTTGGTACGGGAAAATACCAAAACATTTTTTAAACCTTCAGTTTGCAGTAAATGCAGTAATAATTGTTTCTTTTCAGGTTTATCCACAAAATAGATTTGCTGTCTTACCATTTCTGTTGTGGAGGAAATCGGGGTTACCTGAACTGTTGCCGGATTGTTTAAAAACTGATCGGCAAGTTCTCTAATTGCCAAAGGCATTGTTGCTGAAAATAACAACGTCTGGCGGTCGCTTGGGGTTAATTTGATAATCTTTTTGACATCATTGATAAAGCCCATATCAAACATTTGGTCAGCTTCATCCAAAACCAAATGCAGTAAATTATTCAAATCGATGAATCCTTGTTTATGTAAATCCAGTAAGCGTCCGGGAGTTGTAATTAATATATCAACTCCTTTTTTTAATTGGTCTACCTGAGGAACCTGTGAAACGCCCCCGAAAATAGTCAATTGTCTGGTATTGATGAATTTACCATATGTATCGAAAGCTTCACCTATTTGAATTGCAAGCTCACGGGTTGGAGTTACCACTAGGGTTTTAATTTTTTTTCCTTTTGTTGCTTTGCTTACAATTGGGTGTAGCTGACTTAAAATTGGTATGGCAAATGCTGCAGTTTTTCCTGTTCCAGTTTGTGCACAACCTACAAGATCGACACCTTCCATAATGACAGGAATGGCTTTTTCCTGAATAGGGGTTGGGGTTTCATAACCTTCTTCTGTTACGGCTAATAATACACTTTTGGAAATCTTTAAATCTTTGAACTGCATAAAAAATAATTTATGCAAAGATAGCTTAAATTAATTTGTGGAGTGTGCCTTTATGAAATCGGTAACTAAATAACCAATGAGTTTTCCTATCAAGTGACTGTTTTTATCTTCTCCCAAACTTGGTGCACCTTCACAAATATGTAAGTAAGAAGCATTTCTATGACTGCCGAAGTAATGGATGAACTGACGTAATTCTTCAATGGAAAATCCGCTCAAAGTCATGGCGCTTGATGCTATTCCGGGTAAGGCATCCAAGTCAACCTCGATTCCAAAAGTTTCCTGTTTGATAAAATCCAATGCCTGGTACAATTCCTGTGTGAATGTTTTCTGACCTCTTATCTTGATTTCGTCATACGTATTATAACGGATTCGGTCTTTAAGGGTTTTCAGGTTTTCAATAACACTTTTCGATGAATAGCTCTCGTGTAATCCGAAGATAAAATAATTTTTAAGGAATCCTTCGTCGTATGCATAAGAGAAACCGTTTCCGCTGTGTCTTCCTTCCAGAATCCTGAAATCAGAATGGGGATCAAAATTAACGGCATTGATAGGTTTTCCTTTGGCAAGTGCGGTACCTTTTATATTTCCGTAGGCATTATTGTGCCCTCCACCAATGATGATGGGAATTTTACCTGCTTTAACAATATTAAAGATGATATGGGAAACTTCTTTGTCGATTTGCTCGACAATTTTGAATAATTTTTTCCGGTCTTCCGGAACATTTTCATCAAGATTAGCGGCAGCTTCCATTTCCTGTGAAGTATCAACATGTCCCAATACAAGTATTGAATTTCCTTTGCAGAATTTATTATGTTGGATATTTGCAATGCTGGCAATGGCGCTTTTCCATGCAGTGTGGGCACCACCACGGCCTAAATTGGCACGTACGCCAACATCTTCGGGTATACCTATTAAGACATATTTAGCGTCGCATGAGCTGATATAATCGGCCACATTCTCATCTTTTGGGACAATTAACATTTTCTCTCCAAACTTGACCTCGCCGTTTCTGAAATTGGTAATTTTTGCTAAATCAGATTGCTTAAACCGAATTAAATTCTCCATTGATGTAAAAATCTTGTGACCCAAAAATACTATTTTTATACAAACTTGCGTTATTATTTGAAATCTTAAATAAAAAAATTAAATTAGCGCATTCTAACGAACCAAAAACCAAAACTTTAATCATGGAAAACCCAAACCCAAAGGCAGCAAGCAACTCGGGATTAAAGGCTATTATAGCTATTTTAGCGTTACTCTTATTAGGAAGCTTGGCTTACATGTATAAATTAAGTACAGATAATACCAATACCGTTGCCCTTTTAGAAAGCGAAAAAACCGAAGTTTTAAAAAATCTTCAAACTTCAAAACAATCACTGGATGAAGCAATTGCTTCAAATACTACATTATCAGAAGAATTAATTGTTGAAAGAGATAAAGTACAACAGTTAATGGCTGAAGTTGAAAAATCAAAAGGTGATGCCGGAGCTCTTGCAAAATATAAAGCGGAAGCTGCAAGATTAAACAACAGAATCGCTGCATTGATGAGAGATGTTGATGTGCTTAAGAAAGAAAATTCTAAGCTTACGACAAAAATTGACAGTACAAATGTTGTGTTGACAGATTCAAGAAGAGCAAATGACACGTTGGTTTCACGCAATGATTATTTGACTAAAACAGTAGAAAAAGGAGCTAAGCTATCAGTTCTGAATTTACAGACTACAGCTGTTAAACAAAAAAGTTCAGGCAAACAAATCGCAACAGATAAAGCAAGCAAGGCTGATGTTTTGAAAGTTAGTTTTATGATTGCTGAAAACCAAATTGCTAAATCTGGAGATAAAACATATTATGTTCAGATTATCGATTCAAAAAACAATGTTTTAGGAGATAAGAAAACAGAAACATTTGGAGATAAAGCATTAACTTATAGTTTTGTTTCTACTGTTAAATACGAGAATAAAACGGTTAAGGTTGAAAAGGATATTCCGGTAAGTGATATAACTGAAGGCAATTATTTCGTTTATATATTTGATAAAACGGAATTAGTATCTAAGTCAAGTTTTATATTGAAGTAATAATTAATTGATGATATGTAAAGAGTTTCCGGTTAACCGGAAACTCTTTTTTTTGTAATTAAATTATGTGTTTCAAGTTAATGTGTATAATATTATAGATAAATCCCACTGAATTACAGAATGATATTATTTAACAAATACAAAAATAATTGTTATTTTTGCGTTGTATTTGCAGAGTATTAATATAATTAATCAAATACTAAAACATAGTAATGTAAATATCAATATGGGTTAAAAAAATCCCTCTCAAATCTTGAGAGGGATTTTTTATTGCGAATTACCATAATTAATTTTAATGAATTTTAAATATGGTTTTCACGTAAAAAATGTTAAAATTTTGTAGGAAATGGTACATAAACAGTTTTGTTATACAGTTAAACGATTTTATTTATCAAAAAGTTATTAACTATATATCTTTGATAGTCTAAATAAGTAACACAAAAACAAATAGCTATGAGAGTAATTAATGTGGTATCGTTTTTTAAAGCTATTTCTGTGGTAATGGGAATCGCTTTATTTTGTTGTGTGGGTTTTTCTTATGATCTTTACAATGACTTTTCCAAAACGGAAAAAACATTGAATGATGAAAAAAATTCAATTATCAAGGAACTGAAAAAATCTAAAGATTCACTTGAGGTTGCAATTTCTAACAATTCAGGATTAAAGACGGAGCTAATCGTCGAAAGACAAAAAGTTGCAAATTTGCTTGAAGAAATCGGTCGGACTAATATTGATGCGGCGTCATTGATAAAATATAAGACTGAAGTGAGCCGTTTAAAGGATCTTGTGACGTCTCTTTCCAGGGATAAGGCACAACTTAAGATGAATTATGACTTGCTTAAAATTCAGAGGGACAGTACTATTTTAGTACTTACGAATGCTAAAAAGTACAGAGAGACTTTAACTGACATGAATGAGAATTTAGCGAACAAAGCTAAAAAGGCCCCTAAAGTTTTGGTTATCAATTTAAAAACAATCCCTTGTAAGCAATCCACTAATGGAGACGTGAAACCTACTGACAAAGCGAGTAAAGTCAATATGTTACAAATTGGATTTATGGTAGTTGGTAATAAAATGGTTAAACCTTGTGATAAAGAGTATTATGTTCAGATCATTGACAGTAAAAACAATATCGTTGGACAAAGAAAAACCAAAAAATTTGGGGAACAAATTTTAGATTACAGTTATGAACATCCTGTGAAGTTTAAAAACGAAACACTGGAAATTTCAACCGAATTGCCTTTGGATAAAGCTGAAAAAGGAATTTATTTTGTGAATGTATTCGATAAAAATGAATTAGCATCTAAAATGACATTTGCTTTACGATAGTGAATTTGAGCATAATTTTATATGGGTTAGAAAAAAATCCCTCTCAGAACATGAGAGGGATTTTTTATTCTGCTAAACTTTTGTAGATAACATACTGCATGGCATATATAATCGGTAAAGTAAATATGATTCCTATACAGAGTGCTAAAAAACCGGTCAGTGCCAATATATTGACCAAAATAAATAATACCAGAACCAAAAAGAATTTTTGTGAAATTAATTGAATACTTTTTGATAACGCTTCTATAGCATTCAAATTCCTGAAAATAATTAATGGTAATGAAATAAAAGTTAAAATACTAAGCGGAATAGTGATAAGCATACCAATAAACTTCCCTATGCCTGGAAGGAGTGAATTCAAAGAAATATCCAATCCTATGTTAAATAGGGTAAGTAATGCAACATTAAGTACGATGTGTATAAATCTTGATGAATTAACGTAATAACCAATTGTAGAAAATTTTACCTCTTCGTTATGATCTGCATCAAAGGCCATTTTTAATAGTCCGGCTATAAATGGTGCTGTTAATACATTAATTATAGTAATAACGCCCATGTAAATCAACTTACCATGCAGCGGTAAATTTTCAGGTTTCAGGTTTTTTATTTCATCCAGCAGACTTTCCGGGTTATTTACGAGGAACCGGCTTGCAACCATTGCAATTATAACAAGTATTGTCGAAATAATCAATAAAGCTGAACCCGCGGGTAATGCTATCTTTTTATAAATTTCAAAGGCATCGTTGAAAGCGTTGCCAATGTCAAATGGTTTTCTTTGTTTTTGTTCAAATTCTTCGAAATCTGTCATTGTATTCTATTATATCCAGTTTAAAATTCGTTTAATTAGTTTTAATTTTCCCTGATAAGGCGCATACCGCAATGGTATGTCTATCCAGTTCGGTTTTTTGATAACCGATTTTTTATGCGAAAATGTATCAAATCCCAATTTTCCATGGTAAGCACCTATTCCGGAATGGCCAACTCCCCCGAAAGGCAATCGCTTATTGGCAAAATGAATCAATGTATCGTTCACACAGCCTCCCCCAAAGGTATACTTGTCCAGGACTTCTTTGATAAAGGATTTGTCTTCTGAAAAAACATATAGTGACAACGGTTTTTCATATTGATTAACGGTTTTACCGATATCTTCTTTACGCTCATAAGAACGTATCGGTAATATGGGTCCGAAAATTTCTTCCTGCATTAACGCACTTTCCAGAAATGGTTCATCCACAAGGGTAGGAGCAAGATATAAGGTTTCTTCATCATGCTGGCCACCGTAAATAATGTTCTGGTTTTCAATTAAACTGATTTGTCTTCTCCAGTTCTTTAAATTGATGATTCTTGCCAAATCTTCTGATTCCTGCGGATTTTCTCCCAAAGCAGCTTCAATTTCTTTGATAATATGATGAATCAAACGTTGCTTGATTCTGTAATGTACCAAAAGGTAATCGGGTGCAATACAGGTTTGTCCTCCATTAAAGAATTTACCCCAAACAATCCGTTTCGCTGCTAAAGGTAAATTAGCGGTTTCGTCTATAATACAAGGGTTTTTTCCGCCAAGTTCCAATGTAACCGGTGTCAAATGTTCAGCGGCTGCTTTGGCTACTATTTTTCCAACCGGTACACTTCCGGTAAAGAAAATATAATCCCAACGTTTTTGTAATAAATCCTGTGAAATCGTATAATCTCCGGTAACCACCAGTGCCTGTCTTACATCAAATGTTTCGCGAACAATTTTGGATACAAGGGCAGAAGTATAAGGTGTTAATTCGGAAGGTTTCAAAGTAACACTGTTTCCGGCTGCAATTGCAGCAATCAATGGTGCAATAGCTAACTGGAAAGGATAGTTCCACGGACCGATGATTAATACTTTTCCGTAAGGTTCACTGTATATATAATCGGATGAAGGAAAATTCAATATGGAAGGTAAAACACGTTTTGGTTTTGCCCATGAATCCAGATTCTTAATGGTGTTTTTTAAATCGGAAATGATATAAGCCGTTTCCGAAATGACACTTTCAAACCTTGGTTTCCTGAAATCCTTATGCAAAGCATCCAGTATTTCTTCTTCATGGATGATGATGTTTTTAAGAAGTTTTTTCAATACTTCTTTTCGTTCTGAAACAGAAGGAATATGTCTCATAAAAAAATATTTTTTCTAAAGATAAAAATTAAATCGATTTCCAGATCACATCATCGGGAACCGGCGCAATGATTTCTATGTTTTCTTTGGAAACAGGATGGATAAATGTCAGCTTCCGGGCATGTAAGTGAATACCGCCGTCAGGATTGCTTCTGTCAAAACCATACTTCAAATCTCCTTTTATCGGACAGCCTATTGCCGATAACTGGGAACGGATCTGATGGTGTCTTCCCGTATGTAAATTAATTTCAAGCGCAAAGTAATTATTCAGCTTTGCAATAATTTTATAATCCAGACTTGCTTTTTTGCTCTCGGGAACTTCTTTGAGATGGGCTTTTGACGTATTGTTTTTCGGATTTCTTTTTAAGTAATGCACCAGATTGTCTTCATTTTTAGGCGGCTGGTTTTTAACAACGGCCCAATAGGTTTTCTTGGTTTCCCGGTTACTGAAAAGTTCATTTAACCGTGTCAATGCTTTACTGGTACGGGCAAAAACCACAATACCGGTTGTTGGCCGGTCCAAACGGTGGACTACTCCCAGAAAAACCTCTCCGGGTTTGTCATACTTCTCTTTAATATATTCTTTAACAACTTCAGACAAAGGTTTGTCCCCGGTTTTATCACCCTGGACAATATCACCCACACGCTTATTCACCACAATGATGTGGTTGTCCTCGTGCAATACCTGTAGGTTGTTTTTTGTTGATAATTCTTTCATTTAGACTACTTAGATTTTTAGACTTCTTAGACCTTTTAGATTTTTGGATTTCTTAGAATATTAGAGTTTTATTGTTGAACGGAATTTTGATATCATTTTGGTTATCTCATCTAAATGGTTAGTTAATAATTGTAGTTTATTTTGTTCAATGAAATTTAAATCTGAAGCAATTAATAATTGTGTTTCAATTTCGTAACAGGAACCAATAGCAATTTCAAGGAACCTTGAAAAATCTTTATTTGAATTTCTGGACGAGCCTTCAGCTATATTAGAAGGAATTGAGACAGAAGCTCTTCTTAGTTGATTGGTAATTCCAAACTTTTCATCACTTGGGAAATTTGAAGTTACGGTATATATTTCTGAACAAAATAACCTGCTTTTTTTCCAAATAGCTAGTTCTTTAAATTGATGCATGTATAATTTTTTTTGTGGCTGATAATTGAAATATGGAATTTTTAAAATATGATAGTTTAGAATTCTAAAGATCTAAAAAGTATATAGGACTAAGTGGTCTAAAAGGTCTAAAAGGTCTAAAAATCTAAGTAGTCTAAGAAGTCTAATAATCTAAACTAATATTGCTCGTTAGCATTCGGGAAATCCTTCGACTTTACATCCGTAACAAACTGGCCAATCGATGTGGTCATGTCTTCGTATAAATTCATGTAGCGTCTTAAGAAACGCGGACTGAATTCATGGGTCATCCCGATCATGTCATGTAATACCAATACCTGACCGTCAACGCCGCCTCCGGCTCCAATACCGATTACCGGAATCGAAATGCTTTCGGCTACTTTTTGTGCCAATGAAGCCGGTATTTTTTCCAAAACAAGGGAAAAACAACCTATTTTCTCCAGCATCTGTGCATCTTCAATCAGTTTCTCTGCTTCAGCTTCTTCTTTGGCACGAACGGTATAGGTTCCGAATTTATAAATCGATTGTGGTGTCAATCCTAAATGTCCCATTACCGGAATTCCGGCCTGTAGTATTTTTTTAATGGAATCTTTAATTTCTTTTCCGCCTTCCAGTTTCACTGCATGTCCGCCGCTTTCTTTCATCACACGGATGGCCGAACGTAAAGCTTCTTTTGAATCCGATTGATATGAACCGAATGGTAAATCAACTACGATCAAAGCTCTTTCTGCTGCACGTACAACCGATGAAGCATGGTAAATCATCTGGTCCAAAGTGATGGGAAGTGTTGTTTCATGTCCCGCCATTACATTACTGGCAGAATCGCCCACTAAGATTACATCTACTCCCGCAGAATCAACAATTTTGGCCATGGTATAATCATAAGCGGTTAACATTGATATCTTCTCACCATTGGCTTTCATATCAATCAGTGATTTTGTGGTGATTCTTTTATAATCTTTTTTTGCTGTAGACATAATTTTTCGTGTTTTGTTTGAAATGTAAAATTAGTACAAAATATAGAACTCCGTAACAAATTCGTAACAATTGCTACTTATACAGAAAAAAACAACTGCTATGAGACAATTCCTTTTATTAATGGCTTTTGGCTTTTCAGTAATGGCCCAAGCACAGCAAAATGATGTAGAAAATACAATCAAAGATTTCTTTATTGGTTTTCACGCCAAAGACACGGTTAAGATTAAAGCAACCTGCCATGAGAAACTGGCCTTACAGTCGATTATGGAAGGTAAAAACGGAATTAAACTCGTAGATGAAAAAGCGTCCGAATTTTATAAATCGTTTGCCACTTTTCCGAAGGATCTGAAATTTGAAGAAAAAATACTTAGTTATTCGGTTCAGGTGGACGGTGCCATGGCGCATGCCTGGACGCCTTATGAGTTTTACATCAACGGGAAATTAAGCCACAAAGGGGTAAATGCTTTCACCTTATTCAAGGATAACAATACCTGGAAAATCATTCATATTATTGATACCAGAAGAAAATAAGAAGTGGATTTAATATTAAAGTATATAAAAACGGAGCATGTTTAATGCTTCGTTTTTGTTTTTTAACCGACTTACAAAAGCATCATAATTCCATATTGTTTCAAAGAATAAATAAAAGTACTTTTGCCGCATGAAAATTAAATTTATCCCCGCCTTAATCGGTTTGGCTTTTTTGTCTTTAACCGAAAGTGTTTCTGCTCAGGACACAACTTCAGTTTCTAAACCTAAAATTGAAATTTCAGGTTATATTGATGCCTATTATTCGTATGATTTCAGTGAACCGGAAACAGATGTGAAACTACCATTCTCGTACAGCTACAACCGTCAGAATGAATTCAATATCAATATGGCTTTATTGAGAGCATCAATCAGCTATGAGAATGTATATGCCAAACTTTCGGTGCATACCGGAACCTATGTGGATGAAAATTATGCTGCCGAGGATTTGAAAATATTCAACGAGGCTTACATTGGTGTATATTTGGATAAATCACAAAAAACAGCATTGGAAGCCGGTATATTACCAAGTTACATCGGTTTTGAATCGGCTACGTCACATTATAATC
Source organism: Flavobacterium amniphilum (assembly GCF_023634845.1). Taxonomy (GTDB): domain Bacteria; phylum Bacteroidota; class Bacteroidia; order Flavobacteriales; family Flavobacteriaceae; genus Flavobacterium; species Flavobacterium amniphilum. Next base: position 155,826 of record NZ_JAMLJL010000005.1, on the reverse strand, counting down.
TAACGGCTACACGTTCGATTTCGGCAGAAGCTTCTCCTTATTTTATGACGGGTGTGAAGTTAAGCCATCAGTTTACTGATAAATTCACAGGTTCATTTTTTGTTACCAATGGATGGCAACGGATCAATAAACCTAAAAAAGATCTGGCACCGGCTGTAGGGACACAATTGGTTTATAAATTCAATGATAATTCAACATTGAACTGGAGTACTTTCGTTGGAAAGGAAATGTACGGCGACCAATTCACCATGCGTTATTTCAGTAATTTATATTTGGATAACGGTTGGAATGATTACTGGAGAACATTTATCGGTTTCGATTACGGACTTCAGGATACGGGTTCTTATGGCGGTGAAGCTAAAACATGGTGGACACCGACGTTGATCAATCAGTTTACATTGTCTGAAAAATGGCAAATGGCACACCGTATCGAATACTTCCAGGATAAGGATAACGTAGTTTTTGCCATTGGAGCTCCTTTTAAAGCAATGGGTAACTCTATCAACTTCGACTTTTTACCAAATTCCAAAGTGAAAATCAGAACTGAAGGTAAATGGTACCGTGCAACCGAATCTATTTTTGACTTGGGTACAAAAAAAGATAATTTCTCGGTTACCACAACCATGAGTTTCGAGTTCTAACATTCATTTGAATACAAGATACAGAAAGAAAATAAAGCATAAAACGGAGTAATCTGTAAATCTTTATAAAATCTTTATACCTAAAGCCGGTTATATTATATTTTACTTACAACTTCCGATGTAACTTTGTCAAAAATTAACAGAAATGGACAAGTTATTTCAAAAGACAGGACTGAACCAATACACCATAAGTGTTATTTCGGTGGTAACGGTTTCGTTGCTATGTCTTTCTTTCAGAAGTATGGTAGACTATAAAATAATCGGCTATCTTCTTTTAGTATTAGTCTCACTGCAGGCCATCTTCCTTGAAATCAAACCTGTTGTACTGGGTGCCGTTTTAAGTGCCTTGGCTCTGGATTTTCTGTTTATCAGACCGTATTATAATTTGCATATCGACAAAGCGGAAGATGCTTTCCTGCTGCTTATGTTTTTTATCATTGCGCTCATCAATGCGGTGCTGACCAATAAATTCAGACGGATGCAAAGGGCTATCCAAATAAAAGAGACCAGGGCGAGTACCCTGAAACTCTACAATACCTTACTGGATTCGCTCTCGCATGAACTCCGCACTCCCATCGCAGCGATCATAGGTTCGATCGATACGCTACAACAAAAGGATGTAAATCTGTCTGAAGAAACACAGGAGAAACTACACAATGAAATTGAAAAGGCTTCTACGAAACTCAATTACCAGGTGGAGAATTTATTGAATATGTCCCGTCTGGAATCAGGGTATATTCATCCGAAGATGGACTGGTGCGATGTGACCGAAATCATATATAATGTTTGTGAACGCCTTTCCGATGAATTAAAATACCACAAAGTGGTTTATCCTTCTGATGATAATCTGCCTTTATTTAAATTGGATTACGGGTTAATGGAACAGATTTTCCATAATTTAGTGTATAATTTTTCGCAGCATACTCCCAAAGGTGCCACAATAAGCTTTAAAGTGAGTTATGATGTTGATGTTGATTATGATGTGCACATCGAAATGATCAAAAAGTGTGTCATTACGATTACAGATGATGGTCATGGTTTTCCGGCTGCGGAAATTGACCGGGCTTTTGATAAGTTTTACCGTTTCACCGATTCAAAAACGGGCGGTACCGGACTGGGACTTTCCATTGTGCGCGGATTTACGGAAGCGCAAAACGGAACCATCAGCCTTCATAATACCGAAGACGGCGGTGCTGTTTTTACATTGGTATTTAACGTTGATGCTTTAGCACTAAATACTCTTGAAAATGAATAACGGCTTTTCAATATTAGTAATCGATGATGAAATCCAGATCAGGAAACTATTGGAGATTTCCCTGGAAGCAAATGATTATAAAGTTCATTTTGCTGAAAACGGTAAGGAAGGAATCGTCCTCGCTGCAAGTCAGCAACCGGATTTGATTTTGCTGGATCTTGGACTTCCGGATGAAGATGGGCAGAATGTCCTGGTGCAGTTAAGAAGCTGGTTTGAAAATCCAATTATCATTCTGTCGGTTAAAAGTGCCGAGGAGGAAATTGTAAAAGCGCTTGATAACGGAGCAAATGATTACCTCACTAAGCCTTTCCGTACACAGGAATTACTGGCCAGAATACGGACTGCCTTGCGGGGTAAACAAACCACAAATAACCAGTCGGTGGTGAAAGTGGGGGATTTGACCGTGGATTATGTTTCAAGACAGGTTATGGTTGAAGATTCTGCAGTTAAGTTTACGGCTACCGAATACAATTTACTCACACTTCTGATTAAAAACGACGGTAGGGTTTTAACGCATCAATACATCCTAAAAGAAATCTGGGGACAGAGTTATTCTGACCAGACACAGTACCTCAGGGTTTTTGTGGCACAACTCAGGAAGAAGATTGAAAAGGATCCTAACCGCCCTAAATACATCATCACCGAATCGGGTGTAGGTTACCGTTTTAACTCAGGCTAACCAATCTTTTACTTACTGTAAAATTACTATTGTTACGAATAAACTTCATCGTGATCAGGCTTTGTCATGCCTTAAAATCACCTTACAGATTGCACAATAAATAAATTAATCTTTTAAAAAATGAATGCAAAAACAATTCAAAAAGTCTCAGCGGCTTCTCTTCTCGTGGCTCTCGGTATCATATACGGAGACATCGGTACAAGTCCGCTATATGTCATGAAATCAATCATAGCAGACCGCCGGATAACCGAATTACTGGTGTATGGCGGGATCTCCTGTGTGTTCTGGACACTGACTTTCCAGACTACATTCAAATATGTTTTGCTCACGCTTTCTGCTGATAATAACGGAGAAGGCGGTGTGTTTTCCCTTTATGCGCTCGTAAGACGCTTCGGGAAAGGAAAACTGATAATCCCCACAATATTAGGAGCAACAACCTTATTGGCGGATGGTATCATAACACCTCCCATTTCAGTAGCTTCAGCTGTCGAAGGACTGGAGGCAATTGTTCCGGATTTACCCACGGTTCCCATCGTAATTGCCATTCTGTCGGGACTGTTTTTGTTTCAACGCTTCGGAACACAAAAAGTAGGCTACTTCTTCGGGCCGGCAATGGTGGTCTGGTTCAGTATGCTAACGGTACTGGGAGTATCACAAATCATACACCATCCTGATATTCTGAAAGCATTGAATCCAATGTATGCTTACCAACTTTTGGTTGAATATCCGCATGGATTTTGGCTTCTGGGTGCCGTCTTTTTATGTACTACCGGCGCCGAAGCTTTGTACTCTGATCTTGGTCACTGTGGAAAGGAAAATATCCGCATTACCTGGATTTTTGTAAAAATAGCATTACTGACGAATTATTTGGGACAGGGTGCCTGGTTAATGCATCAAGGAAACGATTTTCTGAACGGTCAGAATCCTTTTTACCAAATCATGCCGCAATGGTTCCTGATTATCGGAATTGTCATTGCAACACTGGCTGCCATTATCGCTTCGCAGGCTTTAATCAGTGGTTCATTCACGCTTATCAATGAAGCTATCTCGTTAAACTTCTGGCCAAGGGTGGCATTGAAGAATCCAACCAACTTAAAAGGACAAATTTACATTCCTTCGGTGAATACAATTCTTTGGGCAGGGTGTGTACTGATGATTCTGTACTTTAAAAACTCGGCTCATATGGAAGCAGCCTACGGTTTTTCGATTACCATCGCCATGCTGATGACTACGTTGCTGTTGTCTTACTATCTGGTGTTTATCAAGAAGGTAAAAATGGGTTGGGTGGCTATCATGCTGTTTGTTTTTGCCATGATCGAGGTTTCTTTTTTTGTAGCCAATGTGGTGAAAATCAAAGAACGATGGATGTTCCTGTTTTTTGAACTCTTCATTTTCATGGTGATGTATGTTTGGTATTACTCCCGCAAAATCAATAACCGTTTCTTAAAATTTACAAATTTGATTGAGCAAACCCCGATGCTGAAGGAGTTGAGTGAAGATGATTCGATCCCGAAATATTCCACACATCTTATTTATTTGTCGAAGGCTGACAAAACCTATGAAATCGAAGAAAAAATCATGAATTCAATCTTCGCAAAAAAACCGAAACGAGCCGATGTGTATTGGTTCCTGCACATCAACCGTACCAATGAACCTTTCACGCTGAACTATGAAGTGGTTGAAATTCTGGATGATAAAGTCATTAAAATTATTTTGAACGTTGGCTTCAGGGTACAACCGAAAGTCGAACTGTACTTCAAGAAGATCGTTCAGGATTTGGTAGCCAAAAAAGAACTGAACCTGCACATCCGCCCGGATGGCTCCACTAAATACAATGCTGAACCGGATTACAAATTTGTCATCATCGAAAAGTTCCTGTCGGTTGAAAATGACTTTGAGTTTAAAGACAGTTGGCTGCTCACTTCGTACTTCTGGCTAAAACGTCTGGCCATTTCAGATGAAAAAGCTTTCGGTCTTGATAAAAGTGATGTCACGGTTGAGAATATACCAATGGTTTATGTTCCGGTTGGAAAAGTAACATTAGAACAAAAATCAAATTAATTAATTTTCAGATACAAAAATGAAACAATATCTTTTACTGGCTTTGTCTGCCTTTTCTTTCGATGCATTGGCACAAACCGATACCTTATCCGTTAAAACGCCTTTTGAAGGGATGGACCTCACCTGGATTAACGGGCAAAACCGCCAGAAGAACTTTCCGCTCACACTTAAATCGGGTGATGAAACTATTTTAACGGGTGTGGCTTATCTGGATGCTTATTACAATTACAACATGGCGAATCCGCTGGATAATACCCAGACGATTTCGTCAACCATCGGGAGGCATAATGAGTTTACGTTGAACCTGGCCAGCATCGGAATCGAAACCAATTATAAGAATATCATCGGACGTTTATGGCTGCAGTACGGACAGATGGGATCTATTATTCAGGATATGGACGGTTCGGTCAACCACGGAAGAAATACCAGTATCAATAATTTAAAATACATCCGGGAAGCGGCTGCAGGGTATCACTTTGATGTATTGCACGGCTTGAATCTTGAAATGGGGATTTTTATGAGTTACATCGGACTGGAGAGTTATGTAACACAGGAAAACTGGAGCTATCAGCGGAGTATGGTTTGTGACTTTACGCCGTTTTACTTCTCGGGTGCGAGGGCACAATTGTTTCCGTCGTCCAAGTTTAAAACCGAATTGTGGCTGCTTAACGGTTGGCAGTCGTATAACAGTTCGAGCAGGGGATTAGGTGTGGGGAATTCGAATTACTACAGACCGAATGAGAACATTCAATTAGTTGCTAATTTCTACTACGGCCGTGATACGCAAAACCCGGATGCTTTGGGCAATCAGTCCAACCGGAAGCGTTTTCACCATGATAACAGTATTGTGGCACGTTATTTTAAGAATCCAACTTCAAAAGGGATTTCGCAGGCGGCTTTCAGTGTTAATTCGCATTACGGTTTTCAAACGAATGATGACGCAGGTGATAAGCTGAAAGCCTCCGAAAATTTCATGATTGGTACTTCATTTGCGAACCGCATTTGGTTTAACCATAACAAACTGGCTTTAACCTTACGTGGCGATTATCTGACTAATCAATCGGTTGTTAACGGAGTGAATGTGTCGCCTTATTTGGCTTTTACACCCGCTGCTCCCGGTGATGTGCCTAACGGATATGAAAATGCCATCGCAAATGGTGAGAAGCTGCGTTTGTTTCAGTTCACGACTACTTTTGATGTGATGCCTAATGATTATATGACTTTGCGTTTTGAATACGGTTACCGTAATTCGTCTGTTCCTTATTTTGCAGGCTCTGGCGGAACGACTTCACCAAGTGGTTATGTGAACGGTCCCACCGGTCTTCCATGGGCAGCCGATTTAAGAAAGAATGAAAACCGTTTTACGGTAGCGGTTAATTTCAGGCTTTGATTTTGTATTTAGTGAAGAGTGATTAGTAATTAGTGATTAGCTTGTGGTATTCTTTACCGGCAGATTTGATACTATTGATCATACCTGATTATTCAAAGCAAATGCTATAGTATGATATATAGTCTGAGTTTTACTAATCACTAATCACTCTTTACTAATTACTTCAAAATGTGAACTAGTTACTAAGTTAGGTGAACTACTAATTAAGTTTGGTGAACTAGTTACTTAATTAGGTGAACTAGTTACTAAGTAACGTGAACTAGTTACTAAGTAACGTGAACTAGTTATTAAGTAACGTGAACTAGTTACTAAGTAACGTGAACTAGTTATTAAGTAACGTGAACTAGTTATTAAGTAACGTGAACTAGTTACTAAGTAACGTGAACTAGTTATTAAGTAACGTGAACTAGTTATTAAGTAAGGAGAACTAGTTATTAAGTTTGGTGAACTAATTTATGAGTTATGAATTATGAATTATAAGTTATGAGTGTTTGTTGTTGTGTAATGTAACCTTTAAGTGAAATGAATTAGACTAAACCTTATTTAAGTTAGACTAAGAATTGGCGCATGTTTTTTAAGAGTTATTTGCTTGTCAAGCTTTACTCTTAACTCATAATTCATAACTCATAATTTATAACTCTTCCTGAGAAAAACATCAACTAAACCCCCTAAACCCGCACCCAAAGTATAATACAAAAGGTCGCTCCAAAGGAAACCTTCACCCAATGCATAATGGCCAATTGAGGTTTTTCGGATGGCAACCAACCAACTGAATTCAAGCGTTTGCTGAAATTCAACAACAAAGCAGAGTAGGAGTGCGGTTATGAAAATTACAGAAGATTTACCGTTCAGAAAAACAAAACGTACCATAAAATAGACCATGACAGCATACAATACATCACCCACAAACAACGGAATGAAATCCAGTTTTCGTGAAAGTATTCCGGTCAGAATAACAGAAAAGATGACAATGAGATATGTAATCCGGGTTTTGGACATTAACAATCGGCCATGTTAACCGCAATTGCAAGTCCGCCTTCCGAAGTTTCTTTGTATTTATTGTTCATGTCTTTGGCGGTTTGCCACATGGTATTGACCACTTTATCTAAAGGAACTTTTGCATTTTTAGGATCAGTCTCCAAAGCCAATTCGGCAGCGTTGATGGCCTTGATGGCACCCATTGTATTACGTTCGATACAAGGTATCTGTACTAAACCGCCTATCGGGTCACAGGTTAATCCCAAGTGGTGTTCCATCGCAATTTCGGCAGCCATTAAAACCTGCTCGGGAGTTCCGCCCATTACTTCACAAAGTGCCGCTGCAGCCATTGCCGAAGATACGCCAATCTCTGCCTGACAGCCTCCCATGGCCGCTGAAATGGTGGCACCTTTTTTGAAGATACTGCCCACTTCGCCTGCTACCATTAAAAACTGTTTGATCTGGTTTTCATCTGCCTCATGGTTTTCAATCACCATATAATACATCAAAACCGCAGGGATTACTCCGGCACTACCGTTTGTAGGAGCTGTTACCACGCGGCCTAACGAAGCATTCACTTCATTAACGGCTAATGCGAAGCAGGAAACCCATTTCAAAATCTGACGGAATTTCACTTCTGTCTTGCGAATGGTTTCCAACCACTCCTGTGGGGAGTTATAATTAGCCAGACCGATTAAGTTCTGGTGCATGTCAAAAGCACGGCGGCGCACATTCAATCCGCCCGGTAAAATACCTTCGCTGTGACAGCCTATATACATACATTCGAGCATGGTATTCCACACTCTCATTAATTCATGGTGGATTTCTTCTTCCGTGCGCATTGATTTTTCGTTGTCATACACTACTTCCGATATTTTGCGGTTCTGTTGCTGGCAGTATTCCAACAATTCAGCCGCTAAATTAATCGGGTAAGGGAAATCACATTTGATTTCTGATTTAACAGAAGAAGTTTCTTCCTTTACTACAAATCCGCCACCAATCGAATAAAAAGTCGATTCGTATGAACCCTTGTCATGAAAGGCTGTAAACGTTAATCCGTTGGCATGGAAAGGAAGGAAGTTCTTATTGAAAACTATATCTTTTTCAATTTCAAAGTCAATCACCAGTTCGCTGTTCAGATTCAGTTGGTGATTTGTCCGGATGCTCTTGATAATCCCGTCGATATCCTGTACCGGAATGTATTCAGGATCCTGTCCGCTCAGTCCGAGCATCACGGCTAAATCGGTAGCGTGGCCCACACCGGTCAACGATAATGAACCGTATAAATCCACTTTCACCCGGGTGGTTGCATTCAGGATGTTTTCTTCTTTGAGTTCTTTTAAAAATCGTTCGGCGGCACGCCAAGGCCCAAGTGTATGGGAGCTTGAAGGACCAACACCAATCTTTAACATATCAAATACCGAAATACATTCTTCCATAAACTACAACGATTTAGTTTACAAAGATAGTGGCTATTTAGTAACAAAAAAGTTATAATTTTTTAAAAAAATGGTTACATATGGATTAATCCCATACTTTTGTTGTTGGAAAAATAATTTTCAATGACAAAATTTTTTAGAACACAGGAATATAAGGTTCTTTTTTACCGCATTTTATTAGCGTACTTGTTTTACTCCATCGCAAGATTGCTGTTTTTCTTTTACAATTTCTCTTATCTGAAAGTCGATTCGGTTTCAGAATATCTGAGACTGGCTTACCACGGATTGGTGTTTGATACGACTTCAATTTTGTATGTAAACGGATTGTTTATTTTGCTTTCCATTTTGCCTTTATGGGTGAATACCAAACCCGTGTACCAGAAGATTTTATTCTTTGTTTATTTTATTTTTAATTTAATTGCTTACACGGCTAATTTTATCGATTTCATCTACTATAAATATACGTATTCCAGAACGACCATTGCCATCATGGATATCGTGAAGCACGAGTCGAATAAAGGGAATATGTTCTTCCGTTTTATTGTAAGTTACTGGCATGTGTATGTGATCTTCTTTGTACTGGCTTATTTGTGGATCCGTCTGTATAAGTTGGTTAAGGTAGAAGAAAAAGAAGTACCACATAACCTGAAGTACTTTGGTTCTTCGGTTATCGGGTTTCTGTTCATCGCGACGATGTGTGTGGGCGGAATCAGGGGCGACTTCAAGAAGAGTACGCGTCCGTTGAACATGATTGATGCGAATCGTTATGTGGATAAGCCACAACATGCGGATATCGTGTTGAATACTCCGTTTACTTTAATCAGGACTATAGGTAAGACCAGCTTCAAGAAAGTAAGCTATCCGGTGAAGGAAGGTGTTTTGGAACGGGACATCCAGCCGATTAAGCAGTACACAAACAATGCGAAATCGACTCCTAACATAGTCTTGTTTATCACCGAAAGTTACGGACGTGAATACTGGGGTGCTTTTAACAAAGACCGGAAGATTAAGAACTATGTGAGTTATACACCGTTTTTGGATTCATTGGCACAGGAAAGCATGATTTATTCGAATGCCTTTGCAAACGGTAGTAAATCCATCCACGGAATGTCTTCGGTGATATCTGGGATTCCTTCGTTCAGGGATGCTTTCACCTCTTCACCGTATCCAAAACAGAAGATCCAGTCATTGGTTTCTTGTCTCGAAGAAATGGGGTATGACACTTCATTCTTTCATGGGGCGCCAAACGGTTCAATGGGCTTCTTGGGCTTTGGGAATATTTTGGGCTTTGATCATTATTACGGGAAAACCGAATTCAATAACGACGCCGAACATGACGGTGTGTGGGGTATTTGGGACGAACCGTTCATGCAGTTCATGAAACAGCAGTTGGATACCAAGAAAAAGCCTTTCTTCAGTACGATTTTTACCGTTTCATCACACGAACCGTATATCGTTCCGAAGCAGTATGAAGGCAAGTTCCCGAAAGGGACAAACAAGATGCACCAGTGTGTGGGCTATACCGATTATGCGTATAAGAAGTTCTTTGAAGCGGCTAAGAAACAACCTTGGTTCAAGAATACCATTTTCATTATCACGGCCGATCATGGTAATTTAACCGGCTATCCGGAATATGAGAAGGTAGTGAACCGTCAGGCGGTACCTATCTTAATTTATAAACCCGACGGAAGCTTAAAAGGCGACCGTAAGGAACTGGCACAGCAAATTGATATTTATCCTACGGTTTTAGACATGGTAGGGTATAACAAACCGTTCAGAAGTTGGGGAAGAAGCTTGGTAGGTGATGCTAAAATCAAGCCTTTTGCGGTAAATTTCAGCGGAAACCAATACCAGTTCCAAAGAGGGAATTATATCTGTATCTTTGACGGTAAGAAGATTACCGGTTATTATGATATCAACGATAAAGGTCTGGAAAAGAACCTGATTGGTAAGCCTAATGCCGAAATGCTGGAGACAGGCGAGGCGTGTAAAGCCTTCCTGAAAGATTATTTTGACCGCATCATCGATCAAAAACTATACTATAAATAACATGAAAAAGAAATTAGGACTTTTAGTTGTCTTTGTGGTACTTATCGGAGTGGGTAAGTATGTGTACGACATGCACATCAATCACAATTTTGAAACCATTACCGAAGGGAAAGTGTACAAGAGCGGTGTTATTCCGCCGGATGAAATCGAAGATTACGTAAAGAAATACAACATCAAGAGTATTGTCGATTTGCGTTTCCCTGGAACCGGGGATGATGTGAATAATCCTGAGATTCCGGAGGAATTAACGGCAGAAAAGAATGCTGTTGAAAAGATTTCGGGGGTTAATTACTTCAATAATGGTTCAGATCAGGTTCCGAAACAGCATAATCTGGATAAATTCTTCGAGATTATGGACAATAAGGATAATTATCCGGTATTGATTCATTGTTATCACGGAGTGGGAAGAGCTGAAATGTATTCGGCTATTTACCGTATCGAATATGAAAACATTGACCGTGACGAAGCGAGAACCAGCACACGTTTCTTAACTAAGTGGAGTTCGTTTGATTTGGGTAAACCCAAAGGAGATTTCCTTCACAACTACGAATCAAGGAAAGAAAAAGAGAAAAAATAAAGAGATCCCGGTTTATCCGGGATTTTTTATTGCATTTGGGAATAGGCAATCAAAACAATTGACAGTAAGGAAAGCACTACTCCGAAGTAATTCAGTTTTGTCAGTTTCTCTTTGAAATAAAATACGCCAATCATACTTCCCAATAGGATAACCCCCATGTTCATACCGATGAAAACCGTCGACGGATTGGAAGATAAATTCTGGTGTGCTTTGATATAAAAGGAAATATTACTGAAATTCAGTAAACCCACCAAAATTCCCCAATACATATTCCGGATGGAAAAGTATTCTTTTTTGATCGTGATATAATAACCGGATATTGTCCAGGCTACGGCTAAAGCGCCTATGAAAACCAGTAAAAGTAATTCGGTAAATTTCAGTTCGCCAATAGTGGCCACCTTTTTGAATAAGATATCGATGATGCCAAATCCGCCTAAAACCAATACCAGAAAATAAGCTTTTGAATCATCTGTTCCGGTTTGCTGCTTTTTGTAAAAAGTAAAAAATATGGCAATGAAAGCAATGATCAAACCGATGACTTTATAGGAATTGAATATTTCTTTGGCTATAAATAATGAAAAACAAATGGAAATGAAGAGTGATAAACGCTGGGCAATATCGGTTTTTACGATTCCTGAATGTTTGATGGCTTTCGCCTGAAATACAAAAATCACGGGTAGGAGAAAAATAAGACTCCCGGTTACGATTCCGGTTTCCATTCCGAAATTAGTATTGATTACCGGTTTGTATGTGACCAATAAGGCAAGTAAGGCAAACAGGTAATTCCAGGAAATGATCTGGTAAATACTCAAATCTTTATTTCGGGCGATTTTTAAAAGAACCCCTACAAACACGCTGCAGATAATGCTGATCAGGATGAAGTGCATAGTTGAATTTAATTTTATCCAAATATAAGAATGAATGTAGAATGGACAATTTAAAATTAGTAGGGCCGTTATGCACTTTACGCCTTAAAAGTTTCACAGTTGAAATATAAAATTTGGAGCGAAATGAATATTATTGTAAATTCATAAAAATTAATCAGTTATAGCGTGAAATTTACTACAAAAGCAAATGCCGGATTTGATTTGTCCATGATTGCAAGGGTATTGTCATGCTGTTTTGTTGTACTTGTTTTCTTTACCGATACTTCTGCGTTTGCCTTTCAAAAGCCAATTTCCATTGATCCGAAAGTTCTTAAAGAGTTTGAAGATGCTAAAAAAATACTGGAAATAAACGACTACGACCACTATAAGGAAGGTTCAAAGATGGTCAACCAACTGGAAAAAAAACTGATTGATGCTGAGAACTACGACCAGTTACTTTATTTATATCTGGAAATCTCCTATTACCATGTGACCAAATTTGATTATACCAGCAGTAAGAAAGTGCTCGACAGAGCCGGTAAAGTGTTGGATAAACATAATAATAATGTTATCCGCGGTGAATATTATGAGCATTTGGCTGTCTTTTATAATTCACAGGGAAATGAAGGTCTTGATGAAAAATATACACTTCTTTCAGAAAAATACCTGAAGCAATACGCTCCGAGGGAAAAGCAGGTTGATATGTATTACAACCTTACGCTTTTGTATTTGAAGAAAGAAGACTGGCCTAAAACCCTTGATAATTCGCTTAAATTCCTTTCACTGAATAAAGAACTCGGAGGCGATCCTGATCAACCCGAAGTAAGTTTGCTCACTGCCGAAAGTTATTACAACCTTAACCAGCTGGATAAAGCCCGTGAGTATCTTCAGATGGCCCAAAAATCTGTGATATTTCAGAAGTATGATGAAGACTTTTTATTGAAGTCGCGTTATTACTCGGTGCTGGGCAGGCTTTATGAAAAAGAACATAAGTATACCGAAGCAGCCGATAACCTTAAAATAGCCAATGATTATTTTAAGAAACGTTTGGTTTACCGGGTGGTAAAAATGAACCATTTTCTGAATCAGAAAAGAGAGCTTGAAGTAAAGAACATTGAATTTCAATCGATTATAAAGGAAAATAAACTCCGCAGCGAAAATGAGAAGTACAAAAACTACCTGCTGCTGCTTTGTTTGTTTGCCATAATCATCTTAATTGTCTTATTGTATTTCCAATACCGCAATGCTAAATTCAAAAGTTCGACCAATGATTTGCTGAACGAGAAAAATGCGTTACTCCACAAAGCAAATTCTGAACTCGAAACGGCATTAAATGTTAAAAGGAAACTGTTAGATACCATTTCCCATGAACTAAGGACACCTATATATACCCTTAACGGGTTACTTCACCTGATGGAAGGAGATAAGAGTAATTATGACCAAAACATTGAACAGTTACAGGCTTCGGTACAAAATCTCTATAGTTTATCAGGTAATATAATTGAAATCAATGTAATCGACAGTTTGGAAAAGGATTATATTCCTAAGAAAGATGTTGTTTCTTTAGATGAATTAATGACTAAGATTTTGGCAATCGTCAGAAAGAACAGGGATAACAACATCACCGAATCGTTGCTCATTGACAGTGCAATCCCTTCAAAATTGGTGTTTGATGAAGCCAAATTGTATCAGGTTTTGTATAGTTTAATTGATAATGCATTCAAATTCTCCAAAAACGGAAAGGTTTCAATTGAAGCTAAAAAGACAAATGAGATTCAGGATAAGATTGAAGTCCAGTTTATCATAAAAGATACCGGAATAGGGATTGATGCCGAAATCAAAGAAAAGATTTACGATTTGTTCTTTCAAGGTTCCGATAAGATCAATTACGAATATGGCGGTTCCGGTTTGGGACTCACATTGGTTAAAAAAACATTAGGGTTATTTGGTAAGACCATTATCATTGATTCACAACCGGAAATAGGAACCACAATCTCCTTTTCATTAGACTTTGAAGTGTTTAACGGAACAGCGGAAACGGAAGAAATAAGCAAAGAAATCAAAGATCCGTCAACTGTCCGTATTTTATTAGTGGAAGACAACAAAACAAACCAATTGATCACCAAAACGATTATCGTTAAAAAAGGCTATGTATGTGAAGTCGCCAATGACGGTCTGGAAGCCTGTAAAATGGTTGAAGCGAAGGATTATGATTTGGTTTTGATGGATATTATGATGCCCATTATGGATGGTTTCGAGGCTTCTGATCATATCTCAAAACTTAAACCATATATTCCGATTGTCGCTTTAACGGCCATTTCGGAAGAAGTCAACAGAGAGCTGTTTTCATCTTCAAGAATCAGGAAAGTACTCAGTAAACCTGTAGATGTGGAAGAATTGTACGAAACCATAACGGTTATGGTAAACGAATAAAAAAAGCCTCATTTGAGGCTTTTTTAAGTTTTATTTATTTTTCTCTTCAATCCATTTTCTGGCGTTCACAAAGGCTTCGTGCCATGGCGTTACTTCGTCTTTGTGTCCGTTATCCTGATAGTGCGCCCAGTTCCATGGGAATGTTGAACGCTCAATATGCGGCATGGTTACTAAGTGACGTCCAGTTTTGTCGCACATCATGGCGGTGTTGAATGCAGATCCGTTCGGATTAGCCGGATAACCTTCATACCCGTATTTACCTACAATGTTGTATTGATCTTCAGTATACGGAAGGTTGAATTTTCCTTCTCCGTGTGAAACCCAAACGCCTAATGTAGCACCTTCCAATGAGGATAGCATCACTGAATTATTCTTCTCAACTGTAACAGATGTAAAGATACTCTCGTGTTTGTGGCTTTCGTTATGCAACATTTTTCCGTGTACTTCATGCTCCGGATTGATTAATTCCAATTCCATGAATAACTGACATCCGTTACAGATACCAACCGATAAAGTATCTTCTCTCTTGAAGAAGTTTTTCAAGGCTGTATTGGCTTTTTCATTGTATAAGAATGCTCCGGCCCAACCTTTGGCAGAACCTAATACATCCGAATTCGAGAATCCACCAACAGCTCCGATGAATTGGATGTCTTCCAATGATTCACGTCCTGAAATCAAATCGGTCATGTGAACGTCTTTTACATCAAATCCGGCTAAGAACATGGAATTGGCCATTTCTCTTTCAGAGTTGCTTCCTTTTTCACGGATGATAGCTGCTTTCGGTCTTGGTTTGCTATTGTCGATAACCGGTGCTTTTCCGTCAAAATGGGATGGGAAAGTGTAGGTTAAAGCTTGGTTTTTATAATTGTTGTAACGGGCCAATGCCGTTCCGTTTTTCGATTGTTTCGAATCTAAAAGGAATGAAGTTTTGTACCACGTGTCTCTTAATTCGGAAACATTGAAAGTAAACGAATCAGAATTGTTTTTAACAGTTACCGAATTTCCTTCCACAACCGTTCCGATATTGAAGATCTCGATATTGTTTTGTGTAAATATAGCTTCAACTGATGCGTCTGCCTGGAAAACAACAGCAATATTTTCGTTGAATAATGTTTTAACGGTATCGTTTTCACCTAAAGAAGTCAAATCAAACGAAGCACCTAAATTCACATCGGCAAAACACATTTCCAATAAAGTTGTAATCAAACCACCACTTCCAATATCGTGTCCGGCTTTAATTTTGCGCTCTTTGATCAAATCCTGCAAAACATTGAATGCTCTTTTGAAATAATCGGCATTGGTAATGGTTGGTACTTCTGAACCGATTTTATTTAAAATCTGTGCAAATGAACTTCCGCCTAATTTAAAGTTATCCTGTGATAAATTTAAGTAATAAATATTTCCTGCGTTTCTTTTTAAAACAGGTTCGACAACTTTAGTAATGTTTGAACAGTTTCCGGCTGCAGAAATGATTACCGTTCCCGGTGCAATCACTTCATCATTCGGGTATTTTTGTTTCATTGAAAGTGAATCTTTTCCGGTTGGGATGTTGATTCCCAATTCGATGGCAAAATCAGAACAGCCTTTCACAGCTTCGTATAATCTTGCATCTTCACCTTCATTTTTACAAGCCCACATCCAGTTGGCAGAAAGGGAAACCGATTTCAATCCGTCTTTTAACGGTGCCCAAACAATGTTTGACAACGCTTCTGCAATAGCAGTTCTGGAACCTGCAACCGGATCAACTAATGCAGAAATAGGTGAGTGGCCAATCGTTGTGGCAATTCCTTCTTTTCCTTTGAAATCCAACGCCATAACACCTACATTGTTTAACGGTAATTGTAATGGACCGGCACATTGTTGCTTGGCAACGCGTCCGCCCACACAACGGTCAACTTTGTTGGTTAACCAGTCTTTACAAGCCACAGCTTCTAATTGCAAAACTTGGTTTAAGTATGTTGGTATGTTTTCAGTGGTGTATTCAATAATGGCATAATCAGCAACAACTGTTTTGTCTGTCATGATGGTTTTTGGTGAACTTCCGAAGAAATCTTCCAAAGCATAATCCATTGGTTTTACACCGGTTGTTTTAGATTCAAATGTAAATCGGTGGTCTGAAGTTACATCACCCACATGATACATTGGGGAACGTTCCCTGTCGGCAATCTTCTGTAGAATGTCAATGTTTTCTTCACCAATTACCAATCCCATTCTTTCCTGTGACTCGTTACCAATGATTTCTTTAGCAGATAGGGTAGGATCACCTACAGGAAGTTTATCTAAATCGATTAATCCTCCGGTTTCTTCCACTAATTCAGAAAGACAGTTCAAATGTCCTCCCGCACCGTGATCGTGAATAGAAACAATTGGGTTGTTGTCGCTTTCTACTAGACCACGGATGGCATTGGCAGCACGTTTTTGCATTTCAGGGTTGGAACGTTGTATTGCGTTCAATTCGATTCCTGAACCAAAAGCACCTGTATCTGCAGAAGAAACAGCTGCACCGCCCATTCCGATTCTGTAATTTTCACCACCAAGGATAACGATTTTATCACCTTCCTGTGGTTTCTTTTTGATGGCTTGGTCTAATTTTCCGTAACCGATTCCTCCGGCTTGCATGATTACTTTATCATAACCTAATTTTTTATTGCGGCCACTGAGCTTGTCGAAGTGCTGATGTTCGAAAGTTAAAATCGAACCTGTAATTAGCGGCTGACCAAATTTATTTCCGAAATCTGAAGCTCCGTTTGATGCTTTGATTAAGATGTCCATCGGCGTTTGGTATAACCAAGGTCTTTCATTCATGGCTTTTTCCCAAGCTCTGTTTTCTTCTAATCTTGAGTAAGAGGTCATGTAAACTGCTGTTCCGGCTAGTGGTAAAGAGCCTTGTCCTCCTGCCAGACGGTCACGGATTTCTCCTCCCGATCCGGTTGCAGCTCCGTTAAATGGCTCAACGGTTGTTGGGAAGTTATGGGTTTCTGCTTTTAAGGAAAGTACCGATTCAAACTCTTTTTCGGTATAGAAGTCCGGTTTGTCAGCACTTTTCGGTGCAAATTGGGTTACTTTCGGACCTTTGATAAAAGCTACGTTATCTTTATAGGCTGAAACAATATCATTAGGATTTGTCTCAGATGTTTTCTTGATTAATTTGAATAGGGAAGTAGGTTTTTCTTCACCGTCTACCACAAAAGTTCCGTTGAAGATTTTATGGCGGCAATGTTCAGAATTAGCCTGAGAGAAAGCAAAAACTTCCGAATCAGTTAATTTTCTGCCTAATTTGGTTGACAGGCCATTCAAATAATCTACTTCTTCATCACTTAAGGCTAAACCTTCCTGTTTGTTGTAAGCTGCAATGTCTTCAATTTCAAGGATAGGTTCAGGTTGAATGTTTATGGTGTAAATTTCCTGATTTAATTCCGTGTATTTTTGCGATAACATCGGATCGAAATCATTGAAGTCAGCTCCAACTTTTTCAAATTCTTCGATTCTGATAATCCCTGAAATTCCCATGTTTTGGGTTATTTCAACGGCATTTGTACTCCATGGGGTAATCATGGCGGCACGTGGTCCAACAAAAAAATCCGTCAGGACGGATTTTTCTATTTTATGTGCGTTGCCAAAAAGCCAGTTTAATTTTGCGATATCTTCTGTCGATAATCCGTTTTGCGTTTGTACGGCAAAAACAGTATTGGTTGGGTTACCAAAAAAATGAATCATTGTAAATGTATGTGTTGTTGTTTGTGATGCAAATTTAGCATTTCAATTTTGAATAGAAAAAAAATAAAGCGCCAATCGGCGCTTTATTTTTTAGTTTACAATAACTTTCTTGGTAACTGATTCGGAATCTTTAGTAATCTTAACTAAATAAATTCCGGCCTGCAGTTGTGAAATGGTATTGTTTGAAGTTGTAATGTTCGATTTTTCATATACTTTCTTCCCTACAACAGAATAGATTTCTAATGAATATCCTTTCTCCATATTATTAAAGTATACATTGAATTCTCCGTTTGAAGGGTTAGGATATACTTCAAACTCAGTTGCTGTAAGGTTTGTATTTGCCGTGCGGTTTCCTAATCCGTTGCAGGTATCCATTGATAATACATCCCAGTCGGCTGTTTTGTTGAATGTTGTTGCCGGAACAGTTGCAGCAGTTTTTCTTCTTAATGTTTCATCGGCAGAGAAATTAGCACTTCCTCCGTCAAATGTTCCGATAACATCTACCAAAACTCCGTTTTTGAATAAACCTATGGCATCGTTTCCGTTGAAAGTCATTTCTCCTGCTGCTGTAGAAATATTGGCAGATGCAGTTGAATAACATCCTGAAGCAATAGCACTGTTTACGATTACAAATTTACCGTTGTTGGCTAATGTTCCGCTTAATGCCAATCCTGTACTCCAGGCTCCGGCACCATTGGTTTGTTTTTTAACAGTGTAAACAGAAAGACTTACTGAAGCTCCGGTTGCATTAGTGATTTCCAACGCTTTATTATTAGATGAACCTTCTAAATATTCTGAGAAGTATAATTCTGTAATTGATCCTCCAGAAGAAGAAGTCGTTACATTAACGGTGTTACTTGCGGAAGAAACATTATTTGCTGCATCTTTGGCTTTAACCGAAAATGAATAAGCAGTTGAAGCAGTTAATCCTGTTACATTATAAGAAGTTCCGGTTACAGTATTCAATAATGTTGTTCCTTGGTATACATCATATCCGGTTACTGCAACGTTATCGGTTGAAGCTGTCCATGATAAGTTAGTAGTTGTTGCAGTTGTTCCTGAAGCAGCTAAATTTGTCGGAGCCGTCGGAGCTGTTGTATCTGCAGCTTGTGTAGTTAAGTTCACGGTATAATCTTCCACTTCTCCATATTGGAATTGTTCACATGTAGTTGGAGTTCCATTATATTTCATTGAAACTCTCATTCTTGTTGTTCCGGTGATGGCAGAGGTTGGCGGTGTAAAGTTTCCGCTGGCAGGTGTTGCTGTTGAAGCGGCTCTGCTGTAAACTAATTCACCTGAATCATCAAAGTCTTTATCATTATTGTAATCAATCCAAACGGCCATTCCTTCTGGATACGCTGAACTGGTCCAGGTTGGTGTAATAGTGATGGTTGTCGATGAACCTTTGGTTAAATCAGTTGAGATAGAAGTGAAATCAGTATAACCGTTATTTCCTGTTGAAGAATTGTTGATAGTTCCTAATTGAACTCTTCCGATGTATTCATCGGCCACACTTCCTCCTTTTGAAGTACAGTAAGTAGGGGCTAAAGTTGTTACATTCAGTGCCGAGCTTGCAGAAGAAATATTATTGGCAGCATCTTTGGCTTTAACTGTAAATGCATAAGTTGTTGAAGCTGTCAAACCTGTGATGGAAGCTGAAGTTCCGCTCACTGAAGTTTTTAAAACACCGTCCTGATATACATCATAACCTGTTACACCAACATTGTCTGTTGAAGCGGTCCAACTTAATGTAAATGTCGTATTTGTGATACTTGCTGAAGATAAAGAAGTAGGAACAGAAGGTGCTGTTGTGTCAGGAGTTCCACCGCCCCAGATCTGGTTCACATAGCTTGGATTGTCAATATATGGGTTTCTGTTTCCCTGTCTTGCATAAATCGCGTTGTTTCTTGCAATTTCACGTGCACTAACCGGATCGGCAGCATGCCACGCTAAAAGCATATCACGGAACGCAGTAGTAAAAACCTGATTGCTGGTTCCGTTGAACATTTCATATGAATAACCGGCTACCGTATTTTCATAACGGGTTGCAAAATAGAAATACATACGGGCAATGTCTCCTTTAAAAGCAGCATTTGGTTCGAAAACAGTTCCTGTATAACCAGAAACCGCACTGGTTCCCAGTTTGCTTCCGTTTTGCGAAGTCCAAGATGCCGAAGCAACATTACCGTGCGGATAATCAGAACGCATTCCGTTTACTTTACCGTCAGTAGGAGGGATGAAGTGCGCATCAGATACCATGGGTGCATTTTCATTAAAAACAGATTGCGGAACCATGTGTTCACGGTTGTAACAATCGCCTTCTGTTGAATAAGTACCACATTGTCCTGTACTATAAGCATAGTTGTACGGATCAGCTCCTGATTGATTTTCGGAGTATAAATCGAAAATGGTGTTGTCATTTTCATTCTGGTTATCCCTGTCTGAAGTCTGATAGGTAGTCCAGAGACCGGCATACCCTCTGTCGGTATGTCCTTTAATGATGTTGTACAATTGGGTTTTAAGTGTGTAACCTGTTCCGGTTGCCGAGTTGTAATATCCTGCCGGTGCCTGCGCGAAGCATCCTGCTGATACTAAGAATACCAGTAATTGTAATTGTTGTTTCATTTGCTTTGGGTTTTTGTTTTTTGTTTTTGGATTTGTTGTTTTTACTTCTTTTCTGTTTTTCTGCTCCTTCCTTAATTTAATGTTCAACTTCTATTATTGTCTATTGTAAAGCCTCTGTCATCTATTGCCGAGTGAATAGCATCTGTTGCATAGCCTCTGTTGTCTATTGCAGGGCCAATATCATCTATTGCATAGCCTCTGTTGTCTATTGCAGAGTCAATATCATCTATTGCATAGCCTCTGTTGTCTATTGCAGGGCCAATATCATCTATTGCATTGCCTCTGTTGTCTATTGCAGGGCCAATATCATCTATTGCATAGCGTCTGTTGTCTATTGCAGGGCCAATATCATCTATTGCATAGCCTCTGTTGTCTATTGCAGAGTCAATATCATCTATTGCATAGCCTCTGTTATCTATTGCAGAAGCAATGTCTTCTATTGTACAACCTCTTTTATTTATTTCAAGTAACTCCTGACTCTCTTTGCAAAAACAGGCGAAAGTATTTGTTTAACTTAAAACGGATATTACTTAATTATTAATTGATTGTTAACTGTTTGAAAATGAATTGTTTTGTGAAATATATAAATTATAAAACAATAAATTAACTGTTTTCTTTAAGATTTTATTAACAATTCGTTGATTTACAGTGAATTACTTGTTAAATTTTTATTTTCTTACAGATTTTTCAATCAATTTGATAATTCTTGGTTTTTTAAAATTTTGTTTGTTTTTGATTCATTTATATTTCTTTCTTTAAAATTATAGGCATAAAAAAAGCGGCCGAAAGGGCCGCTTATATATTATTAGTCGATAACTATTTTCTTGACAATCGATTTTGAATCTTTAGTAATCTTAACAAGATAAACACCAGATTGAAGTCCGCTTGTCGTGATTGTATTGTCATTTACATTTTGCTTTTCAAAAACTTTCTGACCAACAATCGAATAAAGTTCAACATTTATATCTCCAATTGTCGAATCATACTGAATTCTGAAAGTTCCATTCGACGGATTCGGATAGATCTTAAATGCTGTATCATTAAAATCATCATTAGCTAATCCGGAATAACATGTCCATGTTAAATCGTCAATGGCTACACGGCTAGCTGCTACACTGTTTCCGTCTAAACTGATGATAACATTTCCTGCAACATTGATGTCACTGATTGTAACCGTTGCGGCAGTTGCACTATAAGGAACAGTTGCTTTTGTTACACCGTTAACTTTTAAATTGAATGTACCTGATGTTCCTGAAAACTTTAATTGGGTAGTTATTGTTAATTCTCCAATTCCGTTAGGAACAGATGATGATGTTAAAGAACCGTTTCGGATTAAAATTGCCCTACCATTAATTGTCTGATCCGTTCTTGAATCAGTTGTAGACCAAGTTACTCCACCATTAGTCCAATTGTAAGCGGCATAAGATGATGAACTTGCCGGAATTGTTTCAAATGTTTCGTTACCACATGTTGTTCCTCCTGCCGGTCCTGCAGCAGTTGAAGGATTAACAACATTACTTGCAGTTGATGTATTACCTTGACAATCTTTAGCTACTACATAAATTGAATAAGCTGTTGATGGGTTTAATCCGCTCAAAACAATTGAAGTTGCACCACCACTTGAAGCATATTTTACTCCATCAACATAAATATCGTAGTTTGTTACACCTGTGTTATCTGTACTAGCGGTCCATGACAATGCAATTGATGATGATGTAATTGTACCAACCGTTAATGCTGTTGGTGCTGTTGGTGCCTGTGTATCTGCAGGACAACTTCCGGCTCCCCAAATAAGACCAACATATTCAGGATGATCAATATAAGGATTTCTGTTTCCTTGTCTTGCGTAAATGGCATTGTTTCTTGTTGTTTCAAATGCACTTACCGGGTCGTTAGTATGCCAAGTAATAAGTAAATTCAAAAAGGCAGTATCAATTGCCGGGTAGCTGTTACCACTGAACATCGCAAAAGGATATCCTGAAACAGTGTTTTCATATCTTGTTACAAAATAGAAATACATTCTGGCAATATCTCCTTTAAATTCATCAATCGGTTCAAATACAGTTCCAGTATAACCAGCAACAGAACTCGATCCTCTTTTGCTTCCGTTTAAAGATGTCCAGTTAGGAGTGCCAACTGTACCGTGTGGAAGATTTCCACGTTGCCCGTTTACTTTTCCGTCAGTTGGGGTAATAAAGTGAGCATCTGATACCATTGGTGCATTCGAGTTGAATGTTGACTGCGGGATAATGTGCTCTCTGTTATAACAATCACCTTCAGATGAATAAGTACCACATCTTTGTCCTGAACCTGTAGTGTAATTATAAGGATCTGCCGCCGTTGGTCTTTCAGAATACATATCCATTACCGTTCCGTCATTTTCATAGAAACTGTCTACGTCAGATGTTTGGTATGTGGTGTATAAACCATCATATCCTCTGTCTGTGTGGTCTTTGATAATGTTGTATAATTGAGTTTTTAAAGTTGCTCCTGTTCCGGTTGCTGTACTGTAGTAACCTGCAGGAATCTGTGCAAATGAAACGCACGAAATCAACAATAATAGAAAAGTAATTTTCTGTCTCATAAAGAATTAGGTTTTAATTTTTTTAGATTGGGGCGACAAATCTATATAAAAAAGTTAATACGGCAATTAATTTATGATTACTTTTTTAGTTGTTACTGCATTACCAGACGTCAACTTCAGTAAATAGAAGCCTTGAGGTAAATTTGCAATTGTAGTACTTTTCTGATTTGATTCAGGATTTTTGATTAATTGAATCAATTGTCCGTTTAAATTGATAACTTGGATCTCATCCATGTTGACTTCTGATGATACAGTAATCGTATTGTTATTTGATGGATTTGGATATACAGTTGCTCTATCCAATGCTTCAAATTGATCATTGGAAAGAAATGGCCAACGGTTTTGTGCCGGTGTTCCTCCCCAAATCATGGTTGCTAAATAAGGGTTATCAATGAATGGGTTTCTGTTACCTTGTGCATATGTTCCGTTAGAATCATGATATGTATTTCTGTTGTCTTCATATTGAGAAACAGGATCTTCTGCATTCCATTGTAAAAATAATTGGATCATATTTGTATCTCCAACAACGGTAGCTCCTGTACCAACGTTTATTGGTAAACATTGCGTTGGATATCTTAAATACATATACATCATCATACGGGCAACATCACCTTTCCACTCGTCTCCCGGATACCAATCTGCTCCCATATTACCTGAATTACCAGTGCCGGCTGCAAATTTTCTGTTTCCTCTGTTTGCATTTCTTTGTACATCGGCAGCTCTTAAATGGTGTGCATCTTCTCCTGCATCAGAAACGCCTGAAGAAGTAGTTGCATCATCATCTAAAGCAGGTGTTCCCAATGATTTTGCATATACATGCTCTCTATTCCATTGGCAAGTAGCACTACCACCATTTGAATCTTTATTTCTTCTTCGGTGGTCATTATCATCTGAAGTAGATGCAGGACACATATTGTTGCTGAAACCGTATATTAATAATACATTGGTGTTAGTTGCGTCAGCCGGATCTAAATCTGTTATCTTACTTGCTTCCCAAATACCCGGAGTATAAGTGAGAAGGTTAGTATGTGTGGAAGTGATTTTAGCAGCTAATGCATTTTTAAGGTTTTGACCGGTTAATGACCAGTTGAAACTATTATAGTATGGTGCCGCAGGAGCTCCATTTTGCGAGGATACCATTAATGAAAACAGTAGGCAAATTAAAAAGTAAGTGTTTCTCATATTATTTGTATTAATTTGGGATTTAAAATTTTAAAAATTAGGCATAAAAGCCCGATTACAATGGTTTAAAATTGTAAGAAATTACTATGGTAAAAATAGGTTTCGGAATTTTTTAGCCGGTTTACTGCTTTCTTTCTAATAAAGCCATGTAAAATCCGTCGTAACCTGACTCATGAGCCAGAATTTTGTGGTCTTCTACAAAGGTAAAGTTTTTTCCGCTTTCTGTTGTTAAAAATCGTTCTATTTGTTCCTGATTTTCAGATGGTAGCACAGAGCAGGTTGCATAAACCAGTTTTCCGCCCGGCTTTACAATCTTAGAATAGTTCTCTAAAACTTCCGCTTGTATTTTTTTGATGTTTTCAATAAATTCAGGTTGTAATTTCCATTTACTGTCCGGATTACGTTTTAAAACGCCTAATCCGCTACATGGTGCATCAATTAAAACCCTGTCAGCTTTTTCATGTAGCTTTTTGATTGTTTTTGAATTTTCAATCACACGGGTTTCGATGTTGTGAACTCCATTACGGCGTGCACGTAGTTTTAATTGGTTTAACTTGCTTTCATATAAATCCAAAGCAATCAATTGCCCTTTGTTTTCCATGATGGAAGCTAGATGCAGTGTTTTTCCTCCTGCACCTGCACAAGTATCTACAACGCGCATTCCGGGTTTAACATCCAATAAAGGCGCAACTAATTGTGAAGAAGCATCCTGAACTTCAAACAAACCGTCTTTAAATTCCTGGGTAAGGAATACATTGGCACGTTCTTTTAATACTAATGCCTGAGGTTGATTTTTAATATATTCTGTTTCGATATTTGCGTCCATTAAGCGGGCACGCAACTTATCCGGGGAAATTTTTAAGGTATTAACGCGTAAAATAACTTTGGCCTGCTCGTTTTGGGCTTTGATTTCTTTGTTCCAAACTGCTTCTCCTAATTCTTTTGCGCACAATTCATCCATCCAGTCAGGAATAGATTCTTTAATGGCTCTGTTTTTTGATAATTCATCAAAACGGCCTTTAATCTTTCGTATAGGTGTTCCCTGTAACTGCGTCCAATCCGGAATTGGGTAGCCTCTCAAAACAGCCCATGAAGCAAACATTCTCCATAAATTATCACGGTCAAAAGGTTCTCTTACTTCTGCAATTTCTGCATATAAACGTTTCCAACGTACAATTTCATAGATGGTTTCTGCCACAAATTTACGGTCGGCGCTTCCCCAACGTTTGTCTTTTTTAAGAGCGCGTGCTACTACTTTGTCAGCATATTCTCCTTCGTTAAAGATGGCATTTAATGAATCTATTGTAGTGTAAACCAGGTTTCTATGTAATCGCATGATGTTAATTTTGAGCGTGCAAAGATAGTATAAAGTTCTAAGTTAGAAGGTATAAGTTAAAAGTTTTTCTGATATTTTTGATTTTGAGTCTTTTACTGTGTTAGGGATCTCGCTTCAGAAAAAGTTAAATACTGGCAAGTATTGCTACAGACGAAAGTATCACAATTAAAACTGGCTTTAGCTTTATCGCCTTGCAATATTGGTAACGTCCAAATAATTAGAAGAATATTTGAGTACTCTATATTTATTGTGTATTTTCGTGCTCTGAAATTTAGAAAATTTTACGTTATGAAATACGATATTATTGTTTTAGGAAGTGGGCCGGGTGGTTATGTAACTGCCATCAGAGCGTCACAATTAGGCTTTAAAGTTGCCGTTATCGAAAAAGAAAATTTGGGTGGAATCTGTTTGAACTGGGGATGTATCCCAACTAAAGCATTATTGAAATCAGCACAGGTTTTTGATTACCTAAAACATGCTTCAGATTATGGTTTAAAAGTTGATAATGTTGATAAAGATTTTGGAGCTGTAATTGCACGTTCAAGAGGTGTTGCAGAAGGAATGAGCAAAGGTGTTCAGTTCTTAATGAAGAAAAATAAAATAGACGTTATCGATGGTTTCGGAAAAGTGAAACCGGGTAAAAAAGTTGATGTTACCGCTGCTGACGGAAAAGTAACCGAATATTCTGCTGATCACATTATCATCGCTACCGGAGCACGCTCAAGAGAATTGCCTAACTTACCACAGGATGGTAAAAAAGTAATCGGATACCGTCAGGCTATGGTGTTGCCGGAGCAACCAAAGAAAATGATTGTTGTAGGTTCAGGTGCTATCGGTGTTGAATTTGCACATTTCTATAATTCAATGGGAACTGAAGTTACTATTGTTGAGTTCATGCCCAATGTGGTTCCGGTAGAAGACGAAGATATCTCTAAACAATTCGAGCGTTCTTTAAAGAAAGCCGGTATCAATGTAATGACGAATGCGTCTGTTGAAAAAGTTGATACAAGCGGAGCAGGTGTAAAAGCTACTGTTAAAACGGCTAAAGGGGAAGAAATTCTTGAAGCTGATATTGTACTTTCTGCTGTTGGTATCAAAACAAACATCGAAAACATCGGTTTGGAAGAAACCGGTATCGCAACGGATAAAGATAAAATCTTAGTAAATGCATACTACCAGACAAATGTCCCGGGTTATTACGCTATCG
The DNA here is from genome assembly GCF_023634845.1 of Flavobacterium amniphilum. Classification (GTDB taxonomy): domain Bacteria; phylum Bacteroidota; class Bacteroidia; order Flavobacteriales; family Flavobacteriaceae; genus Flavobacterium; species Flavobacterium amniphilum. The sequence goes on along the minus strand of NZ_JAMLJL010000005.1, from coordinate 128,807 downwards.
GAGATGTAACTCCTGGACAGGCTTTGGCTCACGTGGCTTCTGCTGAAGGTATTTTATGTGTTGAAAAAATTGCAGGCTTACATGTTGAACCTTTAGATTATGGAAATATCCCGGGTTGTACCTATGCTACTCCTGAAATCGCTTCTGTTGGTTTAACAGAAAAAGCAGCTAAGGAAAAAGGATACGAATTGAAAATCGGTAAGTTCCCGTTCTCAGCTTCAGGTAAAGCAAAAGCAGCCGGAACTCCTGATGGTTTTGTAAAAGTTATTTTCGATGCTAAATATGGTGAATGGTTAGGTTGTCATATGATTGGTGCAGGTGTTACCGATATGATTGCAGAAGCTGTCGTTGCCCGTAAACTGGAAACAACCGGTCATGAAATCTTAAAAGCAGTTCACCCACACCCAACAATGAGTGAAGCTGTGATGGAAGCTGTTGCCGATGCTTATGGTGAGGTAATCCATTTATAATCTACAGATTTAAATCTATTAAATTATATTGAAACCGTCTCGTTGACTTCGAGACGGTTTTTTTATTTATTCAATTAATAGCCAATTGCTTACGTTTCATTCGTATCTTTGTAGTCAGATTTTTAAAAATGTAAAAATCTTCCCGCTACAATCAGTACCAACTAATTTCTAAGTTGTTGAAGGTAACTTGTTCCAGACAAGAGATGTAATTTAAAAAATACCACGTTTCTAATTTAAAAAGCAAAAAATGAAAGGTATTAAATTAATTTTCATGTTAGTGCTGTTTGCATTAACTCCATCTGTGTATATGAATCTCTATGCGCAGGATCCTCCAACCGTAGCTCCTCATATTTACAAAAAAATTTCCCTTGACAATGATAAGGTAAGGGTTATGGAAGTTGAGATTGCTCCAGGTGATGTTGTACCTTGGCACCACCATCCGGATCATGTTATCTATGCACTGACTGACGGTAAAATTGAAATTACCGATAAAGGTAAAGATCCCGGAACCATGGAAATCAAAGCCGGGGATGTAATGTTTATTCCGGCAGTTACCCATATGGCTAAAAATGTGGGTACAACCACTATTAAACTCATTGTAACCGAAATCAAGCATGGGAAAAAAATGAAAAAATGAGTAATTTAGAATGCCTGACAATATTTTTTCTTCTAATTGATGAAAAAGTTTTATGATTGTCGGACTGCTAAAGAAATAGCAAATCCGTTTTGTAAATACTGAACGGATTTTTTTTGTAAATTTAATATCCATTTGCGCTAAATGAACATAATTTTAGTAACATAAACATATAAAAACTATGAAAAAAGTAATTGTAGTGCTAATCGTCCTGATAACCGGTTCTTGCTGGATGACAAGTTGTAAAAATGAATCTGCTAAATCTGCATTTGATTTGACTGCAGCTAAAAAAGCAATTGAAGAGCGTAGTAAAATTTATGCAGATGCCGTAAATAATAAGGATTCGGTCGGTGTCGCAAATTGTTACACAAAAGATGGTAAGTTTATGCCGCCTAACGAAAAATCGGTTTCAGGAAAAGCCAGTATCCAAAAATTGGTTGGCCAATGGATGAAAGCAGGAATGCCGGCCGGATTTTCAATCGAAACGGTTGAAGTATGGGGAAATGAAGAAGTGCTGGCAGCCGAAGAAAACTGGACGTTTAAAGATAAAAGCGGTAAAATAATTGATCAGGGAAAAGCAATCGAAGTATATAAAATGGAGGACGGAGTATGGAAACTTCACCGCGATTGTTTTAATTCTGATGTCGTTATGGGAAAATAATTGTTCGGTTAATACGTAAGAACCACTTCATCTTTAGGATGGAGTGGTTTTTTTATTTTGTTGATAATCAGTTGTTTTGAAATATAGCTAAAATAAATTTGCTTTTTTATGTAACTATTGATTTCTCTAAACGTATAATAACTGATTTTACTAAGAAATTAATATCCTAAAATGACACAAAGGTGTTGTATCTTCAAAAATAGCAACTCAGGCATCTGCGCAAACCTGATGGTTGACTTTTAATCTGACTCACGATTATACTTTCATTTTTCATATTAAACATTTCTGGAATCAAAACATGAAATCATTTAAAAATCAATTTTAATGGAAACAATTACTAATTTTTGGTGGCTGATAATGATCGTTGCCAGCTTCATTTTTTACAAATTTGTCTTAAGGGTGTTCTTCGGAATGGTGATTGTCCCGGAAGATAAAATCGGTCTGGTGACGAAAAAATTCGTTCTCTTCGGTGCCGATAAAGCTTTGCCTGACGGACGTATCATCGCGACTAAAGGTGAAGCCGGTTTCCAGGCGCAAACCCTTGCTCCGGGTTTATACTGGGGTATGTGGATCTGGCAGTATTCTGTCGATATGACGCCTTTTACCATCATCCCGGAAGGAAAAATCGGTTTGGTGTTAAGTAAAGACGGTAAGGAAATCCCAACGGGTAGAATCCTTGCCCGCAAAGTAATGTGCGATAATTTCCAGGATGCCACGGCTTTCCTGAATAACGGCGGACAAAAAGGTCGTCAAACGGCTTTTATCACCACCGGATCGTACCGTATCAACACCTTTTTGTTCGATGTCGTTATGGCTGACCAAATCAAGATCTTTGAAAACATGGTGGGTGTGGTTACCGCTCTTGATGGTGAGCCTATTCCAATCGGCCAAATCGCGGGTAAATATGCCGAATCACATAATAATTTCCAGGATTTCGATAAATTCCTTGAAGAAGGTGGTAACCGTGGTCTACAGCCGCAGGTAATGTTGGCGGGTTCGTATTACATCAACTCGTGGGCTGTCCAAATCGAGCAAACGCCCATGACGGATGTGCCTATCGGTTATGTTGGGGTTGTAATCTCGTATATTGGTGAAGACGGTCAGGATGTAACAGGCGAACATTTCAAACATGGTAATATTGTGTCTAAAGGACAGCGCGGTGTTTGGATGGAACCGCTTGGACCTGGTAAATATGCGTTGAATAAGTATACGACTAAACTGGAATTGGTGCCTACAACTAACTTGGTATTAAACTGGGCTGATGCAAGAAGTGAATCGCATAACTTAGACCATAATTTATCTACCATTACGGTTCGTTCTAAAGACGGTTTCCCTTTTAACCTTGACGTGTCGCAAATTATCCACGTTCCGGCTAATGAAGCGCCAAAGGTAATCGCACGTTTCGGTAGCATGACGAATTTGGTTTCCCAGGTTTTGGAGCCTACCATTGGTAACTATTTCCGTAACTCGGCGCAGGAAAGTGATGTGATTTCGTTCTTAAGTACGCGTAAAGAACGCCAGGAATCGGCTAAAAATCACATCAAAGTGGTATTGGATGAATATAATGTGAATGCTGTAGATACGTTGATCGGTGATATCGTGCCACCGGATTCGTTGATGAAAACGTTAACCGACAGAAAGATCGCAGAAGAGGAACAAAAGACATATCAAACGCAAAAGATGGCGCAGGAACAACGTCAGGGTATGGAGAAGGAAACGGCTATCGCTGACATGCAGAAGGAAATCGTACGGGCTTCTCAAAGTGTGGAAATCGCACAACGTACTGCCGATGCAACGGTTAAAAAAGCGGAAGGGGATGCTACCAGTTTGAAATTAAACGTAAATGCTGAAGCTGAAGCAACTAAAATGAGAGCGCAGGCGGAAGCGGAAGCAACTAAAGCAAGAGCAGGTGCACAGGCGGAAGCTACCCGTTTGAATGCAAGTGCTGAAGCGGAAAAGATCTCTAAAACCGGTTTGGCTGAGGCTGAAAAAATCATGGCTATCGGTAAATCTACGGCTGAAGCTTACCAATTACAGGTTTCGGCTATGGGTGGAGATAACTTTACGAAATATAAAATCACGGAGGAAATCGGTAAAGGGAATATCAAAGTGATTCCTGATGTCCTGATTTCGGGTAACAATGGTGCCGATGGAGGTATCAGTGGTTTACTGGGAATGAAACTCATGGAAATGATGGATTCCAACAAGGAAACACCTAAAAATCTTCCGAAGGGAAAATAGTCCCCGGGTTAAATCCATTAAACCGTCCTGTTGCAAAACAGGACGGTTTTTTTATGCTAAAAGGTTAACCGACAATCGTTTCCTTTTTAGTACATTTGAGAGATAAACATTACAAGAATGACTGTAACTAAAATTGTAACTGCCTTATTTATGCTTTCCGTGGCAACGGTTTCTGCTCAGGAAAAGCATCTCAAAAACATCAAAAAACTGACTTTCGGAGGCGATAACGCAGAGGCTTATTTCAGCCCCGACGGTAAAAGCCTGACGCTCCAGGTAACAAACCCTGAAATCGGTGCACAGTGTGACCAGATTTTTACACTCGATTTGTCAAATCCTGCCATCGATTCGAAAAGTCTTAAACTGGTTTCTACCGGGAAAGGCCGCACGACCTGCTCGTATTTTATGCCTGACGGGAAGCATGTTTTATACGCTTCAACGCACAAAAGTAACGAGGCTTGCCCGGCTCCGCCTAAACCGAAGGATGGTAAGTACCTCTGGGCGATTTACCCCGAATTCGAGATTTATATGGCCGACCTGAAAGGGAATATAGTGAAGCAGTTAACAAATTCTCCGGGTTATGATGCCGAAGCTGTGGTGTCTCCGGATGGCAAAAAGATTGCATTCACGAGTATACGCTCAGGTGATCTTGAAATTTATACCATGAATATTGATGGTTCAAATGTGAAGCAGGTGACGAGCGGATTGGGCTACGATGGTGGTTGTTTTTTTTCGCATGACAGTAAGAAACTGGTGTTCCGTTCTTCACGCCCGAAAACGGAAAGTGAAATAAAGGAATATAAGGATTTATTGGCCGAAAATCTGGTAATGCCCACAAGTATGGAGATTTACACCTGTAACGTGGATGGATCCGATTTAAAGCAGATTACACATCTCGGAAAAGCAAACTGGGCGCCTTTTTTCCACCCTTCGGATAAGAAGATTATTTTTTCGTCTAACCATCACGCTACCAAAGGCTATGATTTCCAGTTGTATATGATCAATACGGATGGCACGGGACTGAAACAGATTACGTTCCAAAGTGAATTCAATGCATTCCCGATGTTTTCGCCTGACGGAAAGAAACTGGTTTTCTCCAGCAACCGCGAACAAAGTAAACCGCGTGAAACGAATGTGTTTATTGCCGATTGGGCGGATATTGATGAAGCCGAATACGCGAATCCTACAAACTTGAAAAAACACATCTCTTTCCTGTCTTCTGATGCCATGAAGGGAAGATTGACGGGATCGAAAGAGGAAAAACTGGCGGCTGATTATATCATTTCTGAATTCAAAAAACTGAAACTGAAACCGTATAAAATGCAATTCCTGCATCCTTTTAAATATACCGTACGCCTGAATCCGCATGACACGATTTCGAAAGGGAAGGCTAATTCGGGGAATAATGTGATCGGTTATCTGGATAACGGCGCTGCAAAAACGATTGTGATCGGTGCGCATTATGACCATCTGGGCTTGAACGAACATTTGCATTCGACTAAAATGAATTCGGAAGGTGAAATCCACAACGGTGCCGATGACAATGCATCGGGCGTGGCCGGTGTCTTGGAATTGGCCCGAATGCTGTCGCAGAATAAAACCAAAGAGAAAGCGAATTATATCTTTGCCTTATTCTCAGGTGAAGAAGACGGATTAATCGGTTCCAAAGAAATGGCGTCAACCATTAAAATGTTTTATCCTGATATAACGGCGATGATCAATATGGACATGATTGGCCGTCTGGATGATAAAAAAACAATGATAGTGGGCGGTATCGGAACGAGTCCTTCTTTTGCTGAAATTATCGAAAAAAATAAACCGGCGGGTTTTGGCATCACGCAGGAAATGAGTGGGGTAGGACCGTCTGACCATACGTCTTTTTACCTGAAGGATATTCCGGTGCTGTTTTTCTTTACAGGAACGCATACCGATTACCACAAACCAAGTGATGACGAGGATAAAATCAATTATTATGGTGTCGAAAATATCGTGAATTATGTTTTCCGCACAGCTAATGCCATTGCTGATGTAGAAAAATTGGAATTTACGAAAACCAAAATTACTTCCGAAAAAAAGGCGGCTAAGTACAAAGTGACTTTGGGCATCATGCCCGATTATACAGATCATGGTGACGGACTCCATGTCGACGGTGTTACCGAAGGCCGTCCCGCGAATATCGCCGGAATCAAGGAAGGGGATATCATTACTAAAATTGGTGATTGCCCGGTGAAAGAAGTTTACAGCTACATGGAATGCCTTGCAAAACTGAACACTGGCGACGAGAAGGAAGTGACTTTAATCCGCAGTGGCAAAGAAATGAAAGTAAAAGTGGTTTTTTAAATCAACTCACTGTATAATGTAATCCGTTATGATCTTTCATAGCGGATTTTTTTATTGTGAAATGTGAATATTGCCGCTTGTGGAGTCAATACTGCTGCTTGTGTAGCCTCTGTTGTCTATTGTTGAGCCAATATTGCTGCTTGTTGAGCCAATATTGCTGCTTGTGGAGTCAATATTGCTGCTTGTGGAGCCTCTGTTGCCGCTTGTAGAGCCAATATTGCTGCTTGTGGAGCCTCGGTTACCGCTTGTGGAGCCTCAATTGTCTGTTGTGGAACCAATATGTTTTATTATAACGCTTTTGTTATTATAGGTTTTAAAAAAAGCAGGTTGGATTAATCCAACCTGCTTTACATTTATTCTTTAATGAATCTTTCAATTTGTCTGGCACCGTCTGAATGGATCTCAATCATATAAATACCTTTGGATAAATTATTAATATTTAAAGTGATATGCTTCTGATTTGATGTTTTTTCAGATTTTAATTTTCTTCCGTTTAAATCATAAATTGAAACTGAATCAATACCTGATTCGCTCGCAATATTTAAAAACTCGGTGGTAGGATTCGGATATAACCTGAATTTCTTGAATTCATTTTCATCTGTTGATAAATTCTCAGGATCATATTTAAAATCATCGATATGAACAGTATTGCCATAAACCATTATAGCTAAGTTTTTTCCATATGAAGGTTGATAGTTTGTCATGTTTAAGGTATACAGTGACATTGTAGAGCTTCCTCCTGCATAGCTTAATCGAGTGAAAGTACTGGGATTGGAAGGGTCTGTCATAAATCCTATTTCAATAGGATTATAGCTTGAATACTCTCGTAAAATCCAAAATGATATTTTACTGTTATTTGTTAAGCCATTTAATCGCGGACTGATAAGCATGCTTTTATAACCTGAGTAAGATGAATATAGTCTTATCGTATTACCGTTGTTGTCAGCATCATATAAATTACTTACACTTACGTTTGTATTTGTAACTGAACTGCTTTGTTTGTAAGTTTTCCAGAAAGAATCGAGTGTTGCGGTGTCAAATCCCATATAATAAGGTGGACTTACTTCTATATTGTCATCACAAACATCACCAATACCATCATTATCAGTGTCAGATTGATTGGTGTTTGCAACATTCATACAATTGTCTTTACTATCATACACGCCATCATTGTCTGTGTCGGCATCTACATAAGTTGAAACGGTATTGGTAATGATAGGTGCATTATAGTCAAAATAAATTGATGCATAATTCCTGATAGTATTGCCTTTTACCGTTGTGTTTTTTGGCTTTATTCTATAAGTGATGTAACCATGACTACCGGGTTCATTCGATACCATATCAGGTAAATTAATGTTATCGAAGACAAATTCGGCAATGTTGTTTTTAAGTTGTACACGGCCGGGGTGACTTAGTCCTACTAATTCAAAAGTCGAGTAGTCTAATTTAGCATCCAGTTCATCAGTAATTTTAATATTTACTGCTGATGCAGTTCCTGTGTTTTGAAAACGTACTACATAATTTAAATAATTCCCAATATTGTTAACTAATATTGTATCGCCTTCTAATACAGTTTTATCATTTGGATCAAAAGAGTTAACTACTCTTTGATTTATTGAAAAGGTATTGTTAGCAGGTGTATTATCGGTTGCTATTGGGTTAATGGTCGCTGTAAACGCTAAGAAATCATTAAGATTTACTGTTGGAGGCTGGCTGATCCTGAATCTTACTATAATTGATTTTGTTTCATACGGATATAAATTAGCATAGTTCCAGGTTAACACATTTTCAGTTTGGGACTGAACCGGTACATTGGCATTGATAAAATCCATTTTACCGTCATTAAAATTAAAAACAATTGAACCACTTCTAACTGTTGTCCCTCTGTTTTCATAATAAATTATGTAATAAGCGTCAAAACCCGGTCTTGCAACTGCTATAGGTGAAAAAGTTATTCTTACGTCATTGATAGTCTGACTGGGCACATTACAGAAATCTGCTGTTTGTTGGTTCCCTACACCTGTGAAAGTGATATTGGCAGTTGGTGGCGATACATTGAAATTGTTTAAAGAGGCTGTGGTAGTTACGTTATAATCTCCTTGGGGAACATACATAGAATATTCACCTCTTTCATTGGTAAAAGTCGAATAAAGCGTTGAACCACTAGTGGCTTTTACCATTATTTTATCCATGGCACGGTCGTTTCCGATATTACAGCCATTGTTTTCATAATCTATTTTTACCGTTCCTTTTATTCTGTTTTTCCATCTGTTGTTGCATGATTCGGTCAATTGGGTTAAATCATTGCATCCAGTCGCATTTCCTCTTATGGTATTTGGTTTTGCTGCCAGTATATAATTGCAAACATTTAGTTCCTGACATAACGATAGTACTTGATTATTCTGGATTGTTAATTCGGTGACTTCGCTTAAATCAACGCCTGAAAGTTCATTTATCGATGTTAGTACATTGTTTCCACTTATATATAAACCTCCTTTTATCGAAGTTAAATTATGTAATCCGTGAAGTGTGTTTAAATTTTGGGAGCCCTCAATAACTAATGAATAAATAATGTTTAAGTTGTTTCTTAAAGATGTTATTCGGCTTAAAGATGAAATGTCTGTCATCAATCTGTTGCCGGATAACGATAAACTGCCTAAACTGGTTAATGACGTAAGTCCATTTAAGTTTTGCAATGATAAACAACTGTTTACAGAAAATGATCCAACAACAGATTGAAGCCCTGATAGTCCCTGTAAACTGGTTAACTCCCAGTTTGAAATGGATAAATCACCACCTACAGTTCTGATGCTTTCAAAACCGGTCAAATCAAAATTGTGTGAACCTAAAGTTCTAATTGACAAATTTCCCGGGACATTGGTTAATCTTAAATGGATATTCGATTCATAGCAATAATCGCTGTCATTCGATAAAGTTAGGTTTCCACCAATAAATGTAAGATTGTTTAAAGCGGAAAAATCATTAATATGATTAGATGTCAGCACTAAATTTCCTCCTATAAATGCAAGGTTTCTTAATCCTGAAATATCGGTCATCCAACTGTCATGAAGGGTTATGCTCCCGCCTACGTGAGTAAGATTTTCGAAACCATTTAAAGTTCTCAGTAAAGGGGAATTTTCACTAAAAGATATTCCGCCATTTATACGTCTGATATTTCTAAATCCATTGAAATTATTAATTGCTCCACTATTGGCATTGGTTTCAACTACAATTGAACCGGGAATTTCTGTGCAGTTAGGATAACGGGTCAGAAAATAATCCACATCAGCCTGACTCCGAATGTAAATTGTTCCGGTAGGACATTGAGAATACGAATAAAAAAAACTAAAAGAAAGTAGTAGGTAAAGTAATTTTTTGAACATTGCTGTCAGATATTGATTTTGAACGCAAAAATATCAAATTTAATTCAGTTTTTAATGAATATTCCGACTTCTTATAGGTACAGTTTTAATCAGTTTTAAGTATTTGGTATCAATAATTCTAAACATGATTCTTTATTTTGAAATGTGAATATGAATTCTTGCATAGCCAATATGTTTTATTGTGGAGCCAATATGTTTTATTGTGGAGCCAATATATTTTATTGTGGAGCCAATATATTTTATTGTGGAGTCAATATATTTTATTGTGGAGTCAATATATTTTATTGTTGAGCCAATATGTTTTATTGTTGAGTCAATATGTTTTATTGTGGAGTCAATATGCTTTATTGTGTAGCCAATATGTTTTATTGTTGAGCCTCTAATTACTCTTCACTAAGCACTATAAACTAAGTACTAAGGTCTAGTTACTCTTCACTAATCACTAATTACTAAAAATTAACACTTTTTACTGACATATTTTTCTTACATTTAGCAAAAATTAATTTTCCATGCCAATACCCCAATTGGGACTTTCCATGTCCATTACCGATAATGATGGTTCGCCTTTGTATGCCGGAGTCGGCCAGAGAGAGCATATGACCACTTTTGATTCTGCAATGAAGAAACATACCATTACCATTGTCATTACAGATGAAGAAGCCGGAAAGGTGAATGTTAACTTCACAAGGAACAATAAAACTACTGAGGTTGAATTGGTTACTTATAAAATGAGCATGACCGATGACATGACCAATGAAACCACTTTTTACGAAGTAACCCGTGACACTTTATTGCTAAAGGAATTAAAAACCAAAAGTATCAGCCGATTTTCTTTTCTCGGCATTGAATGGTTCAAAAGGGAAGTGCTGAAACTGACTTCCATTTCTTATGAGCCGCTTAAGACCTTGGTCGAATACTTTGAGGTGTCCCGCTACCGGACTTTACGTGAAAATTATCTGGCCTATACCCTTAAAAAAGGGGAAGTGGTGGCTAATCTGGTTGCCGGTGAAATCCCCGAAAACCTTTTCAACGCTTCTAAAACCGAAAATTTCTTTTGTGTGATCGATAACAGCAACGGTCAACGCTTCATCGGTGATATCAAATACAGGGAAAAATTCCTGAAAATGACACCCAATGTTGAAATCCAGGTAATTAAAAGGGATAAATCCGTTAAGGAAATCGAGTTTGACAAAAAAGGAAAAGTAAACAAAATAGTATACCTGTAAGATGTACGGAATTTATTATAAAACACCCATCGATTTCAAGGATCTGATGGAGAAGAAAGAAATTGAGAAGACCAATCTCGAGCATTCAATCGCCCAGTTTATTAATCTTGCCGCAACGACTTCTTTCGGAGAATGTAAGTTTGATGAAGGCTTCGGATGTAAAATCTGGGAAATGGATTTTGATTTGCTTTCAGATCAGAACACCATCAAAGACCGTATCCGTGATGCACTTAAAGCGACCATCAAAAAGTATGAGTACCGCCTCGAACTGTCTGATATCGAAGTCAGTATAACCGAAGCAAAAGCAGCTTCTTACAACAACGGCCTGCGAATGAAAAAGAAAGTCAATGTCGTGGTGAACGGAAATGTAAAAAAAACAAACAGAGCATTTAATTTCTACGGATACTTCTTCGTAGGACCACTTTCATATATCTAAAATCTATGGAAATACAGGAAAGAGTAAAAGACAGGATTCTAAAAAGAGCCGCAAGGGTTTGGGGGTATAGTGACAGCGAATTGGAAACATCATTCGATCCAATAGTTGCTTTATTGCTCGAAGCCTGTGCCGCAGAACTTGAAAAGTTATCAGTTGAATTGAACAATTCACATGCCCGCATCGTTGAACGTCTTATTGAAGTGATGTCGCCTGCATCTAACGCCGGTGCCATGCCTTCAAGATCAATCATTCATGCAAAACCTTCGGAGAATAATTTCAGGGTGTCTCTCGAACATCAGTTTTACTGCAAAAAGAATATCCCTAACATCTATGATCCGGTTAAACCCACGGTTAAAGAGGTTTTTTTCGGACCTACAGGTAGTTTCGACCTGTCAACTGCAGATGTCGAGTTCATGGCTTTCGGGAATTCGATGTATAATTTCACCCGGAATGTTCACAAGGAGTTTTATCTAAAGTCGGCCAAATCATTAAAGTCTTCCACAATCTGGATTGGCCTTCGTTGTTTGGAGCCAAATGAAATCCTGAAGAAACTGATGTTTTATGTTGATGTTAAAAACACGCATCAAAGGGAAGTTTTTTACCATTATCTGAAACAGTCCAAAATCTTTCTCGGGGATAAACAACTTGGGTTTAAAGAAGGTTATAATGTGGCTACCAAAGATTTGGATATCGATGCTGTCATCACTAAGAATTACAACAGAATTAACCAGATTTATTCCGAAGTGAATAAATTCTATTTTGATAAATTCATCCACCTGACTGATGATATTGTCCTGGATCCTTCTTTATTGAAAGTTCCTGCCGAAATCGCCTCAGTGTTTGAAAATGACAAACTGAATTCATTGAACGATGTGCTTTGGCTTCGTGTCGAATTCCCTGAAGTTATCAATAATAGTATTTTTGAAAGTTTAAGTTTTTCCCTTAACAGTTTCCCGGTAATCAACAAAAGACTGATCAACCTTGCACAACGTATCGATCCGTATATCAATTATATTCCATTGGTCAATGATGATCATTTCCTGGATTTGGATACAATTACTGATTCGAGAGGTTTCAGCTACCATCTGAAACAGTTTTCACAGAACCTTGAAGGTGGGGAAGCAGCTTTGAGAAATAATGGTGTCGAGCGTTTTGATGAAAGAAATGCTTCGGAGATTATCCAGTATTTATTGGAATTATTAAAAGATGAAAGTGCTTCTTTCTCAGTTTTGGGTGGGGATTTTGTGCGCAATGTCATCGCCGAAATGAACCAGTTAATTGCTACTTTGGAACAGCAAACCAAAGAAAATTCATTCCTGAAATCGAATTTTCCTTACGTGGTGATTAAGTCTAATTTAGTGGATGAACGCAATGAAAACGATTCGTTCTTTATTAATTTCTGGTCTACGTGTGGAGAAGATGCTAATGATATCAAACCGGGAACAAAACTGGATTTGCCTTTTGGTACCGATTTCTTTGCCAATACTATTTATTTAGTACAGCCAAGTGTGGGTGGTAAAACGAGGCTGACTTCAAATGAGAAGATTTTATCTTACAGACAGGCGCTTTTGTCGCATGGCCGTGTGGTGACTTTTGCTGATATCAAGACCTTCTGTCTGAAACATTTCGGTCATACTATCAGTCATATTGAAGTGAATAAGGGAACAAAAGCAGATCCTTCGCTTAAAGCAGGTTTCGTGCGTACCATTGATATCAAGGTTGATAAAAACGAAGAAAGCGATATTCCTTTTTCTGATAACGAATGGAACTATTTATGTGACAATCTGCTTCACAAACTGGATCAGGTTTCATCAAACATTTACCCATACCGTTTATTGGTCAGTTAGTAAGTATAGATATAAAAAAGGAGCTTCTTAAAAGCTCCTTTTTTTATTGAATGTCCCAAGTGAGACTGTCATTTTTATAATCGACCGTTACCTTGCTTCCTTCTTTTATTTCATTCGAAACAATTTTTTTAGCCAATGGTCTTCTTAATTCTGACCGTATGATTCCTTTAAGCGGACGGGCTCCATACGTTGCATTGTAACCATTGTCAACTAAATAAGACTTGGCTTCCTGTGTGATATGCATTTCAATATGTTGTGATTTTACTAAATCCAATAGCTCTTTTTTAAGATGGATTTCAAAAATTCCCATGGCATTTTCTTTGGAAATTGGAGCAAAAGGAATTATTTCCGTTAAACGCCCCAAAAATTCAGGCCTGAAATGATTGGCCATGATTTCCATCAATTGATTCGAACTTGGATAGCCGTTTCCACCTGTAATGGAATCTACAATAAACTTCGAACCGATATTGGACGTAAATAAAATCAATGCATTCGAAAAGTCACCTTCTTTTCCTAGACGGTCATGTAATTTTCCTTCATCCATAATTTGTAGAAATACGTCAAAAACAGAAGGATGTGCCTTTTCAATCTCATCAAACAATACGATAGAATAGGGCTTTTGCCTGATTTTGTTTACTAACAAACCACCTTCTTCATATCCTACATATCCCGGAGGAGCTCCGTATAATAAAGCCGCCGAATGTTCTTCCTTAAACTCTGACATGTCAAAACGGATGATGGCATTTTCATCCTGGAATAAGAAGTCAGCTAATGATTTTGCCAATTCCGTTTTTCCGGTTCCGGTTGGCCCCAGAAAGAAAAAGGATCCTATCGGTTGTCCGGCTTTGCTCAATCCTGATCGTGATTCAAGAACGGCTTCGGTGATAATCTGAATCGCTAAATCCTGTCCAACCACACGTTTCTTCAAGGTTTCGTCCATAGTTTGTAAACGGTCTTTTTCCTCCGATTGCAATTTCCCTAAAGGAATGTTTGTTTTTTGTGCTACAATGGCTGCTAAATCGATTCCTTCAATATGGTCTTTTTTGCTTTGAGCTATCGTTGTCAGTTTATCAATAAACTGTTCAAGTTTCTGTAATAATTCTTCAGAGGAACTGTCAGATGTTTCTTCTTCCCCAAATTTTTCCTGAGTCAGTAAATAATGTGCTTTTCGCTTGATGTCTTCAAACAACCAATTGGCTTCCTGAAGCTTGTATTCTTCAGGAAGTTCTTTGATTTGTTCCATTTTAGAGAATAACGCATTTTTTTCAGACAGAAAAGATTCTCCGGCTGTTTTAATAACCGACATGGTTCTGTCCAATAAGTTCAAGGCAGATTCAGGTAAACTTTTTTCTTTTAAATAACGTTTTGATAATCGTATTGATTCTCTGATGGTTTCATCATCCGTTTTAATCTGATGATGATTATGGTAGGATTTTAGAGCTGTTTTAATAATTCTGAAAGCGTTTTCATCATCCGGTTCTTCCACTTTAATCAGTTCAAACATACCGGATAATACTTCGTCCTTTTCGATTTTTTTGGTATACTCATCAACGGTGGTTGTGGCTACCAAGGTTAATCCTTTTGTCAATTCACTTTTCAGTATGCTTGAAATTCCTGCATTGTCACTGTTTTTGTCCAATAAAACATGAATTCCGTCGATGACTAAAATCGCTCTCGGATAGGATTTTAATTCCTGTATAAGTTTTTTTAAACGGTCTTCAATTTCACCTTTATAAGAAGCACCGGCTATTAAATTGCCTAAATCAAGTTCGAAGACATCAGTATTCTGTAATTTTTCAGGAACAAGATTATTTACTATAGAGTTGGCAAAACCATTGATAATGGCTGATTTTCCAACTCCTGAATAACCGCTCAGTAATACATTTGGTTTGGAAAAGCGGCAAAGTACTTCAGTAATTTCTTTGATTTCTTTGTCTCTTCCAACAATTTCAAATTTGTTTTTTTTAGCCTTTGCAGTTTTGTTAAAACAATATTTGTGAATGTATTTTGAAACGGATCTTTCTGTTGGTAAGTTTAAAATTTCAGAGTTAACTTTTTCATCATTCATTTCAGTTAAAAGTTCAGATCGGGTAACCGGAAAACTTTTCATCTGATCAAAATTGAAACCTACACCAGGAGTAGCCAATGCAACCATTACGGCGAATAAATCAACTTCTTCGCGTCCTAGAATATCTCTCACGGCATCAGCTTCAGCAATTACTTCATCGATACTTTGATGCGGCTCAGCTTCTGTTGGTTTCATCGATTTGGGAATCTCTTCTATTCTGACTTCGGCCCATTCTTCAATGAAATAAACATCTTTTCCCATTGTTTCCAGTTCTTTCAAAAGGGAAAAGTTTCGGTGCAGCATGGCTTTTAATAAATGGGCTGCCGTATATTCATATTGTCTGCTTTCCTGGGCGATACGTTTTGCCGATTCAAGCGCAGTTTGTAGTTCTTCGTGAAAAATTATATTCTCTGTAATCATAATCCGGTATTTATAATCTGTACTGTTAATCTTCTGTCCAACCCAATAATCCTTTTACTTTGTAAGTAATGCTAAAACCGTCAATGCAGTTGAGATTGTCTTTTGTCAGACGTAAATTTTCAATTTTAATTTCCTGTCCTCTGATTCTTTTACAGAATTCTTCAAATGAAATAACCTGATCTTCATTTTTGATCACCGGAATCTGATAATTTTCACAAATATATTTGCCGAAATCTTCTTTTTCTTTGGTTTCGTTTGCAACCTGGTGAATCAATAATTCAAATTGATTTTCCGAAATGTCCGGTGCAAATTGTACAATATGTCTTTCGCTGGAGCGTGTCGGAATAGGATTGAGCCACTTATCGGTTGCATCTGGTTTTGGATTCCCTTTAGGTTTGTAAAATGACTGTACTGATTTTTCATAAGTATAACCTTCATCCAACATCATTTCGCTTTCCTTTTTAAAAGCCGGCCTTGGTTTGATGTATATAATTTTGGACGTTTTAAATTTATATTCACCATTGATGATTAATGTAATGGTTTTTGGTCCCGGTGTTCTGAAACTGTAACTCGGGAATTCATCTGTGTTGTCTATATCACCGGTTTCACCAAAACTCCATTCCCATGAAAAAGTTTCATCAGTATAATATTTATAGGTGAAATTTACCTTCTGTCCAACGGCTGCAAGTTTGGGTGCAATAATGGTAGGCAGTTTTGTTCTGTCCAAGATTTCTCCATGATTCTTGATCTGGATTTTTTTCTCTTTCAGGCAAAATCCGTTGATTATTAAGGTTACGGTGTAAATTCCCGGTTCGGTATATTTATGTAGGACATGGTTTTTGTTTTCCATCGGACTTCCATCTCCGAAATCCCATTTCCATTGTGTAGCATTAAGTGTTTCGTTGTGAAACTCTATGGCTTCACCAACTGAAAAGTTTTCGGCTACAATAAAAAAATCTGAAGTGTCACAATCGACATGTTTATTGTATTTGAAACTAAAAATTGTAATACTTCCTACGAGTAGTATGGCAAAAATAATCAGAATCCTTGTTTCAAAATTTGAAAATACCAGTTTAAAGTTATTTGAATGCTTCTTCATTGTCGCTTTCGTTTAATCGTTGACCCACAATAGGTGTTTTTTAATTTTGTAGTTTATTTCTACGTTAATAATGCAATTTTCATCATTGGTAGAAAGACGTATATTGGAAATTTTAAGCGTTTTTCCTGCTAGTTTTTTACAGAATTCATCAAAAGGCATTATTTTGGAATCGTTAATAAGAACAGGTATTTTGTAATCGTCACATAAAAATGTTCCGAAATCATCCTTGGTTTTACTTTGTTTAGCTACTTGATGCAATAAAAGTTCAAACTGCTCTTCGGAAATTTTAGGTGCATTCTTCTTGTTTTTGTCTGATTTTCCTGATTTCTTTTTTGAAGATGGCGGAACAACCGGTAAGGTCATGGCATATTCTTCTGCAGGATCAATTTGTGCAGGACCTGGTCTTAGTTTCAAGGGTTTAATCTCGACATCTTCAACCAATGCATCAGCTACAACTGGATCCTTAGGTTTTACCAAAATGGTTTGGGAAGTTATTTTACTTACGTTACCGTTTACGATAAGGCTGACTTTCTTAACGCCAGGGGTTTTGTAAACGTATACAGGGTTACTTTCGGTATCATCTAACCGTGAAGTTTCACCAAAACTCCATTCCCAGGAAAAAATATCACTTCCGCTGTAGTAATAATCAAAAACAACTTCCTCACCAACTTTTACAACTCTTGGGGCAAGGATCTCCGGTTTTCTGCTTCTCTCATCTAAATCACCAACCGATTTGATAACGATATCTTTATAAGTAACACAATTGTCATTAATTGTAAGGGTTATACGGTATTTTCCGGGATTTTTATATTGATGTGTTACACTCTTGTCAAATTGATTTTTGGAATTATCCCCAAAATTCCACACCCATGTGGAAGCATTCGGGGTTTCATTATAAAACTCAATGGTTTCACCAACCAATCTGTTTTTTGCAACGATATAAAATGTAGTGTTTTCACAATCAACGCTCCCGATGAATTTCGATATAAACGAGAGCATACCAAGGGCTAGAAGTATAATGAAAACCAATAAAATCCTTGGGTCAAAGCCAGTGATTAAATCCCATACCGAATTCCGACTTCTGTTCATTCTTTGTTTTTTAGATGACGAACTTAGTAAAAAAACACTTACACAACTAATTTTTCATGTAATTTTTCTTACAATTGAAAATTTTTAGTATTATTGCACTTTGTAAGAATACTTCCATAGATTATCTAAGTCTAAAAAAGCAGTACTTAACTTTAAAATAACTGCAAAAAAATTTGTTTGTATTATAAAAATTATATATTTGTAAGAAATAATTTACAAAAAAAATTTGCCCCTTTGAAAAAAATATTTTTAATAGGTTTCATATTCCCGGTTCTGATTGCTTGTGGTAATCCTAAATACATTGAAGAAGTTCCTCTTAAACTTAAATATGACGAACAGAAAATCAAAAAAGCTTTAGGGATTAATGAGCGTCAGACAAATGAACGTTTGGCGGATCAATACGAAGAAGGTTTGACTGATGAGCAAATCAGAGTAAAAGAGAAATATGCAGTATTGCTTAGTGTAAGACCTGATGAAGTCAAAAATTATGATTTCTACGGGTATATTGATAAATGGCTTGGTACACCTTATGGGAACAGGGCTTTTACCAAAGATAGTCTTGGTATGGTGCCTTTTGTTCAGGCTTTGTATAGCAAAACGTATAAAAAGAGTTTGCCAAAAACTGCTCTGGGTATCTTTAAATCTAAGGATATCGAATTGTTTCTGTCCAGAATTGACCTGGAAGAAGGTGATTTTATCTTTCTTAGGTACAATAAAGATAATCCTATTTCTGATGTCGCTATTTATTTAAAAAATGATAGAATTCTGGCGACAACGAAATCTTCGGGATTAAGGATTTTTAATTTTAATGATGATTATTTTCAGACAAGGTATTTTGCTTCGGGAAGGATAAAGGAAGAATAATTTAAGTGAAGGATGTATGGATGCGATTGAAGAAATAAAAAATAAAATTAATTCCATTCCTTATGACCTGAAAGCTGAAGTGCTTTTATCTTCACTTTTGGAAAGTTACAACAGGGATGGTTACGAATTTTTAATCAACTATGAAGGGCAGTTTAAAAGGCCTTACAGTACAGATGTATTGGGATGTGAAATAGTTGATTATGATTATGATGCTACTCAATTTTTAAAAATCAATATTTCAAGGGATGGAATTTATGATGCACTACCTGAAGGTGTTTTCCATTACCCGAAAACTGAGCGGCTGAATCAGTCTGTTGACGATATGACCAAAGAGTATCGCTTACAGCAAAAAGAAGAGGAAAATGCCAGAAAATTTTTCCTGCCTTTTGAAAATGAATTTTTCCTTAACGGAATGGTTCGTGATGCCGCAGAAAAAGACTTTTTGTTTCGGCTTAACCAAGGTCACCCTATAGACTTTTTTCTTGATTTTTGGAATATTGACAGAGGTCTCCCTCATGTCCTCGTGGCTAAATTTATCAGATTGCTTCCATTTGTTCATAAAGTAGTCGGTAAGCTTGATAAAACTGCTTTTTGTCTTGAATATTTACTGGGTGAAAAAGTGGAAATCGTCGAATTAGGCTATCAGGAATTAGCTGAAAGCAATCAAAACGTTACTCTTGATAATTGCAGGTTAGGACTGGATATGGTTTCAGGTATGTCTTACATGGACTACTCTTTGAATATCGAATTAAAAATTGGCCCTTTGGAAAACAGTTCTTTCAAGGAATATATACATGATGGTGGGGTAAGACGTTTTATAGATCTTTTTTACGAATACTTTTTGCCGGTTGAGATTGATGTGAAAACAACAATTCTCTTACCAATAGAAATCGAACAATTTAATTTTATACAAGAACCAGTTTTAGGAATTACAACCAGAATATGAGACCTACATTCAGACCCAATTTTAAAGAATTAATTGATCCTACTTTGTTGATTACAGTAGCAATACTGCTATTGTTAGGAACAATTTTGGCCATGTTTTTTATTGATAAGGTCAAAAATTACAAAACAGAATACAAAACAAAGTATTATATCTATCTCTTTTCATCAATTTTAATTTTTACCCTGGTTTCTTTTCTGGGGCAATCGAAGGTCATCAACACGTTATTTGGGGAATTTGTATTTTATCAGATATTATTCTTCGCATTGGGAGGATTGCATGTTTTGGTTTACAGAACTTATCTGAATAAATTCGGACTTGAAAGTATTTGGCTTGAAGGTGTATACAATCTGTTGATAGCTGTTTTCGGAAGTATTCCTTTTTTACTTCTGTATACCTATATGAACAGCACAACTTATTCTTTTATGATAGCTTCTTGTATTTTAATGTTTTTGGTGCCAACATGGATTTACTCGACTTTCAAAGCCTCGATTTCTATACCGGCTAAAATCTATAAAACATGGGCGTTCCCGGAATTTGGAACTTTCTCTGAACCAAAAGATGATGAATTCAGGGATATGGTAGTTATTACGTTTGTTTTCTACAAAAATCCAAATTCTATTATAAGAACTGAGTTTAGGGCAAAATCACCAATCAGAATGGATTTCGGTCGACTGTTTTATCATTTCGTAAATGATTATAATACACGTAATGTGGATAGTCCGATTGAGCTTTTGGATGAATTCGGAAATCCTCAGCATTGGGTATTTTATTTAAAACCAAATTGGTATGGAGTTTCCAAATATATCAATCCTGAATTAACAATGTATATGAATGGAATTCAGGAAGACAGTACGGTGATATGTTTGCGTACGAGTCCTCAGAGTGATGAGAAATTACAGGAGGCATTAGCATAATCAGAATCATAAATAAGGACAGTATATGTTAGAGAAATTGAATCATTTTCCGGTTAACTGGGTTGACGGAATGAAAATTAATAAATCCCATTTCATTGCGATGCAAAATCACGTGAGCGATGTTTTGAGGGATGCCATTGGTACACAACTGAACAGCCTTAATTACGGATTGATCCCTTTTGGAAATGCCAATGAATCGATTAAAATTTCATTGGTTATCGATAATCATAAGTTATTAAGGGTTAAAGTTGAAGAATGTCATGCAGTAACACCTAATGGAAGCCGTATTGATATTAGTTCGAACAATTCCCGCATGCTGAATATGGAAATGCCTTACCCGGAAGCGGTCCATGAATTGAATGATGATCAGGATATGGTATTATTGGTTAATGTTTCAGTTAATTTATTTGACAGAAAACCTTACGGCGAGCCTGATCCGGAGGAAAACCCACCAAGATATCCAAATTTGATACCTACCTTCAATTTACATTTAATTCCGGAAAACAGTGTGCAAAGTGGTCAAGGTGGTTACAGTTTGACATTGGGGAAAATTATCATCAACCGTAATGAAAGTTACCTGATGGCTGATTATATTCCACCGTGTACTTCCGTTCAGAGTCACCAGAAGTTGATTGATATTCACACTAAAACGGATCGTTTCTTTGGTCAGTTGGAGTTGTATGCCGTTCAAATTTCCCAAAAAATAAACAGAAAAAACCAAACGAATGATCTGGCAATGATGGTTCTTGCTCTTTCAGAGAAAATCATTACTTATTTAGGAAATAATATCAACTCTTTCCGCTGGTTTACAGTTAATGAACCACCGGCATATATGTTTGACAAAGTAATTTCATTGGCCAGAATCATGAAAAACTACATTGATTCAAAATCGGGGGCAGGTAAAGAAGAACTGTTGAATTATATCTCAGAATGGTGTGGCGTTAGCCAGGGAGATCTTGAACTGGTTTTTACTGATTTGGTGAATGTGGGATATGATCACACGCAAATCGATAAAACGGTTAAAAAAATGATTCAATTTATGAAAATAATAGATGAATTATTCTCAACTCTTAATCATTTGGATTACATCGGTAAACGCAAGGATAACGGAATTTTCGTAAAAGAAAGACTGGAACTTGAAAATTTGGCAATTGACTCATCAAAAAGAAGTAGAACATTTTTAGAAGATTAATAAGGAATGGAAGTTTTAAACAAAAAAGAACGGGCAAAATCATTTTTAGCATTTCTGGCAGTTTTCGGAATTACAATGTTTGTTATAATTGGAGCTATTTTCTTCGATTATTACTTGCCATGGAAGGAAAATAGTGAATTGAAAAGTGAAAACGAAACAATGACAAGAGAATTTCTTTTCCAGGAAGATTTTGCCAAAAACATGGAAGAATTGAAATCTTCTATTGATTCACTAAATGCGCCTGGACAGGACTTTTATTATAACCAGCAAAAGGCCATATCCACAATTATCAGCATGCAACAGTCAATCCCAACCAAAGACAGTTTGATGCGGGACAATATGTATGATAACATTATTTTGACTAACAGACAGTTGATTGATGCGAAGAAAAGTATTCAGATGATGGGGGAGAGTAAAGAAGAAATGGATAAACTATTGCAGCAAATAGAAACTTATAAAAGCGAACTGGAGATCGTAAAACGCGATCTGGAAGTCTGCAGACAGATTAATAAAGCGAATTAAATATTAACTAAAACAATCGGATATTATGTTATCAAATTACGGAATCGGGGGAAATGAAGTGAAGTTAGATGCTAGTGAAGCAATCTTAGAAATTCCTCAAAACAGGACATTAGTAGCTCAAAAACTTACAGGTGATGCACCGGTAAGACCAGAACTTGTTGAAGGATTGACAAATATTGAGCAGGTTTTTTCACATTTTAAACCAACTGCAAAAGTTTCTTTTGAAGATGCTGAAGGTGCTACAAAAAATGAAGAATTGAAATTTTCAAACTTAGGAGATTTCGGTGTGAAAGGTATCACGGCTCAAAGTAAGTTTTTAACCAATTTGGAAACTGAAAAAGACCAATACCAAAAAATTATCAAGCAATTGAAAACTAACAAAATCTTAAAAAGCGCTTTGGATAATCCGGATGCAAAAAAAGCTTTGTTGGAAACAATTGAAGAGTTAATAGCTGAATTAAACCAAAAATAAAAATCACCTAAACAAATTATAATATGTCTAAAGAACAATTACAAGCTCAAACTGCTGAATCAGCAGTTTTAGAACCAAAAAAGAGAGAAGGTGCGGTAAAACAAAGCGCAGAGAAACTGGCTAAATATGGTGGTTTTGATTTGTTGGAAACTTCTATCGAAGGTGCTCAAAATATGAATCCTGACAGAAAAGCACGCCGTCAGATTTTCATGAATGAAGCAAATAAGGAATCAGAAAGAGAAGTACTTAAGAAAACATTGGAAATGTGGGCAAGTGCTTTGAAAGAGAATGAATCACTTACTGATATGGTTGCCCAATGTGAGGATAAAAGTAAAGTAGCTGAAGAAACTTTACTTAAAAACCTTGCAATTGCAATTCACGAAACAAAAGAACTAGAGCAATCATACAGAACCATCGGTTTGTTCTATAAAAATACTGAAACGGATAAAGTAAGAAACGTAACGGTTATTAATGCTGATTTAGAGCAACTACAGGATTTGGATAATACTCGTTTTATCGATGCAATTCATAATGAATTAGTTGATAATTATGACCGTCTTGATCTTAAAAACAACTATGGTTTATTAGTAATTCCGGGTTACTTGGGAAGTAATAAAGTTGTTGAAAAATGGGCAAAAATTGCACATGAAAACAAAGTAATGCTTGTAACCGATTTTGCTCACCTTGATGAACCGGATGATGTTATGGAAATGTTCGATGCTGCTTATTTAACTGGTGGTGATATCTACCGTTCAAATGTTTTGATGACTTGTAACTGGTTGGTTGGTAGAGGTAAGTTTGATGTGGTTGGTGAATCTGAGGATTTATTCATCCCGCCTTCAGCAGCTCTTGCCGGAAAAATTTACAAAACTTTAATGTCACAGGTTACTGCCGGTAAAAAATTCGGGGGTATCAACGAAGTTGACGGTGTTCGTTTCGACTTGAAGAAAAGCGAAATTGCCAATTTAGAGAACATGGGATTAATTCCTATGGTTAATGAATATGGTAAAGTAATGGCGTTTTCAGGTAAAACATTATTCAACGGTGACAACTTAGGTTTACAAACATATTCTGTTGTACGTGTTTTTGATTATGTGACTAAAGTATTGATGGACTTCCTTAACAGAAGAGCTTTTGAGAACTTTACTGCTAAAACCCGTAAAGAAATCATGGGGCAAATCGTTCAGTTCCTTGATGGAATCACTGGTCCGGATAAATTGATTGAAAACTTCGAGATCAAAAGATTCGAGCAGGATCCAATCCAAAAAGACAGAATTTATTTGGATATCCATATGAAACCATATTTCCCCGCTAAAAACTTTATGATCAAAATGGAAGGTCAAAAAGGGGATGACGGTACTGATTGGGATACTGAATACGAACAAAAATAATTTAATCTTTAGTTTGAAAGAGGGGATTGTAAAATCCCTTCTTTTAATATTTATCAGCTATGCGACTAAAAAGAATACTATTCACAATAAGCGTTTTTTTATTTTTCTCATTATCGGCGACAGCACAAATGTCTGCTAAAGACTCTCTTAAAATACGATGTAAAAACCGGGTAAAGATTACCAGAAGTAAAGAGAATTTTTTGGATAAAAGAGCTTATGCTTACACAGAACCGTATTACTTTAAAGTTTACAATACAGATCAGGACTATATCAGTTTCCAGCTTGGGAAAAGAAAGGGATCTAAAGTTTTTGCTTACATTAAATTGTTTTCCTTTAATGCCTGTATTAAAAAAGACGATGTTGTTGAGCTGACATTCGTAAATGATGATAAATATGATCTGATCAACGAATATCAGGTGAATTGTGAAGGTTATATTGTTGTCGAATTAAGGGGATACGATATCAAATACATGTCAAAAAGTTTGATCAAAGGTTTTTTGATTCATACCTATCAAAAGGATTATGAGTTCCGTGTCGATAAAAAAACGGCAACTCAAATGTATGAAGATATCAAATGCTTAAGAAAATATTAAGCAAATTGTTTTAAGAAAAGTTGTACATTTTTTTAATATTTGAGAAAAAATTCTTACAATTGCACTTTATTTTTTAATTGGTATATTTTTTTTAAACCTTAATTTTCTAAAACAATGATTCATGTTTTTTCTTCATCTAATTATTGCAGCAGCTGATTTTTTACTATCAGAATTACTTGTATGCTGTAAGTAATTTTATTCTAATCGCCTTTTAGGCAAATTCCTTATTCATATAAATTTTATTAGGCGGAATACGTATGCTGTTCTGCTGGGAATAATATTGTCTGTTTATTATTAATTTTTTTTAAATATTTATTCTTATGTCATTTAAAGCAAAACTAAACGTTGGAGGAAAAGAGTACAACGTATTGAATGTAAACTATGGTTTGTTTCAGGAAACTGATGCAACAGGACGACCATCTACAGTAACCAGAGGTGGCAAAATTGATGTTACGGTTGAAGGAACCGGATCTACTGAATTATTCGAGTGGATGACAAACAGCTTCGAGCGTAAAGACGGAAGCGTGAAATTCTTCAAAAGAGACAGCGATGCTACTTTGAAAGAATTAAAATTCTCTGAAGGTTACTTGGTAAAGCACAGAGAAAACTTCGATTCTACAGGTCATAATCCATTAACAGAAACTTTCACTATTTCTGCCCGTAAGATTGAAATGGGTACTGGAATTTATGAAAACGAATGGGTATAATCCTTTTTTGAACATATTTATTTGAGAAGCCGTGATTGGGGGATAATACCCCAAATTTATCCCCCTTTGACGGTAAATTATTTGCAATAGTATCACCTTAAATTATAAAAACATGTCTTTTTTAGCAAAATTGGAATTAGATGGGGAAACCTATAACATATTGGAATTTGATTTGCACATCCATCAGGAAGTAGATCACAATGGTAAGCCCCAGACTATTGCACAGGGTGGTAATATCAGACTTGTTATCGAATCAACCAAAAGTGTTGATTTTATGAAGTGGATGATCAGCAGCACGCAGACCAAAAGCGGAAAAATTACTTTCTTCCGTCGTGATGCCATGTCAAAAATGAAGGAATTGAAATTTGATAAGGCTTTTTGCATCGATTATCATGAAAGCTTCCGCTCCAGTAATGAAGTTCCAATGCAGATAGCGTTTACAGTCTCAGCAAAAGAGATTGATTTCAGCGGTGCGGTTTTAGGAAAACCGTGGACACTGGATATCTAATGTAATTATAACAGTTACATTTTAAACTTTGATAATAAGAGCCTGTAATTAAGGCCAAACAATACTTTAAATTTATACTCCATGAGTACAGTTCAGAATCTTGTTAAAAAAATTTCGGATGTAATGGCAGACCGCGTAAGCATACAGGTTGGAAGTTATTCAGAACCTGTTGTTTACTATGATCTCCGCATCAGTCAGGGATTGTTGGAACATCATAATTTCAGCTTCACCTGGCGTATAGGTGATGTCGTTGTTGATTTCAAGAGCCAGGCCGATTTCATCAAGAAATATATGGGTGCCAAAGTAGTTATAACACTAAAAGATGCGGCCCGAGGAGAGAACGTTAATTTCAAAGGAGTTATAACCGGTATGGAAGTGCTGGACAATGATGGTGCCTCCAAAGGATTTCATATCGTAGGAGAGAGTCCAACAGTATTGCTGGATGATATCACCCAAAGTGAGACGTTTCTGTCTATGAATCTTGAAGAAATCGGAAAGAAAATTGATCAGAATCTGGTTAAAGGTGTTTTGACAGGATGTGACATCAAACCGGTTTACACCAATATGCTTCCGTATATTGTACAATATAATGAAACTGATTTTGGTTTCCTGCAGCGTCTGGCCACCCAATATGGGGAATGGATGTATTATGACGGGGATTACCTTAAATTCGGCGAACTTAAATCGTCTAAAGCTTCATTGTTCAGTGGCGTAAACCTGCATCATTTTAAAGTGAAAAGCCGTTTGCGTTCACAAAAAGTAGCTTACAAAGGGTATGATTACAATGGAGCATCTGAAATTGGCTCTTCAAACCTTTCACCTCAAAACAACACACAGAGTTATATCGCCCAGAACGCGCAAAATGCATCGGGTATGGTCTTTGACCGCAGCAATACAAATCATGCTTTTGTGAGCAATGCACACGAATCACAGGATATCAAAAGGATGCAGGAAATTAACCAGCAGGCCAAAGAAGCGAATGTCTTAACCTATTCCGGGCAGAGTAAAATCCCGTTACAGATCGGAGGCGTTTTTTCGATTACCAAAGATGGTATCCAGGGAGATTTTATCGCCACAAAAGTTGAACATTATTCAAAAGGATTCGGACATTATGAATGTGAATTCGAATCGATTCCAAGAGACGTAAAAGTTCCACCTTATACGAACCCGCTAGTATACCCAAAAGCAGAAACACAATCGGCCGTAGTGACTGATAACAACGACCCAATGGGCATGGGGCGCATCCGTTTTATGTTCTTCTGGGGACATGAAAGCGACTGGACCCGTTTGGTAACTCCACACGCCGGGTCCGGAAAAGGATTTTATTTCATTCCTGAAATCGGTGAAGAAGTTTTTGTATCGTTTGAAGGAGGTAATCCGGAAAAACCTTTTGTGGTGGGTACGCAATACAACGGTTCGGAAATATCAGGTTACAATACAGCCGGCAACGACCAGAAAGTAATCCACACCCGTTCGGGGACCAAAATGATTTTCAACGATGCCCAAGGAAGTATCTTCATTGAAGATCCAAGCGGTAACACCTGGCTTATGGACGGACAGGGAAATATCAGTGTCAATGCGCCCAATAATATTACCATGGTAGCCGGTAAGAATATTACATTCTCAGCCGGTGAAAACATATATAATTCGGCCGGAATCAATATTGCATCAAGCGCCGGAAAAGACATGATCGATACCGCCGGAGTGAACATCAACCAGATGGCTTCAAATGATTTTATGTTATTGGCTAAAAACATTTCTAAAATAGCGTCGGAGAATTATTCTTATGATGCAAAAGACATTCATAAAAATGCCTCTGATACCATTGAAGTACAGGCTGTTTCCGATTATACGCTGAACAGTGAAACCCAAATCCACAACCAGTCAGGTGAGAATGTGAAAAATCATTAAGCATGGGAGATTCCGGTAAAATAACAATTATAGCAAGAAATATTAAAGGTAATGCCAATGGTTCGGTGCGTTATGATGCCAAAAAGATTTCGAATACTTCAGGAGGTGCTTTAACACTCAATGGTAAAAGTAAAGGAACATCTTATAATAAAGCTGAAGAAAGAAAAGCTCCGGTAAAAAGCATGCCGCCTACAATCAAAGTTAAAGAAATTGAATTGATTACTGCTTTGGATAGCGGATCTGCCAATGATAAATCGGGAGGTATCCAGAAAGGGATGGTTTTCGGGAAAACGTATCAATTCAGGGTTAAATCCTATTTTGATAAAGAACCACCCAATAAATCGGTGGTAAAATGGATGATCAAATACCATAATTTATCAAAAAATAAATGGGAAGAAATACATCTCAAGGCAAAAGGAGAAGTAATGAAGCTTTTCGTAAATGAAAAAGAGATGTGTGGCCGCTTTGTATATGTCAGGGCTTATGTAAACGATCCGAAGACAGAAGGGGAATTAAAAGTCTGGAAGCATAACAGGTTTAGATGGTTTGATAGGATGATTGTTGAAGAGGAAATTGAAGATAGAACTAGTAGAGGAATGCCATGGAAAATTGATCAGGCAAGTACTTCATTATGTGGTATGGCATGTATATTCTATCTGTTTGCAAAAGAGAAACCTGATGGTTATAAAAAATTTGCAAGGGATTTATTTAGAACGGGTGTCGCAACTTCTAATAGTTATACTGTGAATCCAAATGAAGTTTTACATCAAATTGACCCTTCAAAAAAGGGTTTTCCACGATCGTATAATAGGTTTATAAATAAGTATGAAAAAATGCCTTTGATTGATTTTATAACTATGGCAGGAACTAGAAATACTGATAATCCTAAATATAAAGGTGGAAATGAAGAATTTCAAGCAATCAATTGGCCTTGGTTAATGACAAGATTAGGAAAAAAATTACTGGGTTATTCCACTGTAGAAATAGATTATTATAAAGCGAACAAATCTTACCTAAGAGATTTTTTTGGTTCTGATGAGAAGTTACGTATTCTAGAAAAAGATATCGACAAAGATTATAGAAATGGATATAAAATATGTTTATTAATAGATGGTAGCATGGTAGCTTTTTCAAAAGAGTCAAATTATTCTTTTGATGATTTTTCAGAATATCATTGGATAGTTTATGAAGGAGGATTAAAATATTTAAATTCAAGTAATTTGCAAGAACTGGATTATGATGATGTATCAAATATAGAATTGAATGTCTTTACTTGGGGAGAAATTAGGAATGATAGTTTGCATCCTGATTATAATATAAAAATGCCAAAATTGAAGTTAGAAAAAAATCAATTTAGAAGTAACTATTATGCATATCTTAAATTCAAATAAATTAATTATAAGTATACTACTGATTCTGTTATTGAATTCTTCATGTAAAAATGAATTAGAAGACAAAAAGAATAATACCATCTGCTCAATTAGTTTGACAAATTTTGATGGTATTGCTCCATCACTTGAAGTTATTGATCTAAAAGAAGATAAAATGGTTTTGGTGAAAAGAATAAAAAAGAATGATACTGGTTTTGAAATTGATTTGGATGATTGTCTCAAAGAAAATGGAGAATATCAAATATTGATCAATGATAAAGTATACAATTTAAATGCACTAAAACTCAATTGCGGAACGTATAAAGTTGGACATAATAGTGTTAGTATGTGTTTTTTGAATTCATATGTGATAAATAATACTTTAATTGATTCTCTATCAGATGTGAAACTGGAAATTGATATGAAGAAAATTATAAGTTCCGGACAGTAAATGATGATTGTTTTAAATCTACTTTCTATAAATACATTGAGGCGAATTAGCATAGTGATTTTTGTATTATCCCTATCATCTTGTCGAGATAGTATAAAAACAGAGGATAGTCAAAATTTTAGCTACATATTTATTGAAGATTATCCTCAAAATAAATTCTATGGCAAAGTTGCAAAGTTAGCCTTCTATGAAAAGAACACTAATTTCAGAAATAAAATTAAAGAGTTCAATGATTTTACATTTAGTTACATTAAAGATGAAAGTACATCAACAAAAGCATTAAATATATCACTTAAATTCGATAATAGTATTTCAATTGATAGTGATATGGAACTAGCAATAGATGGGGCTTTTTATTATCGATTTAAAAATATAATCATAAAGAAGGAAACAATCAGAAAGCCTAAAATTTTATTCGATGAACTATATCTGTATAAAAATATAAAAGCAATAGTGAATGATAGTTTGATGGAATTTAATGATTTTGACCTCCATTCGGGTAAAAGTATAAAATTGCCTTTTTCGTTGGCAAAAAAGCAATAAGAATGAAATATATTTTTTCAATACTATGTTGAAAAGTTAAAAATGAGTGATTCAGGTAAAATAACCATTATAGCAAAAAACATCAAAGGCAATGCCAATGGTTCGGTGCGTTATGATGCGAAGAAAATTTCGAATATTTCAGGTGGTGCTTTCACGCAAAATGGAGAAACCAGCGGATTAAACCATGTTGGGAATACAACTCCCAAAGAAGGTGTAGGTATTAAAATTGTTAAACTGGAAGGTCCTTTTGATGATGCCGGAAAACAGGTGAAAAATGTCAAAGTAGGTGAGTTTTGCACTTTTAAGGCCACTCCGTCCAGAAAACCCATAGCTGTTGAAATCCCTTCCCTGAAATGGGCACTCAAACCTGATGATAAAGAACAGTATCAGGTAAAAGGCGCGGGTATTTACAACCGTTTAATCGACAACAAAATTGTCATTAAACTGCGCATGCCGGCAATGGAGGAGAAAGTGAAAGTATATGCTTTTTATAACAAGCCGAGTGAAACGGTATGTGTAGAAGCAAAAATTTTGTCTACATGTGATGCAGTAATGGTTGTAGGTTCAGAATTACATGAACCAACTTACGGAAATAAAATGAGATTTTTTGCTCAAGCTGTTAGAACATTATTATTAAATAGTAATAAATGGAAAAAGGTTAGTTTGATTTATTTCAATTATGTTGAACCACTGGAAAAAACTTCTTACAATAAAGGCGAAATAGATGAAGTGAAAAAGTCTTTATCTTCTAAATATGATAATTCTAAAATTGATTTTGTACCTGTTAAAAACATTACAGAAATGATCAATAAAATTAATAGCTATGAGGATATTCAACAGCTGCATTTTTATTCTCACGGTATGCCAAGTAAAATTACATTTGGATTGGGGCATATTACGGCAAACGTTGATGGACCACAAACTTTTACTTTTTCTGAAATTTCTAAAATAAAAAAGAATGTTTTTGCTAAAAACGCTCAAATTCATTCCTATGCATGTAGAACAGGAAATGCTCAAAAAAATGTATCTCAAAATGATTTTACTCCATATTATACAGTTATGTATTTTGCAGGTAAAGCAGATTTTTCGGAGAATTTTACAAATAGGGAATTAGCACAAAAAAGATACGGCCAACTTAAGAAAAGTTTTTCAAATGTTTATTTTATTGAGCCTTCTGTTTCGCCTTCAGATGCTCGTCCTAAAGAAAGTTTAGCTCAAAAAATGGCTAATCAGATGGGAATTTCCGTTTTCGCATATATTACAAGATCGGATTATCAACCAACTTGGCATGGGAATTTTCAAAAAATAGAAATTGATGATGAGACAGTTGAAAAAGGATGGTTTGGTGCAAAATTTTGGCAAGATGGAGACCATGCCTTATGGAATGCGACAGGCGCAATTAATGGTGTAAAAGGAGGAACTACGCCAAAAGGATTAGATAACAAATTGATTGAATTTAAACCAGAGTAATGAAAAGTAAATTGTTTATCGGATTAATTATTTTACTAATAGCTTTTATTGGTTTCTATTTTCATACACCGGATATAGATTCAAAGGATATGATATACTTCGAAAAAGTTAAAGACAGCGTTATTCGTCATCATGAGTACTTTATGACACATCATATTGGACCGTCTGAAAATTCATCTGACGAATTGGTTTTCAAAAAAAAGCGGGCCAGATTTGTTACAAATAAAAACTATTTCGATCTTTTAAAAAAAGCCGATTCCAATAAAACTTTTTTTGAACCAATTGATTTATTGTTTCAAAAAAAACTGATTGTTGACGGAGATGATAAATACGATATTCTAAACTCTTTGGAAGTGTATCCTGATTCAACATTCAAGTTTATGGTTTACGAGAAAAAGCGATTTGAAGGTTGTAAAATTGGATATTTAATTTATGATCCGAAAGAGAAAATACATCTAGAAAAAGGTTATGGAAAATATGATAAAGTATTCGATACGAATGGATGGAAGTACATTAAGGCAGTAGAACCTTATTTCAGTAATGATTGATAACCAAAATATGCATTCGAAAAAAATAACCTTATCAATCACATTTCTGTTTTAAATGCTTTTAAACAATAATACCACTAAAGAAACTAAATCCGCTTCGCTCTATGAAGTGGAAGATACCATTACATTTCAACTCGGGGAAAGTAATTATACCAGTAAAGCAAGCTACCAACTGCATATAGGTAAGAGTAGGGAGTACAACAACCAGATTGTGCTCAACCGCGCCAATTTTAAAATCGACGGTAAAGAACCCGAAAAGAAATTTCCTAAAATATCGAGCCGCTACTTCTCATCCATATTCCCATTGGTTTTAACGTATCACGAAGGGAATTATACGGTCGCCGAGTATAAAGAAGCCGCCAAAAGAATCATGGAAAACGACTTGGTGCTTAAAAACGATTACAGTGGTGACGGTTTTGAATACATCCGCGAACAGTTTCTGAACCGGGTGAAAAACCAATCGGAATTCCAGAAATTCATCGAATTACTTCCTGTTTACCAGATACTGAACATGAGTGCCGCCCCAAAATTCAAAAAGGAACAAATCAGTTTTAAGTGGAACATTGCCGGAATGGATGT
Organism: Flavobacterium amniphilum; assembly: GCF_023634845.1. GTDB lineage: Bacteria > Bacteroidota > Bacteroidia > Flavobacteriales > Flavobacteriaceae > Flavobacterium > Flavobacterium amniphilum. The sequence goes on along the minus strand of NZ_JAMLJL010000005.1, from coordinate 95,915 downwards.
TGTTGATGGGATAGCCGATTTCAAGCTGGATACAGTAGAAAGTAAAATGAAGGTGAGCCTGAAAAACACAAATGAAGGTTTCATTATGGAAATGATAGAAAAGTATATAACCGAAAACGGAATTCTGATGTCTTTCAGTGAAAATGAATTTCCTGAAATTAGTTTCAACGCAGAAACATTCTACAACGATACGCTCAATGAAATCAAATATTCTAATGCAGAATTCAAGATCTCATTTGGAGGGAAATTTAAATACAAGCAAAACTTTTACCTAACACTAAGCCCAACAAATAATTAAAATGTCAAGTCCTATTCCATACAAAATTCAAAAAGGTGATACGTTAGGTAAAATTGCTGCAAAATTGAAGATCAAAAACTGGAAAGATCTTCAGGTGTATCATAACAATAATTGTCCTCTGAACGAGCAAATCGGTATTAACCTCAAGGAAGGGAACATACTGTATACACCTCCACAGGATAAAATTGATGAAATGAACGGTGTTTCGAAAGGAAACCAACCGGAACCTGAAAAGAAACCGGAAGATAAAAAACAGGAGGAAAAACCGAAGGAAGAGGAGAAAAAAGAGGAAAAGAAAGAAGACAGCAAAAGTGAACACGACGGTAAGTATTATGTGGTTCACGGTGCAACCTGTGTATGTGACAAAGCGGAAGATCCGACTAAGGTAGCCGAATTGCAGGTAACGACTCACCAGAAAATGATCTATAACGATCAGGCTAAGAAATGGGCGGCTACCGAAGAGGATAAACAGTTCAATCCGCCTGCGGCTACTTTCGGTAAATGTAAATTGAAACCTTCTTCAGGTGGGTACCAGCCTTGTGCACTGGCTCCGGCTCCTAAATGGGACAAGCCTTACGATAAGACTAAAGTATTGGGCAAATGTGTGCTCACCGAAATCTCTGAACTGAAATGTACTGTCGGAGGTAAGATCACCATCAAAAAGCACGGGCAAACTGATGCAGCAACTACTGCACATGCCGAAAATACCAACCCGGCGGAAATGGCACATGCAAATCCTGCCGTTAAAAAACCGGTTACAAAAGCCGAATATCCAGCAGTGGATTTTATCACAATCGAGTCAATCGAAAATAGAACGAAGTTCAAACCGGTAAAATCAAACGAAAGCAAAAAGGAAATCGAAAAAATATATGTCCGCCCCGATGAAAACTGCAGCTTCACGGCTAATGTGGTGAAAGGGAAGAAAGACCTGACGTCTTGGGTGGTTTACGATGTTGTCAAAGGGAAAACCGATAAAAAAATACTCACGAAGGAACAAATCGGTACTTCTTTTTCAAATGCTTTCCCGGCAATTGGTGATTTCAGGGTGGAAGGTTACGGGAAACCGAAAACCAAAGAATTTGAAAACGGAAAGTATGATACGAATGATGTAACCTGCTCGATCGATGTGACGGTTGCCATCAACAAACTGGTTGACGGTGAACTGGAACTGGACGGACAGGATTTTGCCGCAAAAATCAAATCGGAGGTTAAACTGCGAAAAGATTTCCTGGCCGCTTTTAAAGCTAAATTCCTGATGTCACCCACAAAGGAGGAATTGGACCGACTCGAAATGTTTGTGACCGATGAAGCTGGAAACCGCCTGACGGATTTTACTCAGGAAGGGAAATATCTGACATTCACACCCACAAATGCTGATGCAGTGTATAATTTTCACGCGATCTATCAGGACGATGAAGGAAATACCTGGGAACAGTCGTTTAAAGGAAAAACTCTGACGAAAAATTATGTGGTCTCAATCAGCCATACCGATCAGGTGGTACGTGAATTCTCGGCCATAGGTTTTGAAGTGAAACAAATGACAATCGGTTCGGTCATCACTGCCGATTCTGATTTGACCGACGGTGAAATCCAGGATATTAAATGGAACCTGAACGGGGTCTATCAAAATTCAGGCAGGGTTTTGGGCATTCCGAAAGGGTTACCAACCGGTAAATATGTCGTGGAAGCTTACTGCAGTATGGCAAATGCTTTTGGTGTAAAAGCCAAAAAGGAGGAAGATGACTGGCATTTTGAAGTGAAACGCAATGATGTGGCCGATATTCAGGCTAACAATGTTCTGAAAGTGGGCAGAAAAACGACTTTGACGGCAAGTGATTTCATATTCAAGGATTTGAAGGGTGATGAAAAAGTGAATTGGACCGTCAATGGGCAGGTGATCAATAATACAACAGCGGTTACGACTACACCTCGTGGTGCGGGTAATATTACCGTAACGGCAAAAATCAATACCGAAAAGGGAATCTCGAAAAATTTCACTGTGGTCCAACCCGTTTTGGAGAATGTGATGTTTACCGACAGTCACGGTATCCAGATCGAAAAATCATCATGGGGCAACAAGGTTTACTTTTGGTTAAAGGAAAAGCATTTAACGGGTGAAAAACTGAAAATTTCATTGCAGGACGAAGGTGTGCCGGTGCATTATTTCCCTGAAAAGGTGTATGATGGCGGACTTATAGAACTGGACCTGAATGCCGATTTAAGGAAGTACACCAAAAGTGACGCTAACCTCAAAGTGGTGGTCAGTGTAGTGGATCTGGATTTCCCCAATGAAGGAAAACCAATGGGATCGCTTGAAGTGGGTTATGGCCGTGAAGTCTACAGTGGTCAAATCGGTTCAGAAGACGGCAGACAGAAACACGTTCAGGTCGATTACGACATGATCAGTTGGTTCTATGGGAAATCAAGAGGTATCAAAGAAAACGAAAAAGTCACGGTCGAAATCTGTGAATATAATTTTATGTTCGATGATGTATTGCTAACCCAAGTGGTTTCCCCCGATAAAAGCGGTGTCATCAAAGTGAAAATCGACTGGAGCAAAATACCCAAAGGCAAACAGGGTTCCTATAAAAACATCTATGTGAAAGTACTCGACAACGCAAATGATAAAGCCGAACTGTACAGCGGAAAATCCATCCTGAACAGAAACTTTGTACCGCTAAGGGCAAAAAGCATGCTTATCGGTTCAGCGGGTTACAGCAGTGCGGCAGTTGTGGGAAGTACGACTTTAAGTGGTTTAACAAACGGGAATTGTGCTTGTAAAGTGAATGACTTAATCTGGGGTAAAAAAGTTAGTTGCGATTTTAGAAAAAGAGTAGTTGAAATATCAAAAAGCTTAGGATTACCTCAAGAAAAAAATGAAGGAGCTAATTGGCTTATGTCGGTTATGGCTTTAGAGACAGGAAGGACTTTTAGCCCAACTGCCGGAACATTTGTAGAAAATAAAAAGACTGATGAGGATGAAGGAGGCTACGTTGGACTGATTCAGTTTGGTAAAGTTGCCTCAATTGATTTGGGTGTTAAAAGATCAGATTTAGCCAAAATGTCAGCATTTGATCAATTGGAATATGTAGAAAAATATTTTAAGTTTAAAAAATTCGAAGGAAAACTTAAAACAAAAACTGATTTATATTTAGCTGTTAATTATCAAAGTGCTTGCGGTCATGGAACTGAAAAAGATTATGTAGTCTACGATAGTACAAAATCTGCTTATGATGCAAATAAGATGTTTAAAAGAGAAAAGGATGAATATTGGATCAATGATAAAGGTGTTAAACAATATTATAAAGGTAAAAGTGGAGCATCATATGTTTGGGAATTTGAAGAAGCAATAAATGAATTTTATGAAGAAGGGAAGGCATATAAAGCCTTTGCATATAGCTGTATGATCAATGGAACACCATCAATTGACACTAAAGATATCATGACCTATAATATTTATGAATCTGGATTTATTGAAAAGAATATACCTAAAGAAATTAAGGAGGGTTATAAAAATAAATACCAATATTTATACATTGATTCAAAATATAAAATTCATAATTTAGGAGTTTTTGATTTCGCATCTACAAACGAAATGAACGCAGGCAATGTAGAAGGAAATGATATGGTTGAATTGTTAGATGCAAGACAGTTTAAGGGATATTCTAAAGATGGCGTGAAGTTGAAATTTCTAACATGGAATTCAGACAGTCAGAGATGGTATATAAATCCAGATTGTTTTGCGGGATTGTTAGGAGCGATGGCGAAAAACAGTATTGATTATTTAGGGTTTAATGGATTTAGTGACAGTTTAGCACGCTCAGTAGGAGGTAGTAGTTCTCATAGAAATGGCGAAAAAGGCGATTTGAGGTATTTATCAACTAATAAAGATGGTGGCGCTACCATCCTTCAAGACACGCATTTTGATTTTGAAAACCAAAATAAATTTAATGATGCACTATATTTATTTGGTTGGGGAAGAAAAGAGAAAATGTATTCAGAATATTTTACTCATAATAATGAAGAAAATACATTATTAAGACATACTAAACATATGAAAAAATTAGGGCCGGGTGGCTATAGACACTATCATCATTTACATTTATCAGGTTTTGATTTTTCACTAATTTTAATAAATAAAAAATAAAATGAGACTTTTAAATTATGTGTTCATAGTAATTTGTTTTGCGTGTAATCAAAAATCAAATTCCAGTATATCTTCTGCAAATGAGAATAATAGTAATGTAAATACATTAAAAGAAAACATTGCATCTCAAGAAACTATAATTAAAGAAATTAAGCTCCCTTTCAGTTCTAAACAATTGAATTATTCAAAAAGAGATAAGAATGGCTATTATATGTATGATAAGAGCTTTATAAAAAACAAAAATTGGTACTCAAGAGCCATCGGGAAATATAAATCAAATGGCAATGTTGAAATCGTTATTGTGGAAATGAAACCAAATGGAGATGAGCATATTGACCCAATAGTGAAACTCTATTCCTATTTCAAAGATCAGATTACGGATTCACTTACAGTATATGAGAATATACAATGGGAGGGATCATTGAAAAAAGAATTTGTGATAACTCAAGATAAAATTATAAAAGTATCTGAAAAGTCAAAAGGCGTTGATTTTGATGAAAACGGTAAAGAAATAGAAATATCTTCAAGTAGTTCTGATGTATATAATATTACAAGTACTGGTCGTTTTGTTACAAATAAATGGAAAGGAAGATATTACTTTGAAACAACTAACAGGGATGATTTAAAAACCAGTTTTGATATTACGATTGAAAATTTAAAGAACGTAACTGTTAAATATGTTGGAGACGGAAGTCCTCCTCAAATTTATAAAAATCTAAGTGCTGAAGAATTATCGTCAGATAAGATCAAAATAGTCTTCAATGAAAAGTATGATGAAATGGGTGAAGTTTACCTCGATAAGGATGGTGACAATTATTCGATATCAGGTAAGCCCATATACTTTATTAATCCCGGAAACGACAACTATCCAATTGAAAAATTGAAGTAAAAAATAGTATGTGCAGAATGTCTCTTCTTTTTACCTTTTTTGTTTCCATCAGTTTGATGTTATGCAAAGATGATATTAAAGTTTGCAATATAAAAGTTGTTAATAAGGAAGTAGTATCAGATTCATTATATAAGAAAATTGATCTTAAATGCGATAAAGATATTCTTCCTGTTTCCTGTAATTATCAGGATTTAAAAATTAAAATTGATTATTCCAATTCTTTAAACTTTCTGACGGTTTCAAATAAATTAAAAGAGCAGAAATTTTCAATTCAGGATAATTTTAGCGGAACAGGATTACAATGCAGTCTTTTTGAGTCAAAATCTAAAAAAATCAGAATATTAATTGTTGATATGGAATATGAGTATTCAGTTGAAAGCTATTTTTATTTGATAACTTCAGATGAAATTAAATTTGCAGGTAAATTTTCAACAGAAACACAAACCGATGATTTCCAAAAATTGGAATATGAAATTTCAGACGATAATACTTCCGCAGGAATTCAGATTAAAAACGGAAATTCAATCAAAAAGTACGTAATTGCTTATACTGAAAATAAAAAAGTTAATCATATTTCGACACTTCCTGTTACAGTTGTTGATCTTCATAAGAGCAATCAACAAACAAATACTGAAACCGACTTAAAAAGCTTAAAAGGAGAGTATTATTTAGATGCCAAGAATGAAGATGTTGAACTTTTAATGGAATTTGATAAAGATGTTGCTTTCTTGATTGAATCGGGTAATATGGGAAGGCTGTATAATAAGCATTTACTCAAATATACAATTGAAGGGCAAAGAATGAAATTACACTACATAGAAACTAAAGAAGGCAGCCCGGATGTGTTGAAGGTAAATGAAAAGATTGCCGAATTATTTATAGAGAACCACGCTTTGTGGATCGACTCACCTTATCTAAAGAATAAGTATGGTTTGGGTAATAAAGTAAAGGTTATTAAAACCAGATCTTAGTTTTTAAATAATATGGAAAATAATAGATTATTAATTTTTGTCATTCTTCTATTTCCTTTTTTAGTTTCATGTAAGAAAGCTGATACTGTAATTTCAGCAAAAGAACCAGTTAATTATCAAGTTAGTAGTGGACCAGTTCATATAACAGACAGTTTATTTATTGGAGAACCATTGGCAAAGGATCCGGAATTCATACGTAATACAGAACGGGGTGGCGAAAATTTCCAATACTTTAACCAATTTGGGAACCTTCTGAAAAAGCACAATAAAAAATATGTGGATTTTAAAAGTAATGCAGTCATTAAGACCCTGAAGATTTCTGATAAATTAGTATTGGAACTTAAGAGAAAAAAATTTGCTGCCAAAAGCAAAACCAGTGATATCCAAATAGTCTTATATACAAGGGTTAATAATGTAATTAAGGATTCAATTCTTTTCTATAAATATCAATTGGATAAGGATTTTCCAAAGGAACAACGATTTGAAACCATAGTTTTTTTAGACAATAATCTGGAACTTTTTAAATTGGAATCGTATTGTAATTTTTCAGAATATGCCTTTCAGGCTGATAAGTGGGAGAAGTTTAAAATAAACAGTTCTAATGGTAAGATTGAATTTGTGGAAAATCTGAAAAATAGCGGAGGTTCAAATTTGAATAATAATACTGAAGCAGCGGCGATGGTATTAGTTAGTGACGCTAAGCAGAAATCAATTGATATTTCAGAATGGGAAGGTAAGTATACCATTTCTATTGATGGAGATAGATTATCTGATGGATCAGTATCCGGCAGAACTTGGAATTTCTCAATAACTGAATATACAATAATCCTTGAAACGAGTTCTTATCACGAGCCCATATTTTGTGAGGGTAATTATATATATGAATTTAAAAATAGTATCTTGGATTTATATTATATAGGACTTGTAGAAAATTGTAAATCATCAGCTCCTAATTTCAGAATAAAAAGAGATGGAGATAATTATTGTATTTCCAGCCCTGATTTTTACGACGAAAAGGAAGGAGAATGGCATAAACTGATTAAAGAATAGTTTTTTATATCATTGTTCGTAGTTAGCTCTGATATCACAGATTTGCACCCGAACGAAGCAGTTATCCTTGCTTTGTTTTTATACCTTCACACGGTAAATAATAGCAACCGCACGATAGATAATTGTAACCGCACGGTTAAATTTAGCAACCGCACGATACATTATTACAACTGCTCTTATAAAACTTCCTACTGCTCGTATAAAACTTCCTACTGCTCGATACATTATTACTACTGCTCGCATAAAACTCCTTACTGCTCGATACATTATTACTACTGCTCGCATAAAACTCCTTACTGCTCGATACATTATGGCTACTGCTCGCATAATAATCCTTACTGCTCGATACATTATTGCTACTGCTCGCATAAAACTCCCTACTGCTCGATACATTATTACTACTGCTCGCATAAAACTTCCTACTGCTCGATAGATTATTGCTACTGCTGCCTTAATCTCCTAAACGTTGACTGAGCCTACGGAAGCCAATCTAAGAAGTCTAAGAAGTCTAACAATCTAATAATCGGATAATCCAACAAAACCCTTACCAGCTGGCCTTCTGCAAGTTAATTTAATGTTTAGATGTTAAATTTCGGAAAAGACTTACAAAAAAGTTTTTTTATTTGAAAATAAATTCTTACAATTGTAGTGTATTTTTATAACTCGGTATATTTTTTATTTAACCTTAATTTTTAGACTATGAACAACTTACGTAACTTAATTTTTTGCAGCAGCTGATGTTTGAATAACATAGGCAATTCTTCTTTGCTGTAATCTGGTTTATATCCGCTATTGGCGGTACTCCACGATTTTTTATCCTTTTGGGCTGAATACTTTTGCTATTCGGTAAGGATCAATCTTGTCTTTATTTATTAATTTTTTAAATATTTTTTATTATGTCATTTAAAGCAAAACTAAACGTTGGTGGGAAAGACTTCAACGTGTTGAATGTAAACTATGGTTTATTTCAGGAAACAGACGCAACAGGCCGTCCGTCTACAGTAACAAGAGGTGGTAAAATCGATGTAACTATCGAAGGTACTGGATCTACAGAATTATTCGAGTGGATGACAAACAGCTTCGAGCGCAAAGACGGTAGTGTAAAATTCTTCAAAAGAGACAGCGATGCTACTCTTAAAGAATTAAAATTCTCTGAAGGTTACTTAGTAAAACACAGAGAAAACTTTGACTCTACAGGTCAAAATCCATTAACAGAAACTTTCACTATTTCTGCTCGTAAGATCGAAATGGGTACGGGAGTTTATGAAAACGAATGGGTATAATCTCAATCGGATTTTAGTAAGTTCTTATTTGTGATGCCGGAAAATAATGGGATGGGCATACGTTCATCCCTGCTTTTCGGCTAATAAGAAACATTCGTATCACCTTTAAAAAGAAAAATCATGTCTTTTTTAGCGAAATTAGAATTAGACGGGGAAACCTATAATGTGTTGGAGTTTGATCTGCATATCCACCAGGAAGTAGATCACAACGGAAAACCCCAGACTATAGCGCAGGGCGGAAATATCAGATTGGTCATCGAATCAACCAAAAGTGTCGATTTCATGAAATGGATGATCAGCAGCACCCAAACCAAAAACGGAAAGATTACCTTCTACCGCCGCGATGCCATGTCAAAAATGAAAGAACTGAAATTCGATAAAGCTTTTTGTATCGATTTTCATGAAAGTTTCCGTGCCAGCAATGAAGTGCCTATGCAGGTAGCATTGGTAATATCTTCTAAAGAGATCGACTTCAGCGGAGCGGTCCTCGGAAAACCCTGGACCCTGGACATCTAAAACTTTAAACCATGCCTGCAAATCCAATTTTAGTACACCTACCTGATTATGAAATGCTTCACAAGCTTAAATCATACGTATTCACAGATGTGGATGATGATATCTATGGTTGGCTGAAAATTAAATTAGAACAGGTACTCAAAGTAAGATTCCCGGAATTACCCAAGGGAGGAACTACCGCAAACTGGGATGAATTACTAAACGCCTGGTTCTTTGAAACATCACCCGCCATGCAAAATGCAGTCTGGCAAGGGGATAAGGTTGTTTTTAATCCAAACAGTCCTTTTTCAAAAGATATTGCAAATTCTCCAAGTTTCTCAGGAGCACGTACCGGAAACTCCATTAAACAGAAGTTTTTTGCCACAACCGATCTGGCAAGGTCAAATCCGTTTGATGCAACGTTCCATTTCGTAGGATCCGAAACCGGAATCAAGGATTATTATACAATTGTCGAATGGTTTCTTGGCTCATATCAGGCTAAAGTATATTGGACAAAACTCACCGGTGATTCCTACAAGATCAAAGCGGTGATCAAAAACAGAAGTCACTGGTATTCAGGAACACGACTGCCTAAAAGCTGGCAGAATAAATTAGACGAAACCCTGGGTTTCAGTATCGAAAATTTAGTGGATAGCGCCCCGAGGGGACAAACAATCAAAAGGAAACTGCCCATCTTTATTTCGAATAAGTTAGAATCCGAATTCCGTTTTATGATTCCAAGTTTCGGAGGTGATTTGCATCAGGAATTTAATATCGAAACGGTATGGACAAAATAAAATATATAGCTGTATTTGCTTTGCTGGTGGTTAGCTGCTCATTTCTGGGCAATAACCAAACACCGGTAAGCCAGTTACTGAAGCTTTTGAATCTGCCGGAAGAAATGAATAAGGAAATCACGAACTGTAAAGGTGAATTTTCCGAAGTGACGCCAACTTTCATGAGCTGGGGTTATTTTACCTATCAGACAAACGATAAGTTCATAAATGATCTGATAACCAAAAAAACATTTCTGTCCAACAGTGAATTAAATGCCGGATTTAAAAAAGTGCCGGTCGGCTTTCCTTTCAAAGAAAACGACCTCTCATTTTATACAGATTACCTGAAAGATAAATCCATTGTTAAAAAAATAGAATTAGAGAATAAGGTTGCTTTAGAAGGGGTGTACTATCCTTATAAACAACAAATTTTATACGATACCATAACAAAAGAAGCCATTCATCTGATCAGCGGTCTTCGGGAATAAAGAAATCCCCATAATCAGGCGAATATCTTTAAAATGTAAATAAACATTAAATCTAAATCCTATGAGCACCATCAATAATATTATGAGTAAAGTAACTGATGCCATGCAGGAAAAAGTCAGCATTCAGATAGGCAGTTACAGCAGTCAGGTTGTTTATTATAATCTAATGATCAATCAAGGTTTATTAGGACATCACACATTCAACTTTACCTGGAGAATAGGTGATGTGGTAATGGACTTTAAAAGTCAGGCCGATTTTATTAAACAGTACATGGGTGCCAAAGTTATCATTACACTGAAGGATGGCGCAAACGGACAAAACGTTTATTTCAAGGGTATTATTACCCAAATGGAAGTGCTTAACAATGACGGTGCTTCTAAAGGGTTCCAGATTATTGGGGAAAGCCCTACAGTCCTGTTGGATGAAATCAAACAAAGTGAAACCTATTTTTCACGCCCGGTTGAAGAGATCGTAAAAAAAATCGACAGCAATGTCCCGAAAGGTGTTCTTTCCGGAATGAATGTACGGCCTAATTTTACCTTTAATCTGCCTTACATCGTACAGTACAATGAAACTGACTTTCAATTCATTCAGCGTCTTGCCGTACAATACGGGGAATGGATGTACTATGATGGTGATCTTTTGCAATTCGGTGAACTGAAATCGTCAAAAGCAGTATTGCATAACGGGGTTAACCTGCACGATTTTAAAGTAATAAGCCGACTGAGACCCCAAAAGGTTTCATTCAAAGGGTATGATTATAATTATGCTTCTGAAATCGAAGCGCAAAATTCAGAACCTCAAAACAATACGCAAAGTTACCTGGCCCAAAATGCACAGCAGGCTTCTTCTAATGTATATGACAGAAGTAATGCGAATCATGGTTTTGTAAGTAATTCACATGATTCCCGCGATATACAGCGCATCCAGGAATTAAGCCAGCAGGCTAAGGAAGCCAATGTGGTGACGTATTCCGGATTAAGCAAAATTCCACTACAGTTAGGAGGGACTTTAACAATAGTAAAAGATGGTATTGATGGAGAATTCATAACAGTGGGTGCACATCATTATTCAAGGGGATTTGGACATTATGAGTGCCAGTTTGAAGCCGTACCGAGAGATGTTAAAGTCCCGCCTTATACCAATCCGCTTATTTACCCGAAAGCTGAAACACAAGCAGCAGTCGTAACGGATAATAATGATCCTTCGGGAATGGGACGTGTAAAAGTGCGTTTCTTTTGGGGACATGAAAGCGATTGGACGCGCTTAGTGACACCACATGCCGGATCAGGAAAAGGATTTTATTTCATTCCTGAAATCGGGGAAGAGGTTTTTGTTTCTTTTGAAGGTGGAAACCCTGAGAAACCGTTCATTATAGGAACCCAATACAACGGACGCGAAATATCCGGTTATAATACAGCCGGAAATGACCAGAAGGTGATCCATACCCGCTCGGGAACTAAAATGATTTTCAATGATGCACAAGGAAGCATCTTTATTGAAGATCCAAGCGGTAATACCTGGTTAATGGATGGCCAGGGAAATATCAGCGTGAATGCACCAAATGATATATCGATAACGGCAGGTAAAAACATGAGTATCAATGTTGGCCAAAACTTATCGGTAATCGCGGGTGTGGATATAACCGAAACGGCCGGCGCAAACAAAAACCTTATTGCCGGTGCTTTCCATAATGTTTCGGTTGGTAAGAACTACCTGGTAAATGTAATGGGCAGTTTGCTTGAAATTGTTAAGGGTAACAGGGAATCTGAAACTACTGAACGTACCGAAATTGCTAAATCGGCTCAATTAAGTACAACTGAGAAAAGTATTGTGGTAAACGCCTCGCAAAAGGTGGTGAAAAAGAGCGGTGAAAAATCTAATGCATTCTAAACTATGAGTATCACAAGAATAGTTGAAGGGGATTTAATCAATACGTCCACAGCCATGAACCTGACTGCAAATGCAGGTGATTATGAGTTCAGCACACCCATGAAAAACCAATGGAAGGGTGAGGCTGACGGCGTGGTTGAATCAGATTATAAGGCTTCCGATAAGGAAGATACGTTATCGAATTCAATCAACGTAAAGCTGAATCTTTTTTTTGACGGTACCCAAAACAATAAAACGAATACTGAAGCCAGAATGGCTAACTCACCGGAGTATCAGGAAGAGTCTGATAAAGAAGATAGCTATGAAAATGATTTCACGAACGTAGCCCGCGGATATGATGCCGTAGATTCTGATGCAGAAAATCAGATTGCTGTTTATATTGAAGGAATCGGTACCGAAGATTTAAAAAGTGATTCTGTCCTCAAAGGTGTCGCCATGGGTATGGGAGATACCGGAGTTCCTGCAAAAGTAGCTATAGGTTGTAAGAAAGCGGCAAAAAGTATCAGTGCTGAATATAGCGGTAAAGACATCGATTTTCTGTATGTAAATGTCTATGGTTTTAGCCGTGGGGCAGCTGCTGCACGTCATTTTATACATGTTGCGAGTACACAGGCAAATTATCTTTTTCAGCGGTTTGAAGGCAAAAAGAAACTGTATATCATTAAAGGTGAGTTCCAGCCCCAATTCAAATTAGCTTTAGATGAAACATCTTTCATAGATAACTACGGTTATTTCGGTGCCTGCTTATTGGAAATGGGATTAAAAATCAAAAAGATAATTTTCAATTTTGTCGGGATTTACGATACGGTAGCTTCATACGGAGTGGCACATTATAATGATGTAAGTGATTTGGATCTGAACAGTGTCCATAAAGCAAATTATGTATTCCATTTGGTTTCCGATGATGAATACCGTGATAATTTTGATTTATCCAATATAGATTCGGCCGGACTTAATGGTCTTGAACTTACCCTGCCGGGTGTGCACTCTGATATTGGAGGTTCCTATCTTAATGAAGTGACCGAAACTTCAGTGATTGATTGTATAACGGTTGGAGGATATTATAAGGAAAGAACGGAATCTCCCCATGATGAAGCCAGAAGAAGAAAAGATCCTACATTCGATTCATTTAAAAGGCGATTAGTCGAAGAAGGTTGGTATCAGGACGGTCAACTCAAAAAGGAGTTTTTTGAAAACAAAAACTTCAAAAAAAATGTATTCATTTTAGATAAGGGAGAATATTACGGATTGGTTGGCAGACGCAAACTGTATAACACATACGACAAAATACCGTTGGATATGATGGTTGAAAAATCAAAGTATTTTAAGGTTGAATATAAAGCCGAAAGGTTAGAAGATTACAAAATCAAGGACTCTTTTATCAATACCATTTACAATCAGATTAAGGATTATTATAACGCCAGAATAAACGTCCGCAACAGTTATGTAAACCAATATAATAAAGAGTTGAAAAACTTCGATTTTTATTCGAAAAACTACCTGAAAGAAATCAAACTGATCAATTATGCGAATTATGTAAATAGGGATGATTTGCACCAATTGCGCAATAATTACCTGCACTGGTCAGTTAAAAGCAGTTTAACGGGACTTTCAGGCCGGGTTAAAGGAGATGCCCCACAACATGAACGAAAAAGAGAGATACATAATGGCTAAACAATTTTTTAAAACACTATTACTTATTTTATTGATAACAACCCAATCCCGATGCCAAATGAAAAATGACTTACCTGCGTTTGATGTGGAAATTTCAGAACCAAATCAAAAATATGAGGTGACACCGGTTTTTGCCCGTATTAAAACAATGGAAGGAGTTACAGCAGGATTCCCTTACGGCAGTACAAGCGGTAATTGGGGGTATTCGGGTAAAAGCTGGACTACACAACATGGAACTCCAATAGGCTTTGAAGTAACCTATTATTCCCGTTACGAAGATAAATATTACTACATCGACCAGGATTTTGATGTGGCTCACATGAAGGAAATGGTTAACCGCTGTTATGCAAATGATGATCAGTACAATAAAACGTCTTATCTCAAAAGTTATGTAGCAAGAGAGCACTCGAAAGAAGATACGGATGATCTTGGTTTTCCGTACGAGTGTTTCTCCCGCTTGGTCTTTGGTTTTGCACCAAAAGGAATGATAGTGGTTTGGTTGTGTTATGGAGAGGTTTCTATTGAGCTAGGCCGTTTTGAAGCCAAAGAACTTAAAGATTCCGCAAAAATTGAAAACGCTAAAAAAGTGTATATGGAAAAATACCGTATACACCCGGAACGCTACGAAGAAGCCAGAAAGTCAATGCATTTGCCCAATGCAACGAGTACTCAATGGGATAATTACCGTTTGCGTTACGAATGGTCATATAAAGTGAAAAATGAAAATAAAAAGTTCAAATTTTTAGGATTGGACCTTGAGTATTACAACGCTGAATATGAAAAGCATTTTGTACCGCGTATCACTAACGAACCAACCAGTTCAAGGGCAGTGCCAAAAGTCATTCACCTGTTCTGGGAAACAGGCAAAAATGAACGTTACATCAGCCGCATTTTTTTCGACTGGGACAAAACCAATGAGTGGTTTAAAACCTCAGGAATAGAAGACAATTTTTTTAATATAAACATAAAAGAAGACAACAGCCAACTTACCATCGATTTAAACGGTAAACCAATTGAAGTCGACAGTATCCGTATTTATCCTAACAGCCATTTGCGCTTTAAAGATTCATACGAAGATTAATAAAAGATAATCATGAAGGATAAACTCAAAATCATAACGGCAATTTTATCAGTATCGATTGTAACATCAGTTCTGGTTGATTTGTGCAACCTTGATTTTCTGTTCAGCTGTTTCAGGGAAATAAATTTCATGCGTACTATTTGTGATTTGATTGTTCTGGCATTTTTACTGTCATTCTTTAAATCCGGTAATATGAAAAGCCTGAGTTTCGATGCTGATAAAAGTATTCTTGTTCAGGACATGTGGGTAAAGCATTTTACGTTACGTTTTTCAGTGTTAATGGCCTTTTATGTTTTGATCTACGTGTATTCTTTTTTCTCAAAAGGAAGTTATTCGGAAGGTTATTTTCTGGCAATTGCCATAACTTCTTTTCAGGTTGTCGCCGGGTTGCTTTTATTTTTTGAAGCAATTCTGTTGTTCAGGAATAAAAGCTTTAACAATCTGATTGTTAACGCTTGTCTGATTCTGCTTATGGTTTTTATTTCCAAAAGCTATTATAGGTAAATGTTTTATTCAATTGCTGTCAAATTATGGAATCATTAATCAATCAGGAGAAAATATTTGTTTTACATCCTAAACCGGGAAACAAAACATTTGAAGTTACGCATCGCCAGTTCTCAGGTGACTGGGTTGATAAAACAATTCAGTACGAACTGGAAGTTTCTTTGCTGAACAATGTGAATCAAAACGGATTTGTGTATGTGATTGACAGAAAAAACCTGCTGATTGACGGAAGCGCTCCTGATACCGTTTTTGATCAATTAGCCTGTGATTGTGGTAATGCTTTGTTCCCAATGAAATTCTTAGTGAACAGCTTAGGGGAAATCGAACAAATTTTTGAACACCAACAAATGGTGGAAAGATGGGAGATCATCAAAAACAAGCTGATCAATTATTATGAAGGCGACACAGCTTTGGATTATATAAAATTGTCCGACAGTAATATCAGGAATACGGGTGTTCTCAAAAAAATGATGCAGAACCATCTTTTTGTATACTTCTTTTTTAAACCGCTGTATGGCTTTTACCAGGATAATAAAACGGTGACCAAATGGAAACCGGCTCCTTTCATGGATTTTTCTTTTGATATTCCAATGAAGCAGACTTTAGTGAAAAGAAAAAAAGAAAACAATGACACAGATGAAATCAGCGATGATGTATTCATTGAAATACAATCGGATTCGGATGTTATTGCAATCAATGGTGTATACACGTTTAACCCGAAAGATAATAGTCTTGTTTCCTGTGAAGGAACAATGCTGTTGGAGGGTAAAAAAGAAATCAAACTGACTTTCATGACCAAACAGGAAAAATTGCCGGCAATTGCTCCTGAACAAAAGGTTATGAGTATTGTTTAACCGTTTTAAAAAGTAGTTATGGCTGATAAACACCTCGTATGTCAAGGCGCAACATGCCAATGTAAATATGGTAATGCTCCCGATAAGCTGAAAGTTAAAACACAAAAGAAAACGTTCATTAATGATCCTGACGGAAGCGAAAAATTAATGGCTACCAATAAAGATATCGGACAAACGTTTGAAAAAAACACATTTGGACCCTGTAAACAACAGCCTTTACCGGGTGGTGGTTATAAACCTTGTCAGATACAGGTAACACAGTGGAGTGGTTTCTATGATAAAATTACGTTGGATGAAAATGGAGGAAAAGCATTACTGGAGTACAGTAAAGCAACTTGTCCCATTGGTGGCCCCGACTGTATCAGCATAACTGATCATGGCCAAAAACCGAAACCGGCCCAGCAACAGGCCCGCAAAGCTGATAAAACAGCAACAAACCAACTTAATCCTGCGGTCGATACCGGAGCTTTCAAGATTGCACAAGAACAAAAAGTAACGAATCATGCTGAATAATGGAAAAAGGATATAACGATTTTAAGACGCATATAGTTAAGAAGGAAGATACAGTTCAAAGTATCTGTTCACAGCATGGTATCACAGAAGCAGATTTAGCCCAGGCGAACCCTCAAATTCCTTTGGCCGAATTTGGCGGCGGACTTTTTAATCCTAAAACTTACCGCCTGGATATAAAGGAAGGCGATTCGCTTAAAATTCCTTTTTATAACGAAGAAATGGCCAAAAGTGGTGTGAAATCCATCAAAGGTAAAAACCTGATCAAAGTGGGCGACTGGGAAGATTATGAAGTGGAGGAGTGGTTCGCAGGTACTCCTGAAGAGGAAAAAAATCCTGCAAATGTCAAATGGGAATTGTATTACCTGCAAAATGATACGAACCCACAGAAAATACTGGAAAAAAATGAAGGGCATTTCCGTTTTCAGGATAAAGCTGCCAATAATAAATATAAAATCATTGCTTTTTTGAACGAACCTGATCCAAACGGTGCAGGTTCTATGATCGTCAATGTGGAACCTTCAGAAAAAGCTGAAATTCTTAGTGTAAAACTTAGTGATGTCAATAATAATCCGATCAGTAAACCTTTGGCTTATGGGGAAATTATTAACGCCCACGTGGAAACCACAGGATTAAAAGGACAGTTTATCTACATTTCGTTGTGGGAAGATGATGCCTCAGGTGACGGCCATAATGAAGGAAATGAAAAAAATCTGATGGAAGACGGAAAAGTGGAAGTCGGTGACAAAGGTGTTGCCCATAAACAGTTTGTCTTAAAACCGGATTTCAAAAAAGTTGCTAACGCACACTTGGCGAATGGCGACAGCAGTGAAGGAAGTACTCACGAATATTATGTGACGGCTTTTGCTTCGGGTGAAACGAAAGCCAGTGCAAATGTGAATGTAAGGAATCCCGATTTTCAAAGGGAACGCAAATCCGAAACCGAAGAACATCTCGGGGATAAAAAACAACCACCTAAACCGGCCGTTCCGCCATTCAAAAAGAATGTTCCGGTGCAACCGCCTAAATCTCCAGCCGCACCGGCAACACAGTCAGGAAAAGCGGGTATTTCAAGTGTTACGTTTTCTGATGTGAACGGCCGTCCGATAACAGGAACCGTAAGTCAATCGGCTCTTAGGGTAAATATTAAGTCAACAGGATTAAAAGGGAAGGAAATTCGTTTCAAACTTTACGAAGAAGATGTAACCGAAAATGAATTGATATTGGTTAAAAATTTCACCATTACAGGTGATGATTTTGCGATCAACCTTTCATTGGATAAAATACCAAAAAGTTCCGGTGACGATTTTTTTGAAGGCAGTACGCAGGAATTGTTCGTTGATATCGAAGTAATCGAAAGTAAAGCACATATCAAAAGTACAGTCATCGATGTCGATACCAAAGCTTTTAAACATGAACCGGCTGAAAGCACAACCGTAGCAAAAGTTTCGGATGTTAAGGCTGAAAATAAAGGCAAAGATTGCGGTGAAAAATTCTGTATCAAAAAAGGATCTCCAAAAAGTGAATTGATACGCGAAATCAACATCCGTTTAGCCGGCTTTGGCGGAAATGTACCTACTGATGAATTTACTGACCGCACCGAAAAAATGGTGAAACAGTTCCAAAAGGACTACATGAAAGTACCTGAAACAGGTAAAGTCTGCGGAAATGTATTGATGGCAATAGACCAATTTCAATCGAATTATGCTGTTGATGTCAATCAGGCTAAATGTCCTTGTGGTCAATGTACTGGCTTTGGAAATGGAAAGTTCGCAACAGAAAAGGGAGACAAAAATATCAATGAAAAAAATAGAAAATACGAATATCCCGGGATTCACAGAACTTTACTTTGGACACTAAGAGCTGTTAAGTTTTATTTGGCTACTTTAGAGAAAGATAAAAATCTCTATGTTGCAAAAATTCATTCTGGTTATAGATGTAATATTAATAATCAGCAGAAAAACAGAACGAGTACCAATCACATGGGGAAAGCCATTGATATTCATATTTATAAAAATGATAATGCATCAACAACAGAAAGCAATTGTGATAAAGTAAGGGATATATTGATAAAATATAGTGGTGCAAAATACCGTTGGACCGGAGATGATTTTTTAGCACTTGAACCAAGTACAAGAAACAGGATAGGCACAGAATTTATTGCAACTAATTGGGTTCATTATGATGTGAGAACTTTTGGATTGGATTATCTTAAAGATGATTATTTTGTAAAGGATTTAATCAATTTGAATAAAAAAAGTATGGTCCAACTTGCAAATGAGTTAGGGTTTACGAATATGTGTATGTGTATCAAAGCAGGAAATAAAGCCCTACCGGCACAGGAACAAGCTAAAAAAGATGATAGAAAGGATCCTAAGACTTTAAAAACGAGTAAAAAAGGTATTGATTTTATTAAAGATTGGGAGAAATTTGAGTCTAAACCGTACAATGATTCTGAAGGCTATTGTACAATTGGTTACGGACATTTGATCAGGAGAAAGAAATGTGAAGATATTACTATTCCTGACGAATTTAAAAATGGTATTACCGAAACAAAAGCAGCTGAACTTTTTGCACAAAAACTAGTTGAATTTGAAAAATCAATTCAAAGGGACATAAAAGTACCGCTGTATCAGCATGAGTTTGATGCTCTGGTCAGCTTGGTTTTTAATACAGGTGAAAACTTTTTAAATATCGGTGGTAAAAACAATGGTGAAACCCAAATCAAAAAGAAAATTAACAATAAAGAATATGAAGCCGGTGCTGATGAAATGTCTGATGTTACAAACGGAGGAACATCCGGACTTGTAAAAAGAAGAAAAGCAGAAATTAATATGTTTAAAAAAAATATTTACGATTCAACCCATTAAAACCTTTAAAACCAAAAGTATGATTAAAAACATTTTTCCAATATTACTATTCATTCTATTAAGTTGTAAAAAAAATGATGTTGTTATTGATGAAAATAACAGTATAGAAAAAAACATAACCAGTAATACTATTACCAATGATAGCAATAACAGTGATGAGTTGGGCAGCAAAATTGACCAGAAAACAAAGTTTGATTTAATTACTGTTAAACAAATATCAAATAATGCTCCTGTTGATTCGATTCTGAAAAAATTGAATCAGATGAAAGTTGAAATGCTGGAAAATAAAATTTTCATTAATAATCATGAGGCTAAATTTGATATTGAGAAGGATAAGTCCAATGCATTTTTCGGAAAAAAATATTTGTATAATTTCTATGTTAACTTACTCTCGAATGATTATAAAGTAGACATTAAAAACGAAGTTTCATACTTACAATTAAGCTATGAAGATTCGAATAAGTACCCATTTAAAGATTATTTTATGGAAGGTGGTGTCTGTGTTTATAAGAACGACTATCTTTTGCTTGAGTACTCAGACTATATCATAGTTTTTAAAAAGAAATCTACAAGTGAAATAGTCTCTAAAAAAACATCAGACGACAACTTTTTTAATACATTGAATGTTTTAAATGTACCATTGGTGTATAGTTATGGATTTATAACCGAATTGAAAAATTTTAAGCCAGTTCCGAATAACTTTACATCTGTATTTAAAATTGAAAACTATGATGGTTTTAAAGCAATTAAACTGAAGAACACTAATGTTTCAATAGATTTAGTTTTAGTATCCTGTAGTAGCGAAGAAGGTCAAAGTATCTTAAAATTATGTTCTATATCTAATGGTAAACTAATTGATAGCTTGCTGATCTTTAATAGTGAAGAAAGTGAAAATGGAGTGATATCCACTACTTATGAAATTTCAAAAGAATACAAAGTAAAAATTAAAAAATGCTTGATTGTCGATAAAAAGGGCGGAGGCGTTACTGAAAAAGATATTACTTATATGTCGTTTGAAATTGAAAATTCAGGAAAATTTAAAAGGCTCTAGGTTTTGGGTGTAATTATCTGATTAATGTAAAATGACAAATGTAATTTTATTAATTCTGGCAATATTGAATCTAAATTGTAAAGCGATTACCTGTCAGGTAAATAAAGAAATTTGCAAAGAAAATGCTAACACATTATCACAAGATAAACAGGACGTTCAGGGATTGTATGTTTTGAAAACATGTGAGAATTCAAGATTTAAAATCAAAATTGAAAAAAAATCAGGAATCCTTTCATTTTCAATCCTTGATGGAAAGAAAACCATTTCAAAAGGTAAGGTGAAAAAACAAATCATTGATAATGTAACGTACCTGACTTTTGGAAAAATTGAAGGGATGTATGAAAAAAATAAAATTCAAGTTCAAAATTACGGCAATTCAATGAATGAGTATGAGCACTTTACTCAATGCGAAGAAAAATATTTAGCATTCATAAAATCTTAATGATGAAGTATAATAAGCAAATAATCAAACTAATAGCGGTTTTACTTATTTTATTCACGGCAAGCTGTAAAGACAGTGGAAACAATAATGAATTGACCCAAAATACAGTTTCTGATAAAGCGGCTGTTGCAGCAGAACAAAATGAACAACTGCCTGATACTATTTCACAGGAAAAACCGGTTGTAAATGAAAACAACGAATCGGTTAATCTTCCGTTTGATTTTGAAGAAAGAAACAAACTGGCAAATACGGATGAATCAAAATTACCGCAGGTTTATCCTGTGTTAAAAGATGAAAAGCTGCAAGCTGTAAAAAAAATCATTTCAACTGATAGTGAAGACAACCCGGATATTGTTTTTAAAGTAAACAACGGAACGACCACTTTTGATACTTATGTATATTGCACATACGGAGATTCAGATTCCCAAACGATAATCAATGTAAAAGACAGTAAAATAATTGCTAAAGAATCCATTGGTTATGCAATGCCCGAAAACGAAACCTATCAGTCTTTTGTAATCAACAAGGATTTGTCAATTTCGGTTTATGGTATTGATTACAATACCCGATCAAAGAAAATACTTGAGAAATATCAGATCAAACAAAACGGTTCAGTCGTTAAACTGAAATAATAGTATTTGCCCCAAATTGCCCAAAAAGCCGTTAAGTCCTTCTTAGCGGTTTTTTATTTTTAAAGTGTGGATAGTATCTGTTGTTGAGTCAATATTGCTGCTTGTGGAGCCAATGTTTTTTATTGTGGAGCCAACATTGCTGCTTGTGGAGCCAACATTGCTGCTTGTGGAGCCAATGTTTTTTATTGTGGAGCCAATATTGCTGCTTGTGGAGCCAATGTTTTTTATTGTGGAGCCAATATTGCTGCTTGTGGAGCCAATATATTTTATTGTTGAGCCAATATATTTTATTGTTGAGCCAACATTTTTTATTACAGAGCAAATAATATCACTTAACGTTGAACCATTAACTATAAACAACAAACCATTAACCAACAACTACTCAGCAGCCCATTCAAAATAACGATCCGGATAATCCGATATCAAACCGTCAACTCCGTATTTGATAACTTTATTCATGTCTTCTTTCTTGTTCACTGTCCACGGAATGACTTTAATCCCTTTCTTATGCAGCATCTCTACTTTTCTTTCGTCAAGTAAAATAAACTCCGGACTGTATACATCAGGCTTGAAACCTAATAAAGCTAAATTCTTCGCAATGCTCAATTTGTTCTCAACCAGTAAAACGGTTTTAAATTCGGAATAAGCAGTATGTAAATGTTGCAACGTTCTTACATCAAACGACTGGATGTACACACGTTCACTAATTTGCTTTGGTTTTATCACACTAACTAGCAAGTCTACAAACTCATTAGGCTTCGGATGAAAAATAGCATCTCCTTCCGGTGTGGTTTTGGTTTCGATGTTGTAAAACAGTTTCCTTCCGGGATATTTCTCGTTTACATAGCTTTCCGCAAAGTCAATGACTTCACTCAATAAGGGTTTGTATGTTTTTATTTTAGTTTGGTCCAAAAATCGGGGATGTATTTTACTACCACAGTCATACTGTTTAATTTGGGCATAATCCATCTGGTACAAATTGAAATTTTTCTCGTCTGTTTCTGCTATTTCCTGTCCGTTCAAATCCAATGTAATCTCATGCGACATAAAAGGTTCATGTGATAACAACACTTGCTTGTCTTTCGAAATCACAACGTCCATTTCCAAAGTGGTTACGCCTAAATCAATGGCTTTTTTCATCGCCTCAATTGAATTTTCGGGAAGTAATCCACGGCATCCTCTGTGTCCCTGAATGTCTAAATTCTGTGCAAATGTTGCGAAAGGAAGTAATAGTAATAAACAGAAATGTCTCATTATACTTTTTTTAGAATCTCAATTAAATAGTCAATATCGTCTTTGGTATTGTAATGTGAAAGTGAAATCCTGATGTTCGGTCTTTTTAATAAATCTTCAGGAAGGAAAGCTTCGAGTACATGCGAAGGTTTTACGCTTCCCGACTGACAGGCGCTTCCTCTTGAAACTGCTATTCCGTTCATGTCCAATTGAAATAAAAACAGACTGATTTTACTTTCGTCAAAAGGTAAAATAGCATTGGTCACATTGTAAAAGGTTTGTTCTGGATTTCCGGCAAAAGTTACTTCAGGAAAAGTACTTCTAAGTTGATTCACCAGATATTCTTTCAAATCAGTAACTTCTTTCATCTCTTCTTCATGCTTTTCCATGGACAATTCCAAAGCTTTTGCCATGCCCACAATATTATGAACACTTTCGGTTCCGGCACGCAAGCCTTTTTCCTGTTCACCGCCCAATAATACGGGTTGTAAAACGATTCCTTTGCGTATAAAAGCAAACCCAATCCCTTTCGGACCATGGAATTTATGGGCACTGGCCACTAAAAAGTCTATGGGTAACTCTGTTAAGTCTATTGGTGTCTTCCCAATCGATTGTACGGTGTCGGTATGAAAATAAGCTTGATGGTCTTTGCATAATTTGGACACTTTCACTAAATCTAAAATGGTCCCAATTTCATTATTGACATGCATTAAACTGACCAAAGTTTTCTTGTCTTCTGAAAGTAAATCAGCAAAGTGGTTATAATCAACAGTCCCGTCTTGTAAGATGTTGACATAATCAATTTGAACGCCAAATTGCCTTTCAAATACTTCAACAGTATGTAAAACAGCATGATGCTCAATTTTACTGGTAATGATGCGCTCTACTTTCAAATCCCTGATAGCGGAAAGCAAAATGAAATTATTGGCTTCTGTACCGCAGGAGGTAAAAATGATTTCCTGGGCATTACAGTTTAAACTCTTAGCTATGGTTTTGCGTGATAATTCGATAAGGTTTTTTGAGTTTCTTCCAAAGGCATGGGAAGAAGAGGGATTACCGAAATTCTCTGTCAGGACAGCAGTCATTTCGGTTATAACTTCGGGACGTAAAGGTGTCGTTGAAGCGTTGTCTAAATATACTTGTTTCATAAGCATCAAATTTAGCAATTTTATATCTTTGACGGAAAATCTTTCTCCTTGAAAAAAATACTTCTTCTTTCAGATACACATAGCCATATTGATGATGTAATCCTTAAACATGTTGCCTGGGCAGATGAAGTCTGGCATGCCGGCGATATCGGAAATCTTGAAGTGACAGATTCGATTAAAAAGCTGAAGCCGTTAAGAGGCGTTTTCGGAAACATCGATGGGGCAGAGGCACGTCTTGAATTTCCGCTGAACAATCGTTTTAATTGTGAAGATGTGGATGTTTGGATCACACACATTGGCGGTTATCCCGGTAAATACAATCAGGAAATAAGGGAAGAAATTAAACAAAATCCGCCTAAATTATTCATTTGCGGACATTCTCATATTCTAAAAGTACAGTTTGATAAAACCTTGAATCTGTTGCATATGAATCCCGGAGCTGCCGGTAAAAGTGGTTTTCATCAGGTAAGAACCATGCTTCGTTTTGTCATTGAAGGAGACAAAATTAAAGACTTGGAAATTGTCGAACTGGGAAAGAAATAAAACTATTCCTTAACTTGGATCACAATTGTTGTTCCTTCGCCTTCTTTAGATTTAATGGTCATTGCACCTTGCATGTTCTTAACGCGGGCACGGATCTGTGTCAATCCAAATCCTTCCGATTGCCTGATGTTATTGATGTCAAAACCAATACCGTTGTCTTTTATGGTGAACAATAAATTATCGTCTTCTTCCTCAATTAACAGTGAAGCTTCAGAAGCTCTGCTGTGCTTAATGATGTTATTGATTAATTCGGATACAATATAATAAATCTTGATCTCAAAGTCCTGTTCAAATTTTTTGTCTTCCGGTAAAGTCGATTTGTAACTGAATTGCAGTAACGAATTGGAATTGTTTTCACATAAATCCCTTAAAGCAAACTGCAACCCGAATTTAACCAAAAGCGGCGGTACTAATTCATGTGATAAGTCCCTTACTTTATCATGTGCCTGCTTTAATAATAAGCGGGTCTTTTTTAAATCGGTACGCTGTTCGGCTGTCAGGGAAGATTCAAAAGCTGATAAATGCAAACCTACAGAAGATAGGGTGGCGCTTACATAATCATGTAAAACCTGTGAAATTTTATTCCGTTCCTGATCCTGACCGTCTAAAGTCGCACTGATGATATTGTACTGTAAGTTACTGTCAATATCTTTCATGCGGTTTTTTTGCTTCAGTAATAAATTTTGGTAATAAAAATAGAATATTACTCCTGATAACAGCAATAAGAATACTAATAACAAAGTGATTTTCTGGTTACGCTTCTGTTTATCCAAAATCGCACTTTCTTTTTCTTTGTATTCGTTTGCGGCTTTGTCTAACTGATATTTTGTCTCAATTTCCTGAGTTGCTTCTTCAACCTTACCGTTTAAGATTAATTCCACAAATTCCATATATTTGTTACTGTATTCCAAAGCACTTTTATAATCTCCTATTTTCTCGTAAGCATAGGCTATGTTTAAAAGGCATTGGGATATGTTTTTGTGGTCACCATTGTTGGGATATAAAGCTAAAACTTCTTTATAATTTTTTATGGCTTCAGTATAATTTTTCTCCCCTTCAATCAAACAAACTGCATAATTGTTTTTTGCTATGGCAATTAATTGTTTGTTTTTACTTTCCTCAGCAATCTGCATGGATTTTAAACTGTATGATTTTGCCAGAGGGTATTCTTTTCTGCTGAAGTGGTAATCAAAAAAATTATTATTAGCTTTAAATTTTTCGGTATAATCAGTTGTTCCTCTCGTGTAAAAGGCAACTTTTTCCAGATAGTATTTTACACTGTCAGATTCAATATTTGAATGATACCTGTAAAGCCCCTGATTGGCCTTTGAAAGTAATCCTTTGTCATTGATTCGTTCGGCTAATTTCCTTGATTGGTATAAATGCTTTGCTGCTTTGTCAAAAGCAAAAGTAGTGGTGAAAAGATTGCCTATTTTCCAATGAATAAGAATCAGTTTTTCTTTTAAATTGTGCTTTTCGGCAACTTTACGTGATTCATACAAAATCTTAATTGCATTTTCTATATCACTGAATTGTTCATACAATAATGCCTGTTCAAGCTTCATATCACAATATTTTTCAAACTGATTTGTACTCAAATACAATTCTGTTTGTTTTCTTGCAAAATTGATGGCCTTTACAGGTTTATTTTTCTCTTTGTAATATGAAATTGAATCTGTTTCGGTTTTGTTTGAATGAAAACCGAAACAGATGTTTTGTATTAAAATAAGTATGTAGAATGAATTTTTCAGAAGTAGAGTTTAATCATTAATGATAACTGAAGGTTTTTTAATAACGATACCGGATGCATCTGTTTGTTCAAATCGAAGATCCAGACAGTTTGAAACGGCGCTAACAATTTCGGTTTGTTCAATAAATACTTTTGAAGGTATTGTTTCTTTTGGATTTAATTGAATTTCAACAGAATATTTACCACTTGAATAACCTAAATTGTAAGAGCAATTGTCAGGGATGTTGAACGAAATTCTGAATTGTGTACTGTTTTCTTTTTCACAGGTGTATTCACCCAGCATAGTGTAAGTTGCCATGGAATTTTTGGTGTTAGTTAATATTAATTAAATTGTGTTTAGTTGCGAATAATACAAGTCCGACTGAACTCTTTACCTTAAGCTTTTTCATAAGATTTTTACGGTGGGTTTCAACCGTGTTCGGGCTAATATTCAATAATTCACCAATGTCTTTTCCGCTTTTTTCCTCACAGATGTATCCTAATATTTCCAATTCTCTTGTAGTGATGTTTGAAATAACATCTTCAATGCGTAAAGACTCACGGTTATTATTTTCAGTAAAGATATCGAAGATTTTATCTTTTATATTGGCAGAAAAATATTGACTTCCCTGTGCTACGGTCATAATAGCATCGAGGATACTGTCACCGGCACTTTGCTTAGTCAGGTAACCGCTTGCGCCAAGTTTGATTACTTCTTTAATTAATTTCGGATCGTCATAACTGGAAAGTACAATGACTTTACAGGTAAAACCTTTTTCATTGAATTCCCTTAAAACCTGAATGCCATCCTTTTCAGGCATATTGATGTCCATAACAAGTATATGTGCATCATTCTGTGCCACCCTTTCCACTAAGCCGTCTCCGTTAAGAGAAAAGCCTACAACTTCAAAAATAGGGTTAGTTCTTAGTACTGCTAATAATCCATCGATTAAAACCTGGTGGTCATCAGCCAGATGTATTTTGATTTTGGTATCCATAGTTCGTTGGGTATATTTTTCAAAAGTAACGGATTAATAATTCACTTGAAATACTCTTAATTAATGATTTTTATATCACTAATTTTGGTGATATGATTATTTAAATTTAGTAAAAAAAATAGTATGGATTATAATAAAAAAGCTAACCTTTTGGGTTAGCTTTCCTCGCACTAATAAACTAAGATGATAGGTTTACCGTAATCGATCCACAGATTTTACGAGATCTTCGTCCTTTTTGATGGCTCTGTTAGCTAAGACTAACAGAAAGATAGATAGAACAGGTAAGAACATCCCAATACCCTTCTCGGAAACCGTAGTTTCTCCAGATAAATTTAGTGTACGATACACAAATAATCCTAGTAAAATTAAGTTTAATATCATATTCAGTCTGTTCATCACAAACTGTTGTTGTCTTTTTTTATAAGTCATTATGCTTAAAATGGCTAAAGTTGAACTCAATCCGAATAAAACGGTATACACAATATTCCCCATGAAGAATACTTTTGTTCCTTTAGCGTCATTTTCAATCCATAAATAAAATACAAACGGTAACACAGCACTCGCCACAAATGCAAAAAACAAATATACGCTTTGAATTCTTTGTATCATTTTTTTAAATTGAGTAGCAAAAATAGAGCATCTTTTTATAAAAAACTATTGTTTACTAAAATAAAATTCGTAATATTGCCATAACAATCCGTAAGCACTTCATACTTCGGAACATAGAAATCAAAAAAATCTCATACATTTTATTCCTTTAATTAAATCCAACAACATTATATGTTTGATATTTCTGTTTTAAAAGAAATGAAGCTATCTGAGCTACAGGAAATTGCGAAGATTGCCAAGATTAAAAGCTTTAAAACCCTCAAAAAAGACGAGTTGGTATATCAAATTTTAGATTATCAAGCGGCAAATCCTGATAAAATTGCTCCCGAAGCCAACAGTAACGTTGAAAAAAAGGAAGCCCCAAAACCTAAAAGAGCAAGGATTACAAAAGAAGTTGCACAAGAGATTAAACCAGCTGTAAAACCTGAGGAAAAGCCTGAAGTCAAGCAAAAAGAAAAGCCGGTTGAAGCCCAAACTCAATCAACTCTTTTTGAAGAAGCAAAACCTGAACCAACTGAGAAAAAAGAAAAAGAGTTCAGAAATAATAAAAATCAAAAAAATAACCGTTTTCAGAAAAATAAACCAAAAGGAAATGTTCCTGCTGAAAGCGAAAGCCCAACTCCGGAAGCAGCGCCTGCTGTGGGAGATACAGAATTAGAAGCGCCGATAGTACATACTACAGAAGAAACGGCAACTACCGAAGCTGATACACAGCAAGCCCAAACAAACCAAAAATTCAATAAGCATAAAAAGACCACTAATTTCAGAGAGCCTGATTATGAGTTCGAAGGAATTATTGAAAGTGAAGGTGTTCTGGAAATGATGCCTGACGGTTATGGGTTTTTACGCTCTTCTGATTATAATTATCTGGCATCTCCTGACGATATTTATCTTTCAACTTCACAAATCCGTTTATTTGGTTTAAAAACAGGAGATACGGTTAAAGGTGTGGTTCGCCCGCCTAAAGAAGGTGAGAAATATTTTCCATTGGTTAAAGTGTTGAAAATTAACGGGCATGATCCGCAAGTTGTTCGTGATCGTGTTTCTTTTGAACATTTGACACCGGTTTTCCCAACAGAAAAATTCCGTTTGGCAGAAAAAGGAAGTTCAATTTCAACCCGTATCATCGATTTGTTTTCTCCTATCGGAAAAGGACAGCGTGGTATGATTGTGGCACAACCGAAAACCGGTAAAACCATGTTGTTGAAAGATATTGCAAATGCAATCGCAGCAAATCATCCCGAAGTTTACCTGTTAGTTTTACTTATAGATGAGCGTCCTGAGGAAGTTACAGATATGCAACGCAGTGTGCGTGGTGAAGTGGTTGCATCAACTTTTGACCGTGAACCGCAAGAGCATGTTAAAATCGCCAATATAGTTTTGGAGAAAGCTAAACGTTTGGTTGAATGTGGTCATGATGTAGTTATTTTATTGGATTCAATTACACGTTTGGCCCGTGCATATAATACCGTTCAACCGGCTTCAGGTAAAGTATTGAGTGGTGGTGTTGATGCAAATGCACTACAAAAGCCAAAACGTTTCTTTGGAGCTGCACGTAATGTTGAGGGTGGTGGATCGTTGAGTATTATTGCTACTGCTTTGACAGAAACTGGCTCTAAAATGGACGAGGTAATCTTTGAAGAATTCAAAGGAACCGGTAATATGGAGCTACAATTGGATCGTAAGATTGCTAACCGCCGTATTTTCCCTTCTGTTGATTTAACATCTTCAAGTACGCGTCGTGATGACTTATTATTAGA
This sequence comes from Flavobacterium amniphilum, assembly GCF_023634845.1. Taxonomy (GTDB): domain Bacteria; phylum Bacteroidota; class Bacteroidia; order Flavobacteriales; family Flavobacteriaceae; genus Flavobacterium; species Flavobacterium amniphilum. The sequence goes on along the minus strand of NZ_JAMLJL010000005.1, from coordinate 65,986 downwards.
TGAGAAAACAATTCAGCGTATGTGGATTATGCGTAAGTATCTGGCAGATATGAACCCGGTGGAAGCAATGGAGTTTATTAATGACCGATTTAAGAAAACCAGAAATAATGAAGAGTTCTTAATCTCGATGAACGATTAAAATATAAAATCCCGTCTTGTATTATGAGACGGGATTTTTTTATGCTTTTGGTTTGTCAAACCCTTTTCGGGTCATTTCTCCCCAACCTTTATTTCCTTTTATTTTTCCCCAATTTCCCCTGATAGCTGCATAAACGGTAAACGGATGAAAGATGAGAGCTTCAAGATGGGCAATGAATATCAGTTTACGTAAATCCTTATATGTTGTGTACTTCCTGAAAGTTGATTCTTCGGTATATATGGCCAGCATGGAGAACATAACTGAAAAAGTATATACCAATAAAGTCAGAAGAAGGAAGAATTGCCATTTTAAAATTCCGAGACAAACAAACAATATCGTAATTAAAAGTCCGATGCATTCAATAATTGGAGCCAGATATTCATACATAAGCCAATAGGGATAACTTAATAAACCAATGGTTTTGTACTTCGGATTTAAAAACATCTTTCGGTGAATCCATAACGTTTCCATAGTGCCTCTGGTCCATCTGCTACGCTGCTTTCTTAAGATCTCATAACTTTCCGGAGCTTCTGTCCAACATAACGGATCTGGAATATATTGTACGGCGTATTCTCTTTTTTGATCCATCATATAGCGTCTCATCCTGATGACAAGTTCCATATCTTCTCCAACGGTTTTAGTGTTATAACCACCGGCCTCCAGAACAATTTCACGGTCAAACATACCGAAGGCACCACTGATCAGAAGCAATCCATCTAGTTTTGCCCAAGCCATTCTGCCTAAAAGAAAAGCCCTCAGGTACTCCAGGACCTGAATACGTGCCACCCAGTTATCAGGTGCGTTGACTTTGATCAATTTTCCGGATTTGATTACACAGGAATTCGCAATTCTTACCACGCCACCGGTTGCTATGATTCTTTTGTCTGATTTTTCCAAAAAAGGTTTTGCCAACTTCAATAAAACATCTTTGTCCATAATGCAATCGACATCGATACAAACCACATACGGATTTTTGGAAACATTGATTCCGGTGTTGAGAGCATCGGCCTTTCCTCCGTTATTTTTGTCTACAACGACAAGTTTGGAGTACGATGGATTTGTTGATTTATAAATCGCTTTGACTTCTTTGGTCGGGATTTTGGCTTCATATTTCTGATCAATAACAACAAGCTCGAATGCCTCAATCAAAATTGGAATGGAATCATCCTTGCTTCCGTCATTGATAACGATTACGTCAAAATTATTGTAATTAATCGATAATAAAGATTTTATATTTTCTGTTATGGTTCTTCCTTCATTATAGGCAGGAGCAAGAAGGGAAACACGTGGTGTATCCGGTAAAGCTAAAAGTGCACTGTAATTTACAAAGCGGTTTTTTTTGTGATAAGATTTCAATGCATATGCCGAAATCATTGCCAGAATAATATAAGACACCATAACCGAAATGGCAAAAACCAAAATCAGGTAATTGAAAATATGAATTCCTGCATCTAACCAATGTATTCCCGTCATATTTTAATGTGTATTTTTTAATTGGTTTATGATATCATTTATCTTGTCTGTAACCTTTAAATCGGGATTGTTTTTTGTCCATTTTTCCAAATTTGGAATATACTGCCATAACTGGAAATATTGAATGATTCGTGCGCCTAATAATACAATTGACTCATTATTGCTTTCCAAAGCTAATCCGATGTCTTCAGGAGCATTCATTTTATCCCGCTTGACTACATATAAAATATTACTTTGCGTCCAATCGTCAACATAGATGTCAATATTTCTGAATTTTATCAATTCATCCAATCCTCTCAATAGGATAACACCAATAAAAGCTTCTTTTTGGACTAATTTTTTTCTGTGATCCAATTTTGTTGCAATCGTTTCGTAAGCGGGTTGATAATTTAAATTGGAAAGATCACGGATTGCTTCAACTACTTTAGCCCAATTCAATGAATTTATTTTTTTTAAAGAATAGTTCACCAATCCGGATTCGATATAAAATAATTCCAGTTTCTGTTTTAATTCCCCGGTATAATTACGGTGAAGTGAATTGATTGATTTAATGGTTATTTTTTTGACAAGTTTTGTTGGAATAATTTCATTATTGAAAATATTTGATGCCATTTCAACAGAAGTTTCAGTATCAAAAAGTAAGGTAAACAATAACTCGTCAATTTTTTTTTGATAAACTGCTTTTAACTCAGTTTTTTTAATCCGTTTGTAGCGTTTTATATATGTCAGGATAAAAAAGAGGGCAAAGGAAACAATAAATGTGACTATCAACACAAGTAGTAATCTAATTTGAAAATCGTAATGTGAAAAATCGCCGTTAAACATAATCTTTTAAAATCGGGTACTTAAAATTAATTGAACAGAATAGCGGTTTCTGAATTCGTCCGGAATAAATTCTTCCCTTTCATACATCAAAACGGGTTGGATAAAATAATTTTTCTGTAATCGTATTTTACCGTTTATACCAATTCGGTATGCGCTAAGTCTTTCAAAACTTTCATTATTCAAGAAGAAATAGGGTAGGGAACCATATTGTAGGTCGAGTTGGACATACGATTCTGTTGCTTCAAAATTTCTCCTGAAATTTAAAATACTGGAAGAAAGCCAATCCTTATTCGTTTCTGCCAGATAATGTCTGTATTCTATTTTCCAGTTTTTAAGATTAGCACCTAAATGTCCGGTAAATAGCAAAGTACTATTGTCTTTATCAAAAATCAGATATCGGGCACCAAGAGATGCACTGATTTTGTTGAAATCCTGAAAATATTCGGTAGCAAATTTATACTGCGGAAATATTCCGTTATTACCTGCAAAGCCTGAGTTTAAATAGATATAACTCTTGGGTTTTATTTTCAGATACACATCAATTTCAGTCTGTAATTCATGATTGGATTTTGTTGAACCATAATTGATTCTTCCAATGAAAGTATTTTTTCCAATCTTTCTTCCATATTCAATATTTGTGATATTCATTGATGAAGGAGAATTTTCAAAATCGGTAAACAAATGACCAATCGCAAGTGTATTTTTCTTTTTTTTCAGAATTTGGGTTTCAAGATAATTGACTTCGGATTTAAACTCTGAATTAACCGGAATAGCAGCCAATACAGCCAATGCTTTTTGTTCGTTTCCTTGTTTTTCCAAAGCTGTTGCTTCCTGTAAATCATAATACCCACTGTTATCGGCAAACCTGTTTTTGGCTTCTTTTGACTTATGGATGACAGTTTCGTAATTACCAATAGCGAATTCGGTTTTGATTAATAAGTTGGTTGCTTCCTTATGATTAGGCTTTTCCCTGACAATTGGTTCCAAAAGAGTTTTAGAAGCATTATAATCCTGAGACCAAAAATACAGTTGGGCCAAATATAATTTATAATCAAGATTGTCTGGATATTGTGAAGTGAGTTGTTTGATTAATGCTAATGACGCATTATAATCATTCTGAGCTGCCATTGTTTTGGCTTTGCTGAAAATAGTATCCGGTGCTTCCTGCGCGATACAGTTACCTGCAAACAGTATGAGGAATAACGATATTTTAATTGTGGTATTTTTGAGCTTTGAGATGTACATCAGAAGGCGCTTAATTTTTCTATTCGTTTTAACAATACCTGCGGACTGAATGGTTTGGCAACAAATTCATCGGCTCCTAAATTAAACACTTCAATTTCAGTGTTTTCAACGCTTGAGGAAGTTAATACAATGATTTGCATTTTATTGTCTTTGATTTGTTTACAGGCATGAATAACCTGTTTCCCTCCTGCAAAAGGTAAATTTAAGTCGGTTATGACAATATCGATATCTTCATGATTTGAATTGATGTATTCAATAGCATCAAGTCCGTTGTCAAATTCTTCTACGTCAAAATCTTTGGATTTAAGGAAAAAGGCCAAAGATCGGCGTAACATGTCTTCGTCTTCAATGATAACAATTTTCATAAAATCAGGTATTGGTCAATAATCTGTTTATTTCACGGGTTATGTTTTTAAGCTGGTTTTCCAGTTTTTTAATGTTCTCGGATAAAGTTTCTTCTGTATTTTCAGTTTCAATTATATCCAAAATTAAAACATCGGCGCCAATTAAACTAAAAGATGTTTTTAATTTATGTGCTATATTTTTTACAGTTCTAAAATCCTTTTCCGAAAAAGATTCTTTGAGAAGTGTCATGTTTTCAGAACTTTGCTTCGCAAACAACTGAAGCATTTCTTTCATGAAACGGTCATCCCCGGCAGACATTTCTTTCAGGTAACCCAATGAAATAATTGTGTCTGAAGCTGTTTTTTCTTCGTTTTCAAATGTGTTTTCAATATCTGTTTTTCCAAATGCCCAAAAATCTATTTTCTCAAATAATTCTTCTTTCTTAAATGGTTTTGATATATAATCATTTATTCCTAAAGATAACCATCTTTCTCTTTCTTTTAATGTGGAGTGCGCAGTAATGGCGATGATCGGAACGTTTAATTTCAATTCTTTTCGGATGATTGTAGCTGTTTCACAGCCGTCTAATTCAGGCATTTGGATATCCATTAAAATCAAATCGTATGTGTTTACTGAAAGCAGTTTTAAACCTTCGTGGCCATTATCTGCAATATCCAGTGAATGGTTTGTTTCCATGAAAACAGCTTTCATCAGATTCTGATTCATTTCATTGTCCTCACACATCAGTATTTTTAAAGTAGAATTGCTTACTATTTTTGTTTTTTGCTTTTGGGCGGTATTTAAAGTTTCTGAACTGATTGTAAACGGAAGTGTGAAAATAAATTTTGAGCCTTTCCCCAAAGTACTTTCCACATTAATTTGTCCGCCTTGTTTTTCTATCAATAGTTTTGAAATGTTTAATCCAAGCCCGCTTCCACCAAATTGCCTTGATGTATTTTCCTGTGCCTGGGAAAAACGCTCAAAAATGGATTTAAGTTTATCGTTAGGAATACCAATACCCGTATCAGTAACTTCAAACTTTAAAGTAGAATCATTTTCGAGATAAAGATTTAAATTCACTCTTCCTTCGTGTGTGAATTTGATGGCGTTGCCTAATAAATTAATAAGGATTTGTGTCAGGCGGTTTTTATCACCAATGAAATGTTCCGGAACATTTGAAGCGATTGATTTACTGAATGTCAGATTTTTTTGTTCAGCTTTTAGATTCAGTATTGAAAATACATTCTCGATGGTTTCGTATAAATGGAACAGACTTGAATCAACGAGAAAAATACCGGCCTCAATTTTTGACAAATCCAAGATGTCGTTTATTAGATGCAAAAGATTGTCACCTGATGTTTTAACCGACTTTAGGTATTTTAGTTTTTTGGTATCAGTTTCTTCATCGAGTAATAAATCGGTAAAACCCAAAACAGCGTTTATTGGCGTTCTGATTTCATGGCTGATATTTGCAATGAAATGATCTTTTTGCACATTCAATTCATCGGCCAATGATTTTGCTTTCTCCAGTGCTTTTTCGGCATTGATTTCCAGTGTAATGTTTTGGGCAATTTTGGTAACCTTAACGACTTCATTACTTGAGTTCAGAACCGGACTGTAGGATGCCTGTATCCAAATTTGTGATCCATCTTTGTGTCTCCGTTTGAATCTCCCGGACTTGAAAGCTCCTTTATTTAAGGATTCCCAGAACAAATGATTATTCTCTTTTTCGGTTTCGTTTAAAAGAGCGTCATGTTTTTTTCCAATTAACTCTTCTCTGGAATAACCAATGATTTCCAAGAAATTATCATTAACAGATTCAATGATCCCTTTAGGTGAAAATTCAATAACAGCATTTGATTTTTCAATAGCTTTGAAAAGCGTGTTGTAGGCAGCTTCGGTAACTTTTATGGTTTCATTTGCTTCTTCAATTTTTTGCTCTAATATTACTTTGACTTCTTCGGTCAGTTCACTGTTCTTTTTTGAAATATCAAGTAAATGCATCACGTGATCGGCAATAATTGTCAAAGCTGTTTTCTGTTCTTCTGAAAGTTTTTTGGTTATTCCGTCAAATGTACAAACGGTACCAATAGTGTGTCCATTGTCAGAAACAAGAGGAACCCCAATATAAAACCGGACTCCGTTTTCGGTATGCACATGTGGATGATTACTCAATCTTTCGTCTTCCAATGCATTCGGAATTTCAAGCATATTTCCGCTTACCACGACATACTGGCAAATCGTTTCCTCGTAGGGAACTTCAGTATTGGTTGTTCCTACTTTGGCTTTGTACCATTGTTTTTTATCGTCTATAAATGAGATGATTGCAGCCGGTGTATTACAAATAATCGATACTAATTCTGCCAGATCGTTAAAACTTTTTTCCTCCGGAGTATCCATTATCTCATAAGAAATCAGCGCTTTAAGTCTTTCTATGTCGTTTCTGTAATCCTTCATCGGTTAACTGTCAGTTTTAGTAATGTTTTGGGCGTGTCCCTTCGGGTCAGGCTGTACGTTTCAATCTTTTACAGTTCAGGCTCCGCCTTCCTGAAAAAGGATTTCCACTGCCATCCTTCACGCGGGCTATCTCGTAAAAACCAGTGTATTCCCTTGCGATAAATTGGCATCAAAAGCATACCCCTCATAATTGAACCCTTTCAATCCATCGAGTGTTTCAATATTATGATCAATGATATAACGAACCATCATTCCTCTGGCTTTTTTGGCAAAAAATGAAATCATTTTCAGTTTTCCGTCTTTGTAATCTTTGAATTCAGGAGTAATAACAGGAACTTTCAGTTTTTTAGTATCCAAAACAGAGAAATATTCATTACTGGCTAGATTAACAAACAACTCATTTTTTTTCAGCTCTTTATTCATAGCTGCTGTAAGTGTTTCTTTCCAATAGCCGTAAAGATTTTTGGATTCCCCGATTGCTAAGGATGTACCCATTTCCAATCGGTAAGGTTGAATAAGATCAAGCGGTTTTAAAATTCCGTACTGGCCGGAAAGAATTCTTAGTTTACTTTGTAAAACATCTAATTTTTCTTCCGGAATGGAGTAGGAGTCCAAGCCTTGATATACATCTCCGTTAAATGCATATACCGCCGGACGTGCATTTTCCTGAGTAAAAGGAGTTTTAAACTTTTTATTGCGTTGCCAGTTAAGCTCTCCCAAAGCATCAGAAATATCCATCAATTCCGATAAATCTTTTGGTTTCAATGTCTTTAAGACCTTAACTATCTCTTTTGATTGTTTCAGGTAACTTGGCTTGGTAAATTTTTCAGTTGGCAGGCTTTTTTCGAAGTCAAGTGACTTGGCCGGGGAAATAACAATTTTCATGAATAATTCTTAAAATGGTTGTTTTGATTCACAAATATAAAGATACCAGTATTTCTAAATTGATAGGGTATCATACGAAAAAAAAATCCCCGGATAGGGATTTTTTATAAGTGGGGACAAAAAAAGTGTTGGGTTAATTTGGCAATACAACAGAATCCACTACATGAATGACTCCGTTGGATTGATATACGTTTGCAATGGTTACCATTGATTTTCCTCCTTTTTCATCTTTGATTATCAGATTTTTGCCATCCATCCAGCATGTTAACTTTCCACCTTGAACAGTAGTTAATGTTGCTTTTCCGTTGCCTTCTTTAATCGCTTTGGCAATTGCTTTGCTGTCCATATTACCGGATACGACATGATAGGTCAGAACTGCTTGCAAAGTAGCTTTGTTTTCCGGTTTTAATAATGTTTCCACGGTACCGGCCGGTAATTTTTCAAAGGCCGCATTTGTAGGTGCAAAAACGGTAAATGGTCCTTTACCTGATAATACGTTTACAAGTTCACCTGCTTTCACAGCGGCTACAAGTGTTGTATGATCTTTTGAGTTAACAGCATTTTCGATGATGTTTTTGGTTGGATACATTGGTGCTCCGCCAACCATCACGGTTTTCTGTGCATTGGAAGACAATCCAAATGTTAAGGCAATTCCCAAAATTACTGCTGATAAGATTTTTTGTGTTTTCATGTTTGTAAATTTTTGTTATATCAGCATTTACGTAAAAGGTTTGAGCTTGGTTTTTTGAAGAATGTATTTTTTTACATTTCAAATATAGTATTACTGTATTTTATTGAAAATTAAGAGTTTATTTATAAGTAAAATAGTAAAAATGTTTTACAGAGACTTTTTCTATCGGTTTGTCGAGTATTTCTTTTAAATAGGATTTTATAAAAAAGTAAATGTTAAATTAGTGCTTGGTTTAAAACATAATTTCTTCTTTTAAACTCCAAAATACCACAATAATATTTTTTTTAATGAATTTATAGTCAGGTTGTTCCAAAAGCAAACGAATAAATTTTTTATGAATTTAATTTAACTGCTATGGATTCAAACTTACTTCAAACCAAACGCTTAGAAAGCATTTTCTTTTTTTACATATTCTTATTTTCTTCCATAATTTACGGTCAGGCAACAGTTTTTACAGACAGGGATGATTATGTACCTGGTCAGTATGTAATTGTTACCGGTTCAGGTTGGTCACCGGGTGAAACAGTTCATTTGCATTTTGATGAAACACCGCAGGTTTGTACCTCAGATCATAACCGTTCGACGATTGCAGACGAAAACGGGAATATATTATATGATCAGTTTTTAATAAATGAAAGACATTTAGGAGTGACGTTTGTATTGACAGCCACAGGAGAAAGCTCCGGATCAAGCGCACAGACTATTTTTACTGATGGTAATGTCAGAATAAAAACCAACGTGAGTACAGCCGGTATAACCTGGAATGTTTTCTCTGGAACAGTCTGTTCAGGTTCGCCAACTTCTTCCGGTGGCGGAACGGCTACAACAACTAATGGTACTACTTTTACAAAATTGAATAATACAACAAACACATCTTTAAGTGTTACCGCACCTGCAACAGCAGCTAATGGGAGTGTTTTCAGTTCCTGGAGTGGGCCAGCAGGGGAATTTACCGTTGATGGTTCTAATCCACGTATAATATGTATTCCGGCAAATTCAAATAGCGGAATCCAGGATTTTACAATTAACTATGTTTCTTGTATTTCACCTACCATAGGTACATAACCCACAAACCAAATAATAACTTACGGGTCGAACGCAAACTTTTCTGTAATTGCCAATGGAAGTGCAACGCTGACATACCAATGAAGATTGAGTACTGATAACGGCCTCAATTACAATAATATTCCGGGAGCGAACAGTGCAAGTTTAGTAATTAACAACCCAACAGTTTCAATGAGTGGATATTTATACAGGGTTGTAGTAACGAATGGATGTGGGAATATAACAAGTAATGCTGCTTCTTTGACTGTGAATAAAGCCGATGCCAATGTTGTTGTGACTGGATATAACGGAGTTTACGATGGAGCTTCACATGGTGCAACAGGTTCTGCAACAGGAATTGGAGGTGTTTCCCTTAGTGGTTTAAATTTTGGAAATTCATTTGTGAATGTTCCTGGAGGTGTTGTAAATTGGACCTTCATCAATCCGAATTATCTTGATGAAGCAGGTAATGTCAATATTGTGATTACGAAGGCCAATGCGGTTATTTCGGTAACACCATATTCGGTGACCTATGATGCCAATCCACACACCGCCACCGGAACAGCCACAGGAATTGGAGGAGTTGCTTTGGCCGGACTGGATCTTTCGGGAACCACCCATACCAATGCCGGAACGTATACCAACGATCCGTGGAGTTTCACCGATGTGACAGGCAACTACAACAATGCCGGCGGAAGCGTGAATGATTCCATCGGTAAAGTCAATGCTGTTATTTCGGTAACACCATATTCGGTAACCTATGACGCGAATCCACACACCGCCACCGGAACAGCCACAGGAGTAGAAGGAGAAACTTTAGTCGGACTGGATCTTTCGGGCACCACCCACACAAGTGCCGGAACGTATACCAACGATCCGTGGAGTTTCACCGATGTGACAGGCAACTACAACAATGCCAGCGGAAGCGTGAACGATGCCATCGGTAAAGCCAATGCAACAATTTCGGTAACACAATATTCGGTGACCTATGACGCCAATCCACATACCGCCACCGGAACGGCAAAAGGCGTTTTAAACGAGGCTCTGGCCGGCTTGGATCTTTCGGGCACCACCCACACGAGTGCCGGAACGTACAACAACGATCCGTGGACTTTTACCGATGCAACAGGCAACTACAACAATGCCGGCGGAAGCGTGAACGATGCGATTGGTAAAGCCAATGCAACAATTTCAGTAACACCATATTCGGTGACCTATGACGCCAATCCGCACACCGCCACCGGAACAGCCACCGGAGTAGAAGGAGAAACTTTAGTCGGACTGGATCTTTCGGGAACCACCCATACCAATGCCGGAACGTACAACAATGATCCGTGGACTTTTACCGATGCAACAGGCAACTACAACAATGCCGGCGGAAGCGTGAACGATGCCATCGGTAAAGCCAATGCTGTTATTTTGGTAACACCATATTCGGTGACCTATGATGCCAATCCGCATACTGCCACCGGAACAGCCACCGGTGTTTTAGGAGAAGCTTTGGCCGGCTTGGATCTTTCGGGAACCACCCACACCAATGCCGGAACGTACAACAACGATCCGTGGAGTTTCACCGATGTGACAGGAAATTACAACAATGCCGGCGGAAGCGTGAATGATGCCATCGGTAAAGCCAATGCTGTTATTTCGGTAACACCATATTCGGTGACCTATGATGCCAATCCGCATACTGCCACCGGAACAGCCACCGGTGTTTTAGGAGAAGCTTTGGCCGGCTTGGATCTTTCGGGAACCACCCACACCAATGCCGGAACGTACAACAACGATCCGTGGAGTTTCACCGATGTGACAGGAAATTACAACAATGCCGGCGGAAGCGTGAATGATGCCATCGGTAAAGCCAATGCTGTTATTTCGGTAACACCATATTCGGTGACCTATGACGCCAATCCGCACACCGCCACCGGAACAGCCACAGGAGTAGAAGGAGAAACTTTGGCCGGCTTGGATCTTTCGGGAACCACCCACACGAGTGCCGGAACGTACAACAACGATCCGTGGAGTTTCACCGATGTGACAGGCAACTACAACAATGCCAGCGGAAGCGTGAACGATGTCATCGGTAAAGCCAATGCAACAATTTCGGTAACACCATATTCGGTGACCTATGACGCCAATCCACATACTGCCACCGGAACAGCCACCGGTGTTTTAGGAGAAGCTTTGGCCGGCTTGGATCTTTCGGGCACCACCCACACCAATGCCGGAACGTATACCAACGATCCGTGGAGTTTCACCGATGCAACAGGCAACTACAACAATGCCGGCGGAAGCGTGAATGATGTCATCGGTAAAGCCAATGCAACGATTTCGGTGACACCATATTCGGTGACCTATGATGCCAATCCGCATACTGCCACCGGAACAGCCACAGGAGTAGAAGGAGAAACTTTGGCCGGCTTGGATCTTTCGGGCACCACCCACACCAATGCCGGAACGTATACCAACGATCCGTGGAGTTTCACTGATGTGACAGGCAACTACAACAATGCCAGCGGAAGTGTGAACGATGCCATCGGTAAAGCCAATGCAACGATTTCAGTGACACCATATTCGGTGACCTATGACGCCAATCCGCACACCGCCACCGGAACAGCCACAGGAGTAGAAGGAGAAACTTTGGCCGGCTTGGATCTTTCGGGCACCACCCATACCAATGCCGGAACGTACAACAACGATCCGTGGAGTTTCACTGATGTGACAGGCAACTACAACAATGCCAGTGGAAGTGTGAACGATGCCATCGGTAAAGCCAATGCTGTTATTTCGGTGACACCATATTCGGTGACCTATGATGCCAATCCACACACTGCCACCGGAACAGCCACAGGAGTAGAAGGAGAAACTTTAGTCGGACTGGATCTTTCGGGCACCACCCACACGAGTGCCGGAACGTACAACAACGATCCGTGGACCTTTACCGATGTGACAGGGAATTACAACAATACCAGCGGAAGCGTGAATGATGCCATCGGTAAAGCCAATGCAACAATTGTTATTACGCCATATTCAGGAGTTTATGATTCACTTCTGCACACCGCAACCGGTACTGCAACAGGTGTTGCTGGAGCAAATTTAAATGCAGGATTAAGTTTTGTAACCAATTTCAGAAATGTTCCCGGTGGTTCCACAGTTTGGAATTTTAATGGAGGTGTTAACTACAATAATGTTTCAGGATCGGCATTAGTTACAATTTCGCAAAGAAATTTAATTGTATCAGCTACAGGAGTCAATAAAATTTACGACGGAACAACAGCAGCAACTGTAAATCTGTCATCAGATAAAATTGCAGGTGATGCATTAACTGTTGCTTATTCAAGTGCACAGTTTATCAATCCTAATGTAGGAACTTGGACAGTAAACATTAGTGGTATTACTAAAAGTGGTGCAGATCAGAATAATTATAATTTAACCAACACTACCGCTGTCACATCTGCATCTATAACATCAGCTACGACAGCATTGAATTTACAATTAAGCGCTGCTAGTGTGCGTTACATGGACAATTTAACGTTTACCGCTAAAATTATTCCTTTAAATTCAGGAAGCCCATTAACAGGAACTGTTAAATTTACTGTAAATGGAGTTGATTATGGATCTTATCCGGTTGTTCCAATACCAGGAGCTTCCGATGGATCAGTTCAAGCAATGGCAATAAAACAAATTGTGAATTTACCGGGTAACTATATTGCTAAAGCAGAATTTTTAAGTTCAAATGCTAATTACACAGGAAGTTATCAGGAGAAACCATTGCAGGTTATTCCAAGAAATGCCAGTCCGTATAACGCAACCGGATTTTATACAGGTGATCTATTTGCCTGGACAACCGGACCAAGCACCAGTACGGCAACATTGACGATGACAGCAGTGATAAAAGACAACAATTCTCCTACCGGTGATGTACGAGGAGCAAAAGTAAGTTTCTTTATTGTTAACGGAAGTACAATGTCTCCAATAGCAAGCGCACAAAATTTACCTGTTGGTCTTATAGATGTGTCCGACGGAAGTGTTGGTTCAGCCAGTGCAATTGTACAATTGAATATTGGTTCTGCGAATGCTGCAAGTTTCCAGATAGCCGTAAAAGTTACCGGAGCCTATGAAAATAACCCTTGGGCAACATTATCACAAACCATAGTAACAGTTACAAAACCTGTACCGGGAGGTTATATTGTTGGAGGAGGAAATTTATTGAATTCGAATTCTTCGGGTTATGTAAAAGGAGCCAAAGGACAATTGACAGGATTCCAATTTGATGTGCAATTCAATAATAAACTGACTAATCCACAAGGGAAAGCGTTTATTTATGTTTCCAGTTATAACAAACCTGATGGAACTTTGGATAATAAATTACACACTTACATAATTACAACCAATGCAATTTCATTGTTGAATATAACACTTCCAAAAGCGCAATTCAGTAGTAAAGCCAACATTGTTGAACAATTAGATAACGGAACAACGGTTTCACTTGAAGGCGGTGCTGCATTCCAAATGGCCATGACGGATTCAGGGAACAGTTTATCACAAAAAACGTTAGCCATTACGTTAAACAGAAAAGCAGGTGGTGTTTGGTTTTCAAGTAATTGGAGTGTCAGCCAAGGAAAAACAGTTGAACAGGTTTTAAACGGAGGATCACTTCAGGTTAGAACTGCATCCGGATCGGCTAAAGAAGAAGTTGCCGAAACTGATGAACCAATAACAGATTTAGGATTCAAAGTGAAAATTTATCCAAATCCTTCGAATTATGAATTTACTTTTAAAACCCAAAATGAAACCAGTGAACCAATTTTGTTGAAAGTTTTTGATATATCCGGTAAATTAATTAAACAAATAGAGAAAGTTAATGAACAGGAATTTGTTTTTGGACATGATTTACCAAAAGGAATTTATTTGCTAACTATTGAACAAGGTTTACTCGCTAAAACGATGAAACTGATTAAAGAATAGATAAAAGTCCCGTTTAAAACGGGACTTTTTATAAAGGTTTAGGTTTTACTTCCTTGGTTGAAATTGCTGAAACTTTATTATCCTCATTTACTGTGATAATCAGTTCGCGCATGAAATATTTTTTCTCATAGTCAATTTTATAGCGGAATATATATTCGTCTGTTGCTTTAAGATAAGTGATGTCAATGAGTTTGATAAAATTGAATTTTCCATTTCTATGACGGATTTTCAGACAAGTAGCCGTTATTTTTTCCGGAGTTGCATTCTGAATTACTTTATCAGTTGCTTCGTCTTTTGTAAAAGGTTTAAACCGTGAAGTATTACAGGATTCAAGTAATCTCGTACCTAAATCATAAGCACGGTTCTTTTTGACAGCTTCAACTTTACTTGATTCAACAATTACGGCAGAATGTTCATTTTTTTTACTCTTACATGATATGATGAAAACCAATAATAATATGGTACAGACTTTTTTCATTTTCAAATACTTTTAAATACAACGCTTTAGGCAAATTATTAGTATTAAATATTTGAAAATAGTTTGTCAGTGTAATTTTTTAGGAGAATGTTTTGATTGTTTTGACTGTTTTTTTACAATTTGAAGAAATGTTTCTTTTGTCATGGGTTTTACAATAAAATCAATCACTGAATTAATAGATTTTGATTTTTGTATATCAATAGGGTCAATTGAAGACGAAACAATGTAAATCGGTATTTTTTTGGCTAGCTTTGATTGCAAATCCACATATTTTTTGAGGAATCCCCAACCGTCCATTACCGGCATGAATAAATCCAAAAGGATAATGTCCGGAAGCTTTTTCTTGTCCAGGCTTACTGATTCTAAATAATTGAGCGCATCAAGTCCGTTGGAAAAAATCTCAATTTCTTTAATAAGGTGTGTATCAGTAATCACTCTGTGTGTGAGATACTGAAAAATTTTGTCGTCGTCAATTACACAAATGTTTTTAATTTTACTCATTATCATCATAGGTTAATTTGTAAAGTTTGACTGTAAATGTACTCCCTTGATTTACAATGCTTTTAGCGTGTATAAAACCACCTAATGCTTCGATCTGAATTTTTGTGATAAATAAACCGAATCCTTTGGCTTTCGGATGATTATGGAAAGTTTTATGGAGTTTAAAAAGATCTTCTTTGTGTTTTTTCATATCGATACCCAATCCGTTATCCTTTATTTCAAAGCAAACCCAACCATCATTCTTATAGCTTCTGATGTGAATTTTTGGAGTTGTTTCGGTAGAGGAATACCTCAATGAATTGCTTAATAAATTGGTAATGATATTATTGAGATATTTTCTGGAATAAAACAATGTTCTTACTTCTCCGAAATCAAAAGTAATTGTTGCGTTTAAAGATGAAATTTCTTTTCCAAAACGTTCAATAACCTTTATTGTACTTTTTTCCAGATCAATTAAACTTTTTTTGATGGTTGCATCCATCTTGATTTGCGTTGCATCTACTAATTCCTCAAAAGTATTTTGAAGCGAATTTATGATAGGCTTCTGCATCTCAAAATAATTGTATTTATCCTCAATGGAGTGATTTTCTGCCAGCATATCACCAAGCATAATCAAATTACTCAATGGTGCTCTGAGGTTATGTGAAATGATTTGGCAGAATTCTTCCAGTTGCTTTTTCTGATTGGATATTTGTGCAAGCATTTCCGTTCTTTCATTCAGTTTCCTTTTGAGTTCAGCTTCTACTTTTTTGAGTTTTGTGATATCCGAGGAAAGAATGATAATACCTTCAGGGACAGGTTGTATACTTAATTCAAACCATTTTTTTGAGCCATCCTGAAATTCATATTCACTTATTAAATAGGTTGGACTTCTATTATACATGGTATATTCAAATGATTTGAACATAGTGGTTTTCTCTATTCCGGGGTATTTTTCCATCATTATTCCCCCAAGCATTGCTTCCTTGGTAGAATTTCCGTGTTTTGCAAGTACATCATTAACATAGTAATATTTCCAGTTAAAATCCAGAACCTGAACGCCTTCAATCATGTTGTCAAAAACTGAATATTTCAGATTAGCTAAATCAATTCCTTCTTTTACTATGTAAGGCATTTTTTTCACAACTACCATTTTTACATTACCACATAACAAATCAACGAATCCAAAATATTGAAACGTTTCATACACTCTTTAGCGATTAAGCGGAATAATCAAATATAATGTACTATTTTTCTTTCCTTAAAGTTAACTTTTAGATTGAAGAATGGTTTACGGTTTTTCCGTTAAAAGTGTTAAAATCAGTTGATTATGTACGAAAAAATAGCCCAACTGTTAAGTTGGGCTATTTTTATAAAGAATATTAATTAAGTCTTAGTATAAAGAAGGGTATTTTGAAGGATTTGATTCATACATCATTGCATAAACTTTTTCATAAATATCTTCTACAGAAGGTTTTGAAAAATAATCTCCATCTGTACCGTAAGCTGGTCGGTGTGCTTTTGCTGCAAGCGTCTCAGGCTGACTGTCTAAATGTTTGTATCCCTTTTGTTCGTCAACAATTTGCTGTAAAATAAATGCTGAAGCTCCACCCGGTACGTCTTCATCAATAATTAACAAACGGTTTGTCTTTGCCAATGATTTTACAATGTCATGATTGATATCGAAAGGTAATAAAGACTGAATATCAATAATTTCAGCATCAATACCAATTTCAAGTAATTCTTTGGCGGCTTGTTCAACCAAACGTAAAGTTGATCCATAAGAAACCAAAGTAATATCTGAACCTTCTTTGATGGTTTCGATAACTCCAATAGGCGTTTTGAATTCTCCTAAATTGGTCGGCATTTTTTCTTTCAAACGATATCCGTTCAAACATTCCACAACTAATGCAGGTTCGTCAGTTTCTAATAATGTATTGTAAAAACCGGCTGCTTTAGTCATATTTCTCGGCACTAAAACATGAATACCGCGGATAGCGTTGATGATCATACCCATTGGTGAACCTGAATGCCAGATTCCTTCCAGACGGTGGCCACGGGTTCTGATGATTAAAGGTGCTTTTTGGCGTCCTGCAGTTCTGTATTGAAGTGTTGCTAAATCATCACTCATAATTTGGATAGCATACAGTAAGTAATCTAAGTACTGTATTTCAGCAATCGGACGTAAACCACGCATTGCCATCCCGATTCCCTGGCCTAAAATGGTGGCTTCACGGATTCCGGCATCAGCAACACGAAACTCTCCGTACTTTTCCTGCATGCCTTCTAAACCTTGATTAACGTCACCAATATTTCCGGAATCTTCACCGAAAATTAATGTTTCCGGATATTTTGCAAATATGGCGTCAAAATTATCACGCAATACCAATCGTGCATCAACCTCTTCTGCCGAATCATCGAAGGATGGCAATACTTCATTAACCGAAAATACATTGTTTTCAGATTGTGAGAACAAATGTGAGCTGAATTTAGGTTGGATGGCTTCTGTATAAGAAGTTATCCATGATGCCAAAGAATCCTTTCCGTTCTCTTTAATTACCATGCGTAAAACTTTCCGGGCCAAAGTGATTAAATCTTTACGGATTGGTTCTTTAACTGAAGCCAAATCTGCCGCATATTTTTCAATGAATATTTTATTTTCAGAAGTAGCAGCTACATTATTTAATAAAGCAACTAATTCATCTCTTTCAGTTTTGATTGGAGTAGTGAAGTTTGTCCATGCCGATTTTTTGCCTTCCAAAACATCTTTTTTGGCTTGGGAATCAATTTCATCCAATTCTTCAGCTGTAGCCAAATTATTTTCCAGTACCCATTTACGCATTTGGGCTAAACAGTCAAATTCTGCTTCCCATGCCAAACGCTCTGCGTTTTTATAACGCTCATGCGATCCTGATGTTGAATGTCCTTGTGGTTGTGTTAATTCATCAACATGAATTAAAACCGGTACATGTTCTTCTCTTGCAATTGCTGATGCTTTTTGGTAGGTTTCTACCAAAGCAGGGTAGTCCCAACCTTTAACTGTCATGATTTCATAACCGTTATTGTCTTCGTCGCGTTGGAATCCTTTTAAGATTTCCGATATATTTTCTTTAGTGGTTTGGTAACGTGCATGTACCGAAATTCCGTATTCGTCATCCCACACACTCATAACCATCGGAACCTGTAAAACACCTGCTGCATTAATAGTTTCAAAAAATAAACCTTCAGATGTCGAAGCGTTACCGATAGTTCCCCAAGCTACTTCATTTCCTTTTTCAGAAAAATTAGTCTGATTGATACCGTCAACATTTCTGTATATTTTAGATGCTTGTGCCAATCCTAATAATCGCGGCATTTGCCCGGCAGTGGGAGAGATGTCGGCACTTGAATTTTTTTGTTGTGTAAGGTTTTTCCAATTACCGTTTTCGTCGAGTGAATGTGTGGCAAAATGACCTCCCATTTGACGTCCGGCACTCATTGGATCAAAATTTATATCGGTATGGCCATATAATCCGGCAAAAAACTGTTCGATTGTCATTGCACCGATGGCCATCATGAAAGTCTGGTCACGGTAATATCCTGAACGGAAATCACCATTTTGGAATGCTTTGGCCAAAGCCAGTTGCGGAACTTCTTTACCATCACCGAAAATTCCGAATTTTGCCTTCCCTGTCAGAACTTCTTTTCTTCCTAAAAGACTACATTCACGGCTTATTCTTGCAATTTTGTAATCGCTAATAACTTCTGTTTTGAAATCTTCAAAAGTTAATTCTTTTTTAGTTTCCACTTGTATCATATTGTGTCGATGTAATAAGGACAAATTTAAACAAAAACACGATATATTCTAATTTTATTGAATAAATATTAATTGAATAATTCTTATAAAGAGTGATTTTGAAAAAGGTTTTTGTGATAAAAAACAAATAAAAATATTGTTTTATTGAAAATAATTTATAAAAAATGAAGTTTTTTTGATTTTTAAAACCATTTTCTGGTAAAAAGATTTATTAAAGTTTTTGGGTTTAACGTAATCATAAATCTTATTTTTTCATTGTAATTTTTCTGTGACAGTTCGAATCCGTTTGAAGAATAGACCGGGAAAAACAATTCAAAATAATCAGGTACTAAACTAAACTGAATGCCACTGTCGTAAACAAACTTGGTGTGGATCCCTTTGTTTTTATAAATTCCGGCATCGCCATACATTTGAATCCATTTCCAGATCGAAGATGTTGCATTAAGGGTTGTCATCCATTGATTGGCGTATGGATTGCTGAATTTCGATTTGAATCCGCCTTCGGCAATAATAATCTGCTGGCTGAAAAGTCCTGTATTTTCTGAACGGCCATAGTATTCATAGTCGAATAAATAATCTTTTGGTCTGTCCAGGGCAAAATTAAAATAATCAGTGTTTGTGTTTTTATACAGAAAAGTTCCGGCGTACAGTCGCAATCCAAATTGGTAATTATTCTCAAAAAGTTTCCGGTACAAGCTTTCAAACGTCAATTTCCCAAATTGTCCCGATAATTGCATATTTCCTAATAAACTGTAGGTTTTGGCAGTTTCACCGTCTCCTAAGCCATATCTCAAATCAAAAACAGAATAATTAAGCGGATTTAAATTGTCTGAAACCAGCGGACTGTCTTCTTTGGTAACAATTACCTGCCTTAAACTTAGTGTTTGCCAGAAGTTATCTCTTAAATTGTCATTGTTCCTGAATTTGAATAATACTAATGGAGTTATTCTTAAATAGCTGGCATCCTGTATGTAATGGTAATAAGCTCCTGCTAATGAATACTTGATCTGGTATAAATCGCTGTTTTTTCTTTGTTGCGTGTAATTGACGATTCCAAATCCGGTAACAGAAGCTGTGTTGGTTGATAAACTTGGAGCTAGAGAAAATGAAAAAGGCTTCTCTATCAATGATTTATTGTTAAATTTCAATGATATGATTGCACCGTCATAAACATTGAATCCAACCTCCGGGAAATAATATATCTGATTATAAGCCGGATTTTCAATGTCTTTAAGAAAAGAAAACTTGATAGGTTTATTCAGACTCAAAAATCCTTTTAATGATTTGTAGTTGTCACGGTTATTTATTTCAGGAACTTCATTTTTGTAATTAATAATAAGTTTGTCCGCTTCTGTATTCTGAATAATAACTGTTGTGTCGATTTGGGTAGGTGGATACCAGTTTTCAAATAACTTTTTTCTTTTTTTGAAACCTGTAATGGAAAAAGGTACGTTTAGATTTGTTTTATTTTGTATTTCAATTTTTAAATCGTCTTTCTCTTTTTGTATTTCCCCGAAGGTAAAATCAATTTCTTTACCGGTAGTTATCACATTGTCGAAAAACCAGGGAATACTTGTGCCAACGTTTTGGTTTAAAACTTTTTTGAAATCGGACAGGTTCGTTTTTTGCGATCTGTTTAATTCGGTATGTTTTAAAAATGAATCACTTATGCCATTATTTCTCAAGTACTTATTTAAATATAAATATGAAATGCCGGCTTTGTATCGATTTGAAATCTGTTCATTGAATTTGACAAGATTTTCTTTAGATTCCATCAAGCTCTGATCTAAATTTTTCCTGGCCATTAACATGTACAGCAAATAATATTGATCATTGAAATCGGCTTTGGCAATCTGATATCCTTTAAGCACTTTGAATTGGCTTAATCCTCCCAATAATTTTAAATCAGGATAATGCTCCTTAATGTAACGGATGATTGTAAAAGTTTGTATGGCATCATAAATATGATGGTCTTTTCTGAAGTCAATATTCAGGTTTTGTTTCAGGTAATTGGCTGTGTAAATCTTCAGAAATTTCAATTCATATAAAAATGAATTCGGGAACGGACTCAAAAAACCGGGTAATTGGTTTAATCCGTAAAAAGGATTCCTGTCGTATTCAGTTTGCGAAATCAGATATTTGGATGTAATTGATTTACCCAATCTTTCTTCCGTGAAGTTAATAACACGGTCAATAATAATTGCCTTTTGATAATCGGTTACCCTTGGCCCATAAAGGTTGGTTTCGACTTCTGCTTTATCATTTTTATAAACTTCAAAAGTTTTATTTTTTTCTATGGCCAATTGAATTTCATGCAATTTTTTTCCTTCAAAATGCCATTCGTTTGAACCTTCTTTATTTTGGGAAGCCAAGCTTAAATTTGAAGTTACCGTTCCATAATCGGAAGGTAATTGTATTTTTAAACTTAAAAAATTTATTTTTTCATAACAGGCATCATCAATATTTTCATTGCTATAGGTTACAAATTCACCATTTTCATTAATCCTGGCGGCGCTTAAAAGGAAGTCTTTAAGGTAAAAATTTCCTTTATCATCGCCGTAACGGGTAAATTTGGAATCAGGGAATTTTAAAATATATTCCAGATGTAATTGTACAGAATTGCCTGGATTCAGTTTTTCTTTTAACGGAATTTCCAAAAGATCTATTTGGCCGTATATCCGGTTCCAACCCGCATCTGCCGAATTAATTGATACATTTTCAATTTTGGTATAACCTCTTTCTTTTTCCCTTGAAAGGTGAAAGCTCCTTATAAACTCATCTGAAAAGCGTCTGCCTAAATGTGACTTCTTGTCTGAATAGGCGTTGTTCCAGTCGTTTAATACAATACTGCTGAGTGGTTTTGCAGTTGTATTTTTGAATACAATATCCTGACGAACCTGAAATTGGCCTGTTTCACTGTCATAAACTATTGAAACATCAATATCCTGTTGGCTGAACCCGATAAAAGAGCTCAGTGCAAACATTATATATAATAGTATTTGTGAAGTTTTTTTCAATTTGTAAAATAACTGCAATTTAATATTAAAATAATTAAAAACCATTATTAATTTATTGTAAGTAATTTCTTTAAAACATATCAATTATAATGCTCTTATGCACAAATAACAATGATTTAACAGCATTCTTAGACCATGCTGTCGTTTTTTAATTAAATTGCTTGGCTCAATTTTATGACTATGCTAAAAAAACTACTTTTATTATTACTTTTTTGTACTAATATTTCTTTCGGTCAGGTTGTTATCAATGAATTAGACGCTGATACGCCAAGTACTGATGTTCTTGAATTTATCGAACTGAAAAGTGCAACTCCAAATTTTTCACTCGACGGCTATGTCCTGGTTTTCTTCAATGCGGGAAATAATGATACGGCTTATTTGTCTTTTGACCTCGATGGCCTGACAACAGATGCAAACGGTATAGTTACATTGGGTAATTCAGGTGTAAGTCCGGCACCGGACCGTGTCATAAATAATAATGTTATTCAAAACGGACCTGATGCGGTAGGAATATATTTAGGGAATCCTTCAAGTTTTGTCAATGGTGTTACCGTGGCACATACAACGAATCTGATTGATGCTCTGGTACATAAAACAAATGATGCTAATCCAACAACTTTGATGGCTGCTTTGGGAATAACTGTTGCTTATGATGAATACATCAGCGCGGCAAGTCCGAGTGACGTTAATTCAATCCAAAGAAAAAATGACGGTACTTATGAAACAAAAGCCCCAACGCCTGATGTTCCCAATGATGGCTCAGGCGTCGTATATAATAATTTAAATGTAACGCTTTCGCCAACAGGCAATCAAACGGAACCAACTTCCTTTTCGATTGTTTTTACACTGGATACTAATGTGACGGGAACTAATCTCGATTTTACTTATACATTGGCTAATGGAAATTTTGATACATCAGATTATACCGGAAACCTGAATGTCACAATACCTGTCGGGTCTAATTCAGTTTCAAGAACAATTACACTCACAGATGATGCTTTAAATGAAGGTGATGAAACCATGATAATCAGAATTGGTACTTTACCCGTTGGTTATGCTAAATTGAATGACAATATTGAGGTCCGTATCCATGATAATGATTATGAAGTGAAGCCATGGGGAGTACCAACTGCGCCAACTTACGGATTGTGTCCCAATTTGACCCCGGCCGGTTATTATGATTCTTTGGAAGGAAAATCAGGAAACCAGTTAAAGCAGGCTATTCAGGATATTATTGCGAATCCGGCTGTCGTTCGTGAGCATAATTATGCTGAAGTCTGGGATATGTTGAAGGAAGCCGATCAAAATCCGTTGAACAGCGGACAGGTTTGGTTAATGTATGTCGAACAGCCAAGGTCAAAACTGGACCAGCAATCGGGACCCGGCGGAATAGGGAAGTGGAACCGCGAACATATTTACTGTCAGTCTAGAGGAAATTTCTTCTTGGATGACATGTTGCCGAATGACGGAATTAATGTGTGGACTACAACCGATGCTAATGATATAACTGCCGGAGGAGCCGATGGTCATCATTTACGATCCGAAGACAGTTCTGAAAATTCTTCGAGAAACAATAAAAATTATGGTGTAGATCCAACCGGAACCGATGATTATAATGGTCCTGCGGGAACTGCCGGAAGTTGGAGAGGCGATGTGGCAAGAGCTTTATTCTACATGGCCGTTCGTTACAACGGATTGAATGTTGTAAACGGTTTTCCGGGTGAACCAACAGGGAATATCGGAGATTTAGCAACCTTGCTGACGTGGAATACCACAGATAGGGCAGATGATTTTGAAATGAACCATAATAATGTGATCTATAACTGGCAACATAACCGCAACCCTTTTGTAGATTATCCGTTATTGGCTGATTATGTCTTCGGAAGTCATTTCGGGGATACCTGGTCATCTTCTCTTTCAAATGATGATGTTGCTGAAGGATTGAATATCAGGATGTATCCTAATCCAGCCGATGATTATATCGTCATCGGAGGGTTGAAACAAACCGCCCCTTTGGAAATTTATACCATTTCGGGCGTGAAAGTGTACAACGGAAACTATATCCCTGAATCACGATTGAATGTAAATCTGGCTTCAGGAATTTATATGGTCAAAGTTACCGAAGACCATAAGTCAACCGTAAAAAAACTAATCATCAAATAATAGTATTTGTTTTTGAATAAGAATAGAAAGCTTCGTTTTATCGGAGCTTTTTTCTTTTCAGAAATATCTGCCAACTTCATAAAGAATATTTGATTCTGCCAAAAGACTTTTTCTTTCTACCAAAAGAATTTTTCTAACTGTTGAAAGGCTTTTTCTTTCTGCTAAAAGACTTTTTGTTTCTATCAAAAGACTTTTCCTAACTGGCAAAAGAATTTTTGTTTCTGCCAAAAGACTTTTTCTTTCTGTCAAAATAATTTTCCTTCCTGTCAAAAGACTTTTCCTTCCTGCCAAAATACTTTTTCTTTCTGCCAAAAGAAATCTGACAATCGAATAATCTAAAAATCTTCAGAATTATCATTTCTGCCAAAAGAAAATCCCTTATTACACTAAGAAAACTTCTTTAGGTAATAAGGGATTTAGTTTTATTCATTGAAATTCTGTCGTAGTACCTTCGACCTTCTTCTTCGTTCTTTAGACTTTAGACTTTTGATTACTTACAATATTTCTTCGATGTTCTTTTTAATGTTTTCAGCGATTCTTTCGGTTGGTAAATCATTTTCATCATCTCCGAACGGATCTTCAATTTCTTCTGCAATAAGTTCCAAACTGGCTAATACATAAAAGATAAAAATAACCACCGGAATTGTATAATACCCAAGACTGAACACATACCCGAATGGTAAAGTCATCACGTAAAAGAAAATGAATTTCTTTAAAAAGACACTATACGAAAAAGGAATCGGAGTGTTTTTAATACGTTCACAGGCACCGCAAATATCAAGTAGCGAACTAATCTCCGGATTTAAAATCAGTAATTGTTCGTTAGTGATTTTGCCGTTTTTCTTTAATTCATTCAGCTTTTTGAATAATAATTTAGCGACCTGATTCGGTTTGTGTTTCTTGTGTTCAACATTAATATTGAATTCCTCGAAAAGTTCCTGGCTTATTTTTTCGTTTTTAAGATGTAAGTTCAAAACATAAGCGTAATAAGGAATCGTCTTTCTGAAAAAAAGCTTATCATCTTTGTCATCCAAAATAGCTGAAAGCTTAACCGCAAAATTACGGCTGTTGTTTACAAGCGCACCCCATTGTTTACGTCCTTCCCACCAGCGGTCGTAGGCAGTATTTGTCCTGAAAACCAATAATAAGGAAATCACAAAACCCAAAAGGCTGTGCATGATGGTAATGTTCTTCACATGGCTCGTTTCGGCTAACTGGAAATATTCAATTTCAAGAAAAGCTACAATCCCGCAATAAATACCAATGCTTATAATCAAAGGCATTAAAGCTCTGAAAGTATCCGCTTTGTGAAACTTAAAAATAAAAGTAAACCAATCTTTTGGATTATACGAAATCATTACTGTTCGCTTTTATAAACACGGGTCATTTCTATTTTTTCAGGAGCATGAAGCACCATTGGGAATTTTTCCACTTTAACAGAGCTACTGTCTAATCCAAAAGCTCTCTCTTCAGATAATGAGAATTTCTTGAAGAAGAAATAAGCATTCATCACAAACTTCTCATACATACTCATAAAGCTGTCGTATGAAAGGAATTTTTCAGAAAGTACAAATTTAAAGTCTCCGATAATATTGTTCTTGTGTAATGATTCGTAGCGGCTGGTGATGTCAACTTCACCTTTTGCCACCATGTCTTTAATTACCTCTTTGAACATTAAATTGATTTTTGTTGGTTCCCTGAATCCAAGGTTGAAATCAATTCGGTACAAATCATCTTTTACTATTTCAGTTACTTTATATTCTTTTCTATATGGCTCACTCACTACGTTAACATGAATAAACCAGTACATATCTGCTCTTTTCGGGCGTTTTTGTAATATCGAATACATTACTTTCTCTTCGATTTCATCAACACGGTTAGCGTTTGTCATGTAAACCAAATGTGTTGCGTACTTCGGTATAGAAAGGTCAACACTTAACTCAGCAAGAACCTTTTTATAATGGTCAATTTTAACAATTTTAGTGTACTCTTTGCTGATACGTTTTGCTACGTGCCAAATTGCCATTACAAAAATCAACAGAGATGCAATAATCAGAGTAACATAACCGCCATGTGCAAACTTATCCAAACAAGCAACTAAGAAACTGAATTCAATGGCTAAGTACAATAAGATGATTGGAATTATGATATAACTTGCAATTCTTTTCATTACCATGTAGTACATCAACAGTAAAGTGGTCATGATCATACACAATACGATTGCAAGACCATAAGCGGCTTCCATTCTTCCGGATTCTTTGAAGTATAAAACAATTCCGATACAACCAGCCAATAACAACCAGTTAATCGAAGGAATATATAATTGACCTTTTAAATCTGTTGGGTATTTAATAGTAACTTTCGGCCAGAAATTCAAGCGCATTGCCTCATTGATTAATGTAAATGAACCAGAAATTAACGCCTGTGATGCGATTACGGCAGCCATTGTTGCGATTACGATTCCGAATGGTAAAAACCAATCCGGCATAATAAAATAGAAAGGATTTACATTGTGTTCATTGATACTTGTTAGAACTTCCCCTTCGTGTTTAATCAAATAGGCACCTTGTCCGAAATAGTTCAATAATAACGCAATCTTTACAAAAATCCAGCTGATACGGATGTTTTTTCTTCCGCAGTGTCCCATATCTGAATATAAAGCTTCAGCTCCGGTTGTACATAAGAATACAAAACCTAATACATAAAAACCTTCCGGATGTATGCTCAATAAATGAATAGCGTAGTAAGGGTTAACTGCACATAAAACATCAGTATTGGAGCTAATTTGGATAATTCCCAAAACCGCAAGCATTCCAAACCAGATCGTCATCATAGGAGCAAAAAACTTTCCAACTAAGCTGGTTCCGAACTGCTGGATAATAAACAACATACACAAAATTGCAATAACAATCGGAACTGTATTCAGATCCGGATAGTATGTTTTTAATCCTTCAACCGCAGATGATACTGAAATTGGCGGTGTAATGATACCATCTGCCAAAAGTGCCGATCCACCAATGATGGCAGGTACAATCAGCCATTTAATTTTAGTGCGTCTTACTAATGCATACAAAGCAAAAATTCCACCTTCACCATTATTATCGGCAGAAAGTGTAATGATAACATATTTTAAAGTAGTCTGTAATGTCAGTGTCCAGAAAATTGCAGAAATACCTCCCAGAACAACATCTTTTGCAATCGCATGTGAGCCAATTATGGCTTTCATTACATACAAAGGTGATGTTCCAATATCCCCATAAATGATCCCTAATGTGATTAAAACTCCAGCAATAGTGAACTTACTATGAAGATCGTGATGATTTGAAGAACTCATTTTAGTTTTAAATTTAAAACGTCAAAATTATAACATTTTAAACATCCTGAAATCTTTTTATTTAAAAATTATAAACCTAATTTTACAAATGAGTGTTAATTAATCTTTTATAGAATGAATAAGAGCCTTTTTATTGTTTTTTTGAGTTGTCTAACTATCTCGTGTTCAACGGGTAATAAAGTTTTTGTTGATAGGGGTTTCAGCAACGTCAGAATTGATTCTTTATTGTCTGAAAAATTAAGTTCAAGAGCTGTTTTAATTGATGATGATGTGCTTTGGTATGCCGGCAACGGTGGTAAGGTTGGGAGTATATCCCTGAAGAATAATGAAGATAAGTTTTCTAAAACGATTGAACGTGACAATTTAAAGCTGGAATTCAGAAGTATAGCGCAAACTTCAGATCATGTCTTTGTTTTGTCAGTGGCTAATCCCGGTTTGTTATACAGGATTGATAAAAAAAGTAAAGAAATCAAATTAGTTTACGAAGAAAAGCATGAAAAGGTGTTTTATGACAGCATGCAGTTTTTAAATGACCGGGAAGGATTTGCGATTGGTGATCCCA
The DNA here is from genome assembly GCF_023634845.1 of Flavobacterium amniphilum. GTDB lineage: Bacteria > Bacteroidota > Bacteroidia > Flavobacteriales > Flavobacteriaceae > Flavobacterium > Flavobacterium amniphilum. The sequence continues at coordinate 38,084 of NZ_JAMLJL010000005.1, read as the reverse complement.
CCGAAGATTGTCCGTCATTTATCAAAACAACTGATGGAGGACAAAACTGGCAAAAAGTGAATTGCTCTTCATTGCCTAAATTTGCTGATGGTGAAGCTTTTTTTGCAGCGAGTAATACCAATCTGATTTTAAGGGATGGAAAAATGTTCATGGTTTCGGGTGGAAAAAAATCTAAAGTGTATATATCGGAAGATAAAGGAAAGTCCTGGATTGCTTCTGAAACACCAATAGTTCAGGGTGAAGCAATGACTGGAGTATTTTGCGCTGATTTTTATGATGGTAATAACGGAATTATCGCCGGTGGAAATTACCAAAAATTAGACCAGAATTTTCAAAATAAAGCAATTACAAGCGATGGTGGAAAAACCTGGAAACTAATTGCTGAAAATACAGGTTTCGGTTATGCTTCGTGCGTTCAGTATTTGCCCGGTAGTAAAGGAAAATCAATTGTGGAAGTTGGTGCCAACGGATTGTTTTACTCTAATGACAGTGGTAAAACCTGGAAACAGCTGTGTAAAGATCCTGATTTCCTGACGATACGGTTTGTTGATACTAAAACGGCAATCGCAACAGGTAAAAACAGAATAGTAAAACTGACATTTGAATAAAAAAGAGCCAATTTGGCTCTTTTTTTTATTTTCTGAATCGTCCTTCCCTGCGTTTTTGGATTTGCTTTAATAGTTTTTGTTTGAATTCAATTTCTATTTGGCGTAACATCAGGATTTTTTGATTGGGTATAACACCTTGTAGATCTTTAGCTAGTTGGCGCTTGTTTTGTTGCATCTGATTTTCAATTCTTTCGTCTTCTTCAATCAGTTTAGCCGATTCTTTTTCAGAAAGTGTGGTTGCATTTCCTGGACGCAATTTAATCATCAGTTGTCTTTTTTGCTTATGAAGCTCGGTCTGTTTGTCATCAAACTGATTGAAAAGAGGCCAGAATTTCTGCGCTTCTTCTGGAGTCAGATCCAACTGATCCGAAATGTAAGCAATCCGGAGCGCTTTTACCCGCTCAATGCGTTCTTCGGCATCTTGCCCAAAAGCAAAAACAGTGAGTAATAAAAGGAATAGGGTATATGTTTTTTTCATCTTAATTCAAGTATTCGTTGATGTATGTTTCTGTTGCGGCATCGTATAAATTCATTTCATTTTCAATCGAGGCTATATCTTCATCAGTTAAATGGGTTGCAATATCTTCCGTTGTCAAATCACTTTCATAAGCTAAATAATCGCTGGTGGACAGTGTAGTTTCAGCATTGTTTTGTACAAAATACATCCAGATACCGAATGACAGTACAAAAACAGCGGCCACACTTGAAATCCAGAAGGACTGACGTTGCCAGACAGCGATAACTTTGGTTTCCTTTTCTTCAGCTAAAACCTGTTGCATTATACGGTTCTCAAAAGAATCGAAATAGTCATCAGGAATCCTGAAGCCACTTTCAATTTTTGGATCGTTATGTAAATCAAATTTTTTCATGTTCATTAGACAAAATTAATAGTAAAAGGTTTAATTGGAATTCAAAAAATCTTCAATTTTTTTCACAGCGTGAAAATAGGATGCTTTTAAGGCTCCGACAGAAGTACTTAAAATCTCCGACATTTCTTCGTATTTCATTTCTTCAAAATATTTCATTTTAAAAACCAATTGTTGTTTTTCGGGTAATGTTGCAACCGCTTTTTGCAGTTTCAGCTGAATTTCATCTCCGTCATAATCAACATCGGCTTCCAGTTTACCAATCAGATAATCGTTCATCTCACCATTTGAAATTCCGCTCTTTTTTGCTCTTGAATTAATAAAAGTGATGGCTTCATTTGTGGCAATCCGGTAAACCCAGGAATATAGTTTGCTCTCGCCTTTAAAATTTTTCAGATTTTGGTAGACTTTTACAAATACATTCTGCAAAACGTCATCAGTATCATCGTGATTCAAAACCATATTACGGATGTGACTGTATAACGGACGCTGGTATTCACGTACTAATTCCCGAAACGCTTCATTTTGCGTTTTTGGATTTAATAAGGCTGCTATGAATTGTTTTTCGTCCTGCAATGATGTTGTTTTGGGAATAGGACTAAAGATAAAGAAAAAGGTTTAAAATGAATATGAAAAAAATTTGCCGGTTTGTATCTTTGGCCCAAGAAATCCAAAGTAATGATAAAGACAGTAATTTTCGATATGGACGGTGTGATTGTTGATACAGAACCGGTTCACAAATATGCATATGACCAGCATTTCAAAGAATTGAATATTAATGTATCTGCAGAAATGTACGCCACATTTACAGGAAATTCAACACGTAATGTATTTCAGAAACTGAAAGATAAATTCGGGTTGGATCAGGATGTTGAAGACTTGATCCTGAGAAAAAGGCATTTGTTCAATGAAGCATTTGATACAAAGCCCGATTTGGAATTAATAGAGGGTGTACTTACGTTAATTCAAGAATTGCACAAAAACGGAATGCAGTTAATTTTAGCTTCTTCTGCATCCAACAGTACTATAAACAGGGTTTTTAACCGATTCAACCTAAACCAATACTTTACACATAAAATCAGTGGTGAAGATTTTCCGAAGTCAAAGCCACACCCGGCAATTTTTTTACATGCTGCCTCATTGTCTGTTGCACCAAAATCACAATGTGTAGTGATTGAAGACAGTACAAACGGTATCGAAGCATCAAAAGCAGCGGATATATTTTGTATTGGCTATAATAGTGAAAATTCAAAGCACCAGGACTTATCCAAAGCAGATTATGTGATTCAGGATTTCGGCGAAATTAATTTTGATAAATTACAGAAATTGATTTCTTAACCCAAAGCTTCCTTGTACGTTTTCAGACATTTTTCCCTGGCTTCTTTATGATCGACGATGGGTTTCGGATAATCAGGTGTATTTGATTCGGGAACCCATTTACGGATGTATTCTAAATTGGTATCAAATTTTTTGATTTGTTCAGTTGGATTGAATATCCTGAAATACGGAGCTGCATCAACGCCGCAGCCTGCAGCCCATTGCCAGTTGCCTACATTGCTGGATTGCTCGTAATCCAATAATTTATTCGCAAAATAAGCTTCGCCCCAGCGCCAGTCAATCAGTAAATGTTTGCATAAAAAACTGGCTACAATCATTCTCACTCTGTTGTGCATGTGCCCAGTTGCGTTCAATTCCCGCATTCCTGCGTCTACAAAAGGATAACCGGTTTTTCCATCACACCATTTCTTGAATTTAGCTTCATCATTTTTCCATTGGATGTAATCATATTTTGGTTTAAATGATTGATTTATGATGTGTGGGAAATGCCACAAAATCTGCATGAAAAATTCCCTCCAAATCAATTCATTCAGAAAAGTTTCGCCTGAAATTCCTTTTATCTGATGGATTATTTTTCGGACAGAAATTGCACCAAAGCGCAAATGTGGCGCTAATAAAGAAGTTCCTTCAATATTCGGGAAGTTTCGGGTTTCAGCATAATTCCGTATTAGATTTTCAGAGAGATCAAACTGGTTAACATGAATTGCCGATTGTTCAAAGCCTATGTGTTCAAGGCTTAAAAACGGATAGGAGTGTGGGGTGAATTTATCAAGAAATGTCTCTGATGGATAAAGAACCGGAAAATCTGCCTTTAATTTTTCTTTCCATTTTTTTGAATAGGGAGTGAAAACCACATAAGGATTGCCATCATCTTTGATGACTTCATTTTTTTCGAATATAACTTGATCCTTACTGGTTTTGAATTCAATTTCATGTGCTTTAAAAAGAGAATTCAATTCTTTGTCTCTTTTTCGTGCGTAAGGCTCGTAATCATGATTAGTGAACACCGAAATGATTGTGTTTTCAGAAATTAATTGTTGGAAAATTTCAATGGGTTTTCCGTGAAAAACCGCCAATGATTTTCCGATATCATTCAGTTGTTTCTGGATATTATTTAAAAGATTATGGATGAAAGTTACACGTGCATCATCTTTTTCCAATTGTGATAGGATGGTAGTATCAAAAATAAAAATAGGAAGTACATTTTCTTCCGATTGCAATGCGTGAAAAAGCCCGGTATTGTCTTCCAGGCGTAAATCTCTTCTGAACCAGAAAATTGTTATAGGCTTATTCATAATGTCCAAAAAGTTCAATAAGTTTCTGTCTCCTGAAGGCGAAAATTTCATCCAGCTTCGGTTTGACCAAAATTGGATGGAATAACCTTCCCAATATTCCAAACGGGACTTTGTAATGTACTATATCTTCCATTAAGACTCCGTTTTCAATTCCGATAAAAAAATGCTTGTGGTGCCAGAATTTATAAGGACCAAACCGCTGTTCATCCACAAAAAACGACAAAGGCTCGACATGTGTGATTTCAGTTATCCATTCGATTGTAATAAAAGGAAAAGGCGTTATTTTATAGTGAATGATCTGTCCTTGGAACATATTTTTTTCATCGCCTGATAACGTTTTGAAATTCATGTTGTCTGGCGTAATCGTATTCAGATTTTTTGGATCACTGAAAAAATTCCAGGCATCTTCTAAGGAGACCGGTAATTTTTGACTGCTGTGGATAGAATATAACATAATGAATATTTGTTTAACAAATTTACAAATTACTTAAACAAGATATTTTTTATTTTATCGTTTTATTAACAAATGAAATCCAATTGAAATTTTAACTTTGGAAAAAATAACAAACAAAATGGTAAGAATAATTATTGCATTGGCCATGTTTATTGCTTCTTTATCAATCGAAGCGCAGGTAAAAGTTCCTCAGGCCAGCCCGAAATCAACTTTAACGCAAACTGTTGGTTTGACTGACATTGAAATCGAATATTCACGTCCAAGTGCAAAGGGAAGAGTGATTTTCGGAGATTTAGTTCCCTTCGGAAAGGTTTGGAGAACAGGCGCAAATGCCAATACCACTATTTCATTTTCGGATGATGTGGTAATTAATGGGGCTACTTTGAAAAAAGGTAAGTATGCCTTGTATGTTACTCCTAAAACGAGCGAATGGGAAATTTACTTTTATTCAGATACAAATAATTGGGGAAATCCTGAGAAATGGGATGAAGCAAAAGTTGCCCTGAAAGCTACAGTGAAAACAGAATTATTGAACAGAAATGTGGAAACATTTACAATCGGGATCAATAATACTGATAATAACTTTGCAAACCTTGAATTATCTTGGGAAAAAACATTAGTTGCCTTAAAATTTGAAGTGCCAACACAGAAAATTGCCAATGCAAGTATTGATAAGGTATTGAACGGACCGTCAGCAGTTGATTATTTTTCTGCTGCGCAATATTATTTCCAATCAAACGGTGACATGAATAAAGCCTTGGTTTATGTAAACAAAGCGTATGAAATGCATGAGAAAAAACCTTATTGGTATGCACGTTTGAAATCACAGATTCAGGCAAAATTGGGTGATAAAAAAGGAGCTATCGAAACCGCTAAAATTTCTTTGGCTGGTGCACAGGCTGAAAATAACCAGGATTATGTAAAAATGAATCAGGACAGTATCACTGAATGGTCTAAAAAATAGTTTATATTGACTATGATTTAGTACTGGTATTTAGACAATAAAAAAAGCTCAGGGTAATTACCTGAGCTTTTTTTAACTGATATAATTCCAGATGTTTTTCTTTTTGCCCATTTCAATGAAGATTTCCCGAAGTTTTTTGTGTTCGGGTTTTGTCATCGAAGCATCTTCTTTTAGTAATTTAATGGCATGGTGTCTTGCGAGCTGTAAAATATCACGGTCTTTAACTAAATCGGCTATCTGAAGATTTAATACGCCGCTCTGTTGTGTTCCCATAATATCTCCGGGCCCGCGAAGCTTTAAATCAACTTCGGCAATTTCAAAACCGTCATTGGTTTTACACATGGTTTCCAGACGGGTTTTACTTTCATTACTCAATTTGTGGCCGGTCATTAAAATACAATAACTCTGTTCGGCACCACGGCCAACACGCCCACGCAGCTGATGCAATTGGGATAGCCCGAATCGTTCGGCGCTTTCGATTATCATAACCGATGCATTGGGTACATTAACACCAACTTCAATTACTGTTGTTGCAATCATTATATTGGTTTTCCCTTCCGCGAAGCGTATCATCTCAGCATCTTTTTCGACAGGTTTCATTTTTCCGTGTACAATCGATACCGAATATTTTGGTAAAGGGAAATCACGGGAAATACTTTCATAACCATCCATCAAATCTTTATAATCTAAGGTTTCCGATTCCTGAATTAACGGATAAACAATATAAATTTGTCTGCCTTTTTCGATTTCGTCTTTTATAAAAGCCCATACTTTCAAGCGGTTGCTGTCATAACGGTGAACCGTTTGAATGGGTTTTCTTCCCGGAGGTAATTCGTCAATCACGGAAATATCCAAATCTCCATATAAACTCATGGCTAAAGTTCTTGGAATTGGAGTGGCTGTCATGACCAGAATGTGGGGTGGAATTTCGTTTTTCTGCCACAATTTACTCCGCTGTTCAACACCAAAACGATGCTGCTCATCAATAATGGCCAATCCCAAATTCTTAAATTTCACCTTGTCTTCCAATAAGGCATGGGTACCGATAATGATATGCAAACTTCCATTCTCCAGTTCTTCATGAATGGTTTTTCTATCTGCTGTTTTAGTTGAGCCTGTTAGTATTTTTATGTTTACATTCAGGCTTTTAGCTAATTCTGAAATTCCGTTAAAATGTTGATTGGCCAATATTTCGGTTGGAGCCATTAAGCATGCCTGAAATCCATTATCCATGGCTAAAAGCATGCACATTAAGGCAACAATTGTTTTACCGGATCCAACATCTCCCTGTAATAATCGGTTCATTTGGGCATTACTGCCTAAATCATTACGGATTTCTTTCAGTACTTTTTTTTGAGCATTGGTAAGTTCAAAAGGTAAATGATATTTGTAAAAGTCTGTAAAATAGTCGCCAACATTTCCAAACGGATGTCCTTTGATTTTATGTTTACGGATTAAATTTTTGGTAATCAGTTGGAGCTGGATAAAAAATAATTCTTCAAATTTTAATCGGAATTGGGCTTTTGATAATAATTCCTGGCTTTTCGGGAAATGAATATTGAATAAAGCAGCATTTTTAGGAATCAACTGTAATTCATGGATCAGATAATCAGGTAAAGTTTCAGTGAATAAGCTGTGCGTTTCAATAAACAATTGTTGCATCATTTTATTGATGACTTTATTCGAAATGCCTTTATTACTGAGCTTTTCCGTACTCGGATAAATCGATTGCATGGCACTTCTCAAACTGGCTTTATGTTCTTCCAAACCTTCCATTTCTGGATGTGGCATGGAAAACTGTCCGTTAAAAGCATTTATTTTTCCGAAAATGACATACGGGAAATTGACTTTAATACTTTCCCGAATCCATTTAATACCTTGAAACCAGACTAGTTCCATTTCGCCGGTATCATCAATGAACGTTGCCGTTAAACGTTTTTTTCCTTTACCGAATTCAACGGTTTTGATATGGATTATTTTACCAACAATCTGAACTTCAGTTGGTGTGTTTTGCAACTGATTGATTTTATAATAACGGGTTCGGTCAATATAGCGGTTGGGATAGAGATTGAGTAAATCTCTGTACTTGTGAATGTTGAGTTCTTTCCGTAGCAATTCGCCACGTTGCGGACCAACGCCTTTCAGGTATTCTATGGGAGTTTCTAAAAGGTTATTCATTAAGGGTTTTCTCAGAAATCATTATATGCGAAGATAAGTTTTTAATGATAATTTTTAAAATCAGATTTGCTTCCTTTTAAAAAAAACAGGTATAAATACTTGTAAGTAATTACTTTCAAAATAATAGTTTTATCTAAACCGAATAACAACCTCTTAATCTGCTTAAAAATGGGAAATATAAATACTGTTTCGAACTGCAATTGCGGCTGCAAGGCGGATAAAGAAAACACTCAAAGGGAAATTTCCGTTTTTAAAAAATCACTCAGAATTTTACCATCTACTTTAATGAGTGTTATAATTGCTTTCTTTCCCAAATGCCCTATGTGTTGGGCGGTTTACATGAGTATGCTGAGCGGATTGGGTTTTGCCGAATTACCTTATATGGGGTGGCTGTTACCTTTTTTTCTGCTTTTCTTCTTGTTTCATTTACTATTGTTATACAGAAAAATTCCAGAAAAAGGAATCATGCCTTTTGTGATGAGTCTGCTTGGTTTTTTGGTATTATGTCTGGGTAAATGGATGTGGATTAATATCAATTGGATTCCTGTTGCCGGTATGAGTTTTATTATTGCAGGTTCATTACTAAACAATTTTTCAGGAAGCAAAAAAATGATTTTACGATAAATAACTAACTAAATTATACTACTATGAAATTGCATGAAAAAATAAGGGTTCGCAGATCACTGCACGATGTTCAAAGAGATTATGAAGCAGGAAACAAAAAAGAACTTGATAATTTAATGCGTGCCTGGAAAGGTGTTAAAGAGTTACCTGCTGATGATCCGAATTCTTTTTTTATGATCGGAGGATATCATGGCGAACCATTCCGCGGAGCAGGATGGGGAAATGCCGCTTATTGGGGCGGATATTGTAATCATGGTAATGTATTGTTTCCAACTTGGCACAGGATTTATTTACTTCGTTTGGAAGAGGCTTTGCAAAGCATAGCTGGTTGCGGGGATGTTATGCTTCCTTTTTGGGATGAAACTAACGAAGAATCTTTGAAAAACGGTATTCCATGGGCATTGACAAATGAAAAATATGAATTGGACGGTGTCGAAATCGATAATCCGTTGCGCTCATTCACATTTCCAAAGAATATAGTAGATAATATCAGTAATGATGTGGTGGATTATTCAAAACCTAAAGGATATGAAACGGTAAGGTATCCATTGTCCGGTTTGGTTGGACCAAGCGATATCGAAAATACAATTGAACACAATGCACAGTTTCCCGACTATGATACCAATGTTAAAATCCTGAACGAGAATATCGTAAACTGGCTGAATTCTTATATTGTGGTTGACGGGAAGAAGATCCTGACCAATGTTAACCAAAAATATATTGACAGTTTGTATGCACCAAACTTCACTGTTTTTTCAAATACAACTTCATCTGCCGAATGGAATGATAATTTACCGGATGGTGAAAAACCAGTTGTGGCTTTGGAATCTCCACACAACAGTATTCACTTGGCTGTAGGCGGTTGTGATATACCAGGTTATGACCGTTCTCCGATTGATGGTGCAAACGGGGATATGGGAGAAAATGATACTGCCGGTTTAGACCCTATATTTTATTTCCACCATGCCAATGTTGACCGTGTTTTCTGGTTATGGCAAAAGAAACACGGATTTACGGATAAATTGGAAATCATGGCTGAATATCCGGGAACGAATACGGTCGACAGTCAGGGACCAACTCCCGGTATGGCGCCAAATTCATGGTTGACAATGGAAAGTCCGCTAAACCCGTTTAAGAAAAATGACGGTAAAAGCTATACGTCATTGGATGCTATCAATATTGAAACACAAATGGGCTATACTTACGGGAAAGGTTCATTGGAAGAATACACTACAAATGGGCTATTAGCTGCAAAAGAGGAAAAAGGTGAATCCAAAGTCTTGAAAATTTCAAGAATTAACCGCGGACCAATCAAAGGTTCATTTATGATCAATGCATTTGCCATGATTGACGGTAAAAAGCAGCACATCGGCACCGAAGCAATTTTAAGCAGATGGAATGTTCAATATTGTGCAAACTGTCAGACACATATTGAAGTAAAGGCATTTATTGAAATACCTTCTGTTGCATCAAAAACACTAAAAGCTAAAGAAGCTGTGGATAGCAGTGATATCGTGGTTGAAGTGAATGGTCGCAATGGTTTCTTTATGAGCAATGAAGCCGGTAAAATGGAAAAATCAGCGCTTCCAGCAGGCAATCAGGGCGGTTTTAAAGTCGAGATTATATAATTTAGTTTTATTTTATTGGATGGAAAGAGGAATGGGGCAACTCATTCCTTTTTCTTTAAATTAGCAATGAGTTCTTGTGAAACAGGAAGATTCATCCGTTTCAATTCTTCAATGATCAGATCTTTCTGTTCATCTGAAAAATCTATGACAGGTTTTATAAAATGAGTCGCGTCGGCTTGTTGGAAAAATAAATCATCAGTCCAGTCATTCCGTACACCGTCAATCACAAGATGAATGCGGTCTTCAGTTCCCCTGTTAGCTACGGAATGTGTAAAATTAGCATCAATATACCAGCATTCTCCTTCATTCATGATGATTCTTTCCTCATCCAGAATAAATTCAACATCAGAATTTGTAACGATGGGAATATGCATTCTGAAGCAGCCGTCTTCATATCCCAAACAATAATCGCTATGGGGTTTTACTTCGGCACCAACCGCCAGGCGCAATAATCTTACAGCCGTTTTATCAAACTTAAATTCTTCGAGGATTTGTTTGAAATAGAGGCAGGACTCCAGAATCTCAGTAGATTTAATCGGGCCATTTCCCTGGTTTAGGGCATAGATATTATCTGATTTTCCATCGCCCGACATTAAAGCCACAGATGACCAGTCACCCGAATAATCGTTCGTATTGTAATGGCCAATCCAATTTGTTGCCATCACTTTTTGCAAGTCTTCCTTCAACTTTGCTTTATCCAATTGCATTGGAAATTTCAAATGTCTGATTAATTGATCCATAATTAATTGCGTATCCATTTTTGCATTACAGGAAAAGGGGAGGTGTCATTTTTTATAGCATTCTCTTTTCCATATGTTAATCCAATCCATTCCAGAAAAGGCAAACCCACGTAGTTTTCTTTTTCAAAATTGGAAATCAGCCACTCAGATTCGTTTTTATAACCATCAGGATGGAATACGAATTCTAAAGGTAAATTCAGGTGTAAAGCTGCTGCATAAGACCATAAAATAGCAGCCATTTCTTCACCGCCGTCAGGCCAGTTTTGATCCATTTCAGGGGTTCCGATGCGGCTTCTGTTTTCAGGAGAAGTTACGGCAATATGCCCGGCTTCATGTAATAGGTCACCGGGATACTTCAATTTTTCCAAATCAACAACAACTGCATTGGACTTCAAGGTTAAACCAGGCAGAAAAGTATCATTTTCCAGTTTTTCTTCACGGATTTCAATTCCTATTTCACTTAAAAAATTGAATATTTTGGTAATTTCTTCCATACTTATTTTTTAGGGATCAGATCACAATACCAGAAACCATAATCAAAAGCGGTTGAATCAGTATTGCTGTTACATGCTTCATTTGAGCTTTCTGTTTTCGGTTTTTCATATTTGCGGTACACAATTTCACCGGTTTCAAATTCAATCGGTGAGGTGAAAATCGGTCCGTCAAAAGTAAAGGTATGAAATTCACCGTTTTCACCACAAACATCCACATGATCAGGTAGGTCATTAATGAATTGCTCATCTATTATCCTTCCAACAAAACTTTTGTCAAGATGACGCTCGTTGACACAAGTAACTATTGTTTTGAATCCCAGGCTTAAAAATTCATGGATTAGTACAGAAGTGTCTATTTTCCACAAAGGGAAGATGCCTTTAAATCCGGCCTTTTCCAATTTCTCTTCGCGGTATTTTCTTAAATCCTCCAGGAAAATATCTCCAAAAACGGAATATTGATTTCCCATTTTTTTTAATTCAAGCATCTTCACTTTCATCAGTTCATCGTAAACATCCATTGTGGGCATTTCCGGAATTTCAAGTTTAAATAATGGTAATCCAATGCTTCTGGCTTGTTCCTCTAGCAATTCAACACGAACACCGTGCATCGAAATGCGTTGGAATTGTGAATTGACACTGGTCAAAAGCCCGCTAATTTCAAATGCATCCTGCTGTAATATTTTATATAATGCAAGTGCCGAATCTTTTCCGCTGCTCCAGTTGAATATTGCTTTTGGCTTCAATTTATATATCTTTTGGGAGTAAACTTACAAAAAAACCGGATGATACTTTGTACATTTGGAATCCAAATTGACAGAAATGAAATATATTTTTCTTTTATTTTCACTGACTTGCTTTGCCCAGCAAAGCTCAAAAACCGATTTTATTTCACTTGATGCACTGGTAAAACCAAATGCTATTGAAAAAACGGTTAAAGGGGAAGTCTCATATGTTTTTAAGGTTAAAGAACTAGTGGATACCATTAAAATTGATGCGGTCAGAATGGAATTCAGCGATGTGAAAATTAATGGTAAACCGGTCAATTTTAAAAATTCAGGGAAAACATTAGCCTTGTACGAAGGGTATAAAAAAGGGAAAAACACACTAACTTTCAGTTATTCGGCACAGCCCAGACAAACCATGTATTTTGTGGGTGATGTCAGTTTTGGGAATAACCAGATTTGGACACAGGGGCAGGGGAAGTACACGTCACACTGGTTGCCTAGTTTTGATGATGTCAATGAAAAGCTGGTTTTTAACCTTTCCGTAGAATATAGAAATGATTATGAAATTATTTCAAACGGCGTACTGAAAGACATCAGTTATAATTCGAAAGGTAATCTGAAAACGTACCGGTTCCAAATGCAAAAACCAATGAGTTCTTATCTTGTGATGCTGGCTATCAGTAAATACGATAAGTATGAAAAGAAATCAGAATCGGGAGTACCGCTTGAAATGTATTTAAAACGTTCTGATGCTTCAAAATTTGAATCGACTTACAAGTATTCAAAAGATATTTTTGATTTTTTAGAAAAAGAAATCGGAATAAAATATCCATGGCAGGTCTACAAACAGGCTCCGGCTGATGACTTTTTATACGCCGGTATGGAAAATACATCGGCAACACTCTTTTCACAGGATTTTGTAGTGGATGAAACCGGGTATAATGATACCAATTATATCAATGTAAATGCACATGAGTTGGCACATCATTGGTTTGGAGATTTAATAACGGCCAAAGAATCAAAGCATCATTGGCTGCAGGAAGGTTTTGCTACCTATTATGCGTTATTGGCTGAAAAAAAACTATTTGGGGAGAATTATTTCAATTTTGAATTACTGAAATACGCAGAAGAACTTCAAAATGCCAACAAAGTTGATTCTGTTCAGGTAATGAATGCCAAAGCGAGTTCATTGTCTTTTTACAGAAAAGGCGCTTGGGCATTACACTATTTAAGGGAAAATATCGGAGCAGAAAATTTTAATAAAGTCGTTAAAAACTATCTGAAAAAGTACCGTTTTAAAAATGTGGAAACGGAAGATTTTCTGGCTGAAATAAGAAAGGTAACTGATTATGATACCGAAAAATTTCAAAGAATATGGCTGGAATCCACCCAGTTCAATAAAGATTTAGCGCTTTCCATTTTAAGCAAAAACAAAATCATGAACACCTATTTTGAATTACAGAAAATGGAGAACATGCCTCTTCCCCTGAAACAGAATAATTTTGTCAGTATTCTGCATTCGGATGCTTATTATCCTTTAAAACAGGAGGTTTTGTACCAATTGGCTAAAGAGCCTTATGAAGAAAAGAAGATGTTTCTGCAATTGGCACTCCAGTCTAATAATGTCATGGTACGTCAGGCTTTGGCTGAAACACTGAAAGAGATTCCTGCTGATTTTAAAGCCGAGTATGAATCATTGCTAAACGATAATTCATACCGGACAAGGGAAATTGTTTTGCAGAAATTGTGGACAAAATTCCCGGAAGAGAGAAACCGCTACCTGGATCTATCAAAAGAATGGGTAGGAAATAATGATAAAAATTTACGGATTATCTGGTTAACACTGGCGTTGGGTACCAAAGAATACGAGAAGGAAAATAAGCGGGCCATGTACCTCGAATTGTTGGATTATGCATCCACACAGTTTGATGGATCGGTACGTCAGAATGCATTGGAAATTTTGTTACAGATAAACCCTTCGGATGAAAAAGTGCTGATATCATTACTGAATGCAACAACACACCACAGATGGCAGTTTGTGAAATTTGCCAAGGATAATATCCGTAAACTGATTAAAAAACCTGAATTCAAAAAGCAATTGGAAGAATTGTTACCAAAGCTTCCGGAACGTGAACAGAATTTCCTGAAAAATGAACTGAAATAAAAAATCCCCTCATTCGAGGGGATTTTTTTATATAATCTGTGTAACTTCTTTCTTTAAATAAGCCAATGCAATCGTGGTTGCAGAATCTGAATCTAATAAATCACTTAAGATAGTTTCACGTAATTTATCGGCACCGGTTACCTTATCGCTCATATTGGTTTTACGGATATTCTGGATAACAGTATTCTTAGCGGTTAAAATCACATTCCAGCAATCATCGGAAATATAAATCTGTTGTGTTAAATTGTGTTCAAATTCCTGTTCGATGTGATCAATTAGATACGATTCGTATAAATTTTTGTCTTGAGACATGGGTACAACCCTGATCAGTAATTTTGACGGATTGATACGCTCTAAAAATAAAGCCATACGCTCATAAGCCTGTAACTTTAAAGGCAAAGCATCTTTTTGGGTGTTTCTCAGCAATAAATGATTCCTTCTTTTTTCTTCATTATCGAAAAATGACTGGAATAAGTAATAGGCGACACCTCCGGTAATTAGGGAAGGAAGGGTATAAGCAGCGATTTCAATAATTTTTGTTGTATCCATATTATTTTTTAATTGTTATATTTTTTTTTGAACCAATAGTACATTGGAATACCCAAAAGTATAAGTAATAATCCTAATCCTGCTTCACGGGGTCTTGTTATTATTGTGTTGATGAATAAACCAAAACAAAATAAAACAAATACAGCCGGAATAATTGGATATCCCCAAACTTTATAAGGTCTTTCAGCTTCCGGCATTTTTTTACGCAAAACGAAAACGCCAAACGCTGTACTTCCATAGAAAATGAATATTGCAAAAATAATCATATCCGTCAATTGGTCAAATGTTCCTGATAAAACTAATAGACTGGCCCATATGCCTTGATAAAGTAACGAATTGGATGGTACTTGTTTAGTATTCAATATTGATGCTTTTTTAAAGAAAAGATTCTCTTTTGACATGGCATAATAGGTTCTGCAGCTCGCCAAAATGGTCATGTGTGTACAGCCTAAAGTTGTAATCAGGATTAGAATGGAAATGAATATCTTCCCGGTTTCTCCCCAGATTTTTTCTATTGCACTGATAGCTGCAATGCCATTTGGTTTTGATGTAATTTGAATTAATTCAGTGTTGGATAATAGACCCAGAAAGATAAAGTTTACCAATAAATAGATTGCAATAACAAGTAAGACTCCAATAGCAATTCCTTTAGGGATATTTTGATGCGGATTTTTAATTTCTCCTCCAAGAAATCCTACAGAAGCCCAACCTTGATAGGCCCAAAAGGCTGCTAACATAGCTGTAAAGAATGTACTTAAACTAACAGTGTTTTGTTGGTTTTCAACGGAAAGTACTGAGCTAAAATCAGCTTTATCACTGTAGCTTCCTGAAATAATAATGGTTGATAAACCTATGAATACCAGTAAAAGAATGTAACTGCTTATTTTAGTGCCAAATTTAACACCAAGTGTGTTAATCCGGGTTAATACTAAAATTAGGGTAATTGCTATTAGTTTAACCGTAAAATTCTCAAAAGGGAAAAAGATATTGAATAAGGAAAATGATTTTAATTCAGGTAATAATCCGGGAAATGAAATGATGTTGTTTATCGATTGTGAAAAAACATAGGCAAGTGAAGATATTGCTGCAGTTTGTACAATACTAAATGCTGTCCATCCATACATGAAAGCAAAAAATCTGTTGTAAATTTTTTTATAATAGGAATATTCACCTCCGGTAGCCGATAATAATCCTGCTATTTCAGCATTACATAAGGCTCCGAAAAGAGTTATGATTCCCGCACAGAGCCATGCCAGCAAAACCCATAAGGATGAGTTTAATTCGGCCATCATGGGGGCAACTTTTTTGTAAACACCTGACCCTAATACGTTTCCGATAACAATCACAATAACACTGCCAAGACCTAGTGCTCTGTTTAATTCGTTATTGTTTTTCATGTCTAAATTTTTACTAATATAATTTTTTTAAGTAGAATATGCTAAAAACAAATATTGATATCATGTTGTAATTCAAACATAGGAAACGTATTTTTGGACTTTCGATTATGAGTATGATTCAGCAAATTATAGAGAAGTTAAATGATGCACAGAGAGCCCCTGTTTTACAGAAAGATGGGCCAATGATTGTGATTGCCGGAGCGGGTTCTGGAAAGACGCGTGTACTTACGGTCCGTATCGCTAACCTGATGAGTCAGGGTGTGGATGCGTTCAATATTTTGTCTTTGACGTTTACCAATAAAGCTGCACGTGAAATGAAAAAGCGTATTGCGGATATTGTGGGTAACAGCGAAGCCAAAAACTTATGGATGGGGACTTTCCACTCGATCTTTGCCAAAATCCTTAGAATTGAAGCAGATAAACTGGGTTATCCGTCGAATTTTACCATTTATGATTCCCAGGATTCTACCCGTTTGATTGGGCAGATTATCAAAGAAATGCAATTGGATAAGGATATCTACAAACCAAAACAGGTTTTTGGAAGGATATCCCAATATAAAAACAGTTTAATTACCGTTAAAGCTTATTTCAACAATCCTGAATTGCAGGAAGCTGATGCGATGAGTAAGAAGCCGCGTATGGGTGAAATTTACCAAAATTATGTGGAACGCTGTTTCAAAAGTGGTGCCATGGATTTTGATGATTTACTGTTGAAAACCAACGAATTACTAACCCGTTTTCCGGATGTCCTGATGAAATACCAGGACCGTTTCCGTTATATTCTGGTAGATGAGTATCAGGATACAAATCATTCGCAGTATCTGATTGTACGTGCATTGTCTGACCGTTTCCAGAATATCTGTGTGGTTGGGGACGATGCCCAGAGTATTTATGCTTTCCGTGGTGCTAATATCAATAACATCCTGAATTTCCAAAAGGATTATCAAGGGGTTCAAATGTACCGTCTGGAACAAAATTACCGTTCTTCAAAAAATATCGTGGAAGCAGCGAATAACGTCATCGATAATAATAAAACGAAACTGGATAAAATTGTTTGGACGGCTAATGAGGACGGACCAAAAATTAAAGTCCACCGAAGCCTGACAGATGGGGAAGAAGGACGTTTTGTGGCTTCAACGATTTTCGAAGAAAAGATGCGCAAGCAAATGCACAATGGGCAATTTGCTATTTTATACAGAACCAATGCACAATCCCGTGCGATGGAGGATGCTTTGCGTAAACGAGACATTCCATACCGTATTTATGGTGGTTTGTCTTTTTACCAGCGTAAAGAAATCAAAGATGTTTTGTGCTATTTAAGATTGGTTATCAATCCGAAGGATGAAGAGGCATTGGTACGTGTCATCAATTACCCGGCAAGGGGAATCGGAGATACGACAGTAGAAAAACTGACCGTTGCCGCCAATCATTACAAGCGTTCCATCTTTGAAGTAATGGAACATATCGATAAGATTGATTTGCGCTTAAATGCCGGAACAAAACAAAAACTACAGGATTTTGTGACCATGATTAAAAGTTTTCAGGTGATCAACGAAAATCAGGATGCTTTTGTACTCACAGATCATGTGACCAAAAAAACAGGTTTGATCCAGGAACTGAAAAAAGACGGTACTCCTGAAGGTATAGCCCGAATAGAGAATATCGAAGAATTAATGAACGGTATCAAAGACTTTATCGAAGGACAGAAAGAAGTCGACGGTGCACGTGGTTCATTGTCTGAATTCC
The DNA here is from genome assembly GCF_023634845.1 of Flavobacterium amniphilum. GTDB lineage: Bacteria > Bacteroidota > Bacteroidia > Flavobacteriales > Flavobacteriaceae > Flavobacterium > Flavobacterium amniphilum. The sequence goes on along the minus strand of NZ_JAMLJL010000005.1, from coordinate 20,314 downwards.
TGGAGGATGTAGCCTTGGCAACCGATTTGGATAACGATACCGGAGACGATGACCGTGTGGCATTGATGACCATTCACCTGGCTAAAGGACTGGAGTTTCCAACGGTTTTCATCGTGGGAATGGAAGAGGATTTGTTCCCGAGTGCCATGAGTATGAATACACGAAGCGAACTGGAAGAAGAGCGCCGTTTGTTCTATGTGGCTTTAACCCGCGCCGAGCACCAGGCGTATCTGACCTACGCACAGTCACGCTACCGTTGGGGTAAACTGGTTGATAGCGAGCCTTCCCGTTTTGTTGAAGAAATTAACAGTGAATACTTAGAATATCTGACACCGGTTGAAACAAATTACAGATACAAACCCACTATTGATGCAGATATTTTCGGTGATGTGGATAAGTCTAAATTAAGGCTTACCAAGCCGGTTGCCGGAACGCCTCCTAAATATATTTCAACTGATGAACCTAAACCGAACTTGAATATCCGCAAACTGAAACCGGTTGCCGGACAAGCTCCTGCTTCGGGTGGCGCCAATTTGTTTGACAGTAAACTAACTGTCGGTAATGTCGTAATGCATGAACGTTTCGGGAAAGGGCAGGTACTAAATCTTGAAGGTGCCGGCGCCGATAAAAAAGCAGAAATCAAATTCGAAGTAGGTGGTATTAAGAAACTACTGTTAAGGTTTGCCAAGTTAGAAGTGATTGGATAATATTTGATGGAAAAATCAAAAAAACAGATTAAACAGCAAAAAGAAAAAGATCTTTTGTATTATAGAGTTTTTTTAGCTTTTCTTGGTTTGCATGTTCTTTATTATTGGTTTTTTGAAGGAGAAACAATCGGACATGATTATAGATATCATCTTTACATTTTTTGGATTCCGGTGCTTGCGGGGACTTTCATCATTTTTAGATTACCTTTTTTTAAGAGATTGTGGGAAAATTATTTTTTGGCCCTTAAAAATGGAGTGAAATTCAGTCACAAAGTATATTATTCATTTGTATTGTTTTTTTCAACATTTATTTTTTCATATCTATCTTTCGGATTTACGGCCAATGCAATTTGGAATCATTTGAATATAAAAGAATCAGAAAGGAATCCGGTTGAAGTATTTAAACTACCGGTTGATAATTTCTCAAAAGGCAGCGGAAAAAGCTCAAGTGGTATAAACTTCTATTTTAATGGTGATTATGAAAAAATAAAAACCAGTTACGATGATGTTAAGTTATACCTAGACCAAAACCCTCAAGATTACTATGTAATTTTGGATGTTAAAAAAGGCTTATGGAACTATTACTTGGTTCAAAATTGGGTTCTGGTTAAAAAATAAAATTATTTCAATTAGTTTGCACTGAAAATCATTGCACTAAGCTTCATTCGTTTAGTAAATACGAAATCACTTGTTAAATTGGTATAAAATTTGTGGCAATTTGCACTCAACCAATTTAACTATTCAATTATTATGATTTCACCCAAAACCCTCATGAAGAGTAACTGGTTTACCAAGTTCTTGTTGTCTTTTTTGTCTATAGTGGGAACTGTAGATCTATTTTTGTACATAGCAATGCCTTTACTGCCTTTTAAACTATCCAAATATGCTTTGCCTTTTGGTCTGGTTTGCATGGGAAGCGCCATTTTATTTTCAATAGGTTTTTCAATCTACTGGCATATAAAAGAAAAGAAAGGAAGCTTTAATTCTGAAAAATGGCATCTATGGCTAACATCTCTTTTGCGTTATTGGATAGCAATGAAAATTACTTCTTTCGGTTTTGAGAAAATCATGGGAATAAACTTTGCACCGTCTTTTAATGCAAATGATACGCCGGCAGGACTTTTGGACGGACAACAATTAACATGGATTTACTACAGTTATTCATATGGAATTTCTCTTGTAATCGCTTTTTTCCAAATAGTGGGAGGTTATTTATTGCTTTTCAGAAAGACAATTCTGTTAGCTATTGCAATGTTATTACCGGTAATGTTCAATATTCTCTTAATAAACATTTTTTACGGAATTGGACCAATCACAACACTGACCGCTTTGTCAACAGTATTGGGACTGTCTTATCTGTTGTACCAGAGAAAAGAGGAAATAATGGCATTGTTCCTTAATTTTGAAAACAATTTACCCTCAGTCGGAAGCCGTATTTTTAGAAATGTTGCCAGAATTTTATGTGTTATCATCCCGGTAGCGTTTCTGTTGTACTATAAAAGTGATGTCTATGCTTCTTCTAAATACTTCGGAAAATGGAATGTTGAAACGATGAAACGCAACGGAAAACCAATTGCTGAAGATGCCTGGGAAAAAGATACAACTGCCTGGAAGAATATTTATTTCGAAGAAAGGGGGAAGATACTGTACACGCCAAACCCGTATAAGTATGATGATAATACGTCCATTTTGATGAAATACGAATATGTCAAGGTTAAAGATGCTATTCGGGTTATTTCATACGAGAAAAATCCACAACAGCCGGATACAATTTCTGTGCAAATCAATAAATTTAAAGGGAATTCAATGGAATGGAATATGGTCTTATATAATGATACTATCCAAATGCAATTGAAAAAGGAGTTGTAACAAGTAAGAAAAATAATCTAAATTGATTTAAGATTGATTTTATAGGTTAACTTTATAACATTCAAATTTTAAACTTTCAAACTAAAAATGGCACAATTCATTAAAATATACCCTGAAAACCCCAATGAAAAGGAAATCGCTAAAGTGATTAAAGTCTTAAAGAATGGTGGCTTGGTGATTTATCCAACCGACACGGTTTACGGTTTGGGTTGCGATATCACCAATACGAAAGCATTGGAACGTATCGCGAAAATCAAGGGAACCAAATTGGAGAAGGCTAATTTTTCCTTCGTTTGTTCTGATTTGAGTAATATATCAGATTATATCAAACAAATCGATACTTCTACTTTTAAAATACTGAAAAGGGCTTTGCCGGGCCCTTACACATTTATTCTTCCGGGGAATAACAGTCTTCCGAAAGAATTCAAAAAGAAAACCACCGTAGGTATCCGTGTTCCGGATAATAATATAGCTCTCGAAATTGTACGCCAGTTAGGAAACCCTATTGTTTCAACTTCCATTCATGATGATGATGAAATTTTAGAATATTCCACAGATCCCGAACTTATTTTTGAGAAATGGCAAAACCTTGTCGATGTGGTAATCGATGGGGGATATGGAGATAATGAAGCATCCACCATAATTGATTTGTCTGAAGGCGAACCGGTTGTAATCCGTGAAGGAAAGGGGAGTCTTGATATTTTGTAAATTATTAAAGAAAGTCATAAAAAAATACTAATTTAGCATAGTATCTGACATTATTGAGGAGCCAATTAATGACTAATAGATGTTTAGTTTTGTTTAAATAATTAAAACTGTGTATTTCTTAGTTTAAATATTTAATTGGTTATTAAAAAAAGTAAATTAAGGTACATAGAGCGGATCCATACGGATCCGCTTTTATTTTAAAATAAAATGCCCTGCATTCGGCAGGGCATTTACTTTTTAGATGATAAAACAATATTACTTGCTCAAACCTTTCATCTCTTTCTCAATCATATCATAAAACTGATCAATCTTAGGCATGATGATAATACGGGTTCTTCTGTTCTTAGCTTTGTTTTCTGCTGTGTCGTTTTCTGCTAAAGGAATGTAAAAACTTCTTCCCGCAGGAATTAATTGTTTCGGATTCACTCCTAAATCATTCTGTAATACACGTACAATCGAAGTCGATCTTTTAACCGATAAATCCCAGTTGTCTAATAATACAGCGTTTTTAATTGGCACGTTATCCGTGTGTCCTTCTACCATACATTCAAAATCTGGCTTGCTGTTGATCACTTTGGCCACTTTGCCTAAAACGCCTTTGGCTCTGTCGCTCACATCATAACTTCCCGATTTGAATAATAAATTATCGGCAATGGAAATCATAACCACTCCTTTTTCAACATTGATATTGATATCCGGATCATCAATTCCAACTTCACGTTTTAAACTGGTCACCAAGGCAAGGGTAACCGAGTCTTTTTTAGTTAATGCATCCTGTAATCTTGAAATTTTAAGATCTTTTTCTTTTAAACTTTCCAATGATTTTTCAAGGTTTTCGGCACCTTTTGTAGTCAAAACAGTCATTTCTTTTGAACTGTTGATCAAGTCCGAATTGTTCTTTTTCAAGTACTCATTCTGACTGCTTAATCCTTCTTTTTCAGTTAAGCATGTATTCAGTTTTACGGTACAAGTGTTCAGTAAATCCTGAATTTCTTTGTTTTTTGCTTCTAATTCTGCTATTTTCTTTTTACTCCCGCAGGAAGTAGTTACAATAGCCAAGGCTGATAATAATACTGCTACTTTTTTCATTGTATAACGTTTTTTGATTTTTATTTTTATTCCGCAAATAGCTTGCCATTCTTAGCAAAATAACGGTAAACGATGGAGTTTATTTTGTAATAATTTTCGTCCTGCTGTAAGCCTCTCTTTTTTAAGAACTTAAAGATAGTAAAATATACGTTAAAATGGGCTCTTACTATTGCCCATACATGTTTAAACCTGCCCTGTGTCATGAAACGTACACCGGCTATACCATCAAGAATAAGTCTGGCGAACATAACCGGGAATAGTTTCCCTTTGGGTAGGTTTTTCAGCATCATCCATAAGGAATTCCTGAAATTTAAGTAGGTTTTTTGCGGGTTTCCGGTTTGCAATGTTGCACCGCCCACATGGTAAACCGTCGATTCTCCGCAGTATTTTACGGTATAGCCACTATTGAAGGCACGCCAGCATAAATCAATTTCTTCCTGATGGGCAAAGAAATCAGCATCAAACCCTTTTAATTCCCTGTACACATTTTTCCGGATAAAAAAACAGGCACCTGATGCCCAGAATATTTCCCGGGTGTCATTGTACTGGCCCCTGTCTTTTTCTATGGTTTCAAAAATACGCCCGCGGCAATACGGATAGGCATATTTGTCTATAAAACCACCACCGGCACCGGCATATTCAAAATATGCTTTGTTTTTATAATCCAGGATTTTAGGCTGGATAATGGCAGTGTAAGGTTCTTTTTCAAATAAATCAAGGGCTGGAACCAACCAATTTTCAGTGACTTCAATGTCCGAATTAACCAAAACATAAATATCTTCTTCAACCGAAACCAAAGCTTCATTGTATCCTCTTGCAAATCCGTAATTTCCTTTGTTTTGAATGATTTTGACAGAAGGATAATGTTCTTTCACAAATTCAATTGAAGTATCGGTTGAAGCATTGTCGGCTACATATATGGTTGCTTCCGGGGAATATTGTACAACAGACGGAAGAAATTGCTCGAGCAGTTTCACTCCGTTCCAGTTTAATATGACTACAGCAGTTTTTTTCATTATTTGGTTATTGGGTACTTTAAAAATTCCTGATCCCTTTTTTTATGTAAATCATCATAAGTTGACTTATTTTTAAATTCTTCCAGTAAAGACAAAACTATTTTCGAAGCTACTGATTCAGGATTTTTGGAAGTAAAACGTTCAAATTCTTTCTTATTCTCATTGTATAATTCCAATACGTTATCGCCATTGTTTTCATAGGTTGGTGTGTTGTCCAGACCAAAAAGATAGATGTTCAGTAAATTTTTATAATTCTCTTTTACTTCTGCATATAATTTACTGTTGGGGTATTTCAGTAGAAAGTTTTCCCAGTTTAAAACCAAAACGGATAGTTCCTCAAATGAAATGGTTAAACCGGCATCGGCACCAATTAAGTCTTTGTTTTCAAAAGCTTCAAGCTTTACAAATTCATTGTAATCTGCCGATAGTTTGTTATCAAAAATCTTTTGGTAATAATCAGCTTTAGGCCTGATTTCAATATATCCTTCTCCAATTTCCCAAAATTCAATATTGGCTTTCTTAATATCCCTGAATTTTGTTTTCAATGAATCGGGAAGGTTTAGTTTTTGTGTTTTTTCAGATACATGGGTGTAGAAATTATCCAATATATAGGTGTTGTCTTTGTCAATTTTACCTATTAATTCTCCGGTGTCTTCCCTAAATTTTAAATAAAGTGCCAAAGCATTCTTCCGGTTCAGATGCTTCTTCACAGAGTCTGTCTTGAAAATAATTTCTTTTAAGGCTCTTTCAGTGACGCCGGATTGATTATCAGCTGCATCCGGTTTCACTTCTTCACTGACCGCAATGGAATCTGTTTTATCAGCAGTGGTTTTGTTATTGTTTTCTTTTCCACACGAAATCAAAAGGAAAAGTAAGGGGAAAATAGAAAGTTTTTGTATCATTTTTATCGGTTAAATTCGGGTAAATCCCTCAGGAAATTATATTGTTCTTTTTCAAAATCCATTTGACAAAAATAATGATTCAGACCATTGGTTACCATTAAATAATTAGCATTTAGTACCATATTGTAACGGGCAATCTGATCAAATACATTTTGGGTAATATTGACTTCCGGGGCCTTGCATTCAATCAAAACAAAAATACTTCCGTCCGGATTGAATACAACAATGTCATATCTTTTGGTAAGACCGTTGATGCTGATCATTTTCTCTACATTAATGTAGGATTTGGAATATTTCTTTTCTTCGAGAAGATACCGTACCACATGTTGGCGGACCCATTCTTCGGGTGTAAGAACCACAAATTTTTTCCTGATTTCATCAAAAATAGAGACTTTATTTTCACTATTTTTGAACCGGAAGCTGTAAGCTGGAAAGTTAAGCTGCTGCATTCAGCAAAGCTATCATCAAATAACCAAATAACCAAATCAACGTATTTTGGACGAAGTTTTAAAAATCATCAAAGACATACAGGCCGGAAATATCAAACCCATTTACTTTCTAATGGGGGAAGAACCTTATTATATCGATAAACTTTCTGAATATTTTGAACAAAACTTATTGCAGGAACATGAACGCGATTTCAATCAGACGGTTTTGTACGGACGTGATGTTACCATTGATGATATTGTGGGTAATGCCAAACGTTATCCGATGATGGCTGACCGTCAGGTGGTAATCGTTAAGGAAGCACAGGAGTTGTCGAGAACAATTGATAAACTGGAATCCTATGCCGAAAACCCTCAGGAAACAACGGTTCTGATCTTATGTTATAAGTATAAAACACTGGATAAACGTAAAAAGGTAACTAAAGTCCTGGAGAAAAGAGGGGTTGTATTTGAAAGTAAGAAGCTTTACGAAAATCAGGTAGGGGACTGGCTGAAACGTGTATTGTCAGGAAAAAAACTGGCTATAGAACCGAAGGCAGCCGCCATGTTTGTGGATTTTTTAGGTACCGATTTAAGCCGTATTGCTAATGAAATTGACAAGTTGGCCATTATCTTAAAGCCGGGCGATACCATTACGCCGGCAATTATTGAAGAGAATATCGGTTTCAGTAAGGACTTTAATCCGTTTGAATTGCGCAAGGCTATCGGGGAACGCAACCAATTGAAGGCGTACCAAATCGCAGATCATTTCGCCCAAAATCCAAAGGATAATCCTATTGTATTAACGGTCGGACTGGTATTCAGTTTCTTTTCTCAATTGCTGCAATACCACGGATTGAAAGATAAAAATCCTAAGAATGTGGCTTCAGCCCTGAAAGTCAACCCATATTTCGTAAAAGATTATGAATTGGCTGCCCGCAACTTCCCCATGAAGAAGGTGAGTGGGATTGTGGCAACTTTAAAGGATATTGATTTGAAAAGTAAAGGGGTTGGGGCCAATAATCTGCCGCAATCGGATTTATTAAAAGAAATGCTGGTGAAGATTTTTAACTAACCAAAGATATAGGCTATGAAAATTGTAAGAAACATTTTAGCGGTTGTACTGGGGCTTGCCGTTGGAGCCATATTGAATATGTATATCATTGACAATATGCAAACTGCGATTAAATTACCCCAAGGCGTAAATCCTAAAGATATTGAAAGCATGAAAACAGGAATGCATTTGTTTAAACCCAAGCACTTTGTAGGTCCTTTTCTGGCGCATGCCATAGGGGTTCTGGTTGGTGCTTTTATGGCGGCTAGATTCGGTGCTTCAAAAAACTTCATACTGGCCATGATAGTGGGAGGTTTCTTCTTGATGGGTGGTATCTATATGGTTTGTATTTTACCGGCGCCCATCTGGTTCAGTGCTCTTGATGTATTGGTGGCGTATATCCCGATGGCTTATTTAGGTTGGAAACTATCCGGACGCGGCAAATAACAAATTACCGTCAAAACGTGAAAATCATTCGGTAAATCATAAAAATTTTCCTGAAACAATATAAATACCGATATTTGCCTACCAATAATTAACCAATCAATTTAATTTACTATGAGTGTAGGAATGAATAAAAATACTGTATTAGGCTGGGCTACTTTAATCATGGTCGTAATGGGACTGTTGTTAATCGGCTTGGGTGTTTACAGATATGCAGATGTTGCCGGATGGGGATTTAGTGCTGTAGGTGTAGGATTTCTGGCAAATGCATGGGTTTTCAGCTCATTAAAAGGAAGAGTATAATAAGTAATACTTTGTATAAAAAAGGAACCCGTTGGGTTCCTTTTTTTGTTTGTATGGATTCTTTTCTTTCTTTCATTCTTTTCTTCATTATTTCCTGACAAACTAACTAACGTAGTAATGTGTTTTTGAATAGTATGGATTAGCAAACTGCCTTATCGGTATTCATAATTTAGATCTTTTCGTGCCTGGGAATAATCGGCATAAGTTGTATTCCGCATTTCTTTTGAAAGTTGGTTCTTTTCATTAAAAAGGTAATTTATTGATGTTTCATAATCTCTTTCGCCATTAGTATCCTGTGTGAAGCCTGACGGTAAATTCTTCGAGACAGCTTCCATTTTACCGGAAAAACCATTTCCTGTTACCCAATTGTCCAGACAATAATTCATTTTCCATTCTTTGCCGAAGAGGTATTGGTTGTAATTGGAATTGTTTTTTAATGGGGTATACGTGTATTTTCTTGTTACAGGGGTGTCATTTAAACTATTGTCAGTAAAGGAAGTTAGGTTGCCGTTAGTATAAGTAAAGGTACATTCGTGTGAGTTTCCGTTTACGTCCAGAAATTTCTCGCTGATAATGTTGTTGTCGGCATCAGCTGTGATTTCCACTAAAACACTTGATCCCGGAGTGCCTGTACGGATCAATATCTTGTTGCCTGTATAAGTGAAAAAGTATTTTGTGTTGTTTTGTGTCTGATTTATAAAAAAATACGTTTTGCTGATTTCAATAATACGTCCTTTACTGTCATAAGTATAGATTGTTTTTTTGAGTAATCTGTTGTCAGAAGCATAACTGTATAATTCAGAAACTAAACCGTTGCTGTAATAATAATCGTCATGCGCTTTATCTGGATATTGGATGTTCCGTAGCTTTCCTTTGCTAAAATTCATTTTGCCGACTTCAGATGAGTTATTTCCTCTTTCATTTTTAATCGTAATGGTATACAGTTTGGTGTTAAAATTGAAATCGGAGATGGCTGAATCTTCATCGGAACAGGATAAGGCCAGTAATCCTGCCATTAAAAAAAATAGTTTTTTCATAGTTAGGTATTTTTACAGTATACCCAATAGTCTTCATTTTTTCAAAAGGTTGCGCCACATGTAAACTATTTCTTCCGCTTCCTGATTGTTTTATTAATGGTAAGCCAAAGACGGATTTTAAGGATATACTCCCAAACAGCTCACGGTTATCGCATCATCTCCTTTTAAAGGATATAATTCACCACTAATTTCCTGGTGAAACCGGACACCGCAAAACACAAATGATTGGTTTGTCGCATTGGATTGTTCCTTAGGAGTTAATATAAAGTTAGTTAAAGTATTACTTTTGTTTAATTGTAATAACTCACTTTCAATCATTGTATATTTAAGGTTGTCGAAATCAAAAGATAATAAGCCAAATTTTAGTTCTAAATGAGTGGCCGATGCCGGAAATTTAACCTTGGAAATATCGAAACGGCTTAAGGTAAGGGTGTAATCCGAAGGGTTGTAATTAATATCACAATTCAAGGTATTCCGAATATTCCATGATTCGGTAAAATTGAAATCAGTAAACAGTTTTCGTCCGGCCTCTGTTTGCAGTCCGTTGCCTATAGTCCGTTTTCCCCGCTCTGAAATTTGATCGTGGTTTTTGAGCTCCTGAAGCATCCGCACCATCCTTCCGTGTAAACCGGTATCGTGATGCAAGGTCAAAAAGGGTAGTAATGCCAATCGTAGCTGTTTTTTTACTTTGGAACAATGCCCGAATTCACTGCTGTTTTCCCTGACCCTTACCATATTGTCTTTAGTTTTTATTGTTTCTCCGTTAAAACCACCACCGGCTTTCCGTACCACAGGTTTCCCGTTCAAGATGTAAAAGTTAACGCCTTCCAGTGTACCGCTGAGTTTAATGATGCCTTTTTGTTTTGCCATAATCCTTCTGTTTTATTTCAATTCATATTTGTAAGTAAAATCATATGCAAATACCTTGCCTGAATTTTGAAAGTATTCAAAAAATGAGATGCTATTGTTTATATAGGTTGTTCGGATACAAAAGAACTAATGATGATTTTTGTTCTTAAATACTATAGACTAAAATGGAAGTGGAAGGAAGATATAACGTATAACTAAAAGCAATAGCTATGGATTAAGGAGTGCTTGCTAAAACACTATATTTGCACACCAGCGTTGTTTTAAAAATAAACACCAGACTAATTTCGGTACAGAAATATGATAAAATAGTAAATTCTTATTTTAAAATGTCTTTAGAAAGATTAAACCAATTATGCGATAATTTGAAAAGAAACAGGAGCAGATATCAATTTTTAGATCCTGATTCCGGAGAAGCTATGGAGTTTCCAATTAATGAACCAAATGATAATGACGAATGCATTCATTGGCAAATTTATAAAAAGGATGTAGCTCAAAAGATAGATTTGTATTTTTCGATATACAATGAATTAGGTCTTTATAACCGTAATATAAGCGATATCTCGGATTGTAATGTTTGGTATAATGGCAATTATACACATATCAGTTTGAATTTTTCTAAAATTAACTCTAAGAGATGGGAACTGGATATGGAGGAATTTATAACAGCTTTAAACAATTTCGAAAGTTCACTTTAATAAAGTATTTGCTATAAAAGAGCAGGAGTAAAGTTTACTTCTTTACAGAATACTGTCTATTCTTATCTAAAGTTAGATATGTGGCGTATTTATAGCGTGTTTATAGCGTGTTTATAGCGTGTTTATAGCGTGTTTATAGCGTGTTTATAGCGTGTTTATAGCGTGTTTATAGCGTATATCATTAATGTCTGAAATAAATATCCTTTATTTCTAATTTATAATTCATTAATAGCAGATCTTGCTTACTTCTGTAAAAGCTAAGTACTATTTAGCGGGTACTAAGGACTAAGGATTATGAGCTAAGAACTAAAAGCTAATCACTAGTTACTAATTACTCAGTACTAATTACAAGTCGCTCTTCACTAATTACTAATCACTCTTCACTAATCACTCACAAATACCTATATTTGTAACCGTTTAAATAAATTTGAATATTAAATAAACATAAACACTATGTCTGACGATAAGAAAGTAATCTTTTCCATGTCGAGGGTAAGCAAGACTTATTCATCAACAAACAAACAAGTTCTAAAAGACATTTACCTGAGTTTCTTCTATGGTGCCAAAATCGGTATCCTGGGTCTTAACGGTTCGGGTAAATCTTCATTATTGAAAATCATTGCCGGAGTTGATAAAAACTACCAGGGGGATGTGGTTTTCGCACCGGGTTATACGGTTGGTTATTTAGAGCAGGAACCTTTACTGGACGATAATAAAACGGTTATCGAAGTAGTTCGTGAAGGGGCTGCCGAAGCGGTGGCTTTATTGGAAGAATTCAATAAAATCAATGACCAGTTCGGTCTTCCGGAAGTATACGAAGATGCAGATAAAATGCAGAAACTTATGGACCGTCAGGCTGAATTACAGGATAAAATCGATGCTTGCGGTGCATGGGAACTGGATACCAAACTGGAAATCGCAATGGATGCCTTACGTTGTCCGGATGCCGACACGCCTATTAAGGTATTGTCGGGAGGGGAACGCCGCCGTGTGGCTTTATGCCGCCTTTTATTACAGGAACCGGATGTATTGTTGCTGGATGAGCCTACCAACCACTTGGATGCCGAGTCGGTACACTGGTTAGAGCAACACTTACAACAGTACAAAGGAACGATCATCGCCGTAACGCACGACCGTTATTTCCTTGATAATGTTGCCGGTTGGATTTTAGAGTTAGACAGAGGTGAAGGTATTCCATGGAAAGGGAACTACTCGTCTTGGTTAGACCAGAAGTCTAAACGTATGGAGCAGGAGGAAAAAGTGGCTTCAAAACGACGCAAGACTTTAGAACGTGAGTTGGATTGGGTACGCCAGGGTGCCAAAGGACGTCAGACAAAACAGAAAGCACGTCTTCAAAACTATGACCGTTTATTAAACGAAGACCAAAAAGAATTAGACGAGAAATTAGAAATCTATATCCCTAACGGACCACGTCTGGGAACGAATGTAATCAATGCACACAATGTGGCGAAAGCATTCGGAGATAAATTACTATACGATAATCTTGAGTTTACGTTGCCACAGGCAGGTATCGTAGGGATTATCGGTCCGAACGGTGCCGGTAAAACCACTATCTTCAAAATGATCATGGATGAATTACAACCGGACAGTGGTGAGTTCAGTACCGGGGAAACCGTGAAAATTGCTTACGTTGACCAGTCGCACTCTAACATCGATCCTGAAAAATCCATCTGGGAGAACTTCTGTGACGGTCAGGAATTGATCATGATGGGTGGCCGTCAGGTGAATTCAAGAGCGTATTTATCCCGTTTCAACTTCGGTGGCAGTGACCAGAACAAGAAAGTAAGCACGCTTTCAGGTGGAGAGCGTAACCGCTTACACTTAGCAATGACGCTAAGAGAAGAAGGAAACGTATTATTACTGGATGAGCCAACGAATGATTTGGACATCAATACACTTCGTGCTCTTGAAGAAGGTTTGGAGAACTTTGCAGGCTGTGCCGTGGTTATCTCGCACGACCGTTGGTTCTTAGACCGTATCTGTACTCACATCCTTGCTTTTGAAGGGGATTCACAGGTGTATTTCTTCGAAGGTGGTTTCTCAGAGTATGAAGAAAACCGTAAAAAACGTCTGGGAGATACCGCTCCAACCAAATTAAAATACAAAAAATTAGTACGATAATTTACTTAAACTCCGCAAAATGCGGAGTTTTTTATTTGTATTTGTTTGGAAATTAGTACATTTAACAAATGTATTATTTGCTGTTCACAAATAAATCCTCTAAGTAAAAAGTAATTTAGACAATCTATGATTAAAACTTTCCAATTCTTTATTGTATTGTCTTGGCTTACCTTAGGTATTACTTATGCACAGGAAACTACACCCACAAAAAAGCAGGTTCTTACCAAAATCACCAATGCCAGAAATGCACTCTCAGAACTGGACTGCGAAAAATCACTCCGCATCGCTGAAGAAGCTTTAAAAGATTCCTATACCATTAATGATAATTTACTGATCGCCAAATCGTATAATGTGATTGGGTCCAACTTCCTCGAATTCCTGGATACTAAAAAAGCGGAGAACTATTATAAAAAATCGCTCCATTATGCAAACCTCACCGATAACGATACCGTAAAGGACTGGGTGTATAACAACCTCGGTGCCCTTTATTCGTATTATAACCATGATTTCAAAAAAGGGATTGAATATTATAAAAAAGGATTGGTTTACACCGAAAAAACCAAGAATCCCATACAAATCACCTATAATTCCCTGAATATTTCAGGTGCTTATTTCGGGGAAGGGATGTATAAAGAAGGTTTGCCCTTTTTGCAAAAGGCAGAAAAACATTTGGATAAACATGATGAACTGGAAGCGAGAATAACCTACTATTCCCAGTTAGGATCTTATTTGAGCGCAATGGGCAAAAATAACGAAGCTGAAGCCAGCTTTCAAAAAGCTATTTCTTTCGGGGAACATGAAAAGACCGACTTGCTGGATTCGTATCTGGCGGAAGTGTACAGCGATTTCTCCTTGCATTACCTAAAGAATAAAAACTACGAGCAAGCTTATCATTACCTTGACCTCAACAATAAACTGAATGAGGAAATTTACAATGCCGAACGTACCGAAAAGGTGAGGGATTATGAAAATAAACTCGAAATTGACGAATACAAAAGGCAGATTGATTTTATAGAAGGGGAGAAGCTTCAACGGGAAAATAGTTTAAGACAAACCTGGATTATTGTTTTTTTATGCCTGATCAGTATGACCATTCTGCTGGCGTTCATGTACAACCTGTTTGTAAACAATAAACTGCGGAAGAAAAACTACAGAGAATTGGAGTTGGCCAATCAGGAACTGGAATTGGCTAAAAATAAAGCAGAAGAAGTGAACCAACTCAAATCGCAGTTCGTTTCGACCATCACCCATGAATTGCGCACGCCTTTGTATGGCGTTATCGGTATTACGGATATCATCTCGGAAGAATATCCGGAACTGAATAAAAGCAAGTACCTGAGTTCGCTTCAGTTCTCGGCTAAATACCTACTCTCTTTAGTAAACGACATCTTACAGATGAACAAAATCGCCGAAAAGAAAATCATACTGGAGACAACTCCTTTTGATTTACGGTACGAACTTGAATCGATTAAAAACAGCCTACAGATCTTAGCCCTGAAAAACCAAAATGAAATCCATATCCATATTGATGAATATGTTCCGAAATATATTTTCAGTGATAAGATCCGATTGTCGCAAATCTTCATGAACCTCATCAGTAATTCCCTCAAATTCACAGAAAAAGGAAAGATTGATGTCTTGGTAAAAACATCGGAAAGAGGAAAGGATACCTGTAAATTGTATTTTGAAGTAGCCGATAACGGTATCGGTATCTCTAAAGAAGACCATGAAAAGATCTTTGATGAGTTCGTGCAAATTGAACGCAGGGAAGACGATTATCAGGGAACCGGCCTCGGACTCCCGATTGTAAAAAAATTAGTGGAACTTTTTGGGGGCGAAATCCATTTGGACAGCGAAGAGAATAAAGGTACTACGATTTCATTCTCTCTTGATTTTAACTATACCGAAACTATGGCTGATGCTGAGAATTCTATCGAACTTTGCCTGAATGGTAAAACTACCGAACTGAAAGTCCTTCTGGTGGAAGACAATAAAATCAACCAGATTGTTACGGAAAGGATTTTGGGTAAATTCGGCTTTGAAACCCAGATTGTAGAGAACGGCTTTGAAGCGATTGAAAGAATACAGCATACCGTATTTGATGTAATTTTGATGGATATCAACATGCCACAATTAAACGGATTTGAAACAACTAAACTTATCCGTGAAAAAGGATTTGAAGTTCCTGTTATTGCCCTGACGGCTTTTGACAAGCAGGAAATTAATGATGAAATAGAAGCCTCAGGAATGAATGGTGTGATGATAAAGCCTTTTGAGCCTAATGTATTGTACGAGACAATCTTAGAAGTATCGAGCCGTTATACAATAAAGAAACCTTCCAACTAGGTATATCGTTGAAAGGTTTCCAAATGCAACGCGTATGAGAGTATTTATTGCATTCTTAAAACTGTGAAGACAGATCTTCTATTTAATTGGTGTGCTTCTTCTGAACAGTCGGCCCCGTCTTTACAATCATTAACCAGATTGTATTCTCCAAAACCTTCATGTTTTTTAATCCGTTTAGGTTCAACTCCTCTTGAGAGTAAATAATTGTAAGTGGAGTTTGCCCTGCGTATACCTAATGCTTCATTGTACTTGAAACTTCCACGGCTGTCAGTATGTGAACCAATTTCAATGGCCATTTGCGGATATGTAATCAGCATTAAATCAGCTACTTTATTCAATTCAATCTGAGCATCCGGACGGATATTGTACTTGTCAAAATCAAAATAGATATTTTCAATATTTAAACCGGCAAGTACATCAACATCCTGAACAGGATCCAGTTCAAAATCAACCTGAACAAATGTCTTGCCTTTTGAATTTCTTGTGTCGGCAATTTTTGAAGGTTCCGGCTGGTATTTCGGATGTGAGGCTTCAACTGTGTAGGTCGTTTCCCTATCAACGTTAATGCTGTATTTTCCTTCATCATCTGTCAGTAAATCAGCTATTTGATTTCCGTCTTTGTCCTTGATGACAATTTTGGCCTCTTTGATGGGTTTTTTGTTCACGGCATCGGTCACAGTTCCGATAATTGAGAACAGAGGTACTCTGTCAAAGCCGTAAATGTCATCATCACCAATACCGCCTTCACGGTTTGAAGCTATGAATCCGGTTTCTCCAGTGTCATTCAGGAAGAAAGAAAAGTCATCCATATTTGAATTTACGGGTACCCCCAGATTGATGATTTCCTGAATATTACCTTCTTTGTCCATTACGGTGGTGAAGATGTCTAATTGCCCCAAGCCCTGTAATCCGTCAGATGAAAAGAACAAATTACCATCATTGTGTACAAAGGGAAATAGTTCATTGCCTTCGGTGTTGATCTTGTCACCTAAATTAACAGGTGTACCGAAAGTATCACCGTTAACACTTACTTTGTATAAATCAGATTTCCCTTTTCCGCCAGGCATATCAGAAGCAAAATATAAAGTACTTCCATCAGCTGTCAAGCTGGGATGTCCAACAGAATAATTATTGGAATTAAAAGGTAGCTCTTTGATGTTTGTCCATTTACCATCATTATCTAAAGTTGCTTTATAAATTTTGAGGTTATTGGTACCGCTTGCATCCTTGGCTTTTTTTCCGTCATTATAATTATTCCGTGTGAAAAACATTGTTTTTCCGTCTTTCGAAACCGAAATCTGCCCTTCATGGAAACGGGTATTTACATCACCTTTTACTTTTTTGGCATCAGTATATTTGTCTCCTTCTCTTTTGGTATCGTATAAATCGAGAAAAGGTTGTTGGTTCCAGGAATAGGTTCTTTTAATTCCCACACCTCTGTCTCTGCTGGATGCAAATGTGATTATACCGTCTTTTTCAATAGCTCCAAAATCACTCAATTCAGAATTGAAAGAGACCGGTTTTGAAAAATACTGCTGTTTAAGGCCATAAATATTGGTGATAAAGTTTTTATCCTGAACTATTTTCTGGATTCTGGAATCAACAACTCCGGTTTCTTTGTATTTGTTTAACCAAACTTCGGATTCATCATATTTTTTAAGCGCTCGAAGTGCCAAGGCGTAATTCAGATAATATTCCGGATCAATGTTGGGTTGTTTTACCGCATCTGCATAATAGACGGATGCATTTTGAGGATCACGCAGCATCGAATAACAATCGGCTAATCGTCTTTTTGCATATTCGGCATTATAATTATTAGCCAGTATTTCTTTGTAAACATCTATGGCTTTCACATACGAGAAACTGTTATAGAGTGCATCCGCTTTTTTCTGCTTCCCAAATTGAGCTGAAGCCGAAGGAATGAATCCAAAAAGTAGAATTGCTACGAATATTTGAATAAGTTTTTTCATAATTCAGTCATTTAGGTTAGAAATAACGCGGTGATTTGTACTTAGACTTATCAAATTTGAAGTCAAACATCAACATGATTTCATGTGATCCCGAAGTATATGGTTTTAAGTCGGAAATCGGATAATCATATGCATAACCTATAGTCAGCTGTTTTGATAACTGAAAACTGACCAATGCTCCTGCAGAATCTTCAAAGCGGTAAGAACCACCTACCCATAATTTGTCATTGAATAAAAAGGACAATGTTGCGTCATAAGAAGCCGGTGCACCTTTGGTTAGTTTTACTAAACCTGTTGGACGCATTTTAACACTGCCACTGTCATTCAAATCAAAAACATATCCTGCAATGGTATAAAAGTGCATTTGCTCAAATGATACATAATTGCCTAATTTATTATAATCATTTTCAATAAGTTTTGGTGAAGAAACCCCAACGTACCATCTCGGCTGGTGCATGTATATACCTGCACCTATATTGGGAGTCCATCTGTTTAACTTTTCCTGAAAATAAGGGTCATTATACACATCGGGATCGTTGAATAAAGCTTCGTCAATGCTGTAATAGCTGAAGCCTCCTTTAACCCCGAATGCCAATTTAGTTTGTTGAGAAAGATTGATAGTGTATGAAAAATCAGCATATAGATAATTAAAATTCTCATATCCTAATTTATCATTGATGAAGGAAAATCCCACTCCAATATTCTCATTCCTTAACGGTGAATGAATTGAAAAGGTCTGTGTTGTGGGACCTCCATCCATACCAACCCATTGACTTCTGTGTAACCCCACTATTGTTAATGCTTCACGGCTTCCTGCATATCCTGGATTCACAGAAATCGTATTGAACATATACTGTGTAAACTGTGGTGTTTGTTGCGCATTCGCACAGAACGCTACTACACCTATTACTAAAGTTAATATTATACGTTTCATATGGTGATTAGTTTTTGGTTCCTAAATAAAAATATCCATTTATTATGTCGAATCCGCTGTTAACAATGTTTACGATGTAGTAGTAAGTACCTGCCGGTAAATTACTACCTGAAATTGCCTGATCAGCTTTTCCACTCCAGTCGTTTTGATAGTTAGGGTTTTCGTAGATAAGTGCTCCCCAACGGTTGAATATTTTGACATTATAAGTGAATCCACAAGTTTCAAGTCCAAGAATTCTAAAGAAATCATTGTATCCATCTTCACCGGGAGTAACAACTTTAGATATTTTCATATCGCTAACTGTACAAGGTAATACAACACAATCATCGTCAATTGTCATGTAAACTTCTATGATTCTCGGACAAGGGTAATCAGCAATTGTGTATCTGTATACATAGAACCCCGGTTGGATGCCTGCTGGGTTTAAAATACTTCCGTTTAACCCGCCTGTGCCACTAACATCAGTCCAAACCCCGGTTGTTTCTGTTCCTTGCGGTAAGAAACTATACAAATCAACTGGTGCGTCTCCGTTACAAACCGATCCATTAACAAATGAGAATGGAGTTTCGATTGTAACATTAACGGTCTGATTGTATTCAGCTCTGTTACCACATTCATCGGTAACAACCCAATGTCTCACAACAACATATCCGTATTCATTTTGCTGAGTTGTTGCCTGTGTATATACAACAGTTACATTTGTAGTACAATTGTCACTGAATGTAATTTCAGGTAATTCCTGACTACAGTTTAAGCTGATACTTTCCGGTAGTTCAACAGAAGGGAATGGAGGAGTGGTATCCTGAACATTAATAGTCTGAACATGAGTTGTATTATTGCCGGCACAATCGGTTACGGACCAGGTTCTGATCAATCTGTAATTTGCAGCACAACCTTCTTCATTGCTGATTTTTTGTTCTGAATAAGTTACCTGTACATTGTTGTCGCAATTATCGGTAGCGGTAATCACAGCCGGAGCCGGAACGTTATCACATTGTACTGTGATATCCTGTGGAAGTCCTTCCGTATTGAATACCGGAGCTGTTGTATCCTGAACGGTCACGATTTGAGTGTGTTGGGTGTTGTTGCCCGCACAATCGGTAACCGACCAGTTTCTGGTAATTACATAGTTGGCGCTACAGTCATCATCCTGACCGGCGAAGGTTTCGGTGTAAATCACACGAACACTTTGGTCACAGTTATCAGAAGCTGTTAGTACAACCGGAGCCGGAACATTATCACACTGAACGGTTACGTCTTGTGGAAGTCCTTCCGTATTGAATACCGGAGCTGTTGTATCCTGAACGGTTACGATTTGTGTGTGTTGGGTGTTGTTGCCCGCACAATCGGTCACCGACCAGTTTCTGGTGATTACATAGTTGGCGCTACAGTTATCATCCTGACCGGCGAAGGTTTCGGTGTAAACTACCTGTACATTTTGGTCACAGTTATCAGAAGCTGTTAGTACAACCGGAGCCGGAACATTATCACACTGAACGGTTACATCTTGTGGTAGTCCTTCCGTATTGAATACCGGAGCTGTTGTATCCTGAACGGTTACGATTTGTGTGTGTTGGGTGTTGTTGCCCGCACAATCGGTAACCGACCAGTTTCTGGTAATTACATAATTAGCGCTACAGTTATCGTTTTGACCGGCGAAGGTTTCGGTGTAAATCACCTGTACATTTTGGTCACAGTTATCAGAAGCTGTTAGTACAACCGGAGCCGGAACATTATCACACTGAACGGTTACATCTTGTGGTAGTCCTTCCGTATTGAATACCGGAGCTGTTGTATCCTGAA